>NZ_LR134167.1:405000-1605000 GCF_900635775.1 Avibacterium volantium | reverse complement strand
AGATCAGCATTTGCTGCCAATGGACAGTGCGGTGAAATCCTTGCCTGCGTTGGCGTTAAATGCCGAACAAAGCCGAGCCGTTGGCTTTGGACAGCGCGTGAAATTTGATAATCCACAAGGCATCTATGGCCAAGTGCGGTTGTTTTCTGCCGAAAATCAATTTCTTGGTGTGGCAGAAGTGGATAAAAACAACGTTATCCGACCAAGTCGAATGGTGGCGTTGAATTTGGTATAAAAACGAAAGGGGCAAATGCCCCTTTTTTATTATGTCTTGATTGAATTTGGGAAATTATTCCACTTTTACAATCCAACCTTCAGGTGCTTCAATATCACCGAATTGAATGCCTGTAAGCTCGTTATAAAGTTTTTGGGTTATTTCGCCTACTTCCGTTTCAGAATAGAAAACGTGGAAATTATCGCCATACTGAATACCACCGATTGGGGTAATTACGGCAGCTGTTCCGCACGCGCCCGCTTCTTTGAATTGATCCAGCTCATTAATATAAATATCTCCCTCAATGGCTTCTAAACCAAGGCGTTCTTTGGCCAAATAAAGTAGGGAATATTTTGTAATACTTGGCAGAATTGATGGTGAAAGTGGGGTAACAAATTTGTTATCTTTTGTGATACCAAAAAAGTTTGCCGCACCCACTTCTTCAATTTTGGTGTGAGTGGCTGGATCAAGGTAAATACAATCACTGAAATTACGCTGTTTAGCTAGTTTTCCTGGATAAAGGCTAGCTGCGTAGTTTCCACCGACTTTAGCCGCACCAGTACCGTGCGGCGCAGCGCGGTCATATTCCGACACAATAAAGTTAGTTGGTTTTAACCCACCTTTAAAGTAGGCGCCAACAGGACAACAGAAAATTGAGAAAATATATTCTGTTGCAGGGGTTACGCCCACGTTATCACCCACACCAATCATAAATGGACGTAGGTAAAGTGTTGCACCAGTGCCATAAGGAGCAAGCCATTCTTGGTTTGCTTTCACCACTTGTTTACAAGCATCAATAAACATTTCTGTTGGCACTTCAGGCATTAATAAACGTTGACAGCTTTTTTGTAAGCGCTCGGCATTTTGATCTGGACGGAATAAATTAATTGAACCGTCTTTACAACGATAGGCCTTTAAGCCTTCGAAGCATTGCTGACCATAATGCAATGCGGTAGAGCCTTCGCTAATATGTAAAACGTTGTCTTGGGTGAGTTCACCTTTTGACCATTTTCCATCTTTCCAATATGCGATGTAGCGATAATCGGTTTTGATATAACCAAAACCAAGATTTTGCCAGTCAAGATCTTTGATTGCCATTTTGTTTCCTTAATTATGATATTGTTACAACTGAATAGGATTAATTTACACCATTCTTAAAAACTTGCAATGAGAAAAGTGCGGTAATTTTTGTGTGAATTTTTTTTGAGAAATGTTGGAATAGCGGAATTGAGTAAATCTATTTCGGGCAAATCGTAAATTATGCTAAGATCTTACGCAAATAAATGATCAATAGGCCATAGAAATAAAAAAAACACCGCCCAATTGAGCGGTGCTTAACCAAAATGGTTTAATAAATATACAGGAAGTGAAATGAGTAACTAACCAGTTACTCCGTTCGGTTGCCCGAACTATGCAAACACAACATCATACTTAAGTCGAAACTCTTAACCAATAAGGAATTACCAATCATTAAGTATGTGCGTATTGTAGTGAGATGCGTGGGCGAGAACAAAGGATATTTTTTTATCCCTTGCATTAAAAAAACTAATAGATAAATCAGTGAGTTAGTATAACTGATAATTTTTCATTTGAGAAGATTTTATGTATAAACGTTTGCCTCCCTTGAATTCACTGAAAGCTTTTGAATGTGCGGCACGTCATTTAAGTTTCACAAAAGCTGCTGATGAACTCTTTGTTACCCAAGCCGCAGTGAGTCATCAAATTAAATTATTAGAAGATTTTTTAGGCATTGAATTATTTAAGCGTCAGCACCGTGCGTTAGTGTTAACTGAGTTAGGGCAGATTTATTTTAAAGAAGTTACCGAGATCTTGCGCCGTTTGTCCGAAGTTACGCAAAAATTAATGCTGCAGAAAAATGAAAAACATATTGCCATCAGCGTACCACAAACCTTTGGTATTCAATGGCTTGTGCCGCGTTTAAGCAGATTTAATGAGCTTTATCCTGATATTGAAGTGCGTTTAACAGGAGTAGATCAAGATGAAGGTTTGCTAAATCGCGAAATTGATATTGCCATTTACTATGGACGTGGTGCGTGGGAAAATCTGCAAGTGGAAAAATTAGCAGAAGAAAATTTGCTTTTGCTTGCTTCACCAAAACTCTTGGCTAAACAACCTGTACATTCCGCAGAAGATCTTAAAAAACATACGCTGATTCATATTCATACCCGTGATAACTGGCAGAATATGGCGAATTATCTGCACCTCAAAGGGCTAGATATTCAGCACGGGCCGATTTTTAGTCATACTTTTATGGCATTACAAGCGGCTGTACACGGACAAGGTATTGTGCTTGCTAATCGACTGCTGGCTCAACAGGAAATTGATAAAGGGAATTTACAAGTGGTACTCCCAACCCAGCTAAAAGATCCAAAATCTTTTTATGTGGTAAATCAATTAGATAAAGCCAATGATGAACAAATTTTGGCATTCCGCCAATGGATAATTAAAGAAATAAGAAATAATAATGAATAAACTTGCCTTATATTGCCGTATTGGTTTTGAAAAAGAATTAGCCGCAGAAATCACCGATAAAGCCAGTGAGCGCGGTGTGTTTGGTTTTGCGCGTGTTGAGCCGAATTCAGGCTATGTAATTTTTGAATGTTATCAAGCAGGCGAAGCGGATCGCCTTGCGCAAGAATTGCCTTTCGATCAACTGATTTTTGCTCGCCAAATGATCGTGGTGTCAGATTTACTGCAAGATCTTTCCCCCGAAGATCGTATCAGCCCTATTTTATCGCAATATCGCCAAAGTGAATTGGCGAAAAAGCTCAAAAATAGCACCGAATTATTTGTGGAAACTGCCGATACTAACGAAGCCAAAGAGCTTTCGGGATTTTGCCGCAAATTTACTGTGCCGTTGCGTAACGCATTGAAAAAAGACGGCTTTTTACAAGGTAAAGATAGCCACAAAAGTGCGGTAACTTTACACGTTTTTTTCTTGCAATCCACCGCGTGCTATGTGGGCTATTCCTACAACCACAATCATTCCCCTTATTTTATGGGCATTCAACGGCTTAAATTCCCCGCAGATGCGCCAAGCCGTTCTACCCTGAAATTAGAAGAAGCCATCTTAACTTTTATTCCGAAACAAAAAGAAAGCCAATATCTGAACGAAAACCAATATGCGGTCGATCTTGGTGCTTGCCCTGGGGGTTGGACATATCAACTGGTTAAGCGTGGTTTATTTGTTTATGCAGTGGATCACGGCAAAATGGCAGCCAGTTTGCACGAAACAGGGCGGATCGAACATTGCGCAGAAGACGGTTTTAAATTTCAGCCCCCGAAACGCCGCCGCATTGATTGGCTAGTGTGTGATATGGTGGAACAGCCTAGTCGCATCGCACAACTCATCGCAAAATGGTTGATCAATGGCTGGTGTCACGCCAGTATTTTCAACTTAAAATTGCCAATGAAAAAGCGTTATGCGGAAGTCAAAGAATGTTTAGCAATGATTGAGCAAGCCTTGGATAAACAAGGACTTAAATACAAACTCAAAGCAAAACATTTGTATCACGATAGGGAAGAGATCACCGTTTATCTCTATTTATTGCCTTAATTAAAGTGCGGTGAAAAATTCATAAAAATTTCACCGCACTTCTTGCCTTTTGACAAAATCCCCCTATAATTTAACCTGTATAAAAAAACAGTGGTGATGTAATGGATATTTCTGAATTACTTGATGGTTTAAACGATAAACAACGTGAAGCGGTGGCTGCGCCCTTAGGCAATTATTTAGTACTAGCGGGCGCGGGTAGCGGTAAAACGCGGGTGCTGACTTTTCGCATTGCTTGGCTGATTGCTGTTGAGCAAATCTCTGAAGGAAGCATAATGGCGGTAACCTTTACCAATAAAGCCGCAGCAGAAATGCGCCATCGAATTGAAGAAACTTTGGCGAAATATTCATCACAACGTGTAATGGGAATGTGGATCGGCACATTTCACAGCATTGCTCACCGCTTATTGCGCGCCCATTATGCCGATGCAGGGCTGCCGCAGGATTTTCAAATTTTAGACAGTGATGATCAACTACGCTTAGTTAAACGCTTGATTAAATTGCACAATATTGATGAAAACGCTTATCCTCCGAAACAAGCGTGCTGGTATATCAACAACAAAAAAGAAGAAGGTTTGCGACCGCATCAACTTGATGATGACGGTGATATTCAAGAACGTACTTGGATTAAAATTTATCAAATTTATCAAGATGCTTGCGATCGCGCAGGTTTGTTAGATTTTTCTGAATTATTGCTTCGTGCCTATGAATTATGGCTGAAAAAACCGTTGATTTTGCAACGTTATCAACAACGCTTTTCGCAAATTTTAGTTGATGAGTTTCAGGATACCAACAAAATTCAATATGCGTGGATCAAATTATTGGTAGGGGAAACGGGCAAAATAATGATCGTGGGTGATGACGATCAGTCTATTTATGGCTGGCGTGGCGCGCAAGTAGAAAACATTCATCGTTTTTTAGAAGATTTTCACAATGCACAAACCATTCGCCTTGAGCAAAATTATCGCTCTACGGCCAATATTCTCAATAGCGCAAACCATTTGATCGCCAATAACAGCAACCGTCTTGGTAAAGATTTATGGACAGAGGGTGAACAGGGCGATCCTGTGGGAATTTATGCCGCATTCAATGAAATTGACGAAGCGCAGTTTGTGGCAAACCAAATTAAAATCTGGCTCGATGATGGTGGAAAGCTAGATGATTGTGCCATTTTATATCGTAGTAATAGCCAATCGCGCGTGATAGAAGAAGCCTTGATTCGTGCGCAAATCCCTTATAGCATTTATGGTGGATTACGCTTCTTTGAACGGCAAGAAATTAAAGATGCCTTAGCCTATTTGCGTTTAATCGCCAATCGCTTTGATGATGCCGCCTTTGAACGTGTTATCAACACGCCAACACGAGGTATTGGCGATCGCACCTTAGATGTTCTGCGCCAATTAACGCGTGAGCGACAAATCACCCTATGGCAAGCCATTCAAGTTGCCATTCAGGAAAATATGCTGGCAGGACGTGCTGCCACTGCCTTGTTGCGCTTTACCGAATTAATTAATTCCTTACAGCAAGAAACGGCGGAAATGCCTTTGTTCGCGCAAACGGATTTTGTCATCAAACATTCAGGCTTATATGAAATGTATAAGCAAGAAAAAGGCGAGAAAGGCGAAGTGCGGATCGAAAACTTGGAAGAATTAGTCAGCGCCACCCGAGAATTTATCAAGCCTGAAGACGCCGAAGAAATGACAGACTTAATGGCATTTCTCACTCACGCCTCTTTAGAAGCAGGGGAAGAGCAGGCTTCACCACATCAATCCAGCGTGCAAATGATGACCTTGCATTCTGCCAAAGGGCTAGAATTTGCCCGTGTTTTTATGGTGGGCGTAGAAGAGGGAATATTCCCGAGTTTCCGTTCCTTTGAAGAACCGGGGCGTTTAGAAGAAGAACGCCGTCTGGCTTATGTGGGGATTACCCGAGCCAAACAAAAACTGACCATTAGCTATGCAGAAAGTCGCCGCTTATATGGTAAAGAAGAGCGCCATTTGCCTTCACGGTTTATTGAGGAACTGCCAGAAGATTGCATTCAAGAAGTGCGTTTACGCGGTACGGTTACCCGTGCCTATAACCGCGCAGCCGTGGGATCGCTAAATACGCATAAATCGGGCAAGGATAGTGAATGGAGAATGGGACAAAAAGTTAAACACGGCAAATTTGGAAATGGCACAATTATTAATGTGGAAGGTGAAGACAACAATACTCGCCTACAAATTGCTTTCCAAGGCGAAGGCATCAAATGGCTCATTGCCGCCTTAGCGAAGCTAGAAAAACTCTCCTAAACCTAAATCAAAAAAATTAAGTGAAAAAACACCGCACTTTGGTTTTATAAGAACTCTGTTGTATGAGGATTCTTATGCGTAAAAACAAAAGTGCGGTGCTTTTTTGTCTATTTTTTGTAAATCAAATGCTGTGATTAGAAAAGAGAGAAAAAATTCCTGATGATTTCGCAATTTCTTATTTACAACATCAGAAAATTCCTTTATTAATGAAAGCCATTTTATAAAAACAATCTAGGAGGAAAAGATGCACACGTCATTCAAAAAAACACTTTTATCTGCCATTTTAGGGCTATCCCTTTCTGTGGGGTCGGCAATGGCGGCTGAGGTACCCGCGGGGACACAGTTAGCAGAAAAGCAAGAATTAACTTGGAATATTAGTTCTAACCCCGCCACCCTTGATCCACAAAAAATGGAAGGCGATGTAGAAGGTTATTATGCGCGTCAGTTGTTTGAAACCTTAGTGACTTCTGATGCGAAAGGGCATATTATTCCGGGGGCGGCGACCTCTTGGGAGCATAGCCCAGATTTTAAAACCTGGACATTCCACCTTCGCCCTGAGGCTAAATGGTCAAATGGTGATCCTGTTGTGGCAGGTGATTTCGTTTATGCGTGGCAGCGTTTAGCCGATCCGAAAACGGCAGCACCTTATGCAAGCTTCTTAGAATTTGTGAAATTGAAAAATGCGGATCAAGTTACCGCAGGCAAACTTCCTGTTACTGATCTCGGTGTTGAAGCCAAAGACGATCATACTTTAGTGTTACATTTAACCGAATCTGTGCCTTATGTTGATAAATTGGTTGAGCATTATGTGTTAGCGCCAGTAAATAAAAAAGTGGTAGAGCAATTTGGTGATAACTGGACGAAACCAGGTAATCTCGTAGGTAACGGGGCATTTGTGCTGAAATCTGCAGTGGTAAACGAAAAAGCCGTGTTAGAGCGCAATCCGAATTATTGGGACAACGCGCGCACCGTGTTGGATAAAGTGGTGTTATTGCCTATCGAATCTGCATCAACAGATGTTGCGCGTTATCGTGCAGGTGATGAGGATATGACAGGCAAAGAAATTCCTATTGAGCTTTATAGTAAAGTGAAAAAAGAGTTAGGTGATGAGCTTTATCACGCACCGTTGCTTTGTACTTATCTTTATGAAATCAATACGGCCAAAGCACCGTTTGATAATCCAAAAGTGCGTAGAGCCTTATCTTTAGCCTTAGAACGTGAAATTTTAACTGATAAAGTGTTACAACAAGGGCAAAAACCCGCTTATATTTTCACCCCACCATTTATCAATGGGGCTGAGAAAATGACTAATCCTGAGTGGGCAAATTGGACGCAAGATCAGCGTAACCAAGAAGCGCTTAAATTGTTGAAAGAAGCGGGCTTTGATAAATCTCACCCATTAAATTTCAAATTGTTATATAACACCTCTGATAACCACAAAAAATTGGCGAGTGCTGCGCAGTCCATTTGGAAGAAAAATTTACAAGGCGTGGTGAATATCACTTTGGAAAATCAAGAGTGGAAAACCTACTTAGATACCCGTCATCAAGGCAACTTTGATGTGGCGCGTGCAGGTTGGTGTGCGGATTATAATGAAGCCAGCACATTCTTGAACTATTATTTATCCAATAGTGCGAACAACACTGCATTCTATAAAAATCCAGCTTATGATGCCTTGATTGATTCTTCATTCAAAGCGCAAAGCGATGATGAGCGTGCAGAAGTGTATGCCAAAGCAGAAGGATTGTTAGATGAGGATACCGCAATGGTGCCAGTTTATCACTATGTTCAACCTCGTTTAATTAAACCTTGGGTGAAAGGCTTTGCTTATGCGCACCCAGCACAAAACTATTACTTAAAAGACGTTTATATCATTAAACATTAATCTTTTTTACCCGCACTTTTGGCATTTTAAGAAAAGTGCGGGTGTTTTTTTCTAAATTTTTTTGTGGGAATAATTTTATGCTTAAATTAATTTTTCGCCGTATTTTAGAGGCGATCCCAACCTTATTTATTTTAATCACCGTTTCTTTTTTTATGATGCGACTTGCTCCGGGCAGTCCATTTTCCAGTGAAAAAAATTACCCACCAGAAGTCATCGCTAATATTGAAGCAAAATATCATTTGAATGAACCATTAATGGTGCAATATGGCATTTACTTGAAAGATTTGGCACACGGTGATTTCGGGCCCTCATTCAAATATAAAGATTACACTGTTAATCAGCTGGTGGCCCAAGCTTTCCCCGTTTCATTAAAATTAGGTTTTTCAGCCTTTTTAATTGCCTTAGTATGTGGGATTTCCGCAGGCGTTATCGCTGCATTGAAACAAAATAAGTGGCTAGATTATTTGATAATGACCTTTGCGATGACTGGAATTGTTGTCCCCAGTTTTGTGGTCGCCCCGTTGTTGGTGCTGATTTTTTCCATTACCTTAAAATGGCTGCCTTCAGGCGGTTGGGAAGGCGGGCAGCTAACCAATATGATTTTACCAATGATTGCCCTTTCCCTTTCTTATATTGCTAGCATTGCGCGGATTATGCGTAGCTCAATGATTGAAGTTTTGCATTCTAATTTTATTCGCACGGCGAAAGCAAAAGGGTTACCAATGTCGCGAATTATTTTGAAACACGCGTTACGCCCTGCACTGTTGCCTGTCATTTCTTATATGGGGCCTGCTTTTGTGGGAATTATTACTGGCTCTATGGTGATTGAGAGTATTTTCGTGCTACCGGGTATCGGGCAGCTTTTCGTGAATGGTGCGCTAAATCGTGATTATTCCTTAGTGCTAAGTTTAACTATTTTGGTTGGCACATTAACCATTGTGTTCAATGCCATTGTAGATATTCTTTATGCCGTTATTGACCCGAAAATTCGTTATTAATGGAGTGCAGACAATGATAAAAACAAAAGAAAATCAAGCACTAATGGAAAAATTAGGGGAGCAATTAGACAAAGTCGAAGGGCGCAGTTTATGGCAAGATGCCAGACGCCGTTTTTTCCGCAATAAAGCGGCGGTGGTGAGCCTTTTCGTGTTATTTCTCATTTTGCTTTTTGTAACCTTTACACCAATGTTGATGCCCTTTAGCTATGATGATACCGATTGGGCAATGATGTCTTCACCGCCAGATTTTGAATCAATGCACTATTTAGGCACAGACGGCTTAGGGCGAGATCTTCTAGTTCGTATTGCCATTGGCGGGCGTATTTCCTTATTAGTTGGGATCGCAGGGGCGTTTATCGCCGTCTTAGTTGGCACGCTTTATGGCGCAACCGCGGGCTATGTGGGCGGCAAAACCGATGCGATTTTAATGCGTATCTTAGAGATCTTATATTCTTTTCCGTTTATGTTTTTTGTGATCCTATTGGTCACGTTCTTTGGGCAAAATATTTTGCTGATTTTCGTGGCAATTGGCATGGTGTCTTGGCTGGATATGGCGCGTATCGTGCGTGGGCAAACCCTAAGCCTTAAACGGAAAGAATTTATCGAAGCAGCCATTGTATGTGGTGTTTCACCAAGTCAAATTGTTTGGAGACATATTGTGCCGAACGTATTAGGTGTTGTGGTGGTTTATGCCTCCTTGCTCGTGCCGGGAATGATCTTGTTTGAATCTTTTTTAAGTTTCTTAGGATTAGGTACACAAGAACCGCTTAGTAGTTGGGGCGCATTACTAAATGATGGGGCAAACTCAATGGAAGCCGCGCCTTGGTTACTAATTTTTCCAGCATTATTTTTAGTGGTAACGCTATTTTGTTTTAATTTTATTGGTGATGGCTTGCGTGATGCGCTTGATCCGAAAGATCGATAAGGTGAGAAAATGAAAAACGAAAAACACCCTCTCCTTGATGTTCAAGATTTAAGAGTAACTTTTAAAACGCCAGACGGCGAGGTTACCGCAGTAAACAACTTAACCTTTAGCCTTAATGCTGGTGAAACCTTAGGCATTGTTGGTGAATCAGGTTCAGGAAAATCGCAAACCGCGTTTGCTTTGATGGGACTATTAGCTGATAACGGACGCACTTCAGGTTCAGCCCGTTTTAATGGCGAAGAGATTTTAGGTTTGTCAGAAGGGCAATTAAATCGCTTAAGAGCGGAGCAAATTGCGATGATTTTCCAAGATCCAATGACCTCGCTTAATCCTTATATGAAAATTGGCGAACAGCTCACGGAAGTGTTGGTACTACATAAAGGTTATGATTATAAACAAGCCTTTGAAGAATCCGTGAAAATGTTAGACGCGGTGAAAATGCCAGAGGCGCGTAAGCGAATGGCAATGTATCCGCACGAATTTTCTGGCGGTATGCGTCAGCGTGTGATGATTGCAATGGCATTATTATGTCGTCCAAAATTATTGATTGCTGATGAACCAACCACAGCCTTAGATGTAACCGTTCAAGCGCAGATTATGACCCTATTAAATGAGCTAAAACACGAGTTTAATACAGCAATTATTATGATTACGCACGATCTTGGCGTGGTGGCAGGGAGCTGCGATCAGGTGCTGGTGATGTATGCGGGAAGAACGATGGAATATGGCTCAGCGAAAGATATTTCCTATCAGCCAACTCACCCTTATTCCATTGGGTTGATCAACGCTGTGCCACGTTTGGATTCCGAAGAAGACAAACTCTTAACTATCCCTGGCAATCCACCTAATTTATTGCATTTGCCAACGGGCTGTCCATTTAGCCCACGTTGCCAATTTGCAACGGAACAATGCCAAAACAGCCCGCCGTTGGAACAATTTGCACCAAACCGCTTGCGTGCTTGTTTTATTGAGCCAAGCCAGCTGGTAAGGGGGAATTAAGATGAAAAAATTATTATTAGAAGTTGAAGATCTGAGCGTACACTTCAAAGTGCAAAGCAACGAAGGCTTTTTATTTAAGAAAAAACAAACCTTGCACGCAGTAAACCACGTTTCCTTTAAATTGTATGAAGGGGAAACCTTGGGCGTGGTAGGGGAGTCTGGTTGCGGAAAATCTACCCTTGCTCGTTCGATTATTGGCTTAGTGAAAGCCGCAGGCGGTAATATTTTATGGCTAGGTAAAGATCTCAGCCAGCAATCTGAAAAGCAGTGGCACGACACACGCAAAGATATTCAAATGATTTTCCAAGATCCCTTGGCATCACTCAATCCACGAATGACCATTGGAAATATTATTGCAGAACCACTGAAAATTTATTTCCCCCATTTATCGGCTCAAGAAGTTAAAGAACGCGTGCAAGCAATGATGTTAAAAGTGGGCTTATTACCAAATTTGATCAACCGCTATCCGCACGAATTTTCAGGCGGACAATGCCAACGTATCGGTATTGCGCGTGCGTTGATCATTGAACCCAAACTGATCATTTGTGATGAACCTGTTTCAGCCCTTGATGTATCCATTCAAGCGCAGGTGGTAAACTTGCTTAAATCATTGCAGAAAGAAATGGGGTTATCGTTGATTTTCATCGCGCACGATTTGGCAGTGGTGAAACATATTTCCGATCGCGTTTTGGTGATGTATTTGGGCAATGCGGTAGAGCTTGGTACTTATGATAAGGTGTATCACGAAACCAAACACCCTTACACCAAAGCCCTGATGTCGGCCGTGCCAATTCCTGATCCTGATTTGGAACGGGGTAAAAAAATTCAGCTGCTAGAAGGGGATCTTCCATCACCAATCAATCCGCCTTCAGGCTGCGTGTTCCGTACTCGTTGTCCCATTGCAGACACAGAATGTACTCTCAGCAAACCACGCTTGGAAGGAAATGAACAGCATTTAGTGGCTTGTTTTAAGGTTTAAGCAAAAGTGTAAAAATAAAGTGCGGTGCTTTTTTAGGTATTTTTTATTTTAAGAAAATATTACAAAAAAGCACCGCACTTATTATTAGATTAATTCAAGTATTTAAACACTTTCACTACTTTCACCACGCCTGAAACATTACGGGCGACTTCTGCTGCGGCATCGGCTTGTTGTTGGGAGAGGTTGCCCATTAGGAATACTTCGCCATTTTCGGTGATCACTTTTACATCTGTGGATTTTACTCCTGAATTGACGAAGAGTTTGGATTTGATTTGGGTAGTGATCCAGCTGTCTTTGCTGATTTGTCCAAGGGAGATTGGTGAGCCGACACGCAGTTCGTTATAAACTTCGGAAACGTTATCGACGCCTTTAGCAAGCCCTGTGGCAATTTCTTTTAAACTTTCATTTGGTACTTGCCCGATAAGTAAGATTCTTCCGCTATATGAAACCACATTGATGCGAGCTTCGCTATCCAGTTGTTGATCTTTATTAATGGCGTGTAAAACTTTTTCTTCAAGGGTTTCGTCATCAACCTGTGTTCCTACTGTTCTTGGATCGGTGGCAACTTTGGTTGCAACAGCTGTTGCCCCAACAATGCCTGCCACTGTGGCGCTAACACAGCCTTGTAGAACAAATGTAGTGCCGAGGATAAGGGCTAATTTTTTTAAATTCCTTGTTTTCATTAGTTGTACTCCTTTTGATTATCTATAAAGGGTTGAGATCTATGAATGAGAAAAAAGAGAATGATCAATTAACTCACAAATTGTATTAATAATAAATAGATGATGTTCCAAAATACGGCTTTCTTTTACCGTTGGGGCGGTGATTTCTAAATCCTGTTCGGTGAGAAAGCCTTGAATATGATCATTATTCGCGCCTGTTAATGCTATGACACTAATTTCTTTATTTAGTGCGGAATTAATTGTATCTAGCACCATTTCTTCATTGCCAAAAGGGGAAAATACCACCAGCAGATCTCCTTGTTGTGCCACTGCGTTGAATTGGCGTTGGTAGAATTGTTGCTTGGGGCGATCGGCAATAATTGCTGATCCAATGGCGTTATCCAAGCTTAATAACACGGAAGGAAAGCTCGGTCTTTCTAGCTCATAGCGATTGAGTAAATTCGCCACCAGAAACTGCGCATTGGCGTAAGATCGTCCTTGCCCACAGACGATAATTTTATTGCCACGCAATAGGCAGGCGACAATGTTTTGCACCGCTTGAAAAATGGCATTAGGCAATAAGCTCGAAGCAGAAATCTGGGTTTGTATGCTTTCGCTGTAAAGATCTTTTATTTTATCTAACATTGTGATTTATCAGGCTTATTCATCAAGAAAATTAGGAATCCACTGTAAGTCTTGTATTGTATTACCAAATGCTACTAAGTCAAAACGGCAATCGGTATCTTCTAGGCTGCAATCTTGTTTTGCCAGCCACATATTGGCGGCATCTAGCCATTTTTGCTGCTTTTGCCAATCTACACTTTCCACGGCTGAGCCAAAAAAATCATTTTTTCTTTGCCGCACTTCAACAAAAACAATAGTTTCGCCATCTTGCATAATTAAATCCAGTTCACCGCATTTAAAATGCTGGTTGGCGGCAATAAATTTTAGCCCTTTAGATTGCAAAAAAAGGCGAGCTTGTTGCTCAAAGCTCGCCCCTTGCTGACGTTTGGATTTAAACATATTAATTGCTTAATACTTCCACTGACGCATTTTGGTATTGATACCACGTCATATCACGTTCGATATTACAATTCGGGCCAGCGCTTAATTTACCAGTTAAACCGTTAATGTTGAAGCCTGGAACTTGGCGTAACTCATTGAATTGGTTGATCAATAACCACGCGTCTGCGCCCATTGCATATAAACGCATTAAGGAATAATCCCCATTGGTAAAGCCTGCCACTTTTTTGTATTGTGCAGAATCCACATCTTTAAAGAATGGAATATCACTAAATTCTAATCCATTCATTAATAAGCGATATTCAGGCGTATTATTTGATGAATTGCTGCGTGAACTTGCAAATAATTTCAAGTTAATGTTGCTGTTATCAATCGCCATTTTAATATCACTAAGCTGATTGTTTGTTGCCACAATATATAAGGCTTGAATATTTTGGTTTAAGCCTGATTGTAGCGTGTAAGTGATGTCATCAGCACTATTGTAGAATTTGATATTGGCATCTGTACCTGAAAGCTGTTGCCAGCGAGTATTAAATGCAGAAGCGGTGCGGCGACCAAGATCGCTTTGCGGCACAATAATAAATGGATTTTGAATACCTTGATCCCAAATACGATTCGCCGCAGATTCTGCTTCATCTTCAGGGGCTAATCCGTAATAGCAAAGCTGACCAATGGCACGAGAATTTGCTGTTGAGTTTAAGGTAAGCACATTTAGCCCTTGTAATAAATCAGGGCGGTTAGTCAATTTATCCACATTTTGCTTTAATAATGGACCAACAACGGTACTAATGCCTTCAAGTTTCGCTTGCTCAATGATGCTTTCCACTGGCGTAGCAAGGGTATCAAACACTTTCACTTGAATGTCTGAACCGCCTCTTGCATCATCAAAACCACGCTTAATGGTGCTACCAATGATCTGCGCATCACCACTTAATGGCAGAAGTAGGGCAACTTGGTTTAACTGCGTTTGTTGGAAGTTAAATAGCCCTTGTAATTCCGTTGGGAAAAGATAACTGGCGCTATGTCTTGGATAAGCCGCTTTCCAGCTTTGTAAGGCTTGGCTTAATTGGGCTGGGTGATTTAAGTTATCGTTGTAGGCTTTAGTTAATGCTAACCAACCACCTAAAGCAGCACTGCCTTCCGCCGATGTGTTGTTAATTAAACCACGGTTTGCATTGCGTAATAATGCCCAAGTGCGGTCATTATTTTCTTGTTTTCTTTGTGTGTCGGTTAATAGAGAATCAATTTGAATACGCGCTTTTACGGCATTCATAATTTGATTACGATTTTTTGCCACGCGCGCAACCACTTCATAGTAACGTGCTTTTTGCGAAGGGCTTAATAAAGCAAGATCAATCGCTTTTAAACGTGTGTCGGCGGCTTTATTATTGCCTTTCACAGCAGCGATATGGGCCTCAATGATAGCTTTATCAAGCAGCTGTTCTTCATTAAGATCGTTTAATTCTGCTAACATTGCTTGCGCTTGCGGGATTTTATTCTCACGCACCAACACACGCGCAGCAAGCAATTTGTAAGTTTGTTGATCTTCAAGATTTTGTGTACGTTGAATTTGATTGATGTAATATTCCGAACTGGCATTTGCATCGTTTTTCAGCACACTTGTAAAGCTGTTACCGAACAAATTGGTACAGCCCGCCAAAACCAATGCAAATAAAAAAGGCATTAATCGATTTTTTAAATTAATGCGTTGTAATAGAATAGTCATAATTACTCCGTTGTTGAAAACAATCTCGGGGATCTTACTTATCTCAATAATTAAAATCAAATAAAAGAAGTAAAAATGGACAATTTAACTGGAATTTTATATATCGTGGCAACGCCCATTGGCAATTTGCAAGACATTAGCCAACGCGCATTACAGGTGTTGGAACAAGTGGATTTAGTCGCCGCAGAAGATACGCGCCATAGTGGTTTATTGCTGAGTCATTATGGCATTAAAAAGCCTTTTTTTGCCTTGCACGATCATAATGAGCAACAAAAAGCCGATATTCTGTGCGAAAAACTATTGCAAGGCACAACGATCGCCTTAGTTTCCGATGCAGGTACGCCACTGATTAGCGATCCAGGCTTTCATCTGGTGAGAAAATGTCGCCAAGCTGGGATTAAAATTGTGCCAATTCCAGGCGCTTGTGCCGCAATAGCAGGGCTTTGCGCCTCAGGCATTGCTTCCGATCGTTTTTGTTTTGAAGGCTTTCTGCCTGCCAAATCCAAAGCCCGTTGCGATAAATTGGAAAATCTCGCAAAAGAAGACCGCACTTTGATTTTCTATGAATCCACCCACCGCATTTTAGATTGCCTTGCGGATATGGAAAAGGTATTTGGCGCAGAGCGTTATGTGGTGCTAGCACGCGAGCTGAGCAAAACTTGGGAAACCATTCACGGTGATGAAGTCGGCGCATTACGCCAGTGGGTGAGTGAAGATCCAAACCGCAGCAAAGGCGAAATGGTGCTGATTGTAGAAGGCAATGTAAACAGCGAAGCAGAAAGCTTTTCCCCCGAGGCCATTAAAGCCCTAACTCTTATCGCCAAAGAACTCCCGCTCAAAAAAGCCGCCGCGATTGTCGCAGAGCTTTATGGCTATAAGAAAAATGCGTTGTATCAATTTGGGTTGGAGAATTTGTAAGTTTATTTTAGATAAATTTATTTTCCCCTAACCCTATAATCAACGGGGAATTTCGGTATAATGCCCAAGTTAATGATGACAGGATAAAGGTTATGAGCCAATTTTTTTATATACATCCAGAAAATCCGCAGCCGCGTTTGATTAATCAAGCGGTGGATATTTTGAAACAAGGTGGGGTGATTGTTTACCCAACGGATTCAGGTTATGCCTTGGGTTGTATGCTCGGCGATAAGCACGCAATGGATCGCATTGTGCAAATTCGCCAACTGCCAGAAAATCATAATTTCACCCTTGTGTGTAGCGATTTATCAGAACTTTCAACCTACGCCACGGTGAACAATATGGCGTATCGACTGATTAAAAATAACACACCAGGGCGTTACACCTTTATTCTCACTGCCACCAAAGAAGTGCCACGCCGTTTGATGACATCAAAACGCAAAACCATTGGCTTGCGTGTGCCAGATAATCAAATCGCACTCGCTTTACTAAATGCCTTAGGCGAGCCGATTTTATCTTGCTCTTTGATGTTGCCGGGGGAAGAATTTATTACGCAATCTGATCCAGAAGAAATTCGCGATCGTTTAGAACATCAAGTGGATTTAATTATTAACGGTGGCTATTTAGGGCAAGAGCCAACAACTGTGGTGGATTTAACCGACAACACGCCAGTGATTTTGCGTGAGGGAAGCGGTTCAACTACGCCATTTATTTAATCTTTTCAAACTGTTAGACGCTTGGGAAAGCGACAAGAGGAAATATGAAAACAACATCTTATTCACAACGCAATGCCGCCAAGGGAACGCGTTTTGCTGAAAAAAATAACACAGAAAGAAAACGTACAGACAAGCCTTTCGTATCAAATGTAGAAAGTAAAGAAAAAAGTGCGGTAAAAAAGACCGCACTTTCTGCCACTCATAAAGTGGAAGGGGAAAAATTACAAAAAGTGTTAGCGCGCGCAGGACAAGGATCTCGCCGTGAAATTGAAGCGATGATCGCTGCCAACCGAGTGAGCGTAAACGGTAAAATGGCAACACTGGGCGATCGTGTTGTGGTGAACGCGAATTTAAAAATCCGCATTGACGGGCACGTTGTAAATTTACAACAAGCACAAAAAGAAGTGTGTCGCGTGTTGATGTATTACAAACCTGAGGGCGAACTTTGTACTCGCCACGATCCAGAAGGGCGCGCCACCGTGTTTGATCGTTTGCCGCGCTTAACTGGATCACGTTGGATTGCGGTAGGACGCTTGGATATTAACACCTCTGGCTTATTGCTGTTTACCACAGACGGCGAATTAGCAAACCGCTTAATGCACCCAAGCCGTGAAGTGGAGCGTGAATATTCCGTGCGCGTTTTTGGTCAGGTGGACGAAGCAATGATCGCCCGTTTACGCAAAGGCGTGCAGTTAGAAGATGGGCCAGCCAATTTCAAAGCCATCAAGCCAATGGGCGGACAAGGAATGAACCAGTGGTTTGACGTTACCCTAATGGAGGGGCGTAACCGTGAAGTTCGCCGCTTATGGGAATCGCAAGGCATTCAAGTGAGCCGTTTGATCCGCATTCGTTACGGCAATATCAAATTAATGAAAACCTTACCACGCGGTGGTTGGGAAGAAATGGATCTCACCAATGTGAATTATCTGCGCGAATTGGTGGGGCTTGAGCCAGAAACCCAAAGCAAATTAGACGTTACCAAACAACGCAGACGTGCCAAAACTGGGCAAATCCGTCGTGCGGTGAAACGTTATGCGGATATGAATAAACGTTACAAAAAAGCTTAAAAATTCTATAAAAAGCCTAAAAATTCCATAAAAAAGCACCGCACTTTGATCAAGGAGTGATGATGAAAATTCAGCAATTACGTTATATCGTTGAAATCGTAAATCAAAATTTGAATGTAACCGAAGCGGCAAATACCTTGTTTACCTCGCAGCCAGGGATCAGTAAACAAGTGCGGTTGTTGGAAGATGAATTAGGCTTAGAGATTTTTGAGCGTAATGGTAAACATATCAAAGCTCTTACCCCAGCGGGTAAAAAAATTGTTGCGATTGCACGCGAATTATTGGTGAAAACACAAAGTATTAAGGCCGTGGCAGATGAATATACGCAGCCTAATCACGGCGTGTTACGCATTGCCACCACCAACACGCAGGCGCGTTATATGCTGCCTTCTGTGGTAGAGCGTTTTTCCAAGAAATATCCCGATGTGAGCTTGCATATTCATCAAGGTTCGCCAACGCAAATTTATGACGCGCTGCTTTCTGGCGAAGTGGATTTGGCGATCACCACGGAAGCGCAATATTTATTTGATGACTTGGTGCTATTGCCTTGTTATTTATGGAATCGTTCTGTGATCGTTAAAAACGATCATCCCTTGGCGCAATGTCAAAATCTGACGATTGAAGAACTGAGTAAATATCCCCTTGTTACCTATACCTTTGGTTTTACTGGCGTTTCTGATTTGGATTATGCTTTCAACAGTGCAGGACTATTGCCGAATATTGTGTTTACCGCCACCGATGCTGATGTCATCAAAACCTATGTGCGCTTAGGCTTAGGCGTGGGGATTATGGCTTCAATGGCGCATACGCCAGAAGATAAAGATCTGGTAGCAATCGATGCCAGCCATATTTTCCGTTCCAGTATGACGCAAATTGCTTTCAAACATAGCATTTTTTTACGCAATTATATGTACGATTTTATCAATATGTTTTCACCGCACTTAACCCGCCCAATGGTGGAGCAAGCGGAGCGTTTGCACGATAACAACGCGGTGAAAAAATTATTTGATGATATTGTGTTGGAAGTGCGGTAGTTTTTTTGTAACAATTAGTTAACTTATAGGATAAAATCACTTATATTTTATTACTCCCCCTGATGAATTTTTGCAGATAGGGCATATCCCTAACATAGATAAGGAGCATTTTATGAAAATTGTTTTTCTTGATAGCACAGCCATTCCAAAACACATTCCTATTCCACGCCCTAACTTTGAACATCAATGGGTGGAATATGAGCATACTTCGCCTGAACAAACTATTGAGCGCGCGAAAGATGCGGATATTGTGATTACGAGCAAAGTCGTGTTTGATCGTGAAACAATGAAACAGCTCCCGAACTTAAAATTGATCGCAATTACCGCCACAGGTACAAATAATGTGGATTTAGAGGCGGCGAAAGAGTTAGGCATCGCAGTGAAAAATGTGACAGGCTATTCTTCTGTTACTGTGCCTGAACACGTTTTAGGGTTAATTTTTGCTTTAAAACACAGTTTAATGAATTGGTATAAAGATCAGCTCAGCGCCAAATGGGCGGATAGCAAACAGTTTTGTTATTTTGATTACCCGATCACCGATGTGAAAGGTTCAACCTTAGGTGTTGTGGGCAAAGGTAATCTTGGTAAAGAAATTGGTCGTTTAGCCGAAGCGCTAGGAATGAAGGTGATTTATGCAGAACGCAAAGGCGCGACAACAGTGCGTGAGGGCTATTTACCTTTTGAGCAAGTGTTGCAAGAAGCGGACATTGTTACCCTACATTGCCCTTTAACGCCTGAAACCACCAATTTGATCAACGCCGAAACATTAAAATTAATGAAGCCAACGGCATATTTAATCAACACAGGGCGCGGGCCTTTAGTCGATGAAAAAGCCTTAGCAGAAGCGTTAGAAAATGGCACAATCGCAGCCGCGGCTTTAGATGTGTTAGTGAAAGAGCCGCTTGAGAAAGATAACCCACTTATCCAAGCGGCAACGCGTTTACCAAATTTAATCATCACCCCACACGTTGCTTGGGCATCTGATGGTGCGGTGGAAATTTTGGTGAAAAAAGTAACACAAAATATGGAAGAGTTTGTCGCAACAGGCAAATAATGTTGTGTTATGATTGAATTTCCCCTGTTTAGCAGGGGAAATCTGTTATTTAACCTGTTAAAAATTAATGATGAATTTACCGATTTCTTTATTTATTGCCCTGCGTTATTGGCGAGCGAAAAGTGCGGATCGCTTTGGACGATTAGTTACCAACCTTGCTATGATGGGCATAGTGCTGGGCATTATGGCATTAATTATCGTGCTTTCGGTAATGAACGGTTTAGAAAATCAGCAAAAAAAACAAGTGCTTTCCACCATTCCCCACGCCATAATTATGCCAAAGTCAGGCCATTTATCCCGTGAAGCACCAACACCGACAATGCCAGCTTTTGTGCAGCGCGCCATTCCGATTAACACCACTAATGTGATTTTACAAGCACCACAAGGCGTGAGTGCAGGGCAAGTGATAGGTATTCAACATTTTTCTGACGATCCCTTATTGAGCCATTTTCAACCCCAATCTTTTGAGCAATTATTACCCGCAGGCGAATTTAAATTGGTAATGGGATCGCAATTAGCGCAAAAATTACATTTACAAATTGGCGATAAAGTCCGTTTAATGATCACGGAAAACAGCCAATATACGCCCTTTGGTCGTGTGCCTGTGCAACGCTTATTTACCATTAGCGATATTTATTTTGCTTCAGGGCAAAATGACAGCAACGCCGTATTTGCCAATCTTTCCGATATTGGCAGATTGATGCGTATTGGCCCACAGCAAATGCAAGGTTATCGCTTATTTTTACGCGATCCTTTTGATATTACCGAACTTCCTAACTATTTCAGTGCCGATGAATGGCAGATAGCCGATTGGCGTAGCCAAAAAGGGGAGTTTTTCCAAGCGGTAAAAATGGAAAAAAATATGATGGGCTTGTTGATTAGCCTGATTATTGTGGTCGCCATTTCAAATATTATCACGTCGCTCAGCTTAATGGTGGTGGATAAACAAGGGGAAATTGCCATTTTGCAAACCCAAGGGTTGAATAAATCGCAAGTGCGCCGCCTGTTTATTTGGCAAGGGCTATTGGTAGGCATTAGTGGAACTTTGATCGGCACACTGCTTGGCGTGCTAACCACATTAAATTTAGATTCCATTATGGCGTGGTTTAGTGCAGAAAATATTCGTTTACCGACAGAACTAAATCTTTCACAGATTGTGATTATTGTTGCGGTATCCTTATTATTTTCTTTATGTTCAACGATTTATCCCGCTTACCGCGCGGCACAAATTGAGCCAGCAGAAGCCTTGCGCTATGAATAATGCGTAACAAAGTGCGGTGCTTTTTTACGAAATTTTTTACTACAAAGCGAAACAGAAAAACAACGAGAAAAGAATGACAGAGAAGCAAATTTTACTCAGCTGCCAGAATTTAACCAAAGTTTACCAAGAAGGGGAAAACCAAACACAAGTGCTAAAAGACGTTACTTTTTCAATGGAAGAGGGCGAATTGGTGGCGATTGTGGGCAGTTCTGGTTCGGGCAAAAGTACCTTGTTGCATACCCTAGGCGGCTTAGATCAGCCAACCAGCGGTGAAGTGTTCATTAAAGGACAATCTTTGCAAAAGGCGAGCGCTGATGAATTAGCGAAATTACGCAATCAATATATGGGGTTTGTCTATCAATTTCATCATTTAATGGCAGATTTTAGCGCACTAGAAAACGTGATGATGCCGATGTTAATTGGTAAGCAAAATCGTAGCGAGGCGCAAGACCGTGCAGAAAAAATGTTGCAGGCGGTGGGATTAGCGCATCGCATTAAGCATCGCCCTTTTGCGTTGTCTGGCGGTGAACGTCAGCGTGTCGCCATTGCTCGCGCGTTAGTGAATAACCCTGCTTTAGTGCTAGCTGATGAACCCACAGGGAATTTGGATCGAAAAACCACAGAAAGCATTTTTGAGCTTATTTTGAAATTAAACCAAGAGCAAAAGATTGCCTTTTTATTGGTCACGCACGATTTGCAGTTGGCGGAGAAACTTTCTCGCCGAATGGTGATGCAAGATGGTGTATTGTGTGGAGAAAGCTAGATGAACGCACCCTTTTTTATTAGCTGGCGTTATCAGCGTGGTAAGCAGAAAAATCGTTTGGTTTCACTGATTTCAATGTTTTCAACCCTTGGCATTGCCCTTGGTGTGATGGTGTTGATCGTGGGGCTAAGTGCGATGAATGGCTTTGAACGTGAGCTGAATAAACGCATTTTAGCGGTTGTGCCACACGTTGAAATCTCTGCTTATTCTGAACAGGGCGAGAGTACGCCAATAAAAAATTGGCAAAATTTAACCGCACTTTTAAAACAAGATCCTAGCGTGGTGGCGAGTTCCCCTTTTGTCAGTTTTACCGCTTTGGTAGAAAATGGCACAAAGTTAAAAGTGGTGCAGGTGAAAGGCATTGAAGCAGACAAGCAAGATCAAGTGAGTGCCTTAGGGCAATTTGTGCTTGGTGATGGTTGGCAGACATTTTCTCGTGAGGGAGGACTTGTGCTGGGATCGGGGATTGCCAAAGATCTCAATGTTAATGTTGGTGATTGGGTAACATTGTTGATTTCTCAATCTGACGGCACCAATAATTTTACCCAGCCAATAAGAGAACGCATACAGATTACGGGGATTCTGCGTCTTGATGGTCAGCTTGATCACAGTTATGCCTTAATTCCTCTCGCAACAGCGCAGCAATTCTTGGATTATTCCGCCGATGAAGCTACGGGTGTTGAGCTCAAAGTGCAACATCCTTTCGCCGTGCAACAACTGGATTACCCAACCTTGCAACAATATCCACAATTTTTGTCCGCGCAAAATTGGATTAGTAAATTTGGCTATATGTACCGCGATATTCAGCTTATTCGCACGGTGATGTATTTAGCAATGGTGCTAGTGATTGGCGTGGCGTGCTTTAATATTATTTCAACTTTGATTATGGCGGTGAAAGACAAGCAAGGCGATATTGCTATTATGCGTACCCTTGGCGCAAATGATGGCTTTATTAAGCGAATTTTTATTTGGTATGGCTTACAAGCTGGAATGAAAGGCTGTGTCATCGGGCTGCTGTTAGGCTGCGTAACGGCATTAAATCTCACCCAATTAATCAAAGGCATTGAATTTTTAATTGGCAGAAAACTGCTTTCAGATGGCGTGTATTTCGTGGACTTTTTGCCGAGTGAACTTCATTGGCAAGATATTGCGGTGGTCTTTGTGGTGGCATTAGTGCTAAGTTTGATCGCTAGTTTATATCCAGCAAGTCGCGCTGCAAAATTGCAACCTGCGCAAGTTTTAAGCAGTCATTAAGAATTTATCAATAATATTTTTAAACTAGTTTACTAGTACAAAAATGCGTGTTACATTGATACACAACGAAGTATTCGCAATGCGGATAAGCAAGTAATTATAAAATACAAACCAAGATGTAAGAGAGTGATGTATGACAAAAAGCAAAAATGACATTTATATTGCTAACGATGACACCCGAATTGGCAAAGTAGAGCAGGTGCTACCACCTATTGCGTTAATTGAAAAATATCCAGCAAGCGAAGTGGCGATCAACACCGTAAAAAAAGCTCGCCAACAAGCGCACAATATCATTCATCGCAAAGATGATCGTTTACTTGTCGTGATTGGGCCTTGCTCCATTCACGATCCAAAATCGGCTTTGGAATATGCACAACGCATCAAAGCAATGCGTGAGAAATATCAAGACAGCCTAGAAATTATTATGCGTGTTTATTTTGAAAAACCGCGTACAACCGTAGGTTGGAAAGGGTTAATCAATGATCCTTACCTAAACAACAGCTATGCACTCAATGATGGTTTACGAATCGCGCGAAAATTATTGTTAGATATTAATAACTTAGAAGTGCCAACCGCAGGCGAATTTTTGGATATGATTACACCACAATATGTGGCAGATTTTATGAGCTGGGGGGCAATTGGGGCAAGAACCACAGAATCGCAAGTTCACCGCGAATTAGCTTCAGGCTTGTCTTGTGCCGTAGGTTTTAAAAATGCCACCAATGGTGGTGTACGCATTGCTCTTGATGCCATCGGCGCAGCAGAAGCACCGCATTATTTCCTTTCTGTAACCAAATTTGGCCATTCTGCGATCGTTTCCACTAAAGGAAATGCAGATTGCCACATTATTTTGCGCGGCGGTGACAACGGGCCAAATTACAGCGAAAAAGATGTTAATGAAGTTTGCGAAAGCATCGAAAAGAGCGGTCGAATTCCGCACGTTATGGTGGATTTCAGCCACGCAAACAGCAATAAGCAATTCAAAAAACAATTAGAAGTTTGTGCAGATGTTTGTCAGCAAATTGCACAAGGCTCAAACCAAATCTTCGGCGTAATGATCGAAAGCCATTTAGTGGAAGGCAGACAAGATCTAGTAGAAGGCAAGGAATTAGTTTACGGACAAAGTATCACTGATGCTTGTATCGGCTGGGAAGACTCAGAATTGGTGCTGGAGCAACTTTCAAATGCGGTGATTGCCCGCCGTCGTGCCAACAGCTAATTTGATTTTTATAGAGAAAAGGCTGAATTGAAAAAATTCAGTCTTTTTTATGCTCAGCAGATGAGGTGATTTTTTGCGAGATAGATCAAATTTCGAGAATTTTCGCATAAAAATGACTGAAAATTTGGTGTTATAATTCACCGTACTTTAAAATTGAAATGGCATATTAAAAGGAGTTAATGTGAAATTAGACGAGCTAGCTAAACTTGCTGGGGTTTCCAGAACAACAGTAAGTTATGTGGTAAATGGCAAAGCAAAACAGTATCGAGTAAGCGATAAAACCATTGAAAAGGTACAATCGCTAATCAAGGAATATGATTTCAAACCTAACGCAATGGCGGCTGGGTTGAGGGCAGGGAAAACCAATACCATTGGGTTGATTATTCCTGATTTTGAAAATATGAGCTATGCGAGAATTGCTCATCAGCTTGAACAAAAGTTTCGTGAAAAAGGCTATCAGCTGTTGATTGCCTGTTCTAACGATAATCCAAATAATGAGATGGTTTGTGCCAAGCACCTTTTCCAACGCAAAATTGATGCGCTGATTGTTTCAACTTCCTTGCCAGCGGACAATTTGTTTTATCAGCAAAGTAAAGTGCCAGTTTTTGGTTTTGACCGTAAGATAAGTGGCGATAATGTGATCAATGTGCTCTCTGATGATAGAAATGATGCTTATCGTTTGGCGCAAGATTTGTTTAAACAGCAATCTTTTAACAATGTACTCTTTTTGGGCGCGTTACCTGAATTGCCAACCAGTAAAGAGCGTGAATTGGGATTTCGTCAGGCATTAAAAGAGCGGTCAGAAAATGCGGTAGAATTTCTTTATAGTGACCAATTCCACCGTGATTCTGCAGCGCAAACTTTTGAACAATGGCTTGTAACAAATTCGTTGCCAGATGCGTTATTTGTTACGTCTTTGACATTGTTACAGGGTATATTCCAAGTGCTACTAAGACAGCATAAAGGGATTCCACAGCAATTAGTGATTGCCACTTTTGGGGATCACGAAATGTTAGAATTGTTGGGCAATAAAACCCTATGTGCGGTGCAAGATCACAAGAAAATTGCCGATAAATTGCTTGATTTAGTGCTAGAACGGCTTAACCATAAATCAGAAAGCTTACCTGAACCAACAAAGGTATTGCGCGATTTGGTTTATCATTGTTAATCGGAGAAAGGCGGTGGCGGTAGCGGTTCTGGCTTGCCTAAAAAGTGCGGTTCTTTTTCCACAAGAAGATCCAATACCGCCTGTAAACGAGCAAAAAACTCACGGAAGCGCACAAAGGTATAGCCACTTGGGTATTCCGCCGCAAAGCAGATTGCGTCAATATTATGATATTTGGCAATGAATAAAGCCCGTTCACAATGAAAACGCTGTGTAATGATGGTGATAGAATGGGCTTTAAACACTTGATCAGCGCGGATCACGGAATCTAAGGTACGAAACCCTGCATAGTCCAAATACATAAATTCTTCTGGCACGCCCATTTTCTTCAAATCTTTGAACATAGTGCGTGGTTCGTTATATTCCACCGTGCGGTTATCTCCGCTAAGCAATAAATAATCCACTTTCCGTTCTTTAAATAGGTTATTCGCGGCTAATAGTCGATAAGAATAGAACAAATTTGGCGTATTTTTGCTGAAATATTTTGACGTGCCTAGCACTAAGCCATAAGGACGATAGGGCAGTTTTTTTATATCCGTATAAATACCTTGGCGAACGTAAAAGCCAATCGCTTGATCAACAAGCACAAGCAATAGTCCGCAAAGAAAAATGAGGAATAGGCAATACCGTAGAAATTTTCGAGGCAGAGCGTTAAACCACCGAAAAGAAAAAAGGTAACGGAAAAAGGATTTCAGCATAAAATTCATATTTTTTTACATCTTGAGCATCAAAATAATAAAAAATACTAGTAAATTCAAGTAAATTTATTCTAAAATACGTCTAGAAGTTTAGACGTCTAAAATTTCTTGACAAGGTATAGGGCTAAGGGTAGTTTATGTAGCCTACCTTGGCAAGATCGCATCAATGAAGTAATGGATAGGAAATGGCAGTACAAACAGCAACACTCTTTACACAAACACCGCTCAAACTTACCTTAGGTGGGGAACTTGGGCATATTGATGTTGCCTACCAAACCTATGGCAAATTGAATGCGGATAAAAGCAATGCGGTACTGATTTGTCACGCCTTAACCGGCGATGCTGAACCCTATAATGATGATCCTAATCAAGCAGGTTGGTGGCAAAATTTTATGGGAGAGGGCTTGGCGTTAGATACGTCAAAATATTTTTTCATTTGCTCTAACGTGCTAGGTGGCTGCAAAGGCACAACAGGACCTGCATCAATCAATCCACAGACACAAAAGCCTTATGGCAGCCAGTTTCCGCATATCCTTGTGCAGGATATTGTCAAGGTGCAAAAAGCCCTGATCGATTATCTTGAAATTCCCCATTTAAAAGGCATTGTTGGTGGTTCGTTCGGCGGAATGCAAGCCACTCAATGGGCAATTGATTATCCAGATTTTATGGATAATATCGTCAATCTTTGCTCTTCTCTTTATTTTAGTGCAGAAGCCATTGGGTTTAATCACGTTATGCGCCAAGCCATTATCACCGATCCTAATTTTAATAATGGCGATTATTATGACGGTGAACCGCCCTCGCAAGGGCTAGCAATTGCGCGAATGTTAGGAATGCTGACTTATCGCACCGATATTCAGCTAGCCAAAGCCTTTGGACGCGCCACGAAAGTAGAAGGGCAGTATTGGGGCGATTATTTCCAGGTGGAATCCTATCTCAGTTATCAAGGGCAAAAATTTCTCGACCGTTTTGATGCTAACAGCTATTTGCATTTGCTGCGCGCATTGGATTTGTACGATCCTGCGTTGGGTTATGAAAGTACAGAGCAGGCATTGTCGCGTATTAAGGCACGTTATACTTTAATTGGGGTGACTAATGATCAGCTTTTCAAAGCCGTGGACGTGAGAAAAAGTAAAGCAATGCTTGAACAAGCTGGCGTTGATTTGAGCTATCACGAATTCCCTTCCGATTACGGCCACGATGCCTTTTTGGTGGCTTATGATGCGTTTGAAACGCTAATTCGCAATGGATTAGAAAGCCATTAATTTAGCACATAGTGAAAAAATAAGGGGCTGAAAAAAATCAGCTCCTTATTTTTATAGGAAAACAGGTTAAATTAAATTACTCACAAAAATCACCAAAATAATCAATGGCACGACATATTTCACATAATTAAACCAAATTTTTGTGAAAGTGGAATTTGGTTTATTGGAAAGTTCTTTTTTAGCTTCGTCTTTAAGCACAAAGCCCACGAAAATGGCGCAGCCAAGTGCGGTGAGTAAAAAGAGAATATTTCCGCTCACATAATCAAAGGCGTCGAAAATGCTTTTGCCGAAGAAGGTGTAATCTTTCAGTAAGTTATCGCTCAAAATAGAAGGAATATTACCGAGCAAGAAAATGCCGCCAAGGGTTAAAGCAATGGCTTTTCCACGGCGCATTCTGAGCTTTTCTTGAAGTGCGGTGATAATGACTTCATAAATCGTGATAGAAGTAGTGAGCGCTGCAATCAGCAATAAACTAAAGAAGATAATGGCGAAAATTCGTCCTGCCCACATATGTGAGAATACAATTGGCAAACTTTGGAAAACCAGTGTTGGGCCTGCGTTCGGCTCAATGCCAAAGCTGAATAAAGACGGAAAAATCATAAAGCCCGCTAAAACCGCAATAACGGTATTGGTAAACCCTGTGATTACAGCGGTTTGCACTAAGTTTTCTTCCTTGCTGAGGTAGCTTGAAAGGGTGATTAGCACACCAAAACCTAAACTCAGAGCAAAGAAAACTTGGCCTAGCACCATAATAAATAACTGTGGTGTAATTTTAGAAAAATCAGGTTTGAGATAATAAATAATCCCTTCCGCCGCACCGGGTAAAGTGATGTTGCGGATCACCATTCCAATTAAAAACACAAACAGCAATGGCATTAAATATTTCACCGAACGCTCAATACCCCCGATAATCCCTTTAGCTAAAATCACATAGTTGATGGCCACAAAAATAAAGGTGTACAGGGCGATTTGGAGCGGACTATTACTGATGCTTTGTTCATAGAAGGTTTTGGCATAGTCTTTGCTGATGGTGCTAGAAATATCCAGACTGCCAGAAATCAGGCTGATAATATAATTCATCACCCAGCCGCCAAGCACCATATAATAAGCCATAATGCCGAACGCACCGAGCAAGCCCATATAACCAATGATTTTCCAATATTTTGAGTGGGGTTTGGCGGTGAGTTTATCTTCAAAGGCATCAATCGAATTTACACGCAAGCGGCGACCAATCACGTTTTCCACTAAGATCATTGGAATACCGATGACGATCATCGCAATGCAGAATAATAAAACGTATGCACCGCCACCGTTTTCTCCCACTAAATAAGGGAAACGCCACGTTGCACCAAACCCTACGGTTGCGCCAGCGACAGTCATAATATAGGTTAATCGGCTTGACCAAGTTTGTCGTTCAGATTTTTTTGTTTTCATAAACTACCTTAATTTTCAGTTTTGTCTTTGTATTCACAAAGATCTTCAATAATACAAGAACCGCAACGTGGCTTGCGCGCAATGCAGGTGTAACGTCCGTGCAAAATGAGCCAATGATGCACATCGACTTTAAATTCTGCTGGCACAACCTTGAGTAATTTTTCTTCCACTTGCAACACGGTTTTACCGGGGGCAAAGTTGGTGCGATTGCAGACGCGGAAAATATGCGTATCCACCGCAATAGTCGGCTGACCAAAGGCGGTATTTAACACCACATTCGCGGTTTTGCGCCCAACCCCTGCTAAGGCTTCAAGTTCTTCACGGGTTTGGGGAATTTCGCCATTGTGTTTTTCAATCAGATCACGGCAGGTTTTAATAATATTTTCCGCTTTGCTATTAAATAGCCCAATGGTTTTGATATAGCTCTTTAAGCCGTCTAACCCCAGATCTAAAATCGCTTGTGGAGTGTTCGCTACAGGGAACAGTTTCGCCGTGGCTTTATTCACCCCTTTATCTGTGGCTTGCGCAGACAAAATCACCGCAATCAATAATTCAAAGGGCGAATTATAATTTAATTCTGTTGTGGGGTGGGGATTTTGATCCCGCAGTCGAGTTAAGATTTCAATGCGTTTTTGTTTATTCATTGTGTTTATTGTTTTTTATTATCAATTAAGTTTTTCATCGCCAAAATTAGCCCTAAACCAAGGAATGCCCCTGGGGGGAGAATAGCGAGCAAAAAGCTACTGTTTAGCTCAAAAAGGTTTAAATGTAACGCCGTTGCCCAGTTGCCGAGCAGGTTTTCCATTCCCATAAACAGTTTGCCCGTGCCTAACACTTCACGAATTGCGCCTAGCACAAACAAGCTGAATGCCATTCCCACGCCCATAGCAAAGCCATCAAAGAGCGAAAGCAATACGCCATTTTTTGACGCAAAGGCTTCCGCGCGGCCAATGACAATACAGTTTGTTACAATCAAAGGAATGAAGATCCCTAAGGATTGATAAAGCGTATAAGTGTAGGCATTCATAATCAGCTGCACAATAGTTACCGTGGTGGCGATAATCATCACATAAATAGGAATACGAATGGCGTGCGGAATATGCTTGCGGAACAACGAAACCACCACATTGGTACAGATTAATACCGCAATAGTGGCAATGCCCAAACCAAGGGCGTTGGTTGCCGAGCTAGACACCGCAAGTAGCGGACAAAGTCCCAACAGTTGCACAAGAGCGGGGTTATTATGCCAAAAACCTTGTTTAAATAATTCGCTCCATTGGCTTTTTAGCCCAGTTGGCACGCTTTGTTGCGGTTGTTGTGGTTCAATGGAGGCCAAATCCATTGCAGTTTCTGATGTATGCTCTAAAGTGCGGTGGTTTTTTTCGTGATTTTCTTGCATTAGTTTTGCTCCTGTTTCACCGCGTTATTATTCATTTGTTGCAATAATGGCAAGGCTGAACGCTTGGTTTGATTGACGATAGCGCGCGGTGTAATGGTTGCGCCAGTAAATTGATCGAATTTACCGCCATCTTTTTTTACCGCCCAATCATTGAGATTATCAGCACTGATTTTTTGTTGATTAAAGCCCTGCACCCAATCAGAAATACGCAGTTCAATTTTATCACCTAAGCCCGGGGTTTCTTTGTGTTCAAGCACGCGCAAACCTAGCACTTCGCCCTGTGGTGTAATCCCTACCAGAAAGCGAATATTGCCTGAATAGCCATCTGGCGCAATGGTTTCATAAGCATAAGCCACAGGCTGATGATTTTTCTCTGCGATACAAATTTTCTCAATGCGTAAGGTTTTGGCTTCAGCAAAATCAGGCTGAGAGCAACTGGCGAGCAAATCATTATCGTAACTTTGCGGTGGAATAATTTGCGCAAGTAATTCCGCTTGTTGTTTGGCGATGGCTTGCTCAATAGGGGCTTTCGTTAAGAAATACACAGCGGTAGAAAGTGCGGTGCAAATTAACGCAATAATGCCCAAGATCACGCCATAACGGGTACTAATTTTTACCGTTTGCATTGCTTATTTCCTTTTGTATCCAGCCACGCGCGGGCGAGTGTAGTGATCAATCAGTGGCACACAAATATTTGCCAGTAACACAGCAAATGCCACGCCATCAGGGTAGTTGCCATTAAAGCGAATTAGGCACACAAGCAAGCCCACAATCGCACCGAAAATCAGTTTTCCTTTTGGCGTGATTGAAGATGTGACAGGGTCGGTGGCAATATAAAATGCGCCGAACATTGTTGCTCCACTAAACCACTGCCATAAAGGGCTTGGTGCATAAGAAGAAGTAAGCCAGTGAATACCGCTTACCAGTAACATTGTGGCTAAAAAGGCGGTAGGAATTTGCCAATGAATAATTTTCTTCCAAATTAGGAAAACACCGCCAAGTAAAAAGAAAAGATTGATTTGCGCCCAACCTAAACCAAGATTGAGTTCACTCTCAAAAGGCATTACTTCGACAAAAATAGGGGATTGATTAATTTCGCTTATCGCCATATTAATTTTGCTTGCGGTTTTGACGGAATCCAATGGTGTGGCTTGGGTAATCCCATCAATGGAATTGGCTAATTGATGCAGGCTGAAGCCGTCCGTAGTAATGCCGTGGAAAATCAGCTGATAAGCATCTTGCAAGCTAGGTGGCTCATTTAATAACGCCACGGGCGGCAGCCAAGCCGTCATTTGCACAGGGAAAGAAATGAGCAACACCACATACCCCACCATTGCAGGGTTAAACAGATTTTGCCCCAAGCCACCGTAAACGTGCTTGCCTAAAATGACCGCGCAGAATGTCCCGATCAAAATCACCCAATAAGGTGCGTAAGGTGGGATCGCCATTGCGAGCATTAATGCCGTTAGCACCACGCTGAAATCACTGATATAAAACAGGTTTGGCTTTTTGCGTAAGCGCGTAACCATAAATTCCAACACTAACGCAAGGGAAATGGCGAGCAGGCTTTGAATTAACACACCAAAACCAAAATAATAAACTTGTGCGCCCAATGCAGGCAACATTGCCAACGCAACCCACAGCATAATACGAGCAGTCAATTTGCCCGAGTGGGTGTGTGGCGAACTCATCATTTTAAACATTGCTAAACCTTATTCTTTTTCTTGGGATCGATTTTCTTTTGCTTGTTTCTTCGCTTTTGCCCGTGCAATCGCTGCAGCAATAGCCGCTTTTTTCGGATCAAGTGCGGTGGAATTTTCTGGCGTTTTTTCTTTTGTTTTTTCGACCGCACTTTGGGTTTCCACTTGTTCGGCTAAACTTTGATTTTCCACATTTTTCTCTGCGGAATTTGCAGATTGAGCTGTATCGTTCTGAGCTTGCTTTTTGGCTTTTGCTCGAGCAATGGCTGCAGCAATAGCGGCTTTTTTCGGATCAAGCGCGGTGGAATTTTCTTGCGTTTTTTCTTTTGTTTTTTCAGCCGCACTTTGGGTTTCTGCTTGTTCGGCTACCCCTTGATTTTCCACACTCTTTTCCGCTGGGATTACAGGTTGTTCCGTACCATTCTGAGCTTGCTTTTTGGCTTTCGCTCGAGCAATGGCCGCAGCGATTGCGGCTTTTTTCGGATCAAGCGCGGTAGAATTTTCTTGCGTTTTTTCTTGTGTTTTTTCGACCGCACTTTGGTTTTCCACTTGTTCGGCTAAACCTTGATTTTCCACACTATTCTCAGCTGAGCCTGAAGATTGAACTGTATCGTTCTGAGCTTGTTTTTTCGCTTTCGCTCGTGCAATGGCCGCAGCGATTGCGGCTTTTTTCGGATCAAGCGCGGTGGAGTTTTCTTGCGTTTTTTCTTTTGTTTTTTCGACCGCACTTTGGTTTTGAGCTTGTTCGGCTACACCTTGATTTTCCACGCGCTTCTCTGCGGAATTTGCAGATTGAACCGTGCTGTTCTGAGCTTGTTTTTTTGCTTTTGCTCGTGCAATGGCTGCAGCGATTGCCGCTTTTTTCGGATCAAGTGCGGTGGAGTTTTCTTGCGTTTTTTCTTGTGTTTTTTCAGCCGCACTTTGGCTTTGAGCTTGTTCGGCTACACCTTGATTTTCAACAGGTTTTTCTGCTGAACTTGCAGGTTGAACTGTGCCGTTCTGAGCTTGTTTTTTGGATTTCGCTCGAGCAAGTGCGGCTGCGATAGCAGCTTTCTTAGGATCGGGATTTGCATCAAGTGCGGTGCGATTTTGCCCAGTATTTTGCGCTGAGTTTTCTTGCGGTTGATCTGCGGACGTTGCATTTTCTTGTTCAGCTTGTTGGCGAGCTAAGCGGCGTGCTTTGCGTTGTGCCATAATGTCGGAATTATCTGGTTGCAGCTGGCCTTTCTCGTCCACAAAAGTTTTTACATTTAGGCTTTCGCTGTCGCTTTGTTTTTTCGCTTTTAAACGTTCTAATGCGGCTTGAACAGGATCAACGCCTTTCTGTTTGGCGATTTCTTCACGGCGAGCTTCAGCGGCACGTTGGGTACGCGCTTTGCGGGCTTGTTCTTCTTTTTCTAAACGCGCTTGGCGTGCCTCGAAACGTAATTTCGCTTCGTGGGATTTTTGCGCTTGTTCTTTGATTTCCCAAATTTTTGCTTTTTCTTGACGGAAATATTGAATAAGCGGAATGTGGCTCGGGCAAACATAAGCGCATAAGCCACATTCAATGCAATCTTGCAGGGCATATTGTTCGGATTTTTGGTGATCTTCACTGCGCGCGAACCAATATAGCTGCTGCGGCATTAAATGCACAGGGCAAGCGTCTGAGCAAGCAGAGCAGCGAATGCAGGCTTGCTCAGGCTCGGGTTCAGCATACTCAAAATGATCAGGGGCAAGCAAACAGTTAGTGACTTTTGTTACAGGTGCGTTGAGATTGGGCAAAATAAAGCCCATCATTGGCCCCCCCATAAACACGGGGAAACGTGCGTCATATTGATAACCCACTTGCTGCAACAGGGCGGAAATCGGCATGCCAAAGCGAACCAAAAGATTGCCTTTGTGTGGGATTTTATCACCTGTCAGCGTAACCACGCGTTCAATTAACGGTTCGTCATTGATTACCGCTCTTTTGATCGCAAACGCCGTGCCGACATTGTGCATTAGCACGCCAATGCTGGAAGAACGTTGACCGCTCGGTACTTCAATGCCTGTTAGCACTTGGATAAGCTGTTTTGCCGCACCTGAAGGATATTTGGTGGGAATCACGCGAATCTCAATATCATTAGCCCCTTTTAAGGCGTGTTTAAGGGCTTTCACCGCCTTGGGTTTGTTGTCCTCAATGGCAATAACCACTTTTTCAGGGCGTAAAATATAGCGTAAGATGCGTATTCCTTCGATGATCTCTTTCGGACGATCTTGCATTAAGCGATCATCACAGGTGATGTAAGGTTCACATTCTGCACCATTGATAATCAGCAGTTTTACTTTATTTTCTGCCGATTGAATTTTAGCCGCAGTTGGGAATACCGCACCGCCTAAGCCAGCAATGCCGGCGTGATAAATTTTTTCGATAAGCTGTTCTGGTGTTTGGCTCAGGAAATCCTCAATCGGGTGCTGTTTACGCCATTCATCTTTACCGTCTGCCTGAATTTGAATGGTTAGTTCAGGTAAACCAGAGGGGTGAGCGGCAATATAAGGCGCAATTGCCGTGATAATGCCTGAAGTTGGCGCGTGGACAGGCAAATTGCGTAAGCCTTCCCCCTGCGTTAATGGCTGACCTTTTAGCACTTTATCCCCAACGTTCACTAGCAGATTTCCAGCATTACCAGCGTGCTGTTTAACCGGAACATAGTAGGTTTCCACCAGATCCGCTGGGCGAATAGGTGTGTGATTTGATTGAGATTTCATTTCAGGTGGATGAATGCCACCAGAGAAATCCCATAATTTACCGGAATTAAAATTGGTTAATACATCAGCCATTATTTTTCCGCTCCCTGATTATCCGTGCTGCTTGCAGTAATCTCTACCACGGGAATGGTTAAGCTGGGATCGAATTTCCAATCCCAATGATCAATGTCTTGTTCTATTTTTATCATTGAAATGCAATCTGTTGGGCAAGGGGCAACGCAGAGTTCGCAGCCTGTGCAAAGATCAGGAATTACCGTGTGCATTGCTTTATTTGTGCCAATAATGGCATCAACAGGGCAGGCCTGAATACATTTGGTGCAACCAATACACATATCTTCGTGGATAAATGCCACTTTTGGCGCATTATCTTCTTCATCAAAATCCGTTGCAGGCACGTCCACGCCTAATAGATCGGCGATTTTAACGACAAGTGGTTGACCACCGGGAACGCATTTGGTAATCACATCGCCTTGTGCAATGGCTTCGGCATAAGGCTTACAACCGGGGTAACCGCATTGTCCGCATTGGCTTTGCGGTAGTAGGGCATCAATTTTTTCTACGATAGGATCGGCTTGTACTTTTAATTTGATGGAAGCTAAGCCTAAAATCGCACCAAAAATCAAAGCAAGTACGCTAATAGCGAGAAGAACATAATATAAGGTTGTCATTTTACACTCTCACTATGCCAGCAAAGCCCATAAAGGCAAGGGACATTAATCCTGCGGTGATTAAGGCGATAGACGCACCACGGAAAGGCATTGGCACATCGGCGGCGGCAAGGCGTTCACGCAGGGCGGCAAATAGCACTAAAACAAGGGAAAAACCAAGGGAAGCCCCAAAACCGTAAATCACAGATTGGGTTAAATTATGGGCTAAATTGACGTTTAATAAGGCCACGCCTAACACTGCACAGTTGGTGGTAATCAGTGGCAAAAATACACCGAGTAAACGATAAAGGGTTGGGCTGGTTTTATGAATTACCATTTCGGTAAATTGCACCACCACGGCGATCACTAAAATAAACACTAAGGTGCGTAAAAAATTGCCATTAAATGGCGTGAGCAAATAGCGATCAATCAAATAGGAGCAAAGGGAAGCAACGGTTAGCACAAACATTGTGGCAAGTCCCATTCCAATGGCAGTTTCGATTTTTTTCGATACCCCCATAAAAGGACAAAGCCCTAGGAATTTCACTAGGACAAAGTTATTGATAAGTGCGGTGCTAATAATTAATAAAATATAGTCAGTCATTAGTTTATTACCCTTGCTTTCATTACCTTGTTATGATTTTTATATGCTCGAAAGCCAAGTTGTCAGAAAAAATCTAGCTTGCTATTATCCTAGTTTCTGGCAGGGATAACAATAGAAAATTTTAGGTAGATGTTGAATTTACAATGATTATGGCGTAGGCTTACATTGTATTTTATCTATTCAATAGAGGAAAAGAAAATGTTAAAAGAAGCTGGTTATGATGAGTTTTTGGCAGAGCGCATTGCCGAGGGCGAGGCTGCTTTGGCGCGCGGTGAATATATGAGCCTTGAAGAATGGAAAAAGCATACTGATGAATTGCTAAAACGAAAAGCGTTAGAATTAGAAATGTTAGAACGCGAGGAGCTTTTGGAGTATGCCAGTTAAGCCTATGCGGATTTCTCCTTCTGCAATGTCAAATATTCAGGAGATTTTTGATAGTGTAGCTGATTACACGGGATCAGTAAAAAGTGTAAAAAAATTACAAACAGAATTTTTCCGTACCTTTGAGTTGCTTTCACGCATTCCCAAAAGTGGAAAACAAATTGGAAATGGGCGAAGACAAGTTTTTTGTCGCCATTACCGTATTGTTTATCGTGAATATGACGATCGTGTTGAGATTATTACGGTTATTCATTCTCGCCGAAAATATCCCCTTTTATCTTCTTAAATTTTTTTCTAAGAACGCCGAAAAACTTTCCACTTGAAATTCAAATCCTGCTTCAATTAGGCGTGCTGACTTAATGCGTTGGCTGTCTAATAATAATTGTGAGCGATCACCTAAAACCCAACGTAATATAAAGGCTGGCACATTGGCGAAATGAGGACGTTTAAGGAAATTGCCTAACTGCTGGTTGAAATCTTGATTGGTGATGGGCTGTGGGGCAGTAAGATTGAACGCACCTTTGCATTGTGGGTTTTCCAATAAAAATAAAATCCCTGCGATCATATCTTGCAAGCTAATCCAAGCCCAATATTGTTTACCACTGCCGAGTTTTCCACCTAATCCTAAACGATATAACGGCAACATTTTACTTAATGCACCGCCATTTGGACTCATCACCATTGCGGTGCGTAATAAGCAAACGCGGGTGTTGGCTTGCATTGCCGCGGCTTCCCACTGTTGGCAAAGTTGTGCAGGAAATGCTGTGTCAGCGGGAGTGCTTTCATCAATCCAATGATCTTGGTGATCACCATAGAAACCTGTGGCAGAGCCTGAGATAAAGGTGTGCGGTGGGTTCTCACTTTGATTAATAAGTGCGGTCAAATTTTGCGTTAAATTTACTCGGCTAGCAAAAAGTTTAGCTTTTTGTTTGGCTGTCCAGCGATGCGCGAAAATCGGTTCGCCAGCTAAATTAATCACCGCATCAAACTCATCGAGATTCTTCAATGAGGCAAGATTATCAATTTGTTGTATTTGTTGTTGTATTTGGCTTATTTCGCTTGGAAAACGCTCAGGCTGAACGTTACGTGTTAAAAGGCAAATGCGATGTTGTTTGGTGAGCAGTTGTGGGAGAAGAGCTGAACCAATCAGCCCTGTGCCGCCGGTGAGTAAAATGTTCATTATAGGCTAGTTTCAAATAATTCTTGCACACGTTGCATTAAATCTAAAATTGTTGTGCCTGAAGTTGGCGTGATAAAAATGGTGTCGTCCCCTGCGATTGTGCCAAGAATACCATCTGCTTTGCCTACCGAATCTAATAAGCGCGCGATAAGTTGTGCTGCACCGGGACTGGTTTTTACTACGATTAAAAAGTCGTTATGGTCTATGTCTAACACTAAATTTTTTAATGGACTGCTAGAGGTTGGCACGCTTAATTCCGCGGGTAAACAATAGACCATCTCCATTCGGCTGTTACGTGTGCGAACGGCACCAAATTTAGTGAGCATTCGGGAAACTTTAGATTGATTAATATTACTAAAACCAAGCTGTTGCAAGGAGTTTACAATTTCCCCTTGTGAACCAAAACGCTCTTGTGCTAAAAGTTCTTTAAACGCTGTCGTTAAATTATCAGGTTTTTCTGTTTTCATTGTATTTAGGATTGATTTTTAAGCTAGAGTTGAAAATATTAGCAAGAATTGTGCATAAAAATTCAATTTTTAGCAAGTTTTAAAAGTCATAATAGAAAGGAAATGCAACAATTTTAAAATAAATTTTTTAAAAATTTGAATTAGATCTCACTATTGAATTTCTCTGTTTGAATTTGCTTAGTGATAAGTCTAAAATCAAAACAAATTGATTTATAACCCAAAATAGGAGTATCAAATGAAAGTTGCAGTTTTAGGTGCCGCAGGCGGTATTGGGCAAGCATTAGCCTTATTGTTGAAGTTACAGTTACCTGCTGGTTCAGAATTATCACTTTATGATATTGCCCCTGTAACTCCGGGGGTTGCGGTGGACGTGAGCCACATTCCAACCGCAGTCAAAGTGCAGGGTTTTTCTGGTGAAGATCCAACACCAGCGTTGCAAGGCGCAGATGTGGTGTTAATTTCAGCAGGTGTCGCGCGTAAACCGGGTATGGATCGTTCTGATTTATTCAATATTAATGCAGGAATTGTGCGTAATCTTGTTGAAAAAGTGGCGCAAGTTTGCCCGAAAGCCTGTATTGGTATTATCACCAATCCTGTTAATACCACTGTTGCCATTGCCGCAGAAGTGTTGAAAAAAGCGGGTGTGTATGACAAACGCAAACTATTTGGTGTAACAACATTAGATGTGATCCGTTCAGAAACCTTTGTTGCAGAGTTAAAAGATCTTGATGTTTCACGCACCGCTGTGCCAGTTATTGGTGGGCATTCAGGCGTAACCATTTTACCTTTACTCTCTCAAGTGCAATATGCACAATGGAAAGAGGAAGAAATCGCACCGCTTACCAAACGTATCCAAAACGCAGGTACGGAAGTGGTGGAAGCCAAAGCTGGCGGCGGTTCAGCAACCCTTTCTATGGCTCAAGCCGCAGCACGTTTTGCCCGCTCTTTAGTGAAAGGCTTGAGTGGCCAAACTGTGGTGGAATGTAGCTATGTAGAAGGTGATGGCAAATATGCACGTTTCTTCGCACAGCCTGTTCGTTTGGGTAAAGATGGGGTAGAAGAAATTCTGCCAATTGGCGAATTAAGCGCTTTTGAGCAAAAAGCCTTAGAAGATATGTTACCAACCTTGCGTGCAGATATTGAGCTTGGCGAAAAATTTGTGAATGGCTAATTTTAGTTAGCGATTAAAAAAGAAAGGGCATCTTGAGATGCCTTTTTTAATGGCGTGGAATAACGATTAAGAATAGTGATTAAGGTTTAACACTTTGCCCCAAATGAATTTCATAACCCAAATTGATAATGTGGCTTTTCATTGGAATACCTTGTAAGCGATTGAGTAATTCTTGCGCTGCAATTTTGCCAATCTCTAATCTTGGCGTGATCACGGTGGCAAGTTGTGGTGTCATTGATTGCCCCACATCGTGGCCGTGGAAACCTGCAATGGCGATCTCTTGTGGAATTTTGATTCCTAATCGCTGGCATTCAAACAACGCGCCAATAGCTAAGTCATCATTGGTACAAAAAATGCCGTTGGTTTCAGGGTATTGGCTTAAGGCTTGGCGTAGTAAATTTGCCCCTAAAGTGAAAGAAGAGGGTTCAGAAGTAATCAGGCTATGTGGTGTTAAGCCGTGTTTTTTCATTGCATTTTCATAACCTTGCATTTTCAGTTTGGTACGCTTGTCCATTCGCGCAGTGAAATAAAGGATATTTTTATGCCCGTAATGAATCATTGTTTCCACCATAGATTGTGCCGCCGCCACATTATCAAAGCCCACCACTTGCTGAATGCCCATTTCGCTGCTGTCCATAATTTCAATCACAGGAATATTGGCGACTTCGAGCATTTTTAAGGTGCGTGGGCTATGGTGATTTTCCGATAAAATTAAACCGTCCACATTATAAGAAAGCAGGCTTTCAATGCGTTGTTCTTCTTTTTCTACGCTATATCCATAGTGCGCCACCATCGTTTGATAGCCAGCTTTATCCGTAATTAATTCAATACCTTTCAACACTTCCGCGAAAACTTGGTTAGTGAGAGAGGGCAATAACACGCCAATGGCCAAACTTTTGGCGTTAGATAAAATATCAGGCGCTCGGTTAGGGATATAGCCAAATTGTTCAATTGCGGCTGCGATTTTGTGCTGCGTTTCTGGCGCAACGGAATCAGGATTGCGTAAATAACGGCTAATGGTCATTTTGGTTAAACCAAGATGATCGGCAATCATTTGTAGGGTGGGGCGTTTTCGTCTATTCATTTTCGTCTATTTAGCTACATAAAAGGGAAAAATAATAATCCGTTATTCTAGTAAAAATTTCACAAAAAATCACCGCACTTAGGGGCTGTTGATCATTCATTTTACATTTGAGTTATCGTTTAAAATTAGTGCAATCGCGGCGCGGTTCGAAACTAAGAGTGGTTCTCTTGGTGAGAACAGCAACAAAGAGTGCGCTAATTTTAAACATAACCCGAAGGGCTAGTGCTATTTTTCGTAATAACTAGACTGAGAATAGCTCATTTAAAATAACTAAATTTCACTACATTCGCTTTATTCTCATAAAAAAAATAGGCTCTAGCTCAAATGTAAAATGAATGATCAACAACCCCTAAAATCAGCGTATAATGAAAACATTCACTCATCAGTTGATGGTAAAGCGAGGAAGCTATGTTAAAAGAAACTAAATCAAAACAAACCAATCTCACCGATGTTCAAAATGCCCTAGATCAAACCGTGGCAGAAACTATTCGCTTAACGCAATATAGCCACGGCGCAGGGTGCGGTTGTAAAATTTCGCCGAAAGTGCTGGAAACTATTTTACATTCTGAAATGGAAAAATTTGTCGATCCTAATTTATTGGTGGGCAATGAAACCAAAGATGACGCAGCGGTTTATGATATTGGCAATGGGGTAGGCATTATCAGCACCACAGATTTCTTTATGCCGATCGTAGATGATCCCTTTGATTTTGGACGCATTGCCGCCACCAATGCCATTAGTGATATTTTCGCAATGGGCGGTAAACCAATTATGGCCATTGCGATTTTAGGTTTCCCAATCAAATTACTTCCACCTAGCGTGGCGCAACGTATTGTGGACGGCGGGCGTTTTGCGTGCCAACAAGCAGGCATCGCCTTAGCAGGCGGCCATTCTATTGATGCCCCAGAACCGATTTTTGGCTTAGCCGTAACAGGTGTGATTTCTACCGACAAAGTGAAAAAGAACGCTTCCGCGCAAGCTGGTTGCAAACTTTATCTCACCAAACCGCTTGGTATTGGCGTTTTAACTACGGCGGAGAAAAAAGGCAAACTTAAACCTGAACACAAAGGCCTTGCCACCGCAACAATGTGCCAAATGAACAAAATTGGCGCGAAATTTGCGGAATTAGACGGCATCACCGCAATGACAGATGTAACTGGCTTTGGCTTGCTTGGCCATTTAAGTGAGATTTGCGAGGGCTCACAGCTCAAGGCAAAAGTGTATTTTGATAAAATCAAAACCCTAGACGGTGTGATCCGCTATATTGAAAAAGGCTGCGTACCTGGTGGCACAGGACGAAATTTTGAGAGTTACGGCCACAAAATTTCTGGTATGAATGATCTACAAAAAGCCGTGTTGTGCGATCCACAAACTTCAGGGGTTTGCTTATTGCGGTAAAACCTGAAGCGGTGGAGCAAGTCACAGCGCTAGCACAGCAAGAAGGTGTGGAATTATTTGAGATCGGAGAACTCAGGGATCAAGATCAAGCATTTTTGATTGAAGTGGAGTAGTGTTCAAAAGAAAAATCCCTCAAATAATTGAGGGATTTTTTATGCTTATTTTACCTGATCGATCAAAAACTGCGTGAGTAAATTCACAGGGCGTCCGGTTGCGCCTTTGTTGGCACCTTGTAGCCAGGCGGTGCCGGCGATGTCTAAGTGTGCCCAAGTGTAGTTTTTGGTGAAGTTGGATAAAAACTCGCCTGCGGTGATTGCGCCGCCCCAGCGGCCGCCGATATTGGCAAGATCGGCAAATGGGGATTTAAGTTGTTCTTGGTATTCTTCGCTTAATGGTAAACGCCAAGCTTTATCCGCGCTTTGTTGTGCGGCATTTAATAGCTGTTCCGCAAGACGATCATTTGGCGACATTAAACCACTATTGTGTTGGCCAAGAGCCACTACGCAAGCTCCTGTTAGCGTGGCAATATCAATCACTAACTCAGGTTCAAAGCGTTCTACATAAGTGAGCGTATCGCACAGCACTAAGCGCCCTTCCGCATCGGTATTCAGCACTTCCACGGTTAAACCGCTCATTGTGGTTAAAATATCTCCTGGGCGATAGGCATTGCCGTCTGGCAAGTTTTCGCAACCCGCTAGCACGCCAATCACATTTAACGGTAGTTGTAATTCCGCTAACGCATTCATTACACCATAAACCGAAGCCGCACCGCCCATATCGTATTTCATTTCGTCCATACTATCTGCTGGTTTTAAGGAAATACCACCTGCGTCAAAGGTTAAGCCTTTACCCACTAAAACAATAGGTTTTGCTTGCGGATTTGGGTGATTGCGATATTCAATAATAGAAAGTTGCGCTTCGTTTTGGCTGCCTTGTGAAACCGCAAGGTAGGCATTCATTCCGAGCTCAGCCATTTCTTTTTCTCCAAGCACGTTCACTTTAAAGTGCGGTGATTTTTCGGCGAGTTCTTTCGCTTGTTCTGCTAAATACGCAGGATTACACACATTTGGCGGGCAATTTGCTACATCTTTCGCACAACGTACACCAAGTGCGATGGCTTGCCCTTGTTGAACCGCTTTTTCTGCTTCTGTTTGCTGTGCTGAATCAACGACAAACACCATTTCTTGCAAAGCGGTATTCTGATCTGATTTTTTGCTTTTGAATTGATCGAATTGATAAAAACTTTCTGCAATGCTTTCAACGGCAAATCTCACATTCCAATAAAGATCACGTTCGTTGATTTGCACTTCCGTTAAAAAGTTATGCACCTGTGCCGCACTGGTGGCTTTTACTGCTTGAATAACGCTTTTGATGAGTTGTTTATATTGGCGAACATTGAGTTCCCCTTGTTTGCCGCAGCCCACCACAAAAATACGTTCTAAATTTGCACTAGGTAAACGCAAGGTAACCACTTCGCCTTGCTTGCCTTTCACATCGCCTGCGTTGATAAGTTGGCTAATTGCCCCTTGGCTTAATTGATCAAGCGCCTGTGCGGCGGGGGAAAGTTTTCCTTCTTCAAATACGCCAACGATCACATTACCGGTTAGCGCAGAAAGTGCGGTGTTTTTTACAGTATATTTCATTTGTTCCTCACTAATTTACTGCCTTCTGTTAAAAAATACGTTATTATACGCCATTCAATTTGAAACGACTTCCATAAAAATTGCAAGCAAAATAACATAGGCAATACGGTGATTTTAACAAGATATTTAACCAAAGAAGTATTAAAAAGCCAAACGGCTATTCTGTTCATTTTACTTCTCATTTTTTTCTGCCAACAACTTGTGCGTGTACTCGGTTCTGCGGCCAATGGTAAAGTGCCAGCCGATTTGGTGTTTTCATTATTAGGCTTAGGAATGCCCACAATGGCGCAATTAATGTTGCCTTTGTGTTTATTTATTGCGTTGTTGCTCACCTTTGGTCGCCTTTATGCGGAAAGTGAAATTACGGTAATGCGCGCCTGCGGTGTGGGGCAAAGTTTATTGGTAAAAGTGGCGTTAATCTTATCGTTAGCCACGGCGGGACTGGCCGCTTACAATGCGTTGGTTTTATCCCCTTGGGCGTTGCAAAAACAAAGCCAAATTGTTAAAGATGCAAAAGCAAACCCGACAATGGGGGCGCTGGCGGCTGGGCAATTTATTTCTGCCAATAGCAGCGATTTAGTGTTGTTTATTGATAAAATTCAAAATAACACCATTCAAGGGGTGTACGTTTTTCAAATGCAAAATAAGAAAAATGAAAAACCTTCTGTGATTGTGGCGGACTCAGGTGAACTCACCGCTTTACCAAATGGCGATCAGGTGTTAAATCTTACCCATAGCCAACGTATTGAAGGCAGTGCGATGTTGCCCGATTTTCGGATTACGGATTTTGAGCAATATCAAGCCTATTTAGGTTATAAGGCCACAGAAAATGATAGCGATGATGCGGAAACCTTGCCGTTAAACCAACTGTTAACTAGCACCACGCCAGCGGGAAAAACGGAACTTCATTGGCGCATTACCTTAATTCTCGCCGTGCCAATTATGGCATTAATTGCCGTGCCATTGAGCCGAGTGAATCCGCGTCAAGGAAGATTTGCCAAAATTTTACCCGCACTTTTGTTGTATTTAATTTACTTTTTACTGCAAAGCTCATTCAAATCTGCCGGTGCGGCAGGTAAATTAGATGCCAGCCTGTTAATGCCACTGGTGAATGTTGCCTTTTTAGCCTTAGGGATTGTGCTAAATAGCTGGAACAGTGCCTTTATGTACAAAATTCGCTATCAACTCTTCAAGAAACGAGCCTAAGGAATAAAAATAATGATGAATACATTAGACCGTTATATTGGAAAATCCATTTTAGGGGCGATTTTCGCCACCTTGCTCACCTTGGTAGGGCTTTCTGCCATCATTAAATTTGTGGAACAATTTCGTAATGTGGGGCGAGGCACTTATGATGTGTTGCAAGCAGGGCTTTTCACCGTTTTAACCATTCCTAAAGATGTTGAAACTTTCTTCCCGATGGCTGCTTTATTGGGGGCGCTGATCGCCCTTGGTAACTTAGCGAGCCGTAGTGAATTAGTGGTAATGCAAGCGTCTGGATTTTCACGTTTAAAAATTGGTTTTGCAGTAATGAAAACCGCCATTCCTTTGGTAATTATGACGATGATCATTGGCGAATGGGGCATTCCGCAAACGGAACAATTTGCCCGTGATATGCGTGCTAAAGCTATTTCAGGCGGTGAAATGCTTTCGGTTAAAAATGGCGTGTGGGCAAAAGACGGCAATGATTTTATTTATGTCAGACGCATCACCGATAACGTCAAACTCAATGATATTTATATTTATCATTTCAATGACAAGCGTCAGCTAGAGCAAGTTAGCCACGCCAATCAAGCAGAATTTAAAGACGGCAACTGGCAATTAATGCAAGTGAATAAATCACACATTTCAGCGGACAAAATCAGCACAGCCAATTATCTCAACGAAGCGTGGCAAACCACCTTAACGCCCGATAAATTAGGCATTGTGTCTTTACGTCCGACTTCGCTTTCTATTTCAGGGCTAGCAGATTACATTGCCTTTATGAAAGAAACAGGGCAAGACGCTAAGCGTTTTGAACTCACTTACTGGCGAAAAATCTTTCAACCGATTTCCGTAGGCGTAATGATGTTGCTGGCGCTCTCTTTCATCTTTGGCCCATTGCGTAGCGTAACGATGGGCGCAAGAATGGTCACAGGAATTTGTTTTGGCTTTTTATTTTATGTGGTCAATGAGATTTTCGGCCCGCTTAGTTTAGTTTATAATGTGCCGCCAATCGCAGGGGCATTAATGCCGAGCGGATTATTTATTCTCATCACTTGGTGGCTACTGGCGCGCAAACGCTAGCAACTCAAGTGCGGTGTAAAAAAGAGCCATTTTTATAAATGGCTTTTCTTTTGATTATTTATGACAGGAAATTTTATGACAGAAAACAATTCATTAACCTTGGTAACTCACACGATTTCTCAATGGAAAGATTGGCTGATTGGCTTTATTCCAAATATCGTTTCAGCCGTTATTTTGCTCACGCTCTTCTATTTTCTTGCCAAAATTCTAAGTAAAGCAGCGTTGCGCATTTATAGCCGATTATTCCCAAAAAACTTGCGTGTCGCAAAAGGCATTTCCATCGGTGTAAAAATTCTTATTTGGTTTTTAGGCATTATTCTTGCCTTAGAAGTGTTGCACCTTGCTTCATTCCTTACGCATTTATTAGCGGGTGCTGGGATTGTAGGGATTATCGCAGGCTTTGCCTTTAAAGATATTGCGTCTAATGCCTTTTCTGGCTTGCTGATTAAATCAGAACAGCCGTTTGAAGTGGGCGATTGGGTAAACATCAACAATTCCATTGGTAAAGTGGTGAATATCGGCTTAGTGACCGTAGAATTAATCACCATTGAAGGGGAAACCGCTCTTATTCCAAACCAAATGATTTACAGCGATGAATTTTTTAACTATTCCAAACTAAAAAAACGCCGCGTTATTTTATCAACAGGCGTGTCTTATGGTGATGATTTAGACAAGGTTCGCCAAGTTACCTTAGATTTAATGCAAGAATGGGATTTCGTGATCGATAAAAATGACATCAACTTCTACTTCACCGATATTGGTAGTTCAACTTTCGATTTCATCATTCGTTTTTGGGTGGATTTCGTTACCTATGAAGACTATTTAGAATCCAAAAGCCAAGCTATTATGGCGCTGAAAAAACGCTTTGAACAAGAAAATATCAGCATTGCTTACAACGTAACCACGCTTGATTTCGGTGTAAAAGGCGGCGTGAACTTGTTCGATAAAGCCATTCAAATTAATGACAATGGCTCAACAACAAAAACACAATAAGACAAAATAACGCATTAGCCTATCTGTAACGATAGGCTTTTTATGTCGAATAAACGTGTTTTTCTTTATTTTCACTTATCAAGTGCGGTGAAAAATCACAAAATTTTTACCGCACTTTAAAATTGACTAAAATTACTTCACTCATCATCAAATTCGTAAATTTTACTTGCAAGCAAAAATCAACTCCGTATAATTCACCACATCGACAACACATTAGGTTGTTTTCTCAAACTCCTTAGCCAGTGTGACGAAATTGGTAGACGTAGCGGATTCAAAATCCGCCGCCCTTAAAAGCGTGCCGGTTCGAGTCCGGCCACTGGCACCATTCCACAAATCACGTAAATTTTCTGTTTTCTCTATTTGCTAGTCTATTCATTTACAGTATTTCATCAATATGAATGATACTACGAGCTAAAAAATATTGCATAAAATAGCAAAGAAATTATCAGGGGATAACTAATTGATAGGAGAAATAGGTGTTAAAAATATAATAAAACAAATATATTTTGGATAATTATCTAATCTGCATAGTAAGAAGAAGTCTCGTCAGACTATGCAGATTATTCCTGTTCTTTTCGTACTTTATTTAGAACAAAATACTTCCCACTAAGGCAAAAGCAAATCCGGTAAAGCCGATGAGGGTTTCTAGCACTGTCCAAGTTTTTAATGTGGTTTTGGTGTCCATTTCTAGGAAACGGCTGACTAACCAGAAACCGCTGTCATTAACGTGAGAGAATACCGTTGCACCTGAGGCGATAGCGATCACGATAAAGCAAAGATCGAATTGGCTTAATCCAACCGTTGCCGCCACTGTTGGCGCAATTAAGGCTGATGTGGTGGTGAGTGCCACGGTGGCAGAACCTTGTGCTACACGCAATGCCATTGAAATAATGAAGGCCGCCACAATCACAGGCATTCCTGTATCAGCAAACATTGCGGAGAGCTCATTACCAATGCCGCTTGCACGCAATACGCCACCGAACATACCACCTGCGCCCGTTACTAGAACGATAGAACAGATTGGTCCTAGTGCGTTATCACAGATTTTTTCGATTTGTTCATTACTGCGCTGATCTTTTAGTAATAAAATGGTTACGATTAAGGTAATCAATAATGCCACAGGGGTTTTGCCGAGTAAGCGTAGGCCTTGTACCCAAGCCTGTGAGCCATTAACCACGCCTGCGACAGAAAGGGTATTCAAGCCGGTATCACATAAAATTAGCACTAATGGCAATAATAAAATGGTTAACACTTTACCAAAACTTGGTGGATTTAACACCGCAGTTTCATTGATGGCATTTGCGTTTAAGAATGCTTTTGGTAAATCTACCATCACTTTTTTGCCTAAGTATTGGCTAAATAAGTAGCTTGCGATGTACCAAGTTGGAATACCACAGACTAAACCAACGATGACTAATAAGCCAATATTTGCTCCTAATAAATCGCCTGAAGCAACAGGGCCAGGGTGCGGAGGCACAAAGGCGTGCATTACAGCAAATGCCCCTGCTGCTGGGAAGGCATAGCGCAATACTGAACCGCCAAAGCGTTTTGCGACACTAAAGATAATTGGTAGCATCACGACTAATCCTGCATCAAAGAAAATTGGGAAGCCGAACAATAAAGAGGCGACCCCTAAAGCGAAAGGTGCTTTTTTTTCACCAAATTTATTGATGAGCGTATCAGCAAGCACTTTTGCGCCGCCAGTGATTTCAAGCAAGCGACCGATCATCGCGCCCAAACCAACTAATAACGCCACAGACGCTAATGTGCCGCCGAAGCCTTTAGTTAAAGTTGGCAGAATTTCATTGAATGGCACGCCGGTGGCTAGTGCCGTGAGCAAGCTCACGATAATTAAGGCGACAAAGGCGTGAACTCTGAATTTCATAATTAATAAAAGCAACAGCAAGACTGAAGCTATCAAAGTGAAAATCAACATATAAGATCCTTAGTATTTGATGATTAATTTCTTAGCCAACGACCAAGAACGGATTGCTAATTTACCCGTAACATTAAAATTAACTAGCAAGGTAAAATAGATAGGCATATTATTAGGGAAATTCTAACCAAAGTTCAAATGATTAGGACGAAAATAGCGATTTTTGTTAAAAATTTGTGAGAATGATCACAAAATGAAATGTTACCAGTAACTAAAATCTGCAATTTTTTGTTATGGTTAGCGCAGTAGAAATAAAATTTAGCGGTAAGGAAAAGAAAATGGAAAAAACAAAAGGCAAAAGTTTTATCTTAATGGGCGTCTCTAGCACAGGAAAAACTTCCGTAGGTACGGAGGTTTGCCGCCGTTTAGGGTTAAAATTAATTGATGGGGACGATCTCCACCCGAGAGCTAATATCATCAAAATGGGCAATGGGCAGCCACTCAATGATGAAGATCGTGCCCCTTGGCTTGAACGTATCCGTGATGCGGCATTCAGCCTAGAACAAAAAAGCGAACAAGGGATTATTGTTTGTTCTGCATTGAAGAAAAAATATCGCGATCAAATTCGTGATGGCAACGAAAGCGTGAAATTCCTGTTTTTAGAAGGTAGCTTTGATTTAGTGCTAGAGCGAATGAAAAATCGCAAAGGGCATTATATGAAAACAGAAATGCTCAAAAGCCAATTCGATACCCTAGAAATCCCACAAGTTGATGAGCCAGATGTCATTCATATTGATATTGAAGGAACATTTGACGAGGTGGTAGAACGTTGTGTGGTGGCGTTAAGACCATTTTTGGAATAAATGTGGATATTTTAGGAAAACTTTACTTTCTATACGCTTTTCGCGTATAATTTTCTGAGTTTTATTGGAGAAACTATGAAAGCGGTTTTTATTGAATTGCCATTTTTTGAAAAATATAGGAAGGAATATCTCTCTGACGATGAGTATCTTATGCTACAAAATGAGTTACTTGTTACACCAGAAAAAGGAGATTTAATACAAGGCACTGGAGGGCTTAGGAAACTAAGAATTGCAAATTCTAAAAGAAATAGAGGTAAAAGGGGCGGAGCAAGAGTGATTTATTATTACTATGTGCATAATGCAGCAATCTACTTTTTAACCGCCTATGGTAAAGAGATGAAAGAAGATCTCACTGCTGATGAAAAAAGTATCTTGGTTAAAATAGTAGAAAATATAAAGGGGAAATAAGAATGGAAAGAAATTTATTTGAAGAATTAAAACAAGGGTTGGAGCAAATGCAAGCTCATTTGGAAGGCAAAACCACCCTCAAAACCATTGAGCGTGAGCTTCCAGCGGAAATGGGCGAAATAAGCGCGAATGAAGTGAAATCTATCCGTGAAAAACTTAATCTATCACAATCGGTTTTTGCTAAGAAATTGAGAATGAGCGTACGCACCTATCAAGGTTGGGAACAAGGCAAAACCACGCCAAATAAACAAGCCACATTACTCTTGAAGATGATTGAGCGCTCGCCACAAACCTTTGAAGAAATTGCCTCTCTCTAATTGGATCCCCTAGTCAATAGGGGATTTCTCTTTTTTATTCCTCTATAAACCCTTTCATAAACCTGTTAAAATCCACAAAATTTTTTTGAGATAAGGACAGAGTGTGGCGTTAATTAGTTTAACTAACGGTTATCTTTCTTTTAGTGATTACCCCTTGTTAGATCACACGGATTTATACATTGAAGCTGGCGAGCGTGTTTGCTTGGTGGGGCGTAATGGGGTAGGCAAATCTACCTTAATGAAAATTTTGGCCAGCGAAATGGTGATGGACGATGGCCGCCTGCAATTTGAGCGTGATCTGGTGATCTCGCGCCTCGAACAAGATCCCCCACGCAATGCACAAGGCAATGTGTTTGATTATGTGGCGGAAGGCATTGCCCATTTGGCCGATTTATTGAAAGAATATCACCGCACTTCGGATTTGCTTGAGCAAGAATATAGCGAAAGCACGCTAAATCGTTTGGCGGAAATTCAAGCTCAACTTGAACACGCTGATGGTTGGCGGTTTGAAAATAAAATCCGTGAAACCCTAATGAAATTAGGGCTTGAGCCAAATATGCGATTGGCGGATTTATCAGGCGGCTGGTTGCGTAAGGCAGCATTGGCGCGCGCTTTGGTATGCGATCCTGACGTGTTGTTGCTTGATGAACCCACTAACCACCTTGATGTTGATGCCATTGAATGGCTAGAAAATTTCTTACTGAGTTTTGCAGGTTCGATCATCTTTATTTCTCACGACCGTGCTTTTATCAGCAAAATAGCCACCCGTATCGTTGATCTCGATCGGGGCAAATTGGTGTCTTACCCCGGTGATTATGCGAAATATCTCATTGAAAAAGAAGAAAATCTGCGTGTGGAAGCCCTACAAAACGAGCTGTTCGATAAAAAATTAGCGCAAGAAGAAGTGTGGATTCGCCAAGGGATCAAAGCGCGGAGAACCCGTAATGAAGGGCGAGTGCGAGCCTTGAAAGCCTTGCGTGAAGAACGCCGTCAGCGTAGAGATGTGCAGGGCAGTGCCAAGTTACAAGTGGATAATTCCACCCGTTCAGGCAAAATCGTCTTTGAAGTGGAAGATGTAAGCTATGAAATTGCAGGGAAAAAATTGATTTCGCATTTTTCAACCACCATTTTGCGTGGCGATAAAATTGCCTTAGTCGGGGCAAATGGGATCGGCAAAACCACCTTGATTAAATTGCTGTTAGGCGAAATTCAGCCTACGTCAGGGCGTATTAAATGCGGTACAAAATTAGAAATTGCGTATTTCGATCAATACCGCGCTGATCTCGATCCTGAAAAAAGCGTGATGGATAACGTGGCGGACGGCAAGCAGGATATTGAAGTCAATGGCGTGAAACGCCACGTTTTAGGCTATTTGCAAGATTTCTTATTTCCACCTAAGCGCGTAATGGTGCCAGTCAAAGCCCTTTCTGGCGGTGAGCGCAACCGCTTATTGTTGGCAAAATTATTGCTCAAACCCAATAATTTGCTGATTTTGGACGAGCCAACCAATGATCTTGATGTGGAAACCTTAGAATTATTGGAAGAATTGCTAGCAGATTATCAAGGCACGTTGCTGATTGTGAGCCACGATCGTCAATTTATTGATAACACGGCGACTGAATGCTACATCTTTGAAGGCAATGGCGTGATCAATAAATATGTGGGCGGTTTCCACGATGCGAAACAGCAACAAGCCAATGTGTTTGCTTTGAAAGAAGCGGAACAAGCCAAAGAGAAAAAAGCGAAAGAAAAACAAGCGGAAAGTGCGGTGGAAATGAACAAAGTTTCTCACAAACCGGTGAAAAATCGCCCGGTGAAACTTTCTTACAATGAGCAACGAGAGCTAGAGCAATTGCCACAAAAATTGGAAGATTTGGAAGAAAAAATCACCGCACTTCAAGCGGAAGTGTCTGATCAGAATTTCTTTCAGCAAGATCATCAATATACGGCGGACAAACTACAACAGCTTGCCGATGCGGAACAAGCATTAGAACAAGCTTTTGCCCGTTGGGAGGAATTGGAAGAAAAGAAAAATATGGCAAGTTGATAACTTGCTGTAAAGATAAGTGCGGTGGTTTTTTTAGCAAATTTTATCCATAAAAAAACCGCCACATTAAAAACAAGTGGCGGAGAGGTCTTAAATAAGAAATTAGTTTGAAAAAGACAACTGCAATTTGCAGTGCACTAGCATTTACTAAGACTATGCTAGGCAGGAAATAGTTCACAAAAATTTTAAATTTTTTTACTTTTTTGTAAAAAAGTAGTGATTTGCTCTTCAATACCTTGTGCGTCTAGTTTTAAATCTGCCAAAATTTCTTGTTGTGTGCCTTGTGGAATGAAGAAATCTGGCAAGCCTAATTGTAAAAGTGCGGTGGTTTTTGGCTGAGAATTTAGCACTTCCGCCACGGCACTGCCTGCACCGCCTTGAATGGCGTTTTCTTCCAGTGTTACCAATAACGAATGGTTTTCTGCAAGTTGTAAAATTAATGCCTCATCAATGGGCTTGACAAATCGCATATCCACTAAGGTGGCATTTAAGTTTTCTGCGACCGTTTTCGCATTGGCTAACAAGGTACCAAAGTTTAAAATAGCAATATTTTTCCCTTGGCGCACGATTTTACCCTTGCCAAGTGGTAATATTGCTAATGGTTCAAGTTTAACACCAATAGCATTGCCACGCGGGTAACGCACTGCCGCAGGTTTACCACATTGGTATCCTGTGTAAAGCATTTGGCGACATTCATTTTCATCGCTTGGGGTCATAATCACTAAATTTGGAATACAGCGCATAAAGCTAATGTCGAATGCGCCTTGGTGGGTTTGTCCGTCTGCGCCCACCACGCCTGCGCGGTCGATGGCAAATAACACAGGCAGATTTTGAATAGCGACATCGTGAATCACCTGATCATAGGCACGCTGTAAGAACGTGGAATAAATGGCCACCACAGGTTTAAACCCTGCAATCGCCAAGCCCGCAGCAAAAGTAACGGCGTGTTGTTCGGCAATGGCAACATCAAAATATTGTTGTGGGAAGCGGTTGGAAAATTCAACCATTCCTGAACCTTCACGCATCGCAGGGGTGATGCCGATTAATTTCGGATCTTGCTCAGCCATTTCACATAGCCAGTTACCAAAAATTTGCGAATAGGTTGGGGTGGTGGATTTTGGCAATTTTCCGCTTGTGGGATCGAATTTAGGCACACCGTGGAAGCCGATTGGATCTTGTTCCGCTGGCGCATAACCTTTGCCTTTTTTGGTTTTAATATGCAAGAATTGCGGCCCTTTCAGACTGCTCATATTTTTCAACGTGCTAATTAACTCGTCCACGTTATGGCCGTCAATTGGGCCGATATAGTTAAAGCCTAGCTCTTCAAACATTGTGCCAATCGGTGAAACGAAGCCTTTAACGTGTTCTTCTGTCTTTTTCACAAATTCTTTAATTGGTGGCACGCCAGAGAGAATTTTTTTGCCGCCCTCACGCAAGGTAGAATAGAAAGAACCAGAAAACAAGCGGGCAAGATAGTTGTTCAGCGCGCCCACATTTTCTGAAATGGACATTTCGTTATCATTGAGAATCACCAGCATATCCGTGTGCAATGCGCCTGCGTGATTGAGTGCTTCAAAGGCCATTCCCGCGGTGATTGCGCCATCGCCAATGACACAAACCGTTTTGCGCCCTGCGTTCTCTTTTTCTGCCGCCACGGCAATACCAAGCCCAGCACTAATCGAAGTGGAAGAATGCCCCACACTTAGCACATCAAATTCGCTTTCATCACGCCACGGGAAAGGGTGAAGCCCGTCTTTTTGGCGAATGGTGGACATTTTATCACGGCGTCCAGTGAGAATTTTATGCGGATAGGCTTGATGCCCCACGTCCCAAATGAGCTGATCGAATGGCGTGTTGAACACATAGTGCAAGGCTACGGTGAGTTCTACCGTGCCTAAGCCAGAAGCCAAATGGCCGCTACTTTGACTAACACTTTCCAACAAATATCCGCGTAATTCATTACAAAGTTGGGGAAGTTGATCTTTATTTAAAAGACGCAAATCGTCCGGTGAATTAATCAGTGATAAAAGAGGATATTTTTCCATTGTTAATCAAATCCAAAAAAGGGTTAAATTTCGACCGCACTTTAATAATACAAGGCTTAGGCGGTGTCCAATATATTAATTTTTTCTTGTTACAATAAACTCGCTCAATGCCTTTAATGGCGAGCTATCAAAAGGTAATTTGGCCAAAGCATCAAGGGCTTGTTGATGAAGTTCTTGCGCTTTTTCTTTCGCCCCTTGCAAGCCGAGTAATTTCGGGTAAGTGCTTTTATCTGCGGCTAAATCCGCGCCCACAGTTTTACCGATCACATCGCTTTCGCCTTCAATATCTAAAATATCATCTTGCACTTGGAACGCCAGCCCAATGGCATCGGCATAGCGTTCGAGCTGTTGGCAAAGTTGTTTGTCGGCAAAATGCGGTGAACAAAGAAAGCCCATTTTTAATGCACAGCGTAGCAATGCGCCTGTTTTGTTGCGATGAATTCTTTCCAATTCCGTAAGGCTAACTTGTTGATGTTCGGCTTGCAAATCAAGGCTTTGCCCCAAACACATTCCTTGCACGCCAGAGGCTTTTGCCAATTCTGCCACCAAAGCAAGGCGTTGCTCGGCAGATAAATTTGGCGTTTGGCTCAGTAATTCAAACGCAAAGGCTTGCAGCGCATCACCTGCCAGAATGGCGGTGGCTTCATCAAAGGCAATATGGCAAGTGGGGTGGCCACGGCGCAGCGCATCGTTATCCATTGCAGGCAAATCATCGTGAACTAAAGAATAAGCGTGAATCGCTTCAATGCCTGCGGCGGCATAATCCAAATGCACGAGTTCTGCCCCTAACATTCTGCCTGTGGCATAAACCAAAAACGGACGAACACGCTTTCCACCCAATAAAAGCGCATATTTCATTGCTTCCGCTAGGGGAGAGGGTTGCGTGTCAATTTGCTCAAATTGTTGTTCGAGAAATTGATTAATCCGCTGTTGAAGTTGTTGTAAATCCTGTGCAAATTGGTACATAGCAGTGGCTTAGTTATTGGGTTGCTTATTCGTTGTTTTGATAGTCGCTTAATTCTGCTTTATCGCTTTTAGAAAGCAAAATTTGAATGCGCTGTTCCGCTTGTTGTAAACGCGCTTGACCTAATTGCGCCAGCTTAATTCCGCTTTCAAAATCCTTTAACGCTTGTTCTAAAGGCAATTCGCCACTTTCTAAACGAGCAACAATGCTTTCTAATTGGGTTAAGGTGGTTTCAAAATCTAAGCTGTTTTCGTCTGTTGTAGGTTTGCGTGCCATTGTTTTTCCTAAGTTCAAGCTAAATAAATGCCACATTGTACTGTATTTTTATGCACTTGTTAAAGCCTATAGCAAGATTGTTGCGCAAAAAATCTCAGAAAAAAGCACCGCACTTTTGTTTCCCTTGTTTAGCCCCAAAACAGGCGAGAGCAGTGGACGAGAAAAATTGGGGATTCGTAAAAGATGTTGTACAATACCGCCCAATTTTTTTTGCTTAAAACAGAAGTATTCCAATGAAATTTATTATTAAACTTTTCCCTGAAATTATGATTAAAAGCGAAAGCGTGCGTAAACGCTTTATTAAAATTTTGACAGGGAATATTCGCAATATTTTGAATAAATATGATGACACAGTGGCCGTGGTGAAGCACTGGGATTATATCGAAGTGCGGTCAAAAAATGCGGAAAATCGCGCCTTATTAATAGAACTATTAGGACGAATCCCCGGCATTCATCATTTTCTTGAAGTGGAAGAAAAACCGTTCAACAGCGTGCAAGATATTTTCCAACAAACTTTGCAAGATGTGGCACATCTCCTTGAAAACAAAACCTTTTGTGTGCGTGTAAAACGCAAAGGCAAGCACGATTTCTCTTCCCTTGATGTGGAACGCTATGTCGGCGGTGGCTTAAATCAACATATTGCCAGCGCAAAAGTGAAGCTTAGCAAACCTGATGTTACTGTTCGCATTGATATTGAAGACGACAAAATGATGTTGGTGAAAGCACGTCATACAGGACTGGGCGGTTATCCTATTGGCACGCAAGAAGATGTGCTTTCGCTTATCTCGGGCGGCTTTGATTCAGGCGTATCCAGTTATATGCTGATTCGCCGTGGCTCACGCGTGCATTATTGCTTCTTTAATCTGGGCGGTGCAGCACACGAAATTGGCGTAAAACAAATGGCGTATCACATTTGGAATCGCTTCAGTGGCTCGCACAAAGTACGTTTTGTGGCGATTAATTTTGAGCCTGTGGTGGCAGAGATTTTAGAAAAAATTGACAACGGCCAAATGGGCGTGGTGTTAAAACGAATGATGGTGCGTGCTGCAAGCAAAGTGGCAGAACGTTTTGGCATTCAAGCCATTGTTACGGGCGAAGCACTCGGTCAAGTTTCCAGCCAAACGCTCACCAATTTACGTCTAATTGATGAGGCCGCCGATGCCCTTGTGTTACGTCCGCTTATCACCCACGATAAAGAACAAATTATTGCAATGGCAAAAGAAATTGGTACGGACGATATTGCGAAATCAATGCCGGAATTTTGTGGCGTGATTTCAAAAAATCCAACGGTTAAAGCGGTACGAGAAAAAATTCTTAGCGAAGAAAATCATTTTGATTTCAGCGTATTAGAAAGTGCGGTGCAAAATGCGCAATATTTAGACATTCGCCAAATTGCAGAACAAACGGAAAAAGAAGTGGTGGAAGTGGACACCATTTCCGTATTAGGCGAAAACGACATTGTTATTGACATCCGTAGCCCCGAAGAAACAGACGAAAACCCGTTAGAACTGGCAGGGCAGGCAGTACGTTTAATCCCATTTTATAAACTTTCTAGTTTATTTCCAGACTTAGACCAAAGCAAAAATTACGTCCTTTACTGCGAACGCGGCGTAATGAGCAAACTCCAAGCCCTTTATTTAAAAGAAAATGGGTTTGGGAATGTGAGGGTATTTAGGAAGTAAATGGAATCACCGCATTTTATCAATTTATAAGTGCGGTGATTTTTTTGTCATTTTTTCTAATACATTATAAATAACTCACAAAATTTGCTAGATCGATTTGCTTAGGCTCACGGTTGGCTTTTTCTTCCCCTGTACCTAGCATAATAAAAGCGACCACTTTATCGTTTTGATCACATTGTAGCGCTTGGCGTAACTCAGAGCCATCAACCCAAGGGCCAGTAACCCATACATTGTCAAAGCCTTGTGCATTGGCGGCAAGTTGCATTGCGTAAGTGGCGCAACCTGCGGTAAGCATTTGTTCCCAAGCGGGGACTTTAGCAATATCTTTTTGGATTTTTGCGATTACGGCAATGATCATTGGCGCACGATTCGGTAAATTTTCCGCTTTTTTCAACCGCTCTTCACCGAGATTAAGTTCTTGTACCGCACTTTTTAATAAGCCGCCAAGTTTGTTTAAACCGTCTTTTTCAATCACTACAAAGCGATAAGGTTGCAATCTACCGTGATCAGGGACGTGCAGTGCGGCTTGGAAAATCTGTTCAAGTTGTGCTTGGTTTGGCGCAGGCGCAAAGAGTTTCTTGTTAGAACGACGTGAAGTGAGTAGGGTTAAAGCGTCCATAATCAGTCCTTTTGTGAGCATTTTTGTTATGAAAAGTGCGGTGGATTATAGCATAGTTTTTGCTCTTATAGGTGATATAGAAAAGCCCCTTTATATATCGGGGGCTTATGTAATTAGTTCTTTTTACTCTCTTTATCGGCTTCTTTTGCTGCGTGATTAATGCCTGCACCAAAAGCTAAAACTACAGCCAATAAAACTAATAATCCAATAGTAAGCTCCATTTAATCCCCCTTTGATAATTTAGGTTTGAGTTTTCGGAGCTGCTTTCCCACCAAAAGGGTAGCATAAGCAACAAACATTAATGTGAAACTACTTGCAATCTTAAATAGTATTCCATTCTGACCAAATATTATCACGGGGACTGCAAGTATCGCAACTTTGGCAATATCTTCTACCATTTTTGCCCAAGCTTCTAAGGTTTCCACTTCGATCGGGCGTTTGAATAAATTTAACATTGGGTTCTCCTTGTGCAGGGGAAACCATAGCAAAACCTTTTGAAGTGCGGTGATTTTTTAGTGAGTTTTGCGATCCAGATCGAGAAAACAGCTCAAAGCGGATAAAAACAGGCATTCTGGAAAGAATTATTCGCATTTGGGTGTTAATCTGTTTATGATACGCCTCTCAAATAAAATCAAAAAATAAGGAAATCTATGAAATCGCTGATGAAACTAGGCTCTATGCTGTGGCGAGGATTAAATTTTGTGCGCAATGTTGTGATGAATTTAGTCTTTCTTGTTTTTGTGCTGTTTCTTTTTGCGGTAGTGAGTTTGCTCACGAATGCAAATAAAGAAGCCCAAGCGCCACTGAGTGCAGATGAAGGCGCGTTATTGCTGAATTTAGATGGATATTTAGCGGATAATCGTGAAGAAATTCACTCTTTGCAAGATTTGTTGAAAGAAGTGGATTCTCAATATGTGCCGCGTCAAATTTCTACCTTTGATTTGGTGTATAGCATTCGCTCTGCGGTGAATGATCCACGCATTAAAGGCTTGGTGTTAGATCTGAATCGTTTTGAAGGGGCTGATTTGCCTGCAATTAAATATGTGGGCAAGGCGATTAATCAGTTTAAGCAAAGTGGTAAGCCGGTGATTGCTTATGCGGATAGCTATACGCAAAAACAATATGTACTCGCGAGCTATGCCGATGAAATTTATCTCAACCCGATTGGTGCAGTGGAAATTCAAGGCTTGGCGCTGGAAAACCTGTATTACAAAGATTTGCTCGACAAGCTAAAAATCACGCCACATATTTTCCGTGTAGGGACGTATAAATCTGCCGTTGAGCCGTTTTTGCGTAATGATATGTCGGCAGAAGCCAGAGCCAATATGCAACGCTGGTTAAGCACAATGTGGACGGATTATAAAACGCTGATCGCAAACAATCGTGAAATCCCTGCTGATAATGTCTTACCTGAAGCGGAGCAATATTTTGCGAATTTGAAAGCCTTAAATGGGGATTTGACGGCTTATGCCCAACAGCAAAAATTTGTGACGCAACTTGCCGATCGTTTTACTTTAGAACAAAAACTCACCGCACTTTTTGGCAAAAATGCAGAGGGTAAAGCAAAATTGTTGCCGTTTGATCGCTATTTGGCAGATTTACCTGATCGCATTGAAGGGGAAGGTAAAACACGCATTGCGGTGGTCAATGTCGAGGGCGCAATTATTGACGGTGAAACCGATGACAATGGTGTTGGCGGTGATACGATTGCCACATTGCTGCGTCAGGCTTATGAAGATGAAAAAATCAAAGCCGTGATTTTGCGTGTAAATAGCCCTGGTGGCAGTGCCTTTGCGTCAGAAATTATCCGTCAGGAAATTGTGCATTTACAGCAAGCAGGCAAGCCAGTGGTGGTATCAATGGGAGCAATGGCCGCTTCAGGTGGTTACTGGATTTCTAGCACGGCGGATTATATTTTAGCTGATGCAGATACCATTACGGGGTCAATCGGTATTTTTGCGATGTTTCCAACCTTTGAGAAAGCTGTGGCAGAAATTGGCGTGAATGCTGATGGTGTTGCCACTTCGCCATTAAGCAAACAATCTGCTTTTAGTGGCATCTCCAAAGTAAAAAGTGATCTTTATCAACTGGAAATTGAACAGGGTTACGATAAATTCCTTTCTCTTGTCAGCAAAGGCCGTCAGCTAGCTAAAACAGACGTAGATAAAATCGCACAAGGTCAAGTGTGGTTGGGATCGGAAGCCTTACAAAATAAATTGGTGGACGAACTCGGCGATTTTGATCGTGCGGTGGAAAAAGCAAAGGAATTAGCTAAAGCAAAACAAAGTGAGCAAAGTTCGGAAGAATTTAGCGTGGAATGGTTAATTGAACGCAATGATTCTATGCTTGATGCCTTGGTGAAAAGCTTTGGCAAAGGCGCGCAACAGCAATTATTCAGTGCGCTTGGCTTGGCAAAACCGTTCAATGAAGTAAAACAACAGCTCAACCAACTGAGCCAATTTAACGATCCTAAAGGACAGTATTTATACTGTATTAATTGCGGGACGTTACGCTAAAAATTATTTTCCCCTTTTATGCAAATAGAAGGGGAAAATTTTTAAAAATTGCACCGCACTTTTTATTTCTTTTTATTTCTATTATTTCTTCTATTTATTGCTAGCGGTTTCTTGGCATAATCCAAGTTGACTTAAAAAGTCCACAAAAGCTTTCACTTTCGCCGCCAAATGACGGCGGTGGGGATAGACAATATTCATATCAATCTGATGTTGCGGATAGTCAGCCAGCACTTCCACCAATTCCCCTGAGGCTAATTCATTTTCAATCAGAAAACGTGGTAAATTCACAATGCCGAGTCCTGATTTTGCCAGTTCTGCTAAGGCTAAGCCACTGTTGCACATTACATCAGCCTGTACGCGCAAGCGTTCAATTCTTGTGCCGTTGATAAATTCCCAAAATACTTGATTGTTATTGGATTTATACAGCATTATTTTGTGTTGATAGAGTTCTTCTGGCGTTTGTGGAATACCCTTTTTAGCGAAATAATCGGGCGATCCCACAATGTGCATTGTTGAACTCGCAATTTTTTTCGCCACCAGCGAACTGTCTTGCAAATTGCCAATGCGTAAAGCGAGATCAAAGCCTTCGGTGATTAAATCCACTAAACGATCGTTAAATTCAATGTCCACTTCAAGATCAGGATTGGCGTGTAAGAATAAGCCCAAATTAGGCGCAATAAAACGCAAGCCAAAATCCCGCGGCACGGAAATATGTAGCTTGCCTTGTAATGCACTAGCAAGATTGCTGATACTGGCTTCGGCATCTTGCAATTCTGCCAGAATAGGTTGGCAACGTTGGTAATAAAGCAGCCCCGCTTCAGTAGGCACAATCTTTCTGGTGGTGCGTTGTAAAAGGCGTGTTTTTAGCTGTTCTTCCAGTTGTGAAACTAGCTTACTCGCCATTGCTACTGAAATATTTTGTTGTATTGCCGTTTGGGTAAAACTTTGCGTTTCCACCACTTTACAAAAGACAGAAATTGCATTGAGTTTATCCATTTATTCTTCCTTTTTTAAAAAAATGATTGACCAATCCACAGATAGTCCGCAATATATCGGGCAATTTTACACAAGTTAGCAGAAATTAGGTAAAGAAAAAGATGAGTAAATCTTTAGTGATTGTGGAGTCGCCAGCCAAGGCGAAAACCATTAATAAGTATTTAGGAAAGGATTATATAGTGAAATCCAGCGTAGGGCATATTTGCGATTTACCTACCGCTGGAATGAGTACTGGTGAAAAAGCCAAGGCAATTTCTACTAAAGGATTAAGCCCCGAAGAAAAGCAAGCCATTAAGCAAGAAAAAGAACGTAATGCCTTGGTGAAGCGTATGGGGATCGATCCTTATCACGATTGGAAAGCCAATTACCAAATTTTACCGGGTAAAGAAAAAGTGGTGGCGGAGCTGAAATCGTTGGCGAAAAAAGCGGATCATATTTACCTTGCCACCGATTTGGATAGAGAAGGGGAAGCCATTGCTTGGCATTTGCGTGAAGTGATTGGCGGTGATGATGATCGCTTTAGCCGTGTGGTATTCAACGAGATCACCAAAAATGCCATCACTCAAGCCTTTGAACACCCTGAACATCTCAATATGGATCGCGTTAATGCCCAACAAACACGCCGTTTTCTTGATCGCGTGGTGGGCTTTATGGTGTCGCCATTATTATGGAAGAAAGTGGCGCGCGGCTTATCAGCAGGGCGTGTGCAATCGGTCGCGGTGAAATTATTAGTAGAACGCGAGCGTGAGATCAAAGCTTTCCAACCTGAAGAATATTGGGAAGTGGCGGTGCAAACGGAAACCGCACAGAAAATTGGTTTGCGTCTTGATGTAACCAGTTTTAAAGGGAAAAAATTTGAGCCGAAGAATGCACAACAAGCGCAAAGTGCGGTGGATTTTTTACAAAAATCTGACTATATCGTTTCTGATTTAGAAACCAAGCCAACTAGCTCTAAACCGAAAGCACCATTTATTACTTCAACCTTGCAACAAACCGCAAGTACTCGCCTTAATTTTGGCGTGAAAAAAACAATGATGCTGGCGCAGCGTTTGTATGAAGCAGGTTATATTACCTATATGCGTACCGATAGCACTAATTTGAGTAAAGATGCGTTAAATATGGTGCGTGATTATATCGGTTCAAATTATGGTGATGCCTATTTGCCGGCTAAGCCGAATTTTTATTCGAGCAAAGATAATGCGCAAGAGGCGCACGAAGCTATTCGTCCTTCTGATGTGCGTGTGTTGGCTGCTGATGTGCAAGGAATGGATAAAGATGCGGTGCGTTTATACGATCTCATTTGGCGTCAATTTGTGGCTTGCCAAATGCCTGCCGCACAATATGATAGCTCTACGCTCACGGTAACGGCGGGCGATTACGGTCTGAAAGCCAAAGGACGTATTTTACGTTTTGACGGTTGGACGAAAGTGTTACCACCAATGAGCAAAAGTGCTGAAGATCAAGTGCTGCCAGCAGTTGCGGTGAACGATCAGCTAAATTTAAAAGAAGTGATTCCACAGCAACATTTCACCAAGCCGCCTGCGCGCTTTACCGAAGCTGCACTGGTAAAAGAGCTGGAAAAACGCGGAATTGGTCGCCCTTCTACTTATGCCGCGATCATTTCAACCATTCAAGATCGTGGTTATGTGCGGGTGGAAAATCGCCGTTTTTATGCGGAAAAAATGGGGGAGATTGTTACCGATCGCCTTAACCAATCGTTTACCGATTTAATGAATTATGATTTCACCGCCAATATGGAAGATGTGCTAGACCAAATTGCCAACGGTGAAAAAAATTGGAAAGCGGAATTAAATCAATTCTTTAAAGATTTTTCTGCACAGCTGAGCCAAGCCGAATTAGATGAGCTAGAAGGCGGAATGAAGCCAAATAGCCTTGTGCTAACCGATATTAAATGCCCAACTTGTGGTCGCCCAATGGCGATTCGTACTGCAAGCACTGGCGTATTCTTAGGCTGTTCAGGCTATGCTTTACCACCAAAAGAGCGGTGCAAAACGACAATAAATTTAATTCCAGAAGCCGAATTATTAAATGTGCTGGACGAGGCTTCTGAAACCAAAGCCCTAATGGATCGCAAACGTTGCCCGAAATGTGGCACGGCAATGGATAGCTATATTATTGATCCGCAAAGAAAACTTTATGTGTGCGGAAATAATCCAAATTGTGATGGCTATGTGGTGGAGCAAGGCGAGTTTAAGATTAAAGGTTATGACGGCCCAGTGGTGGAATGTGATAAGTGTGGCGCAGATATGCACTTAAAACTGGGGCGTTTTGGCAAATATATGGCTTGTATCCAATGTGATAACACGCGCAAAATCTTAAAAAATGGCGAAGTTGCGCCACCAAAAGAAGAGCCAGTACATTTCCCAGAGCTAAAATGTGAAAATTCTGATGCGTATTTTGTATTGCGTGATGGCGCAAGTGGCGTGTTTATGTCTGCGCATAATTTCCCGAAATCTCGTGAAACTCGTGCAGCTAAAGTGGCAGAATTGGCGTTATATCGTGATCGCCTGCCTGAAAAATTGCAATATTTAGCCGATGCGCCACAGAAAGATCCTGAAGGCAACGAGGCCATCGTTCGCTTTAGCCGTAAGGAAAAACGTCAATATATTACCTCTGAAAAAAATGGCAAAGCCACAAAATGGCGTGCTGATTATATTGACGGAAAATGGGTTGAGAATGGTAAATAACCCTTTGATATAGAAGTTATTTTGTGAAAAGGCGATATTAATCAGCTAGAAAGTGCGGTGGAAAATTTGGCGTTTTTCTACCGCACTTTTCTTTTTCTGCTTTTATTCTCTTTTTGTTTGTTTTTTCTAGAAAAATATTTTTCTATATTAATTTGAAATGTTCAGTTTTGGCTATCGCTTTTTCATTAGTAAAAAGCAGATAATAAGAAAGAATAAAAAAGATAAATAGAAAAAGTTTGCTAATTAATAAAATATTAGAAAAATTTGGAGCGGGAAACGAGGCTCGAACTCGCGACCCCAACCTTGGCAAGGTTGTGCTCTACCAACTGAGCTATTCCCGCAAGAGATAAGGAGATTGGAGCGGGAAACGAGGCTCGAACTCGCGACCCCGACCTTGGCAAGGTCGTGCTCTACCAACTGAGCTATTCCCGCATATTCCGTAAGGAACGGGGCGTATTATACGAAAAATTTTTACGCCCGCAAGTAAAATTATAAAAAATTTGATTGCTTGTTTAGTTATTGATCAGAAAGCGAGATTTTTCCTATTTCCTAGCAATAAATAAGCTAAGGCATTTTGATAAAATGCTCACGATAATAAGCCAGCTCAGCAATAGATTCACGAATATCATCTAAAGCAAGATGGGTATTTTTTTTACTAAAGCCTTTTAACATTTCAGGATTCCAACGCGATCCAAGTTCTTTCAAGGTGCTGACATCAAGGTGGCGATAATGAAAATAGTCTGCGAGTTCAGGCATATATTTGAATAAAAAGCGTTTATCTTGTGCAACGCTGTTGCCACAAATTGGCGATGCACCTTTAGGCACCCATTTTTTTAGGAAATCTAAAGTTTGTAATTCCGCGGCACGTTCGGTGAGTTTGCTTTGCTTTACGCGTTCAATTAAACCATTTTCACTATGGGTTTTCTGACACCAAGCGTTCATTTTTGCCAGTAAGCTATCGGGTTGATGAATAGCAAGCACAGGGCCTTCTGCAAGAATATTGAGATCTTTATCGGTTACAATGGTGGCAATTTCAATGATGCGTTCTTTTTCGGGATCTAAGCCCGTCATTTCTAAGTCAATCCAAATAAGGTTTTGTTTATCTAATTGCATTAGGGTATCCTATGTGAGTTTTATTTTGATGAGTTCAGAATATTTTAACCGAAAACCAACCGCACTTTAAGGATTTATCTTTGAGCAAACAAAAATTAACTTACAATCAGCAGCGTAGAATTCGTTCTAATAATGCAAAAACATTACAACGTCACAAATCCAGAAATGATGATATTCAGTGGCAAGATGAAATGCTTGGCCCAACGCAAGAAGGTACAGTGGTAACCCGTTATTCTTTGCACGCCGATGTGGAAAATGAGCAAGGTGAAATTTTCCGCTGTAATTTACGCCGCACTTTGGCAAATTTAGTGGTTGGCGACAGAGTGCTGTGGCGTAAAGGCAGCGAGCAGTTACAAGGGGTGAGCGGTGTAATTGAAGCCATTCACCCACGTAAAAATGAAATTACACGCCCTGATTATTACGATGGCTTAAAAGTGATCGCGGCAAATATTGATCGCATTATTATTGTGTCCGCAGTGGTGCCTGAGTTGTCTTGGAATATTGTCGATCGCTATTTGGTAGTGTGTGAAAATGCGAAAATCCCTGCGGTGATCGTGATTAATAAAGCTGATTTATTATCGGAAACCCAGCGTGCAGCAGTGGAAAAACAACTTAAGGTTTATGAAAAAATTGGCTATCAAACACTAATGATTTCTGCTAAAACAGGCGAAAATATGCAAAATCTCACCGCACTTTTATCGCAAGGCACGTCCATTTTTGTGGGGCAATCAGGGGTAGGCAAATCCAGTTTAATCAACAGCATTTTACCTGATGTGAATGCACAGGTTGGTGCGGTGAGCGAGGGAACAGGATTAGGCCGCCACACCACCACCTCTTCTCGTCTTTATCATTTACCGCAAGGCGGCGATCTGATTGATTCACCGGGGATTCGTGAGTTTGGTTTATGGCATTTGGACGCAGATCAAATTACGAAAGGATACCGTGAATTTCAATATGTGCTAGGCACTTGTAAATTTAGGGATTGTAAACATTTGAATGATCCGGGGTGTGCGTTGCGTGAAGCGGTTGAGCAAGGAAAAATCGATCCCGTAAGATTTAAAAACTATCATAATTTAATTGAAAGTTTATCTGAAACAAAGGGGCATAGACACTTCTTCACACAGGACAATGGTTAAATAAAGGTTAATAACCGAATAAAAAAACGCCGCTTTAAGTGTTTTTTTGTGACTTAGTTCAAATTTTGTGGCGATTGGGGTTGATTATTGTTGTGTTAAGTTGAATACTATTTCAAGATTTATTTTTAGAGATGAAATAAATACATAATTGAACGGTAATCTTTACCGTTTGGTTTCAGATCAAGATTTATACTCAAACAATTATTAAGAGGATTTTACTATGTACTCAAAAGATGTTGAAATTATTGCTCCAAATGGTTTACATACTCGCCCTGCGGCTCAGTTTGTAAAAGAAGCGAAAGCCTTTGCTTCTGACATCACTGTAACTTCTGGTGGCAAAAGTGCAAGTGCAAAAAGCCTTTTTAAATTACAAACTTTAGGTTTAACACAAGGAACGGTGATCACCATTTCTGCTGAAGGCGAAGATGAGCAAAAAGCAGTAGATCATTTAGTCGCTTTAATTCCTACATTAGAGTAATCATACCATTAGCCACAAATTTCACTTTCAAAGGAAAGTCTGTTTGTGGCTATTGTTCTATTTATAGCCAGATTTAATTATTAGTTCGGAAGGTCACTATGATTTCAGGTATTCCAGCATCCCCCGGCATTGTTTTCGGTAAAGCACTTGTTTTAAAAGAAGAAAAAATCGTACTTGATACGCAAAAAATTCAAGACGATCAAGTTGAAGCTGAGGTTGCACGTTTTTATCAAGGACGTAATGCAGCCGTTGAGCAATTAACCGCAATTAAAGATCGTGCTTATGCTTCATTAGGTGAAGATAAAGCGGCAATCTTTGAAGGCCATTTAATGATTTTGGAAGATGAGGAATTAGAAGAAGAAATCATTGATTATTTACGTTCTAATAAAGTAAATGCTGGCGTTGCTGCAAGCACGATTATTGATCAGCAAGTGGCAATGTTGTCAGAAATTGATGACGAATATTTAAAAGAGCGTGCAGGGGATATTCGTGATATTGGTAATCGCTTAATCAAGAATATTTTAGGTATGCACATTGTTGATCTTGGTGAGATCAACGAAGAGGCTATTCTTGTTGCTTATGACTTAACGCCATCAGAAACCGCGCAGCTTAACCTTGATAAAGTGCTTGGTTTTATTACTGATATTGGTGGCAGAACTTCTCATACTTCAATTATGGCACGTTCATTAGAATTGCCAGCGATTGTGGGGACAAACACTGTTACTCAGCAAGTGAATACAGGCGATTTCTTAATTCTTGATGCGGTGAATAATCGTGTTTATGTGAATCCAAGCCAAGAAGAAATCGATCGCTTAAAAGCGTTAGAAGCACAATTAGCCGAAGAAAAAGCTGAATTAGCGAAATTGAAAGATCTGCCAGCGCTCACTTTAGACGGTCATCGCGTTGATGTGGTAGCAAACATTGGTACAATTCGCGATGTGGAAGGGGCAGATCGTAACGGTGCGGAAGGCGTAGGCTTATATCGTACAGAATTCTTATTTATGGATCGCGATCAGCTTCCAACGGAAGAAGAACAATTTATCGCTTATAAAGAAGTTGTTGAAGCGATGAATGGCCGTTTAGTGGTATTAAGAACAATGGATATTGGTGGTGATAAAGAGTTACCTTACTTAAATCTACCAAAAGAAATGAATCCATTCTTAGGCTGGCGTGCTATTCGTATTGCCCTAGATCGTAAAGAAATTTTACACGCGCAATTAAGAGCAGTATTAAGAGCATCAGCTTTCGGTAAATTGGCTGTTATGTTCCCAATGATTATTTCTGTGGAAGAAATTCGTACACTAAAAGCAGAAATTGAAGTATTAAAAGCGCAGCTACGCAATGAAGGCAAGGCTTTTGACGAGAACATTCAAATTGGTGTGATGGTGGAAACCCCGTCAGCGGCTGTGAATGCGAAATTCTTAGCGAAAGAAGTGGATTTCTTCAGTATTGGTACAAACGATTTAACCCAATATACTCTTGCGGTGGATCGTGGTAACGAATTAATTTCTCATTTATATAACCCAATGACCCCATCTGTATTGAGCTTAATCAAACAGGTGATTGATGCTTCCCACGCCGAAGGTAAATGGACAGGTATGTGTGGTGAGCTAGCGGGTGATGAAAGAGCAACCTTATTGCTACTTGGTATGGGCTTAGACGAGTTTAGTATGAGTGCAATTTCAGTGCCAAGAATTAAAAAATTAATCCGCAATGTAAACTATCAAGATGCGAAATTGCTTGCTGATAAAGCGCTCGAACAGCCAACAGCAGCAGATATTGAAAAATTGGTTGCAGACTTTTTAGCAGAAAATGCGTTAAACTAGATACCAATTATTCAAGTTTTGGGCTAGAATAGCCCAAACATTCACTTAGTAGGAGACTAAAAATGGGTTTTTTTGATAAATTATTTGGTTCAAAAAGCAATAAAACCGTTGAAGTAGAGATTTATGCACCGCTTTCAGGTGATATTGTGAACATTGAAGATGTACCAGATGTTGTTTTCTCAGAAAAAATTGTTGGTGATGGTATTGCAATTCGCCCAACAGGTAACAAACTTGTAGCCCCTGTTGATGGTGTTGTAGGTAAAATCTTTGAAACCAATCACGCTTTCTCAATGGAATCTACCGATGGTGTGGAATTATTCGTTCACTTTGGTATTGATACCGTTGAATTAAAAGGTGAAGGTTTCAGACGCGTTGCTGAAGAAGGTCAAACCGTTAAACGTGGTGATACCATTATTGAATTAGATTTAGAATTACTTGAAGCCAAAGCAAAATCAGTGCTTACCCCTGTAGTGATTTCTAATATGGATGAAATTAGCCATATTGAGAAAAAGACAGGCGAAGTTGTTGCTGGCGAATCAGTTGTTCTTGTGGTGAAAAAATAAATCATCTTATTAAAAAAACCCATTCTATTGGTTCAGTAGAATGGGTTTTTTGTTATAAATAACTTTATTTTGGTAGATGATTTTTGAAAAGTGCGGTGATTATTTAGTGTATTTTTCAAAGAATCTTATACTTTTTATAAATTTTGTTAAATATTTGTAAACGGGTTTTAATAGTTGTAAAATAGCCTAGATATAGGTATTAGTTATCCATTCGTTGTTCAGTTTCGTCTAGAAATTGAACTTAACTTCAACTTAACAAATAAGGAAAAGACTATGTCAGAAATGTTAAGAAATGACGTAGATCCAGTCGAAACCAATGATTGGTTATTGGCGATCGATTCAGTAATTCGTGAAGAAGGTGTTGAAAGAGCACAGTTTATTATTGAGCAATTAATGCAGCACGCTCGTGCAAATTCAGTATCTTTACCAACAGGTGTTACCACAGATTATATTAATACTATCCCTGTTGAAGAAGAGCCGAACTATCCAGGTAATTTAGATCTTGAGCGCCGTATTCGTAGTGCGATTCGTTGGAATGCAATTATGATGGTATTAAGAGCTTCTAAGAAAGATTTAGAGCTTGGCGGCCATATGTCATCTTTCCAATCTTCTGCGACAATCTATGAAGTTTGTTTCAACCATTTCTTTAAAGCGCGTACCGAAAAAAATGGCGGCGACTTAGTTTTCTTCCAAGGTCATATTTCTCCGGGAATTTATGCGCGTGCTTTCGTTGAAGGTCGTTTAACTGAAGAGCAATTAGATAATTTCCGTCAAGAAGTTCACGGAAAAGGCCTTTCTTCTTACCCACACCCTAAATTAATGCCTGAATTCTGGCAATTCCCTACAGTATCAATGGGTCTTGGGCCATTGAATGCTATTTATCAAGCACGTTTCTTAAAATACTTACATAACCGTGGCTTGAAAGACACTGCAGATCAAACCGTTTACGCATTCTTAGGTGATGGCGAAATGGACGAAGTAGAATCTCGTGGTGGTCTTGCTTTCGCAGCGCGTGAAAAATTAGATAACCTTGTTTTCGTGATCAACTGTAACTTACAACGTTTAGACGGTCCAGTAACAGGTAACGGTAAAATTATCCAAGAATTAGAAGCACAATTTAACGGTTGTGGCTGGGAAGTGATCAAAGTTGTTTGGGGTCGCCGTTGGGATCGTTTATTACAACGTGATACGTCAGGCAAATTATTACAATTAATGATGGAAGTGGTTGATGGCGACTATCAAACCTTCAAAGCAAAAGATGGTGCTTATGTACGCAAACACTTCTTTGGTCGTTACCCTGAAACTGAAGCCTTAGTGGCAGAAATGACAGATGATGAAATTTGGGCATTAAACCGTGGTGGTCACGATCCATTAAAAGTTTTCGCTGCATTCAATAAAGCAAAACAAGTTAAAGACAAACCAGTTGTATTGCTTGTGAAAACCATCAAAGGTTATGGTATGGGTGATGCCGCTGAAGGTAAAAACATCGCTCACCAAGTTAAGAAAATGGATATGTCGGGTGTTAAACACGTTCGTGATCGTTTCAATATTGCGGTATCTGATGAAGATATTGAGAAATTACCATACATCAAGTTTGAAGAAGGTTCAGAAGAGTACAAATATCTTCACGAGCGCCGTCAAGCATTAAATGGTTATTTACCAACCCGTGCGCCGCGCTTTACTCACGAACTTGAAGTGCCAGCGTTAGAAGAGTTTGCGCAATTATTTGAAGCACAATCTCGCCCAATTTCAACCACAATGGCGTTTGTTCGTTCATTAAACGTATTGTTGAAAAATAAATCTGTGGGCAAACACATTGTGCCAATTATCGCAGACGAAGCGCGTACTTTCGGTATGGAAGGTTTATTCCGTCAAATCGGTATTTATAACCCACACGGACAAAACTACACCCCGCAAGATCGCGAACAAGTTTCTTACTATCGTGAAGCCATTGATGGTCAAGTGTTACAAGAAGGCATTAACGAACAAGGTGCAACAGCGTCTTGGATTGCCGCAGCAACTTCTTACAGCACAAACAACGTTCCAATGATTCCATTCTTTGTGTATTACTCAATGTTTGGTTTCCAACGTGTAGGCGATTTAATGTGGTTAGCAGGCGACCAACGTGCGCGTGGCTTTATGATCGGTGGTACATCAGGCCGTACAACATTGAACGGTGAAGGTTTACAACACGAAGATGGCCAAAGCCATATTCAATCAGCGGTAATTCCAAACTGTATCTCTTATGATCCAGCTTTCGCCTTTGAAGTACCAGTGATTATCCAAGACGGTGTTCGCCGTATGTACGGGCCAGAACAAGAAGATGTGTACTACTACATCACAACCTTAAACGAAACTTATGACCAACCAGCAATGCCAAAAGGTGCAGAAGAAGGTATCCGTAAAGGTATCTATAAATTCGAAACGGTAACTGGCCAAGGTAAAGGTAAAGTTCAATTATTAGGTTCTGGTGCGATTTTACGCCACGTTCGTGAAGCAGCGAAATTACTTGCAGATGATTTCGGCGTAACTTCTGATGTATATAGCGTAACTTCATTTACTGAAGTAGCGCGTGATGGTGCTGATGTAGAACGTTGGAACTTATTACACCCTGAAGCTGAGCCAAGAACAGCATACATTGCTCAAGTGATGAATGATGCGCCAGCGGTGGCTGCAACAGATTACATCAAACTTTATGCTGAACAAGTGCGTGCATTTGTTCCAGCGCAAAGCTATCGCGTTTTAGGTACTGACGGTTTTGGTCGTTCAGATAGCCGTGAAAACTTACGCGAGCATTTTGAAGTGAATGCACATTATGTGGTAATCGCAGCATTAACTGAGCTTGTTAAACAAGGTATCTTTGACAAGAAAGTGGTTGCAGATGCAATTGCAAAATATGGCATTGATGCAGATAAAATTAACCCACTTTACGCATAATTAACATCGCTCCCCTTGCTTTGGTAGGGGGAGTTTTGAGGAAAAAAGAAAATGGCTAAAGAAATTCAAATTCCAGATATTGGTGGCGATGAAGTAACCGTTACCGAAGTAATGGTAAAAGCAGGTGACACGGTTGAAGTTGATCAATCAGTAATTAATGTTGAAGGCGATAAAGCATCAATGGAAGTACCTTCACCAGAAGCTGGTGTAATTAAAGAAGTATTAGTAAAAGTTGGCGATAAAGTTTCAACTGGTACACCAATGTTTATTTTAGAAGGGGCAGCAGCTGCACCAGCACCTGCCGCTGAAGAAAAAGCTGCAGCACCAGCAGCACCGCAAAGTGCGGGTGGTTCTGTGATTGAAATTCACGTTCCAGATATCGGTGGCGATGAAGTAAACGTAACTGAAATTTTAGTAAACGTAGGCGATAGCGTTGCAGAAGAGCAATCTATCTTAAACGTAGAAGGCGATAAAGCTTCTATGGAAGTGCCTGCACCTGTGGCTGGTGTGGTAAAAGAAATTCTTATCAAAGTAGGTGATAAAGTTTCAACGGGTTCATTAGTGATGAAATTTGAAACCACTGCCGCAGCGCCAGCTGCTGAAGCACCAGCAGCACCTGCAGCAGTATCTGGTGGCGTACAAGATGTTCACGTTCCAGATATTGGCGGTGATGAAGTAAACGTAACTGAAATTATGGTTGCTGTGGGGGATAGCGTTTCTGAAGAGCAATCATTAATCACTGTTGAGGGCGACAAAGCTTCAATGGAAGTTCCTGCACCATTTGCCGGTGTAGTGAAAGAAATCTTAGTGAAATCAGGGGATAAAGTTTCAACTGGTTCATTAATTATGCGTTTTGAAGTAGCGGGTTCAGCACCTGCAGCAGCCCCAGCGGCTCAACCAGCAGCGACAGCACCTGCACAAACTCAAGCGGCAGCACCTGCTGCGCCAGTACAATCAGCGCAGCCTGCTAACCAAGCAGAAGTTACAGCAAGTGCAAGTTTTGCTCACGCAACCCCTGTGGTTCGCCGTTTAGCTCGTGAGTTTGGGGTAAACCTAGATAAAGTGAAAGGAACAGGCCGTAAAGGTCGTATCCTGAAAGAAGACGTTCAAGCCTATGTGAAAGCCGCGGTGAAAGCGGTAGAAAGCGGTTCTGTATCTGCAGCATCAACAGGTGCAGCGAATGGTGCAGGTTTAGGCTTACTCCCTTGGCCGAAAGTGGACTTCAGCAAATTCGGTGAAGTAGAACAAGTTGAATTAGGCCGTATCCAAAAAATCTCTGGTGCAAACTTACACCGTAACTGGGTAATGATTCCACACGTAACACAATGGGATAAAGCAGACATCACAGATTTAGAGCAATTCCGTAAAGAGCAAAATGTGCTTGCGGAAAAACAAAAACTTGATGTAAAAATCACCCCACTTGTGTTTATTATGAAAGCGGTAGCGAAAGCCTTAGAAGCTTACCCACGCTTTAATAGCTCATTATCTGAAGATGCACAAAGCTTGATCTTGAAAAAATACATCAACATTGGTGTAGCGGTAGATACACCAAACGGCTTAGTTGTGCCTGTATTTAAAGATGTAAACAAAAAAGGCATCATCGAGCTTTCACGTGAATTAGCCGAAATCTCGAAAAAAGCACGTGCAGGTAAATTAACCGCATCTGATATGCAAGGTGGTTGTTTCACCATTTCAAGCCTAGGCGGTATTGGCGGTACACAATTTACCCCAATCGTGAATGCGCCAGAAGTGGCTATTTTAGGTGTGTCTAAATCTGAAATGACACCAGTGTGGAACGGTAAAGAATTCACCCCACGCTTAATGTTACCATTATCGCTCTCTTACGATCACCGTGTGATCGATGGGGCAGACGGTGCAAGATTTATCACCTTCATCAATGGCGTATTAAGCGACCTTCGCCGTTTAGTAATGTAATTTCCTTAGCGTTTCTCATTGATAATGGGAAACGCTGTTTAGTTAAAGTGCGGTGTAAAAATCGCAACAATTTAACGAGGTAAAAAATGAATAAAGAGATTAAAACACAAGTTGTTGTACTTGGTGCAGGCCCAGCAGGTTATTCTGCGGCATTCCGTTGTGCGGACTTAGGCTTGGATACCGTTATCGTTGAACGTTATTCAACCCTTGGTGGGGTGTGCTTGAATGTGGGTTGTATCCCATCTAAAGCCTTATTACACGTTGCCAAAGTCATTGAAGAAGCAAAATCTTTAGCAGAACACGGTATCGTGTTTGGCGAACCACAAACTGACATTGACAAAATCCGTGGTTGGAAAGAAAAAGTAATCAACCAATTAACCGGCGGCTTAGCTGGAATGGCTAAAATGCGTAAAGTGCAAGTGGTAAATGGTTACGGTAAATTCTCAGGCCCTAACACCATTATCGTTGCAGGCGATGAAGGGGAAACCACTATTCATTTTGATAATGCTATTATCGCAGCAGGTTCACGTCCAATTCAATTACCATTTATCCCACACGAAGATCCACGCATTTGGGATTCAACAGACGCACTTAAATTAAAAGAAGTGCCGAAAAACCTATTAATTATGGGCGGTGGTATTATCGGTCTTGAAATGGGTACGGTATATCACGCACTCGGTTCTAACATTGACGTAGTAGAAATGTTTGATCAAGTGATCCCAGCAGCGGATAAAGATATTGTTCAAATCTACACTAAACGTATCGAGAAGAAATTCAACTTATTACTTGAAACCAAAGTAACCGCAGTTGAAGCGAAAGAAGACGGTATTTATGTCTCAATGGAAGGCAAAGCAGCGAACGAAACACGCCGTTATGATGCTGTATTAGTGGCAATCGGTCGTACACCAAATGGTAAATTGATCGATGCCAATGTCGCTGGTGTAGAAGTGGACGATCGCGGCTTTATCCATACAGATAAACAAATGCGTACCAACGTACCACACATCTTCGCGATTGGTGATATTGTGGGACAACCAATGCTTGCTCACAAAGGCGTACACGAAGGCCACGTTGCAGCAGAAGTTATTGCAGGACAAAAACACTATTTCAATCCGAAAGTGATTCCATCTATCGCATACACTGAGCCAGAAGTGGCTTGGGTAGGTAAAACCGAGAAAGAATGTAAAGCCGAAGGCATTAACTACGAAGTGGCGAAATTCCCTTGGGCAGCGTCAGGTCGTGCAATCGCCTCTGACTGTGCAGATGGTTTAACCAAATTGATCTTCGATAAAGACACTCACCGCATTATCGGTGGTGCAATTGTTGGAACAAACGGTGGTGAATTGCTAGGTGAAATCGGCCTTGCCATTGAAATGGGTTGTGATGCAGAAGATCTTGCATTAACTATCCACGCTCACCCAACCTTACACGAATCTGTGGGCTTAGCGGCAGAAGTGTTTGAAGGTTCAATCACGGATTTACCGAATCCGAAAGCGAAAAAGAAAAAATAATTTTCTAAGTTCTTCTCAAAAGCCTTTCTGATGAAAGGCTTTTTTATGCGAAAAAGAATGTTTATTTAATTCTAATTAAACTGAAAGATTTGTGATCAATATCACAGCCAAAGTATGACTACTGTCATAGGCACTTTATTGTAAATAGACTAATCTCATTATGAGTTTAATCTGCTAATAGGGAGGAAGTGATGTTTCTGACAGTTTTCAGTTTTATTATTGTCACTGGCTTTGTTGCTTGGATTTCTTGGCGGAAAACCAGAAATGATGATTTATCAACAGCTAAAGGATATTTTCTTGCTGGACGAGGGTTGAGTGCAGTTGTCATTGGTTGTTCAATGGTATTAACTTCACTTTCTACTGAACAATTAATTGGTGTCAATGCCAATTCCTATAAAGGCAATTTTTCTATTATTGCTTGGACGGTTCAATCAGTCATTCCGCTTTGTTTTTTGGCTTTGTATTTATTACCGAAATATATTCGCAATGGCTACACGACAATTCCAGAATTCTTTGAAAGCCGTTTTGATCGTCAAACACGCTTAATAATGTCAGGGTTATTTTTAGTATTCTATTTATTTATCGTTATTCCCACCGCACTTTATACAGGGGCAATTGCCTTCAATAAAATCTTCAATTTAGAAACCGTATTTGGAATTAGCTATGGTGAATCTATTGTTTATACCGTAATGGCGATAGGTTTTATTGGTGCGATTTACGCTATTTTTGGTGGCTTAAAAGCGGTGGCAGTATCAGATACGGCGAATGCAATTATCCTTATAATTGGGGCTATTCTAGTACCAATTTTTGCCTTAATTTATTTAGGCAATGGCAGTTTTATGGAAGGCTTGCATATTATTGGTACAACGCACGTTGAAAAATTTAATGCTATTGGTAGTGCGACAGATGCTGTACCTTGGCCAGCAATGTTTACGGGGATTTTGATCGTAAACTTTTTCTATTGGACAACTAATCAAGCGATTGTGCAACGTGCATTAGGTGCGAAAGATTTAAAAGCAGGGCAAAAAGGGATTTTAATTGCTGCGCTTTTCTTGCTCTTATTGCCGATTATTCTTAATTTACCAGGTTTGCTGAGTTTCCATATTTTAGGTGAAGGACTAAATCCAATTGATTTATCTTATCCTGAATTAGTTAATCGCGTTTTGCCAACAGTCCTACAAGGCTTCTTTATTGCGGCTTTATTTGGGGCAATTTTAAGTACATTCAATTCATTCTTAAATTCAGCAGCAACAATTTATTGTAAAGACTTATTGCCTTCACTAACCAAAAGAACCTTTAGTGAAACTGAATTAATTGTTTATGCGAAAAAAGTCTCGGCAGTCATGGCAGTTATCACCATCATTATTGGACCATTGCTTATGTTTGGTACAGATGGCATTTTCTTACTGACTAAACGTTTTGCAGGTTTTGTGAATATTCCTATTGTTGCACTATTTGCAGTGGGATTATTCAATAAAACTGTATCGGGACTAGCAGCGCGTATTGCCTTATTGGTACATGTTATTTTATATTTCCTTATTGTTTGGGTATTTAATGTAAAAGTGAATTTTGTGTATGTAATGGCTGCACTATTCGTTTTTGATGTCGTATTAATGCTAGTATTAGGTTCGTTCTTACGCAGAAAAACACCTTATGTTGATAATGTGTCAAACCAAAGTAATGTAGATTTAAGCAACTGGGAATATGTTAATATCACTGTGGCATCTCTTGCATTAGGTTTAGTTTCTCTTTATGCGTTGCTTTCTCCAATTGGGCTTGCTTCAGAAAATGGTAAACCACTTTGGGTACTTGCTGCCTACGCAATTCTTCAAGTGATTTTATTTGTGGTAATTGGTCGAAATAAGAAAAAGGTGTAACCAATGAAAAATGTCATTTATATTCTTTTAGATCAAGTTAGAAAAGATATGCTTGGTACTTATGGACATAAGATTGTAAAAACCCCGAATTTAGATCGTTTAGCGAGAGAAGGTGTTCGTTTTGATAATGCCTTCACGCCAGCTTCCGTTTGTGGCCCAGCCAGAACATCGCTCTTTACAGGGCAAATGCCTTCTACCCATGGCATTATTCGAAATGGTGAGAAGGGCGGAACAGGCGAAATTCCCGTAGAACAGCCGCATATCGGAAAACTAGATGGCTATAATTGCTATGTTGCAGGAAAATGGCACGTTGGTACGAGATCTGTTCCGAGAGATTACGGCATTAAAGGGCATAATTTTGACGGATATGGCTACCCAGGCAGCCACGTTTATAAAAATTTAGTGTTTGATCAAGCGCCTACCCAGCCGAATCGTTACCCTGAATGGCTTGCAGAAAAAGGCTTCCCTACGCCAGAAGTCAGCCTAGCTTATTTTGGTGATAACCCACATTTAAGAGTACAAGAATTGTGTGGTTTACTTTCAGGAACAAAAGAACAGACGATTCCCTATTTTATTATTGATGAAGCGAAAAGCTTTATTTTAGAATCTCTTGCTGAGCATAAGCCTTTCTTTACTTGGATTAATTTCTGGGGGCCGCATACGCCTTGCATTGTTCCTGAGCCTTATTATTCAATGTATGATCCAAAAGATGTCGTCCTTGATGAAAGTTTCTTTAAACCTTTAGAAGGTAAACCCGGCCATTATCGTACCATTTCTAAAATGTGGGGAATGTGGGAAGCAAGTGAAGAACGTTGGAAGGAAGTGATCACCAAATTCTGGGGGTATATCACCTTAATTGATGATGCTATCGGTGAATTATTTGACTTCCTTGAAAAACATAATCTTTATCAGGATTGTTTTATTGTTGCCACCGCAGATCACGGCGATGCAATGGGCGCACATAGAATGATTGAAAAAGGTGAGTTTATGTTTGATACTACCTACAATATTCCACTGATTATTAAAGATCCTGAATCTTCACGTATCAATGAAGTGGACGATAATTTAGTTTATCTGCACGATTTGACTTCAACGGTGTTTGATGTTGCTGGGCAAGCTGTTCCAGAAACTTTCCAAGGCGAAAGCCTATTGCCTATTTTGCGAGAAAATAAATCCAATGATCGTAAGGGAGTATTAGCTCAACTTGCAGGGCATTTTGTTTATTTTGAACAGAGAATGTGGCGTAGGAAAGATTATAAATTGGTCTTCAATGCAAGTGATGTAGGAGAGTTGTATGATGTTCTTAACGATCCTGAAGAATTACAGAACCTGTTTTACGATCCTGACTATCGTTTAATTAAAAAAGAAATGCTAGAAGAAATGCGAGCGGAAATGCAGCGATTAAAGGATCCATTAGAAAACTGGGTATATCGTATTATTAATGAGATCTAACTCTTCTAAATAAGAACCAAAAGAAAAAGTGCGGTGAAAAAATTTTTGATTTTTTCACCGCACTTTTGTTTTAATCGTTACTCAATAGCAATTATTTTACGGAGTAATAGCCACCCATTGCGCTATATACGGCGTTTTCGCTTTGAATGAGGTTGTATTTTGCATTCAAAATGGAAAGCTCGGAGTTGCGTTCCGTGCTTGCGGCGTTTAACCATTCTCTTAGTTCTGCAATGCCTGCATCATAGCGGTTTTTGTAATATTGCGTGATGCGTTTGTTGTAGTTGTAGGTTTGCTGCAAGTTGGCGAAGTTTTGACGCGCTTGGTTGTAAGCAAAATAGTTGGTGTCAATATCATTTAAGGCTTTGGTAATGCTTTGTTCAAAGTTGACAAGTGCAAGATCATAAGCCGATTCTGAAATTTTCACGTTCCATTTCACCGTGTTCCAGCTCAAGAATGGCAAGCTAATTCCGACCGTTCCGCCTGCGATAGGGGTGTTGAATGCGTTGTCAATTTTATTGCCGCTAGAACCTAAACTTCCACCCAAGGTAATGGTTGGGAACCAGCTTTTTTGCATTGCTTTGGCATCTTTGAAAGCGCTGTTTAAGCGATATTGATAGCCTTTCACGTCTGGACGGTTGGCAATGGCAGAAAGAGGCACATTAAGATTTACCCCCACATTTTTCACTTTAAGAATATGCGGGTAGTTCACTTTTAATGGCTCAGTTGGTTTTAAATTCAGTAAGTTACGCAATGTGGCTTCAGCCGTTTTCTTTTGCGTTTGGTAATTGATTAAGCTGTTGCGTGCCGTTAAAACCGCTTGTTGTGCTTGATCGGAACTTGCGCGATCTGCCACGCCTTGGCGGAATTTATTTTGCATAATGCGGTTAATTTCGGAATAGTAATTGATGGTTTTATTCACGGTACTAATCGCATCATTTAAGTAACCAAGTTGATAGTAGGTTAAGATCACGGAGTTGATTAATGAAATGCGCGCTGCTTCAAGATCTTGTTCGCTGGCAGCGTGTCGCCATTCTGCGGCAGAAGCAGAATCAGCTAAACGACGCCATAAATCTAGGGTGTAACTCACGTTTAATGCACCACCGTGGCTAATCACTGAAGAGCCGCCATCGTGAATATTTTTGTTAGCTGAAGAAGAAACCGAACCACTGAAATTTGGTACTAAATTTGCGCCGATTAAATTCGCGTTATAAAGTGCCGTATTTACAGCAATGGCAGCTTTGGCTAAATCTTTGTTATTTTCCAAAGCTTGCTCAACTAATTGATTAAGCTGTGGATCTTTATACAGCGTCCACCAATTTTCTTGAATGTTGTATTGTTTGGTTAATTCTTCATATTGTTGGAAATCTTGTTGTGATGCTTTGTAAGAATCGTCAAGATTCGCACAGCCAGCTAACAACACAGACAAGCCAATAGCAAGTGAGAGTTTGGATTGTTTTAACATCATTTTTTCCTTATTAAATAAAATCGTAAGCAAATAAAGTGCGGTGTAATTTTGCCGATTTTTTATTGCCTGATGGTTGAAATTTTATCAAAAAACTATTCCTGAGCTAAAGCGGTAATTGGATTTAATTGCGAAGCATTTTTTGCTGGCATATAGCCAAAAATCACCCCAATTAAGCTTGAGCAGAGCAGCGCGGCGATAATCGAGAAGGTGGAAAAGATCATGGTAAAATCTCTCACCAGCCAATTAAACACTGCGCCTAGCACCATCGATAGCACCACGCCAGTGATGCCACCAATTAAGCAAATCAGCACCGCTTCAATTAAAAATTGTTGCAAGATGTTAAATTGTCTTGCGCCAATGGCCATTCGCACGCCAATTTCTTTGGTTCGCTCGGTTACTGAAACCAGCATAATATTCATCACCCCAATGCCGCCTACCACAAGGGAAATAATGGCAATGGAAGAAATCAGCAACTTCATTGTATTTGTGGTGCTTTCAATGGTTTGCTTAATGGTATCGGTGTTGAATACGAAAAAATCTTTTTTGCCGTGGCGTACGGTGAGCAAGCGAGTGAGATCTTTTTCTGCTACTTTAGAACTAATTTCATCACGAATTTTTACCGTGATTGAGCTAATTTTTTGATTGCCCGAAATTTTGTTCATCGCCGTTGTGTAAGGGATATAAATATTTAAACTTGAGCTATTCATTCCCATATTATTGCTCGTTGCCACGCCAATAACACGCAATGGTTTTTTATTAATCATTAAAACTTTGCCAAGGGGATTTTGATTGTTGAACACTTCGCGTAACGTGTTTTCATCAATCACGGCCACTTGTTCGCTATGTTTTACGGCGTCTGCGCTGAAAAATGAGCCTTCAGCTTTGCTTAAACCGCGCACATTAAAATATTGCTCACCCACACCACGCACTTGGGCGGTGAAACTTTGGTTGCCGTAAGTGAGTGTGCCGTTCACCGAGCTATTTGGCGTAACACTGGCAATATAGCTTTGTTTGGCAAGCATATCGGCATCCGCCACGGTAAGATTTTGATTTTTCGCCGCGCGCCGATCGCCAAAACCCGTACCGTTATAAATATCCATTGTGTTTGTTCCCATCGCATTGATATTGCTAAGGATTTTTTGTTGCGAGCCGTTACCCAAGGCAACCACGCAAACCACTGAAGTAATACCAATAATAATGCCTAACATTGTCAGTAAGGAACGCAGTTTATGCGCCACAATGGCTTTAATGGACATTTTGAAAGATTCAATAAATTGATCTTTATAAAATTGTAATCGGCTTTTATTGCTTTGCGGTGCAATGTCTTGTTTTTGGGTAATTTGTTCCGATTTGCGGCGATCTTCAATAATTTTGCCATCTTTGATCTCAATAATGCGATTAGCAAAATTTGCCACGTTTTTATCGTGCGTGACCAAAATAATGGTATGACCCTCGCTGTGTAGCTGGGTGAGAATATCCATCACCGTTTCGCCACTTTTGCTATCTAATGCGCCAGTAGGTTCATCGGCTAGAATAATTTCGCCCCCATTCATCAAGGCACGCGCAATACTCACACGCTGTTGTTGCCCACCTGAAAGCTGATTTGGCTTGTTTTCTAAGCGATCGCCTAAGCCTAATTTTTCTAATAATTGTTTGGCTCGTTGTAGGCGAGTAGGCTGATCGATGCCAGCATAAATGGCAGGAAGTGCCACATTTTCCACCGCACTTAGTGTTGAGAGCAGGTTATAGCGTTGAAAAATAAAGCCAAATTTTTTCTGCCGTAAATCAGAAAGCTGATCACGATTGAGTTGGCTGACTTCTAAACCATCGACTTTATAAGAGCCAGATGTCGCTGTGTCCAAGCAGCCAATAATGTTCATTAAAGTAGATTTGCCTGAGCCTGATTGGCCAATAATGGCAATAAAATCGCCTTTTTTAATATCTAAATTGATGTCTTTTAACACCTGAGTGCGGTTTTCGCCTTCACCGAAAAATTTGTTGATGTGGCTTAATTCAATAATATTCATAAAAAAACCACCGCACTTTATAAAATTCGAGGGCCGCGGAAATTATTTCCCACTTTTTCATCGCTGGTTACTTGTGAGGAAATCACTTTTTCCCCTTCTTCCAAGCCATTTAAAATTTGCGTATTCATATCATCACTTAACCCTGTAACAACGGTGCGTTTTTCTACTTTATCATTATCTTTCAAAATATTAACAAAGGTTTCTTTTCCATCTTTGTGTAACGTGATAGTAGGAACAAGTAGCGTATCTTCTGCATCAGCAATGATAATGGTATTTTGCGTCGTCATTCCAATGCGCAGTTGGTTATCAGGATTATCTATTAAGACATTAGCATAGTAATAAACCGCACTAGTATCTGAAACGCTTTCTTTATATTCGTTATCTGTGAGCGTGGTAATGGCGGGATCAACGGAATGAATGGTGGAATGATAGACTTTGTCTGGCTCAGAAAGAGTGGTAAATTCTACGGCCATTCCTGCTTTCACTTTGGTGATGTCGCCTTCAGAAATTTCTGGTTTAATCAGCATTTTGCTTAAATCCGCCACTTGCACAATGGTTGGGGTAGTTTGGTTGGCGTTCACCGTTTGCCCTTCGGATACGGGAATGGACAGCACTGTACCGTCTAAAGGCGAAAGAATTTGGGTATATTGTAAATTAGTTTTTGCCGTATCTACTTGAATTTCCGCACGCTGAATGGCAGCTTCCACTTCAGAAATCGCCGCTTTGGCTGCGGATAAATTATTTTTTGCCGCATTCAGTTCATCTAAAGAAGTGGATTTACTCGCATATAATTTCGCAAGGCGATCATAGGCAGATTTCGCCACATTATAAGCTACTTGTTTTGCATTTAGCTGAGCTTGGTAGGCTTTTAATTCCGCTTGTGCTGAATTTAACGCATTCACTTGATTTTTAGAGTCAATTTCAGCGATTAAATCCCCTTGTTTGATATGTTGCCCCAATACAACGTGAATTTTTTCAATTTTACCCGAGGCTTGCGCACCCACTTCCACACGGTTATATGCACGAACAGTGCCTGCGGTGATGACGGATTTTTTGATTTCGCCACGGCGCACATTTTCTGTTAAATAGGTGGTTTCTTGTTGATTAGAATGGGTGAAATAACTATAAGCACCAAATGCCACTAACCCAACGGCAAGTAGGGAAAAAATCGTTTTTTTACGCATAAAAACTCCGAGAAAAATAACAATCGTTTTATTCGATGATTATAGTAGAAAACCTTTCTTAAGAAGACCTTAAGAAAAATAAATTTACACTGAATGAACGTTCGTTCATTTTAGGGCGTGAATTGTATCATTTATCTAAGGAAAATCAACCGCACTTTTGAATTCTGCCGTTAAACATAGTAGAATGAACAACAATTTTTTTACAAAAATCGAGAATATTTTGAGGTCAAAATGAGCCATATTACAGAGAACGAACATCAACCTACCAATTTTATTCGTCATATTATTGATGAAGATTTGGAAACAGGGAAAGTAAACCACGTTTACACCCGTTTTCCACCTGAGCCAAATGGCTATTTACATATTGGTCACGCAAAATCGATCTGCTTAAACTTTGGTATTGCAGAAGATTACAAAGGCTTGTGTAACTTGCGTTTTGACGACACCAACCCTGTTAAAGAAGATGTGGAATATGTCGATTCCATTAAACAAGATGTGGAATGGCTTGGTTTCCATTGGGAAGGGAAGGCACGTTATGCGTCCGATTATTTCGATGCGCTTTATGGCTATGCCATTGAATTAATTGAGAAAGGTTTGGCTTACGTTGATGAGCTTTCACCTGAACAAATGCGTGAATATCGTGGTACATTGACCGAACCGGGAAAAAACAGCCCTTACCGTGATCGTAGCGTGGAAGAAAACTTAGCCTTATTCGAAAAAATGAAAAATGGCGAGTTTGCCGAAGGGAAAGCCAGTTTGCGCGCCAAAATTGATATGGCATCGCCGTTTATGGTAATGCGTGATCCGGTGTTATACCGCATTAAATTTGCGGAACATCACAATACAGGGGATAAATGGTGCATTTACCCAATGTACGATTTCACCCATTGTATTTCCGATGCTATTGAGGGCATTACGCATTCATTATGTACCTTGGAATTCCAAGATAACCGCCGTTTATACGATTGGGTGCTTGAGCATATTTCCATTCCACGCCCATTGCCACATCAGTATGAATTTTCACGTTTGAACTTGGAATATACCCTCACGTCTAAGCGTAAATTGTTGAAATTAGTAGAAGATGAAGTGGTTGATGGTTGGAACGATCCGCGTATGCCGACCATTTCAGGTTTACGCCGCCGTGGTTATACGCCAGCGTCAATCCGTGAATTTTGCCGCCGTATTGGGGTAACTAAGCAAGATAACGTGGTGGAATTTAGTGCGTTAGAATCTTGTATTCGTGATGATCTTAACCAAAATGCACCGCGTGCAATGGCCGTGATTAATCCATTAAAAATCGTGATTGAAAACTTTGACGGACAAGAAATGCTTTCTGCGCCAAATCACCCGAATCGCGAAGAATTAGGTCATCGCCAATTACCATTTACCAAAGAAATTTATATTGACCAAGCGGATTTCCGTGAAGAAGCGAACAAACAATATAAACGTTTAGTATTGGGCAAAGAAGTGCGTCTGCGCAATGCTTATGTGATCAAAGCGGAGCGTGTGGAAAAAGACGTAGAGGGCAACATCACCACCGTTTATTGTACTTATGATCCTGAAACCTTAGGCAAAAATCCTGCGGACGGGCGTAAAGTCAAAGGCGTGATTCATTGGGTTTCTGCCACAGACAATGTACCAGCGGAATTCCGTTTATACGACAAATTATTCACTGTACCAAACCCAAGCGCAGCTGAAGAGCTTTACGAAGTGTTAAATCCAAATTCTTTGGTGGTAAAACACGGTTTTGTGGAAAAAAGTTTAGCTAACGCACAAGAAGAAAAAGCCTACCAATTTGAACGTGAAGGCTATTTCTGTGCCGATAGCAAAGACAGCCACCCAGAACACCTGATTTTCAACTTAACCGTAAGTTTGAAAGAAGGGTTCTAATTTTTCATCTTCATTGAAAACATAAGTGCGGTAGGAATTTGATAAGAATTTCTACCGTTTTTTATTGAGAATTTTCCTTGGTTAGAAGTAGTTATGATGTTGTGTTTTTGAGGAAACGTTATTCTTATCTATGCTTAGGAATAAAAAACAACTTAAAGTCTTATAGTATAAGGCGTTAAGTAAATATGAACAAAAAATTACTTATTTGCCAAAGTGTAAGAATAAAGCAACATGGTAAAGTGAATCATATATGAACAATTGTTATAGATACGATTTTTTTCGGTCGTTATTTCGGCATTTTAGTGATGATAGTTTCAAAACATTGCTATTATCTTGTGCGAGATGAAAGAAGAGATTTATTACACTCTAGTGTTGAATAAATTATTCATTTTCTTTTGAGAAGCGTAAAGAAATAAATATTGAAAGGGCAACAATAGACTTAATGGCTTATTTAAACATCTTAAACGTCAATTAAATAATCACAAAGGATTAGTAAAAGTCATAATATTATGTGTATAGAGGATTTTTTTGAATAAAAATTATTGCTGATATTTAAAAAGTAACAATTTTGTTTACTAATCTGAGATATAAAAAAAAGATTGTGGAGGAGAGTGAAAGTCTCCAAATTCTGATATTTTTCTAGGTCGAGAGTATTTTACAACATTTTTTAGTTTGAATGCGTATGCATGCGTGGACTTATTGAAATATTTTTGATAAAACTCATGAGATATACCTGAATAATTTTTAGTTTTTTCCCACAGTTTAGATGGAGTATCTTTCAAAATTCTATCTATTTCAAATTCTCCTACTATAGCTGAAATTGGACTACTAGAATATATAATTACTTTTTTGATATTTTTACGATTAGGAATGATTTTTCTATATTCATATATTTTCTCCCCACTAAAGATTTTTTCTACATATTTTGGTTTAATCGATAGTAATATGTTCATTGTAAAAGTACTCTAATTTTCCTTCTCTATATAAGTTTTTCTTTTTAGATGTTTGCTTAAAGTTGTATTTCTTAAGAAGTTTTTTTAATGAAGGGTCACATTCTTCTGATACTGTTATTAAGGGACTATCTGTATCTAAATATTTAAAAGCCTTATCAAATAATGCGTTCCCTATTCCCTGTTTTCGATATTTCTCATCAACCCGGATAGTACATATTTTTTTCTCTCCATTTTTGTTTTTTAGAATAAGTATCGCAATTATTTTCAAACGATTATGTTCTTTAGTAGTAACAAGTAAGATTTCTCGTTCCTTAGGATTATTACTCACTTCAGATTTAACTTTCTTGTCAAACCAATCTGAGATTCCGGGATACATCTCTTCAGAGGGGAGAATTGAATTATCTATAAGAAAACTAGCAGTTAAGTCTAAAAAATCTTTTTTTAATTCTTCTGGCTTAATTTCAGAAAAATATTGGATTTTCCAATTTTTTTTCATTCCTAATTCCTATGTGTTATAGATGGTCATAAATAAATGACGATATATATGATGCAATAATAGCAATGAACATACTAATAAGGAAATATATACATAACCGTTTTTTTACATTAAATAGATAACTAAATTGTGATAGATTCGTATAGACTTTGATTCCATCATTATTTTTTTCTTTAAAATGATAAGCCATCATATCTTTTTCTTTATCTATTTCTTTAGGGAGATAATTTTCCCATATCTCATGTTCTAATAATCTACTTGTCAAAGCTTTACTATCTACATTAATGAATGTATCACTTGAATTTCTAATAATTAAGTAATGAATAGTTTTAATATCAAAGTTTCTTTGTTCTAAATAACTCTCTCTAAGTTCGTCGGGGCATGAGCGTAATTCATTTATTCTAAAGTCAATGGTTTCAGTAGTGCGTAAGGAGGGATCCTGCCATACCTTATTATCTTGGTTTTCTTTCTTTATAATAGTACTAATATTCTCAGGTTTTATTCTGAAGCGGAAGTAATATTTTTTATATTTTTTTAACTTAGGATCATTTTCAGTTTCGCGCTTTGATAGTATATTAGTGCATTGAATTTCTATTTTAGTATATTCTGAGTAAGGAGTATATCGAAATTGCTCATCTCTTAATTTATATAAGATGACGTCATCGTCATCTATTTGTAGATGTTCACGAACTCCCTCATAGCTATTAGTGTTTACTTTTTTATTAAATATAGCGCTTAGCAGACGGCGATCTTGGACAAGTGTTTTGGCTAAATCTTCTGGTTTTAATATTTTAAATGGTACATATATAAGGATACTTTCCACTAATGATATATCTTCTATCATTAATCCTATATCAATATAATATTTATTTCTGTCATATTGGCTGTTCCATAGATTGATATGTATATCAAGCCCCACATTCTTACTTCTCTTATCACTACTAGAACTATCAGAACTGCCTAAATACCCTAAAATAAAACTTCTCATTTTACTATTCCAATTAAAAGAAATTTTTATCAGTATATATTGAATTATATAATTAATAAATCTTTATTTTAAAAAGCAAAAAAGTTGGTTATAGGTTTGTTAGAAAAAGAACTGGTGGAGCTGGGGGGAGTTGAACCCCCGTCCGAAATTACTCTACCTTCAGCACTACACGTTTAGTCTAGTCTTTAATTTCACTTAACCACTGCGGACAGACACGCGATAGTTAAGCTAGCTTGATTCAATTTAACGTTTCGATCCTCAAGCGGAGGCGTCCACGCGATCTCGTTTGGGTTTGACTCCTCTTTATCCCCGTCTTACGAGCGGAAGCTGGGGAGAGAAGGCTATGAGCAGGTTATTAAGCTGCTAAAGCGTATTGTTCGTCGTTTGCGACTATTTTTTTGCGGTTTATTTACGAGGCCAACCGCACCTCGACGTGCACCTTGGGCTTCGCTAATCCCGTCGAATCCAGAATCAGCCCCAAAAACTCGGTAATTCTATCAAGGAATTGATTGAATTTAAAGAGAAATAAAGTAAAAAGGCTAGAATATTTCTAGCCTTTTTTAATCATAACTCGATGACTAAATTATTTAGTTAAACTTTCAACTTTTTCAACTGCTGCGTCTTTCGCTTCAGTTACTTTTTCAACTGCAGCATCTTTTGCTTCTACAGCTGCATCTTTAACAGCTGCGGCTTTGTCCATTGCGGCATCTTTTACTTCAGCCGCTTTTTGTGCTGCTGAATCAACCGCTGAACTCGCTTTTTCAACTGCGGCATCTTTTGCTTCTACGGCAGCATCTTTAACATCAGCAACTTTATCCATTGCAGCGTCTTTTACATCTGCTGCTTTTTCTGCTACTGCGTCTTTAGCGCCAGTTACTTTTTCTACTGCTGCGTCTTTCATTTCAGCTGCTTTTTCAGTAGCAGCATCAGCCATAGAAGTTACTTTCTCAGCCGCTGCATCTTTCATTTCAGTCACTTTTTGAGTAGCTGCGTCAGCCATTGAGCTTGCTTTTTCAGTGATTACATCTTTAGCTTCAGTAATTTTTGATACTGCAGTGTCTTTCACATCTTTTGCTGCTTCAACTGCTGCATCTTTAACATCTGATGCTGCTTGAGCGACAGCGTCTTTCGCTTCAGAAACGCTTGATTTTGCATTTTCAACTTGTGCTGAAACTTTGCTTTCTTTATCGAAACAGCCAGTTACAGTTAAGGTTGCGCCTAATACTAATGCGGCTAATAATGATTTTTTCATTTTTACTCCTAAATAAATAATTCAATAATGAGATACAAACCCCACGTTTGCGGTGCATAGTCTGTAACAAAAATGTAGAAAAATAAACTACTATTTACATTTTTTTACGTATTAATTTTGAAAAAATTTAATCGGATAGATTTAACTCATTGAAATTAAATGAAAAGATATTTTTTGAGTAATGAATTGTTATTTTATGTAAAGACTGAAACTTTTGTAAGTGGTGAATTTTATAGCTTAATGCGGTGATTTTGTCATCATTATGCATTTTTTCATAGAAAATTTTGATGTAAAAAAATCTGCGCTTAACCGCTATTTTTAAGGGAAAAGCGCAGATTTAAAGTGCGGTCGGTTTTTTCTGAGTTTTTGTTATTGTGTTGCTTGGATTGCTGTTAATGCAATGGTGTACACAATATCATCGACTAATGCACCGCGAGAAAGGTCGTTCACTGGCTTACGCATACCTTGTAGCATAGGGCCAATAGAAACGAGATCCGCAGAGCGTTGTACCGCTTTATAAGTGGTGTTACCTGTATTCAGATCTGGGAACACGAATACGGTGGCTTTACCTGCAACTGGTGAGTTTGGTGCTTTAGAACGAGCCACATCTTCCATAATTGCCGCATCATATTGTAATGGGCCGTCAATGATAAGATCTGGGCGTTTTTCTTGCGCAAGGCGTGTTGCTTCTTTCACTTTTTCAACGTCCGCACCGCTACCTGATGTACCCGTAGAGTAGGAAATCATTGCCACTTTTGGATCGATACCAAAGGCTTTCGCAGAATCTGCTGATTGAATTGCGATTTCTGCAAGCTGTTCTGCTGTTGGAGCTGGGTTTACTGCGCAGTCACCATAAACAAGCACTTGATCTGGCAGTAACATAAAGAAGATTGAAGAAACAATGGAGTTACCTGGTGCTGTTTTGATAATTTGCATTGGCGGACGAATGGTGTTCGCTGTGGTGTGAACCGCACCTGAAACCAAGCCATCAACTTCGTTGGCTTCTAACATCATCGTGCCAAGTACCACGGTGTCTTCTAGTTGCTCACGGGCAAGCGCTTCGGTCATACCTTTGTTTTTACGCAGTTCGACTAAACGGGCCACATAGTTTTCACGCACGCTTGCTGGATCAATAATGGTGATGCCTTTGCCTAATTGTACGCCTTGCGCTTCTGCCACACGTTGAACGTCAGCAGGGTTAGCTAAAAGTACACATTCTGCAATACCACGTTCTGCACAAAGGGCAGCAGCTTTGATGGTACGCGGCTCGTCTCCTTCAGGCAACACAATGCGTTTTTTCGCTTGGCGTGCTAATTCGGTTAATTGGAAACGGAACGCAGGCGGTGATAAGCGGCGTTGGCGAGAAGATTCTGCCACAATTGAATTAACAAAGTCTGCATCAAATTGTTGGCTAGTGTATTGTTTAATGCTTTCAATACGCTCTTTATCATCGACTGGCACTTCAAGGTTGAAGCTTTGTAATGCAAGAGCGGTTTGCCAAGTGTTACCCTCAATACGGAAAATTGGCAATCCTGTGCTTTCAAAAACAGGTTGGCACAGTTTTTTGATTTGGCTATCTAATTTATATCCGCCAGTTAAAAGCAAACCACCTAATTCAATGCCATTACTTGCAGCAAGGGCAGCAGCAACTAATACATCAGGACGATCTGCGGAAGTCACTAACAAGCTACCATTGCGGAAGTGTTCCACCATATTTGGCAAGCTTCTTGCACAGAACGTAATGCTGCGAATACGGCGAGTTTGAATTTCGCCCTCATTGATAATGGCTGCGCCTAAGTGTTTAACCAAATCAATCACACGAGTTGCGATAAGTTCTGCATTCCAAGGAATACAAGCAAGCACTTTGATTGGACTTTTTTCAAATAATTTATACACTTCAGCCACGTTGCTATGGCTATGTTGATAAGCGTCAAAAATCTCACTTAAATCAGGGCGAGTACGGCCAGATTCATCAATTGGTGCATTGAATTTGTTGATAACCACACCCAGTAAGTTTTTATTATTTTTACCACCAAATTGTGAAGCAGCGGCTTCTACACGCTCTTTCAGCTGCTCTGGTGTTTCTGTTGAAGGGGCAGCAACCAAAATGATTTCTGCATCTAGCGCTTGGGCAATTTCATAGTTAATGCTGTTGGCATAGCTATGTTTGCGCGTTGGGATTAAACCTTCAACAATGATAATTTCATTGTTTTTAGCTAATTGTTGGTGATTTTCAACAATTTTCTCTAATAAAACATCAGATTGATTTTGTCCGATTAAGCTTTCCGCCACGCTTAGCATAAATGGCTCAGCGGTTTCAATAGAAGTGCTAGTACGAACGATAGAAGTGCTGCGATCAAGTTTATCTTCGCCAGTATTTGGTTGTGAAATGGGTTTCATAAAACCAATTTTCGCGCCTTTTTCTTCAAGCGAACGAATTAAACCAAGGCTAACACTGGTTAAACCAACGCCAGCACTCACAGGAATAAGAATAATTGTGCGAGACATAATAAACCTTCAGGTTAAATGATGAAAAAGAAACTGCCGAATAATTCGGCAGTCTGTTTATAAAATTAGCTACAAAGTTTTGCAGTATCTTGTGCGATTACTAATTCTTCGTTTGTTGGGATAACCATTGCAACAGGGGTGTTATCTGTGGTGATCACGCCTTCGTTACCAAAGCGCGCTGCAAGGTTTTTGTCGTTATCTAGTTTATAGCCGAAGAGTTTTAAATGCTCTAAGGTTTTTTCACGAACAAGTCCTGAGTTTTCACCAATACCACCAGTGAACACGATAGCATCTAAACGCTCACCGATAACTGCCATATATGAACCGATATATTTTGCTAAACGATAGCAGAATACATCTAATGCACGTTTTGCTGCGGCTTCTGCATCATAGTTATCTTCTGCATAACGACAGTCGCTGGTTACTTCTGTTAAACCTAATAAACCTGATTTTTTGGTTAATAGGGTGTTGATTTCTTCAACGCTCATACCTAGGTTATCGTGTAGGTAGAAAATGATTGCAGGGTCTAAATCACCAGAACGTGTACCCATTACTAAGCCTTCTAATGGGGTTAAGCCCATTGATGTATCAATACATTTACCGTGACGAACGGCAGCTACTGATGCACCGTTACCTAAGTGACAAGTGATCACATTTACTTGATCCGCAGGTACGTTTAAACGCTCAGCTGCTTGTTGGCTTACATAGAAATGGCTTGTACCGTGCGCACCGTAGCGGCGAACACCGTGATCTTTATATAAAGAATAAGGAATAGCGTATAAGAACGCTTCTTCAGGCATTGTGGTATGGAATGCTGTATCAAACACCGCCACGTTTTTATCTTTTAAGTGCGGGAACATTTTGAACGCTTCTTCAATACCGATTAAGTGCGCAGGGTTGTGTAATGGCGCAAATTGGATCGCGTCTTTAATCCCTTGAATAACTTCATCATTGATGATTACAGAAGAAGTGAATTTCTCACCACCGTGAACAATACGGTGACCAATTGCCACAATCTCATCTTTTAATGATGGATCTAATGGGAAAATATTGTTCACAATAAATGCAAGCGCTTCGCTATGTGCCGCACCAGCACCTAATTCCGCATTGCCTTTTTCACCGTGCAATTTCCATTTGATACGCGCATCTGGCAGGTGGAAAGCTTCTGCAAGACCAGATAATTTTTCTTCACCTGTTACAGGGTCTAAAATAGAAAATTTAAGTGATGAACTACCGCAGTTAAGTACGAGAACTAATTTTTGAGACATAAGTAACCTATTTTTAATTAAGTTAAAAGGATTCCGTCTAAATAGCCTAAACGGAGCGACATATAAAAGTCGTTAGATCCTGTATAGGATACACTGTTCACTCAATAAAATAAATTCTCAAGGTGGAAAAAATGCGACATTTATCAAAAAAATGATTAAAAATTAAAATTTTTTTATAAAAATAATCACAAGATGAAGAAAAAGAATGGGCTATAATGAACGAATGGATAACCGTTCATCATAACAAGGAAAATAATGAAATTTTTCACCGCACTTAAGCAGGGGCAGATTTATCTTGATACTTGGCCATTAATTCCCAAGTTAGGAATGATTTTTCCCGAAAACCGCGTTATCAAAGCCACCCAATTTTCGCAAAAACTGATGCCATTTCTGGCGGTGTTTGCGTTAGTGTGGCAACAAATTTATGCCAAAGAGGATATGGTGGCATTAGCTGCGACCATTTTAACCGCACTTTTTTCCTTGTGTTTACCTTTGCAAGGGCTTTATTGGCTTGGCAAACGCGCACAAACGCCATTACCGCCACAAAGTGCGGTGCAATTTTCGCAAATTTGTCAGCAATTGGAAAAAGCGGGTAGTGGTGTTAATGTGCCAGACAATCCCACTTATCAAGATCTGGCATCAGTATTAAAAAAAGCCGAGCAAAAATTGCCCGCAGACTTTTGGCAATCCTTATAATTTTCTTAACGCGTGCTTTGTTGATCCTACCAAGAGCGAGTGATATAGTACGCTACTTTTTAACCCTTAGGATAAAAAACTGCAAATAATGCTACGCAAACGTTTTCGTTTTTTGCTAGAATACGCGGCGGTCATAAATATCCTATATTTTGTAGAGATTATTTTCGTGAACAATTATTTAGATTTTATCATTATCGGAATTATTGCCTTTTCTATTATTGTCAGCCTTTTGCGTGGTTTCGTGCGTGAGGTGATGTCCCTTGCAAGCTGGGTCGTTGCCTTTCTGGTGGCAAATCATTTTTATCCCTATGTCGCCAACTTTTTAACTCAAATTGAATCAGGATATATTCGTAACGGCGCCGCCATTGCCATCTTATTTATTGCCACCTTAATTATTGGCGCGATTGTGAATTATTTAGTCAGCCAATTGGTAGATAAAACTGGTTTATCAGGCACTGATCGCGTTTTAGGTGGCTGTTTCGGTTTATTGCGTGGCGTGCTAATTGTTGCTGCCTTATTATTTTTCGTAGATACCTTTACCAACTTTAGCCAAAGTGAAGTGTGGAAAGAATCAAAATTAATCCCGCACTTTGGTTTTATCGTGGAATGGTTCTTCCAAAAAATTCAGGAAAATTCCAGTTTATTAAACTCAACATTAACTCAATAGGGGATAACACGAATGTGTGGTATTGTCGGTATTATCGGTCAAAGTCCAGTAAACCAAGCTATTTATGATGGCTTAACCGTGTTGCAACATCGCGGGCAAGATGCAGCGGGAATCGTTACCATTGACGATGAAAATCGCTTCCGCTTACGCAAGGCAAATGGGCTGGTGAGCGATGTTTTCCAGCAAGTACATATGCTACGTTTGCAAGGTAATGCTGGTATCGGACACGTTCGTTACCCGACAGCAGGTAGCTCCAGCGTTTCTGAAGCTCAGCCTTTTTATGTGAACTCGCCTTATGGCTTAACCCTTGTGCATAACGGCAATTTAACCAATTCTGAACAGCTGAAAAAAACTTTATACGAACGCGCCCGCCGCCACGTTAATACCAATTCTGATTCAGAGATTTTGCTCAATATTCTTGCTTATCATCTTGATCATATTTATACCCAGCATCTTTCGCCTGAAGACATTTTCCACGCCATTAAAGCTACGAACAATGACATTCGTGGGGCTTATGCTTGCATCGCAATGATTATCGGACACGGAATGGTGGCGTTTCGCGATCCTAATGGTATCCGCCCTTTGGTGTTAGGAAAGCGGGAAGAAAATGGCAAAACAGAATATATTTTTGCGTCAGAAAGCACCGCACTTGATGTGGTTGGCTTTGAATTTGTACGCGATATTCAACCGGGCGAAGCGGTTTATATCACCTTTGATGGCCAATTTTATGCACAACAATGCGCGGATAATCCAAAATTAACGCCGTGCATTTTTGAGTACGTTTATTTTGCTCGTCCAGATTCCTATATTGATGGCGTTTCTGTCTATGCCGCGCGCGTGCATATGGGAAAATATTTAGGCGAAAAAATTGCCCGTGAATGGCCAGATTTAGACATTGATGTGGTGATCCCTGTGCCTGAAACGTCCAATGATATTGCTTTACAAATCGCCCATATTTTAAACAAGCCCTATCGTCAAGGTTTTGTGAAAAATCGCTATGTAGGGCGTACCTTTATTATGCCGGGGCAAACGCAGCGCGTAAGTGCAGTACGCCGCAAACTGAATACCATTTCTTCTGAGTTTAAAGGCAAAAATGTGCTATTAGTGGACGATTCCATTGTACGCGGTACCACCTCAGAGCAAATTGTAGATATGGCGCGCGCTGCAGGGGCGAAAAAAATCTATTTTGCCTCAGCAGCACCAGAAATTCGTTATCCAAATGTGTACGGCATTGATATGCCAACAAAACACGAACTCATTGCTTATGGAAGAGAAGTGGACGAAATTGCCAAACTCATTGGCGTGGATAAATTGATTTTCCAAGATCTTGATGCGCTTACTCAATCTGTTCAGCAAGAAAATCCTGCGATTAAAGATTTTGATTGCTCAGTGTTCACTGGAAAATATGTTACAGGGGACATTACGCCAGAATATCTTGATCATATTGCTGATTTACGCAATGATAGTGCCAAGAAAAAGCGTGAGAAAGACGCGACCAATCTTGAAATGCACAACGAGAGCTAATGAGCAAACAACGTTTAATTATTGCCATCACAGGCGCTTCAGGGGCGATTTATGCGATACGTTTATTGGAAGTATTGAAAAACGTCCCTGATCTTGAAACCCACTTAATTATCAGCAACGCCGCCAAGCAAACCTTGGGCGCAGAAACGGATTACAGCGTTCAACAAGTGCGTGCCTTGGCGGATCAAACCTATGATGTGCGCGATATTGGCGCAGCAATTTCTTCGGGATCTTACCGCACTTTGGGAATGGTGATTCTGCCTTGTTCAATCAAAACCTTATCAGGCATTGCGCACAGTTACACCGATGATCTCATCACTCGCGCCGCAGACGTGTGTTTAAAAGAGCGCAAACCGCTTTTTCTTTGCGTACGCGAAACCCCGCTACATTTAGGCCATTTACGTTTAATGACGCAGGCGGCTGAAATTGGCGCAACCATAATGCCTCTAATGCCCGCCTTTTACCATCGCCCTGAAAGCATTGATGATATTATTAACCAAAGCATTAACCGCCTATGCGATCAATTTGGCATTGAGCTAGAGCAGGATTTATTCCAACGCTGGGGGGAGTAGAAATTCAATCAAATGTAAAGCGATTCTATCGTAATGAAATAATGAAACTAGTTCTATGATAGAATTGTAGGTATTGTGGAACTAAGTTTATAGTAATAAATATGCTAAACGATGAAGATATGGCATTGTTTCGTGATGCGGTGCGAGGGGCTACGCCTTTAAAGCAAAATGAATTTGTGCCAGCTTATAGAAAAAATAAGCAAAAACAAGAGCAGCGTGAGCAACGTGAAAGGGAAGATACCTTGTTCTTTTTTTCTGACGAATATGAGCCTTTGTTGAATGAAGAGGGGGCGGTGAAATATTTGCGCGAGGGGGAGGATTCCTATCTGCTTAAGCAATTACGCCGTGGTGATTTTTCTCCAGAGCTGTTTTTGGATTTGCACGGTTTAACCCGAGAGAAAGCGAAATTGGAGTTAGCGGCGCTAATTCAAGCTTGTGAAAAAGAGCATATCTATTGTGCAAGCATTATGACAGGCTATGGAACTTATACGTTGAAACGCCAAATCCCTCGTTGGCTTGTGCAGCATCCCCGTGTTCGAGCCTTACATCAAGCACCAAAAGAATGGGGCGGGGAAGCTGCAATTTTAATTTTGCTTGAGGTGTAGCGTTCTTGTTGTAAGGACGCTGTTTTTTATTTTTCAAGATAATGTCTAAGATTATCCATTTGTTTTTCTGCTTCATTCAGCCCTAATTCATACATCGCCTGAATTTTTCGCGGATCTTTCTCAATACGTTTGATGTGCAGATCTTGCGGTGGGCGAATGACGAAAATTTTTCCTTCCTGTTCTAGCTTAATAATTTTCTCGATTTGTTGATTATAGTCTTCCGCACGTTGAATAAGCTTTTCGGCAAGGCGTGGATATTTGCGGTAGAACCAATTAATCAGCCATTTTGCTGACGGTTTTTTGCGATAATCTAAAGTGCGGGTCAAAATAACGATAATTTTTTCATAACCTAAGTTTTGACAAAAATCCAATGGAATACTGTCGGCAATTCCGCCATCTAAATATTTTTTACCATTAATTTCAACATATTGCGAAACAAAAGGCATTGCGGAAGTGGCGCGTAAGGTTTCCATCTGGGCAAAAGGATCGGTGATTTTTACATATTCTGCTTCCCCCGTTTCAATATTGGTGAGCGTGGTGTAGAAATCTGTATTGGCTTGTTTGAACGTTTCGTTATCAAAGGGATCAAGGGTGAACGGCACTTGATAAAAAGCGAAATCCTTATTCACAATATTGCCCGTGGTAAATAGGCTAGTAAAGCCGAGATAGCGTTTATCATTCAAGTATTTTAGGTTATAACGAATGACACGCCCTGCTTGTTTAGAAGGATAATTTACACCAAATAGCGCACCAGCCGATACGCTCACAATGCCGTCAATATGCACATTTTCTTTAAGAAATACATCAAGCACGCCAGCGGTGAACATTCCGCGCATCGCACCGCCTTCTAACACTAATCCAACTTTCATCATCACACCCTTTGAAATACAAAGGCTAGATGATAACACTTGGTTAGAGTTCATCAAGCAATAAATTTACTTTATAATGCCAGCCCATTAGATGAAATTAGGATAGAAAAATGAAAATTGCCCTAGGTATTGAATATAACGGCAAGCATTATTTTGGCTGGCAACGGCAGGAGAGTGTTGCCAGCGTGCAAGAGCGGTTGGAAAAAGCCATTTCTTTTGTGGCCAATGAAGACTGTCAAATTTTCTGTGCGGGGCGGACGGATTCTGGCGTACACGCAACAGGGCAGGTGGTGCATTTTGAAACCAGTGCCATTCGTGCAGAAAGTGCGTGGAGTTTTGGGGTAAATGCCAATTTGCCCGATGATATTGCAGTATCTTGGGCAAAGCAGGTTGATGAGGATTTTCACGCGCGTTTTAGCGCTACTGCGCGCCGTTACCGCTATGTAATTTATAACAATAAATTACGTTCGGCGATTTTACCAGAAGGGGGCACCCATTATCATCAGCCGTTAGATCACGCATTAATGCATCAAGCAGGGCAGGCATTGTTGGGCGAAAATGATTTTTCTTCTTTCCGTGCGGCACAATGTCAATCCAATACACCGTGGCGAAATGTGCATCATTTGAATGTGATTAGACAAGGAAAATATATTATTGTGGATATTCAAGCCAATGCCTTTGTTCATCATATGGTGCGAAATATTGTAGGCAGCTTAATGGAAGTGGGGGCAGGGCGTCAACCTGTGGAGTGGATAAGCTGGCTGCTCGCGCAAAAAGATCGTAAGTTGGCTGCGCCCACCGCCAAACCAGAAGGGCTTTATTTAGTGCAAGTGCATTATCCTGAACAATTTGCCATTCCGCAAAATGCACTTGGGCCACTTTATTTGTCCGATCAGTTATAGCGTTTAAAAGCTAGAATCTTGGTGCAAATTATGGTGTAATAAGCAGAATTTTTTATGAATAAGAAAGGGTTAAAATGAGCTGGATTGATCGAATTTTTAGTAAGAATACGGCATCAAACACACGCAAGGCCAACGTGCCAGAAGGCGTTTGGACAAAATGTACTTCTTGCGGACAAGTATTATATCGTGATGAATTAACGCGTAATTTAGAAGTTTGTCCAAAATGTGGACACCATATGCGTATTGATGCGCGTACACGTTTATTGACTTTATTAGATAAAGAAAGTGCGGTGGAAATTTCCGCAGATCTTGAGCCAAAAGACATCTTAAAATTCAAAGACTTAAAAAAATATAAAGATCGTTTAACCGCAGCGCAAAAAGAAACAGGCGAAAAAGATGCGTTAATCGCAATGGCAGGTACGTTATATGGTATGCCTGTGGTTACTGCGGCGTCTAACTTTAGCTTTATGGGCGGTTCAATGGGCGCTGTGGTTGGGGCTAAATTTGTTAAAGCCGCGGAAAAAGCCATTGAAGACAATTGTCCTTTTGTCTGTTTTTCAGCCAGTGGCGGCGCGCGTATGCAAGAGGCATTGATTTCTTTAATGCAGATGGCAAAAACCAGTGCAGTTTTGGCAAGAATGCGTGAAAAAGGCATACCCTTTATTTCCGTGCTAACCGATCCAACCCTTGGTGGGGTTTCGGCAAGTTTTGCTATGCTTGGCGATATTAATATTGCTGAGCCTAAAGCCTTAATTGGCTTTGCTGGCCCGCGCGTGATTGAGCAAACCGTGCGCGAAAAACTGCCAGAAGGTTTCCAACGTAGTGAGTTCTTATTAGAAAAAGGGGCGATTGATATGATCGTAAAACGTGGTGATATGCGTGAAACTCTTGCGAGCTTGTTAAGCAAACTTTCTAATAAGCCTTCTCCTTTTGTGCAAGCTGAATTAGTAGAAAATCTCCCTGAGAATGAGTAATTTTAAATCTTCTTTAACAGCCACTTCGCCTTTGTCGCAGTGGCTTTCTTATTTGGAACAAAGCCATTTTAAAGCCATCGATTTAGGTCTTGAGCGCATTAAATCAGTGGCAGAACAGCTTGACTTGCTCAAGCCCGCGCCTTTTGTGATCACCGTTGGTGGGACAAATGGCAAAGGCACAACCTGTCGCTTGTTGGAGCAGATCTTGCTCAATGCCGGTTATCGCGTGGGCGTGTATTGTTCCCCCCATTTAATTCGCTATAACGAACGTGTTCGCATTCAAAATCAAGAATTGCCCGATGCGCAACATAGTGCCTCTTTTGCCTTTATTGAGCAGAATAAAACCCAATCTTTGACCTATTTTGAATACAGCACTTTATCGGCGTTGTATTTGTTTAAACAGGCTAAGCTTGATGTGGTGATTTTAGAAGTGGGGCTAGGCGGACGCTTAGATGCCACCAATATTGTGGATAGCGATATTGCGGTGATTACCAGCATTGATATTGATCACACGGATTTTCTTGGTGATACCCGCGAGCAAATTGCCTTTGAGAAAGCAGGGATTTTCCGAGCGAATAAACCAGCCATTATTGGTGAGCCTGATGTGCCGAATACAATGCTGGAACAAGCGCAAAAGCTGCATTGTCAGCTCAGTCACCGTGGAGTAGATTGGACATTCAGTCAAACCGCTCAAAGCTGGCAATGGCAAAGCGAACACAGTCAGAATGGTGAAAGTGAAAGCCAAAAAGTGCGGTTAGAAAATCTGCCTTTTCCACATATTCCGCTAGCAAATGCTGCCACAGCTTTAGCAGTGTTGCCTTATTTGCCGTTTAACATTGCAGAACAACATATTCGTGACGCGCTGCAAAATGTCCAACTTACAGGACGTTTCCAACTGCTGAATAGCGCACAGCGACAGCGTTTAAGCGAACTGTTACATTGTAACGAAAAAGCCTTACCACAAGTGATTATTGATGTAGGGCATAATCCACACGCCGCAAAATATTTAGCAGAAAAACTCACCGCACTTAAACAACCGACACAACGTATTCTGGCAGTTTGTGGTATTTTGAAAGATAAAGATACCCAAGGTGTGCTTTCACCACTGCTTGATGTGATTGATGAATGGCATTGTATTAGCTTGTCTGGCTATCGTGGACAACGTGGTGAAGAATTGTTAGCCGAACTGCAAGCGCTGGCGTTATCACAAAATAAAACGCTGAAAGCAAGCTCATCTTCTTCAATGGAGCAAGCGCTACAAAGTGCGGTGCAAAATTCGCAAGAAAATGATGTCCTGCTAGTTTTTGGTTCATTTTATACCGTAGGGCAGTTATTGGAATTATTAGCATAAAAAATGCCCGACTAAGGGCATTTTTTGTGGCAGTTATAATATCAATGAAATCATTATGCTAAAGACGCTACCATTACCGCTTTAATGGTGTGCATTCGGTTTTCTGCTTGGTCAAAGGCGATGTTCATTGGTGATTCAAATACGTCTTCCGTGACTTCAATACCGTTTGCTAAGTGCGGGTATTTTTCGGCGATTTTTTTGCCGACTTCAGTTTCGCAATTATGGAAAGCAGGCAGGCAGTGCATAAACTTCACTTTAGGATTGCCGCTACGTTGCATTAGGGCAGGGGTTACTTGGTAAGGCAATAGCAAATCAATGCGTTCGCCCCAGCTTTCAAGCGGTTCGCCCATTGATACCCAAACGTCTGTATGCACGAAATCAACGCCTTTTACAGCAAGATCCACATCTTCTGTAATGGTGATTTTTGCCCCTGTTTGTTGCGCAAATTCTTGACACATTGCCACTAATTCCGCTTCTGGCTGCAAGGCTTTGGGCGCACAAATGCGAACGTCCATTCCTAATTTCGCCCCGATTAATAATAATGAATTACCCATATTATTGCGCGCATCACCAATATACACATAGCTAATTTCAGACAACGGTTTGTCGCAATGTTCCATCATTGTAAGCACATCTGCCAGCATTTGAGTTGGGTGGAATTCATCGGTTAAACCGTTAAAGACTGGTACACCAGCATATTCGGCGAGTTCATTGACCACCGCTTGTTTAAAGCCGCGATATTCAATGGCATCATACATTCTTCCGAGTACGCGTGCGGTGTCTTTCATACTTTCTTTATGCCCAATTTGGGAAGAATTTGGATCAATGTAGGTAACGTTCGCCCCTTGATCATAAGCCGCCACTTCAAAGGCGCAACGCGTGCGGGTGGAGGTTTTTTCAAAAATTAAAGCGATGTTTTTGCCCTTTAATTTAGGTTGTTCTGTTCCTGCATATTTGGCGCGTTTCAAGTCTTTGGCAAGTTGCAGCAAAAACTTAATTTCTTCTGGCGTGTGGTGCACAAGACTAAGTAAATGGCGATTTTTTAAATTGAAAGGCATAATAGTTTCCTCTTATGTTGTGTTTGCAAATTTTGTTGGTATATTACTGATTTCTTTTCAGTGAATAAAGGTAAAAATATGTTAGATCAAGCATTATTAAGTTTAACCCACGAACAACAGCAAGAAGCAGTGGAAAAAATTCAGGCATTAATGGAGCAAGGCGTAAGCAGCGGTGAAGCCATTGCTATGGTAGCAAAAGCATTGCGCGAACAACATCAACAAAATGCAGAAAATCATTCACCTTAAGTAATAATTTCATACCTAAATTAAAAAATTTGGAGTAATTTTTTATTTGCTGAACTGTGTAAGCAACGCATATATAAAGAAATTTTGTGATCTCTGTTTGATTTTAGAAGATTTGTTATTGCGAAAAAGTGAAATTTATTTGAATATTTACTCGAAAAATTAGGGAATAAGGCGAGTGCTTTATTGGTTTTCAAGTTCTATCTGAGATAGAAAATCCATTTAGAGGTTAAATGTTTATTATGGAAGTTGGTGTTGTTAAATGGTTCAATAACGCAAAAGGGTTTGGATTTATTTCAGCGGAAGGCAATGACGCAGATATTTTTGCGCATTATTCTGTGATTGAAATGGAAGGCTATCGTTCGTTAAAAGCGGGACAAAAAGTCAATTTTGAAGCTGTACACGGTGATAAAGGCTCTCACGCAACCAAAATTGTCCCACTAGTAGAATAGACAAAATTATTTCATATCCTTTAAGAATAAGGCAAAACGAAATGCTTTGCCTTTTCTCTTTTTCCTTTTCTTCTTTCTAATTTAGTTCTCTTGTGCAATTTTTCTATTATGAAAAATCACATAAATATGCGGGAGAATTTGACTGATCATATTCAATTGTTGAATAGGAATTCCTACCTCAGATTGGCTTAGCCTTTCCCCTTGTTGCTCGTTGAGCTGTTGTAAGGATTGATGAATATTTTCTTGTAGCTTGTCAAATACAGGCTGAGATAAGGATTCAATATGCTCCAAGGCGTAAATCAATTTCTTCGCAATGGGATAATATTCTGCCATAAAATCAATATTTTGCTGAATTTGCTTAATGTGTTTGCGATACGCGCCGAGGGCGGAAATGTAGCTTAGCAAGGAATAATTCAGTTTTAGCATTTCGAAGCCTTCTTGCAAGTGATCTTTATATTTTTCTGGATCACTGTTCATATTTGACATCGTGGCGCTAAGTGCGGTGGCATACTCGTGCGCTTTTCGCCGTGCGATGCGATATTGCAAGCTGTCGCATTTGCCAAATTGTAGCTGGCTGATGATATACAACAAATATTTGCCGTCACTTTGAATGGCTTGATGAATGACTTTGTTGAGCTGTAAATATTTCCAATCTGGCCATAAATAAGACACGGCAACCCACGCAATAAATGAGCCAGCTAAGGTATCAATTAAGCGTGAATAAAGGGCCGAGTGAATATCAATCCCGATAATATTAAAGCTAATTAGCACCTGTAAGGTGATGAAAAAAGTGGAAAAGCTGTAATTATTACTGCGGAAAAAGAAGAACAAGGTGCTAGTGGCAACCACCAAGCCCATTTGTAACTCCAAAGTAGGCTGTGCATAAGGCAATAATGAACCAATAATCACCCCTAAAATCGTGCCGATAATACGCTGTTTTAAACGTAATTTAGTGGCGGCATAGTTCGGCTGGCAAACAAAAACCGCGGTGAGCAAAATCCAATAACCACGCGAAAGCTGTAAAAATTCTACGATGGTACAGCAGACAAAAACCACAATAGAAAGTCTTACGGCGTGGCGGAAAAGCTGCGAATCAAAACTTAAATGGCTGCGAATAGTGAGCCAAATATTTTTAAAACCTTTCACATAGCTATCATCGTGAATTTTGACCCAACGGTGATGCGTTTCAGAAGATTCAGGTGTTTGTCCTAAATGGCGTAATTGCCAATCCACCCCTTGTAAATTATTAATTAAGGTTTTGATCGCCGTGTTTTGCGTATCATCTTGATGAGTTTGCGCATAATGTTCAAAGGATTGATTTACCCCAGTGATGGCACGTTCTAAACGTGCGTTGTAACTGTAATGGGTGTTTTGTTGCAGACTTTGCGCAAAATCGCGACAAGCCTGCGCCTGTAATTCTAAAAGGCGTTGGATACGGAAAATTAAATCCGTATTCTTAAGTTGCTGAGTTAAAACTTGATAATCAAAATAACTGGAATTGGCGCGTTCGTGAATATCTTGCGCGGCAAAATAATAGTTAATCATTTGCGTGGTGCGAGTGTGGCGATATTGCCCACGGATACGATAAAACAGGGCAGTGCGACACGCGTTAAAGGCATTAATCAGCTGACTATTTTTCATTGCAAGGGTAATTTGCTTGCTTTCTAGTTGATCTATATCATCAGGATCAAAAAACAAGGATTTTGCTTCTAAATATTCCGCTAGTGCCACAAAAGATTTCGCCACCGCATCTTGCACAGGGCGGTTTGGGAAAAACAGATAAACCACAATGGCGGTAATGCTATATAGCAATGTGCCTAATAAAATTAATAGGGAATTGAGATACCACAGGGTTTCAGGCTGATAGGTGAGGGTGGTGTAAAGGGCAACCACCAGCGTGCCAAAAGAAATGGTGTTGTAACGTTGTCCCACTGCGCCAATCATCGTAAAAATAAAGGTGATGACCGTCATTAACAGGGTGAACGCAATGCCATTGCCGAGCGTGAGCTGAACGCTAAGGGTGGACACCGAAAAGGCCAGTAGGGTATAAAAAATATTTTTTAACCGCCCAGTTAAGCGGTTATCTAAATCTGCCAGACCACCTGCGATAATGCCGAGTACCAACGGCATACTTTGCTGCGAAATATCCAATAACCACACGGAAAAAGCCGCAATATTGACAGCAATAAAAACAGGAATGGTGGCGATAACCTTTGCGTTCAGCCAGTTATTCATTCTTTGTGCAATCCTTAAAAGGCAAAAATTTTCATTATTTTAACCGCTCTTTTAAATAATTGGCATAATCTGGCACGCGAATTTCCACCTTTTGATTAAATAATTGACTTTGCACCAAAAAATCTGCGCTGGCCATATTCATCGCCACAGGAATATTCCACACCGTAGCAATACGCATTAAGGCTTTGACATCAGGATCGTGCGGCACGGCATTCATTGGATCCCAAAAGAAAATCAGCACATCAATTTTTTGTTCCGCAATTAATGCACCAAGTTGTTGATCGCCGCCCATTGGGCCACTTAACAATGGGGTGATGGGTAAATCGGTTTCCGCTTGGATTAAATTGCCTGTTGTGCCAGTGCCATAAAGCGTATGGGCAGAAAGTAAAGTGCGGTGCTTTTTACACCAATTTATTAAATCTTGTTTACAGTGATCGTGAGCAACCAAGGCAATATGTTTGCTTTCTGCAAGCTGGCGAGTGGTATTTTGCATTTTTCCTCCAGATAGCAAAAAGTGAGCCTAAAGCCCACTTTTTCTTCATCAATCATTCGTGATTATTTTTGTTTTTTCGCCCAGTTCAAGAAACGTGCTTGTGTTTCTTTGTCGGCTTGTTGGAACCAATATTGTAATTGTTGTTCCACCACATTTTCACCTTGTACGGTAATTTTGCCTTTTTGCGCTTTTGCTGCCGCAGGAATGGCTGCAGGCATTGCTGTAGTAGCAAAAGAAGATACCGAAGCAACCGCCCCTGACGCGTTATACTCAGAAAGATTGTCAATGAGATTTAAGCCAGGTAAGAAACCTTCTTGTTTTAAAAGATCTTGCTTAAACGGCACATTTTTTCCTGAAACAGTTTTTACGTTAACAACAGGGTTTTTATTATAAGCTGCGGTTTCACGCTCATCTTCAAGGTGTGGTGCAGAAATAACTACATCTTCTGCTGTACCTTGGAAAGTAACGATGATTGGATTTGATTCAAATAATGTACGGTCAGAACCGCCTGATCTCACCACTTCACTCACGCGCACCACAACTTGGTGAGTTTGCGCATCATCGGCTTTAAAAGAATTGGTTGATTTTAAAAGAGATTTACTTGCTTTTTGTCCGTCAATGGCTAAAAAATCAACATTAGATGAACTGGTTACCATACCGGCAAAACTTGCAGTGCTGGTTAATAAAGCTGCGGTAGCTAATGCAGCAAAACGAAATTTCATATTCGCTCCTTTCATATAAGGGATAATGTTTTATTTTGATTCACTTTAATCATCTAAAGTGTACTTGGCTATGCTATTCTAATTTGGCAAAAATGAAAATAAAAAATTGTATTTTTGCTTAAAATTTGTGAGGTTAAATGGCATTGGAATGATTTGGATCAGTGGGAGGGAATATGAAAGTCAAAAAATTTGCCGTTTATGGGCGTGTGCAAGGGGTGGGATTTCGCTATTTCACTTGGAAAGAAGCCTGCAAAATTGGGCTAACAGGCTGGGTAAAAAATCTTTCGGACGGCAGCGTTTTAGTGATTGCCAAAGGCTCGGAAGAACAATTAACCCAGCTTTATCAATGGTTGCAGCGCGGCTCACCCAGTGCAGAGGTAAAACAAGTGATTATGGAAGACTATCCTGATAATGAGAGCTTCCACGATTTTTCTGTGCGCCGTACTTAATCTATCGTTTAAGGTTAGGCTTTGTTGCGATTTAACGCAATCAGACAGCCGATTAACACAACACTTGCCCCTAAGGCTTGGGCAAGGTTAATCCGTTCGCCTAAGGTGTAATAACCAATGATGGCGGTAGAAATCGGCACGAGCAACTGGAGCAAATTAAAGGTTACAATGCCTTGTTTTTGTACGATATAAAAAGCGAACAACATTCCCGTTGCCATTCCATAAATACCTGCCAAAGCAAGGGCGCTGAGCATTAGCTTTGGTGTGTGTTGAAGTTCAGCAATTTTGCCAGAATATAAGGCAAGCGCTAAGAAAATCAGCCCCGCAATTGTGGCGGTGGAGGCACTAATCACAAAAACAGGCAATTTTTGCACCGCACTTTTCACCAGTAAATTTTGTAGAGATTGAATGAAAATACCTAAAAATAAAAACACGGCACCAAGGACGAATTGCTGATCGCCCCCTTGCTGATTGCCATTCAAGACAAAAATAAACGAGCCAATAATGGCAAGCAACGATCCCAAATAAAAACCACGCTGTTTCACTTTTTGCCGTTCATCAGCGAAAAAAATCGCTGCTATGGCAATCCCTAAAGGCATTGCCAGAATGCCAAAAATACTGCCAGAAAGGGCGGAAGTAAGCCTTAATCCGTTAATAAAGAAATACATATTCCCTAGCATAAAAACGCCCAGTAACAGTAAAGTGAGCAGCAAGCGTGGCTGTTTGAAAATCTCAAATAAGGTGTTTCTAAATTTGAACGTACAGATCAGGATAAACAGAATACCACCCGATAAAAAACGCACGGCATTGTTATTGACAGTGTCAAAATGCAGGCTCATCACGCGTAAAATCGGAAAGCCAAGCCCCATCAGTAAAATATACAGTGCATTGGTGCTTAGCGTTGTTTTCATCGGTAGCCTACCTTATTTTATGGGACGAAGTTTGCGATAGCCCAAAGCCAGCACAAAACACAGCGCTTGCAACAAAATAATCGTTGGACCAGTGGCGGCATCAAGATGATAACTCAAAATGATGCCCAAAAAACTGCTGCTTGTGGCAGTTGCAATGGCGATTAAGAGCATTTTGTTAAAATTCTTACTTAGCACATAAGCGGTAATCCCCGGGGAAATCAGCATCGCAGTGACTAAGATAATGCCCACCACTTGCATTGTGCTGATAATGGTTAGAGCGAGCAAAAACAATAAGCCGTAATGCAATGTTGTTACCGCAAGCCCGATAACGCGGGCGTGATTGGGGTCAAAACAGAAAAGCAGAAAATCTTGTTTTTTCAGTAAGATAACTAGCAAAACAAGGGCGGCGATAATCAGTGTTTGGATTAATTCTTGCGGTGTGATGCCTAATAAGTTACCGAATAAAATATGCGTTAAGTGCTGCTCTGTTTCCACTTTGCTGAATAATACAAGCCCTAGCGCGAACATTCCGGAAAACATAATCCCCATTACGGTGTCTTCCTTAATTCGGCTGTGGGACTTTAAATAGCCAATCCCAAAGGCGCACAGCAGGCCTGAAACTAGCGCGCCGATGGCTAAAGGAATGCTGGCCACATAAGCTAACACGATGCCCGGTAAAACCGAATGGGAAATGGCATCACCCATTAGCGACCAGCCTTTTAAAATCAAGAAACAAGAAAGCACGGCACAAATCACCGCAATGATTAACGCCATAAACAAGGCATTTTGCATAAAGGGATAACTAAGCGGCTCAAACCACCAATTCGCGAAATCAACCCAGCTCATTATGTTGCTCCTTATTGGCGGCGCGCTTATGGCGTAAAATACCGTATTTTGGGGAAAGGAAAAAGGCGCTCAAGAAAAGTGCGGTCTGAAAACAGACAATTAATCCGCCTGTTGCGCCGTCTAAATAATAGCTGATGTACACACCAAGTACGCTACTGCTTATGCCAAGGCTCACCGCAATCATCACTAAGGTTTTAAAACGATCCGTAAGCAAATATGCCGTTGCCCCCGGCGTGATGACCATTGCGATCACTAAAATTGCGCCAACGGTTTGCAAAGCTGCCACCACACAAGCGCTTAATAAGGTGAAAAATAATATTTTGTAATGAAGTGGCGACAGCCCCACGGCGGAGGCTTGCATTTCATCAAAAAAGACTAATAACAGATCTTTCCAAAAAATCAGCAATAGCACAAAACAAATGCTGATAATGATGGCCACTTGCCAAATATCTTCCGTTGAAATGCCTAACAGGTTGCCTAATACAATATCTTGCACATTAATGGCGGTGGGGTTAAGGGAAATGATAAATAACCCGAGGGCAAAAAAGGTGGTAAAAATAAAACCGATCACCGCATCTTGCCGTAAATTGGACAAGGATTTTACCCAGAGAATAGAAAGTGCGGCTAAAATTCCTGAAAAAAATGCACCGATTACATAAGGAAAAGAAAAGGCATAGGCGATGGCAACACCGGGAACAACCGAATGAGAAAGCGCATCACCAATCAATGACCAGCCTTTCAGCATTAAATAAGCAGATAAAAAAGCACAAATACCGCCCACCATTGCGCTTAACACAAAGGCGTTAATCATATAATCATACTGGAAAGGTTCTAATAATAAGGCGATCATTGGCTGTTCTCTTTGTCAGTACGACAGGGGCAATCTTCCAGATTACAATCACGCACGATTGGCGCAGGCGGATCGTTTTTCGTTTGTCCGTAAAATACGGCAGGTAGTTCATCATCGGTAAGCACCGTTACGGTGCGCTCGTCTTCATCATCGTGCAAATCACGCCCGCTTAGTTTCACGTTACGCAGCACACCACCGAAAACTTGCTCCAAATTTTGTTGAGTAAAAGTAGTGGCGGTGCTACCCTGCGCAAGCACGGTGCGGTTAATCATAATCACTTGATCACAATAATCTGGCACTGCGCCTAAATTATGGGTCGAAACTAAAATTAAATAGCCTTCTTCACGCAAGTTGGCAAGCAAATCCATAATCGCTGCTTCCGTTTGCACATCAACGCCGGTGAAAGGTTCATCAAGCAGAATAATTTTACTTTTTTGTGCCAACGCGCGAGCCAGAAACACACGTTTTTTCTGCCCACCAGAAAGCTCACCAATTTGACGCTGCGCAAGGTGCGCGATATTTAAGCGCTCCATTGCAAGCTGAACTTCTTGTTTATCAAGTGCGGTGGGAATTCTGAGAAAATTCATATAGCCATAACGCCCCATCATCACCACATCGTAAACGGATACGGGAAATTGCCAATCCACTTCTTCACTTTGTGGCACATAAGCGATTAAATTTTGCTTTAATGCCTTCTTAATCGGCTGACCGCACAGCAACACCTGCCCTTGTTGCGGTTTTACCAAGCCCATTAAACTTTTAAATAAAGTGGATTTCCCACTGCCATTCACCCCCACTAAAGCACAGGTTGTGCCACCTTGTAGCTGAAAAGACACATTATGAATGGCGGTATGTCCGTTGTTATAACGAACAGTCACGTCCTGTACTTCAATGGTGGGCTGATTATTGGGCATTTTCAAATCCTTCAATAATGGTGGTAATGGTGGTGTTAAGCAAATCTAAATAAGTGGGAACTGACCCTTTGGCGTTGGAAAGGGAGTCCACATAAAGCACTCCACCATAATGAATTTGGCTTTCTTTCGCCACTTGTTGCGCAGGCTTTGGTGAAATGGTGCTTTCGCTGAAAATCACCGGAATCTGATGTTGGCGAATTAAATCAATCATTTTACGCACTTGTTGTGGCGTGCCTTGCTGTTCTGCATTCACCGCCCAAAGATAAACTTCATTAAACCCATAATCTTGCGCTAAATAACTAAATGCCCCTTCAGAAGTGGCAAGCCAGCGTTGTGCTTGGGGAATTTTGTCCAATTTAGGGCGAAGTGTGCTATCTAAAGTGCGGATCTTTTTGGCGTAATTTTCTGCATTTTGGCGGTAAGTTTCGGCATTTTGCGGATCATATTTGATCAGCGCATTTTTGATATTTTCTACATAAATTAATGCGTTGCTTGGCGACATCCACGCGTGGGGATTAGGGATTTTTTTCTCGCCATTTTCTGCGATAAAAATCGGCTGAATGCCTGAGGTAACCACAACCGCGGGCTTATCTTGCACATTTTGGAAAAAACGCTCAAACCAACGTTCTAAGTTTAACCCATTCCATAGCACAAGATCTGCCGACTGCGCTTTAACAATATCTTTTGGCGTTGGCTCATAGCCGTGAATTTCTGCGCCTGCTTTGGTGATGGATTCCACGCTGGCGGCATCACCAGCAATATTTTGCGCCATATCTTGAATAATGGTAAAGGTGGTAACCACTTTGAATTTAGCATAGCTTGCGGGGCTAAACAACATTGCGGCAGAAAGCGCGATGGTAGCGAACTGTTTCAACATAAATTCTCCTTTTAATGAATCGTTTACCGCTATTATAAAGCATAAAGCTTATTAAGTAAATGCGAATGATTCTCAAACTATAGGCATTTTGCTGGTTTTGGTAACCCAGCCAGTTTTGTGGCTTGCTTGGCTGGCCCTTCTGGGAATAAACGTTGTAAATAACGGCTGTTGCCCTTATCTTCACCTAATTTTTGTGCCATTGCTTTCACCAACATTCTGATCGCTGGTGAAGTGTTGTATTCCTGATAAAAATCACGCACAAAATGAATCACTTCCCAATGGGCTTCGGTTAAGCTCAGCCCTTCTTTTTCTGCAATGGCTAGTGCTACTTCGGGCGTCCATTGCATTAAATCCAACAAATAGCCTTCGTTATCGGTTTCAATAATCGTATCGTTAATATTGAGCATTGTTGTTTCCTTATTCATCTGTTTAATTATACAAAAACGCCCCTAAAAAGGGGCGCTGAATTTACCAATTAAAGCAATAATTAATCATTGCGTAAAATACCAAGTAAGTTTAATAAACTCACAAAGATATTATAAATCGACACATAAAGGCTTACGGTTGCGCGAATATAGTTGGTTTCACCGCCATGAATAATGCTGCTGGTTTGATATAAAATGCCCATACTTGAGAACACGATAAATAATGAGCTTAACGCCACATAGAATGCCGGCATTTTAAAGAAAAAGCTGGCAATCATTCCTACCACAAGCACGATAAACAAGGTAAACATCATACCAGAAAGGAATGACATATCTTTTTTCGTGCTGAGTACATAGAAAGAACAGGCGAAGAACACCGCCGCAGTGCCACCGAGAGCAAGGGCGATTAAATCACCTAAACCTGCGCCAATATACATATTTAATACTGGCCCTAAAGAATAGCCGATAAAACCAGTTAAAGCGAAAGTGGAAAGAATCCCCCACGCACTGTTTTCTAAGGCGCTATTTAAAAATAATAAGCCATAAAAGCCCACCAATAACACACCAAAATGTAATGGGGCAACATTTAATGTCATTGCCACATAAGCAACAACCGCAGAAAAAGTTAAGGTTAACGCCAATAAGAAATACGTGTTGCGTAACACTTTATTGGTGGCCAGCACCGATTCTTGACGGCTGTCTTCAACGATTAAACGAGATTGCATAAACGCTCCTGTTATTAATATAAAAATCAAGGCTATAAAGTATAGGCTAGTGGGGGAAAAGTCAATGAATGTCGATGGATTTTTATCAGTTTAACATTGGCTTGCATAGGAAAAAAACGTGAGGATTGTTATAATTCAACACAATTTTGAAGAAATCAGCAACAAAACAAATAACAATGCAATTAGAAAAAAACTTTTGGCAGCATAAATCGCTGTTAGAAATGAATGAAGCAGAATGGGAAGCCCTGTGCGATGGTTGCGGCAAATGCTGTTATCGTAAATTTATTGAGGGCCGTGGGCGGCGCAAAAAGCTGTATTTCACTCGCATTGCCTGCAATTTGCTTGATTTAGACACCGCGAAGTGCGGTAATTATGCGCAACGTTTTCAACTTGAGCCAGATTGCACCAAGCTCACCAAAAAGAATTTGCCTGATTTCCATTGGCTGCCAGCCACCTGTGCCTATCGGTTATTATATGAAAATAAACCGCTGTTTGATTGGCATCCGTTAATTTCTGGCGATCCCAATAGCGTAAAGCTCGCGCATATTCCTATTGAAAACGGCATTCACGAAAAAGACGTGATTGATTGGTTTGAGTTTGTGATTGATGATGAGTAAAGATGAATAAAAAAGTGCGGTAATTTTTACCGCACTTTTTCTATATATTTTCTAGATAGTGAATTTAGCGTGAGTGAGTTGCTCATTCATTGGATTTTTAGGATCTTCGCCAAAACGATTTCTTCCCCGTGTTCCGTCTAAACAAGCAAAGATGAATAGCACAATAAAACCGATTACAGGGATAAAGCCAATTAATAACCACCAGCCAGAGCGATCGGTATCGTGTAATCGTCTTACTCTTACCGCTAAAGAGGGGATTAAGGTCGCAAGGCCATAAACGCCAGTAAATCCGAAATCGTTATTAAGTAAAACAAAATCGAGCATACCTAAAATTACATATAATAAAAAATCAACCGCCACAAACCACCAAAATTCTTTACGTCTTGCGCGCCCATTAAATTGCGCATAGTTTTTTAGTACATACAAATACCAGTTCATTTTTATCCTTTAATTATTCTCGAAAAATTTAATTATTCTAGAAATTGGCAATATTTCTGTCAATTAGCAAATTTTTGTCTTTAAAAGAAAAAATCTTTATTTGACGAAGATCACGAATTTAAAGGAAACCGTTTGCTTTTAACTCATTGATTTGTAGAATGAAGTTAATTCTCCAGTATTTATGGTTGTTGGAAAAGCATATGGATATTAGCGCAACACTTCAAGCAAAGGCTGAGAAATTAGGCATAGCCATTTCTCATTATGATATTGATGGCAATTTGATTTATGCCAATCCAGAGAGTTTGGCGTATTTTATTGAGCTGCTTTCCTTACAGCGAGAAAATCCAGAGGACATAGAAAATAAAAGTGCGGTGCAATTTGATGATGTTTTTGTGGCGCGGGAGGGAGAAACCATTGTTTATGATATTGCACGGTTAAATCTCGACAGCCATATTCTTCAAGTTACCTTATTTAATGAACAACATCAGCCTGTAACACCACTTTCCTTTTCTAATCATCAACTTTCTTTTCCTGCGCAGCCTTTTGGCTATTATCTTTTACAGCTTTCCAGCCGCGAAAGAAACTACCACGTTCGCCTTTTCGTTAGCCCGAAAACCGCCTATCAATCTGCGATTTTTCAACAGCAAAAAGCGTGGGGCTTGAATGTTCAGCTTTATAGCTTACGCTCAGCGCGAAATTGGGGAATTGGGGATTTTGCTGATTTGGCTTATTTGGTGGAAAAGGGCGTAATGTATGGGGCGGAATTTATTGGGATTAACCCGTTGCACGCAATGTATTCTGCCGTGCCTGAATGGGCAAGCCCTTATAGTTCAGCATCAAGACGCTATTTGAATTGGCTTTATCTTGCCATTGACGATCTACCTGAATATAAATTGTGTAAATCCGTGCAAAATTGGCTGAATCAAGCAGAGATTCAACAGCAACTTGCGGTGTTACGCCAATCAGAGCAAGTGAATTATACAGAAATTACGCAGATAAAATTCACCGCACTTGAGAAACTTTATGCTTATTTCCAACGTAGCCGTGCGGCAAAAATGCAGCAACGACAAAAAGCCTTTTCGGATTTTGTTAAACAACAGGGCAAAGGCTTGTTATATCAAGGCTTATTTGAATGCTTAGATTGCCAAAGTTCCCATCAAGCTATTGAGCAAGAAGATCAAATTGGTTGGCTGGGTTGGCAACAATATCAACAGCTTAATGATAAACAACGGGATAAATTAATCCGTCAGCATAAAGACCAAGTGATGTTTTATTGCTGGTTACAATGGCTGGCGCAAGAACAGCTCAATCATCTGCAAACCTTATGCCAAGCGAAAGGAATGCGCTTAGGTATTTATGGCGATTTAGCCGTAAGCAGCTCAAGGGGCAGTGCTGATGTATGGGCTGAACCGCAGCTTTATTGCGTTGATGCTTCTGTAGGCGCACCACCTGATCCGCTCGGTCCAGTAGGACAAAATTGGAATATTCCGCCTTACAATCCGACTGAGTTAAAAGCCCGCGGTTTTCAGCCTTTTATTGAATTATTGAGGGCCAATATGCAGCATTTTGGTGTGCTGCGCATTGATCACATTATGGGACTGTTCCGCTTATGGCTTATTCCCCCTGAAAAAACCGCCGCAGATGGGCTTTATGTGCATTATCCTTTCGCTGAATTAATGGCAATTTTAGCCATTGAAAGCCAGCGTAATCAATGCCTTGTGGTGGGCGAGGATTTAGGCACAGTGCCAGATGAAGTGCGGTGGAAATTAAACGAATTTCAGATTTTTTCCTATTTTGTGCTGTATTTTGAACAACGTAATTTGCAATATCCTGATAAGCACGCTTTCCCAATTAACGCCTTTGCTACTGTTGGCACGCACGATGTTCCGTCTTTAAGTAGCTTTTGGCATTGTCGTGATCTGGAACTTTTCGCCCAACTTGGCGTGTTACAAGGGGACGTGTTGAAACAGAAATATGATCAGCGTGTCATTGATAAACAGGCCTTACTCAATAGTCTGCACCGTGATCAATATTTGCCTAATGATTACTGGGGCGATGCACTCAGTATGGCAATGCACCAAAACTTAATGCGGGTGATTTATCTTTATTTGGCGGAGAGCCAAACCAAGCTCATTGGCGTACAGTTAGAAAATTTACTGGAACAAGAAATTTCCTTCAATTTACCAGGGACGTCATTGGAATATCCAAATTGGCGAATGAGATTATCTCGTTCCATTGAAGAAATCTTTTCTGACGAAAAAATCACCGCACTTTTAACCGAAATTAACCAAGCGCGTCTGCGATAAGAGGTTTATATGAATAAATTCCTTCCACAAGAAACCATTAATGCGTTTTTCAACGGCACACATTCTGATCCGTTTTCCGTGTTAGGTATGCATGAAACCGAAAAAGGCATTGAAATCCGCGTGTTATTGCCTGATGCGGATAAAGTCGTGATTGTTAATAAAGAAAATCAGCAAAAGGTGTGCGAATTAGATTGCCTTGATGAACGTGGCTTTTTCGCTGGTGTAATGCCTGATACACGCAGTTTTTTTGCATATCAGATTGAAGTTTATTGGGGCAATGAACCACAAATTATTGAAGATCCTTATCGCTTCCACCCAATGATTCAAGAGCTAGATAATTGGCTGTTGGCAGAAGGTTCTCATTTACGTCCTTATGAAATTCTCGGTGCGCATTTTATGGAATGTGAAGGCGTGTCGGGCGTGAATTTCCGTTTATGGGCGCCGAATGCGAAACGGGTTTCTGTGGTGGGCGATTTTAACTATTGGGACGGTCGTCGCCACCCAATGCGTTTTCACGCGTCCAGTGGGATTTGGGAATTATTTGTGCCAAAAGCAGCGCTTGGACAACTGTATAAGTTTGAAGTGTTAGATTGCAATGATCAGCTACGCTTAAAAGCCGATCCTTATGCCTTTAGCTCACAGCTTCGCCCTGATACGGCTTCACAAATTAGCCCATTGCCAGATGTGGTGGAAATGACTGAAAAACGTCGCAAAGCGAACCAGTTCGATCAACCGATTTCTATTTATGAAGTGCATTTAGGCTCTTGGCGGCGTAATCTGGAAAATAATTTCTGGTTGGATTATGACCAAATTGCAGACGAGCTTATTCCTTATGTGAAAGAAATGGGCTTTACCCATATTGAATTTCTGCCTTTATCGGAATTTCCATTTGATGGCTCTTGGGGCTATCAGCCTATTGGACTTTATTCACCAACCAGCCGTTTTGGCACACCAGAAGGCTTTAAACGCTTAGTCGATAAAGCTCACGAAGCAGGCATTAATGTGATTTTAGATTGGGTGCCAGGGCATTTCCCAAGTGATACCCACGGCTTGGTAGCCTTTGACGGCACGGCGTTGTATGAACACGCTGATCCAAGAGAGGGCTATCATCAGGATTGGAATACGTTAATTTATAACTATGGCCGCCACGAGGTAAAAAACTTCTTATCAGGCAATGCCTTATATTGGCTTGAACGATTTGGTTTAGACGGCTTACGTGTCGATGCAGTGGCATCAATGATTTACCGTGATTACAGCCGAGCAGACGGTGAGTGGATTCCAAATCAATATGGTGGCCGTGAAAATTTAGAAGCCATTGAGTTTTTAAAACATACCAATTATGTCCTTGGCACGGAAAATGCGGGCGCAATCACCATTGCAGAGGAATCCACGTCCTTTGCTGGCGTAACCCACCCACCGCAAGATGGCGGTTTAGGTTTCCATTTCAAATGGAATATGGGCTGGATGAACGACACCCTTGCCTATATGAAAAGAGATCCGATTTATCGCCAACATCATCACGATCAAATGACTTTTGGAATGATGTATCAATATAGCGAAAACTTTGTGTTGCCACTTTCTCACGATGAAGTCGTACACGGCAAAGGCTCACTGATCGGCAAAATGCCGGGTGATGCGTGGCAACAATTTGCTAATTTGCGTGCTTATTATGGCTATATGTGGGGCTATCCGGGTAAAAAATTGCTCTTTATGGGCAACGAATTTGCGCAAGGACGTGAATGGAATTATCAAGAAAGCCTAGATTGGTTCTTGCTTGATGAAAGTATTGGCGGTGGCTGGCATAAAGGCGTATTAAATTTAGTGCGAGATTTAAACCGCACTTATCAAAATCACCCTGCGTTATACCAATTAGATTGCGATCCAAAAGGCTTTGATTGGCTTGTGGTGGACGATTATCAAAATTCCGTGTTCGTGTTTGAGCGTTGTAGTCGCGATGATGAGCGCATTATTGTAATCAGTAACTTCACGCCAGTGCCACGTTATGATTATCGCTTTGGCGTGAATGAAGCAGGCGTGTATGAAGAAATTCTTAATACGGATTCTTATTTCTACCAAGGTTCTAACGTGGGCAACCAAGGGGAAGTGGTGAGTGAAGAAATTCCAAGCCACGATAAAGATCATTCTATTTCCGTAACCATTCCGCCATTGGCAACCATTTATTTAAAATGGAAAAAGCCTGCAAAAAGTACAAAAAAAGCACAAAGTACAAAAGCAGAAAAAGTAAAAAAAGCTGAAAAAACAGATACAGCGGAAAAAGGGCAAAAGGCGAAAACAGCGAAAGCTGAAAAAGCGGCAAACGTAACGAAAGCCAATACAGCTAAAAGCAAAAAAGCCACGAAGAAAAAAGCATAAGTAAAACGGATAAATGGATAGCACAATGATCAGCACGGCAGTAGGAAAGCCTTATCCCTTAGGAAGTAGCGTTGAAATTTTGCAATATGCTTCAGGTGAGAAAAAAGTGGGGTGGAATTTTGCCTTATTTTCTTCCTGTGCAGAAAACGTCAAATTATGTTTATTTTTTGACGGACAAGAATTGCCACTGGAAATGTACCAAAGCGGAGATGTTTGGCATTTGTGGGTAGGCGATCTGCCTTATGGCACGCAATATGGCTTTCGTATTACGGGAAAAGACGGTGCATTGTGCAACCCACAAAAATTAATGCTTGATCCTTATGCCAAAGCTGTCATCGGCAAGCCAGATTTAAGTAGTGCAGAAAAACGGCAATGGTTTTTGCTCAGTGATCCGCGAGATAACGCCCATCTTGCCCCAAAAGCGGTATTGGAAAGCGAAGTGTTTGATTGGCAAGGCGATAAACCACTTGCTACCCCTTGGGCAGAAACCATTATTTATGAATTGCACGTTAAAGGTTTCACGCAACTGAGAGAAGATTTGCCTGAAGCTATTCGTGGCACTTATGCGGGGTTAGCGCACCCCACAATGATTGCCTATTTAAAAGATCTCGGCATAAGTGCGGTGGAAATTTTGCCCATAAATTATCACCTTGATGAACCCCATTTACAGGAAAAAGGCTTAGCCAATTATTGGGGATATAGCCCTTTAGCAATGTTTGCGGTGGAATCGGAATATTGGTCGGGACAAGCTGACACAACGCCATTAAGCGAATTTAAAACAATGGTTCGCGCACTTCACCAAGCGGGCATTGAAGTGATTTTAGATGTGGTATTCAACCACAGTATGGAATCAGAAAAACATTTTCCAACCTTTAGCCAGCGTGGAATTGATGATCGGACTTACTATTGGCAAAACGCACAAGGGGAATATCTAAACGCCACAGGCTGTGGCAATACCTTAAATTTAGCTAATGATATTACTCGCCGTTGGGTGTTGGATTGCTTAATTTATTGGGTGGAAGAATGTCATATTGACGGTTTCCGTTTTGATCTCGCCACAGTGTTAGGCAGAGAAACCCCAGCCTTTAACCCACAAGCACAGCTGTTTGCAGAAATTGCGCAAGAGCCGCGTTTACAGCACTGCAAATTTATTGCAGAACCTTGGGACATTGGCGAAGGGGGCTATCAAGTGGGCAATTTTCCAAGCTATTTTGCCGAATGGAACGATCGTTTTCGTGATGATCTGTGTCGTTTTTGGTTATGGAAAAGTGGTGAATTAGGTGGTTTTGCGCAACGTTTCGCAGGTTCAAGCGATATTTATCAAAATGGCGATCGCAAGCCGCATAATTCGGTGAATTTTATCACTGCGCACGATGGTTTTACCCTGTGCGATCTCACCAGCTATAACCAAAAGCATAATCTCGCGAATGGGGAAGATAATCGTGATGGTCGCAATGAAAATTACAGTTATAACCACGGCATAGAGGGCGTGGAAAATATTCCTGATGAAGTGAAATATCAACGCTTTTTAACTTGTTGCGGTTTGCTTGGCAGTTTGTTGCTTGCCAACGGTACGCCAATGCTGTTAGCGGGCGATGAATTTGGACATAGCCAACAAGGCAACAATAACGCCTATTGCCAAGATAATGAAATCACTTGGCTAAATTGGCAAAAATTTCAACCGCACTTATTTGAAGCTACAAAACAGTTCATTGCCTTGAGAAAAGCGATACCGAGTTTACAACGCGATGAATGGTGGAGTGAAAAAAATGTGCAATGGCGAAATGTGCAAGGGGAAATAATGACAGTGGCGGATTGGCATAATCCGCACAGCAAAGCAATGCAAATCCAGTTAGATGAAGACTGGTTACTTTTAATCAATGCAAAAGCAGAATTACAAACATTCTTGTTGCCCGAAGGGAAATGGGAAGTTGTATATTGTGGTGCGTCAGTACAAATGCAAGGAAATCGATGGGCTGTAAATGATCTCGCATTCGTATGTTGCACGAAAAAAGGAAATGACTATTGAGCAATCAATAAATTAATGCGAGGAAAATGCAATGAGCAACAGTATTTCAAAATCACCCAATAAATATGATCTTGTGAAAGATACCTTGGTGTTAATTTTAGCGGGTGGGCGTGGTTCACGGCTTTATGAACTCACCGATAAACGGGCAAAACCTGCGTTATATTTTGGTGGCAACAGACGAATTATTGATTTTGCGTTATCCAACTGTATTAACTCAGGGCTAAACCATATTGGTGTGGTTACCCAATATGCAGCACATTCATTATTACGCCATTTGCAAAAAGGCTGGTCGTTCTTGCCACAAGAGCGTGGTGAGTTTATTGATATGTTGCCAGCACGTCAGCAAATTGATGATTCCACTTGGTATCGTGGCACGGCAGATGCGGTGTATCAAAATATGGCGATTATTCGTGATCATTACTGCCCGAAATATATTTTAATCTTAGCAGGCGACCATATTTATAAACAAGATTATAGCCAAATGTTACTCGATCACGTTTCAAGTAATGCAAAATGTACCGTTGGCTGTATTGAAGTGGAGCGTGAAAAAGCCTGTGAATTTGGGGTAATGGCGGTAGATGAAAATCTTAAAGTAAAAGCTTTCGTTGAAAAACCAAAAGATCCTCCAGCAATGGCAGGCAAACCCAATGTGTCTTTGGCTTCAATGGGGATTTACGTGTTTAACGCCGATTACCTCTACGATATTTTAGAGCGTGAAGTGAACACCCCTTACACCTCTCACGATTTCGGTAAAGATGTATTACCAAAATGTTTAGAAGAAGGCACGCTTTATGCTCACCCATTCAGCCGTTCTTGTATGGGACGCAACACTGATGGCGAAATTTACTGGCGTGATGTGGGAACGTTAGACAGCTTCTGGCAATCCAACATTGACTTGGTTTCTGAAAATCCACAGCTGGATATTTATGATCAGCGCTGGCCAATTCGTGGTAACCCAACGCAAACTTATCCGTCAAAATTCTTTTATAGCAAATCAGACATTAAACCCGTGGATAACTGTTTGATTTCGGGCGGTTGTGTGATCACCGATGCGTCCATTAGCTATTCTGTGCTTTTCGATCGCGTTAATGTCCAAGAAGGTTCATTGGTGGATCACAGTGTGGTGCTGCCACAGGTTACCATTGGTAAAAATTGTACGCTTAAACGTTGTATCGTCGATCGTCATTGTGTGATTCCAGACGGAATGCAAATTGGCGTGGATTTAGAACTGGATAGCAAACGTTTTAGAGTGAGTAGTGGCGGCGTGGTGCTAGTTACCGCTTCAATGTTAAAGAAGCTCAATGGTGAAACAGTCGCCTTTGAAGCCCATTTAGATTAATACAACGAAAAGAGAAGTGCGGTGGAATTTTTATGAATTTTCACCGTATTTCTCTGTTTTAAGGAATAAAAAAGAATGAGAGTTTTACACGTTTGTTCAGAACTTTATCCGTTACTCAAAACCGGCGGATTAGCTGATGTGATGGGTGCATTGCCTTTTGCGCAACAGCAAATTGGAATGGATACCCGAATTTTACTGCCTGCTTATCCTGCCATTGCCGCAGGTATTCCTAACACCGTTGTAGTGGCGGAATTTGATAATTTTGCTGGGCATATTGTGCTACGTTATGGCGAATATAACGGGCTAGGCGTTTATTTAATTGATGCGCCGCATTTGTATGCCAGAGAGGGCAATCCTTATCACGATCAATGGTATAACGATTATGCCGATAACTATAAACGCTTTGCTTTGCTCGGTTGGGTTGGGGCAGAGCTTGCGGTGGGCTTAGATGCGTGGTGGCAAGCGGAAGTGGTTCACGCGCACGATTGGCACGCTGGATTAACCAGTGCCTATTTAGCGCTTAAAGGGCGCCCTGCAAAATCGGTATTTACCATTCATAATCTGGCTTATCAGGGTGTGTTTTCTTATCATCATTTGTTTGAGCTAGGTCTGCCGTTGGAAATGTTCCATATTGATGGCTTAGAGTTGCACGGACAAATTTCTTATTTGAAATCAGGGCTTTATTATTCCGATGTAGTTACCGCCGTTAGCCCAACCTATGCCAAAGAAATCACCACGCCAGAATTTGGCTACGGCTTGCAAGGCTTGCTACAAACCTTAGAGCATCAAGGGCGCTTAGTCGGTATTCTGAATGGGGTTGATGAGCAAATTTGGAACCCGAATGTGGATCACTACATTGAAGATCATTACAAATTAAAAGCAATGACAGGCAAACGCAAAAATAAAGAGAAATTGCAAGCCTATTTCAATCTCCCACAACAGCCTGATGCCTTGTTATTTGTTATGGTTACCCGTTTAACGGAACAAAAAGGCGTGGATCTACTTATTCAAAGCGCCGAAACCATTGTGCAACAAGGCGGTCAGCTTGCTTTACTTGGCTCAGGCGCACCGCATTTAGAAGAAGGATTACGCCACCTTGCCGAACGTTATCCTGAAAATATCGCAGTAAAAATTGGCTACGATGAAGCCTTATCACACCTAATTATTGCGGGTGGTGATGTGATTTTAGTACCAAGCCGTTTTGAGCCTTGTGGTTTAACTCAGCTTTATGGTTTGAAATACGGCACGTTACCATTAGTGCGCGCCACAGGCGGCTTGGCGGATACGGTGGTGGATAGCTATTCTGAAAACATCAAAGCGCGCAAAGCCACAGGATTTGTGTTTAATGATGCCGATGCGCAAGGTTTAAGTTGGGCGATTAACAATGCCTTTGCACTTTGGCAAAAACAACGCCTATGGCAAAGCGTGCGTGTGGTTGCAATGGAGCAAGATTTCAGCTGGCAAATCGCAGCCAGACATTATCAAGATTTATATCAACGTATTTTATAGCCTCATTATATTTTGCCTAAAATCTAAGTGCGGTGGAAAAATCTGCGATTTTAGGCTAATTTTTGTTGTGTTTTTATGCGAAAAGGATAAAAATACGCCGATTTTAAATTGAAATAGATTAGGAGAGCCATCTATGACAATGGATAACACCGATTTTCCATTTTCTTATAACCAACCTGAGCAAACCACAGAATCGCTGAAAAAGGCGATTGTGTATAAATTGATTTTCTTAATTGGACGTTCCCCACAAGAAGCAAGCCAACGTGATTGGCTAAACGCCACCCTTTATGCAGTGCGAGATCTGGTTACAGAGGGCTGGATTTCTACTGCCCGTCAATCCCGTGATGAAAAAACACGCCGTGTTTATTATTTATCAATGGAATATTTAATGGGACGCACCCTCTCTAATGCATTGATTGCAGAGGGCGTTTACACCCTTGCTAAAGACGCGTTAGCAGAGCTTGATGTGGATTTAGAAGAAATCATCGAAAAAGAAGTCGATCCTGGTTTAGGTAACGGTGGTTTAGGGCGCTTAGCTGCGTGCTTTATGGATTCGATTGCCACCCTTGCAATTCCTGGTATGGGTTATGGTATTCGTTATGAATACGGAATGTTCCAACAAGCCATTGAAGACGGCAAACAGGTAGAAAAACCTGATGCTTGGTTAGAAAAAGGCGCACCTTGGGAATTTATGCGACCGTCCAAACGCTTTAATATTCAATTTGGTGGACACATTTATTTTGAAGGCAAAAAATGCGTTTGGGATTCAAGCGAAGAAATCACCGCACTTGCTTATGATCAAATGATCCCAGGCTATGACAACGACAGTGCAGCGACCTTACGTTTATGGAGTGCCCACGCGGGGGATTCTTTCAATTTGGCAGAATTTAACCGTGGGGATTATTTCCGTGCCATTGAAACCCGTGCCGCAAGCGAAAATGTTTCTCGTGTGTTATACCCTGATGATTCCACTTGGGCAGGACGCGAATTGCGTTTACGCCAAGAATATTTCTTAGTTTCCGCATCGTTACAAGATATTATCAAACGCCACAAACGTACCCACGGCACAGTGAAAAATTTAGCCGATAAAGTTGCTATTCACCTCAATGACACTCACCCAGCCCTTGCCATTCCTGAATTAATGTATATTTTGGTGGATAAAGAAGGCTATGATTGGAAAACCGCGTGGGATATGTGCCGCCGTATTTTCTCTTACACTTGCCACACCTTAATGTCTGAAGCCTTAGAAACTTGGCCAGTGGAAATGATGGCGAAAAACCTCCCTCGCCATTTGCAAATTATCTTTGAAATCAACGATTATTTCTTGGAATATGTCCGCACTTATGTAACAACCGACGATGATTTTATTCGCCGAGTTTCTCTGATCGAAGAGGGCGATACGCGTAAAGTGCGTATGGGGTGGCTTTCAGTCGTTGGCTCGCATAAAGTTAATGGCGTTGCAGCAATTCATTCAGAGTTAATGAAAACCTCTACCTTTGCCGACTTCGCCCACATTTATCCAGAACGCTTTACCAATGTAACCAATGGGATTACGCCACGCCGTTGGATTGCAGTGGCAAACCCAGATCTTTCCGCCTTATTTGACCGTTATATCGGCACAGAATGGCGACGTGATTTGAGCTTATTGACGGAACTCAAAGCCCATATCAATGACGCAGAAGTGCAACAAGCCATTCCCGCGATTAAACGTGCGAACAAACAGCGTTTAGCCGACTATGTGAAAAAAGAATTGGGGATTGAATTAAGCCCTGATGCCTTATTTGATGTGCAAGTGAAGCGTATCCACGAATACAAACGCCAAATTCTCAACGTCTTGCATATCGTTGCACGTTATAACGAAATGCTAGAGAATCCAGAAAAAGATTGGACGCCACGCGTGTTTATTCTGGCAGGGAAAGCAGCATCAGCCTATTATGCGGCGAAACAAACCATTAATTTAATCAATGATGTGGCGAAAATCATCAATAACGATGAACGCTTGCAAGGTCGCCTGAAAGTGGTGTTTATTCCAAACTACAGCGTCAGCCTTGCTCAGATCATCATTCCTGCTGCGGATATTTCTGAACAAATTTCCCTTGCAGGAACAGAAGCATCAGGCACAAGTAATATGAAATTTGCCCTCAACGGTGCATTAACCTTGGGAACCTTAGACGGTGCAAACGTAGAGATCTTAGAAAACGTGGGCGAAGATAATATTTTCATCTTTGGTCATACCGTGGAACAGGTGGAAGAGTTACGTCGTAACGGCTACCGCCCATACGATATTTACCAAAGCAATGAACAGTTACGCCGTGTGATTGACCAAATCACATCAGGATTATTCTCGCCGAATGATCCGCATCGTTATCAAGATTTACTTAATGGCTTATGTTATCACGATTATTATCAATCCTTTGCTGATTTCCAAAGCTATGTGGAAGCACAAAAACGGGTTGATGAAAAATACCATGATCAAAAAGCGTGGACGAACAGCGCCTTGCAAAATATTGTCAATATGAGTTTCTTCTCATCAGACAGAACCATTGAAGAATATGCGCAAAAAATCTGGAAAATCCAACCGCTCAAATTAAACTAAGCTTTTGAGCAAACACCTTAACAAAAGTGGGCAAATCACAAATGCCCACTTTTTTATTATCCTTATCAGTGTAAAATAAGCGAGCATAACGCATTATAGGCAGTATGATTAATGCAGCTTAATCAAGCGACTATCCGCTCTCAAGCTGATCTCAAAAGGACATTCTTATGCAAAACATCTTATTTATTGTGCATTCTTCCCCTTATGGCGATGAACATTTTTTCAGCGCTTTACGCCTTGCCTTGCAGTTACAAGAGCAACATAAAAGTGCGGTGCAATTACGCTTATTTTTTATGTCTGATGCTGTGGTGGGTGGTTTAGCTCAACAACAGCCAGCAGAGGGCTATCATTTACAACAAATGATCGAAATTCTCACTGCACAAGGGGCGACCATTAAATTATGCAAAACCTGTGCCAATGCGCGTGGCATTCACAATGCACCGCTTGCTGATGGGGTGGAAATTGGCACATTAATTGAGCTTGCAGATTGGACAATGGAAGCAGATAAGGTACTGAATTTTTAATTTATGATGACGACAAAAACGCAAACACTCAATCCAGCCACAATGCCGTTGCAGGGAGTTAGCCTGATCGAAGCGTCCGCGGGAACGGGCAAAACCTACACAATGGCGTCTTTGTATATTCGCTTGCTGTTACAAGCTGGGGAGAATTGTTTTAGCCAGCCATTATCGGTGGATAAAATTCTCGTGGTAACCTTTACCGAAATGGCAACGCAAGAGCTGCGCGAGCGTATCCGTGCAAGAATTTACCATAGCAAACAGCTGCTTTTGCAATATCAAGCCACGCAGGATTTAGACGTGTTTAGCCAAGGGGGCGACCCTTTGCTTGGCGAGCTTGTACAAAGTTTGCCGGATATTCCTTTGGCGATTCAACGCCTTAACTGGGCGGAGCAGAGTATGGATACTGCCGCCATTTATACGATCCACAGTTTTTGTCGCCGTATGCTAATGCAATATGCCTTTAATTCGGGCGTGCATTTTAATTTAGAGTTGGTTACCGATGAAAGTGATTTACTCGCTCGCTTAATCAATGAATTTTGGCGTGAAAACTTTTATCATCAGCCTGTCATCGTGGCGAAATGGGTTTATGAAAACTTAAAATCGCCACAGGAATTACTGAAAACAATTAGGCCTTATTTAGGCAAAGAAGCCTTTGATGTTGCACTTTCTGCTCCAAGCCTGCTTGAACTTTCTCTTGATGAATTTTTCCAACAACATTTATTGGCTCGCTGTAAGGAGATTGATGAGTTTAAGCAGGAATGGTTGGCGAATGAGCAAGAACTCGCAGAATTTCTAGAAAAGAATAAAGCACAAATTAAAAATTACCGTGCAGATTATATGCTAGGACGCTTTGAGAAAATGCGTGCGTGGGCGGAAGATCCCGATAATTATAGCTTACCTGATATTCTCATTTATTTTACGGAAAAAGATATTGCTGCCAAAACCAAAGCAGATTTTGAGCCTTTGCAACATTCTTTATTAAGCCAAGCGGAAAAACTGATTGAACAGTCGGAAGGCATTTCCCTCACGTTGCCCATTGTGCTTTACCATTCCATTCAAACTATTCGACAAAAATTATTTGATTACAAAAATCATCACACGCAAAAAAGCTTTGATGATTTGCTGCGTTTAGTGCGCGAAGGCTTGTGTGGCGAGAATGGGCAAGAATTAGCCGCGCTGATTCGCAATCAATATCCCTTTGCAATGATTGATGAGTTTCAGGATACGGATGCCCAACAATACCAAATATTCTCTAAAATTTATATTGAAAATCAAACACCACAATCAGGCTTTATAATGATTGGTGATCCAAAGCAATCCATTTATAAATTCCGTGGCGCAGATATTTTTACTTATTTTAAGGCTTCACGACAAGCCAATCAGCGTTTTACACTGAAAGAAAACTGGCGTTCCACCACCACATTAATTCAATGTGTTAATGGGATTTTTGATTTTGAACAGCCAGCGCCATTTTTATTTGATGAAATTCAGTTTGAGCCCGTAAAAGCAGGGAAAAATCTACCGCACTTTAACCTTAACGGACAAGATGAGCCAGCTTTAAGTTGCTATTTAGGCGATGCGTATAATCAAGAGCAATTTGCCGAAACCTGTGCCATTTCCATTCAACAATGGTTAAAAAGTGTGGTGCAAAATCACGCAAAATTTGGTGATGAGCCATTGCAAGCCAAAAATATCGCGGTGTTAGTGCGCAGTTGGAAAGAAGCGCAGAGCGTTAAAACTGCCTTGCAAAATTTAGGCATTGCTTCGGTGTATTTGTCGGATAAAAGCAATGTGTTTGACAGCGAAACCGCGCAGGAATTAGCGCTAATTTTGCAGGCTTGTTTAAACCCATTGAATGAGCGCCACATTCTCAACGCCATTGCCACCCGATTATTTGGCTTAACTAGTGCGGAAATTTATCAAATTAAGCAAGATGAAAACCAGTGGGAACACTGGGTGGAAGCCTTTTTTGCCTATCAAAAAACCTGGCAACAAAAAGGTATTTTGGTGATGTTGCACCAATTATTGTTAAATGAAGAAAATCCACTCACCCAACGCTTGCTTGTGCGTAGCCAAGGGGAGCGTATTTTAACCGACTTCTTGCACTTGGCGGAGCTTTTGCAGCAAGCCAGCCGCTTAAACGAAAGTGAAGCCGCCTTATTGCGTTGGTTTGAAAAACAAATTCAAGGCACAGATCGGCTAGAAGAAAGCATTCGTTTAGAAAGCGAACGAGATTTAGTGAAAATCGTGACCATTCATAAATCAAAAGGATTGGCTTACGATTTGGTGTGGCTGCCCTTTATTGCCGCCCCTGCGAAAGGCGTCAAAGATACCATCACCACCTATTACGCGGTAGAACAAGATCAAGTGTTGTGGGATATGGAAAATCAGCAGTCGGTGCTGGTTTTGAAAGAAAATTTGGCAGAAGAAATGCGTTTGCTTTATGTGGCGCTCACCCGCGCTAAATACCAAGTGGCGTGTTGCCTGCCGCAATCCTTTGAGAAAAAATGGAATGGTTTGCTTTATGCCCTAAGCCAAGGGGCGATTGGCGAAAAGATAACATTCTCCGAAGCTTATGACACCAACTCATTATTGCAAGCCTTGCAACAAAAAGTGGGCGAGCCAAATGTTGCTATTCATCGTGTCGAAGATCTTAAAGCAAGCTCGCCTTTGGTTTCAGTTTCTCAAGATAAAATCTTTAGCCCAGCTATATTTAACGGCAATATTGAATATCATTGGGGAGTAACCAGTTTCACCGATATGGTGCATAAGCATCAGCGTAATAAATTGAAATTACAGGAAGAAAATGAAAGTGCGGGGCAAATTTCGTCAGTTTTTGATCAAGGTAAGGATTACGATTTCAACGTGCCACCAATACCAAATTTAGCTGAAGAAAATACGCCACCACAAGAAAATGAAAATGCTTATCCGCAAGGTTATAGCCCTTTTGAGTTACCAAGCGGCGTGCGGGTGGGGACGATTTTACACCGTTATTTAGAAAAAAATACCGCACAATCCGCCCTTGATGAGCAAAATTTAGCTAAATTATGCCAACTGTTACAGCTTGATGAGCAATGGATTTCCACCTTGCAACAATGGTTTAACGCCATTTATCACAGCCCATTATTGGCCGGGGAAAGCCTAACCCTTGCCCAAATTCAGCAACAAGATTGCTTAAAAGAAATGCAATTTTATTTGAAACTCAATAAAGCCTTTGATGCCACGGCGTTTAACCGAGCCTTGCAAGATTATCACCCATATTCTTCGCAAAATCTGATTTTTGAGCGCTTGCAAGGAATGTTGCGCGGCTTTATCGATCTCGTGTTTCGTCATCAGGGTAAATATTATGTGTTGGATTACAAATCCAATTTACTTGGTAACAAAATAGAAAATTATCAGCCTGCGCAGTTGCCTGAAGTGATGAAAAACGGTTTTTATGACTGGCAATATTTGCTTTACACCTTGGCATTGCACCGTTATTTACAAAACCGTGATCCACATTATCAATATGAGCGAGATTTTGGTGGCGTGATCTACACCTTCTTGCGTGGAATGAACGGACAAGATCAAAACGGTATTTATTTTGATAAGCCAGATTGGCGGCTAATTCAAGCCTTGGAGGAATTGTTTTAATGCTTGGGCTAATTAAAGAACTGAAAGAAAAAGGCGTGTTTAGCGAGGCCGATTACCATTTTGCATGGCTGATCGCCGAAAAACAGCAAGGTAAATCCTATTCCTTACGCCAACAAAATTTAGCGATTTTATTGGCGGCGTTGTGCAACTATTCTTATTTGCAAGGGCATAGCTGTTTGTTGCTTGAAGAAAATCTGGTGCAGAATCTGTTGCCTTACAGTGAACGAGAATACGCAAACCGTATTAATGAACAAATCGGTTTCTTGCCAGCCAGCCAATGGATTGCGGAATTGCAGGATCATATTGCGTTTACCACTGAGCCGAAAAGCAAGGTTGCCCCTTTGGTATTCCAGTTTAACGCCTTGTATTTTTATCGCATTTGGCAAGATGAATATCGTGTGGCGGAATATTTTGCCAATGCCATTAAACGCACTGAATACCGTTCAGAAAAGCAAAGTACCAAACAAAGTGCGGTGCAAAATTCCGCAATTTTTGACCGCACTTTTGATCCGCAAGCCATCGCTACCATTTTGCAAAAATATTTTCCAGCTTCACCACAAGCACCGCAAATTAACTGGCAAGAAATTGCGGTGGCAATGGCGCTGAAACAGTCTTTCACCTTAATCAGTGGTGGGCCGGGAACGGGCAAAACCACCACCGTAACACGCTTGTTACTTGCTTTGCAGGAGTTGTATCAACAAGGTTTACGCATCAAACTGGTTGCGCCCACTGGAAAAGCTACCGCGCGGTTAAAAGAGAGTATGGACAATTCCTTAGCTCGCTTGCAAGCAGAGCTAGCTTTGCCTGAAACCTTAATTGCAGCCATTCCCACTCAGCCTGAAACCTTGCACCGCTTGCTTGGCGTGCGTTTTTATGAAGAAACGCCACGTCATAATAAACAAAACCCATTGCTTATTGATGTGCTGGTGGTGGACGAATCTTCAATGATTGATTTATCCCTAATGGCGAAATTATTACAAGCCCTAAAACCGCAAACCAAATTGATTTTGTTAGGCGATAAAGATCAGCTTGCTTCCGTGGAAGCAGGGGCGATTTTGGCGGAGTTAGGCAAATTTCTAGCGCAGGGATACAGCCCTGATTTTGTGGCTTATTTACAACAAACCACAGGGCAACATTTGCCAGCGGTGGAGAAAGGAAATCCAATTCGCGATCATCTTTGCCATTTAACCCAAAGCCATCGTTTTGATGAACATTCCGCCATTGGTCAGCTTGCGAAACTGATTAATCAAGGCAAAGCTGAAGAAAGCTGGCAGCTGTTGCAAGCAGGGGATTTAGCGAAAAGTGATGTTGTAACAAACTCACCCTTAACCTTAGTGGATTTTATGCAATTTGTACAAGAGATGGACGTGAATACGCTGGCGTATCAGCAATATTGTGCCAACCTGATTGTGAAAAGTGCGGTGCAAAATTACGCTGATTTTTTAACCTTAATTCAGCAAATTACAGCACAAAATCAGCCGTTAGATTCAGAAAAAATTCAGCAAATTTTCACCGCATTTAACAAAGTTCGCTATCTCACCGCATTACGCGTAGGGGAGTTGGGCAGTGAAAAACTCAATCGAGGCATTGCAGAGGGGTTGCGTGCAAAAGGCTTAGTGCAATTTAATCAAGCTCGTGAACATTATCTCGGTAAACCTATTATGATTACGCAAAACGACAGCAATGTGGGCTTGTATAATGGTGATGTTGGGCTGTATTTATTGAATTTTGATGAACAAGGAAAGGCACGCGGGCATTTCTATTTTGAAAATGGTAAACGCGAATTAGCTAGCCGTATTCCAAGCCACGAACCCGCTTTTGTGATGACCGTACATAAATCGCAAGGTTCTGAATTTGATCACGCTTTTATGGTGTTGCCCACTGAACCCAATCCGATTTTATCCCGCGAGTTGGTTTACACCGGCATTACTCGCGCCAAAAGCCGAGCCACCGTGTTTAGCACGGAGCAAAGCTGGAAAACGGCAGTGAAAAAGCCAACCAAACGGCAAAGTGGGTTAGCCTTGTTGTTGCAAAAAATTGTTGAATGAATTAAGAATAAGGTTATCTAACAAGGACAAAAGAGCGGTGAAAAAATCAGAAATTTTTCACCGCTTTTTGCTTTTATTTCAACCTAAAAATTCACGTCTTTAGTGTAGCATAATACCCATATCAATATAGCTCACGATACCACCAGTATTTTTAGCTTGTTTTTTGAACGTTTTTAGCGGGAGTATACTCCCTGTTGTTATCTCTTTACAGAGATAACAAACACTCCTGCAAATAAAAATATTTGTGCGTTTAAAATAATTTAAATACTAAATTTATAGGAGCGAAAATGCTTATTCCAATTTTAGAAAATGAAACTACTCTTTATAAAGATAGTTTTGGTAATAAATACCAATATGATCTGACTAAACCAGCAGACAAACTAAGCTATGATACTGATTTATCCGCCCAAATGCGGGACAAAATGTCTGTAACCCCAACTCGCAATCCAAATGGTGGGGGAATTTATGAGTAATCAATATACCGCAGAGGAAATAAAAGAAATTCTGTTAGATGAAGGATATCGTTTAGTCAACATAATGCAAGAAGATATCGTAGTATTAAAGACTGATGGAAATAACTATATCATTGGGTTATATGAAAACGGCGATATCCAATTGATTTATGGCGTGTCAGGTATACCAAAGCTATCCATAGAAAAAGTGAATGCTTGGAATTCAAATCGTAGATTAGGGTGTTTATATGTTGAAGAAGGGCATCAACTTAGATTTTCTCTAGGCTTGCCTATACTTAGTGAGAGATTATCCAGAGCGGACTTTGCAAGAGGCGTGGCTCGTATGTTAGATATTGTTAGAACAATCAATATTTTTGAGTTTATAGAAGACTAGATGAAAGAATAAAAAAATACGGTGAACTTTTTGTATCACCGCATTTTTTATTCAATTTTAGCGGGAGTATACTCCCAATTTACAATCCAAATGGTGGAGGAATTTATGAGTAATCAATATACTGTTAATGAATTAAAAGAGATCTTTTCTAATGAGGGCTATCATATACTTAACTTTCCTAATATTCCACATAATGTCATATTCCTAGAGATTAATGGAGATGCTTATATGATTAATCTATTGTATGATGGAATTCAGATAATATATCGAGCTCTCCATAAGCGTCCATTTTCCTTGGATAAAATAAATCAGTGGAATTCAGAAAATCTATTAGGAAAACTTCATCGTGATGAAGATGATGAAAATGTATTATTTGTTAAGTTAGTGCAAATAGGGTTAGGTGAGAAATTAGAGGCTGAGAAAATCATTATGTTGATCGAACTATTTCAACACATAATTACAACTATTGATTTTGATCATTTACTACAGTAAATTTTTTATTTTCAAAAGAGCGGTGAAAAAATCGGAAATTTTTCACCGCTCTTTGCTTTTATCTTAATCTAAAACCTAGAAATTCGCGTTTCTTGGTGCGCGTGGGAATGGGATCACGTCGCGGATATTTTGCACACCGGTTACATAAACGATTAAACGCTCAAAACCTAAACCGAAGCCTGAATGTGGCACGGTGCCGTAGCGGCGGAGATCGCGATACCACCAGTAATCTTCTGGGTTTAAGCCCATTTCAAGCATACGTTTATCTAGCACATCTAGGCGTTCTTCACGTTGTGAGCCACCAATGATTTCACCAATTCCTGGGGCTAATACGTCCATTGCCGCCACGGTTTTGCCGTCATCATTTAAGCGCATATAAAACGCTTTGATGTCTTTTGGATAGTTTTTCACTACCACTGGGGATTTGAAATATTCTTCCGCTAAATAACGTTCGTGTTCTGAGGACAAATCAATGCCCCAAGACACTGGGAATTCAAATTTTTTGCCTGATTTTAATAGGATTTCAATGGCATCTGTGTAATCAATTTGCGCAAAATCAGAATTAATGAAGTTTTCTAAACGGCTGATAACGTCCTTATCAACGTGTTTTTCAAAGAATTTTAAGTCATCTTTGCGTTCATCTAATACCGCACGGAACACATATTTAAGCATATCTTCCGCAAGTTTTGCGTTATCGTTTAAATCCGCAAAGGCCATTTCAGGCTCAACCATCCAGAATTCTGCCAAGTGGCGAGTGGTGTTTGAATTTTCTGCACGGAAGGTTGGGCCAAAGGTATAGATTTTACTTAATGCACAAGCGTAAGTTTCGCCGTTTAGCTGACCAGATACGGTTAAAAACGCTTCTTTTCCGAAGAAATCTTGCGAAAAATCCACCGCACCTTGTTCTGTGCGTGGGAGATTTTCTAAGTCAAGGGTGGAAACACGGAACATTTCGCCCGCCCCTTCGGTATCAGAAGCGGTGATAAGTGGCGTTGCCACCCAGTAGAAACCTTGTTCGTGGAAGAAACGGTGAATGGCTTGTGCTAAACAATGACGAATACGCGCCACTGCACCAATAATATTTGTGCGTGGACGTAAATGCGCTACTTCACGCAAGTATTCAATACTGTGGCGTTTGGCTGCCATAGGGTAGGTATCAGGATCTTCCACCCAACCGGTTACTTCCATATTTTCCGCTTGTAATTCAACCGCTTGCCCTTCTGCAGGGGATTCCACCACTTTACCCGTTACGATCACTGAGCAACCTGTGGTTAAGCGTAGGATTTCATCTTGATAATTTGCGATGTCGTTATTTACGATCACTTGAATAGGATCAAAGCAAGAACCGTCATACACCGCAAGGAAAGAAAGCCCTGCTTTAGAATCGCGGCGAGTACGCACCCAGCCACGCACGGTAACTTGATCACCGATTTGAATTTTGCCTTGTAATACATCTACGATAGGGGCAATTTGTGTCATATAAACCTCAATCAAAAAAATTAGCGTAAAAACGTGCCTAGTTTACCGCAAGTCAAGACATTTGCCAAAATGAATTGTGCGATTGTTTTTGTGAAGTCGCCCACAAAATTGAAGTAAATAACTTGTTTTTAGATCGCAACCTGATATAAAAAACAATTATTTCATTTCAAAAATTTAATCGACTAATTAATCAACGATGAGGCGTTATGATCAAGGAAAGAAAACAAGATAAGTATGTCTTAAAATTACAGCAACTAGGGAAAGTGTATCGACTCATTGAGCAATTTGAAGAAATTTCGCGGATTGACCTTTCAAAACTCTCACGCTTAGCCCCTGCGACAATTACTTCTTTAACCCGTCAGCTTATTAACGAACGGCTAATTATTGAAAAAGCCGTGCGAAATACAGAAAACCGTGGTCGTCCAGCTATTGGTTTATGTGTATCGCCTTTTTTCTGGCAATCCTTATGTGCGGTGTTGAGCGAAGATCGCTTTGATATTTTTCTTTGTGAATTAGATGGCACACCGCTGGCAGAACATTCCTTTCCTTTACGCCGTGAAGAATTTGCCCAATTAGATCGCGTTTTAGTTGGCTATGTGCAAGCGTTTTTAGAAAAAACAAAACTTGAACCTTATAAGGTGATCACTTTTTCCATTGCGGTAACAGGGGAGTTAGACAGTGAAGAACGCTATGTTTATCAGCTTGGCAATCGTCAGCTGACTTTAGATTTGAAAGCCTTATTTCACCCTTATTTCAAAATGCCAGTAATGGTTACGGATTATTTCCAAACTTGGCTGTTTGCTGAAAGCTCGGTGGGCAGTGTGATTGGTTGTGATCACGTTTTATTTTTACAACTTGATGAGCGGATAAATTTAAGCGTGCTATCGCAAGGTGATGTGTTACGATGTAACAAACAGCCAAAAATGAATATTGATAAACTCATTACCCCAAGATTAAACCCAATTCAGGATAAACTTAATAATCAGTTACCTGAAATTGAACGCAATCAAATCATCAATCAGCTAACACATAAAGCCATTTATAAATTGATTGATTTGGCGTATCCCAACAATCAACAAATTGATAATATTGAAAAAATCCACTTTTTATGTGAACAGGCACAAAAAAATGATGGGAAAGCCGTTGATATTATTCATCATATTGCTGATTTAACGGCTTACCATTTAATGTGTTTAGTGAATATGTTTTCTTCTAAAAAAGTGATGTTAAACACCTGTTTATTGGCAGCAAAAGAGATTTTCTTAGCCCGCTTAAATCAACGCTTATCCCTTTATCATTGCGATGTGGAAGTGGTAACGAGCCGTTATAAATGGAATAGCCCAGAAGTATTAACCGCCGCCATTAAACAAGGGATTTATGACGGCAGTTTGTTAGGTGATCTACTGAAAAATAAAGAAAAATTGTGTTAGCTCAATGTTCTCCTGATGAAATTCCTTTAGAATTCAACACAAATTGGATCATAAGGAAAAAATGATGAGCTGCTTTTTTGTTACCGGCACAGATACGAATGTAGGGAAAACCGTATCCAGCCGTGCCATTATCCAAGCGTTGCAAAATCAAGGTATTCAGATTGTCGGCTATAAGCCCATAGCTTGTTGTCAAGAAGATTGGTCTTATTGCGAAAGCACAGTAGATAGTGATTATGGGCTAGAAAATAATTCTGATGTGCTAACCTTAATCGATGCCACAAAAGAAAATGTAACCTACCAAAATGTGAATAGTTATAGCTTTTCGCACAGTTTGCCTATGTTAAGTGAAGACGGGCAACGTATTGATATAAAAAAAATTAATGCCGATCTCAGCGCGCTGACGCAGCGTTATCAATCTGTGTTAGTGGAGGGAGCATTTGGTTGGCTAACACCGATGAATAAGGAATACAGCTTTGCCAGCTGGGCTATTTCGCACAAAATGCCTGTAGTGCTGGTGGTTGGCATTAAAGAGGGGTGCATTAATCACGCCTTACTCACCGCACAATCTATTCAACAATCGGGCTTGCCCTTAGTAGGTTGGATCGCCAATCGCATTAACCCAGGCTTAGCCCATTATGCGGAAATTATTGAAATGCTGAGTAAAAAAATTGACGCACCGTTGCTCGGGCAAATCCCCTATGTGCATCGCCCTGAGGAACAAGAGCTAGGGCATTACATAACTAATATTGAACGCTTGACTTACCTACAAACGGAATGGGTGAAGTAGAGTAGATGAAGTAATTAGTTTGATTATTAAAGTGCGGTGCAAAAAATCAAAATTTTTCTACCGCACTTTTTTCGCCATTAAATACGACTTTCACCTAACGCCTTACAAAAAAACACTATAAATGCGCCGTGCTATTCACCGTTTCTAACACAAAACGCCCTACATTTTCGTTTTCCGCTTGCTCATAGTGAACAATGCTAATGGACGTGTTATCCAAACGAATTACTCGTGGATTTTCACGGTGATTTTGCCAGGTTGAGCCGTCAAATAGGGTAAGCAATAAACGCAGTGTGTGTCCGTGAGAAACCAGTAGAATATTGCCTTCGTTATGCACATTGATAATGTCATAAACCGCCTGCATTGCGCGTTCTGCCAGTTCAGCAAAGGTTTCGCCGCCGTTGCTTTTGGCTTGATAATTCGCAGGATCTTTCGTCATTTGCTGAAATTCTTCGCTTTGACGAATGCTATCCACCAGCACGCCCTCCCAGCTACCAAAGAAATGCTCGTTTAAGCCTTTATGCTGAAAGAAAGGAATATTGCGTTCGCCAATAATGTATTGGGTGGTATCCATTGCCCGTTTTAACACGCTTGAATAGGCAGCAATAAAAGGCACGTTGGCTAAGTGTTCGCCTGTTTTCATTGCCCCCTCAATGCCTTCGGCGATCAGCGGAGAATCGCCTTGTCCTTGTAATAAACCTTGTTCGTTCCAAACAGTGCGTCCATGGCGAACTAAATAAAAAGTAAGCTGTTTTTTCATTGCTATCCTTAAAATACTTAAAAAGTTGGAAAATTTATACCGCACTTATCGTTTATAAAAGCGGGCTAAATAAGAAAAATAAACGTTCGATAACCTGTTGATAAACAGGGCGTTTTACCCAGTTTTCATAGGTTAATAAAGAAGAACTTTGGCGGTAGTGTTGCTGCAATTGGGTTACTTCATTGGCAAAACTTTGATCTTCCACCACCATTGTGACTTCAAAATTCAACATAAAACTACGCATATCCATATTTACCGTGCCAACGAGGGCAAGGCGGTTATCAATCAACACGCTTTTAGTATGTAATAGGCCTTGCTCAAATTGATAAATTTTCACCCCAGCGGCAAGCAGATCTTCAAAAAAGGTGCGACTCGCCCAGCTTACCATTAAAGAATCGTTTTTCTTTGGAAGAATCAGCGTAACGTCAATACCACGCAATGCCGCAATGCGTAAGGCTTCAGCAATGCTATGGCTTGGCACAAAATAAGGCGAAGTAATGGTGATGCTTTGGCGCGCGGAAAAAATCGCAATAGAAAGAGATTGCGCCATTAAATCATCAGGAAAGCCCGGACCCGTGGCAAGAATTTGTACGGCGTGAGAGTTATTATGATCAACGGGTAACAAAGGGCAATCTGGCAACTGCAAGGGGATTTCTTTATCGCTTTCAATTTGCCAATCCCACGCATAAAGCCCATTTAGCACGGCAGAAACAGGGCCGTTAATACGCACCATAATATCTACCCATTCGCCAACGTGGCTGTTTTGTTTGAAATATTTTGGATCAACCATATTCATACTGCCGGTGTAAGCAATTTGATTATCGATCACAATAATTTTGCGGTGCTGGCGTAAATCAATACGACTAAAAAACATACGCAGTAAATTAACGTGTAGCGCTTCGGTGATCTCAATGCCACTTTCTTTCATTTGGCGGTAATTTTTACTTTTTAGAAATTGACGGCTGCCCACGCTATCCACCAATATCCGCACCGTAACACCACGCTGTTGTGCGCTAATTAGCGCGTTCTGCACCTCTTCCACTAAGCCGCCATTCCACCAAATATAAAACACCATATTAATGCTGTGTTGGGCTTGGTGAATATCTTGAATAATGCTTTTAATGATGCTTTCTGGCGTGTCTAAAATATGTAGCTCATTACCCAGCACGCAAGGGATATTTAAACGACTTTTGGCTAAATCAAAAATGGGGCGATAAAGCAGGGTGTTGTGATGATTGATTAATTGCGGACATTGCGAAAAATCGCCAAACCACTGGTTAAATTTCGGTGCAAGCAAACGAAATGCTTTTGCCCGTTTTGTGCCTAATTTCACTTCGCCAAACACTAAATAGGCGATAATGCCCACCACTGGCACGAGATAAATAATCATCAACCAAGAAAGGGTGGCAGAAACCGATTGTTTTTTTATCACTAATCGCATTGTGATAGAAATGGTCAAAATCCAAATCAGGACAGGGACGAGATATGCTATAATCTGTTGAAAAGTAAAATTCATTTATTTTTAACCGCACTTTTATAAACATCTAATTATGCCAGAGATCACAACGCCAATGTTCGACATTGTTTTTCAGCACGCCGATTTTATCATTATTCACAAACCTTGTGGCATTTCCGTGCATAAAGATGATCAGGCGCTTGGTCTAACCACTTTAGTGGCGCAGCAATTAAATTTGCCCCAAGTGTGGCTAGTGCATCGGTTAGATAAGGTAACTTCTGGATTGTTAATCTTGGCGTTGAATAAACAGGCGGCGGCAACCTTGTCAGGGCTATTTGCCGATCATCGCATTGAGAAAACCTATCTGGCGTTATCCAGCGAAAAGCCAAAGAAAAAGCAAGGGCGAATTGTGGGGGATATGCAAAAATCTCGCAATGGCACTTGGAAATTATGCCAAAGCAAGGAAAACCCTGCCATCACGCGTTTTTCTTCCCTAAGCTGTGAGCCAAATTTACGCCTTTTTATTTTGTTTCCACAAACAGGCAAAACGCACCAATTACGCGTGGCAATGAAAAGCCTAGGCAGCCCGATTTTAGGTGATGAACTTTATGGCGGAAATAAACAAAAATCCGACCGCACTTATTTGCACTGTTATCAGCTTAAATTTACTTACAAAGACCAGCAGATTAATGTGAAAACGCTGCCAAAAACAGGCAAATTTTTCACCGCACTTTCCGTGCAAGAAAAAATTCAGCAATGGGAAAGGGAGAATAATTGCGAAAAGCCACAATAAAAACGTGATTTTTTAAGGCGTTAGTATTATCATTAGGAAATTTTTCAAATGTTAGATTGTTATTAGAGGATAGGTATGCAACACCTTAAAGAAATTACCGAACAGGCAAAAGAAGCGATTGAAAAATTGCACGATAAAAGCCTTGAAACGCTAGATGCCATTCGTGTGGAATATTTTGGTAAAAAAGGGCATTTTACTCAATTAATGCAAGGATTGCGTGATGTGGCAGCGGAAGAGCGTCCGGCAATGGGCGCAAAAATTAACGAAGCCAAGCAAAAAGTGTTAGATTTATTAAACACGAAAAAAGCACAATGGGAAGAAGAAGCCTTGAATGCACAGTTGGCGAAAGAGAGTATTGATGTCAGCTTACCGGGGCGTAAAACGGAATTAGGTGGCTTGCACCCTGTTTCTGTAACCATTGGGCGTGTGGTGAAATTTTTCTCTAACTTAGGCTTTAGTGTAGAAGTTGGGCCTGAAGTTGAAACCGATTATTACAACTTTGATGCGTTAAATATCCCTGCTCATCACCCAGCGCGTGCGGATCACGATACGTTCTGGTTTGATGCAGAGCGCCTATTGCGTACGCAAACTTCTGGGGTGCAAATCCGTACAATGGAAAAAATGCGTCCACCAATTCGCATTATGGCACCGGGCCGTGTATATCGTAACGATTACGACCAAACGCACACGCCAATGTTCCACCAAATTGAATTGCTTTATGTGGATAAAAACGCGAACTTCAGTGAATTAAAAGGCTTATTACACGATTTCTTGCGCGCCTTTTTTGAAGAAGATTTACAAGTGCGCTTCCGTCCTTCCTATTTTCCATTCACCGAACCTTCAGCAGAAGTGGACGTTATGGGCAAAAACGGAAAATGGTTAGAAGTGTTAGGCTGTGGAATGGTTCACCCAAATGTGCTGCGCAATGTGGGTATCGATCCAGAAGAATATTCTGGCTTTGCGGTGGGAATGGGCGTAGAACGCTTAACAATGCTACGTTACAATGTAACAGATTTACGTTCATTCTTTGAAAATGATCTCCGTTTCTTAAAACAATTTAAGTAATAGAAAACCGAAATATTAATGTAGAGAAAGAATATGAAATTTAGTGAATTATGGGTGCGTGAATGGGTGAATCCTGCCGTTAGCACGGAACAATTATGTGATCAAATTACAATGCTCGGACTAGAAGTCGATGGCGTTGAACCTGTTGCCGGCGAATTTAGTGGCGTTGTTGTAGGGGAAGTGGTGGAATGTGCGCAACACCCTGATGCGGATAAATTACGCGTAACCAAAGTCAATGTGGGTGGTGAACGTCTATTAGACATCGTGTGCGGTGCGCCAAACTGCCGTCAAGGCTTAAAAGTGGCTTGTGCGGTTGATGGTGCGGTGTTACCTGGTAACTTTAAAATTAAGAAAACCAAATTACGCGGTCAGCCTTCTGAAGGAATGTTATGCTCATTCAGCGAATTAGGCATTTCAGACGATCACAATGGCATCATCGAATTGCCAGCAGATGCACCAATTGGTACAGATTTGCGTGAGTATTTGCAATTAAACGATAACAGTGTAGAAATTAGCTTAACGCCAAACCGTGCGGACTGTTTAAGCATTGCAGGAATTGCCCGTGAAGTGGGCGTGGTTAATCAGCAAGCTGTTAATGCCCCTGAAATCAAGCCTGTTGCAGCAACCATTGCAGATAAAGCACAAATTGAAGTGTTAGCACCTGAAGCTTGCCCACGTTATTTATTGCGTGTGGTGAAAAATGTGAATGTGAAAGCACCAACGCCAATTTGGATGCAAGAAAAATTACGCCGTTGCGGTATTCGTTCTATCGATCCCGTGGTGGATATTACCAATTACATTTTACTGGAACTTGGCCAACCAATGCACGCCTTTGATGCAGCAAAAGTGGCGCAGCCTGTGCAAGTGCGTATGGCAAAAGAAGGCGAAGAATTGGTGCTATTAGATGGCACAACCGCCAAACTTCAACCAAATACTTTAGTGATTGCTGATCAAAATGGCCCATTAGCGATGGTGGGTATTTTTGGTGGCGAAGCCAGTGGTGTGAATGCCGAAACCAAAGATGTGATTCTTGAAGCTGCATTCTTTGCGCCATTAGCCATTACAGGACGTGCTAGACAATATGGCTTGCATACTGATTCTTCACACCGTTTTGAACGTGGTGTAGATTTTAATCTTCAACACAAAGCAATGGAACGTGCAACCGCCTTATTGTTAGACATTTGCGGCGGCGAAGCGGGTGAAATTTGCGAAGTGGTGAGCGAAGCGAATTTACCAAAAGTAAAACAGGTGCAATTACGCCGTGAAAAATTAGATCACTTATTAGGTCATCATATTCCAACGGAAACCGTTACAGACATTTTGCAACGCTTAGGCTTGCAAGTGAGCTACCAAGACGGTTTATGGACAGCCATTTCACCAAGCTGGCGTTTTGATATTGAAATTGAAGAAGACTTAATCGAAGAAGTGGCACGCATTTACGGTTATAACAACATTCCGAATAATGCCCCATTAGCGCATTTACAAATGAAACCAATGCCTGAAAGTTTATTAGAATTGGTGCGTGTGCGTACCGCATTTGTCGATAGCGATTATCAAGAAATTGTGTCTTATAGCTTTGTTGATCCAGAAGTTCAGCAATTATTATACCCAGAGCAAGAAGCATTAATTCTGCCAAACCCAATTTCGCGTGAAATGTCGGCAATGCGCGTGTCTTTATTACCGGGCTTGCTTACAACCATTGCTTACAACCAAAATCGCCAACAAAGCCGTGTACGCATTTTTGAAGGCGGACTACGCTTTATTCCTGATGCGGAAGCGGAAAGTGGCGTGCGTCAAGAATATGTTATCGGTGCAGCGATTGTAGGGGATAAACGCCCTGTTCATTGGGAACAAAAAGGGGAAAACGTTGATTTCTTTGATCTTAAAGGGGATTTAGAGCGAATTTTATCCTTAACAAAAGCTGGAAATCGTTTGCGTTTTGTTGCAAAATCATACCCAGCATTACATCCAGGGCAATCTGCCGCCATTATGTTAGACGATAAAGAAATCGGTTATATTGGCACGGTGCATCCAAAAGTGGTGCAACAGCTTGGTTTATCTGGTAAACCTATCGTATTTGAAATTGAATGGGCTGCCATTGCAGAAAGACCTGTTCCAAATGCCAAAGAAATTTCTCGTTTCCCTGCAAATAAACGTGATTTGGCGATTGTAGTGGATAGTGCAACACCAGCGGGCGATGTGTTAGAAGTGTGTCGTCAAGCGGGCGGAAAACAGCTTGTAAACGTAAGTTTATTTGATGTTTACCAAGGGGCGAATTTACCAGAAGGTAAGAAAAGTTTAGCCATTAGCTTAACCATTCAAGACACTGATAAAACCCTTGAAGAGAAAGAGATTAATGCGGTAATTTCAGCGGTATTAGACGCATTAAAACAACGATTTGATGCTTATTTGAGAGATTAATATTATGACATTGACCAAAGTTGAATTAGCCGATAGCTTAATTGAAAAGCATAATCTAAATAAACGTGATGCCAAATTATTGGTGGAAAGTTTTTTTGAGGAAATTCGAGTGGCATTGGAAAGTGGGCAAGATGTGAAATTATCTGGATTTGGTAATTTTGAATTACGCGATAAAGCCTCACGCCCAGGACGCAACCCTAAAACAGGGGAAAGCGTACCTGTTTCCGCGCGCCGAGTGGTAGTATTCAAACCCGGTCAAAAATTACGCTCTCGTGTAGAAAAATCTAAGCCAAAAGCTTAATCATTTCTCATTTAAAACTATCCGTGCAAAAAAGTGCGGGTAGTTTTTTGTTCTTTTTTATTTTAGAGTTTACAATGAATTTACTTAAAACATTGCTGATTGGCGGTGGTGTATTGCTGAGTGTAGCTTGTTCTAGCTCAAATGAAAGCTCTTCCGTCCAATATAAATCGTTTAAACATAACCGCTATCATAGCCAGTTAAACGATCCCATTATGACTATTGCGATGCTGTCAGAACATCAACGAGAATGGGCTGGCACCCCCTATCGTTTAGGCGGGCAAAGCCGCCGTGGCATTGATTGTTCAGCCTTTGTGCAGACAACTTTCCGCGAACGCTTTAATATTAATTTGCCTCGTACCACAAGAGAACAAGTGAAATACGGCACGAAAGTGGCGAAAGAGGATATTCAAACGGGTGATTTAGTTTTCTTCAAAACAGGACGCGGGCCAAATGGCTACCACGTTGGGATTTATGTGAAAGACGGCCAATTCCTACACGCCTCAACTAAAGGTGGCGTGATTTATTCTTCACTCAATAGCCCTTACTGGACGCGCACCTATTGGCAAGCGCGTAGAATGTAAAACCGAGTTTATAGAAAATACAGAAATAGAAAGTGCGGTGGAAAACTTTTGATTTTTTCACCGCTCTTTATTTTTGCCATTTTCTTATTCAGCCTTTGTTTAACTCACTTCCTTAAACGAAATCATTTCATTTTGGCTGAAATCCGTTTGCTCATCTTCATCTTGGAATAATGGGGTAGTAGGTAGCTCCTGCTTATCAAAAGCAATATCCCCTTCCACGCCGTCTAGGTTTTGTCCACGTTGAATATCTTTGAAATTAAACAAATTTTTATCGCATAGGTGCGAAGGCACAATATTTTGCATTGCGCTGAACATTGTTTCGATGCGCCCCGGATATTGGCGATCCCAAGTTTGCAACATTTCTTTTACCACTTGGCGTTGTAAGTTAGGTTGCGAACCACATAGATTACAAGGAATAATCGGGAATTGTTTGGCGATGGAATATTTTTCAATGTCCTTTTCTTTGCAATAAGCCAGCGGACGAATCACAATTTGCTTGCCGTCATCGCTGATTAATTTGGGCGGCATTGATTTGAGTTTGCCGCCGTAGAACATATTTAAAAACAAGGTTTCTAACATATCATCACGGTGATGCCCGAGTGCGATTTTGGTTGCACCCAACTCGGTCGCCGTGCGGTATAAAATCCCACGTCTTAAACGAGAACAAAGGGAACAGGTGGTTTTTCCCTCTGGGATTTTTTCTTTTACAATCCCATAGGTATTTTCCTCTACGATTTTGTAATCCACGCCGATGCTCTCTAAATATTCCGGTAAGACGTGCTCAGGAAAGCCTGGTTGTTTTTGATCTAAATTTACCGCCACAATATCAAAATGAATCGGTGCGTTAAGGCGTAAATTAAGCAAAATATCCAGCAACGTGTAGCTGTCTTTACCGCCAGATAAGCACACCATCACCTTATCACCATCTTCAATCATATTAAAATCGGCAATAGCTGCGCCCACATTACGGCGTAGGCGTTTTTGTAACTTATTGAAATTATAGATTTGTTTCTTTGTTTTTTCGTTTTGAGAAGTTAAATTTTCGCTCATTGGGTTTATTATTCGGTTATATCAATTTAAAAAACTTGCGTATAGTAAGGGGTAATGGGATTTTTTCCAATAGGAATGTGCAGGATTAGGTCTTTTTAGGTAGCTAAAAAGATGAAAATTTTTGACCGCACTTTATTATGCGGTCATTGCTGATTATACGGAATGAATATGCTGGAGAAGCACTTCATTAATACGCGATTGCCAACCTTTCCCTGTGGCTTTAAAGGCCTCAATCACTTCAGGTGATAAGCGAATAGTGATAATTTGTTTGGTTGGCGTTTTTTGTTTGCCCCTGACTTTCGGTTTTATATGTCCTTGCTTTTCCATTTCTGCTTGATGTGCAAGCACCATATTGACAAAATCATCAGGCATTGTTTCTTGTAATGATTTCATTTGTGTAAAATCGCTTTGCTGTAATTCCCGGACTTCGCCTTCAGCACTAATCAGCGGTGTGTTTTTCTCTGTTTTCATATTTTTTGATCTCCCTTGCATTTGCTTTACGGAAGCTAATAACTCGAATTCCTGTTTTTATTGGTGTAAATACGAGAATATGTAATCGCGCTGTTGTCCCAACATAACCAGCGGCTAAAAAACGCGGTTCAGGATAATCTTTTCTATCATCAGCGATAATCATTGCGCTATTCCAATGAAAATAGCGTGCCATTTCAAAAGAGAGCTGGCGTTCTTCAATATTGCGCTGATTTTTCTTTTGATCAAATTCAATTTCCATTTTGAATGTTAAATCAAATAACCGTTTCTTTATTGTAAATACATTTTGCTAAATAACAAGTTTTTGTAAACATTTTTGGTAAAAAAACGATCTACAAGATCCGTAAAAATTCCTGTATAATCAACTATAATTTTTGTCTAATTTTTATTTGCTTGTGAGAATACACAATGCTTGAAACATCACAAACAATCCCTGAATTGGTTTCTTGGGCGAGAGAGCGAGAGTTTTCGCTGAATTTGCCGACTGATCGTTTGGCGTTTTTATTGGCGATTGCCATTTATAACAATGAGCGCTTAGACGGTGAAATGCTGGAAACGGATTTAGTGGATATTTTCCGCCATACGGCATCAGCCTTTGAGCAATCTCCCGATAATATTGCCACCCGCGCCAATAATGCGATTAATGAATTAGTGAAACAGCGCTTTCTCAATCGTTTTAGTAGTGAGTTTACCGAAGGCTTGGCGATTTATCGTTTAACGCCGTTGGGTGTTGGCGTATCCGATTATTATATTCGTCAGCGTGAATTTTCTGCCTTACGCCTTTCTGTTCAGCTTTCAATTGTGGCAGATGAAATTCAACGCGCTTCTGAAGCAGCGGAAGAAGGGGGCGATGAGCATCATTGGCGGCGTAATGTGTTTGCGCCATTAAAATATTCTGTGGCGGAGATTTTCGATAGCATTGATTTTTCCCAACGTGTGATGGACGAAAATCAGCAAAGCATTAAAGATGAAATCGCCGAGCTATTAACTAAAGATTGGCAAGCCGCTATTTCAAGCTGTGAGCGTTTGTTAGATGAAACCTCAAGCAATCTGCGTGAATTGCAAGATACGCTCAATTCTGCGGGGGATAAACTGCAAGCGCAATTATTGCGTATTCAAGATTGTGTGATCGGTCAGGAAAATCTTTATTTTATCGATCAGCTTATCATTGATTTACAAGCAAAATTAGACCGCATTATCAGCTGGGGGCAACAGTCTATTGACTTATGGATTGGCTATGACCGCCACGTGCATAAATTTATCCGTACCGCAATTGATATGGACAAAAACCGTGTCTTTTCACAGCGTTTACGTCAGTCTATTCAACAATATCTTGAAAATCCTTGGTATTTATGGACAGCGCAGGCTGAGCGTTTAGTGGATTTGCGCGATGAAGAACTGGTGCTGCGTGAAGAAGATGCGCTAGGGGAACTGCCAGAAGAATTACAATACGAAAGTTTGGCTGATTTACACGATCAAATTGTAGAACATATGCAAAGCTTGTTAATTGCCTACCGTGAGCATAACCGTCCGATTGATTTGAGTTTAGTGCTGAAAGAGCAGTTGGAAAATTACCCAGTTTCGCGCCATTTTGATGTAGCACGAATTATTGTCGATCAGGCAATGCGCTTAGGTATGGCAAGTGGTGATTTAACCGGCGCTTATCCGCAATGGCAAAAAATTAACGAACAGGGCGCTGAAGTACAAGCCAATATCATTGATGAATATAACTAATTTTTAGAGAACCAAACTATGACAGAGCAGCTACAAGAGATACTTTCCGTAAAACAAGCGCAGGCCATTGCAAATCCCCTTTTTCCTGCGGTGGATAGCCAATTGCGTGCAGGGCGACACATTAGTTTAGAGCAATTGGATAATCACGCTTTTTTGATGGATTTCCAAAACGAGCTAGATCAATTTTATCGCCGTTACAATGTGGAATTAATTCGTGCGCCAGAAGGCTTTTTCTATTTGCGTCCCAAAGCCACTACGCTGATTGCACGTTCAGTGCTTTCTGAATTAGAAATGTTGGTTGGTAAAGTGCTGTGCTATTTGTATTTAAGCCCAGAGCGCCTTGCTCAACAAGGCATTTTCAGCACGCAAGAAGTGTATGATGAATTGCTCAATTTGGCCGATGAAAGCAAGTTGTTAAAAGTGGTGAATCAGCGTTCTTCAGGTTCAGATTTAGATAAACAAAAACTGGCAGAAAAAGTCCGCGCTACGTTAAATCGCTTACGCCGTTTAGGAATAATTTCAACAGTCGGCGATCAGCATAGTGGAAAATTTGTGATTTCAGAAGCGGTATTCCGTTTTGGTGCAGAAGTGCGTGCTGGCGATGACCCAATGGAAGCGCAATTACGCTTGATCCGCGATGGGGAAGCCGCAACACCACAATCCTTACAAGATGAGAAAAGTGCGGTGCAAAATGGCGAAGAAATTGAAGAATTTGATGAAGAAGGGGAAGAATAATGACCAAAGAATTTGAATTAGAAAGCGATAATTTAACCCTTGAAAGCGAAGAAATGGAAAATCATCAAACGGAAGAATTAGATATTATGGAAACCGTATCGGTGCAATCGCAAGATACGGCCGCACCTGTTGGGCAAAATGTAGAACGTGGAAAATTCCGCTCCCTTACACTGATTAACTGGAACGGTTTTTTTGCCCGCACTTTTGATTTAGATGAATTAGTTACCACCTTATCAGGGGGAAATGGGGCAGGGAAATCCACCACAATGGCCGGCTTTGTTACCGCACTGATTCCTGATTTAACTCTATTGCATTTCCGTAACACCACAGAAGCAGGGGCAACCACAGGTTCACGGGATAAAGGTTTGCACGGTAAACTCAAACCAGGGGTTTGTTATGCCGTGTTAGATGCAGTGAATTCTCGTCATCAACGTGTTTTAGTGGGCGCACGTCTGCAACAAGTGGCTGGGCGCGATAAAAAAGTGGATATTAAAACCTTTTCTATTCAAGGTCTCCCTTTATCTTTAGCGCCAATTAGCGCCCTAACCGAAGTGGTAAGTGAACGTCAAGCCCGTGTGCTGACCTTAAACGAATTAAAAGAGAAAATCGAAACACTTGGCGCGCAATTTAAGCAATATCACTCAATCACCGATTATCACGGAATGATGTTTGATTTAGGTATTATTCCTAAGCGTCTGCGTTCGTCTTCTGATCGCAGCAAGTTTTATAAATTAATCGAAGCCTCACTTTACGGTGGGATTTCCAGTGCTATTACCCGATCTTTGCGAGATTATTTATTACCAGAAAATTTAGGGGTGCGTAAGGCTTTCCAGGATATGGAAAGTGCTTTGCGCGAAAACCGTATGACCCTTGAGGCGATTAAGGTAACGCAATCAGATCGTGATTTATTCAAGCATTTAATTACTGAAACCACCAATTATGTGGCGTCAGATTATATGCGTAATGCCAACGAACGCCGCGGCAATGTGGAAAATGCGTTAGCGCACCGTAAAGAATGGTATTTAGCTAAATCGGAGCGCGATTTATCGCAACATCGCTTGGTGGATTTTAGCCGTGAATTGGCGGAACTCAACGAAAGTGAACAAACCCTTGAAGTGGATCATCAAAGCGCCGTTGATCATCTGAATTTAGTGCTGAATGCCTTGCGTCATCAAGAAAAAATTTCACGTTATCAAGATGATGTAGAAAGTTTACGGGAAAAGTTAGAAGAGCAAAAATTTGCCGTAGAAGAAGCCTCTGAACAGCACGAAGAAAGCCAAGCGCAGTTAGAACAGTATGAGCAAGAAGTGGATCAACTGCGTGGTCAATTAGCGGATTATCAACAAGCCCTTGATGCGCAACAAACTCGTGCGTTGCAATATCAACAAGCTATTCAAGCGCTTGAAAAAGCCAAAACCCTTTGTGGATTGGCTGATCTGTCCACAAAAAATGTAGAAGATTATCACGCTGAATTTGCCGCGCAAGCCGAAGATCTCACCAATAAGGTGCTAGATTTAGAGCAAAAAATGTCAATTTCCGAAATGGCAAAATCGCAATTTGACAAAGCCTATCAGCTCGTTTGCCAAATTGCGGGAGAGATGCCTCGCTCGGCCGCGTGGGAAAGTGCAAAAGCCTTGTTGCGTGAATATCCAAGCCAAAAAGTGCAAGCGCAACAAACGCCACAACTTCGCGCTAAATTACACGAATTGGAACAGCGTTATCAGCAACAACAAAGTGCGGTGCGTTTATTGAAAGAATTTAATCAGCGTGCAGAATTAGAACTCGAAACCGCAGATGAAATCGAAGAATATTACGCCGAGCAAGAAAGCCTTGTTGATGAGCTAAATGAAGAATTGGCAGAGCAGGTGGAACAGCGCTCAACCTTCCGTCAAAAGCGTGAACAGTTGAACGCGCGTTACAATGAAAATGCCAATAAAGCGCCAGCGTGGCTCACTGCTCAGTCTGCACTTGAACGCTTGCAAGAACAAAGCCATAGCCAGTTTAGCGACAGCCAAGATGTGATGAATTTTATGCAATCACTATTGGTGAAAGAACGTGAATTAACCATTAAACGCGATCAGTTAGAGCAAAAGCGTCAGCAACTTGATGAACAAATTTCCCGTTTAAGTCAGCCAGATGGTTCTGAAGATCCGCGTCTAAATGTGTTAGCAGAACGCTTTGGTGGCGTGTTGCTTTCTGAACTTTATGATGACGTGCCGATTGAAGATGCGCCTTATTTCTCTGCGCTATATGGCCCAGCTCGCCACGCAATTGTGGTGCGCGATTTAGAAGCGGTGAAAGCACAATTAGCTCAGCTTGAAGATTGCCCTGATGATTTATACCTTATCGAAGGGGATCCAAGTTCTTTTGATGACAGCGTATTGTCAGCTCAAGAGCTTGAGCTAGGGGTTGTGGTTCAGGTGTCGAACCGAGAATTACGTTATTCAAAATTCCCTGAAACTCCATTATTTGGCCGTGCCGCGCGGGAAAAACATTTAGAAGCCTTGCAAATTGAACGTGATGAGGTGTCGGAACAATATGCAGAATGCGCCTTTGATGTGCAAAAATGCCAACGTTTACACGAACATTTCAGCCAATTTGTTGGTTTACACTTGGCCCTTGCATTCCAGCCAAACCCTGAAGAATTGATGGCAGAAATTCGCCGTGAACAAGGGGAAATTGAGCGTGAATTAGGGCAGTTTAGCACCACAGAACAACAAATTCGTCTTAAATTAGACAGTGCTAAGGAAAAATTACAGTTATTAAATAAACTGATTCCGCAGCTTGCTGTAGTTGATGATGAAAGTTTATTAGATCGCATTGAAGAATGTCGCGAACAGCTTGATTTAGCTGAGCAAGATGAGCATTTTATTCGTCAATATGGCGTGACATTGTCACAGCTTGAGCCAATTGCTAATACATTACAAAGCGATCCTGAAAACTACGAACGCTTAAAAGCGGAATACGAACAAGCGGTTAATCAGCAAAAACAATTACAGTTGCGTGTGTTTGCCTTGGCGGACGTAGCGCAGCGTAAAGCGCATTTTGATTACAAAGAAAGCGTGCAATCGGAAACCTCCGAATTAAATGAGCAACTGCGTAACCGTTTAGAGCAAGTGCAAGAACAGCGCGAACAACAACGCGAGCAAGTACGCCAAAAACAAGTGCGTTTTGCCCAATATAATCAAGTTTATATTGAACTGCGCAGTTCTTATGAAGAAAAAAATAAAGTGCTAAACGAGCTACTTGAAGAAATCAGCCAGCTTGGTGTGCGCGCAGATGATGGGGCAGAGCAACGCGCTCAAACACGCCGTGATGAATTATCACAGCAACTTGCCACCGTGCGTAATCGCCGCCGTTATTTAGAAAAACAATTAACCCTAATTGAAAGCGAAAGCGAAAATCTTAACCGCCGAATTCGTAAAGCGGAGCGTGATTACAAAACCCAGCGTGAATTGGTGGTCGCGATGAAAGCCAGCTGGTGTGTGGTGTTGCGTTTATCACGCAATAGTGATGTGGAAAAACGTTTAAATCGCCGCGAACTCGCTTATCTTTCTGCTGATGAATTGCGTTCAATGTCGGATAAAGCCCTTGGTGCGCTGCGTACTGCCGTGGCTGACAATGAATACCTGCGTGATGCCCTGCGTTCATCAGAAGATAATCGTAAACCAGAAAATAAAGTGCGGTTCTTTATTGCAGTTTATCAGCATTTGCGTGAGCGTATCCGTCAAGACATCATCAAAACGGACGATCCAATTGATGCCATTGAACAAATGGAAATCGAATTATCTCGCCTTACCGCAGAACTAACCAATCGCGAGAAAAAATTGGCGATTAGCTCCGAAAGTGTGGCGAACATTATGCGTAAGACTATTCAGCGTGAGCAAAATCGTATTCGTATGCTTAACCAAGGGCTACAAAATATTGCCTTTGGTCAGGTGAAATCGGTGCGCTTAGTGGTGAATATTCGTGATACTCACGCAATGTTGCTGGACGCCCTTTCCGATCGCCAAGATGATTATCAAGATTTATTCTCTGATAACCGCATTACCTTCTCTGAAGCTATTGCGAAATTGTATCAGCGCTTAAATCCGCATATTGATATGGGACAGCGTACGGCACAAACCATTGGTGAAGAATTGTTGGATTACCGCAATTACCTTGATTTGGAAGTGGAAGTCTATCGTGGTGCAGACGGCTGGTTGCGTGCGGAAAGTGGCGCATTATCCACAGGTGAAGCCATTGGTACTGGGATGTCAATCTTGTTAATGGTGGTGCAAAGCTGGGAAGAAGAAAGCCGCCGTATTCGTGGGAAAGACATTGTGCCTTGTCGCTTATTATTCCTTGATGAAGCGGCACGTTTAGATGCAAAATCCATTTCAACCTTGTTTGAGCTTTGTTCTCGCTTGGATATGCAATTACTCATTGCAGCCCCTGAAAATATCAGCCCAGAGAAAGGGACAACCTATAAACTGGTGCGTAAGATTTTTGGTAACCAAGAAATGGTTCAAGTGTCTGCCTTACGCGGTTTTGGCGCAACGGAATAGAATAGGCAATAAACAAAAGTGCGGTGCAAAAATACAAAATTTTTCACCGCACTTTACTCGTTATCTTTTCACTTTAAATCTCGCAAGGAAATAAAATGCACTATTTATTTCTCGCCATTGCTTGCAGCGTTGCGGTATCTGTGCTGCTAAAAGTCGCACGCCGATTCAACGTTGTGATCGAGCAAGCAATCGCTTTCAATTATCTTATCGCACTTTTACTCAGCTATTTTTTATTACAGCCGAACTTTCAAGGGCAAGGCTTTACCGATTTTATCGTACAAAATGAAAATAGTGCGATTTTCCTGAGTTTAGGCTTATTGTTGCCTAGCGTGTTTATCATTATGTCAAAAGCCGTTGAATTTGCAGGCATTGTACGTTCTGATGCGGCGCAGCGTTTATCTTTATTTTTGCCTATTTTGGCAGCGTTTATATTATTTGGCGAACAGCTCAGTCAATCGCGTATTATCAGCTTAATCTTGGCGTTTTCAGCATTATTTTGTTTAATCAAACCGCGCGAGCAAGGACTTTCGGTTAAAGGCGGATTGAGCTTGCTTGCCGTGTGGTTTGGTTATGGCGTGATTGATATTTTATTCAAGCAGACCGCCAAAATGGGCAGCGCCTTTCCAACCACCTTGTTTATTGCCTTTGCCTTAGCAATGTGCGTTATGTTTATGTATTTATTGATTAAGCGAACCCAGTGGAATGGGGCGAGTCTGTTAGCTGGCATTGTACTCGGCGGGCTAAATTTTATGAATATTCTATTTTATATTCGCGCTCATCAAAGTTTTAGCCAAAATCCAACCCTTGTTTTTGCGGGAATGAATATTGGTGTGATTTGTCTTGGCACGCTTGTTGGTGCAATAGTATTCAAAGAAAAAATAAGCAAAATCAATGGGGTAGGCGTGGCACTTGGTATTTCTGCCATTCTCAGCCTATTTTATTTAGAACCTTTTTTGACAAGGTAAGATAATGCAAGATAATTTCAGTTTTTTTGTTTACGATTACGAAAGTTTTGGGGTAAATCCTGCCACCGATCGTCCTGCACAATTCGCCGGAATTCGTACAGATAAGGATTTTAATATTATTGGTGAGCCTGTGATGTTCTATTGCAAGCAAACCAATGATTATTTGCCCTCGCCAACCGCGGTGATGGTAACCGGCATCACGCCACAGCAATGCAATGAGCAAGGCTTGCCTGAACCTGAATTTGCTGCGCGAATTTTGCAAGAATTCTCTCAACCAAACACTTGTGTTATGGGCTTTAATAATATCCGTTATGATGATGAAATGACCCGTTATACCTTTTATCGGAATTTTATCGATCCTTACGAATATAGCTGGAAAAATGGCAATTCTCGCTGGGATTTACTGGATTTAGTGCGTGCCTGCTATGCCTTGCGGCCTGATGGTATAAACTGGGTTTATGATGATGACGGAATGCCATCTTTCCGCTTAGAAAATTTAACCAAAGCCAATGGAATAGAGCATAGCAATGCCCACGATGCAATGGCTGATGTGTATGCAACCATTGAAATGGCGAAATTAATCAAGGAAAAACAGCCAAGATTATTCCAGTTTTTCTTTGAGCATCGCGATAAAAAATCCCTTGAAGTAATGATTAACACTGCAGAAATGACGCCATTGGTTCACGTTTCAGGAATGTTGGGGAATTATCGCGGTAACACCACTTGGATTGCCCCTTTAGCCTGGCACCCAACCAATAAAAATGCCGTCATTATGTGTGATTTAGATAGCAATATTGATGATCTACTCAATAAAAGTGCGGAAGAATTACGCCAAAATTTATATACCAAAAAAACGGAATTGGAAGAACAAGGTATTTTACCTGTACCATTAAAATTGGTGCATATCAACAAATGTCCAATTTTAGCCCCAGCCAAAACCCTGTTGCCAGAAAATGCACAACGCTTAGGCATTGACCGCCAGCGTTGCTTAGCAAACCTTACTAAATTGCGTGCTAATCTCAACATTCGTGAAAAAGTATTACAAATTTTCACTGATAAACGCGTCTTTGAGCCAAGCGATAATGTAGAAACTGAATTATATAGTGGATTTTTCAGTCCAAATGACAAAAATAATATGGCCATTTTACGCGATTTAACCCCTGAAAAATTGGCCGAGCATAATTTAACCTTCCAAGATAAACGTGTTGATGCGTTGCTGTTTCATTATCGTGCGCGTCATTTCTACAAGACTTTAACTCGAGCCGAGCAGTTACGCTGGGATAAATACCGCCGTAGAAAGCTGGAACAAAGTGCGGTGCAATTTGAACAAGAATTACAAGCCTTGGCGGAAGAATATCAAAATAATCCTGAAAAATTAGCCTTATTGCAGCAAGTTTATGAATATGGGGTGAAATTATTGGGTTAGATTTGTGATGCTGTAACAATCTAATTAAATTTTGCTAAATTGCGTAAAATAAAAAATCGAGTAATCTAACTGCTCGATTTTTTTATTTTTCGCGTAGCGCAATCATTTAGCCTTAATAAAGTAAGGCTAAAAAGCGGAAAATCATTAAATAGCTTAACTAAGCTTATTCCAGTTATTGTTTTTAAGCTCTCAAAAATAGCAGATAAGTAAAATCATCGTAAAGATTATAGATTTTGTTTCATTGATTTTTAATTCAATTAAGCAAGACTAGATTTTTATCTAGCGTTATTTTTACCACCATATTAATCTACGTCATTCTTTAACTTTTCTTTACATTTCATCATTGACAGTGAGTAACTCATAAAATCTAAGCGTTACAGTGTGGTCAAAAACCTTAATTTTACCTTGTTTAACTAGTAAAAGTGATCTGTGTATAACTCTGTGATTTTCTTAACCCGTAGTTTTTACTAACCTGATAACTAATTTCGCATAATGTATATTATGTTAAATAATGTAAATATAAGAGTAACTTTTGTATCGCTCTTTTTTGTCATAGCCTACAGCATATCTTTATGGCGTTTTTTAGTGTTGCATCTTGGAATCTTTTCTTCGGTTATTCTTTATATGAAATATCTTTTCAGTGGATTTATGATGATGAGATCATTTAGATTGATTTTCGCAATGGATACAAAATAAATATTAGCGAGATTTAAGAAATCTTTAAGATTTTAGTCTTAAAAAATATAGGAAAAGCCTATCTGCTAATTTGTTACAACGTTACAAAAATAACTAAATAACATTATAAAAATAAGGGGTTTATTTGAATAAAGGAATATAAAAAAAAGCGCCTACACTATTATTTAGTGCAGACGCTTAAAAGAAATTAAGTCTTTATAATTAATCAACAAAACGTAATTTTGGAGAGGATTTCTTACTCGATGGCTTTTCTGTTGTTTCAGGTTTATCTACGGCCTCAACAAAGCTTAACGGTTGTTCATCTTTAATTTCATCTTGTTGAATAGCAAGATCATCTTCGAACTCTTCTGGTTCAAACATAATACCATCACCGCTTTCTCTTGCATAAAGCGCAATTAACGCGCCCATAGGGATAAAGATTTCTTGCGGTACACCTTGAAAACGTGCATTAAATTGAACGAAATCATTGGTTAATTGCAAGTTTCCTGTTGCATTCATTGAAATATTCAGCACAATCTGCCCATCTTTCACATATTCAACAGGTACTTTCACGCCAGAATAAGTAGCATCAACGGCCAAGTACGGCGTACAATCATTGTCTATCAACCAATCATAATAAGCTCTTAAAACATAAGGGCGTTTCGGTGAGAATTTACGTTCCATAACTACTCTCTTTTATTTATCATCCATTAGGTTTTTAGGTGCAGCTTCGCCTACGGATTGTTTGAAAGAATCTCTTTGGTACACGCGTTCCATATAATTTTTAATCGCTTTACTTCCTGCGCCTGTAAATTGAATTCCCAATTTCTGCATACGCCATAATAACGGCGCAATATAGCAATCTACCAAGCTAAACTCTTCGCTCATAAAATAAGGAGTTTGGTTGAAAATTGGCGCGATAGCTAATAATTCTTCTTTTAATTGTTTGGCAGCCTGCTCTTTTTCAGCGTCATCACCTTGCTCAATTTGGTTTAATAAAGAATACCAATCCTGCTCAATTCTTAGCATTAATAAACGGCTTTTACCGCGCGATACAGGATAAACGGGCATTAATGGCGGGTGTGGAAAGCGTTCATCAAGATATTCCATAATAATACGGGAATTAAATAGCACTAAATCACGATCTACCAAGGTTGGCAATGTGCCTAAGGGTTTAACTCCATTAAATCTTCTGAGACAGAACCTGGCTCAATTTCTTCCATCTCATAAGCAACTCCTTTTTCCGCTAAAACAATGCGCACTTGATGGCAATAAATATCGTCTTTATTGGAAAAAAGGGTCATTATTGAACGTTTATTTGCTGCACTACTCATTTTATTCCTCCGCTAACCTTTTACTTATCGATCATTTAAAATTAAAGGCGAATATTTTACCATAAATTATAGGGAAATAGCTAAGTAAATTTATCACATACCAAGCTATCTTATTGATTATAAATTGAATTTTTTCTTTAAAATGATTAATTTAAGAAATTTAGAAAAGAAAAATGGCAAGTAAAAACTTGCCATTTGAACTGTATTTGAATAAGAAATGATTAACGTTTTGAGTATTGTGGGCGACGACGTGCTTTGTGTAAACCCACTTTTTTACGTTCAACGCGACGAGCATCACGAGTAACAAAGCCTGCTGCGCGTAATGCTGGACGTAATGTTTCATCATATTCAATTAGTGCACGAGTGATACCGTGACGGATTGCACCCGCTTGACCTGAAATACCACCACCTTTAACTGTGATGTATAGGTCTAATTTATCAGTTAATTCAACCAACTCTAATGGTTGACGTACGATCATACGAGAAGTTTCGCGACCGAAATAAACGTCTAATTCGCGTTGGTTAATAGTGATTTTACCACTGCCCGGTTTGATAAATACACGAGCTGAAGAGCTTTTGCGGCGACCTGTGCCGTAGTTTTGATTCTCTGCCATTTTTCTCACCTCGTGATTAAATATCTAAAACTTGTGGTTGTTGTGCTGCGTGTTCGTGGTTAGGACCAGCGTACACTTTCAATTTACGATACATTGCGCGACCTAATGGGCCTTTTGGCAACATACCTTTAACCGCAATTTCAATCACAGCTTCTGGACGGCGAGCAATCATTTCTTTAAATGTCGCTTGTTTGATACCACCTACATAGCCAGTGTGCCAGTAGTAAATTTTATCGCTTTCTTTTTTACCTGTTACGGCAACTTTGTCCGCATTGATAACGATGATGTAATCACCTGTATCAACGTGTGGAGTATATTCAGCTTTATGTTTACCACGAAGGCGACGTGCTAATTCAGTCGCTAAACGACCTAAAGTTTTACCTGTCGCATCTACTACATACCAGTCGCGTTTAACCGTTTCTGGTTTTGCTACAAAAGTTTTCATTAATTAATTACCAATAAAATAATATTAATACCCAGTGTTCAAATTTGAACACAACCATGAATCTCAATCTTCACCCCTTCGAGTGTGATCTCGATAAAATAATGTGCGGTGGGAAAGCCGACACATTCACAGGGTCGGGCGATTATACAAGAGCTTTAACCAAAAAACAAACGAAAAAAAGCACCGCACTTTGAAATTCCTAGGAAATTTCTATTATTTTTGCGCATTTGATGTTTCATCTTTTATTTTTGAACGTTTAGGCTATCTCATTCCAAGAAAAAGCATCGAACAAGTGTTGCCATTGTTCATCTAAAGGTGCGGTGATTTTTAACCGATTTTTTGTTATAGGGTGGTTAAACGCGAGCGTTTCTGCGTGTAACATTAACCGTTGCACGCCAGTATGTTCGCTTAAAGCGCGGTTTTGATGCAAATCGCCATATTGCGTATCCCCTAAAATCGGGTGAAAAATATGCTTTAAGTGACGACGTAACTGATGCTTTCTGCCCGTTTGTGGAATGAGCCTCACCAAAGAATAACGGCTGGTTTGATAACGCCCTACCCCATAAGGCATTTCCACTGTTTTTAAGCCTTCATAATCCGTGATCGCCTCTTGCGGTGCTTTATCTTGCTGAGCAAATTTATCGGCGATTTTATCTAATTGAACTTTCAGCGGATAATCAATCCTGCCCTGCCCCGTTACATAACCTCGCACCACCGCCAAATAGCTTTTTTCCACCTGCTTTTGTTCAAATTGCTCGCACAACAATTTGGCAATTTCCCCATTTAAAGCAAACAGCAGCACGCCAGAGGTAGGGCGATCTAAACGATGAATAGGAAAAACGTGCTGCCCGATTTGATCGCGTAAGGTTTGCATCACAAATTGGGTTTCGTGGCGATCAAGCCAGCTACGATGCACCAACATTCCCGCTGGCTTATTCACCGCCACCAAATATTCATCTTGATAAAGAAGATTAAGCGCGGTCATTTTGAGCGTTGCAAATTTCTTCGATAGCTTTCAACGGCTCAATTAAGCGTTGCACTTCCACAATATCCTTTTCTTTTAAGGCTTCTTCAATATAAGGCACAATCGCCATTTTGTGCGGTAATGGTTCGTTGCTTTCAATAATGGCATACATTCTCGGAATAAACACCCATTGCAACCATTCGTGCGCATTCATTGTGTCGATACAAAACGGCTCGACGCTGTCAAATGCTGCCGCTTCCGGTGCAACGGCTTGCCAAAGGGCTAATTCCTCCATTGCTTTTTGTAATTGTTGTAACTGATATTTTGTTTGTTCACGCATTGTGGATTCCTTAATTTGCTTTCTCATCTTATTCTGCCTAAAATGTGGCGTTCACCTTTAGTGCAGAAACAAAGGCGTTATGATACCACAAAGCCAAGTATGAAAAAACGCAATCGCTTTCCTATAAATTAAGGCAGAGAATGTATTTAATTGAAGCTTTTTTTACCCTTACCGAACCCAACAATACGGCTTACCCATTGATTAATCAAGTGATTGAACAATGGCGTTACAACGGGCAAATTCTTGGGCGAGAAATTCCCCTTTTTCACGCTGAATTAGAAACTCAGCAAGGCATTGCTGTGCGTGTGGTTTGCCCCGAACAACAAAGCCTGCTGCCCGAATTTAATAATTCAGCGGTGCAAAATGCCTTAGATATGGCACAAAATGCGGGGATAAATTTTGATAGTTTTCAAGTGATTGCTGATGACCTAAATTCTGATCTCACCTATCAAGGCGAGCGACCAAGCTGGCAAGTGCTTAACACCACCTATTTGCAATCTTGCTCACCATTGCACAGCGGCGATGATAACTTGCCTATTCCACTGTATAAATTTTTCAAAAATGCACCGCACTTGAGTTTAGATCTCATCAAATGGCAAGAGAATTGGCAGGCTTGCGATCAGTTACAAATGAACGGCACGGCTCTAGAAAGCCAAGCCCTTGCTGAAATTTCTGATCTGCACAGCAATTTATCCAAACACGGTTATGCCTTATGCCAAGAAATTGAGCAACACACTGGTATTCCAACTTACTATTATTTATACCGCATTGGTGGCGAAAGTTTGGCTGCAGAACAACAACGCCACTGTCCAAGCTGCCATAAAAATTGGGCATTAAAAGCCCCACTCTTTGATCTGTTTGATTTTAAATGTGATCAGTGCCGATTGGTATCCAACCTTTCTTGGCACTGGCAATAAGGAAAAATATGAATTATAACCACCAAAGTTTACACGCCTTAAAATTAGGGCAAGAAACAAAATATGCACAACATTATGACCGCACTTTATTGCAAGCTGTGCCACGTCAATTAAACCGTGAACAGCTTGGCATTGTGGCAACACAGCCTTTTACCTTTGGCGCAGATATTTGGACGGCTTATGAAATCTCATGGCTCAATCCTAAAGGCGTGCCGCAAGTGGCGATTGCGGACGTGGAAATTGATTTTCGTAGCGAGAACTTGATCGAATCAAAAAGTTTTAAGCTCTATCTCAACAGCTTCAATCAAAGCCATTTTGACAGCTTCGCCCAAGTGCAACAGATTTTGCAACAGGATTTAGCGGATTGTGCCAAAGGTGAAGTGAAAGTGCGGTTAAATTCTTTAGCAAATTATGACCGCACTTTCATTGATTCCTTACAAGGAGATTGTATTGATGAACAAGATATTGAAATCACCGATTATCAATTTAACCCACATTATTTGGAAAACAGCACGCAAGGCGAACAGGTTGTCGAAGAATATTTAGTCAGCCATTTGTTAAAATCAAATTGTTTAATCACACAACAACCCGACTGGGGTTCGTTGCAAATTCATTATGTGGGTAAACGGATTGACCGCGAGAAATTGTTGCGTTATTTGGTTTCTTTCCGTCAGCATAACGAATTTCACGAACAATGCGTTGAGCGAATTTATTGTGATTTAATGCGTTTTGCTCAGCCTGAAAAGCTCACTGTTTACGCCCGTTACACACGCCGCGGTGGGTTGGATATTAATCCGTTCCGCTCGAACTTTGAAACCGTGCCGCACAATGCACGCTTAGCCAGACAATAGGAGGTCGTAATGGCGAATATTCATTATGTGAATCCCCGTGGGAGTATGGAACAGCTCTCGCACCTTGAAGTAGAATTGCTCACCAAGCAAGCCAAAAGCGAGCTATATCAGCTGTATCGCAACTGCTCGCTTGCGGTGCTAAATTCTGGTGCGGTTACCGATGACAGCCGCAAGCTATTAAATCAATATCCTGATTTTGATATTGAGTTGGTGGCGACAGAACGTGGTATCACCCTTGAGTTACACAATCCGCCAGAAAGTGCCTTTGTGGATCAACATATTATCCGCAATATTCAATATCACCTTTTTGCCGTCCTGCGTGATATTGTGTTCGTGAATGTGCTAAGCCAACGGATTAATCCTTGTGATATTCAAGACAGTGTGCATATTACCAACCAAGTGTTTTCCATTTTGCGTAATGCCAAAGCCTTAATCGTGGGCGAATTACCGAATTTGGTGGTGTGCTGGGGCGGTCATTCCATCAATCAAATTGAATACCAATATTGTCGTGCGGTGGGATTAGAATTAGGTCATCGTGAATTAAATATCATCACAGGCTGCGGGCCGGGTGTGATGGAAGCACCGATGAAAGGCGCGGCGATTGGCCATTCCAACCAACGCTATAAAAACAGCCGTTTTATTGGCATCACCGAGCCTTCAATCATTGCTTCTGAGCCGCCTAACCCAATTGTTAATGAGCTGATCATTATGCCTGACATTGAAAAGCGTCTTGAAGCCTTTGTGCGTATGGGGCACGGCATTATTATCTTCCCTGGCGGTCCTGGGACATTCGAGGAATTGCTGTATATCCTTGGAATTAAGCTCAACCCAGAAAATCAAGCGCAAGCTATCCCACTCATTTTAACTGGGCCAAAAGAAAGTGCGGATTATTTTGCTACGATTGATCGCTTTATTGGCGAAACCTTAGGGAAAGAAGCGCAATCCTTATATAAAATCATTATTGATGATCCTGTGGCAGTGGCGCGTCATATGAAATCTTCAATAGAAGAAATTCGTCATTTACGCTATGAAAATAATGATTCTTATGGCTTTAATTGGTCGTTGAAAATTGATCCTGAATTCCAACAGCCATTTATCCCAACCCACGAAAATATGGCAAGTTTAGATTTGCATATGAACCAAAGCAAAGTGAGCCTTGCCGCCAATCTTCGACGTGTATTTTCTGGCATTGTAGCGGGCAACATTAAACCCGATACGCAAGATCGCATCGCTGAGCTAGGCAAATTCCAGCTCAAAGGAGATAAGGATTTAATGGAAAAAGTGGACAACGTACTACAAGATTTCATCACCCAACACCGAATGAAACTGCCAGACGGCGAGGCTTATGAGCCTTGTTATGAGATTATTCGATAATTAGATAAAAGTGCGGTATTAAATACCGCATTTTTTATAAAAACGTAGTAATTCTTACCGCACTTTTCTTCTTAACTCCTTAACCCAACCCCACGGCTAATCAGATAATAGGCGATGCCGTAAAGTGCGGTGATAAAAATGCCTAAAACGCTGAAGGTGTAAACAAGGCTGACATCTTGAATGCCGAGAAAACCGTAGCGGAAGCCGCTGATCATATAAACAATGGGGTTAAATTTTGACACGACTTGCCAGAAAGGTGGCAGTAAGGAAATGGAATAAAATACGCCGCCGAGATAGGTTAATGGTGTTAAAACAAAAGTGGGAATAATGCTGATGTCATCAAAAGAGCGCGCGAAAACCGCATTGATCAAGCCCCCGAGCGCAAAACTGGCGGTGGTGAGTAATAAGGTGGCAAGAATTACTGTCCAAGAATAAATCTGTAATGGCACGAAAAATAACGAAACCAAGGTAACCAAAATCCCGACACTTAAGCCACGCGCCATTCCGCCAGCCATATAGCCTAAAATAATAATGTGCGGTGAAGTTGGCGAAATTAGCAGTTCTTCTACGTTACGGGCAAATTTTGTGCTGTAAAAAGATGACGCCACATTGGCGAAAGAATGAGTTAAGGCAGACATCATAATCAGCCCCGGCACGATAAATTGCATATAGCTAAAGCCGTGCATTTCGCCAATACGATTGCCAATCAGCTGGCCAAAAATCACAAAATATAAGGTCATTGTGATCACCGGCGGCACAAGGGTTTGCACCCAAATTCGGGTAAAACGGCGTACTTCTTTCACAAAAATAGTTTGAAAGGCAACCCAAGCTAAACTCATTATTGCACTCCTTTATTCAATGCCATTGAAACAAATAATTCTTCTAAACGGTTGGCTTTATTACGCATACTCAACACTTGCACGCCTTGTTGCGTCAGTTGTGAAAATAGCTGATTTAAACCCTGCTCTCTTTTCACTTCCACTTCAAGCGTATTGTTATCTAGCCAAGTGACGTTGTAACCCATTATTTCAGGCTTAACCGCTTGTGGTGCTAAATCAAAAATAAAGGTTTCTGTTTCCAGTTTGGCTAATAAGGCTTTCATCGGCATATTTACCACCAAACGCCCTTGCTGAATAATGCCGATATGACGGCAAAGCATTTCCGCTTCTTCTAAATAATGGGTGGTGAGAATAATGGTTGTGCCTTGCTCATTGAGTTCGCGTAAAAATTCCCACATCGTACGGCGTAATTCAATGTCCACGCCCGCTGTAGGTTCATCGAGAATGAGCAGTTTAGGGTGATGCATTAAGGCTCGTGCAATCATCAAACGGCGTTTCATTCCCCCTGAAAGTTGGCGTGATTGCTGATGGCGTTTATCCCATAAATCGAGCTTTTTCAGCCACACTTCCGCGCGCACTAAAGCCTCTTTGCGTGGAATGCCATAATAACCGGCTTGATTGGTGAGAATATCAATCACGCGCTCAAATTGGTTAAAATTAAACTCTTGCGGCACTAAACCGATATTCTGTTTTAGCTGGCTTGGATTGCTATCCAAATCCGCACCAAACACTTTCACATCGCCTGATGTTTTATTCACCAAAGAACAAATAATCCCAATGGTGGTGGATTTTCCCGCCCCATTATGCCCAAGCAGCGCATAAAAATCCCCTGCTTCAACACTCAGATCAATGCCGTGCAAGGCTTTGACCCCGTTTTTATATTCTTTGGTTAATCCTTTGATTTCTAATGCTAACATTCAATGTTCCGTTAAATTTATTAAAATTTTGCACCGCACTTTTTAAATCATAAGTAAACAAGGTGCGGTGCAAATTTTGCTGATTTTTGACTTAAATTTTTAAATTTTACTCACGTCAAATAAATCCAAATTAATGCCATCTGGTGTGCCGTAAAATTTAGCAAGGGCTTGGCGTAAGGTTTCTGCGCGTTTTGGTAACCCTTTCGCGGCATAGCTTTTCACTTGTTCATAAACGGCTTGCTTGAAAGGCTGAGTATCACCAGGGTTGCCGTTAAGATTATCACTGCTCGCAATATAGCGAAATCCTGCCGCGGTGGCTAAAATCCATTCTAACGCTTGTGGCTTAACTTCCACTTGTTCAAACTCACGCTGACGTTGTTCAGAACGTCCGTCAGGTTCATACCAATAACCAAAATCTTCTAATTGTCGCCGCTCTTTGCCTGCAATCAACCAGTGCGAAATCTCGTGCAAGGCGCTGCTGTAAAAGCCTCGTGCAAAATAAATGGTATTGTAAGGGCAATCTTCATTCGCTGGCACATAAAGCGGCTCATCGCCCCCTTTAACCAATTTGGTATTATATTCTTGCTCAAAGCATTGATTAAAAATGGCAATAATATCTTCTAAACGATGTTCCATCACAACTCCAAAAAACAATAAGGCACAAAATCTGTGCCTGAAAATTTGAAAGCGCCCTATTTTAACATTTATGGCGGTTTAGCTACATTAATTATTTTAAAAGGCGGACACATCGGTCCGCCCCTAAACTAGGATAAACCAGTAATGGTAAGGTAGGATGGGCTTTAGCCCATTGTTTAACGCATTCCCACTGATGGGCTAAAGCCCATCCTACGGAGATTCCTTGGGGGAAAAGTGCGGGGAAAATTTGGGGATTTTTTACCGCTCTTTTGTGATTATGGTTTGATGATTTGTGTAGGGGCAGACCTATGTGTCTGCCCGAAAAAAGCGTTTATTTTAAACTATCGCTTTGTTGCAACGCTTCAATACGCTTTTCCAATGGCGGGTGGCTTAAAAATAAAGAGGCTAAACCGCCTGTTCTGCCGTTAATACCGAAAGCCGCAAATTGCCCTTCCATTTGTTGTGGTTCGTGAAGTTGTTGTAAGCGGCGTAATGCTGCGATCATTTTTTGTTTGCCGACTAAATGGGCTGAACCTGCGTCCGCACGGTACTCACGATAACGTGAGAACCACATTGCGATCATACTCGCCAAGAAACCGAACACCACTTCTAGCACCATTGAAACTAAGAAATAAATTCCGCTGCTGCTTTCGCCGTTGTCGTTGCGATTGCTCGCCACCACGTTGGCAATAAGGCGAGAAATAAAAATCACGAAGGTATTTAACACGCCTTGTAGCAACGTCATTGTAACCATATCGCCATTTTGAATATGGCTAATTTCGTGTGCTAGCACCGCTTCGGCTTCATCTTTTGTCATTGCGTTGAGCAATCCTGTACTCACGGCAACCAGAGAATTGCTTTTACTTGCGCCAGTGGCGAAGGCATTGACGTCCGCAGAATGATAAATCGCCACCGTTGGCATTGGAATATTAGCTTCACGCGCTTGCGTAGCCACAGTGTTTAATAACCAGCGCTCTTGCTCTGTGCGCGGCTGTTCGATCACTTGTCCATTGACCGATTTTAATGCCATTGTTTTGGATAAAAATAAGGAAATCAACGAGCCACTGAAACCGAACAGTGCCGCCATAACAAGCAATCCACTGGCATCTTGTGCGCGGATTCCTGTTAGGCTCAAAATAATATTAAAGACAATTAGCACCGCCATATTGGTGGCTAAAAAAAGTAAAATTCGCATCATAAAAAGTTCCTCGCTATGAGTATGTAGTTGATTATCCAATAAATGATTAAAGGAATAACCAATATAATTATAAATTTTGTAATTTCAAGATTTAACAGATCAGTTTTCCCATAAACTCATCTGTTTTTCTTCTTGTTGCTCGGGTAAATTAACCTGTAAGCCGATTAATCGAATGGATTTATCTTGACGGCGCTGCCAAATTTGCGCCAATAAGGCACGGAAACTTTCTTGCGAAAAATCCACCGCACTTTTTTCTAACGTGGTGATTTGGAAATCATCGAATTTTAACTTCACGCCAATTTTGCGTAATTTTTGCAAAGGCAAATCAGGGCAAGCACGTTGCACACGGCGCACTAATTGATCATAAAGCTGATTTAGCACGGCCTCACCTTGTTCAAGTACGGTGATATTTTTCAATAAAGTGGTTTCCACCCCTACGGATTTACGCAGCCGCTCGGGCTGCACTTCCCTTTCGTCAATGCCGTGGCTAAAATTCCAAATACGCTGTCCGCTCTTGCCGAGTTGATTGAGCAATAAATGCTGTTCAAATTGTTGTACATCGGCACAGGTTTTTAAGCCCATTTCCAATAAGCGTTGTGTGGTCACTTTCCCCACACCGGGAATGGCACTGAGCGGCAGGTTTCGTACGAATTCGTCCACATCATCTGGTTCAATTACAAATTGCCCATTCGGCTTATTTTTATCAGAAGCGATTTTGGCCAGAAATTTTAACGGTGCAACGCCAGCAGACGCAGTAAGCTGAGTTTCAGCAAAAATGGTTTGACGGATTTCTTGTGCGATCCAAGTGGCTGAACCCGAGCATTGCTGACAATCTGTAACATCTAAATAGGCTTCATCTAAAGATAAGGGTTCAACTAAATGGGTATAGCGATGAAATATTTGCTGAATTTGTTGCGATACCTGTTTATACAACGGCATATTCACAGGCAATAAAATCAAATTGGGGCAACGTTTCAGGGCTTGCGCCGTTGGCATTGCACTATGTAAACCAAATTTTCTAGCTTCATAATTGCAAGTGCTTAACACGCCACGTTGCTCAGATGAACCGCCCACCGCCACAGGTTTGCCTTTGAGATGCGGTTTATCGCGCAACTCAATAGAAGCATAAAAGCAATCCATATCAATATGAATGATTTTTCGCATAAGCAATATGAGAGAAAAATAAAGTGCGGTGGAAAATTGGCGATATTTTACCTGTTTTTAAGGCAAATCGAAAATAACAAAAGTGCGGTAAAAAATTAGGGCGAATTTTCGCCCTAATTAAAGAGAGTTAGCCAACCCAAACGAATTTGGCAATAAAGAGTAAGGATACCACCCAAACTGGTGCATTGACTTCTTTCCAGCGTCCTGTGCAAACTTTCATCACACAGTAGCTAATAAAGCCAAAGGCAATACCTTCCGTAATGGAATAAGTGAACGGCATCATTGCTGCGGTGATAAAGGCAGGTGTAGCTTCGGTTAAGTCTTCCCATTGAACACGAATTAAGCTTGAAGCCATTAAAATCCCCACATAAACCAAGGCGCCTGCGGTGGCATAAGGTGGCACAACGCTCGCTAATGGCGAGAAGAAAATAGTTAATAAGAACAACACGCCAACTACAACTGCCGTCATTCCCGTGCGTCCGCCCACGGAAACACCAGCACCACTTTCAATGTAAGTACTGATTGCAGAGGTGCCGATATAGGATCCCGCCACAGCGCTCACACTATCCACATAAAGGGCTTGTTTCATTTTCGGGAAACGTCCTTTCTCATCGCTGATCCCGGCTTTGTCTGTTACGCCCAGCAAGGTACCTGAAGAATCAAATAAATTCACCAATAAGAAAGAGAAAATAATGCCGAGCAAGGCGGTATCTAACGCGCCCATAATATCCACTTTGCCCACCACTGGCGCAAGGCTTGGTGGCATAGAAATCACCCCGTGAAACACCACGCTGTCATCAAATAACAACGCAAGGGTGGTCACCACCGCGATTGAAATCAATACGCCAGAATAAATTTTGCGCGCGGCAAGCACCACAATAATGAAAAAGCCTAAAATCCCCATTAACACTTGCGGATTATGCAACTCACCCAGCGCCACTAAGGTTGCAGGATTTGCCACCACTAAGCCCATATTTTTAAAGCCAATGAGCGAGATAAAAAATCCAATCCCTGCCCCAATGCCAACGCGTAAACTCAAAGGAATGGACGCCATTAACCAATAGCGAATTTGGAATAACGTTAGCACGAATAAGCCCACTGATCCCCAGAAAATTGTACCCATTCCCACTTCCCAAGAATAGCCCAATTTTCCCACCACCACATAGGCGAAAAAGGCGTTCAACCCCATCGCAGGCGCAAGGGCAATAGGCAAATTACTGAACAAGCCCATCGCGATCGTACCAAATGCTGCGATCAAACAGGTGGTTACAAACACCACTTGCTTATCCATTCCCGCATCACCAAGCACTGAAGGATTAACAAAAACAATATAAACCATCGTAAAAAAGGTGGTAATCCCTGCGATGATTTCTGTTTTTGCCGTGGTATTTTTTTGATTTAATTTAAAAAGTTTTTGTAGAAAAGACTGATTTTCCATTTTTTAATCCAGATTAGTTGATAAAAAAGATGAAAAACGCAACTTAAAGAAGGGTGTTTTTCCTGCCAATTCTAGCAGAAAGCAAACGATTTCGCGATAGGTTTTTTAAAGAAATGGCTGTAATTTATATAAAATTAGTATGAATAAAGTGCGGTAGAAAAAACGCAAATTTTTTCACCGTACTCTCTTTTTGAACTCTTTAAAAGCAAATCAATAACCCGATTGATACACCAATTCGGCTAATTTCACTGCCATTAAGGCGAGGTTAAAGCGTTGTTCGTCTGCCACTGACCAAAATTCGATGCCATTTTCTACCGCACTTTCTCGCTGATTAAGATTGCTGATATGCAGTTTGACTTCACTTTCACCGTTTTCATTTTCGCCATTAATTACAGGGGTAATTTGGGTTTCTGGGTAGTATTCAATCAAGCTATTTTGTTGCCACATTTCTGCTACGGCTTCACTGGCCACATCATAATCAAAAAAGGCGCTGACTTGCTGGGCAAGGCCGTAAAATACAGGAACTTGAATTTGGTGGAATACTACATTATCAAGCTGTGGGAAAATTTTCTGCACTTGCGCGCTCAAATTCGCACTTTTTACAGGGAAAACATCAAAGGCTAGGCGCTGAACATTTTCATCTAAAGGAATACCATTTAATAGTTGTGCGGTTTGCCCTGCAAGTTGCGCCACTTTTTCATCGCCCATATAAGAAGCTGGCAGAAGCGAGCTGACAACCACTTGTTTTAATGGATAATTTTGCAAAATTTCACTCAATGGCAGAATACTTTGGGTTACTTGCGGATTAGGTAAAGAAACAATGTTACGTTGTCGCAACTCCACTAATTGTGCGTCATTAACCGTTGGGATCACCAATGGTACATCAGGCAAGCTGGCACAAAGCCCAAATAAATCAATCACCACGCAACCTGCTTCTGCGGCTTTCGCTAAATGGCTGGCAGCGGACACTTCGCCTGCGAAAAACACATAATTGAAGGTTGCCCAATCCACTTCATCTGGCACAATTTGTGCGACCGCTTTATTATTAAAACGAATGCCTTGTTCTTCATTAAATGGAAAAATTTCCACTACGGATAGCTGATCAATTTCCAGCTGGCTTTGTTCTAAACATTCAGCCAGTTTTTCGGCTAATTCAAATTCTGCGGCAATGGCGATCTTTAACATTTTTTCTCCCTTGATTTTAATAATCAGCGTAAAATAAGCGTTATATTTTACCGAATTCTGACAGGAAAAGAAAATGACACCAGCCATTGATTTATTAAAAAAACATAAAATCCCTTTTATTTTGCATAGTTATGACCACGATCCAAACAATACCCATTTTGGCGATGAAGCTGCAGAAAAATTAGGCATTCCGCCTGAGCAATCGTTCAAAACTTTACTTGTGGCGGAAAATGGCGATCAGAAAAAGCTCGCCTGCTTTGTGCTTCCTACGGCAAATATGCTGAATTTAAAGAAAGCGGCAAAAGCCATTGGCGTGAAGAAAGTGGAAATGGCGGACAAAGATGCAGCACAAAAAAGCTCGGGTTATTTAGTGGGGGGAATTAGCCCTTTAGGACAAAAAAGAAAACTGAAAACGGTGATTGCGCAATCTGCCTTAAATTTTTCACAAATTTATGTTTCTGGCGGTAAACGCGGTTTGAGTGTGGAACTCACATCGCAAGATTTAGCTGATGTATTGCAAGCCAGTTTTGCGGATATAGTGGACGATACTGAATAAACAATCAAAATAAAAAAGGCTCAAGCGCAAAAGGGTAACGCCTGAGCCAATAAGGGAATTGGTTCCAATTAATCTTACAAAAATATCATCATTAAAATGCTGAAGTATCTTGGAATAAGCCGACTTTAAGATCGTTGGCGGTATAAATTATGCGCCCGTCCACTTCAACTTCACCGTCTGCTAAGCCCATAACTAATTTGCGGTTTACCACACGTTTCATATTAATGCGGTAAATCACTTTTTTCGCTGTTGGCAAAATTTGCCCAGTGAATTTCACTTCGCCAACACCTAAGGCTCTGCCCTTTCCTTTGCCGCCGATCCAGCCAAGATAGAAACCGACAAGTTGCCACATCGCATCTAGCCCTAAACACCCCGGCATAACAGGATCGCCAATAAAATGGCAACCAAAGAAAGGAAGATCAGGGCGAATATCTAATTCCGCTTCAATATAACCTTTCTCAAAATCGCCACCTGTTTCATTCATTTCCACAATGCGATCCATCATCAACATTGTTGGTGCGGGGAGCTGTGGGCCTTGTTCGCCAAATAATTCACCACGTCCTGATGCCAATAAATCCTCATAGCTGTAGCTACTTTTTTTATTTGGTGTACAACTGTCCATCATTTTTGTTTCCTTCTATGTATAAAAATACGCAACGTATCAATTTATTCCGCATAATATCAGGATTAGAAGAAAATAGATATAGCTAACACTTGTTCGCTCAACTTGTCCGATCAGTGAGTAAATTATTTAATTTTGAGAAATAAAAAAGGCGAACATCGCTGCTCGCCTAAATAAAATATAGAAAAATCCTACCGCACTTTTAAGATGAGCAAAGTTTGCCGCAAAATGCGGTGCAAAAATTTAACTTTTTCGCCCCAATAACCAATTGATCTGCACCCCAAAAGTTGGACTAAACAACCAAGTGAGTAAGGTGCAGATTTTTTATGCCTAAATATCCCCAACATTTCAAACAACAAGTACTCGACTTTTATCTTCAAAATAAAAAAAACGTTCGCTTACTCGCTGGTATTTTCAGCTTACCAAAAGAACATTAACGCGCTAGATTGTCAAATTTAATCATAATAAAATCAATGAATTAAGCATGTTAAGTAAAAAACGATATTATTCTGTTGGCTTAAATTAAAGGTCATTCGAGCTATCAAAAAGGACAGTATTCCACTGAGGCCCAGAACCGAAGAGGAACACTTTCGTTACCGAATTTTGAAATGAGATGTGGAGAATGCAATTCTAAAAGAGTTGCAAGAACTCAACCAACAAAAATATAGGAAAAGCTGTCATCTAAAATGCCCTACGTCTGCGTTTCCTATTGGAAATGTTACTTGGGCTAATAGGATTGACACGCATATCATATCAAGTCAAAGGTCGATAAAAATGTAGAGATTTCACAGTAAGTAAAGACGATTTATCGCAAAATAGCGAAAATTAAAGACATTATCGCTTACGATGGGTCGAGAGGTCCGAATTTTGAGCAGATAATCAGAATGATGCCACAGGCAATGAAACGATTAGATAAGCAAAACCGATACTTCACTCCGACCAAGGATGACAGTAGTAAATGATTGTCTATTGGGAGATATTGAAAAAACACGATTTTAAGCAAAATGAGCGTATTCAAGTGAAGCTAAAAGGACTAAGCCCTGTGGAATACAGAACTCAGTCCTTGAATTAAAATATAGTCTAACTTTTTGAAGTCAGATCACTTATACAGAACTTTATCTTTAATAAACGAAATTTACCACTCATACCCCACACTGAAAGCACCACCTACATCACCGCGTGTACTTGTTGTGCCACTTAAACGAACTCCAATTTTTCCATTATCCGAGCGTGTTGAGACTCCCACGGCAATAGCATTTTCACCACCATAATGACCTACACCGACAGCAATATTAGAACGACCAGGTCGACTAGTTTGCACTAGTCCTGCTACAGCTAATGCTCCAGCTACACCGGCATTGGCTTTACGCTCAACTCGATCAATACGATTTGAAAGGCGGTTTAATTGTCTCATATTTACAGCATCCATATCAGCTACCCCATCAGCTACATTAGTGACGCGCTGATTACCAGCATTGATACCTTTTTTAGTTATACTTGGACCGCTTCCTCCATCAATAAATACCCCTTGCTGATTCACTATGGTATTGCCAACTTTCAAACCATATTTAGTTACTTCAGTATCACCGACTTTAAGCCCCTCCCTTGTTAAATGAGCATTACCGACGTTAACCCCCTTAGTATCTATGAATGTATTTCCTGTAGTTACACTGTTTAATTTCACATCTTTATTTAATTTGACCTTAATATCATTAATTAATTGCTCAGTAGTAATATTTTCATCTCCTGTCACTCTGATTACAGATTGCCCTGAGTTATTACCCTTATCACCTTTTGGACCTTGATCGCCCTTTTCACCCTGATTACCTTTTGGACCTTTCAATGAGGTTTCAGTATCGACCCACTCACCAGCTTGTTTTTTATAGACTTGCCCTGTAACAGTGTCAACATAACTATCACCATCGCGACCTGTGGTGCTTTCTGGTTTATTTTTACCAGTCAATATCGCTGAGCCTGCATCACCTTTCTCTCCTTGGTCACCTTTTAGACCTTGATCGCCTTTTTCACCCTGCTCACCTTTCAAGCCTTGATCACCTTTTGGTCCCTGTGAACCAGTCATCCCTCTCTCTCCTTGCGGTCCCTTAAGAGATGTTCCAGTATCTATCCATTCATTGTTTTGTTTTTTATAAACTCTACCACTATTTGAATCAAGATAGGTATCACCATCTTTTCCTACGCTATTATCAGGATCTGTCAGGCCACTAAACATAGAATTGCCATCTTTTCCATTAACTGCAGTACCAATTGCGTCAATAGCTTTTTTAAGTTGCCACAAATTCACTGCATCTGTATCTTCAACCCCAGCAGCAACATGAGTAATTTGACGATATTTCCCCTCTTTCCCTACAGAAATCACACCAATAGGACGATAATCAGTTTCAGCACTTCTATCTCCTCCAATTGGTGCAAGATATTTATTTTCTTGATAAAAAGATGAATCAAATATGCGTGATGCCAATGAATTCGCACCTAAAGCAACACTTTCAGCAATACTCACAACCGCATTATAACCAAGTGCGGTAGAAAAATTCGCAGAATTGTCCGCTATAGCTTTAGGTCCAATAGCAATACTATTTACTCCCTTAGCACCTAAATTGTCAAAGTTAGAATCTGCTCCTGACTCATCACTTTTTACACTAAAATAATGCGATTGAGCAGTTTTTAATTGAGCAACATTGACTGCATCAGTATCTTCTAAACCTGCTGCCACTCCGGTGATTTGACGTAATTTCAAATTTTCAGGATCAGAAGTATCACCAATGCTTAAGGCCCCTAATGTGCTGATATATGGTTTAACATCAACCCCTTCAGATTGTTTTTGGTTAATATACTCAGCAATTTTTTCTTTATTTTTTATTTCTACTTCACTGTTATATGCCAGCGCATTTAAATTATCAATTCGTTGTTGGATAGCACCTAGATATTTTTCTTTAGTTTGCGAATCACCACCCAAATCCTCAGATTCAATCCTTTGATAGAGCTTCTGCAATTCATCTACGGTAGTTGACTCATCTTGCCAAGATACACCATTCCACGCATTTTTAATCTCTTTCATTAAAGAATTCAAATAAGCATCACTAAGAGGATCGATTAAATCAATTTTATCTGTAGAGATGGATTTATAAGATAATATTTCTAGGTCAGAGAGTGATCGAACATTTGGAATATAGCCTAATACACCACCTTCACGCTCTGCTAAAGAATAAGCACCTGCGGCAATAGAATAATTAGCTTTAGCTCCATTATTATAATAATTATCACTTATCTTATTTCTGTCATTAGCAGAGAAATAATGAGTTTGTACAGCTTTGAGCTGGGCAATATTGGCTGCATCAGTGTCTTTTGTCCCACCCGCAACATTAATAATTTGCCGATTATAAGAAGAGTTTACGCCCTCCCCTTCTAAATATTTATCTTCTTTAGAAGGTAAGCTTTGAAGCCATCGCAGTGCTTGATATGCTTCTTTCATCTTAACAGGATCCGCTTCTTCACCTTGGGCATCAAGCTCCTCAAAAAACTCTGCATAAGCGTTAAGCAACTCATCATAGTTCTCAATATCTTCTCTGTTAATCCGCTCACCAATTCCTACTTCACTTGGTGAAAGGCTATAAAAAGGTAACAGCCCCTGAGCTTCTAATTGATTTCGTAGTGCAAACTCCTCATCCAATGCTAAATCAATTTTTTTCATATCTAACTTTTTATTCTCTATCGCCCACTCCATTAAGAAACCATCACGAATAGTTGGAAATCCCGCATTAGGACGTGGGGGCTCAGCGTTATAACCATATTCATCTATATTTCCATAACCTGGATCACTGGTAGCAAGGGGCTGCAGAGTAGGGTTAGAATAAATTTTATTTGGAGATGATGGAGCGGAATTTACTCCGTCGGAAAAAGAATAGCCTTTATAACCATCTACAGATACTTCATGACTATAATAATCAGTTAATATATTCTTAATATAATTAATCTCATCTTCTATCATATTTTCGCGATTACCTTGATGAGAGATACCTTGAGTAGCTAGCTTCTTGTTATCTTGAGTATAAAATTGCATCTTATCTTGACGCATCTTTGTATCTACTGTCATCAAAATACTACGAAATAATTGTCTCTCAAAAACATTCAAATCATCAAATTTAGGGCGATTAAGAGTAAAATTAGGTTTGTTTGGAATATATCCCACTTTACTTGGATCACGATATGCCGCAACGCTTAGCTCTTCATCTCCCACTCTAGGCATGGTTACCTCTCCAACTATCGCGTTAATATCAGTAGAAATAAACATCATGCCGATACATAACAAACTATTACTCAATGTACGAGCCTTTCCTTTATTTCGCGCAAGTTCAGAAACGACAACAAACTGCTGAGTTACTACGCTATAGATAATTTTATAGATGCTGTTCATTTTATCCTTTCCTTTTAAAAGTTAACACATATTACATGGCCAATTTATAAGCTGACTATAATTGATAGAATTATACTCTTCTTTCGCAGTAAAAAACTAATAAATCAGGCCAATTAGTTTAATTAGTATAATATTTGGGGCTGTAGTAGATTAGCGACAATGCTATACTACAAAAATGAAGATAACATATTGTAAATTAAAGAAATCTATACAGAAAAAACTGCTTGAGTTTTTTGTCGCAGAAGTTACTGCAAGAACAGCAGCAAATTTGCTAGATATTCAACCGAATACAGCCGCTTTGTTCTACCATAAAATCAGGCTTGTGATTGGCTATCATTTATCCCTTGAAGTTAACGAGATTTTTGAGGGGGAAATTGAACTAGACGAAAGCTATTTTGGTGGTCATCGAAAGGGAAAACGAGGACGAGGAGCGGCTGGAAAAGTTGCTGTTTTTGGGTTACTAAAACGACAAGGAAAGGTATTTACTGTTGTGGTTGAAAACACCAAGAGTGAAACATTACTCCCTGTTATTAAAAGAAAAATTAAGCCTGATAGCTGGGTTTATACGGACACTTATCGCAGTTATGATGCGCTTGATGTGAGTGAATTTCACCACGAACGAATCAATCATTCCGAGCTATTTGCGGTGAAACAAAATCATATTAATGGCATTGAAAATTTTTGGAATCAGGCGAAGCGGATACTGCGAAAATATAATGGAATTAACCGAAAAAACTTTCCTTTATTCTTGAAGGAATGTGAATTTCGGTTTAACTTTGGGACACCAAAAGAGCAGTTAAAAATATTGCGAAAATGGTGTGAAATTTAGGGCTAATCTACTACAGCCCCTAATATTTTATGAACCTCCCTCTCCGAGGGAGGTTCTATGTTGACTTGCCTACCTCGTTACAGCAAACAGGTTAAAAAAAATAACGTGCGGCGAGATTTTTAAAAGTTTTTATCGTTTTAAGCTGAGTTTATTGAGTAGATCATACCAAAAACCGCTTTTTTGTTGTTCCGAATGGGCGTTTAAACGTTGGCTGATCAGCTCGCTCAATGGCTGATTTTGTTCGTTGTAAGTGCTATCTTCCTCAACTAACAAATGGCGTTTAAACAGAATTTCACAGGCTTGGAAAACATCATCTACTGCCCAAATGGAAAATTGCTGATTTTTCACCGCACTTATCACAGCTTCAGATAAACTCAGCTGATTTAACACCGTAGAAGGCACAATCACCCCCTGCTTGCCCGTTAACCCCCGTTTTTCACAAATAGCAAAGAAGCCTTCAATTTTTTGATTTACACCGCCCACGGAATGCACCAACCCAAATTGGTCGATTGCCCCAGTAATAGCAATGGATTGCGGCAAGGGCAGCAAGGAAAGCGCACTGGCCAGCACGCAAAAACACGCAAGCGATGCGCTATCGCCATCAATTTCGCTATAAGATTGCTCGAAAACAATAGACGCAGAAAACGGCAGTTGAGTGGGCAAATCTAAAATATTCGCTAAACACACTTCAGCAATCATTGTGCCTTTGCTATGAATATTACCTGCCAGCTCATTTTTGCGCTCGACATCAATCACTTCCCCTTCGCCAAGCTGAACAATACAGCTAATCCGTGAAGGTTCACCAAAGGAAACTGGGCTGCCTGGGTATTCGATCACTGAAAGCCCATTAATTTGCCCCACCGCTTCGCCTTGAGTTGCCACATAAATTTGTTCGTGCAGAATATCCGCATAGGTTTGTTGTTGCAAAAAGCCATGCTGTTGCTGTTTGGCTTGAAAATATTGCTCAAATTGCACCGCACTTAATTCATTGCATTGCACCAATGTGCGCGTGTTGCTCAATATCTCTTTTAACTTTAACGGCGAAATATTAATGCAATGGCGATCTTCGCTTTCTCGCACCAAAAGCTGATAGAGTCGATTTATTCCGTCCGCCGTGAGCTGAATACCCAGCTGTTTCGCATAAGATTGCACATAACCTTGCCATTGTTGCTGCGCTTGCTCGTTATCAAGGGAAAAATAGCTTTCAATTTCGCCATAATCCGCCAGCTGATAAAGGCTTTCGTCCAATTCTTCTAATAACGCCAGTTGCGTGCGATCGCCCAATAAAATCACTTTTAATGCCAGATCGTAACTGGGAATATCACAAGGCAGCGGTTTATAAGGATGTAAAGATTGCCAATGGAAATGCTGTTCACTCAAAAGCTGTTTTAAGCGTTCCCACAAGCCCACCTGCGTTAATAAAGGCTCAACACTTAAAATCAGCACGCCACCGTTTAACTGATGCACCAAGCCACTTTGCAGCTCAATCTGTTGGCCGTTTGAACGGAGATTACCAAATAATCGTTGCTGATCATAATAGATCGCACTCGCCACTTGTTTTTTCGCGGCAAAATTATCTTCCACGCTGGTCGCATTTTGCAGGGTGATTTTAGGCAATGTTTGCTCAGAACCTTGTTCAATATGATAATGCACACCTTGCAAAGGCAAAGCTTGTGGCTGGAACTGGCTGATAAATTTTTCCAGCAGCACCGCATATTCCCCTTGCTGATCGGCTTTTAGCACCAATAAAGTGCGGTCAGAATTTTGCAAAAATTGCGAAACGCTCCCGCGAGCGCGCGATTGTAGGTCAAAAAAATCAATAGATTGCGAAAAATCTGCTTGCCCTGCTAACTCAGGACGCAAATTCTGCCAAGATAAAACTTGATTAAATAACGCAGGCAAAGTATGTGGCTCTCTTTGGGTAATGGTTGAAAAGGTGGATTATCGCATAATGGGATTATTTTGTATATTTATGCCTTGCATTTAATAACGTGATCCGTTATCATTATGTAGTATTAACGAAAGGCGTTATTATTTATGATTACCCATTTTTCCTGTAAAGAAACCCAAGCATTTTTTGAAGGTAAACGAATACGGCGTTTTATCCCATTTGAAAAAGTCGCAATGCGAAAACTTCAACAACTCAATGCGGCAACAGAGCTTAACTTTTTAAAAATTCCTCCTGGAAATCATTTAGAACAGCTTTCTGGTGATCGAAAAGGGCAATACAGCATTCGAATTAACGATCAGTGGCGGATTTGTTTTACTTGGTTAAATGGACACGCTGCTGATGTTGAAATTGTGGATTACCACTAAATTAAGGATAACTGATTATGATTAGAGAAATTCCTCTCTCCCACCCCGGCGAGATTTTATTAGAAGATTGGCTAAAACCACTTGGTATTAGCCAATACGCACTGGCAAAAGCGATTTCTGTTCCACCTCGCAGAATTAATGAAATTGTCAAAGGAAAACGTTCCATTACCCCCGATACCGCATTACGTTTGGCAACATTCTTTGGCACAGATGCACAAAGCTGGCTTAATATGCAATCACATTATGACACAGAACAAACTCGTTCAATCATTAACGAAGATTTAAGCCATATTATCCCTTATCAATTTGCTTAAAAAAGTGTGGTGAAATTCCACCGCACTTCATAAATATCGCAAAAAAATATTGCGGTTAGACGAATTTATCACCCAAAACAAAATTTACTAGCGAAAAAAATCGGAACAGCGTAAACTTATACAGAGTTACCCCGTAACGGAGTTTGAGGAAATACGATGAAATACCAAAAGCTAGAAAATCAAGAAGCACACTGGAAATGGCTCTATTTAACCAAAAAAGCCCGTGAAGGGGAGCAAATTACGCGTTATGAAGAGCGCAGTTTACAGCAAGAAATGGTGCGCCGTTTAATTACCGCGCAAAATAATGCGGCGGAAACGGAAGAATGGGTGAAAACTCATCTTTCGCCTAATTTAGTGGTGAAATTAGACCAAGCGATTCGTGCGCGGCGTAAGCGTTTTTTCAATGCGGAAAAGCAAACCACCAAGAAAAAATCGATTGATTTGGAATATTCTGTTTGGTTGCGCTTATCAAGATATGCTAAGAAAATGAAAATGACTCTGTCTGAAACCATCACCTATATGATTGATGAGCGAGAAAGCAAAGCCGCTTATGAGCATCAAATGTCTGCAATGAAAGAAGGGTTAAAAGATTTATTGAAAAAATAGACCGCACTTTTGCGATAACTTTTGTGAGAAAAATAAGCCTCCAAAAATGGAGGCTATTTTATTCGTTGAGTTAGTCGATAAGCCGGGTTCTGTCGTTGAACAATCATTCATCTAGGCGTTTGTTCACACAAACGCTCAAGCAACCTACCCGAACTCTGAGCGGGCCACCCATTGAGTTCCTATTTGGTCTTGCTACGAGTGGAGTTTACCCTGCTGTGAAATGTTACCACTCACACGGTGCGCTCTTACCGCACCCTTTCACCCTTACCTGATCTCAAACGAGCCATCGGCGGTCTGCTCTCTGCTGCACTTGTCGTAGGCTTTCGCCTCCCAGACGTTATCTGGCACTCTGCCCTATGTAGCCCGGACTTTCCTCTCGTCTATTTGTCCCACTAGGTCGTTTATACAAACGGTTTAGGGCTTCAATAAACCAGCGATTGTTTGGCTAACTCAGGGCGAGAGTATAACGGAATATCAAAAAAATGCAAGAAAACTCAGATAAAATGACTGCTAGAGTTCGCAAAAAACTTACGCTAAAATAACCGCACTTTTGCTGAATATAAAAGGGGCAACAATGGATTATCTCAAAATCGCACAAGACACCCTTGAGGTGGAACAAAAAGCCTTGCTACAACTAAGCCATCGTTTAGATGAGCAATTCAACCAAGTGGTGGATCTCATTTTGAACTGTGAAGGTCGCCTTGTGGTTGGCGGCATTGGGAAATCAGGATTAATCGGCAAAAAAATGGTTGCCACCTTTGCTTCCACCGGCACACCAAGTTTTTTCCTGCACCCAACGGAAGCCTTTCACGGTGATTTAGGAATGCTCAAGCCCATTGATATTGTGATGTTGATTTCCTACAGCGGTGAAACCGATGATGTGAATAAACTGATCCCGAGCTTAAAGAATTTTGGCAATAAAATCATTGCCTTAACCAGCAATAAGCAATCTACCCTTGCAAAACACGCCGACTATGTGCTGGATATTACGGTGGAACGAGAAGTTTGCCCGAATAACCTTGCGCCCACCACTTCGGCACTGGTTACCCTTGCATTGAGCGATGCCCTTGCCGTTGCACTCATCACTGCAAGAAATTTCCAACCTGAGGATTTTGCAAAATATCATCCGGGTGGAAGTCTAGGCAAACGCTTGTTATCCCGCGTGAAAGATCAAATGCAAACCAAATTGCCAATCGCACAGCTCACCACGTCATTTACCGATTGCTTAACTATTATGAATGAAGGCCGTATGGGCGTGGCGATTGTAATGCAAAACAATGAATTAAAAGGCATTATCACCGATGGTGATATTCGCCGAACACTCACTCGCAATGGTGCTGACGCGCTAAGCAAAACCGCGCAAGAATTAATGACTTCTCAACCTAAAACCATCAACGCAAATTGCTATTTAGCGGAAGCGGAAAACTTTATGAAAGAAAACAAAATTCATTCATTAATCGTGTTAGATGACGCTAAAAACGTGGTAGGTTTAATTGAATTTTCGAGTTAATACTATGATTTCAAACGAACAATTACAAAATATCAAACTCGTGATCACCGATGTGGACGGTGTACTCACAGACGGTTTACTCCACTATGATGCCAACGGCGAAGCGTTCAAAAGTTTCCACGTTCGTGATGGATTGGGCATTCGTATGTTAATGGAAAATGGCGTGCAAGTTGCCGTGCTTTCAGGGCGAGATTCCCCTATTTTACGCAAGCGCATTGCCGATCTTGGGATTAAACTGTTCTTTTTAGGCAAATTAGAAAAAGAAAGCGCCTGCTTTGAATTAATGAAACAAGCTGGTGTAAGCCCTGAAGAAACCGCATTTATCGGCGATGATAGCGTGGATCTGCCTGCTTTTGCGGTGTGCGGATTATCCTTTGCCGTCGGCGATGCGATGGATTATGTACAAGATTGTGCCGACTATGTGCTACAACGCCACGGCGGACAAGGCGCATTTCGTGAAATGTCCGATATGATTATGCGCGCGCAAGGCAAAAGTGATGCTTTTGCCACCGCACAAGGTTTCCTTAAAACCGTAGAAAATATGGCGCAGTAAAACAAAAAACGGTCTGAATTAGACCGTTTTTCTATCGCTAAGGCAGCAAAATATATTCCAATTTTACTTCCCCTAAATAAGCCAATAATTCTTCTGCCATTTTTTGATAAGAAAGGGTTAAAGGCTGTTCAACCATCACTACACGCTGAATATTTTCCACCTCATTGCCACTTAATAATAAATAATTTAATGCCACTTGTAAGGCAGGCAAGGTTGGGTTGAATGCCGCATTTTCAGCATAGCGACCAGAAAAAATTTGTTGATCTTGAAGCTGAATGGCAACGCCCGAATAGCTTTGCGAATAAGGCGCGTGAGCTTGATTAGCCGCATTTAGCGCTGCCAAAATAACGGAATCTTCTGTGCGATAATTTAAACCATTATGGCGTTCATCAAATAAGCGGCAGGTAATATCCAAGTCTTTTGGACCAAAAGAATCTGGCAAATATTTGTGCAGCAAATTATTCTGGCTATGCGGCAAATGAATATGCAAGGTTTCCGCACTATTTAATTCATTCATAAACTGACGACAATGTCCGCACGGGGTATAGTTTACCGTTACGTCAGTCAATTTCCGTTCGCCACGCATCCACGCGTGAGAAATCGCACTTTGTTCCGCGTGAATAGTTTGCTGAATATTGGTGGCACAAAACTCTTGGTTTGCCCCGAAATAAAGACTGCCGCTTTCCCCGGTTACCACCGCCCCTACGCTAAAATGAGAAATCGTAGGATTGGCATAACTTGCACTAATCGGCAATAAAAGTAGGGCGAGGTTTTTGGCGCTTAATTGATATTTTTCGCAAAGATGATTCACCACAAACTGCGGTAAAAAGCCTTGGAAATGCTGTTCAGCGAGAATATGCCATAAATCTTGGGCGAGTTGTTGATTTTCTAATAACCCCAATGATTGCTGAATGCGATCTGAAATGTGTTGCTGAAGATGATTTTTCATACTACTTTCTCCTTTCAAGCTAAAACTCTCGCTATCATAGTGCAGAATAGAGGAAAAATCTTAAAGAAAAGTTAATTTTGTGAGCTTAATCAAATATTTATTCAGATTTAAAGTGCGGTAAAAAATTTTCAAATTTTCCACCGCACTGATAAAAACAAGCCTTTCACTTGTTCTTCACTAATGTTCGCGATAATCATTCGCCTGTTGCAAAAGCTGGCGGCTTTCTTTTAAGAATTGTTCAGAATAATCGCCAAACCAATCGCGTACTTGCTCGAAAGTTTCGATAAAACCTTGTTTATCGCCTTGCTCAAAGAATTTCAGGCTTTCTTCATAGCTTTGTTTTAAGCTTTCGATCACTTCAAGGTTTTCTGGTTTATCCATAATAATATCCGCGTATAATGCGCCGTCTTGGGCGAATAGGCGTCCGATCATAGCGAGTTCTAAGCGGTAAATTGGCGAAGATAAGGCTAACAGTTTCGCCAATTCCACAGGTTGTTTGGATAAATGCAACCCGTTGGCAAAGGTGGCAAAGTGGCGTAAGGCTTGAATGTAAGTCATACTTTGATCGTGTTCGGCGGCGTCCACTTGATAAATTTTCGCCCCCCAAATGCTGATTTGATCTAATAACCATTGATAGCGTTCAGGATAACGCCCATCACAACGCACTACCACTTGTTTTGCCATACTTGCAATATCTGGCCCGAACATTGGGTGCAAGCCCACCACTGCGCCTTGATGCACATCCAGCATTTTTGCAAGCGGGGCTTTTTTCACCGAGGTGAGATCGGTGAGCAACATATTTTCAGTTAAATAAGGTGCAAGACGTTCAATGGTTTCCACCGTGTTTACGATAGGTACGGACACAATAACTACATCTGCACCCGATAAAATCTGTGCGGCGTTGTCCCAATCGTTTCGCCCTAAACTTTCTACTTGATAACCTGAAAGTTGCAGATAACGTGCGAATAATCCGCCTAGCTTACCTTTTCCGCCCACAATCACAATTTTTTTGATGTTAGGATTAACGGTTTTAAATCCGAATTGATTTTCTCTGGTGTAGGATTCACGCATTAAACGGCGTAATACATCTTCGATTAAATCAGGCGGTACGCCAAGTTTTTCGGCTTCTTGCCGTCTAGCTTGTAGCATTTCTGCTTCACGATTTGGCACATAAATAGGTAAGCCGTGTTGATGTTTGATTTCCCCCACTTTTTTTACCAATGCCAAGCGCTTTGCAACTAATTGCAATAATTCTTGATCCAGTGTATCAATTTCTGTACGCAGTTCTTTTAGGGCGTCCACGTTATTGTCCTTATTTCTTTACAGTTTGATGATTTTTGTCAATTATTTTTGCTCAATGCTTGTGCCATTTGACGTAATAATTGCTCGCTGGTATCCCAATCAATGCAAGCGTCTGTAATTGACACACCATATTGCATTTCGCTTACTGGCTGCTCAGCACTTTGGTTGCCCGCATTGATATGGCTTTCTAACATCACGCCAATAATAGATTGGTTGCCATTAGCGATTTGCTGTGTAACATCTTCTGCCACAATCGGCTGGCGGCGGTAATCTTTATTCGAGTTGCCATGGCTACAATCCACCATAATGGCGGGTTCTAAGCCTGCTTTTTGTAATTCTTGTTCTGCTTGTTGAATAAATTCCGCTTGGTAATTTGGCGCTTTTCCACCACGCAAAATAATATGTCCGTTTGGATTGCCTGCGGTGTTGAGCAAATTCACCTGCCCTTGCTGGTTGATGCCTATAAAGCTATGTCCCATTGCAGACGCTTTCATCGCATTAATTGCAGTGGCAATGCTACCGTCCGTACCATTCTTAAACCCCACTGCCATTGATAAGCCTGACGCCAGTTCACGGTGAGTTTGCGATTCCGTGGTTCTTGCGCCAATGGCTGACCAGCTGAATAAATCTGCCATATATTGTGGCGTGATTGGATCAAGTGCTTCGGTGGCAAGTGGCAAACCCATTTCCGCCAGCTCTAACAAAAGTTCACGCGCAATGTGCAAACCGTGTTCTACATCGAAACTGCCATCAATTTTCGGATCGTTAATTAAGCCTTTCCAACCCACGGTGGTACGCGGTTTCTCAAAATATACACGCATAACGATGTACAGCTCGTCTTTTAGTTCATCAGATAAAGCTTTCAAGCGTTTTGCGTAATCTAACGCAGAAAGGGGATCGTGAATCGAACAAGGGCCGATCACCACTAATAGACGGTTATCTTTTTTATGAATGATATTGGCAATATCAGCGCGTGATTGCTCAATTTGATGACGCAAATGTTGCGGTAAAGGCAATTTTTCTTTTAGTTCACTTGGTGTGATTAACACTTTTTCATTAACAATATTTACATTATGAATACTGTCTTTGTGATTTACATTGTTCATTTTTCTTTCCTACTCAAAATTAAAGTGTAAATTTTTATATACAATTAATGTAACGTATAAATTACACTTAAACCAAAGCAAATTCAACTTGTTTTACAAGGAATTTACAAAATAGTGCGAAATTTCTGCCAAACAGGTGGCACATTTTCTGGTAATTCAAGCGAACGTCCTAGTTCAATCCAACCACAAGGAAAATGAAAATCCGATCCAACAGAGCCAAGTAAACCTTGTTCAAGCGCCCAACGTGCGAGCAATAAGCGTTGATCTTTGGTTTGTCCGCAGCCAGAAACTTCAATGGCATCACCACCACTTTGGGCAAAATCCACAATCAGTTTTTTGAGCCATTTGGTGGTTAAGGTATAGCGCAATGGGTGCGCTAACACCGCCACGCCGCCTGCCTGGTGAATAATGTCAATCGCGCTAGGAATATCTACCCATTCCGCTTTTACATAGGCAGACTTACCTTGCCCTAGATAACGTTTGAAAGCCTGATTAATATTAGAAACTTTGCCGATTTCCACTAAATAGCGCGCATAGTGCGCTCGGGTAACTTCCCCTTGGGTGAATTTTTTCGCTCCATCAAAAGCATTTTCAACCCCTAACTTCGCTAATTTCTCACCAATTTTCACCGCTCTTTCTAAGCGTTTTTCTGCTTGCTGCTGCAAAAGTGCGGTCATTTTTGGGTGAGTTTTATCAAAATCTAACCCCACAATATGAATGGCACGATTTTCCCATTGGGTGGAAATTTCCACTCCATTAATCAGCGTGATCCCTAATAAATCTGCCTGCGCTTGTGCTTCATCTAAGCCTGCCACGCTGTCGTGATCGGTTAAAGCCAGCACGGAAACTTGATTATCATAAGCGCGCTGCACCACCTCTTTAGGGCTTAATACCCCGTCTGATGCGCTACTATGGCAATGTAAATCATAAATTTTTTGCATTTTTGTTCCTAAATAAAATGAAAAAGTGCGGTCATTTTTTTGTGATTTTCCGCCTTAAAAAATAAAAAATAAAGGCGGACATTCGCCCGCCCTGTTATATCTTATAAGTGTATTTATTGTTATTTCAAATGGTTATTTGAAAGTCTTTCGCCAACATCAGCAATCAACAATGTTTAACCAATTCCTTAATTAACGCTGGCCCTTGATAAATCAGCCCAGAATACACTTGCAGAAGCTCTGCACCTGCTGCGATTTTTTCTTGCGCGCTGGCAACGCTATCTATGCCGCCGCTGCCTATAATTGGGATTTGGTCGTTTAATTCTTGATGTAATCGAGCGATGATTTGCGTGCTTTTTTGTTGCAACGGCTTACCGCTTAGACCACCGATTTCTGTCGCATTTTTTAAGCCTTGTACATTGTCACGTGCAATGGTGGTATTGGTGGCGATCACACCATCAATCTTGTTACGTCGTAACGTATCGGCAATTTGTACCAATTCGGCTTCCGTTAAATCTGGTGCAATTTTCACTGCAATCGGCACATATTTATTATATTGGCTTGCCAAGATTTGCTGGCGCGCCTTAATGCTTTGCAACAAATCTTCTAACGCATCACCATATTGCAACTGGCGTAAATCTGGCGTGTTGGGCGAGGAAATATTTACTGTAATATAATCCGCATAATTATAGGCTTTATTCAAACAATAAAGATAATCTTCTTTGCCCCGTTCAATGGGAGTGATTTTGTTTTTACCAATGTTTATGCCGATTACGCCGTCAAAGCGTGCTTTCTTGACATTTTCAATCACATAATCAATGCCCTGATTATTAAAGCCATTGCGATTAATAATGCCTTCCGCTTCAATTAGACGAAACTGGCGTGGTTTTGGATTGCCCTCTTGCCCAAGCGGTGTTACTGTTCCCACTTCAATAAAGCCAAATCCCAGTGCGCCAAAGCCGTCAATGGCTTCGGCATTTTTATCCGCCCCTGCGGCCAAGCCAACGGGATTTTTAAACTTCACACCCATTACTGTTCTTTCCTGCCCTTGCGGACAAGCTAACAAGGCTTTTATTAGGGTAACAAAAGGCGGTTTGCCAGCCAGTTTTAATAGCTGAATAGTTAAATTGTGGGCATTTTCAGCGTCAAGGCTGAAAAGCGCTTTTCGGATTAAAGGATACATATTCACTCGTTTATCTCACTGGATAGTTAAACTGTAAAAAAGTGCGGTGATTTTTTACCGCACTTTTATGTTGGATTATTGTAAGGCTTTTTCGATTTTTTCGAATAAATCCTTAGACAGGTTTTCTACTTCGCTCAAGCGTTCTAAAGCACGTTTCATCAAGGTTTGACGCTGTGCATCATAACGTTTAAAGCGAATTAATGGTTCAATTAATCTTGATGCCACTTGCGGATTGGTTTCGTTTAAACGAATTAAAATATCCGTTAAGAAACGGTAGCCCGAGCCGTCTGCGGCGTGGAATGCGCGTGGGTTTTGGCTGGCAAAACTGCCCACTAAGGCGCGTACACGGTTTGGATTGTTAAAGTTAAAGCTTGGGTGATCCATCAACTGCACCACAATTTGTAGTACATCAGCATCAGGGCGCGTGGCTTGCAAGGTGAACCATTTATCCATCACCAAACCATCGTGCTGCCATTTTTGTTCAAAATCCGCCAATAATTCATCACGGCAAGGCAACTGGGCTTTGGTCGCCACCGATAACGCCGCCAAACAATCCGTCATATTATTTGCGTTCACATAGTGCTTATACACTAAATTATTGCCTAAATGGGTGTAAGCCAAATAATTCAGGCACAGATTACGCAAGGCACGTAAGGCAATATCTTGTTGCACCACACGATAATCTTCCAAATGAATTTGCTGATAAATTCGGAATAAATCTGATTTCAAATAGTCCGCTAATGTACGCAGCATAAAATCACGCACCACTGCGATGCCTTCAGGATCAATGGTTTTGAATAATTCCGCAAATTCCGTTTCTTTTGGTAAGGTCAGAATTAAGGTAGTTAATTCAGGATCTTTCTGATGATTTTCTAACACTTGATGAAGTGCGGTCAAAATTTCTTGAGAAAATTCAAGAGGTTGTCCTTGTTGATATTGCGATAAGTTACGACGTAACTCATTGCTAAATAGCATTTGCACTGCGTCCCAACGAACGAAGTCATTTTTCGCAAATTTCAGTAAGGTAATAAGTTGTTTGGTGCTGTAATCATAATCTAATCGCACTGGCGCAGAAAAATCACACAACAAGGCTGGCACTGGACGTGAATAAATATTATGAAATTCAAAGGTTTGCGTTTGTTCCGTTACATCTAGCACATCACTGACTAATTCGCCATGATATTGCAAAGATTGCATAATGCCTTGCTCATCATAAAGGGCGATTTTTAATGGAATGTGTAAATTTACCTTGTCCATTTGATCAGCGGTTGCTGGCGTATGCTGTGAAACTTGCAGGCGATAAGTATGAGAGCGCTCATCATAGCTATCATTAATGGTGAGTTCTGGCGTGCCAGATTGGCTATACCAACGGCGGAACTGGCTAAGATCAACGTCATTGGCTTTTTCCATTGCTTGCACAAAATCTTCACAGGTGGCGGCTTTACCATCGTTTTGTGCAATATACTCTCGCATACCTGCTTGGAAACCTTGTTCACCTAGCAAGGTATGCAACATACGAATCACTTCTGCCCCTTTTTCATACACGGTTACGGTGTAGAAATTATTCATTTCAATCACTTTTTCAGGGCGAATTGGGTGCGACATTGGACTAGCGTCTTCCGCAAATTGCACGGTACGCAAGAATTTCACATTATTAATGCGATTTACCGCACGCGATCCCGTATCAGAAGAAAATTCTTGATCTCGGAACACGGTTAAACCCTCTTTCAAACTTAACTGAAACCAATCGCGACAAGTAACACGATTGCCTGTCCAGTTATGGAAGTATTCGTGTGCGATCACGCTTTCAATGGCTAAATAATCTTCATCTGTGGCGGTTTGTGGGTTGGCCAACACGAATTTATCGTTGAAAATATTCAAGCCTTTATTTTCCATTGCGCCCATATTGAAGAAATCTACCGCAACGATCATATAAATATCTAAATCATATTCTAGCCCGAAGCGTTCTTCGTCCCACTTCATTGATTTTTTCAGGCTTTGCATCGCCCAATCGGCACGATCTAAATTGCCGCGATCCACATAAAGCTCAAGTTTCACTTCACGGCCACTTTGGGTGATAAAACTGTCTTGTAAAACATCAAAATCCCCGGCCACTAAGGCAAACAAATAGCTCGGTTTTGGGAAAGGATCTTGCCATTCCACCCAGTGAAAACCATTGTCTAATTCCCCACTGGCAATGCGGTTGCCGTTAGATAATAAATAAGGATATTTAGCTTTTTCTGCGGTGATTTTGGTGGTGTAACGAGCTAGTACATCGGGGCGATCAAGCATATAGGTAATTTGACGGAATCCTTCTGCTTCACATTGTGTACAAAGGGCATCACCTGATTGATATAAGCCTTGTAATGAGGTGTTTTCGGCAGGTTTCAGATAGGTTACAATTTCTAACTCAAATTGCGCCGCACTTTCTTTCAAACTACTTAAATCTAACGTTAGACTTTCGCTATCTTGTTGATAATGTTTGAAATCTTCCCCATTTAAATGAATCGCCGCAAATTGAAAGCTATGACCGTCTAAACGCAAACTGGTTGCTTCTGGGTTTAAACGTTGATACTGGCTTTTGGCGGTTACCACGGTTTTTTCTGGATCTAATTGAAAATCCAAGAAAATATCCGTTACGGTAAAATCTGGCGAGCGATAATCTTTTCTATATTTAGCTTTTGTCTGCATATATGACACCTAGTATGCTTGTTGTTTTAAGAAGGTTATCCAATATGAAATCTTTTAAGATTAAGGTAGAAAAATTGTTGTTAGGATAAGATTTTTAGCCCAAAGTTGCAAGAAAAACAAACCGTTCTGCGATTACTTAATTCGCTTATCTCACTCATTTTTCACCGATCAGTCCTCTTGTAAGCATCCTAGGCAATCGTTTGCTTACAGGGCTTAAGATATGCTATCCTAGTGCGGTTGTTTTTTGTTAATTTTTGTTGTGAATAGGAAAAACTATGCCAGACCAAAAACCAAGCCAAAATGCTGAAATTGCCATTGTAATGGGGTCAAAAAGTGATTGGACGACAATGCAGGAAGCTGCGCAAATTCTCACGGATCTCAATGTTCCCCATCATATTGAGATTGTTTCTGCTCACCGCACACCAGATAAATTATTCCAATTTGCTGAAGATGCCGAAAAAAATGGCTATAAAGTGATTATTGCAGGCGCAGGTGGCGCAGCACATTTACCTGGAATGATCGCAGCAAAAACCCTTGTGCCTGTGTTGGGTGTACCCGTGAAAAGTGCCACGTTAAATGGTATGGATAGTCTTTATTCTATCGTGCAAATGCCAAAAGGTATTCCTGTGGGAACATTAGCCATTGGTTCTGCAGGTGCGGCTAATGCGGGATTACTCGCCGCACAAATTTTAGCTCGCTTTAACCCTGAATTGGCTGAGCGTTTACAGCAATTCCGCCAAAATCAAACTCAAATGGTGTTGGATAATCCTGATCCGCGTGATTAATACGCGCCAAAGTGCGGTCAAAATTTTATGAGTTTTTTGAAAAATCAATAAAATTACACCGCACTTTATTGTTGCAATTCAGTCTATTTTATTTGTTCTTTCGTTATCAGCTGACTTACCTAACTGATTGATGTATCATCTGGCAATCATCAATTTACTCTTTTCTGATTGGGAAATAATTAATGACCACATTTAACCAAGAACTCATTCAACAAATTCTCGCGGACAACGTTCCAGATTCGCTTCACACCCTAAAAGATTTTTTGCGTTGGACATACAGCACTTTTAATCGCTCTGATTTATATTATGGACACGGTTATGACAACGCTTGGGACGAAACGCAACAACTCGTATTAACCGCATTACAACTCCCCCCCGATTTACCCACTGAGCTTTATGATAGTCGTTTAACACAAAGCGAAAAAGCAAGTTTACTGGAACTCATTTTGGCACGCATTGAACAACGCATTCCTGTGGCATATTTAACCAATCGTGCGTGGTTTTGCGGATTGGAGTTTTATGTCGATGAACGAGTGATCGTGCCTCGCTCCCCCATTGGTGCCTTAATTGAAGACCGCTTTGCGGGACTGCTTACCAAAGCACCACAACGAATTTTAGATATGTGTACAGGCAGTGGCTGTATTGCAATTGCCTGTGCGACTCAATTCCCAAATGCCGAGGTTGATGCCATTGATCTCTCTACTGATGCTTTAGATGTGGCAGAAATCAATATTATGCACCACAACCTAAGTGATCGTGTATTCCCAATTCAATCGGATCTATTTAACAATCTTCCCCAAGATAAATACGATCTTATCGTGACCAATCCTCCTTATGTGGACAAAGAAGACCTTGACGATATGCCAGAAGAATACCATCACGAGCCAGAAATGGCGTTAGGCTCTGGCATTGATGGACTAGAAATAACCAAACGAATCTTAAAAGCTGCACCGGATTATTTAGCCGATGACGGAGTATTAGTCTGCGAAGTAGGGAACAGTATGATCCACCTAATAGAACAATTCCCTAACACCCCATTCCAGTGGCTGGAACTGAAAAACGGGGGATTAGGTGTTTTTGCGTTAACCAAAAAACAACTGGTTGAATTAAATCGTTCTTGATTATTCCCAAAATAAGTGCGGTGGAAAAATAGAAATTTTTCCACCGTTTCTTTGAATTAAAACTATCCTTGATCTGACAACGCCGCAAGCTGATCAGCTTGGTATTCGGTGATGATTGGTTGGATTAGTTCGTCCATTTTGCCGTTCATCACTTCATCTAAGCGATAGATCGTTAGGTTGATGCGGTGATCGGTAACACGGCCTTGTGGGTAGTTATAGGTACGGATTTTATCCGAACGATCGCCCGAGCCTAGCAAGTTGCGGCGTGTGTCTGCTTGTTCCGCGGCTTGGCGTTCTTGTTCGGCTTGCACAATGCGAGAAGCTAGCACTGACATTGCTTTGGCTTTGTTTTTATGTTGTGAACGCTCTTCTTGGCATTCCACCACAATGCCTGTTGGAATATGGGTGATTCGTACCGCTGAATCGGTGGTATTAACGTGCTGACCGCCTGCGCCCGATGAACGATAAGTATCAATGCGCAAATCTGCTGGGTTAATTTCTGGCAATTCGCTTTCTGGCAATTCTGGCATTACCGCCACAGTACAAGCGGAAGTATGAATTCGTCCTTGCGATTCCGTTTTTGGCACGCGTTGAACTCGGTGTCCGCCCGATTCAAATTTTAACTGACCATATACATTTTCGCCGCTGATTTTGACGATCACTTCTTTATAACCGCCCTGCTCGCTTTCATTGGCGCTGAGCATTTCTACACGCCAACGCTTACTTTCCGCATAGCGGCTGTACATACGGAATAAATCGCCTGCAAAGATCCCTGCTTCATCACCGCCCGTTCCTGCGCGGATTTCTAAATAGCAGTTATATTCATCGTTAGGATCTTTCGGCAGTAATAAAATTTGTAATTGCGCTTCTACTTGCTCAATTTCGGTTTTGCATTCTTCAATTTCTTCTTGTGCCATTTCACGCATACTTGGATCATCAAGCAATAATTGGGCTTCTTCCATATTGCTATTTAACTGTTTCCAGCGTGCAAAGCATTTCACAACGTCTTCAAGTTGAGCATATTCTTTTGAATAGGCACGAAATTTTTCTTGATCGCTAATGACTGAGGCATCGCCAAGCAAGGCTTCTAGCTCTTCGTGGCGTTCATCTAAACTATCTAATTTACTGATAATAGAGGGTTTCATTTGTTGACCTATAAAATCCACTGACAAAAAACGGCGCTTATTCTAGCACGATTTCGGTAAAAATTTATAGCAGTAAGCAAAGTTCAGCGTATTTATGTGTAAAGAAAAATTCGCTTATTTTGCACCGCACTTAATAATTTGAATAGTTAAGCGTTGGCTTTGTTTAAATATAAAAAAATCTGTACCTCAAGTTCTTGAGCTTAACTCAGCGTTTGAGGTACAGATTAGTAAAACCGTCTTTTAGGGTGGGATTATTTCCCAATCACTTCCAATCCGCCCATATATGGACGTAACACCTCTGGCACGGTGATGCTGCCGTCTGCGTTTTGGTAGTTTTCAAGCACAGCAACAAGGGTGCGGCCAACGGCTAAGCCTGAGCCATTTAGGGTGTGGACAAGGCGTGGTTTTTTCTCGCCTTTTACACGATAACGAGCCTGCATACGGCGCGCTTGGAAATCCCACATATTTGAGCAAGAAGAAATTTCACGGTAAGTGTTTTGTGCTGGCACCCAAACTTCTAAATCGTAAGTTTTAGCTGAGCCAAAGCCCATATCGCCGGTACATAGTAACACTTTACGATAAGGCAGATTTAACAACTGCAACACTTTTTCCGCGTGGCCAGTGAGCTCTTCCAAAGCTTCCATTGATTTTTCTGGTTCTACGATTTGTACCATTTCTACTTTGTCGAATTGGTGCATACGGATCAAACCACGGGTATCACGGCCGTAAGATCCTGCTTCTGAACGGAAACAAGGGGTATGTGCGGTCATTTTAATTGGCAGTTCTGCTTGATCTAAAATTTCATCACGCACAAGGTTGGTAACTGGCACTTCCGCCGTTGGGATTAAGGCGTAAGGTTGCTCCCCTTCTAGCGGTTTAGTGTGGAATAAATCTTCGCCAAATTTTGGCAGCTGCCCTGTGCCATAAAGGGTGGCGTGATTAACTAAATAAGGCACATAGGTTTCGCTATAACCGTGTTGTTCGGTATGCAAATCCAGCATAAATTGCGCTAGCGCACGGTGCATTTTGGCAATTTGTCCTTTCATTACCACAAAACGCGCGCCGCTTAATTTCACGCCCGCAGCAAAGTCTAGCCCTTGCAGATGCTCGCCTAAGGTAACGTGATCTTTCACTTCAAAATCAAAGGTTCTTGGCTCGCCCCAACGAGAAATTTCCACATTGTCGTTTTCATCGTTGCCCAATGGCACTTCATCGGCAGGAATATTTGGAATACTAAGAGCAATTTCTTGCAAATCCGCTTGCACGTCATCAAGTTGGCTTTTTGCCATACTTAATTCAATGCCCATATTATCCACTTCCGCCAATAATGGCTCAATGTCTTCGCCGCGTGCTTTTGCCGCACCAATGGCTTTTGAGCGCGCATTACGCTCTGCTTGTAAGGTTTCGGTTTTAACTTGTAGGGCTTTGCGCTGTTCTTCTAATTCTGTGATACGCGCTACATCTAGCTCAAAGCCACGTCTTACTTTTAATTTTTCTGCCACTTCCGCAAGATTATTGCGTAATAAATTTGCATCAATCATTTTGTTACCTTTAGATTAAAATAAATACAATAAAAAACTTGCTTATTCTATATCGGATAAAAAAAATAAACTAGACTACTTACCAGATTTATAACGGATAGTCGGGCTTTGCTCGTCTAGTTGGCGAAGTTTTTCTAATTTTTCGCGAATTTGAATTTCCATTCCTCGAGCAACAGGGAAATAATATTGGGGATCTTTCAGCGCTTCTGGGAAATAATTTTCCCCTGCAGCATAAGCATTTTCTTCATTATGTGCATAACGATATTCTGCGCCGAAACCTAGTTCTTTCATCAAATGAGTTGGCGCGTTGCGTAAATGCTCTGGCACATCATAATCAGGGCTTTCTAAGGCGTGCTTTTTCGCGGCTTTGAAAGCTTGATACACCGCATTACTTTTCGGCGCAACGGCTAAGTAAATAATGGCTTGCGCAATGGCACGCTCCCCTTCTGCTGCGCCCACGCGTGTGAAACAATCCCAAGCGGCAATGGCCACTTGCATTGCGCGCGGATCGGCATTGCCTACATCTTCTGAGGCAATGGCCAATAAACGGCGCGCCACATAGAGGGGATCGCCGCCTGCGGTTAAAATACGTGCATACCAATACAAAGCGGCATCAGGCGCTGAACCACGCACGGATTTATGCAAGGCTGAGATGAGATCATAGAAGCGATCGCCTTGTTTATCAAAACGGGCTTGCCGTTCACCCAACACTTCCGTTAATAAAGTGCGGTGCAAAAATTTGCCATTTTTGCCCTCTTCCGCCATATCTGCCATTAATTCAAGGCTATTTAATGCAAGGCGTGCATCGCCATTGACATATTCCGCCAGCATTGCAAGCAAATTGTCTTCTAAGGTTAAATTAAGGTTGCCTAGCCCTTTTTCTTTGTCATTAATAGCGCGCTGTAATACTTGTTCGATTTCTTGTGCGGTTAAGGATTTCAGAACATACACGCGCGCACGCGAAAGCAAGGCGTTATTCAGTTCAAAAGAAGGATTTTCAGTGGTTGCGCCAATAAAAATCACCGTGCCATCTTCAATATAAGGCAAAAAGGCATCTTGCTGGCTTTTGTTGAAACGATGGACTTCGTCCACAAATAAAATGGTACGCTGCCCCGCAAGCCGATTTTGTTTGGCACGTTCAATGGCTTCTCGAATTTCCTTTACCCCACCTGTTACCGCAGAAATCCGTTCCACTTCTGCATTAATGCGTTGCGCAATAATTTCTGCCAAGGTGGTTTTGCCTGTGCCGGGCGGCCCCCACAAAATCATTGAGTGAATATGCCCTGCTTCAATGGCTTTGCGTAATGGTTTGCCCACGCCAATTAAATGGCTCTGCCCGTAATATTCATCTAAATGGGTTGGGCGCATTCTCGCCGCTAAAGGGCGGAAATCATTTTCAGCAAAATCAAAAGCAAGATTGGACATTTTTTTCTCTCGTCAGTGGATAATTTCAGGAAAAAATAAGGCTAAATTGTAAACCATTTAGCCTTAGAATTCATTTTACATTTGAGCTATCACAACCGCCCAGAAAAAGTGCGGTGATTTTTTTGTTACTTTTTCTTGCGCTGATCATCCAGCTCCGCACCTTTCGGCACGCTGAATTTAAACAGATTATCTGCCAGCGGTTGGTTGGTGATATTACGCAATAAGTATAAATTGGTTTGTCCGTCTTTTTCTGTGGTGCTAAAGTTTTTTAGCACGCCATCAGCATCAATGCGAATATTGAACTGCTTAATATTGCTTTTCGCGGATTTTGGTTTAAGCGTAAAGGTATCCGCTGATTGTGCCACGGTATATTTTTTCCATTGCGCTTGATCGTTGCTGGTAAGCAACACAAATGGCGTATTATTCACCGCTTCAGACACCCAATTTGCCGTAACCTGTTGCACGAAAGGATCGTAAAACCACAGGGTTTTGCCGTCTGACACAATTTGACTTTCTTGCGGAGATTGGTTATCCATTCTGAATAAATTTGGGCGTTTAATGCGAAGTTTACCTTTGCCTTGTTGAATTTCTTTGCCTTTGGCATCACTGACTTTTTGCACATAATCTGCGCTTAACACGTCCACTTTGTTAAGGCGCGCTTGTAATTCACTCACCGCATCAGCCCAAGCCATTTGGCTTAAGCCTAAACATAAAAGTGCGGTGATTTTTACTGCCATTTTTTTCATAAATCTTCCTTTAATCCTAAAATAATGGGAAACCATTGTGTTAATCAGACAATAAAATTTCCCATTTGTTGCATTTTCTTTATGCTTAGCTTTGTAATTCGCTGAAAGATTAAACTAATAATCCGAACGGCGGGCTAAAATTTCACGCTTACCATTTTGTAGCGGTGAAACAATGCCTTGTTCTTCCAGCTGATCCATAATGCGTGCGGCACGGTTAAAGCCGACACGGAAACGGCGCTGAATTGACGATGCTGACGTTGTGCCTGTTTCGATCACGAAATTCATCACTTCATCAAAAAGATCATCAAGATCGCCGTCATCACCACTTCGTGCTACTTCACCCTCTTCATCATCGGCACTGTCTAAAATGCCATCAATATAATCTGGTTTGCCTCTTGCACGCCAGTCATCAGCCACACGAGCCACTTCGTCATCGCTCATAAATGCACCGTGAACACGGATTAAATCGGAAGAGCCTTGCCCTGAATAAAGCATATCCCCACGGCCTAACAAGGTTTCTGCACCGCCTTGATCAAGAATGGTGCGCGAGTCAATTTTACTCGCCACGGTAAAGGCGATACGGCTTGGAATATTGGCTTTAATCAAGCCAGTAATCACGTCCACAGAAGGGCGTTGGGTGGCCAAAATCAAGTGAATGCCGATGGCACGGGCTTTTTGTGCAAGGCGCGCAATGAGTTCTTCAATTTGCTTGCCTGCTACCATCATCAAATCGGCAAACTCATCAACGATCACCACAATATAGCTGAGTTTTTCCAGCGCAGGTGGCATTGCGTCCATTGTGTCGCCCGGTCGCCAAATTGGGTTTGGAATTGGCATTCCCATTGCGTTATATTCATCAATTTTTTCGTTATAGCCTTCAATATTACGCACACGTAAAGCGGATAATAATTGGTAGCGGCGCTCCATTTCGTCCACGCACCAACGCAGTGCATTGGCGGCTTTTTTCATATCGGTTACCACTTTGGTGAGCAAATGCGGAATGTCATTATAAATGGAAAGCTCCACCACTTTCGGGTCGATCATAATAAATTTCACTTCTTCAGGTTTTACTCTGAAAAGTAAACTTAAAATCATCGTATTCACCCCAACGGATTTCCCCGAACCTGTTGAACCTGCCACCAACAAATGAGGCATTTTGGCGAGATCTACAATCACAGGGTTGCCGCTAATGTCTTTTCCTAACGCCATTGAAAGCAAGGATTTTGACTCACGAAATTCTCGGCTGTCTAACACATCACGCAGCGGCACCATTTGGCGCTGTAAATTTGGCGTTTCGATGCCAATGTAAGGCTTGCCGGGGATCACTTCTGCCACACGAATGGAGCGGAACATCAAGGCACGCGCCAAATCCGTATCAATATTGGTAACTTTGGACGCTTTCACGCCCGGTTGCAATTCCAATTCATAACGCGTTACCACAGGCCCTACCAACACATCTTTTACGCTCGCTTTTACATTGAAATTACGTAATTGTTGTTCAATGCGTTGCGAGGTTTCTAAGATTTCTTCGCGCGTGATATTTTGTTCTTCCACTTCACGTTTATCCAATAAATCTAAACTTGGCAACGGCGTGGTAGGTTTTTCCGCTTTTTTCACCTGCTTTTGTAAGGCTGGGTGAATTAAGGAATCGCCATAAGGCTTGTAAGTTGGCTGGCTTACCGCAGGCTGAGGTTCAGTTGGCTGATTTACCGTTGATTGCGTTGGAGCTTGTTCAGCCAAAATATCCACTAAGGCATCTTCCGCATTGATTTCTTTTGCGCGTTGCTGCATTTCAGCCAAGCGCTGTGCTTCTTGCGCTGCGAACTGACGAGCCAATTCGTCCATTTCATTATCTTGCTCTGGCAAATTTTCTGTTTCAGAATGATTTTCTAACGAATAATCAGGAATGAATACCTTTAATTCCGGCGCTTGTTCCATTGCAGAAAATTCTGTAGAAAAATCCACCGCACTTGGTAAATCTGCCCCATTAGGTAAATCTGCCTGTGCCGTTAAATCCTTCTGTTCAACAACGGCTTGAACAGGCTTAACCATTGTCTGTTCCGTAGTTACGCCAATTTGCGTGGCTGAGCTCGTTACCGTGCTGGTTTGAGGAATACGCACATTCGGCAATGGTTCTTCTTGCCCTACACCATAATTGGAAAGGGATTCCATTTGGCGTGGATCAAAAAGATCTTGGCTATTGGAAACGGCTTGGCTTTCATTATGTGCAAGTGGTGCTTCTGGCTGAACAAATTCTTGTAAGCCACTAATTTGAATAAAGGTTTGGTTATCTTTATTTTGCTCTTCGCTTGCTTCGTTTTGCGCTGCATTTTCATTTTGTAATGACGAAATTGGCGCAGGCTTTTGGATAATAATTTCCTCTAAAGGCTCAGGCTCGCTGTCTGCTCGTGGCTCGGCAGGCATTGCCATTGCTGGAGTTTTGTCTTCATTCATTGTGAGCCAGTAATAAAATCTCACAAAAAGCTGCACTAGTGCCTTACCTGAACACAAAATAAAGCCTGCAATGGCTGACAATAATGCGCACAAAATCACTCCTGCTTTGCCTAAAACAGGATAAAGGGAAACCACTAAGCTTCCACCTAACACCCCACCAGCAAGATAAGAGCTGGTATTAGAAAGCAATAAAGTAGCTAATGCGGTTAAACCGCTAAATAATAAGATCCCCCCTAGCGTGCGAATAGCCGCTTTAATCCAAGTGATCTGGGTGAATTTTTTGGTTTTGAATAAATAAATCGGCACAAAACATAAAATAAAAGGAATTAAATTGCCGATATGTCCAAAGAAAGTAAAAAATAAGCCTATAAGCCAAGCGCCCAACGCTCCCGCTTTATTGATGGTTTCAGGCTGCGAGGACGAAACTGCCCAAGTGTTATCAAAAGGGCTGTAACTTGACCAAGCAATAATCAAATACAAACCAAACAGGGAAATTGTGCCTAAACACAATTCCGCCATATATTGTTTTGGTGTTAGTTTTGCTGTAATTCGTTTAATCATCTTATTTTAATTGTAAAAAATTGGTCTGTTTCACTTCTTCCATTACCACATAGGTACGAGTATCGTTCACGCCGGGCAAACGCAACAAGGTTGTGCCAAGCAATTTGCGGTATGCCGCCATATCCGCCACACGGGTTTTGAGTAAATAATCAAAATCCCCCGACACCAAATGACATTCTTGAATTTCATCAAGCTGTTGCACTGCTTCGTTAAATTCTTCAAATACATCAGGTTTTCCGCGCACAAGGGTGATTTCTACGATCACGAGCAACGGCGAATCCAACAATTCAGGGTTAAGCAAGGCACGGTATCCCATAATCACCCCTTGTTTTTCCAAGCGTTTTACACGCTCCAAACAAGGGGTTGGCGATAATCCGACTTTCTTTGAAAGGTCAATATTAGAAATTTTGCCATTACGCTGTAATTCATTCAGAATTTTTATATCAATGGCATCAAGGGCTTTAGGTAATTTTTTTTCCATAAAATTTTCCACCGTAAATGACGGTAAAATACCGCTTAAAATAGAAATAACGACTAATTTTACACTATTCTATAAAATTTTATAGGGGAAACTTCAGACTTTAAAAATTAAAAATCGTTCAAAATTACACCGCACTTTAAAATAATGCCCTTATAAAAAATAAGGTGAATTGGGTATTCGACTTCATTTTAATTAGATCGATAATTCAACCAATGACTAATAACAATTCATACGCATTATGGAAAATCCATTCACTGCTCGCTGGAGTACACAAGGCAACACACTGTGTTTAGGACATTGGGAAATTTTTTATCAAGGTAATCCGCTTAATATTCCAGAACACAAACGTGAACACGATATGGGAACAAGGGGAATTTATAATTTCATCGATCCTACCGATGAACTTTATTTAGAAGGGCTTGATGAAGATGATTGGATTCTCGCTAACATTGAGTGGCTAAGTGATGTATTTATTGCTGCCGATATTCCATTAGAAGAAAATTATATGCGTTGGTTTTACCAAGCCGTAAATAAAGACGATTGGCGTTGCGGAAGCTGTGGAGGCTGTATTTAGCCCCCATTCTTGGATCAAAGCTGTTGATACACTTTCATTGCGTAAGCATCTGACATTCCCGCAATGTAATCACAGATAATCCGTTTTTTCTGATTCGGCTCTGCATTTTTCCAACGTGCCGCTGTGTTACGCGGTAACAGGCGTTCAGGATCGCTCTCAAAAATTTGAAACATTTCTGTCAGCATTCGCTGTCCTTTATACTCAATGCGTTGCGTATTAACATCACGAATGACATATTGCCACACAAAATCGGTAAACACGTTTAGCACGCTAATCACATCTTCTGGCAATTCAGCATTATAGCGGAGCAAAGGATCATCAAATTCAGGATTAATTTTCCACCGCACATTGGTGATAAAATAATTTACCAATGCACCAATAGCATTTTTACGTTCATAATGATGTGCTGAAAACAATTTCTTGCTCAGGCTTTCAATACTCTGCTTGATCCATTGAGAAGGGCTATTTTTAAGCTGCTGCAACGCCTCTTGCCATTGATGTAAATGAATCACGCCGACCACAATGGCATCTTCTAAATCGTGAACACCGTAAGCAATATCGTCCGCCAGCTCCATAATGCTACAATCTAAAGATTTGTAGCGAGTTTTTAACGTTTGCTGTGGCGTTACTCTGGGTTCGCTAAATTGCTGAAAAAGCTGACGATCTTTTTCGCTTAATGGCGACAATAGCCAGTGAAACATTTCCAGATCATCACGAAAGATGCCTTTTCCCGGTTTCCAATCTGCAATTTTGGCATACAAGGGATTTTCACTCCCTTGTGGCAAAATTTCACCATATTGCGGTGAAGAACAATCTAAAATAGCAGGATATTTCACCACGCCAAGCAAAGTGCGGCGGGTTAAATTCATTCCTGCATTGGCGGTATAAGGCTCTAACTTAGTTAATAAGCGAAAGGTTTGTGCATTGCCTTCAAAACCACCGTGATCGCGCATCATATAATTTAATGCCACTTCCCCACCGTGTCCAAAAGGTGGGTGTCCAATATCGTGGGCAAAGCACAGGCTTTCAATCAGATCATTGGAGGGCAATAAGGGTTTTAGCTGTTTTTGTAAAAGGCTTTTATCCGTCTTTAATTGTTCGGCTAAATGGGCAAATGCTTCGATGAATTTGAGTTGTGCCACCAAGCTGCTACCAATTTGTGCCACTTCCAAAGAATGGGTTAAGCGCGTGCGGTAAAAATCATTTTCACCCACGGCGTGAATTTGCGTTTTAGCTTGTAGGCAGCGAAATGCCGCACTGTGCAAGATACGTCCACGATCACGGCGAAATGGCGGGCGGTGATCTTTTTCTCGCGGACTATCAGGGATATAACGTTCGTGCCAAAGGCTATTCACTGCATTTTTCATTCTACACCACCCAGAAATAAATTAATTTGAATACAAAAGGAGCAAAAATGGAACTTAAGATACCACAAAGCACCAAGGCGATTGAGCTATAGTTCCCCGCTTTAGGATCAACTTCCATACAACTCACCGTACCTAAAACGTGCGAAACTGCCCCCACTGAAAGCCCAATGGATTCGGCATACTTTATTTTTATAACTTTCAGAATTAAATAACCAAACATTGACCCTTGCAACCCTGCAATCAACACCGCCGCTGCCGCAACGGAAGGAATACCACCAATGTTTTGAGCAATTTCCATCGCAATTGGCGTGGTAACGGATTTTGGTAAAATCGTTGCAACCAGTTCAGGTTCTGCCCCAAGCAACAAGGCGAGCACTGCTCCCACTACCATTGAGAATAAAGAAGAAAGTGCGGTGATAAATAAAATCGTTTTCCAATATTCTTTAATTTGGCGAAACTGTTCGTATAACGGCAATGCGAGGGCAACCACACTCACCCCCAATAAATGATTTAACGGTGCATTCCCTGCCATATAATCAGGATAAGGCACATTAAACATCACAACAATGGAAATCAACATTGCTACGGTAAGGATAAAGCTATTAAAAATGATTGATTTCAACCGCTTACTAATCTGCAAGGCAACCATAAAAACCGCGAGGGTAAGCAAAGTATAAGCGTAAATCATTTGCTCTCCTTAGCCCGTTTTTTCAAGACTTTTTTGCGTAATCCAGCAAAAGACTGTTGGGAAAAAAGATAATCCGCCAAAATGCCACTGAGTACCAATGTCAAAATTGTCGCCACCACATTAGGGATTAATAGCACTTTGGCTTGGCTGAGCAAAAGGTCAGAATATTGAATAATCCCCACACTTACTGGCACAAACAGCACTGCCATATAACGCATTAATAGGCTTGCACCTGCAAAAATCCAATGCACTTTAATCACTTGTAACATTAGGCAGGTGAATAATAAAAGCAATCCCCAAATGCTACCAGGTATGCCAATGGGAATAAAACGAGCGATTTGCTCACCAAGAAAAAGCATTAAAAAAAGAATGGCAAAAGAACGTAATAACTGAAAAATCTTCTGTGTCATACCGCTATAAATTTGTTAATTTACTAAAACCGCAACAATTCTACTCTTATTTTATTCGTTTTGTTATGGCTTTTCGTTACAATAAGGAAAATTTCAAACTTTTTTAGAATCAATGTGCTCAGAATGTTACGAAAGCGTTTCGTGTTCTTTATTACAACAATATTTTGGCTTCCTCAAACAGCAGAAGCAGTGCGTATCATTCCTTGCCGTGTTGTGGCAATTTCTGATGGTGATACCTTTAGTTGTTTGCTTGAAAATAACAAACAAATCAAAGTCCGTTTAGACAGCATTGATGCGCCAGAAAAGAAACAACCCTTTGGTAATAAATCGCGCCAAACCTTAACCAACCTGATTCATAAGCAAGCGGTTCAGCTGCAAATTGTGGGCTATGATCGCTATCAACGCACGCTTGCCACGGTGTATAACCTACAAGGGCAAAATATCAATCTTGCAATGGTAAAACTAGGAATGGCGTGGGTGTATGAACGTTATGCGCACGATCAAAGCTATTTTCACGCACAACAGCAGGCACGCGCACAACGTGTCGGTTTATGGCAAGATCCACAACCGATTTACCCTGAACAATGGCGAAAAATGCAAAGCGAACAACGTAAACAAAAACGCCAACAAAAAGAAAAAGGATCATTCTATGGCTTTTAACCCCTCAGAATTTCGGAAAAATTTCCCTTATTTTCAACAACCTAACGCAGCCGTTTATTTAGACAGCGCCGCTACTAGCTTAAAACCGCAAGCCTTGATTGATGCCACCGTTGCGTTCTATCAATCCGCAGGATCGGTACATCGCAGCCAATATGATGAACAACAAACCATACGCTATGAACAAGCGCGCGCAAGAGTGAAAAAACTGCTCAACGCACAAAGCGAACAAAGTATTATTTGGACATCAGGCACCACGCACGCCATTAATTTAGTAGCGAACGGCCTGCTGCCACAGCTTACGCCACAAGATGAAATCATCATCACAGAAGCGGAACACCACGCCAATTTTGTCAGCTGGCAGCAGCTAAGCCAAAAAACTGGGGCGAAATTGATCATTCTGCCATTGCAGACTAACGGCGTTATTGATGATCGTGCATTAAAAAGTGCGGTGCAAAAAAACTGCAAAATTGTTGCCTTGACGATGATGTCCAATGTAACGGGCGTGATGCAGCTTTTGGCTGATTTAATCCCGATTATTCGCCGCCAAAGTAACGCATTCATCTTAGCCGATGCGGCACAAGCGATTAATCATCTTTCCCTTGATTTACAACAACTTGACGTAGATTTTCTCACCTTTTCCGCACACAAAATCTATGGCCCAACAGGGCTTGGCGTTTTGGCTGGAAAATTGACCGCACTTAATCAACTTCAGCCCTTATTATTTGGTGGCAAAATGGTGCAGAAAGTCAGCGCACAGCAAACAGAATTTGCTGAATTACCTTATAAACTTGAAGCTGGCACGCCGAATATTGCTGGCGTAATCGGTTTTAATGCGGTGCTAGAATGGTTGGAAAAATGGGACAACAATGCCGCACATCAGTATGTCGCGCAATTAAGCGAAAAAATCATCACACGCTTGCAACAATACCCTGCTTGCCAGCTTTTTGCTTATGGCGATCACAGCCCAATTATTAGCTTTTTATTTAAGCATATCGATCTTTCTGATCTTGCTACCCTGTTGAGCGAACAAAATATTGCCCTGCGCGCTGGCGAACATTGCGCTCAACCTTATTTGGCAAGGCTCGGACAACGTGGTACATTACGCCTTTCCCTTGCCCCTTACAATAATGAGCAAGATATTGAACACTTTTTTAACGCGTTGGATAACGCCTTAGCCTTGTTAGATTAACGCAATGAGAACAGAAATTAAAAACGCCAAAAATTGGGAAGATCGCTACCGCTTCATCATTCAAAGCGGAAAAAATCTCTCTCGCCCTGATGAACAAACGCTCGCCCAAATGCAGCCTATTTCAGGTTGCGAAGCCAAGGTTTGGTTCAAATTTGAAGAAAAAAACGACCGCACTTTTATGTTTAATGCCTTTAGCGAAGCGCGCATTATTAACGGCTTGCTTTGGCTAATTTTGCAAGAAATTAACGGCAAAACCGCAGAGCAACTGCAATCCTTTGACTTAACCGCTTATTTTGATGAACTTGGCATTGCTCAACGATTAAGCAGTACGCGCTTAAATGGCTTAAAACAAATTGAGCAAATTGTGCGAAATTTAGCAACTTGTACAAATTAAATCTGTCGAAAATAAAAAACTTGCTATAATCGCCACAAGCAATTTATCAGGAAGAATAATGAAAAAAAAACTTGTCGCATTTTTAATTTCTGCCTTATTTTCCACCGCACTTTGGGCGGATTGGGAAATGGTGGGTAATGCTGATTATAACTGGGGGCCATTTCAAATTTACACCCTAAGCCTCTATTCAGAAACGGGAAATTATCAAGAAAATCAACGCCCTTTAATGCTTTCATTCAACTTTGATAAACCCGTGGAAGGCAAAAGCTTCGCCATTAGTTTAATCAAAGAAATGAAATCTCTTAAGGTGGAAGGCGATACGGATAATTGGCTAGATGAACTACAAAAAATCTTTCCCGATTTCTCACCTAAAGATGTGTTGAGCTACATTGCCTTGCCAAACAAAGGCTATTTTATTTTAAATGACACGGTGTTAGACAAGGAATTTGGCGATGATTTTAATCGCGCTTTTATCAGCAGTGCCTTATCGCCAAAAGGCAGTTACGGTAAAATTTTGCCACAGCTATTAGGTAAAGAAAAAAGCGCCCATAGCAAAGCAGAACGCTTACTGGATACGCCAGATGTCGAAAAAATTGATGAAGATGAATTAAAACCACAACTTCCACCACAATTCGAGCTTGATCGCCAAACACAGGAAGAGGTTTAGACAACAAATAAAAGGGCGGATAATTTCAATCCGCCCTATTTTTATGCCGTTTTAAAGGCTTTAATTTGTTGTAAATGTTGCGAAATTTTTTTGAATTTATGACCTTCGTTTTCGTCCCAAATCACCTCATAAAAAGGAGAAAGGGTTTCTGCGCTACGCTGAGCATCTAACACTTCATCTTGAGTAGAAAGAAAAACTAAGCAATTTCCCTTATTTTTTAAACGGAAATTTTCAACACATTTGGTGGCAATATCTTGATATTCTTCAGGGCGATCTATTCTGCCTTGCATATTTTCATAAGGGAACAAATTCGGGTTAAAAATTGCCTGCTTGATACCACACAAAAAGCCAATGCGCTCCGCCCAATAGCCACCAAGCCCAACACCACAAATAAGAGGCATTTTATCATTGCTTTCTGATACTAATTTATGCACTTCATTGAGCAAAAACTGCATATCATAACGAGGGTGCAAGGTGCTGTAATTGATGAATCGCACATCGTCATCAATAAATTTTAACTGCATTATTTTTTCGTGATTACCAGGGCTGTTAGAATCAAAACCGTGCAAATAAATAATCATAGGAAACCTCACCTATTTGAATTGGGCAATGCCGTTAGAAACCGCAAAATTTGCGAGAAAACGGCTTTATTAAAACAAAAAATACACAAATTTTCTACCGCACTTGCTATTTATTCGTTATTTTTTGATCTGGCTTGGCTTTTTCGCTCCAAATGCAAGATCATTTGCAACGCAATATCCAAACCGCTGGTTTTTTCGATCATTTCTAAGCCGGGGCTGGCATTGACTTCTAACACCAACAAGCCTTGATGCGAACGAATTAAATCTACCCCAGCTACATCTAAGCCTAAGGCTTGCGTGGCGGTAAGGGCAATTTGTTTTTCCTGGTCACTGAGCCACACTTGCTCGCCCGTTCCTCCACGGTGAATATTGGCGCGAAACTCGCCCTCTTGCCCTTTGCGTTCCATTGTGGCGATCACTTTTCCGCCCACCACAAAACAGCGCACATCGCCCCCTTGTGCTTCGCTAATAAACTGCTGCATTAACACAGGCACGCCAGAATGATTTAAGGTTTCCACAATGCTACTGGCGCTACTTTGGCTCTCCGCTAAGATCACGCCAATGCCTTGCGATCCACTTAAGGTTTTCAAAATGGTCGGCGAGCCGATCAATTCAAGGCTTTCTTTCGCTCGCGTTTCACTGCCAGCCAGTAAAGAAGAAGGAACGGCAATGCCGTGCTGAACTAAAATCTGCAAGCTCCACCATTTATCACGCGCTTTAAGAAAAGGCTCAACGTCATTTAAACAAGCCACACCTTTTGCCTGAAAATGTTGCAATACAGCACAACCCATTTGTGTACTCGCTGATCCAAAGCGCGGCAATACGGCATCATAATCGGGCAATAAATAAGGCTCGGCTTCACGATTTGGCTGATAATATAAATCAAAGTGCGGTGCTTTTTCGCTGAGTTTTAGCACAAAACGATTGGGATCGAGAATATCCATTTGATGACCGCAACTTTCTGCGGCTTCTTTCAATCGTTGGCAGCTATAAAGGCGCGGCTCGCGGCATAACATTAATAATTTCATTTTTTCCTACTTCGGCTACAAGGCTCTCAAACAGTTATTTTGATATATTACACCAATTACAACAATGCTAAAAAACTCCTTTATTCTTTTTGCCATAATCAGTACAATTTGCACAATTTTTTATCTTGCTAAGCATTTTGTCTATTTGCATTTTTATCTAGCCAATGTGCTTGGCCCTAACAGAAGGAAATGATTATGTTCGTTGTTATTTTTGGTCGCCCTGGTTGCCCTTATTGCGTGCGTGCAAAAGAGCTTGCTGACAAATTAAAAGAAACTTTAAGCGATTTTGACTACCGCTATGTAGATATTATCGCAGAAGGCATCAGCAAAGCAGATTTATCTGCTTCAGTAGGTAAACCTGTTGAAACTGTGCCACAAATTTTCATTGATGAAAAACCAGTAGGCGGTTACACCGACTTCGCTGCGTTAATGAAAGAGCAATTCAACGTAGTAAACTAATCTCCATAAATACAAAGTGCGGTGAAATTTCACCGCATTTTTTATCTCTGCAAAATTTTCCTTGCATATTTTTTAAAATGAATATAAATTCACTTTAAATGAATAATTATAAGAAAAGGAAGTTATGCGCAGCACCGAACTTGTACAGTGGTTTAGACAATCCACCCCCTATGTGAATATGCACAGAGGCAAAACCTTTGTGATTATGCTTGATGGCGACACCATTGCCAGCCCAAATTTTATTAATATTATCAATGACATTAGCCTGCTCCATAGCCTTGGCATTAAATTAGCCATTGTGTTTGGCGCAAGATTGCAAATTAATCAGCTCCTTGAACAGCAAGGCATCGTGCCAACTTATCATAAAAATATTCGCATTACCGATCCCCACAGCCTTGATGTGGTGAAACAAGCGGTGGGCAAATTAAATTATGATATTGCTGCGCGCCTTTCTTTGCGTCTGCCCCATTCTGCGGTAATCAATGTGGTGAGCAGCAATTTTATTTTGGCGCAACCCATTGGTGTCGATGACGGCGTAGATTATCAGCTCAGTGGCAAAATTCGCCGTATTGATAGCGAGAAAATTCAGCAACAATTAGATCAAGGCTCGATAGTGCTACTCGGCCCCATCGCCCCCTCTGTAACGGGAGAAACCTTTAATTTGCCTTTTGAAGAAGTGGCAACACAGGTGGCAATCAAACTTAAGGCAGAAAAACTCATTGCCTTTTCTGATACGCAAGGGATTTTAAATGATCAGCAAGAAACCATTGCTGATTTATTGCCGCAAGATGCGGAGCAATATTTAAGCCGCTTTATTTCACAAGATCAATATCACAGCTCGCAAGCTCGTTTCTTGCAGGCGGCCATTGAAGTATGCCGTGCAGGTGTGAAGCGTTCTCACTTGTTAAGCTATGAAGAAGACGGATCGCTGTTGCAAGAACTCTTTACCCGAGATGGCGTGGGAACACAGCTTTCAATGGAAAATTCAGAAAACATTCGCCTTGCAAATGTGGCTGACATTCCAGCCTTGTTGGAACTCATTCACCCATTGGAACAGCAAGGGATTTTGGTGAAACGTTCTCGCGAGCAGCTAGAAATGGAAATTTCCAATTACACCATTATTGATCGTGATGGCGTGGTCATTGCTTGTGCAGCGCTCAATATTTATCCACAAGAAAAAATGGCAGAAATGGCGTGCGTTGCCGTTCACCCAGATTATCGCAACTCTTCCCGTGGCGATATTTTATTGGAAGCTATTCAAAAACGTGCCAAAGAACAGCACATTGAACAGTTATTCGTACTCACCACACGCACGGTACATTGGTTCCAAGAGCGTGGATTTTATTTAGCTCAGGTGGAAGATCTGCCCGTAGAAAAAAGAGAAAAATATAATTACCAGCGCCGTTCTAAAATTTTAATTAAAGATTTAAACATATAATAAAATAACAAAGGGGCAACACAGCCCCATCCTTTTGTCTATTATTTTATGTTATGCCTAAACAAAGGTATTTCAGCTCTAAAAATTCATCAATGCCGTAATGCGAGCCTTCTCGCCCGATGCCTGATTCTTTCACACCACCAAATGGTGCAAATTCGTTGGTCACCAAGCCTTCGTTAATGCCTACAATGCCATATTCTAAGGCTTCTGACACGCGCCAAATGCGGTTAATATTTTGCGTGAAGAGATAAGCCGCCAAGCCGAATTCCGTGTCATTTGCCATTGCAATGGCTTGTTCTTCCGTTTCAAATTTGAAAATCGGTGCTAAAGGCGCAAAGGTTTCTTCTTTGGCGACTAGCATTGTCTGATTAACCTCTTTTAAAACGGTAGGTTGGAAAAATGTTCCGCCAAGATCTGCAGGTTTACCACCAAGCACCAGTTTAGCACCTTTTTGTAGGGCGTCATCAATGTGACGTTGTACTTTCTCTACAGCACTTTGGCGGATTAAAGGCCCCATTGTTACATCTGGCTGATTGGCTTCACCCAGTTTAATTTGTTGTACTTTTTCACAGAATTTTTGCACAAAGGCTTCATAAATTCCTGCCTGCACATAAATACGATTGGTGCAAATGCAGGTCTGCCCTGCGTTACGGAATTTAGAGGCAAATACCCCTTCCACAGCACTGTCTAAATCTGCATCATCAAACACCAAAGCAGGCGCATTGCCTCCCAGTTCTAAGGATAATTTCTTCACCGTACTCGCCGATTGTGCCATTAATAATTTGCCCACTTTGGTTGAGCCAGTAAAGGTCAATTTGCGAATAATTGGACTTTCTGTCAGCACTTTGCCCACGTCCACCGCTTGTGTGGTAGGAATCACATTCAACAAGCCTTTTGGTAATCCTGCTTGACTTGCCAATTCTGCCAAGGCTAAGGCGGATAATGGCGTTTCTGGCGCAGGTTTTAACACCACCGCACAGCCTGCCGCTAAAGCTGGTGCAGATTTTCGCGTAATCATCGCATTCGGGAAATTCCAAGGCGTAATGGCGGCCACCACACCAACAGGCTGTTTCATCGCCATTAAGCGATGATTGCTTTTATCTGAAGGCAGCATATCCCCTTGAATTCGCTTCGCTTCTTCTGCAAACCATTGAATAAAACTCGCCCCATAAAGCACTTCGCCACGGCTTTCAGCAATGGGCTTGCCTTGTTCTAAGCTAATAATTTGCGCAAGCTCTTCTTGATGTTGTAACACCAGTTCATACCAACGGGTTAAAATATTGGCTCGCTCTTTCGGTAACACCTGTTTCCATTTTTTCTGCGCCTGTTCCGCCACTAAAATGGCTTGCTCCGTTTCTGCCACACCTAAATCTGCCACTTGGCAAATTTCTTGTTGCGTTGCTGGATTCAACACCGCAAAAGTTTTCCCATCTGCATTTTCTACATATTCACCATTAATATAACCTTTTGTTTTTATTAATGAAAAATTTTGCATTTTTGCCCCCTCTTTTTATTTAAAAAATGATTCTTAAAAGATACTCGCCTAACTCAAAGGTTGTCTAGTCTTTTTTATATTTTTGCTCATCATACGCCATTTTACAGAGGCAGATTTTGTTAGCTGGATCGCAAAATTGAGATTTATTGTGTAAAAATTTTTTATCTTGCGTAAATTTATTTGCTAATTTCTCAAACTTCTGATATTTATACCGCTCTTTAAAAAGAGCCTAATTTTGAAATGGAATTAGGCTTGCCTCGAAAAGTCTTAACTTAACGCAAAAGTGCGGTCAAAAATATAGCTGAATTTTGCTATTCCTATGGTGATAATAAGGTCAGTTATACTAAGTTAAAATGGATGAATTACTATTAGGAGATACCGACAATGACAACATCATCTTTAAGTTTATTAGCCTTAGCTGGCGTTGAGCCTTATCAACCAAAAGAAGGCGAAGAATATATGAATGATGAGCAACTGCTTCATTTCAGAAAAATTCTTGAAGCTTGGCGTAATCAAATCCAAGAAGAAACCTCTCGCACCGTGGCATATATGCAAGATGAAGCGTCAAACTTCCCTGACCCTGCCGATCGTGCGACACAGGAAGAAGAATTTAGCTTAGAGTTACGCAACCGTGATCGTGAACGTAAGTTAATGAAAAAAATCGAGCATACACTGAAAAAAATCGATACAGGTGATTTCGGCTATTGCGATTCTTGCGGTATTGAAATTGGTATTCGCCGCTTAGAAGCACGTCCAACAGCTGATCTTTGCATTGATTGCAAAACCTTATCTGAAATTCGTGAAAAACAAATGGTAGGCTAATTAGCTTGCTGTTAAAATACAGGTTTAAATTAAAAAGTGCGGTGATTTTTGACCGCACTTTTCATTAATTTTATTTACGCTTTTCAAGCAAGGGGTTCGCTATTTTAACCTTAATTAAAAATCTGTTTAAGAAAAAAGCAGATAATGCAACACAAGAAACCAACACCAAAAAGGTTTCGCCTAAACGAGCAAATAAAAAAAATACCAAATCCAGCCGTAGCAAGGTTAGACCTGCTGCGCCTTTCGTAGAATATGTCGAGCCGAAAGAAAGCAAAGCGCAAGGCAAATCTTCTCATCGCTACCAAAAACACCTTATTCAAGCTTCACAATATGGCATTCAACCGAGAATGATCAGCAAAAATGCCTTAACTGTGGTGCAAAAATTACAACGTAACGGCTACGAAGCCTATGTGGTGGGCGGCTGTTTGCGTGATTTGTTACTCGATAAAAAACCGAAAGATTTTGATGTCGCCACCAATGCCCGTCCTGAGCAAATTCAAGCTATTTTTCAACGTCAGTGCCGTTTGATCGGCCGCCGTTTCCGCTTGGCACACGTGATGTTTGGACGTGATATTATTGAAGTGGCCACGTTCCGCGCCAACCATTCTGAACACAATAATGAACGGCAATCTAAGCAAAGTGATGAAGGAATGTTGCTGCGCGATAATGTGTACGGCACGTTAGAACAAGATGCAGAACGCCGTGATTTCAGCGTTAATGCCCTTTATTACAATCCACAAGATAACACTTTGCGTGATTTCTACCACGGCATTGAAGACATCAAAGCAGGTAAATTGCGTTTAATTGGTGATCCTGTAATTCGTTACCAAGAAGATCCTGTGCGTATGTTACGAGCAATCCGTTTTATGGCAAAACTGGATATGTTTTTAGAAAAACCAACGGAAGTGCCAATCAAGCAAATGGCGCATCTATTACGCAATATTCCGCCTGCTCGCTTATATGATGAAGCACAAAAATTATTGCAAACAGGCAATGGCGTGAAAACCTATCATTTGTTGCGTCAATATGGCTTGTTTGATCAGCTTTTCCCAACGCTAATGCCTTATTTCACGGAAAAACAAGATAGCTTTGCTGAACGAATGATTTTAACTGCGCTCACTTCAACAGATGAACGCATCGCGGACAAACTGCGCATTAATCCAGCCTTTTTGTTTGCCTGCTTCTTCTGGTATCCATTAAGAGAAAAAGTGGAAGTGCTGAAAAACGAAGGCGGCCTAAATAATCACGATGCTTACGCCTTAGCCAGCAATGAAATTCTTGAACAGCTTGCCACAAGCCTTGCTGCGCCACGCCGCCATACGGGGGTAATTCGTGATATTTGGTTCTTACAATTACAGCTGCTAAAACGCAATGGCAACGCACCAATGCGTGTAATGGCACACCCGAAATTCCGCGCGGCCTTTGATTTGCTTGCAATGCGCGCACAAGTGGAAGGCGGCGAATCCATTGAGTTAGCCACTTGGTGGCACGAATATCAGTTTAGCAATGAAGAACAGCGTAACGCCTTGGTGAAAGCCCATCAAAAACTTCACCCTACACCAAAGAAAAAACGTTATCGCCCAAGAAAACGTAAAACGCAGAAAGAGCCAACCGCACAATGAAACAGGTTTATATCGCTTTAGGCAGCAATTTAGCCACCCCAGTGCAACAGCTAGAAAACGCACTGCAAGCGTTACAACAACTGCCTCATTCGCAACTGGCAGCAGTTAGCCATTTTTATCAAAGCAAACCACTCGGGCCACAGGATCAACCGGATTATGTGAATGCGGTCGCTTGCTTAACCACGGCATTAGCGCCATTGGATTTGCTCGATCACTTACAACGCATTGAGCAAGAACAAGGGCGTGTGCGGCTACGCCGTTGGGGTGAACGCACCTTAGATTTGGATATTCTGCTTTATGGCGATGAAATTATTCAGTCTGAACGCTTAACCGTTCCCCATTATGATATGCAACATCGCGAATTTGTGATCGTGCCGTTGTATGAGATTGCGCCTAACTTAACCTTGCCAGATGGCAAAAACGTGGCGGATTTAGTGCAACAGTTTCACCGTCACGAAATGAAAATTTTGCAAAAAAGCACCGCACTTGAATAGTTAGGATATTACCCCATTCACAGGATTGAATAATGGCAAAAAAACTCACGATTAAAGATATTGCTGCCTTGGCTGGCGTGGGAAAATCCACGGTTTCCCGCGTATTAAATCAAGATAGTAAGGTGAGTGCCGAAACGCGCGAGAAAATTCAAGCTATTATTCAAGCCCATAACTTCACCCCCTCTCAATCTGCACGGGCAATGCGTGGACAAGGCAACCCAATGATTGGCATTATCGTTACGCGCTTAAGTTCCAATGCGGAAAACCAAGCCCTTTCTGCAATGCTCCCCCTACTCTACGCAGCAAATTGCGAGCCGATTATTGTGGAAAGCCAAATGGAAATGCACCGCTTGCAGGAACATCTCAAGTTCTTCCAACAACGCCGTGTTGATGGCGTGATTTTATTTGCCTTTTCAGGCTTAGAAGAACAAGATTTGCAAGGTTGGGAAAAAAAATTAGTGGTCATCGCACGCCATTATCCGCAATTTTCTTGCGTCTATTATGACGAACAACGCGCCGTAACCCTGCTGCTAGAAAAGTTGCTACAACAAGGTCATCAAAAAATCGCTTATCTGGGTGTGCAAGAAAGCGATATGACCACAGGTTATTTGCGTCATCAAGCCTATCTTCGCTTTTGCCAAGATCATCAGCTTACGCCTAATGCTGTACTGGGTAAGCTGAGCTACGACAGTGCCTATCAATTAGCAAGTGCGGTGGATTTTTCGCAAATATCCGCCATTGTCTGCGCCACCGACACCTTGGCAATCGGCGTGGTAAAATGGCTGCAAGAACATCAAATCACTCATATCAGCGTCGCCGGCATCGGCAACAACCCACTATTGCGATTTCTTTTCCCACAAACCCTAAGCGTAGATCTCGGATTCACCACCGCCGGCAAACAAGCCGTTAAACAATTATTTGATTTGTTAGAAAACAGAGAAATTAAGGCACGTTGTATTGATTGTGGGTTGGTTTAGTTTTTTCAGGGGGAATAAAGCATTCCTTTAGACTCGGTTTTTATTGCAACCGTGCAAAAAGACGATTAAGATTGACTAAAGAAAAATTTATCCAAAAGGAAATACTATGCAAGAAGTTCAAAAACAATCGCAAACTGCTTTCCAAAAGCAAATACTATCTACGTTTGAACATTCTCTAACTGAAGAACAGCGTTTTTTACAAGATGTGCTAACAGGAAAAATCAAACTTATTCCCCACGATGAAGTGATGGAAAAATTAGAATATGTGTTAGAAAATGGACTTACTCGTTGATGAAACAAGATTACCTTATATTTTGGTCTGATCGTGCAGAGGCGAAATTATTAGATAAGGCAGACTATATTTATAATGACAGTCTGAATAAAAACATTGCTGAAACTTTTTTAGAAACAATGCGTTCAACTGCTGAAAAACTCAGCTTTGTCGCTGCAGCTTATGATGATGGAAATTTCCATATTTACCCATTGAAATATGGACATTCTGTAAAATTCATTGTCGTCAATGAGATTGTTATCATTGCAGATTTTTATCCCAAGGGTTCAAATTTGCGTTAATCAATCTTCTTCGTAGAAAATCCCCAAATTTCTCACCGCACTTTTGCTTGATTTTCCTTTTATCTTATCACTGCCCTATTTTTCATCTAAATATGTGATTTAGATCACAGATTGGGAACGTTCCCATTGAGAGAAAAATAAAAAGGCGTAAGATACGCACGAACATTTTTTAGACGAAAGGAAAAATTATGGCAAAGAAAATTAATCCTCAATATATCACGCAATTAATCCAGTTAATTGGTGGGAAAGAGAATATTGCGACAGCAACGCATTGTATTACGCGTTTGCGTTTTGTGTTAAATCAACCTGAAATTGCTGATGTGAAAGGCATTGAAGCCTTGCCAATGGTGAAAGGTTGCTTTACCAATGCGGGGCAATTTCAGGTGGTGATTGGACCTGAAGTGGATCTTTATTACCAAGAATTAGTGAAACAAACGCAAATTTCTGAAGCAAATAAAGAGCAAGCGAAAGTGGCGGCACGCCAAAATATGAAATGGTATGAACAACTTATCTCGCATTTTGCCGAGATTTTCATTCCGCTTCTCCCCGCCTTAATTAGTGGTGGTTTGATTTTAGGTTTCCGCAATGTGATTGGTGATATTCCAATGTTTGACGGCAAAACCTTGGTGCAAACCCACCCTATGTGGGCGACAATCCATTCTTTTCTATGGTTAATTGGTGAGGCGATTTTCTTCTATTTGCCAGTGGGAATTTGTTGGTCCACAGTGAAAAAAATGGGCGGTTCGCCAATTTTGGGGATCGTCCTTGGCGTTACGCTCGTTTCACCACAATTAATGAATTCTTATGATCTCGGTTCTAAAATTCCTGAAATGTGGGATTTCGGCTGGTTCAGCATTGATAAAGTAGGCTATCAAGCACAGGTGATTCCATCTATTTTGGCCGGTCTTGCTTTAGGTTGGATCGAAACCCGTTTACGCCGCATTGTGCCTGCCTCATTAAATTTAGTGATCGTGCCAGTCACTTCATTAATCATCGCTGTGTTCCTTGCTCATTCTATTATCGGGCCGCTTGGTCGTGAAATTGGTAATGGCGTAGCCTATGTGGTGCGTGCAGGATTAACCGGCAGCTTCGCCCCGATTGGTGCAACCTTATTTGGCTTCCTTTATGCGCCGTTGGTAATCACCGGTGTGCATCAAACCACCCTTGCGATTGATATGCAAATGATCCAAAACATTGGCGGTACACCTGTTTGGCCGATGATCGCCCTTTCTAACATCGCGCAAGCTTCTGCTGTGTTAGCCATTGTGATTGTGAGCAAAAAAGCCAATGAGCGTGAAATTTCCGTGCCTGCAACCATTTCCGCTTATCTTGGTGTAACCGAACCTGCGATGTATGGGATCAACTTGAAATACCGCTTCCCGATGCTTTGTGCAATGATTGGTTCTGCCTTTGCTGGCTTAATTTGTGGCTTAAATGGCGTGTTGGCAAACAGTATTGGCGTGGGTGGTTTACCGGGTATTCTTTCCATTCAATTACCGTTCTGGGGTGTGTTTGCTTTAGCGATGGTAGTGGCGATTGTTGTGCCATTGATTTTAACAATGATCCTGTATAAACGCCGTGCTGCAAATGGCACGCTTCCAGAATAAGGGTGAAAAAATGACAGAAAAAAACACCGCACTTTCGCCTACGCAATCTCGTCCGCAATGGTGGAAAAATGGGGTAATTTATCAGATTTATCCGAAAAGTTTCCAAGATACCACTGGCAACGGCATTGGCGATTTGCAAGGCATTATTCAGCGTTTAGATTATCTGCAAAAACTGGGCGTAGATGCCATTTGGATCACGCCAATTTATGTGTCGCCACAGGTGGATAATGGTTATGATGTGGCCGATTATTGTGCTATTGATCCCACTTACGGCACAATGCAAGATTTTGAACAGCTGGTTGAGCAAGCGCATCAGCGCAATATCCGTATTATTATGGATATGGTGTTTAACCACACCTCAACGGAGCATCAATGGTTCAAAGCAGCGCAAGATCCGCAAAGCCCTTATCATCCATTTTATATTTGGCGTGGTGATGATGCCGCTACGCCGCCGAATAATTGGCGTTCTAAATTTGGCGGCAATGCGTGGAAATGGAATGATCGCGTTGGCAAACATTATTTGCACCTTTTCGCCACGGAACAAGCAGATCTGAATTGGGAAAATCCACAAGTGCGGTCAGAATTACAAAAAATTTGTCATTTCTGGGCGGACAAAGGCGTGGACGGCTTGCGTTTAGACGTGATCAATCTGGTTTCCAAAAACCAAGATTTTCCTAATGATAATCAAGGTGATGGCCGCCGTTTCTATACCGATGGCCCGCGCATTCACGAATTTATGCAAGAATTAAGCCGTGAAGTGTTCCAACCGCGCAACCTGATGACGGTGGGCGAAATGTCCTCTACAAGCCTTGAACATTGTCAGCAATATGCTAACAATCAAGGTTCGGAATTATCAATGACCTTTAATTTCCATCATCTAAAAGTGGATTATCCAAATGGCGAAAAATGGACGCACGCCAAGCCAGATTTTGTGGAGTTAAAGCAAATTTTTAATTATTGGCAGCAAGGAATGCACGGCAAAGCGTGGAATGCGCTCTTTTGGTGCAACCACGATCAGCCACGCATTGTTTCCCGTTTTGGTGATGAAGGAAAATGGCATCAACAGTCTGCCAAAATGCTCGCAATGGTGCTGCACGGAATGGAAGGCACACCTTATATTTATCAAGGCGAAGAAATCGGAATGACCAATCCAAATTTCACCGAAATCAGCCAATATCGTGATGTAGAAAGCCTAAATATGTTCACCGAACTGCGTGAACAGGGAATGGACGAAGATCTATTAATGAAAATTTTGGCACAAAAATCGCGCGACAACAGCCGCACGCCAATGCAATGGAACAATGGCAGCTATTGCGGTTTTAGCCAAGTTGAGCCTTGGATTGGCGTTGGACGTGCAGAGATTAACGTGGAACAAGCGCTGGCAGATGAACAATCGGTATTTTACACTTATCAACGCCTCATCGCTTTGCGTAAGCAATATCCGATTTTCATTGAGGGAAGCTATCAAGATCTCAATCCAACTTCACCGGATGTATGGACTTATCTGCGTGAAAGTGCGGAGGAAAAATTGTTAGTTTTAGCCAATTTAACGGGTAAACCACAACAAATTGAACTGCCTGCGAATTTGGCAAATCAGCAATGGACATTGCTCGAAAACAGCCATATTCAAGCCAGCCAGCCACAAGTGGCAAACCAGCTTACCCTTGAGCCATACCAAGGGCTGTATTTCTATCAAAAATAAAAATTTGTAGAAAAAGCACCGCACTTTGCTCTGCTCTTGATTCTTCAGGAGCAGAGCATTTTTGAAAAATTCATTTATAATCGGCTTAAGTATTACATATAAACAAATATGCCGAATTACTTCGCCAGTTACCATAACCGACAAATCTGCCACACCGACCTTAACGCCCATAATATTTTAGTCCAACATTTCGCCACACCAGAACAAAAATACTGGCTGATTGATTTTGACAAATGCACCGAAAAATCAGGCAATAACTGGAAAGCCCAAAATCTCGCCAGATTACACCGCTCTTTTATTAAAGAAGTAAATAAGCTAGCAATAAAATTTACAGAACAGGATTGGGATGAGATTTTGAGTGGGTATAAGGGATAATTTAACCGCTATATCTATCTATAAAGACACGACTGCAAAAAATAACGAAATCGCTCTGATAAAATCTTTTTCGTTCTTCTTAAGAAAAATAGAGATTTTACTTTAACTTTTCAAAAATTAATTTCAGGCCAGTTATCAGCTTGTAATGGAAAAACATAAAACCAAAGTGCGGTGTAATTTTGCCAGATTTTTCTTATATATTTTCTAGCTTGTTTAATTTACTTCAGATAATACATAAATAGCCAAATTCACCTACATTCTCTTATATATCTATGGATTAATGCATTAATGATATCCATCTAAATTTAAGAGATAAGCTAGTCAAGTCAGTCGTTCTAGGGGAAATCCAAGCGGCTATGAAGAGAAGATAAATTAAGATAGACAAGATTAAATTAAGCAAAAAAGACACCCCAAAATAGGAGATATAAAATAAGGGGCTGTAGTAGATTAGCAACAATGCTATACTACAAAAATGAAGATAACATATTGTAAATTAAAGAAATCCATACAGAAAAAACTGCTTGAGTTTTTTGTCGCAGAAGTTACTGCAAGAACAGCAGCAAATTTGCTAGATATTCAACCGAATACAGCCGCTTTGTTCTACCATAAAATCAGGCTTGTGATTGGCTATCATTTATCCCTTGAAGTTAACGAGATTTTTGAGGGGGAAATTGAACTAGACGAAAGCTATTTTGGTGGTCATCGAAAGGGAAAACGAGGACGAGGAGCGGCTGGAAAAGTTGCTGTTTTTGGGTTACTAAAACGACAAGGAAAGGTATTTACTGTTGTGGTTGAAAACACCAAGAGTGAAACATTACTCCCTGTTATTAAAAGAAAAATTAAGCCTGATAGCTGGGTTTATACGGACACTTATCGCAGTTATGATGCTCTTGATGTGAGTGAATTTCACCACGAACGAATCAATCATTCCGAGCTATTTGCGGTGAAACAAAATCATATTAATGGCATTGAAAATTTTTGGAATCAGGCGAAGCGGATACTGCGAAAATATAATGGAATTAACCGAAAAAACTTTCCTTTATTCTTGAAGGAATGTGAATTTCGGTTTAACTTTGGGACACCAAAAGAGCAGTTAAAAATATTGCGAAAATGGTGTGAAATTTAGGGCTAATCTACTACAGCCCCTAAAATAAAATAAATAAAAAAACGCCATCGAGTTCCCTCGATGGCGTTCTTCTTTCATTCAATACCTGGCGGTGTCCTACTCTCACATGGGAAATTCCCACACTACCATCGGCGTTACAGCGTTTCACTTCTAAGTTCGGCATGGATTAGGTGGGTCCACTGCACTTTCGCCGCCAAGATAATTCTTTGTATTCTTTACATTCTTTATCTGTCTTTATGTCTTTTCTATTCGTTCTTCACTTCTTTAACAAAAACAAGCCAAAACCCTTGAGTGTTGTATAGTTAAGCCTCTCGGGCAATTAGTACTGGTTAGCTCAACGGCTCACACCGCTTACACACCCAGCCTATCTACGTCTTAGTCTCAAACAACCCTTACAGTCTTATAGACTGGGAGAACTCATCTTAAGGCAAGTTTCGTGCTTAGATGCTTTCAGCACTTATCTCTTCCGCATTTAGCTACCCAGCAATGCCTCTGGCGAGACAACTGGTACACCAGTGATGCGTCCACTCCGGTCCTCTCGTACTAGGAGCAGCCCCTCTCAATTCTCCAACGCCCACGGCAGATAGGGACCGAACTGTCTCACGACGTTCTAAACCCAGCTCGCGTACCACTTTAAATGGCGAACAGCCATACCCTTGGGACCTACTTCAGCCCCAGGATGTGATGAGCCGACATCGAGGTGCCAAACACCGCCGTCGATATGAACTCTTGGGCGGTATCAGCCTGTTATCCCCGGAGTACCTTTTATCCGTTGAGCGATGGCCCTTCCATTCAGAACCACCGGATCACTATGACCTGCTTTCGCACCTGCTCGACTTGTCTGTCTCGCAGTTAAGCTTGCTTATACCATTGCACTAACCTGACGATGTCCGACCGTCATTAGCAAACCTTCGTGCTCCTCCGTTACGCTTTGGGAGGAGACCGCCCCAGTCAAACTACCCACCAGACACTGTCCGAACACCCGTTTCAGGCGCTTCGTTAGAACATCAAACGTTAAAGGGTGGTATTTCAACAACGACTCCACGATAACTGGCGTTACCGCTTCATAGTCTCCCACCTATCCTACACATCAAAATTCAAGGTTCAGTGTCAAGCTATAGTAAAGGTTCACGGGGTCTTTCCGTCTAGCCGCGGGTACACCGCATCTTCACGGCGATTTCAATTTCACTGAGTCTCGGGTGGAGACAGCCTGGCCATCATTATGCCATTCGTGCAGGTCGGAACTTACCCGACAAGGAATTTCGCTACCTTAGGACCGTTATAGTTACGGCCGCCGTTTACTGGGGCTTCGATCAGGAGCTTCTCTTTCGATTACACCATCAATTAACCTTCCAGCACCGGGCAGGCATCACACCCTATACGTCCACTTTCGTGTTTGCAGAGTGCTGTGTTTTTAATAAACAGTTGCAGCCAGCTGGTATCTTCGACTGGTTCATGCTCCATCCGTATAGAACTTCACACTACGCCAGCGCACCTTCTCCCGAAGTTACGGTGCTATTTTGCCTAGTTCCTTCACCCGAGTTCTCTCAAGCGCCTGAGTATTCTCTACCTGACCACCTGTGTCGGTTTTCAGTACGGTTTAGTAAAGCCTGAAGCTTAGTGGCTTTTCCTGGAAGTGTGGTATCAGTTACTTCAGCACCTTAGTGCCTCGTCATCATCTCTCAGTGTTAACGGTGAGCCGGATTTGCCTAACTCACCCACCTACCAACTTAAACGACCATTTCCAACAGGTCGATAACCTAACCTTCTCCGTCCCCACATCGCAGCTTTACCAAGTACGGGAATATTAACCCGTTTCCCATCGACTACGCTTTTCAGCCTCGCCTTAGGGGCCGACTCACCCTGCCCCGATTAACGTTGGACAGGAACCCTTGGTCTTCCGGCGAACGGGTTTTTCACCCGTTTTATCGTTACTTATGTCAGCATTCGCACTTGTGATACGTCCAGCAATCCTCTCAAATCACCTTCTTCCGCTTACACAACGCTCCCCTACCCAACAGACGTATCACTAATATCCCTCTTCGATTTTCTCTCTACACTCAACGTGTTTTTCGCTTTACCCACTTGCTTCGCAAGTGGGTAATCGTTAAGGCGTATTAGTGATACGCCTGATGCCGCAGCTTCGGTACTATATTTTAGCCCCGTTACATCTTCCGCGCAGGCCGACTCGACTAGTGAGCTATTACGCTTTCTTTAAATGGTGGCTGCTTCTAAGCCAACATCCTAGCTGTCTAAGCCTTCCCACTTCGTTTCCCACTTAATATAGATTTTGGGACCTTAGCTGGCGGTCTGGGTTGTTTCCCTCTCCACGACGGACGTTAGCACCCGCCGTGTGTCTCCTGAGTATCACTCTTCGGTATTCGGAGTTTGCATCGGTTTGGTAACCCGGGATGGGCCCCTAGCCGAAACAGTGCTCTACCCCCAAAGGTGTCCGCTCAAGGCTCTACCTAAATAGATTTCGGGGAGAACCAGCTATCTCCCGGTTTGATTGGCCTTTCACCCCCAGCCACAAGTCATCCGCTAATTTTTCAACATTAGTCGGTTCGGTCCTCCAGTTAGTGTTACCCAACCTTCAACCTGCCCATGGCTAGATCACCGGGTTTCGGGTCTATACCTTGCAACTCAACGCCCAGTTAAGACTCGGTTTCCCTTCGGCTCCCTTATTCAGTTAACCTCGCTACAAAATATAAGTCGCTGACCCATTATACAAAAGGTACGCAGTCACCCCATCACTCAATCACACTGCTATTTTTGGGTTTGACTCGCTTTGCTCGTCTTACCCTGCACTTTAAAGTGCGGTGTTATTTTTGGTGCTTTTTGCCTCTTCCACCACTCAATGTGTTTGAGTGATGGGGCTCCCACTGCTTGTACGTACAGGGTTTCAGGTTCTATTTCACTCCCCTCACCGGGGTTCTTTTCGCCTTTCCTTCACAGTACTGGTTCACTATCGGTCAATCAGGAGTATTTAGCCTTGGAGGATGGTCCCCCCATCTTCAAACAGGATTCCTCGTGTCCCGCCCTACTTCTCGTAAGCTTAGTACCACACGCAATTTTTTAGATACGGGGCTATCACCCTGTGTCGCTTAGCTTCCCAGCTAATTCTCCTAAATCACATGCTATTACTTACTGGCTCCTCCGCTTTCGCTCGCCGCTACTCACAGAATCTCGGTTGATTTCTTTTCCTCGGGGTACTTAGATGTTTCAGTTCTCCCGGTTCGCCTTGTTTACCTATTTTATTCAGTAAACAATGATAGGTTCTTCACCTATCGGGTTTCCCCATTCGGACATCGTGGGTTAAACGCTTCTTATCAACTCACCCACGCTTTTCGCAGATTAGCACGTCCTTCATCGCCTCTGATTGCCAAGGCATCCGCCCTGTACGCTTTCTCACTTAACTATACAACCTCAAGGATTTTTCCCCGAAGTTGTTCTCTCGTTGAGAACGCTTACTTGCTTTTGTTCAAGTAAGTCTTTTCTACTCAGACTTCTTCAATTTAATAAGAAAATGGCTCTATCACGATTACCACTCCCTCATTAGCTTGAAAGTCTCTTCAGTTTTCAGCTTGTTTTTACATTGTTAAAGAGCAAATCGCTAAAAAATTAGCTTTAAATGGCGTCCCCTAGGGGATTCGAACCCCTGTTACCGCCGTGAAAGGGCGATGTCCTAGGCCTCTAGACGAAGGGGACAACATAGAAAGCGTCTCTCTGCTTTATTAAAGTGCGGTGTGATTTTAAGCCATTTTCTCATATCGCTATTTTCTTCAGCACCATCACCATTCCTTTCTTTGCTTCTTATTGTCTAACAACCATCACGACAATCTGTGTGAGCACTCATCTTTCCTGTCTTTGTAAGGAGGTGATCCAACCGCAGGTTCCCCTACGGTTACCTTGTTACGACTTCACCCCAGTCATGAATCATACCGTGGTAAACGCCCTCCTTTCGGTTAAGCTATCTACTTCTGGTACAACCCACTCCCATGGTGTGACGGGCGGTGTGTACAAGGCCCGGGAACGTATTCACCGCGACATTCTGATTCGCGATTACTAGCGATTCCGACTTCATGGAGTCGAGTTGCAGACTCCAATCCGGACTTAGATGCACTTTCTGAGATTCGCTTACCCTCGCAGGCTCGCATCCCTCTGTATGCACCATTGTAGCACGTGTGTAGCCCTACTCGTAAGGGCCATGATGACTTGACGTCATCCCCACCTTCCTCCAGTTTATCACTGGCAGTCTCCTTTGAGTTCCCACCCGAAGTGCTGGCAACAAAGGATAAGGGTTGCGCTCGTTGCGGGACTTAACCCAACATTTCACAACACGAGCTGACGACAGCCATGCAGCACCTGTCTCTAAGCTCCCGAAGGCACTCCCGTATCTCTACAGGATTCTTAGGATGTCAAGAGTAGGTAAGGTTCTTCGCGTTGCATCGAATTAAACCACATGCTCCACCGCTTGTGCGGGCCCCCGTCAATTCATTTGAGTTTTAACCTTGCGGCCGTACTCCCCAGGCGGTCGATTTATCACGTTAGCTACGGGCACCAAGCTCAAAGCCCAATCCCCAAATCGACAGCGTTTACAGCGTGGACTACCAGGGTATCTAATCCTGTTTGCTCCCCACGCTTTCGCACATGAGCGTCAGTATCTCCCCAAGGGGCTGCCTTCGCCTTCGGTATTCCTCCACATCTCTACGCATTTCACCGCTACACGTGGAATTCTACCCCTCCCTAGAGTACTCTAGTAAACCAGTCTGAAATGCAATTCCCAAGTTAAGCTCGGGGATTTCACATCTCACTTAATTTACCGCCTGCGTGCCCTTTACGCCCAGTTATTCCGATTAACGCTCGCACCCTCCGTATTACCGCGGCTGCTGGCACGGAGTTAGCCGGTGCTTCTTCTGTGGCTAACGTCAAACGGTAGTACTATTAACACTACCGCCTTCCTCACCACCGAAAGAACTTTACAACCCGAAGGCCTTCTTCATTCACGCGGCATGGCTGCGTCAGGGTTCCCCCCATTGCGCAATATTCCCCACTGCTGCCTCCCGTAGGAGTCTGGGCCGTGTCTCAGTCCCAGTGTGGCTGGCCATCCTCTCAGACCAGCTAGAGATCGCAGGCTTGGTAGGCCTTTACCCCACCAACTACCTAATCCCACTTGGGCTCATCTTATGGCAGGTGGCTAAACGTCCCACCCTTTAATCTTTCGATTCTATGCGGTATTAGCCATCGTTTCCAATGGTTATCCCCCTCCATAAGCCAGATTCCCAAGCATTACTCACCCGTCCGCCACTCGTCAGCGTCGAAAGCAAGCTTTCAACCCGTTACCGTTCGACTTGCATGTGTTAAGCCTGCCGCCAGCGTTCAATCTGAGCCATGATCAAACTCTTCAGTTTAATCTTTCTCAATTCGTACACTAACAAAGCTCTGTGATTTCATTTAAAATCACTATGAATTTCAGTTAAGCACTAATTGTTCTAAATCTTTTAAGTATTTCCAGAATCAACAAGTGCCCACACAGATTGTCTGATTGATTGTTAAAGAGCAAAAAACAACGACGCGATGTGTATTTTTCAATTTCTACAACGTCGCGTCGTTGTGTGCGGCGTATTATAGGCTTCTGAAAAATCTTTGCAAGTGTTTTTTGACAATTTTTTACAAAAAATTTTAAAAAGCCTAAATTTTAGGCTATGCACCTTAAATAAAATGAGAATACTTATAAAAAACTCAACTTTCACCACCTTTCCAAAGCCTGTTGATCACTTTCTCGATGTTCGATCCAACGCTCGCCCTTTTCTGTCTGTTCTTTTTTCCAAAATGGTGCTTTGCTTTTGAGAAAATCCATAATAAATTCATTGGCTTGATAAGCTTCACCACGATGAGGAGAACTCACTGCGACTAGCACAATTTCATCGCCCGTATGCAGTAAGCCCACGCGGTGAATTACCGCAACGCGTAATAAGTTCCAACGTGAGCAAGCTTCATCAACAATTTCACGCAAGGCTTTTTCTGTCATCTCAGGATAATGTTCTAAAAATAAACTGGATACGCTATCGCCCAAATTCATTTCACGCACTTTCCCCACGAAAACAACGGCAGCGCCGACACTATTTGGCGCGGAAACCCAACGATAAACCGCATTTTGATCAAAATTAGCAGTTTGTACCGCAATTTGAATTTCTGCCATTTTAGCCTCCTGTAACAGGTGGGAAAAAGGCAATTTCATCGCCATTTTGCACCGCACTTTCAAGACTAGCCAAGGTTTGATTAATGGCAACCAAAAGCTTTTCTTTATCTAACGCCAACGCCCACTTATCCCCTTTGGCGCTCAAATGTTGGCGTAGTGCTTCTGCATTGGTAAATTGGCCCGAGATTTCAATTTCATCAACCCCAATAAGCTCTCGCGTTTGGGCAAAAAATAATACTTTAATCATTTTGTTTTCCTGCTAAAAAATGGCCAGATTTTCCACCGCACTTTTCTAAAAGACGAATATGCTCAATCACAATATCTTTCTGCACTGCCTTGCACATATCATAAATCGTTAAGGCAGCCACACTTGCAGCGGTAAGCGCTTCCATTTCCACGCCCGTTTTGCCCGTTAATTTGCACAGACTTTCAATGCGAACTTGATTGCTCTCGGGCAAAGCGATCAAAGACACTTCCACCTTTGAGAGCAATAAAGGGTGGCAAAGGGGGATTAAATCCCACGTGCGTTTTGCCGCTTGAATACCCGCAATACGGGCGGTGGCGAACACATCACCTTTGTGATGTTGCCCCGATAAAATCATTTGCAACGTGGCTTCGGACATTGAAACCAAGGCTTCCGCTCGGGCTTCTCGCACCGTGTCTTGCTTGGCGGAAACGTCCACCATATTGGCTTCGCCGTTGTTATTGATATGAGTAAATTTAGTCATAATTGTTCCTTTATTAACCGCCAATGCTGGCGAGGTGATTTCGCACGCCACTGTCGCCTTGATGTAAAAAATGATGTTCTCGCTTACCCTGTAACGCAGAGAAAATGCGTGATTCTAAAAGAGATTTCTGATTATCCGCTTGTAACAAATCGCGCAGTTCAATACCTTCTTCACCAAATAAACAAAGATGTAATTTACCCTTTGCTGAAACACGCAGACGATTACAACTGGCACAGAAATTTTTCTCATAAGGCATTATCAAGCCGATTTCCCCTTGATAATCAGGGTGTTTAAACACTTTGGCAGGGCCGTCTAAATAAGAACGAGTTTGAAGCTGCCAACCCGCTGACAACAGTTTATCCGCGAGGATTTGCCCCGAAAGATGATATTGCTGAAAAAATTGATCCATTTCGCCCGTTTGCATTAATTCAATAAAACGCATTTGGATCGGGCGGTGTTTGATCCACGCAAGGAATGCCTCAAATTCGTGATCGTTCAGTTTTTTCATCAACACGGCATTCACTTTTACCTTTTCATAACCCACGTCAAAAGCCCGTTCAATGCCTTGCATTATGTCGGCAAATTTATCAATGCCCGTAATGCGTTGAAACATTTTGGGATCAAGGCTATCTACGCTGACGTTAATGGAAGTAATCCCCGCGTTTCGCCAAGCCGCTACCTCTTTTGCCATACGATAACCATTGGTGGTCAAGGCAATTTGCTTGATGCCTTCAATTTGCTGAATATTTTCAACAATAGAAAGAAAATCCTTGCGCAAGGTTGGCTCGCCGCCCGTGATACGGATCTTTTCTGTACCAAGATGACTAAAGGCTCGCACCAAACGGATAATTTCATTCTGCGTAAGAAAGCTAGGTTTGTTTGGCTCAGGCTGGTAACCATTGGGTAAACAATAGTTACAACGAAAATTGCACATATCCGTAATGGACAGTCGCAAATAATAATATTGGCGGGCAAACCCATCAATAAGACGCGTTTCCCCCACCTGTTTTACAGGAATTTGTATAGGAATGCTTTGCATTAGACACCTTTCTAAAATGGAGAGGATAAGCCGTTTCCAACGTATCCCTGAGCAATACAAAATGCATTGCTGGCATTGCCACCGTATTTTGCAATCAACAAAACGTAGGTGAACAAGCTCGGAGTTATGCGAAAATTTTCCCTATTCTAAGGGCTTAACAACAATTTAGCCATACCTAGAATGGGATCTATATCAAAAAAATGCCATATTTTACTTATAAATCAATTGTATAAAATGCTATATAACGAAAATTCACAAAATTTCTACCGCACTTTTAAACAAATTTGTTTATACTTACCCCTAATTCTCTTATAACGCTCACATTTTAAAGGAAAAACAATGAGTGATTTAACACCGCACAGTCGGCACGAAAATTTAGATAAGATAAATCACATTGTAGCTATTGGCGGCGGACACGGACTTGGCCGCGTGATGTCTGCGCTCAGTTTTATGAAAGAACGCTTAACGGGCATTGTTACCACCACTGACAACGGTAGTTCCACAGGCAGAATTCGGAAACAACAAGGTGGCATTGCGTGGGGTGATTTACGCAATTGTCTTAACCAAATTATCACTGAACCTAGCACCGCTTCTGCACTGTTTGAATACCGTTTTTCTGCCAATAGTGGAGAACTCGCAGGGCATAATCTTGGCAATTTAATGCTAAAAGCCTTAGAAAATATGCAAATTCGCCCCACCGAAGGGGTAAACTTAATCCGTGATTTATTGCACGTAAAATCTTTTATTGTGCCGATGTCAGAAAGTGCAGTGCATCTTGCCGCGTCCTTGCCTTCAGGCTCTAGCGTGGTAGGTGAAGTGGAAATTGATGAGCTGAGCGAACTACCTAACTCCATTTTCCTTGTTCCCCTTGTCAGCGCCACGCCTGAAGCCATTTGCGCTATTCAACAAGCTGAAGTGATTTTATTTGGCCCAGGCAGTTTTCTCACCAGCATAATGCCACCAATTTTGCTCCCCGAAATTATCGAAGCATTAAAAAACAGCCAAGCGAAGAAGATTTTCATCGACAATCTTGGGGTTGAACATAGCCCGTCCGCAGCACTTTCTTTACAAGATCGAATAAATTGGATTAACGAAACCGTTGGGAAAAAGATTATTGATGGCGCGATCGTACAAAACGGTTTAATGCCAGAAAATAGCGATCCGCAGTTAAAAATTATTGCCAGACGTCTGCGTGCTGACGACATCAGCTACCGCCACGATCGCACTTTATTATGTAAAGCGATTGATGATTTGATTGAAGAGCTGGATAAGTAAATAAAAAATAGGGCTAAATTCAGCCCTATTTTTTCATATAACCTATTGATTAGATTATTTATTTATAAGTGTTAAAAATTCTTTCCTAGTTTCACGATCGTCAAGGAATACCCCACCAAATGCAGAGGTTACCGTGTAACTATTTGTATCTTTAATTCCACGGCATTTCACACAAAAATGGGTGGCTTTTACATAAACCGCCACATCTTCTGTTTCTAAAATCGTTTGGAAAGCCAATAAAATCTGTTCAGTTAAGCGCTCTTGCACCTGTGGACGTTGGGCAAAAAACGCTACCACACGATTGATTTTGGATAACCCGATTACCCATTTTTTCGGATAATACGCAACTGAAACCTTACCATCAATGGTAACGAAATGATGTTCACAAGTGCTGGTGAGTGTAACATCATTCACCAACACCATTTCGCTGACTTTCATTCGATTTTCAATATTGGTGATTTTGGGGAAGTTGGCATAATCTAGCCCACTAAAAATTTCATCAACAAACATTTTCGCCAAACGAACTGGCGTTTCCTCAAGGCTATCATCTCGCAAATCTAGACCGATCAACTTCATCACTTCACGCATATGCTGCTCAATGCCTTCACGGCGCTGTGATTTTGTCAGTTGCATATCCACCATTGGGGTTTCAATCCCTTTACTCACCAATGCCTGACGGACTTTCTCCGCCTCTGGGGAAATCTTGTTCATTCACTACTCTCCAAATTTCAAATTGGGCTATTCTATCAGACAATAAAACAATAATAAAATGAGAAAGATAGCGGTTCAGTATGAAAATTTCTATAAAAATCACCGCACTTTCTTGTAGAATAGAATGCAATTCTTGATTGAAAAAGGACAATTTATGTTAAGCATTGAACAAGCTTTGAATGAAATGTTGGCACAGCTTCCTGCGCCGCAACAAACGGAAACTTTGCCGCTTTCGCAAGCCAGCCAGCGCATTTGTGCGGCGGATATTATCTCTCCGATTAATGTGCCATCTTTTGATAATTCTGCGATGGACGGCTACGCGGTGCGTCTTGCAGATCTTGCCCAATCACGCACACTCAGCGTGGCTGGCAAAGCTTTTGCAGGCAATCCTTTTAATGGCGAATGGTTGCCACAAAGTGCGGTGCGAATTATGACTGGCGCGATGATCCCAGCTGGCGCAGACGCGGTGGTGATGCAAGAAAATGTGCAACTTAACGAAGACGGTACGGTTACTTTCAACGAAATGCCAAAATTAGGGCAAAATATTCGCCGAGCAGGTGAAGATGTTAAACAAGGGGACGTAGTGCTAAAAACAGGTGAAAAACTCACCGCACTTTCCTTGCCGTTGCTTGCTTCCTTAGGCATTGCTGAAGTGCCTGTATTTCCACGTTTGAAAGTGGCGATTTTATCCACTGGCGATGAATTAGTTCCTGTTGGCGAGCCATTGAGCAGCGGTAAAATTTACGATACCAATCGCTTTACTGTGAAATTATTATTGGAAAAATTGCCTTGCGAAATTTTAGACTTCGGCATACTGCCTGATGATGAAGCGCTATTTGAAAAAGCCTTTTTGCAAGCGCAAGAACAAGCGGATTTAGTGATCACCAGCGGTGGCGTGTCAGTGGGTGAAGCGGATTTCACCAAGACGATTTTAGAAAAACTAGGGACGGTTAATTTCTGGAAAATTGCAATGAAACCGGGGAAACCTTTTGCGTTTGGTAAATTAGAAAAGGCGTGGTTCTGCGGCTTGCCGGGCAATCCTGTGTCTGCTTTGGTTACCTTTTATCAATTAGTGCAGCCTGCCATTGCCAAGCTCAGTGGTTATAGCCAATGGCAAGCACCACAACAGCTTAAGGCAATCGCAAGTGAAAATCTGAAAAAAGGCGTGGGTCGCAAAGATTTCCAACGTGGTTTTTATTGGGTCAATGCACAAGGGCAACTTGAAGTAAAAGCCGTGGGTTTCCAAGGTTCTCATCTCTTTAGTGCTTTCATTGAAAGCAACTGTTTTATTGTATTAGAAGCAGAACGTGGCAACGTGCAAGCGGGTGAAATGGTTACTATTGAACCTTTCAATGAATTATTGGATTAATGAATTATTAGGCTGATTATGATCGAACTCACTGCTGAAGAAGAACTGCGTTACAATCGCCAAATTGTGCTGAAAGCCATTGATTTTGACGGGCAAGAAACGCTGAAAGAAAGCACAATGCTGATAATGGGCTTGGGCGGTTTAGGCTGTGCGGCGAGCCAATATTTAGCCGTGGCAGGCATTGGCAAATTAATTTTAGTGGATTTTGATACCGTTTCTTTGTCTAACTTACAGCGCCAAGTGTTGCACGATGATAGCCGTCTGGCAATGCCCAAAGTGGAATCCGCCAATCTCAGTTTACAGCGTTTAAATCCGCACGTTGAGCTTGAAGCCATCAATCAACAATTAGATGATGATGCTCTACTCGCATTATTGCAAGACGTTGATGTGGTGCTAGATTGTACCGATAATGTGGAAACGCGCAATCAGCTAGATCGTTGTTGTGAGCAAAGCAAAACGCCACTGATTTCTGGTGCGGCAATCCGTATGGAAGGGCAAATTTCCGTGTTCACTTATGAAGAAAATACACCCACCTACCGCCAGCTTAGCCAGCTTTTCGGCAATGCGCCATTAAGCTGTGTGGAAACAGGCGTGCTTGCCCCAATGGTGGGCATTGTCGGCTCAATGCAAGCCCTTGAAGCAATCAAAGTGCGGTTGAAAATAGGTGAGAATTTATGTGGACGATTATTGCTCATTGACGGTTTCACAATGAAAATTCGGGAAATTAAAATCCCCGTTTAGCCTAAATCAGCGAAATAAAGCGGCATTAATTGCCGCTTATTTTTTCTTTTTTCTGTCATTTTTCTCTATCGCTTCGCTTGTTCGAGCTTAGACGATTTCTTAAGATGAACGCGCTAAAATTAGCACGCGCGTGAAAAGCTGTTTAAACAAACGCGGAATGGACGCAACCCCACGCTGTTTTATCTCATTGGATAACGCCACCGCAAGATCGGGCTTTGATGTGCGTTGTATAGCACGTTGAATGATGCGATGAACTAAATATTTCTGCGAATGATCTTGCCAACGCGCCAATCGTATAAAAGTTTGTTCAAAACCAGCATAATAGAAAAAATGCTCAATGTCTTTTTTCGGCAAATAAGTAAGCCGCGTTGCTGGCTGCTCCTTATCATTGAGCAGACTTTTCGCTGTTGCTGAATATTTTTTGCCAGCTTCATCGCCATCAGTCAGCACATACCACTCAATCCCCATTGCTTTGGCATAATGAATTAAAGGGCGCAAGCCACACTGGGCAAATTCCACGATCCTGATGCCTTCCATCTCAAGATCAATGCCAAGCAATTCAGCCAATTCAGTTAAAATCCAAACTTCCGTTTCGCCCTCCACCAACAGCCACATTCGAGAAAATAATGCAAGGCTACGATTATGTCGAATATGAAAGCTCAAACGACGTAATTCTTCTTTATTTAATTGATGTGAAAGCTGAAAGGCTTGGGTACGCTCTGCGTTTCTTACTAAACGACAAATCGACTGTAAAGGGATTTGTGAAAGTAATTCTACGGAATTCGTGGTGGTGATACGTTGGATCGGCAAATAACTGACCAACTCCCAAATAATCGCCACCATTCTTGGGTGCAGGCGGGCATCGGGATCTTCAAATAAAATAATCGGCCGCAAGCTGTGAAAATCTCGTAATTCATCGGCGGAAACAAATAATTGGGTTAATTGTTGGAATAAAATATGGCGCAATGAATGATGCTGTTTTTCACGCAATTTTAGGCAAAGAGATTTCACATCGTTCCAAAGTGCGGTGGTATCTTGCATTAATTCTGCCGCCATCGCACGATTGAGAAAATAATGTTGCAGCAAGTGCAGTGTGGATTGAATTTCACGATTGACTTTAGGATCATCTAACAAGGGCAACGCTGAAAAATGTTGATGCTTGACTGATGAATTCAACCTTGCATCACGAAAACGGTAAACGGGGTGCTGTGCAATTAACGCCATTGCCATTTGCTCAGGATTTTCCAGCTTAAGTACATTCCCTTCGCCATCTAAAAAATGGTAGGTGGTGATAATCTCTGCCCCTTGCATTTCTCCTGTAATCTGAAAATAAATTTTGGCATAGGGTTCATCATCAAAAATGGCCAGTTGCTGATAAGGAAAATGCGTTAAGGATTTGGCTTCACGGTGAACGCTAAAGGTAAAGAAAAGAGTGATTTCTTTCGCCGTAAACGCATTATTTTCGTCCTGATAAAAATCCGTTGCTTGGAATTGATAAAGACGTTTCTCATCATTAAAAATTAAGCTCAACGCCGCCAATAAACTGGATTTCCCCCAGGCATTTTCACCAATCAACACCATATTCGGTTGTAAGGTAAATGAAAGACGGTTTATGCCACGAAATCCTACAATATCTAATTGACGCAAATACATCACCGCTCCTTCTATCCTTGGTTTACTTGGTATTTTCAGTTCACTTGCGTAAAATAGCACAATAATTTCATCATTTTAAGGAAAAAACTGTGTTTGAAGGGTTACTTATCGTCCTTGGCCCAATGTGTTTGGGGTATTTTTTTAAGACAAAAAACACCGCACTTTTGCAGCGTATAAATCAAATTGTGATGCTGCTGCTCTATGTGATTTTATTCATTATGGGCGTGTCTTTAGGTCATTTGAACGATCTTGCCAACACCTTACCGTTAATTGGTATTTCTGCTTTCACTTTTGCTTTAATCATTCAGGGTTGCAATATTCTCGGCTTAATACTGTATGACAAACTGCGCCCACAGCCACTTAACCATTTAGGCAAAGATTTACCCTCGCGCGGGCGATTATTATTAGACAGCGCCAAACTTTGCTCAATGGTGTTGATCGGTTTTGTGGTAGGGATTTTGACCAAAGAATGGCTTGCTTTTCCTTTTAGTACAAGCACTTATGCCTTAGTGCTGTTGATCTTTTTTGTCGGCATTCAGCTGCGTAATAACGGCATTGCATTGCGTGAAGTCATCTTCAATAAGCGTGGGCTTTATACAGGGCTTGTTTTTATTCTCACTTCATTATTAGGTGGGATTATTTCCGCTTATGTGCTGGATTTACCTGTTACACAAGGCCTAGCCATTGCGTCGGGCTTTGGCTGGTATTCCCTTTCCAGCGTGGTGATTAATGATGCTTGGGGGCCTGTTTTTGGCAGCATTGCGTTTTTTAACGATCTTTCACGGGAAATTGTCAGCTTGTTCATTATTCCCTTTTTTATGTTTAATTATCGCTCTACCGCCGTTGGAATGGCGGGCGCAACCGCATTAGATTGCACCTTGCCGATTATTCAACGTTCTGGTGGCATTGAGGTTGTGCCGCTGGCCATTAGTTTTGGATTTGTAACCAATATCGTACCGCCTATTTTACTGGTATTTTTCTCCAGCATTCCCCTTGCTTAAACGTTCACTTACAGTCTGTATGTTGTGATACAGGCTGAAAAAATTCATCAAATTCTCACCGCACTTTACTTATTATCATTTAGCAATAAGAACGATTCTCTCAAACAGAATAATTATTATTAAAATTCCCTTTAAAAATTAATAACTTACAAATATTTTTAGTTGCAAAAAAGAAAAAACTGGTTAAACTATGCCCACTATATTTTATTGACCATTAAGGAAAGGAGTGGCTATGTTACAAGACGCTATTATTAAAAAACTAAACGAACAAATTAATTTGGAATTTTATTCTTCCAATGTGTATTTACAAATGAGTGCTTGGTGCTCAGCAAACGGCTATGAAGGTGCCGCAGCCTTTTTGCTTCGCCACGCCGATGAAGAAATGATGCATATGCAAAAATTATTCACCTATGTAAATGAAACCACAGGTATGCCATTATTAGGCAAAATTGAAGCACCTAAAAATGATTACAAATCCTTAAAAGAAGTGTTTGAAATCACCCTTGAACACGAAAAATTCGTTACCGCAAAAATCAATGAATTGGTAGAAGTTACCTTTGAACACAAAGACTACTCTACCTTCAATTTCTTACAATGGTATGTGGCAGAACAACACGAAGAAGAAAAATTGTTCAGCAGCATTATTGATAAATTCAATTTAGTCGGCGAGGACGGACGTTCCCTTTACTACATTGACCGCGATTTAGCCACATTAGAATAGTCAGAATAAAGGAGAGAAAAATGTTATCAAACAACGTCATTAACTTATTAAACGATCAAATGAATTTGGAATTTTATTCCTCAAACTTATATTTACAAATGAGCGCTTGGTGCGAACAGCAAGGTTTTGAAGGAGCGGCACAATTTTTATCTGCTCACGCCGCAGAAGAAATGCAACATATGCGTAAATTGTTCACCTATTTAACTGAAACAGGCGCATTGCCAATCATTAGCGAAATTGAAGCGCCGCCGCACGAATTTAGCTCATTAAAACAAGTGATTGAAACCACTTACCAACACGAAAAGCTGATCACGAGCAAAATCAATGAATTAGTCGGCAGAACCTTTGAAGAAAAAGACTTCTCAGCTTTCAATTTCTTACAATGGTATGTAGCAGAACAGCACGAAGAAGAAAAATTATTCAGCGGCATTTTAGATAAACTAAATCTTCTTGGCGATGACGGCAAAGGATTATTCTTAGTGGATAAAGATCTTGCAAAACTTGCTGTGAATCACGAATAATTTATCATTAAAACGTAAAAAGGACTGATATATAGAAATATCAGTCCTTTTTTATTTCGCTTTCTCTTATTATGTTATATGCGCTCAACTGCTTTTAACTCTTGGTTTTTTTTCGCCTGTTGATAAGCCAAACGAGAAGCCTGCATTGCTTTACGTTTCAATTCTACGGCAGTCATTTTTTTCTCTTTCATTTTATCCTCGCATCATATAAAGGTGTCTTTATGATAAAACAATCTTTGTTATTGCCTAACTGTGTAATAGGTTTAAAGTCTAACATAATAGGGTGTCGATTATCACACATTTTTTGATACATTCTAACAAGAGAAGGTCTTTCACCAATGAAAAAATAACAATCCGGTTTATAATTCAAATAATGTTGATAAAACAGTGTTTCTAGTTGCTCCTTAAGACAATTTATTTCCTTCTTATTGAACTTATAATTCTTAGGTGGAGCATAAAGATCGATATCATTTTCGTCACTTTCATAATATTCTTTTACAGCAAACTTCACTGTATACACACTTTTACCGTTGAGCAACGCATAAATTTGCGGATCATCAACTAAGTTGGCAACAATATCAGCATCAGAGGTAAAGTCCATAACATAATCTATGTGAGAAATGCTAAAATAAGCAAACTGATGAGTTATACCATTGAAACAACTTTCTAAAAATTGAAACTGCATCATTTGTTTAAAATACAATCAAGAATAAACAGTGTAATTATAGCAAAACTTCTTTGCAAACTTAATCTTTTAGGACTACTAGTTATAAATCTAAGCCTTAATCCTAATTATTTTCCCTAATGCTACTCAGAAACTTGCTGATTTTCCACCGCACTTTGGATTTTTTCATAATGGCAAGTGCGGTAGAAAAATGCGGAAAGTAGTACGCAGAGCATTAAAATAATTTGGATTAAACGTTTTTTGGTGAGTTTTTCTGTTGCCATTATTATTTCCTTAACAATTATTTAACTATTTAAAACTTCTTAATTTTACCATTTAGTGGTATCATTTCTTGCGTTAGATCAATTTTATATGATTTTTTCTGCTTTACCGAGTTATTTGAGGATTAAATGAAGATTTTAGCTAATGACAGTAAAATTGGGCGTCGTGTTCAATCCGGCGGCTGTGCCATTCACTGCCAAGATTGTAGTATCAGCCAACTCTGTATTCCTTTCACATTAAATGAACACGAACTAGATCAGCTTGATAACATTATTGAACGCAAAAAACCTATTCAAAAATCTCAAGTCTTATTCCAAGCTGGCGATCCTCTTACTTCTCTGTACGCTATCCGTTCTGGCACTATCAAATCTTACACTATTAGTGAAACAGGCGAAGAACAAATTACGTCCTTCCATTTACCCGGTGATCTCGTTGGCTTTGACGCAATTACCAATATGCAGCACCCAAGTTTTGCACAAGCCCTGGAAACCGCAATGGTGTGTGAAATCCCTTTTGATATTTTAGATGATTTATCAGGCAAAATGCCAAAATTGCGCCAACAAATTATGCGCTTAATGAGTAGTGAAATTAAAAGCGATCAAGAAATGATCCTCTTATTATCTAAAATGAATGCAGAAGAACGCTTAGCCGCATTTATTCATAATCTTTCTCGCCGTTACTCCGCTCGCGGTTTCTCAGCGCGGGAGTTTCGTTTAACCATGACTCGCGGCGATATTGGCAATTATTTAGGCTTAACCGTTGAAACCATTAGCCGTTTGCTAGGACGTTTCCAAAAATCAGGTATGTTATCCGTGCAGGGTAAATACATCACCATAAATAATATGGCAGAATTATCACAACTTGCGGGGGTAACTAAAACGCGCATTCAAATGGTGAGCTAATTTACTTTTCTGCTCTTTCTAGTGCAACAATATGTTGCACTAGATCACGTTTTTTCCCACTCTAACTTGTTATTCTTGCCAATCTTTTCTATGCTATAAGACACTTAGCCATCATTTGGAGGTTGTTATGAAATTTAAAAATATCTTGGTTGTGTTAAATCCTGAAAATGAAAAGCAATATGCCCTTGCTCGTGCGGTACGTTTAGTCAAAGAACAAAAAAGTGAAAGCAAGGTAAAAATTACCACCTTTATGACGGTTTATGATTTATCTTATGAAATGTCTGCACTACTTTCTTCAGAAGAACGTGAAAATATGCATCAAGGTGTTATTGAGCAACGCCAAAAAGCAATCCAACCCTATTTGGACAAATACGCTGATCCAAATATTGAATTTCATTCAACGGTAGTTTGGAATAGCAATGAAGCTGAAGCCATCGCCGAAGAAGTTGAAAAAAATAGCTACGATCTTGTGGTGAAATATACACAGGAAAAAGAAAGCATTACTTCGTTAATTTTCACCCCGATGGATTGGCAGCTATTACGCAAATGCCCTGCGCCAATAATGATCGTGAAAGACGGAGATTGGAAACATCAACGCCGTATTTTAGTTGCCGTTAATGTATCCGATGATGAAGAACATCATAACTTACTCAATAATGAATTAGTTACACTCGGCATTGATTTAGCAGATAGTTTGGAACGTGGAAATGTACACCTTGTTACCGCTTATCCGCCAACACCGATCAATATGGCAATAGATTTACCGGAATTTAGCACCGCAGATTATAGCAATAGTATCCGCGGACAATATTTGATCAATATGAAAGCTTTACGCCAAAAATTCAATATTGATGAAGATCACACTCACGTTAGAGAGGGTTTCCCTGAAGATGTTATCCCTGAAGTAGCAAAAGAATTAGGGGCAGAAATGGTAGTGCTAGGCACAATCGGCAGAACAGGTCTTTCCGCTGCTTTCCTAGGAAACACCGCTGAACACGTTATCAGTAAATTAAATTGCAATTTATTAGCGATTAAGCCGAATGACAAATAAGGCAAAAATATAATACAAAAAAGCTGATTTCACATTTGAAATCAGCTTTTTCATTCGCTTATAACTTATTTTGTATAAAGTGGAGCTGGACCAATTTTACCTGCCTTTTCACTATAATCTGTTTGTTTTAACAATTGACCTGATGAAGAAATTTCTACACGTCGATTATCACGCAAACAATCTTTTAATGCTTGTCCTTGAATACCATCACAAGCCTTGATTTGATTTGCTTTACCATAACCAATTGCTTGAATATCCGCTGTAACACCTTGCAAAATTAAGCGCGCTTTTACACGATCTGCGCGACGCTGTGATAGTTTAAGATTATAACTATCAGACCCTAGACGATCAGTATAACCAGCTACTTTAACCTGTGTAGCACCTGAGGCTTTTAATTGTTTCGCAACATTATCAACAACCTCTTCCCCTTTAGCTGAAAGTGTATCTTTGTTAAAATCAAATAAAAAATCACCTTTTAGGCTAAATGAAAGCGTACCATTACAGCCGTTCGGATACCAAAAGAAACTTTGGGCATTCATATCTTTGTCAAATAAAATTTTGTATTGACAGATTTTGTGTTCACCATTTTCACGGTAGTTAAACACATAATCCCATTCACGTACACCAAATAAGCCTTCTGCAAAATGTGGGCGATCGATCAAGTTATAAATTTGATCTTTATTCATACCACGTTCAATCATTCGCACATTATCCCAATTTGGCCAAGAGCCATATTGACTACCATCGTGGTTAAATTTAGAATCCTCAATTTTCGGCCAAACTAGATCTTCTGATGTACCTTCATCAGTAACCTTACTTAAGTTTCCGCATGCTGCTAATGTCGTTGCAGCAACAGCTGAGAATAAAAGATGTGATAATTTCATATTTTTACCTTAACACTATAAATAAATCATTACTTGGAAATGAACGGAATGCCCAAATGGCATTTTTGTTCGGCGCTATATAGTAAAGCTAATTATCAATAAAGTAAATTAACAAAACCCTTTACTATGCGAAATCCAACAAGTTTTTTGTCAAATAATGTAAAGATAACGTTTTTTATATTTTACCCTTAGTACAAAGTCCGTTCATTACGCTTCAACCAGCTCAACAACAGATTATCTGCGCTTTCTTCAGCTTGTTTTCCTAATTTCTGCACAAGAGATTTTTTCATTGTGTATTTCACTGAAAGCACGAGTTTGTCTTTAATGGCTTGTAAGATCAAATCATCGCTGGTGGCAATTTCATCGACTAAGTTTAATCCTAGTGCCTGCTGACCAAACCAATGTTCCCCCGTGGCGATTTGCTCCACATCAATTTGTGGGCGGTGTTGTGCAACAAATTGTTTAAATAATTGATGGGTTTCATTTAACTCTTGCTGGAATTTTTCTTTGCCTTTTTCAGTGTTTTCGCCGAGTAAGGTTACGGTGCGTTTATATTCGCCTGCTGTCATCACGTCCACATCAACATCGTGTTTTTTCAGTAAACGATGAATATTCGGCACTTGCGCCACCACGCCCACTGAGCCAATAATAGCAAAAGGTGCGGCAATAATTTTATCCGCCACACACGCCATCATATAGCCACCGCTGGCTGCCACTTTATCCACGACTACGGTTAATTTTATTTGATGCTGTTTCAAGCGTGCTAACTGAGAAGCCGCAAGTCCATAGCCGTGTACCACGCCACCAGGGCTTTCCAAACGCAACAACACTTCATCTTCTGGTTTAGCGACGGCGATAATGGCGCTCACTTCTTCACGAAGTGCGGTGGTTTCTGACGCAGAAATATCGCCTTTAAAACTCAACACAAATAAATGAGGCTTGCGTTCGTTTTCTGAATTCTCGCCTTTTTTACGCTTTTCTTTTTCTGCTTTGGCTTTTTGTTTTTCTTCTTTTTTACGCGCTTTCTCCGCTTGTTTTAAGGCATCTTCAGAAAGATGAAACTCCGCCAAACGCTTGGTGTTTTCTTCATATTCTTGTGATAAATCGGTGATCACCAACTCCCCTGCTTGGTGAGATTTTTTCTGTTTAAACGCCATAATCATCGCGACAATCCCTGCGATAATCAATAACACCGTAAGAATTTCTAGAATAAATAAGCCATAGCCCATTGCTAATTCTGACCACATAAGCTGTCCTTTTTGTTAAATAAAAATCAAAATGCGATCATAAAGCATTTCTGGCAAAGTGCAATTTTCCGCTGATTATTTACCATTAAGAAAAAATCTTTTTCCTTTTCTACCATTGTTCTAGAAAAAATTCGCTCTATAATGACCGCACTTTATGATAAACACAGTTTAAGGATTTATTATGTCAAAAGTTCTTGTTTTAAAATCGAGTATTCTCGGCGATTATTCACAAACCAATCAACTTGCGGACTATCTTGTATCAAAATTACCCGCAGGCACAGAGGTGGTTGTGCGTGATTTAGACGCAAATCCATTGCCACACTTTGATGGCGTTGCTGCCAATGCCTTGCGTGGTGAGCCAAAAACAGAACAGGATAAAGCATTGCTCGCCCTTTCCGATGAGTTAGTGGCGGAATTAAAAGATGCGGATACCATTATCATCAATGCGCCAATGTACAACTTTAATATTCCAACTCAATTAAAAAGCTACATTGATTTCATTGCTCGTCCGCGTGTTACGTTCCAATACACAGAAAACGGCCCTGAAGGCTTAGTGAAAGGTAAAAAAGCGATCGTTTTAGCCTCTTTCGGTGGTGTGCATCAAGGACAAGCCACAGATGTTATCACCCCTTATTTAAAAACGTTCCTTGGCTTTATCGGCATTGATGATGTTGATTTTGTTTATGTGGAAGGCGTAGGTTCTGGTGCAGAAGTCGCGGCAAAATCGCAAGAACAAGCTAGAGCGAAAGTGGATACATTGATTTAATGTATATAAGAAAAAAGAGCAGGTTTCCCCTGCTCTTTTTCGTTTACTCCGCAGCCAACTCAATCAACTTCAATGTCAATTCACAAGATTTCACGAAAGATTTAACGGGCAGAAATTCAAAACGAGAATGAAAGTTATGTGCGCCAGTGAAATAATTTGGGGTGGTGATGCCTTTTACGGACAGGGCTGCGCCGTCTGTGCCGCCGCGCATTGGGATCACTTTTGGCGCTACATTGATCTGCGCCATTGCATTAAATAATAAATCAATGGATCGGCGATCCTCACCTAAACTATTTGCGATATTGCCATAAATATCAGAAATTTTGCAATTTATCACCGCTCTTGGGTAGCGCTGTTGGATTTGTTGTACCGCTTGTTCGATGAAAGCTTTGCGTTGCTCAAATTGGGCTTTATCAAAATCTCGAATCGCAATGCTAAGCTCGGCTTGGCTTTGGTTTGCTTCAAAATGATTAAACCACCAGTAACCTTCTTTGTTTTCTGTACATTCTGGGGTTTGGCTGCGATCAAACAAGGCGATGAAATCTTGCGCGACTAAAATAGGATTAATCAGCACATTCTTTGCCGACATTGGGTGCGCACTAACGCCTTGAATGGTTATGCTGGCAGAAGCGGCGTTAAAGTTTTCATACACTACTTCGCCTAGCTCGCAGCAATCAATGGTGTAGGCAAACTGCGGTTTAAATTTGTTGAGATCTAATAACTTCGCGCCACGCAAGCCGATTTCTTCGTCTGGCACAAAAGCAATATAAATATCCCCTGTGGCAATGTTATTTTGCTTAATTATTGAAAGTGCGGTCATAATATTTGCAATTGCCGCTTTGTTATCTGCACCCAATACACTCGTGCCATCACTAAAAATAATCTCTTGCCCTTGGTAAGGCAAAATTTCAGGGTGTTCAGCAACTTTTAGCCAAATATTTTGCTCCGCATTAAGTTGTAAATCCTGTCCATTAAAGGTTTGGATTTGCGGTGAGATGTGAGGCGATAGCGCAACATCTACGGTATCCATATGGGCGCAAAAACCGATGGCGGTGGCATTCGCTTTAGTCCCTTTGAGTACCCCTGTGACATTAGCGTGTTGGTCAATTTCAACATCTTGTACGCCTAATTCTTGCAATTCTTTCGCCAGTAGCTTTGCCATTTCCCACTGTCCTTGACTACTCGGCACAGTGGGATTACTTGCATCACTTTGACTGCTAATTGCAAGATAACGAAAAAAACGATCAATTAATTGTTGTTGCATAATGCCTCCCTCTTTTCGCTATGCTTTTGGATATGTGTAGCCGCTATCAAAACCGAGCGGAATGCCTAAGCCCCAGAACAAATATAACACAAGGGTTAGCACAATAAATAAGCCGATGGTATATGGAATCATCATTGAACAAAGCGTTCCCACGCCAGTATTTTTACAATAACGCTGACAATAAGAAATCAATAATGGATAAAACGCAAACATTGGCGTTGAAACATTCATTACTGAATCACTAATTCTAAATGCGGCTTGGGTTAATTCGGGTGAAATATTCACTGACATCAGCATTGGCACGAGAATTGGCGACAAAATTGCCCATTTTGAGGTGGCGGACGTGATAATAATATTTAGCAATAAAGTTAATACTAACACCCCAAACACGGTAATACCCGCAGGCATTTGCAAGGCTTTCAAAAATTCAGCACCGGATAAGGCAATCAATGTGCCGATTCCTGAACGGTTAAAAGAATACAAAAATTGTGCACAGAAAAAGGAAAACACAATAAATGGCACAAGGGTATAAGTGATTTTCTCCATTGCTTTAGTGACTGTGCGAGTATCTTTAAATGTGCCTGCAATAATGCCGTGAACCAAAGAAGGCACTGCAAAGAAAATCAGCAATAATGGCACAATCATTTGCATAATCGGCGATTTTGGACTAGTCAATGAACCATCTGACGCTCTCAATAACGAGTTTTCAGGATACGCCAATAAAAACAATCCCACCACCATTAACAACAGCACCAACGATGCCCAGCGAAAGGCTTTTAAGTCTTGTGCAGTTGGTGGGTTAATTGTGGTGTCTTTGCTATCTAAATCCTTATCAATAGGCATTGTGCGTTTTAAATGTGGATCGATAATTTTATCTGTAATATACCAACAAGTTAGGATCACAAAGACTGTGCTACCTAAACTCACAAAATAATTACACAGCACATTCACATCATAGCTCGGATCTAAAATACGCGCGGCACTCTGCGTGAAACTCTGCATAATAGGATCAATAATCGAGGGCGTAAAACTGGCGGAAAAGCCTCCCGCTAAGCCAGCAAATGAAGCTGCAATTCCTGCTAAAGGATGTTTACCTACGGAATAGAAAATCAATGCAGAAATAGGCATTAAAATCACATAAGCAGAATCTGCTGCAAGATGAGCGAATACAGAAATGATAATTACGGCTGGTGTAACTATTTTCTTTGGAATAATACTTAACGCACGGCTCAAACCTACATTAATAAAACCACTCGCCTCAGCAATCCCAATGCCAAAAGTCGCAACAATAGTAATACCTAAGGGTGGAAAATTCACAAAATTTTTGGTGAGTGATGAGAAAAAGGTTGCAATTTCAGAAGATTGGAAAAGATTGGTGATTTGAATCGGTGTTTTTTGAATGGGGTGGATATAATCAAAATGAAAATAAGAAAGCCCCCAAGACAGCAACCAACATACAATTAGCGCATAAATAAACAACATTGTAATGTCGGGTAATTTATTGCCAATATATTCAATTTTTTGTAGCCAATTTCGTCTTGGCGTTTCAATGTCTGCCATAATTTCCTCCTGAATACAGATGATAAAATCCTTTTGATTATAGGCGTGCTTTTTTGCTAAGTAAATCTCAACACTAATAAAAAAGAGGTATATTTATTTTCTTAAAGCCTGCACAGAATCCCGCCAGATTAATTTCGGCTCTAATAAAATAGATTGAACCGTTTTTTCTGGATTATTTATTCGTTTTAACAGTGTTTCCACCGCAAGTTTGCCTAATTCTGCTTTAGGTTGATGAATGGTGGTGAGCGGTGGGGCGAGATATTGCGCCAGGGTAATATCATCATAGCCAATCACAGAAAGATCTTGCGGAATACGCAAACCATTTTGCCACGCCACTTGATAAACACCCACTGCAATCGTGTCGCTGCACGCAAACACAGCCGTAGGCCGTTTGCCCGCTTGTAACAGCTTTTTCATTCCTTCCACGCCACCTTCAAAATCAAAATGGCTTTCGATAATCCATTCATCACGAATGGCTAACTGATGTTCGTTTAAGGCTTTTTTATAGCCTTGTAAACGATTTTGTGCGAGGGATTTATTCAGATTTCCGGTGATAATCGCAATCGCTTTATGCCCTTGCTCAATTAAGCATTTTGTCGCAAGATATGCACCAAGTTCAGAATTTTCATAAATTTTATCCGCACTTAATGCCGTTGGCCACCAGTCCATAATCACCATTGGCAAGGCAACATCAAGCTGTTTAAGAAAGGAATGACGACTATCAGAATACATTAACAACAAGCCGTCCACCTGTTTTTGAATCAGCGTTTGAATATTTTGCTCTAAGCGATCTTCATTGCCATCTAGACTTGAAATAATCAGATTATAATCGTGCTGATTACAATATTGCTCAACACCACTCACCACTTCCGCAAAAAAAGGGTTGTTGGTTGCGGTAACCAGCATACCTAAGGTTTTGGTTTGCTTGATTTTCAAACTTCTCGCCAAGACGGAAGGGCGATAATTCAGTTCTTTGACAACCTTCATTATGCGTTCTCGCATTGCATCGCTCACATAGCCCGTGTTATTAATCACGTGCGACACGGTGGAGGTCGAAACCTGTGCGATGCGTGCAATATCTTTCATTGTTGCCATAATGACTTCTCAAATGTTGATCACTAAATGCTTGTCATTCTAATGATGCTGAGCCAAAAAATCGAGCGTTTCTTGCCGAGTAGGAATGGAGGTTTGTGCACCTAAACGGGTAACACTTATTGCTGCGGCAGCTTGGGCAAAATGAATGGCTTGATTTAATGATTTGCCCTCTAATAATGCCGTCATCAACGCGCCATTAAAGGTATCCCCGGCGGCGGTGGTATCTGTTGCCTGCACCACAAAGCCCTGCACGATTTCTTGTTGGTTTTGATGGCTGACAAAAACCCCTTTCGCACCTAAGGTAATCAATACCATTTCCACCCCTTTTTGATGAAAAACTTGCGCAGATTGCACCGCACTTTGGTAATCCACCACTTTCACGCCTGTAAGAATTTCCGCTTCTGTTTCATTTGGCGTAATCATTGTTAGCTGCCCCAACAATTCATCAGGTAGTGGCTGTGCAGGCGCGGGATTTAGCACCACTTGCTTACCTGCTTGTTTCGCTAATTTCGCGGCACACAGCACACCGTCTAAGGGGGTTTCTAATTGCATCAGCAAGGCATCGCTCTGCTCAATAATATGAGCGAAAGACTGTACCCTATCAGCATTCAGATAAGCATTCGCCCCCGCGGAAATCACAATGCTATTTTCGCCGCTGTCTGCCACTTGAATCATTGCAATCCCTGTGCGAGCCTGTGTAACTTCAGAAATTGCCGCCGTATTCATTCCCTCTTGAGCGAAAGATTTTTTCATCTCCCGCCCAATATCGTCATTTCCTACACAAGCGATAAAATTCACCTTCGCCCCCAAGCGAGCTGCTGCCACCGCTTGATTTGCGCCCTTTCCGCCATACACCACTTGATAATTACGTCCCGACAAGGTTTCCCCCGGCTGTGGAAAATGTGACACTTGAATAAGATGATCGGCGTTAATACTGCCGAGAATGGTTAGGGTTGAATTGTGCATAGTTATTCCTTAATAAAAATCACGAAAAAAAGCACCGCACTTATATTTTGTGCATATTGCGAAATACATTGACGAAACCTGATTACACGAAAAATATTTGGCAATACACTCAATATACAAAAGTGAAATTCAAGGCGAATAGAAAATCCGCCTTGAATAATCAAAAGATTATTGACTGACCACTTTTAATGGCACAGGGATTTGTGCTTCAACAGCTTCACCTTTAATCACCTTGTCAGCCGTCTGCACGCCTAATGCACCGATTAACTCTGGCTGTTGGGCAATAGTCGCAGCCAACTTGCCACTTTTTACTGCTTTTACGCCATCATCTGTACCATCAAACCCAACAATTAACACAGATTTATTCGCCGCTTGAACAGCTCGAATTGCACCGAGTGCCATTTCATCATTTTGAGCAAATACCGCTTGCACATTTGGTTGCGCAGTGAGCAAGTTTTCCATTACATTTAAGCCTTTGGTGCGATCAAAATCTGCAGGCTGACTGGCTAATACGTCAAATTTATGTGCTTCTACCGCTTGTTTAAAACCTTCACCACGTTCACGCGCAGCGGACGTTCCAGCAATGCCTTCTAATTGAATGACTTTCGCATTATCTCCCAATTTTTCTGCGATGAAATCCCCTGCCATTTTGCCACCAGCCACATTATCAGAAGCAATATGACTCACCACTTTGCCTTGTGCTGCACCACGGTCTAAGGTAATCACAGGAATATTTTTTTGATTTGCCATTCGCACCGCACTCGCTACTGCGGTGGAATCCGTTGGGTTAATCAGTAATACTTTTGCACCTCGTACGGTGACATCTTCAACATTTGCCAGCTCTTTCGCTGGATCATTTTGTGAATCCAAGACCACAAGATTATAGCCCAATTTATCCGCTTCTTTTTCAGCCCCCTCTTTTAGGGTAACAAAAAACGGATTATCTAAAGTTGAAACGGCTAATGCAATGGTCTCTTTTGCCACTACCGCTTGGCTAACAGCCGAACCAAGAATCACTGCAGACGCCAGTAACGTTAATTTTTTCATACACATCTCCTTTCATTAGGTGAGTTTAAGTTAAGCATTTTTTCGACTGAAAAAATGATCGGTAAGTACAGCTGCCAAAATAACGATTGATTTTGCAATCATTTGATAATAAGAAGAAATATCTAATAAATTCAACGCATTATTCAAGAATCCAATAATCAATGCACCAATTAATGTGCCAAAAATACGCCCTTTTCCGCCCATTAAACTTGTGCCACCGACAACAACTGCGGCAATCGCATCAAGCTCATAGGACACACCCGCAGTTGGCTGTGCAGAAGATAATCTTGAAGTCACAATCAATCCTGCAACGGTGGCTAAAAATCCGCTTACTGCGTACACGAATATTTTTACTTTATCCACATTAATGCCTGATAAACGGGTTGCCGATTCATTGCCACCTAGGGCATAAATATAACGTCCCATTGGGGTATGTTTTAAGATATACCAAGCAACAAGGAAAATAATTGCCATTAACCAAATTGGGAAAGGAATATTGAATAAATACCCTGTTCCAAGGAAAGAAAATTGATCTGCCACATCAGAAAAACCGAGGCTGATTGGTCGCCCGTCGGTATAAACCATTGTTACGCCACGCAATAAGGTCATTGTTACCAAGGTGGCGATGAAAGCCTGAACTTTACCTTTCGCGATAATCACTCCGCTGATGCCACCTAATAATGTGCCACAGAGCAAAACAAGGGGAATTACAATGAAAATAGATAAATCAAGGTTCACCAGTGAGGCGGCAATCGCACCCGTTAATGCCAATACCGATCCCACTGAAAGATCGATCCCAGCAGTTAAAATCACAAAGGTCATTCCCACTGCGATAATGGCATTGACTGAGGTTTGACGCAAAATATTCAGCAAATTATCCATTGTGAAAAAATTCGGATTAATGCTAGAAACAATTACAATCAAGACAATTAAAGCCAAAATTGAACGTTGCTCAATCAGGAAATTTTTTAATTTTGTTGTTGTCATAATTTATCCTTTTAATGCTGTTGCGTAATAGCGGCCGTTAAGAGTTTTTCTTGGCTCACTTCTTCACGCAAGAATTCACCACGAATTTCACCATTATTCATCACTAAAACACGATCACTCATACCAATAATTTCTGGCATATCGGAAGAAACCACGATAATGCTCATTCCTTCTTCTTTAAATTTATTGATTAACTGATAAATTTCCTTTTTTGCCCCCACATCAATACCACGGGTTGGCTCGTCTAAAATTAAGACATCAGGCCGTGTCATTAACCCTTTGGCAATCGCCACTTTTTGCTGATTACCGCCTGATAACAAACCGATCTTTTGATCCATTGAAGGCGTTTTCACATTAAACAGTAGAATAAAATCATTGACGGTCATTTTTTCAGCTCGATGATCGATCGCCCCATTCTTAGTGAGCTGCTTTAATGCGGTGAGTGTCATATTTTCTTTAATTGACATTCCCAACACCAAGCCATCACCTTTACGATCTTCAGAAATATACACAATGCCATTATTTAAGCCATCTTGCGGGGAACGAATCGTCAAAGCACGATTATATAGAAAAATCTCACCGCTCTTTTTCGGTAACGCACCATAAATGAGCTTCATCAATTCCGTTCTGCCTGCCCCCATTAAACCTGACACGCCAAGAATTTCACCACGATTTAACTGAAAAGACACGTTATTAACCCCCTGCCCAGTCAAATTTTGCACGCGTAATACTGGCTCACCAATAGGGCTATCAAGATGGGGATATTGTTCTTCCAGCTTTCTCCCCACCATGAGTTCAATAAGCTGTTCTTCATTAATGGCAGAAAGCTCACTTTCTGCAATAAACTCACCATCGCGTAAAATAGTTACATCATCACAAATGGTAAAAATATCTTGCATACGGTGAGAGATAAATACGATCCCACAACCTTCCGCTTTCAATTCTCGAATGACGTCAAACAGGGCTTGAGTTTCAGAATCGGTTAAAGCATCGGTTGGCTCGTCCATAATAATCACCTTGGCATCAAAACTTAATGCTTTGGCGATTTCAATCATTTGTAACTCACCTAAGGAAAGTTTTGCGACAGGTGTTGAAGGCTGATGTTTCACTTTCAAACGTTGTAGCAATTTTGCGGATTCTTCCGTCATTTTAGCCCAATCAATACCGCCAAATTTATGGGTAAACTCTCGCCCTAAGAAAATATTTTCGGCAATGGTTAAATTAGGAATAATATTGAGTTCTTGATGAATAATACTGATTCCCGCTAACTGAGAAAATTTCGGATTTTTATACCGCACTTTCTCTCCGTGAAAATAAATCTCTCCGCTATCTTGCTGATAAATCCCGGTGAGAATTTTCATCAAGGTTGATTTGCCTGCGCCATTTTCGCCCATTAATGCCATCACTCGCCCCGCATAAACGGACAGGCTTGCATTATGCAATGCACGCACGCCGGGGAAGGATTTACAAATGTTGTCTAATCTTAAAATGGGTTTCATCACGCCCCCTTAAAATGGTACACCTGAAACAAGAATGATATTGGCATAAGGCGTACATTCGCCCGAACGCACTATAGCTTTGCTCTCTTGGCTCAAGGCTTTAAATTCTTCGTGGGATACATAATCCACTGTAATTTCGTTGTTTTGTTGTCGCGCTAATTGTTCAAGTTTCTGCAATAACGCTTGATGAATGCTCGGATTTTGGTATTCAATTTCTTTGGCTAAAATCACTCGCTCCACAAAACATTCGCCTACTACGGCATCAAAAACCGATAAAAAACTCGGAATCCCTGCACGCAAGGCAAGATCTACGGTTTCCATTTCCACTGGAATGGGTAAGCCTACATCACAAATCGTTAAAAAATCCGTATGCCCTAGCTGCGCTATTTGCAATGATAGCGATGCATTCAAAATTCCTGTTTTCTTCATATTGCCTCCCTAAAAACCATATCAAAACCTTATAAAAATTTTATCGAAACGTTTCGATAAATAAAAAATAACCGATCTAATCAAAATCTAAAACACCAAATTTTTAAAAATGTGAGAAAAATCACAGAAAATTTCCACCGCACTTTGTTTTTCACGAAAAGTTAAAATTTAATAAAAATGTGGGCTAATTTAAAAAGATCCAGTCATTTACCTCTTTTTTTGTAATTTCTCAAAAACCATACAATTTTCACGAACAATTTTTTATTTTCTTTGTCTTAGGCAAAACAACAAACACGCTTTCAGCAATGAAAGAAAATAGCGATAGATCCCTTTAAAAATTGAGATCTGTTCTTATTTTAAAATGACACTTAGTAACGAAATGGAGAAATGAAGTGAAAAGAAAACATTTTTTATTAACGAGTATCGCTCTTGGCTTAACTGTGCTTGGCACTTCGGTGAACGCAACGGCGACATTGCCCCCACCAAGCACGCTTTCTGGCGCGCCTACTTTAGCGCCAATGTTAGAGCAAGTTCTACCTAGCGTCGTTTCCATTGCGGTGGAAGGAAAACAAAAAGCACGCTTCCAAAATGACGATATTCCTGAAGAATTCAAATTTTTCTTCGGGCCGGATATTTTTAAGAACAACGCTCCGCGTAGCTTCAAAGGGCTCGGCTCTGGTGTGATTATCAATGCCGCAAAAGGTTATGTGCTAACCAATAATCACGTTATTGATCAAGCAGATAAAATCACCGTGAAATTACAAGACGGACGCGAATTTAAAGCGAAATTAGTGGGCGCAGATGAGCTTTCCGATATTGCCTTAATTCAGCTAGAAGATCCGAAAAATCTTACTGAAATCAAAATGGCTGACTCCGATAAACTACGCGTTGGTGATTACACCGTGGCAGTCGGCAACCCATTTGGTCTAGGGCAAACAGTAACCTCAGGGATTGTTTCTGCTCTTGGACGCTCAACTGGCTCAGAGCGCGGTAGCTATGAAAACTACATTCAAACTGATGCTGCGGTAAACCAAGGCAATTCTGGTGGCCCATTGCTTAACCTTAATGGCGAATTAATCGGCATCAATACCGCCATTATCTCACCGAGTGGGGGAAATGCTGGGATCGCTTTCGCTATTCCAAGCAATATGGCAAACAGCCTTGTGAAACAAATCCTTGAATTTGGCGAAGTTCGCCGTGGATTATTAGGCATTAAAGGGGCTGAACTCAATGCTGATTTAGCCAAAGCCCTCAAAATTGATGCACAACAAGGCGCATTCATAAGTGAAGTATTGCCAGATTCTGCCGCAGAAAAAGCGGGCTTACAAGCCGGTGATGTGATCACGGCAATTAACGGTCAAAAACTATCCAGCTTCGCCGAATTGCGAGCCAAAATCGCCACCACTGGTGCAGGTAAAAACGTGGAATTAACCTATTTACGCGATGGTAAATCCAACACCACTTCCGTTACCTTACAACCAGATGAAGAAGCCAAAGCCAGCGCAACAAACCTTCTCCCAGCCTTAGAAGGCGCAGAGTTAAGCAACTATAATGCAAAAGGACAAAAAGGCGTTGAAATTAGCAAAATTAAGGATAAATCCCTCGCCCAACGCCTAGGCTTAAAAGACGGTGATGTGATTATCGGCATAAACCGCACACCCGTTGAGAACCTAGACCAACTGCGTAAATCACTCAAAGATAAACCTTCTACTATCGCGTTAAATATTTTGCGTGGTAAAACGAATTTTTATTTGTTGGTGCAATAAATAAAAGCATGCCTTTCTCAAAGAACTTAGCCTATAAGGCTAAGTTCTTTTGTTTTATCTTTTAATTAGCATTGACAATAAATAAAATCCTAGTCTCTAGTCAATGTATTAAATTTTTTCCCAAAACCACCGCACTTTTGTTACAATCAATGACAATTTTTGTAACTCAAATTAGCGTGAAACCTGGAGTGAAAATGTCAGCTTATATTATTGATGTTACCGAACAAAATCTCACCGAGATCTTGCAACAAACCCAACAAAAACCTGTTGCTTTAGTGTTTTATGCGCCAAGCCACGAGGAATCTAATACGTTTGTGAGCGTGCTAGAACGCTATGCGGAAAAATACCAAGGGCAATTTTTATTAGGCAAAATTAACTGTGAAACCGAACAAATGGTCGCGGCGCAGTTTCGTATTCAAGCCTTGCCGACCACCTATTTATTTAAAGATGGGCAAGCTCTTGATGCGTTCCAAGGGGCATTAGATGATGTCACTCTTGAGCAACATTTAAGCCTGATCTTGCCAAAAGAAGAAGAGATCAAATTTACCCAAGCGTTAGATTTTCTTGCAAATGAAAACTATGAACAAGCCTTGCCATTGCTAAAAGAAGCGTGGGAACTTTCCGATCACAAAAACAGCGATATTGCCCTGCTTTATGCAGAAACCTATATCGCGATGAAACGCGTTGAACCAGCGCAGGAAATTTTAAACCGCATTCCATTGCAAGATCACGATAGCCGTTGGCAAGGGTTGCAAGCGCAAATTGAATTATTAATTAAAGCGGCAGACACGCCAGAAATTCAGCAGTTACAAGCTGAATACGCCAACAATCCAAGCCCTGAAGTGGCCTTAAAACTGGCGTTACAGCTACACCAAGCGCACCGCAATGAAGAAGCCTTGGAATTATTATTCGGCTTATTAAAACAAGATTTAGGCGTGCTGAATGGCGAAGTGAAACAAGAGTTTTTATCTATTCTGGCTGCTATTGGCAATAATGATCCGATTACCAATAAATACCGCCGATTGCTCTATTCACTACTCTATTAATGAATTTAACGGCGTAAGCCTCTATAATAGCGAAGATTTTTTACGATTTATCAACTAGGAATTTTTATGTCAGAAATGAAACATTGCAAACTGTTAATTTTAGGTTCAGGCCCTGCGGGTTACACTGCGGCAATTTATGCGGCACGCGCTAACTTAAGCCCCGTTCTCGTTACAGGCTTACAACAAGGTGGACAGCTCACCACCACCACAGAAATCGAAAACTGGCCAGGGGATTTTGCTGATACCACAGGCCCTGAGTTAATGCAAAGAATGTTGCAACACGCGGAGAAATTCGATACCGAGATTATTTTCGATCACATTAACCGCGTGGATCTTTCTTCCCGTCCATTCAAACTTTATGGCGATGTACAAAGTTTTAGCTGTGATGCATTAATTATTGCCACAGGCGCATCTGCACGCTACATCGGCTTGCCTTCTGAAGAAGCTTTCAAAGGTCGTGGGGTTTCCGCTTGTGCTACTTGTGATGGTTTTTTCTATCGCAATAAACCTGTAGCGGTGATTGGCGGTGGAAACACCGCGGTGGAAGAAGCCCTTTACTTAGCCAATATTGCTTCTGAAGTACATTTAGTGCATCGCCGTGATAGCTTCCGCGCAGAAAAAATCTTAGTGGATCGTCTATACAAAAAAGTGGAGGAAGGAAAAATTATCCTACATACCCACCGCACTTTAGATGAAGTACTAGGCGACAATATGGGGGTAACGGGCATTCGTTTAAAAGATACCCAAACAGGTGAAACGGAAGAACTCAAATTAGATGGAATGTTCGTGGCAATCGGCCACGCGCCAAATACAGAGATTTTTGCTGGTCAGCTTGAACTCAATAATGGCTACATCGTGGTGAAATCAGGTTTAGAGGGCAACGCCACCGCCACATCAGTAGAGGGCGTCTTTGCCGCAGGTGACGTAATGGATCACAATTACCGCCAAGCCATTACCTCTGCTGGCACAGGTTGTATGGCAGCCTTAGATGCAGAACGCTTCTTAGATAGCCAAGAATAAGCCTAAGCGGTGCATTATTACCGTAATGCACCGCTTTTCTTTTTTCCTTATTATCTTACTTAACCCTTTTACGCAGAATTATGGATAAAGCTCGCCAACGACACCTACAAAAATGGCTACGCGCCCAACAAAAACCCATAAAAAAGTTACTTAGCCTAAATATTTTATTGGCTAGCCTTTCATCTCTGATCTTAGTTGCACAAACCTACTTGCTCGCCACCCTATTACATCAGCTCATTATGGCGCAAACCGCAAGAGAAAATTTAATCGGTTATTTTATCGCCTTAGTAATCGGCTTTGGCTTGCGTGCGATCATTTTGTATTGGCGCGAACGCCTTGGTTTCAAGTGCGGTCAAAAATTACGACATTTTATTCGCCAACAAATTTTCACCAAATTACATCAAGTTGGCCCAGCAATGATTAACCAAAAACCCGCTGGCAGTTGGGCAAGCATAATGTTAGAACAAGTGGAAAATCTACATAATTTCTACGCACGCTATTTACCTCAACAAGCCCTTTCGGTGATCGTTCCGTTTATTATTTTAATTGCCGTCTTTCCGCTAAATTGGGCGGCGGGACTCATTTTGCTCGTTACTGCTCCCCTTGTGCCAATTTTTATGATCTTGGTTGGGATCGCCGCCGCAGACAGCAGCCAAAAAAATATGCAAACCTTGGCAAAATTAAGTGGTCAATTTTTAGATCGCCTGCGCGGGCTGGAAACCTTACGCTTATTCAATAAAACGGAAGAACAAACCGCACATATTGAACAAGCCACGGAAGATTTCCGCGAAACCACAATGGACGTGCTGAAAATGGCGTTTTTATCTTCTGCGGTGTTGGAATTTTTCACCTCGATTTCCATTGCGCTAATGGCCGTCTATTTTGGTTTTAGCTATTTAGGTGAGCTTGATTTCGGCACTTATGGCACGCCTATCACCTTATTTATCGGCTTTTTCTGCTTAATTCTAGCCCCAGAGTTTTATCAGCCTTTGCGTGATCTTGGCACTTATTATCACGACCGCGCAGCCGCCATTGGTGCAGCTGATGCCATTGTGGAATTTTTAGAACAGCCTATTTTAAATGAAGCAAAAGCAAGCCAAGATTTCACGTTAAATGAAACAGTTGAAATCTCCGCGCAAGATCTGGTGGTACTCTCGCCACAGGGCAAACCCCTCACCCACCCCCTTAATTTTCATCTGCCAGCTAAAAGTCATACGGCGTTAGTCGGGCAAAGTGGCGCAGGAAAAACTTCATTAATCAATACCCTACTCGGCTTTTTAGACTATCAAGGCAGCCTGAAAATTAATGGCATTGAACTCAATCAAATTAATAAAACCCAATGGCGCAGTGCGATTGCTTGGGTGGGACAAAATCCCTTGTTATTACAAGGTACGATTCGCGAAAACCTGCTCTTAGGCGGTATCCAAGCCAGCGATGAACAAATTCAGTGCGCCTTGCCACAAGCACAGGCTACTGTATTTACCGATAAATTAGGGCTAGATGCCGAAATCAAAGAAGGAGGCATTGGCCTTTCCGTGGGGCAAGCACAGCGTTTAGCCATTGCCCGCGCCTTATTGCGTCATCGCCATTTATTGCTCCTTGATGAACCTACCGCCAGCCTTGATGCACAGTCAGAAAATCTGGTGCTTTCCGCCTTGCAAAAAATTAGCCGTGAACAAACCACCTTGATGATCACGCACCGCATTGAAGATCTCAAACAATGCGATTGCATTTTTGTAATGCAACAAGGACAAATCGTTCAACAAGGCAATTTTGCTGAGTTACAAAATAACGGATTTTTCGCAGAACTTCTTGCACAACGTAAACAGGATATTAATTAATGCGTACACTTTTACCATTTTTACGTTTATTTAAGCACGCCAAATTCGTGTTATTTTTAGGCTTAATCCTAATGATCACAGGGCTTGCCGCCAGCATTGGTTTATTAACGGTTTCAGGCTGGTTCTTGGCCACAACCGCCTTGGCTGGCATTGGCACATTATTCAATTTTTTCTATCCCTCAGCCACCGTGCGCGGATTGGCGATTGGACGCACCGTAGCCCGTTATTTTGAAAAAATCGTTACTCACGATGCCACCTTTAGAATTCTTGCTAAATTGCGTGTGCAAGTGTTCCAAAAGATCATTCCCCTAAGCCCAGCGGTGCTAAATCGCTATCGTAACAGTGATTTATTAAACCGCTTAGTGGCAGATGTGGATACGCTCGATAGCCTTTATCTTCGCTTGCTCGCGCCCTTTATCACTGCTTTGTTAGTGATTGGTTTTCTCACCCTAGGCTTAAGCTTTTTTAACCTTCCGCTCGCACTCTTTTTTGGTGCAATGTTGACCGCACTTGTCTTGCTTGTGCCAACAATTTTTTATCATTTAGGGCAAAAGTTCGGGCATAAACTCACTCAAGCGCGCGCTGTTTATCGCACGCGATTTGTGGAATATATCCAATCCCAAGCAGAATTATTGCTGTTTAATGCCGAAAAACCGCTCAAACAAAAACTGGACGAAACAGAACAGCAATGGCAACACTTTCAACAAAAAGAAGCCAATTTAAGCGGATTTTCCACCGCACTTGTGCTTTTTGCCAATGGCATTTTGCTCGCGCTCACCTTATGGTTTGCCGCCAATGCCGACTTTGGTAGTGATCGATACAGCCCTGCGATTATCGCCCTATTTGCCCTTGCTGCACTGGCTGCCTTTGAGATTTTAATGCCTTTGGGTTCGGCATTTTTGCATATCGGGCAAGTGATTGCTTCTGCCGAACGGGTTACCGAAATCACCGAACAAACGCCACTCGTACAATTTAACGGACAAAAAACTATCGAAAAAAACACCGCACTTGATCTTTCCATTCAGCAAGTGAGTTTCACTTATCCTGAGCGCAAAGATGTTGCACTACAGAACATCAACCTTGAAATTCCACAAGGACAAAAAGTTGCCATTCTAGGCAAAACCGGCAGTGGCAAATCCACCCTATTACAGCTTTTAGTACGCAACTACGATCCTTACCAAGGAAAAATTTTCCTTGCCAATCAACTAATTGAAAGCTACAGCGAAAAAAGTTTGCGCAACCAGATGTGCTTTTTAACCCAGCGTGTGCATATTTTTAGCGATACCTTGCGTAATAATCTACAGATGGCTAATCAGCAACCGATTTCTGATGAGGCAATGATTGACGTGCTAAACCAAGTGGGCTTAGGCAAATTGCTAGAGCAAGAACAAGGCTTAGCTCAATGGCTTGGCGATGGCGGCCGCCCGCTTTCAGGCGGTGAACAGCGCCGTTTAGGTTTAGCGCGCGTATTGCTCAATCAAGCACCTATTTTACTGCTTGATGAACCTACCGAAGGTTTAGATCGCGAAACAGAACGTCAAATTCTGCGTTTAATCCTCACCCATTGTCAAAACAAAACCTTAATTATGGTAACGCACCGCCTTACCGCGATTGAACAATTTGATAATCTTTGCATTATTGATGATGGCAAATTGATCGAACAAGGCAATTATCAAACCTTAATGGTAAAAGAAAACGGCTTTTTCAAACAATTAGTGGAAAGAATTTAGTTGAATTGAAAAAGTGAAAGATTGATTTAAGAGAAAAAGTTGAGAAAAGAAAAGCTGGGCGGAAACCTTCCCAGCTTGATCTCGGCACACGAAAAATCTGACTTTGGCTGCTTTCTTCCGAACCTGACCGGGTAAACCAGACCTCGTTGCGAGGAACCGAGAAGGTTTCCATAACATCTGCCACCAAATCTAGCAACAGAACGCCCGCATTATGCCCCAAGCCCCAGGGAATTGCAAATCTTTCATTATGATTTCTCTTTAACTGATTAAATAAACAACTTTCAGTATTTTTCTAATCAATTTGCGTTTCTTACTTTTTTGCTTCATAGAAAAACATTTCTGCTACACCTAATAATACGGAAATCCCTTTTCTCATTGCTTTTAAAATTTATCTTCTTTAAGAAGATATTTCGCCAAATCCCTTCGCTGCAATAAATTCAAGCATAAAAAAACCGCCTTAACGGCGGCCTTTACAAATAATGAAGCGATTTTACTCTGCTTTTTTACCATATTTTTCTGCTAATTCAGCTTGAAGTTTTTGTAACTCCACAGTTGCAGCAGTGGTTTTTTCTGTTTTCTCTTGCACCGCTTTAGTGGCTTCAGGCGTTGCATTGTTCATTAACGCTAAACCGTCTTTTGCAAGCTCTGAAGTTAAGGTTAATACCGATTGCATTTTATCTTTTAACTGTTTGATTTCAGGGCTTTTAATATCTAAAGCATTCAAGCTTTTTTGTACTTCGGCATTTCTTGCGCTTAACGCATTCATTGCTTCAGCAATTTGTGTTTCATCGCCTGATGACAATTTTTGCATATATTCTTGCTGGAAAGCCGCTTGGCTTTGTTGGTTCGCCACGCTCCACTCAACTAATTTCTGATAATCCGCTGCAGGATCCGCTTTATTACACGCCGCAACAAAAAGAGCAAAAAGAACCGCTGTACCTAATTTAATAATTTTATTCATTGCATTTTCCTTTCAATAATAGACAAAATAATATAGCTAAATACTATAAGATAATTCTCAATGAGAATGCGCTATTCTAATCCCTATAATGAGAAATTGCCAAGCAATATAGTTAAAAGCTTTGTAAAGATTTGAGCAAAACTTCACCAAACTCTTTTCGCCAGCCCTGTAACAAATCAGGTAAATCATTCGGATCTTGCTGTTTTATCCAACACCATTTCATCAAACTTTCTAAACCACGTTTGCTTGAAATGACTTCTATCGGCAGCTCTGCTGGGGTAATTTCTTTTAATTTCTGTTGCAAAATTTTTAGCCCAGAACGATAACGTGGATCATCAACCAAACGAACAATTCGTGACGGATATTCTTCTTTTGCTGTGCGTTTTGCTTTTTCAACAAGCTGCAACATTTTTTTGCCATTCACCCGCACTTCCATTGGTAGTAAGCCTAAATCAAGCAGCTCCGAAGTATGTTTAGGAAAATGTTTTGCCACAAGCCATAAATGCTCACTTTTTACAATAAAATTCAGGGCAATGTCGCGTTTTATTCCTTCTTCCACACGCCATTTGGCTAATAATTTTAACGCCATCAACTCCCTTTCATTCAGTTTCCAGCTATTTGGAATATCTAAATAGGCTGTATCGGGTGATTTAGTTTTTTGGCATTTTTCCAATAAAAATTCGCACTCATTTTGCACCGCACTTTGCCACGGTGTTTGTGCCAAGTGTTGCTGCATTTCCTCATATAAAGGAATTAAATACCACACATCTGCCGCAGCGTAACGTAACTGCACTTCCGACAACGGACGAGCTAGCCAATCAGTACGTGAAGCGCCCTTGTCTAATTCCAGCTCAAAATAATGATAAATCAAACTGGCAAATCCCATTGAACGACCAAAGCCTAAAAAATGGCTCATCACTTGTGTGTCAATTAACGGCGTTGGTAATTGTTTGAAATAGTGGTGAAAAATCTCCAAATCTTCCTTGCACGCGTGCAACACTTTCACCACATTTTGATCAGCCAGTAAATCAATAAAAGGAGAGAAATCATCAATCTCCAACGGATCAATCAGACTAACCTGCTCACCATCATAAAGCTGAATTAGCCCCAATTTAGGATAAAAGGTTCGGGTACGAATAAACTCCGTATCCAATGCCACGCAAGATTTCTCTCTTGCTCGCTGGCATACTTCTGCTAGCACAATATCCGAAGTAACTATTTGAAAATGCGGTGGATTTTTGATTTCTTTTTTTATTGCTGGCATAATTTTATTCCATCACTTTTACAATACAAAAGCGGACAATCGTCCGCTTTTGTTGCTATTCAAGTAAATTAAGCAAATTTAATTTGCTGGTCGTTTGGCTAATTCTTCATCGCGCAGTACGCGGCGCAGAATTTTACCTACATTGGATTTTGGTAATTCATCTCTAAATTCAATGTCTTTCGGTACTTTATAGCCGGTGAGATGCTGGCGGCAATGTTGGCGTAGCTCATCACGCGTCAAACTTTCATCTTTTTTCACCACAAATACTTTAATGGTTTCCCCCGACACTTCATTTGGCACGCCAATAGCCACCACTTCTGCCACTTTGTAATTGAGCATAATCACATCTTCAATTTCATTTGGATACACATTAAAGCCTGAAACCAAGATCATATCTTTTTTGCGATCTACAATGCGTAAGCTATAAGATTCGTCCATCACCACAATATCCCCTGTGGCAAGCCAGCCGTCTTTCAGCACTTCTGCTGTGGCTTCTGGACGCTTCCAATACCCTTGCATCACCTGCTCGCCTTTCACCCAAAGCTCCCCTGGTTCACCAAGTTGAGCTTCTTCGCCATTATCTTTGATGATTTTAATATCCGTATTCGGCACGGGAACACCAATAGTGCCATTGTGTTTCACTACATTGATTGGACAAGCGGCAATCAATGGCGAACATTCTGTCATTCCATAGCCTTCAATAATGTTACAACCGGTGGTTTCGTGCCAACGAGTTGCCACAGATTGCTGAATGGCCATTCCCCCACCAACGGAAAGTTTTAATTGTGAAAAATCGATTTCTTTGAAATTTTCATTATTCAACAAGGCGTTAAATAAGGTGTTTACCCCAGTAATGGCAACAAAGCGATATTTTTTCATCTCTTTGACAAAACCATCAATATCACGCGGATTGGTGATCAAAATTGCGGTAACGCCCAGCTCAATAAACAATAAGCAATTTACGGTTAAAGCAAAAACGTGATACAGCGGTAAAGCCAAAATGGCTTTGCGTTCGCGCGTGTGATCGCCCACGAAAGGATAGGCAATCCATTTTGCCTGAAATACATTGGTAATAATATTGTGATGAGAAAGCATTGCGCCTTTGGCAACGCCTGTTGTGCCGCCCGTATATTGTAAGAAAGCAAGATCATTGCCGGTTAAATGTGGGCGAACATATTGACGATATTTGCCCACAGACAGCACTTCACGGAACGTTACGGCGTGCGGTAATTTATATTTTGGCACGAGCTTTTTAATGTATTTCACCACGAAATTCACCAGCGTGCGCTTACCAAAAGAAAGCTGATCGCCCATTCGGGTTAAAATAACGTGTTTCACTTCTGTATTGAACACCACTTTTTCAAGGGTTGAAGCGAAATTTGACACCACCACAATGGCTTTCGCACCGCTGTCTTGTAGCTGATGTTCTAGCTCTCTTGGTGTGTAAAGGGGATTAACATTTACCACCACCATTCCAGCGCGTAAAATACCAAATAGCGCAATAGGATATTGCAATAAATTTGGCATCATCAATGCCACAGGATCGCCTTGTTGTAACTTCAATTCATTTTGCAAATAAGCAGCAAAGGCGCGGCTACGCTCTTCTAATTTACGAAAGGTCAGCACTTGCCCCATATTAATATAAGCAGCCCGATCAGGGTGTTCGCGCACCGCCTTATCAAACATATCTAAAATATTTTCATAGGCGGAAGTATCCAGTTCCCTTTCTGCACCTTCTGGATAATTGATAAACCAAGGCTTTTCCATTTGTTATCCTTATTATTTTTATTAAATCTTACGGATTTTATCACTAGCTCACGAATGTGCCAAATGCTGATGCGTTATTCACGCCCAGGTAACTTTTTCCAAGTGACTTCATTGCGCAAATAAACTGGCTCAATTTCCACCGCACTTATCCATTGTTTCTGCCAGTAATAAGGCAAGGCTAAAGGCAACATTGCTTTGGCAGAAGGCAAGGTGATGTCGGAATCTTTCGCCCAATCTAATGCGGCAAGTTGCGGATAAGCCTGCCAGCCAGTTCCCACTTTAACGCAATCTTCCATTTGTTGAGCCTGCTGAAGCACGGCTTCTGGGGTGCAAACTCGCTCGCTAACTAACGCTTGCCAGTCAAAAAACTCACCAAAATCTGACCGCACTTTTTGCGCTTGAAGTTGGCTAAAATAGACTTCATTCATTCTGGCATCAATGGCGCATAGCACCTGTGTTGTGCCATATTGCTCATAGGCTTGCTGTGCCATTGCGGTGAGGTTAGAAATGGGAATAACGGGCAAATCTGCCCCTAACGCCAAGCCTTGCGCAATACCCGCCCCAACACGCACACCAGTAAAACTACCGGGGCCACGCCCAAAAACCAAGGCATCGACTTGATTGAGTGTAACACCAGACTGGCTTAAAATTTCATCAACCATTGGCAAAATGCGCTTTGTGTGCGTGCGTTGCGCCAATTCGTCTAAATGGGTGATTTCCCCTTTATGCAATAAGGCAACGGAACAAGCTTCCGTTGAAGTATCTAAAGCAAGTAAAGTTGTCATTGTTTTTTCTCTGTTAAAAATTGGATTACGTTGTTTAAATCTCGGGTTCGTTTAGCATTAGGCAAACTTTTCAAAAAAGTTTCACCGTAGGATCGCATCACCAAACGGCTATCACAAATAATCACCGCACCGCGGTCGGTTACATCGCGGATCAAACGCCCTACCCCTTGTTTTAAGGTGATCACCGCTTCGGGAATTTGGATCTCATTAAACGGATCTTTACCCTGTAAGCGACAATCTTCCATTCGCGCTTTCAGCAAAGGCTCATCAGGTGCGGTGAACGGCAATTTGTCAATAATTACTAAGGAGAGGGCATCACCGCGCACATCTACCCCCTCCCAGAAACTGGAAGTGGCGACCAACACAGCGTGAGATTGGGTGGTAAACTGTTCTAATAATTTGCTTTTTGCCGTTTCCCCTTGCAATAACACGGTTAAATCACTGTGTTCACGGAAAAAATCTGCCAGCCCACGCATCATTGAATAAGAGGTACAAAGCACAAAACAGCGCCCCTGATTTTTTTCGATGATCGGTAATAACATTTGCCCGAGCTGCGTTTGCGTGTGCGATTGGTTCAATGCAGGCAGGAAACGTGGCACGCATAATAAGGCTTGTTCAGGATAATTAAATGGACTCGGTAAAATTTTCTGCTCGGCATTTTGAATGCCTAAACGTTGGCAAAAATGCTGAAAATTGCCCCCCACTTCTAAGGTGGCAGACGTAAAAATCCACGCGGCTTCTTTTTGGCTGAGCTGTTCACCGAATTTATCTGCCACGGTGAGCGGTGTAATATACAAACCAAAGCCACGCCCCATTGTTTCATACCAATAGCAATATCCCACCAAATGGGTTTCTTGCAGACGTTTTAAAATCACCTGAATACTGGCAATGCGCTCAAAAATGCTGTCTAGGGTTTGCGAACGACCTAGCGCAAGTTTCACCACATCAGATAAAAATGCCAGTTTTTCTTGCAATAATTCTACGCATTTTTGCACCGCACTTTTATCTGCGGAATGCGCCATCACAGGCTGAGAATACAGCTCACGCCAGTTGCCACGGCGATTGCCCTCACCCAATAATAAACGAAAATCTTGCACCACCTTGAGCAAGGTATCCGCCGCCACGCCGAGCTGTTTCATATCTTTTAATTCTGTGCGATAAACAATATTGGCATCTTTGCATAAGTCAAATAATTGACGTGAAGTCAGGGATATGCCGAAATACTGGCTCGCGACATCAGCAATTTGATGGGCTTCATCAAAAATTATCGCCTGCGCATTAGGGATCAGCTCGCCAAAGCCGCTTTCTTTTACCGCCATATCAGCAAAAAATAAATGATGATTCACCACCACTAAATCGGCATTTAAGGCTTTTTTACGTGCCGCCGCCACATAGCAATCGCCGTAATTCGGACACTCTGAACCTAAGCAGCTTTCAGTGGTGCTGGTAAGCTGTGGCAAAATCGGGCTGTCTTCCGCAATTTCCACACATTCGCTTAAATCCCCTGTTTTAGTGGCATTATTCCATTTCCGCACTTTAGCCAGATCTGCTAACATCGTGCGATCGCCCAATACCCCTTGCGCAATTAGCTGATCCAAACGTTCAAGGCAAAGATAATTGGCCCGCCCTTTTAAAAGCGCGATTTTGCCCATATAACCCAACGCTTTTTTAATAGCGGGAAGATCACGATTAAAGAGTTGATCTTGCAGATTTTTTGACCCCGTGGAAATAATGGTTTTCTTGCCCGCAAGCAACGCAGGCACTAAATACGCAAAAGTTTTCCCCGTGCCTGTTCCTGCTTCCACCACAAGGGCTTGCTTATGTGAAATCGCCTGCGCCACGGCTTGCGCCATTTCTAGCTGCTCGGCTCGGGGGCGAAATCCTTTAATATGCTGACTCAGCACGCCCGTTTCCGCAAAGGCGTTGATCACATTTTGGCTATCCATTTATTCAATTCGGGGTTAGGGTAAATAAAATTAGCGGCTATTCTAACAGAAAAACGCTATACAGTGTTGTACTGGATAGCTTTATTGTTAATTTACAAATCAAAAAATATTGAATGCGACATTCTGTGGTAACATAGCACGTCAATTTTTTTATGGATAACAGAATGCAATTAAAAAATAGTCTAAAACTCGGTTTATTAAGTGCGGTGCTTTTTTTGCTTATTTCTTGTAAAGACCAAACCGCCAACATCGGCAGCCAAGCCCCTGATATTGCGGCTTTTGATTTGCAGGGCAACAAGGTGGAATTAAGCCAATTTGCAGGGAAAAAATTGCTCATCAATTTTTGGTCAGAAACCTGTGGCATCTGCATTGTTGAAATGAAATTATTACAGCAATTTTCCCAAAGCTATCCCGAGAGCTTACAACTTTTAGCCATCAATATTGATGGTGAACGCGGTAACACACAAGCTGTCGCAGACAAAAATCAACTCACACTGCCGATTGCCAAAGATCAGCTTAATATCACGGCTGAACGTTATCAGTTGGTTGGCACACCGACATCATTCGTGCTTGATCCTAAAGGAAAAATCCTTTATAAATTCGAGGGCTTAATCCCTGAGGACGAATTACGAAAACTATTTGAGGAAAAATAATGAAAGGTTACGCTTCTACTCTATTTTTTATTGCAAGCTCACTATTGGCGCTCAACAGCCACGCTAATGAAAGCCTTGAGCATACGCAAAAAATTTTTAATCGCTCTTGTGCAATGTGCCACGGCAAACAAGGCGAAAAATCAGCATTAAATCAATCTGCAATTATCAATAGCTTAAAAACTGAAGAAATTCTCACCGCACTTGAAAAACGTAAGGCGGGGGAAATTGTCGGTGCAGGAAATGCAGCGAAATCTCGTTTAAGTGAAGAAGAAATGAAAGGATTAGCGGAATATATTCCAACATTGAAAAAATAACATTAATGAAAAATCGGGCTACGTTGAATAGCCCGATTTTTTTATCTCATATTATCCCTTAGATTTCGTACAAACTTTTAGTAAGAAATAACCACCTACCGCTGAAATGGCAGAACCAAGTAAGATACCTACTCGAGCAAAGCTTGCCATTTCACTTGCCCCATCGCCACCAAAGGCAAGACCTGCTAAGAACATTGACATAGTAAAACCAATACCGCAGAGCAAGGCAATGGCGAAAATCTGTTTAAAATTAATTCCTTCAGGCAATTTTGCAATACGGAATAATACTGAGAGATAACTAAACAAAAAGACACCTAGTGGTTTTCCCAGTAATAGCCCTAAGATCACGCCTAAGGTGAGTGGCGAGCTTAAGGTGTCTAACCCCATTCCTGATAAGGATACCCCAGCATTGGAAAAGGCGAATAATGGTAAAATAAAGAAAGAACACCAAGGGGCTAAAATATGTTCCATATCGTGCAACACTTTTCTGCCGTTTTTGCCTTTGAGCGGAATACTGAAACCGATGATAACGCCTGCAAGCGTGGCGTGTACGCCTGATTTCAGCACGGATACCCATAACACTAAGCCGACAATCACATAAGGCCCTAAATTGGATATTTTAAAACGGTTAAGCAAAATCAAGCCCACAATGGCAATACTGGCAAGAATTAAGGCGCGGGTACTTAAATCCTGTGAAAAGAACAAGGCAATCACAATAATCGCGCCTAAATCATCAATAATCGCCAATGCAAGTAAAAACACTTTTAATGCGAAAGGAACACGGCTGCCAAGCAAACCTAGCACCCCCAGCGCAAAAGCGATGTCTGTTGCCATTGGAATTGCCCAGCCGTCTTGATATTGTGGAGTATCCTTAGTAACAAACCAATAAATCGCCGCTGGCACAACCATTCCCCCCAAGGCAGCAACGGCAGGGAAAATGGCTTTTTGATAGCTTGAAATTGCCCCTGTGAGCAATTCGCGTTTTACTTCCAATCCCACCAGTACAAAAAACACGGCCATAAAGCCATCATTCACCCACATTAAGAGTGGCTTGTTAATTTGCACAATTGAGCCAAATTGGATCACCACTGGCGCATCAAGAAAACTAAAATAAAAACGGCTTAACGGTGTATTTGCCAATAAAATTGCAAACGCAGCGAAAAATAGCAGTAACATTCCGCTGGCTGCTTCTAATTTCATAAAGTATCGAATGTATCGAACCATTAATCTCTCCTAGTAAAATAGCGGGCTTGAAAGTATCCACCCAAATGGATCATTTCTCTGTTATAAGAAAAATGAATGTCATCAGTAAGTTTTTCTAACATAGAAGAGAAAAATAGGTCAATAAAAATCGGTAAATTTCTCTTAGCTATTGAAAAATTTGTGATTTTTTATACATTTTTTAACCGCACTTTGCCTTTTAATTCCTTATAAAAATAAGGGATAAATCAGCTTTCATGATTTTTGCTTATTTATAAATAACTTAGTTTATGTCAATAATCGAACGTAAAATTTAGTGCTTGCAGTTTTGCTAAGAACACATTATCTTGTAGCACGTTTTCAATAAACCACTATATCTTGTGGTTTTGACAAATAATACTAACCAGTCGGAATCATTTCTATGAACAAAGCTATGATGGTCACCAAACGTGACGGAAAACAAGAACCCATCGATTTAGATAAAATTCACCGAGTGATTACTTGGGCAGCGGAAGGATTGGATAACGTTTCTGTTTCTCAAGTGGAATTGCGTTCCCACATTCAATTTTATGAAGGCATTCGCACTTCGGATATTCACGAAACCATTATTAAAGCAGCGGCAGATTTAATCAGTAAAGATACACCTGATTATCAATATTTGGCTGCTCGCCTTGCGGTTTTCCATTTGCGTAAAAAAGCCTATGGGCATTTTGATCCACCGCGTTTGTATGATCACGTTAAGAAATTAGTGCGTTTAGGCAAATATGATCAAGCCTTGCTAACCGATTATAGCCGTGAAGAATGGGACGAAATGGACGGCTTTTTAGATCACTGGCGTGATATGACCTTCTCTTACGCAGCAGTCAAACAGCTTGAAGGCAAGTATTTGGTGCAAAACCGTGTAACGGGTGAAATTTATGAATCAGCGCAGTTCTTGTATATTTTGGTGGCGGCGAGCCTGTTCTCAAACTATCCAAAAGAAACGCGCTTAGACTATGTACGCCGTTTCTACGATGCTACATCGACATTTAAAATTTCTCTGCCTACTCCAATTATGGCAGGGGTGCGGACACCAACCCGTCAATTCAGTTCTTGTGTGTTAATTGAATGTGGCGATAGTTTAGATTCAATTAACGCCACGGCATCTGCTATTGTGAAATATGTTTCACAACGTGCGGGAATTGGGGTAAATGCAGGGGCAATTCGTGCCTTAGGTAGCCAGATCCGTGGTGGTGAAGCGTTCCATACGGGCTGTATTCCATTCTATAAATACTTCCAAACTGCGGTGAAATCTTGTTCGCAAGGTGGCGTGCGTGGTGGTGCGGCAACGGTTTATTATCCGATTTGGCACTTAGAAGTAGAAAGCCTGTTAGTGTTAAAAAATAACCGTGGTGTGGAAGATAACCGTGTTCGCCATATGGATTACGGCGTTCAGCTTAACAAATTAATGTATCAGCGCTTAATCAAAGGCGGCGAAATCACCTTGTTTAGCCCGTCTGATGTGCCGGGTTTATATGAAGCATTCTTTGCCGATCAAGATGAGTTTGAGCGTCTTTACACGCAATATGAGCAAGATCCAAATATTCGTAAACGCAGCGTGAAAGCCGTTGAACTGTTCTCACTATTAATGCAAGAACGTGCTTCAACAGGGCGTATTTATATTCAGAATGTGGATCACTGTAATACGCACTCGCCATTTGATCCAAGCGTTGCGCCAGTGCGCCAATCTAACCTTTGTTTAGAAATTGCATTGCCAACTAAGCCACTTTCTCATATCCACGATGAAGAAGGTGAAATTGCGCTCTGTACGCTTTCTGCCTTCAACTTAGGCGCGATTGAAAACCTTGATGAATTAGATGGGCTTGCAGATCTTGCTGTGCGTGCCTTAGATGCTCTATTAGATTATCAAGATTACCCTGTGATCGCGGCAGAACGTAGCTCTCTTGCGCGCCGTTCTTTAGGTATCGGGGTAATTAACTTCGCTTATTATTTAGCCAAAAATGGTGTACGTTATTCGGACGGCAGCGCTAACGATCTCACGCACCGTACCTTTGAAGCCATTCAATACTATTTATTGAAAGCGTCAATGAACCTTGCTAAAGAAATGGGCGCTTGTGAATATTTCGACCAAACCACTTATGCACAAGGCATTTTACCGATTGATACTTATAAGAAAGATGTGGATACGCTCACACAAGAGCCATTACATTACGATTGGGAAAGCCTGCGCCAAGACATTAAAACCTTCGGCTTACGCAACTCAACACTCACAGCGCTTATGCCATCAGAAACCTCATCGCAGATTTCTAATGCAACCAACGGCATTGAGCCACCGCGTGGACACGTTAGTGTAAAAGCATCAAAAGATGGTATCCTAAAACAGGTTGTACCAGATTATGAAAACCTCAGTGAAAACTACGAATTATTATGGGACATTCCAAATAATGACGGTTATTTGCATTTAGTAGGTATTATGCAGAAATTTATCGACCAATCGATTTCTGCCAACACCAACTACGATCCACAACGTTTTGAAGACGGTAAAGTGCCAATGAAAGTGTTGTTAAAAGATTTATTAACCGCTTACAAATACGGCGTGAAAACCCTTTACTACCAAAACACCCGTGATGGCGCAGAAGATAGCCAAGAAGATCTCAATGACGATTGCGCTGGCGGAGCTTGTAAAATCTAATAATTTTATTTAAAAACGAACTTGGAAAAGTATATGAAAATTATAAATAGAATAGAAATACATTATTTTCGTTCAGTATATAAAATAAACTTAGAGCGCGCCGAAGATTTAAATATTCTTATTGGGAATAATGATAGCGGAAAGTCAAATATATTAAAAGCTCTAAATTTATTCTTTAATAACCAAACAGAATTAGATAAAAATTTCTATTTTCATGATGATTTAACTAAAAAACGTTCTCAAGAGGTAAGAAAGCAAAAAGGAAAAGCATCTATATGGATTAGAATATATTTTAATAATTTTTTAAAATGGAAATCACTACCTCAAGAGTTTTCCGTGAAGAAAAGTTGGAATAGATATTCAGAAGCTCCTGAAACAATTTATTCTAAAGATATTTCCCCAACTATAATTCCTAAGTTCTTAAATAAACTATCATTTCATTATATCCCAGCTATAAGAGGAAGGAGTGTATTCTCTTACTTTTTAAATATGCTACATGATACATTATTTAATGATGATAATTCTGAACTTTTATTATCAACAGAGGCATTAACAAAGTTAATCAATGAAAACACCGAAGAAATGACTAAAAAAATTGAAGAGGGAATAGGAATTAAAAGCGATATTAGCCCACCTACAGATTTAAAAGTATTATTTAATAGTTTAGATTTTTCAACAAGTTATAATGATCACCATGTTTCATTACAAAAAAGAGGGGATGGAATACAAGCACGTCATATTCCATACATATTAGATTTCATTACTAAAAATAGTACTAAATATCATATATGGGCATATGAAGAACCTGAAACATCTTTAGAACTTGGTGCTGCATTTCTCTTAGCTAAACAATTTTCAGATGAGTTCTGCAAAGGTAACCAGATATTTGTTACAACTCATTCTCCTGCGTTTTATGATATTGAGGGAGAGCACATAGCTAAATGGTATATATCACAAAATTCTTCCGATAGTAATGCTGAAACATCAGCTAAAAGGGTTACTTTAAAAGATCTACTTGATAATAATCTAGGCATAACTGCATTAATTACTAAAAGAGCTAAAGAGGAATTTGATAGAAGCCAAAAATTAAAAGAAGAAAACGAGCGTTTAAATAAAGAATTGCAAGATAAAAATTTACCTAGAATTATTGTAGAGGGGGTCACAGATAAAGATATACTAAATATAGCATATGAAAAACTTTACCCTGGAAGAACTGCCATATGTAAATTTATTAGTGCAAATGGCGCAGATAATATTTCTTCATTAATTAAGACTAGTAAAATATTCGATGAAAGCGAAAAACCAGATAGTGATTTAGAGCCAGATATTATTATCTGTCTCTGGGATAGAGATGATAAAGGCATGAATTTATTTAGTAAAATAATTGGTAACTATTCTGAAGATGAAGAAACTATCTTTTACAAGATTGGAAAAAATAAGGCTATTTATGCCGGCATTCTACCTATAACAGATGAAATAAAAAAGTTTTCTTCAAAATATACAGATATAAACATCGCAATATCAATGGAACTTATGTTTCCTATAGAGTTAATTAATCTTGCTATAAAAGAAAATATTCTTGTATTCACTAATATAAAAAGAGACACTGCTCTTACCAAAGAAAAGATGGATTTAACAGATATGTTCATTAATAAATACAATATTCCAGAGAAATTCCATTTTCTACTAAGAAAACTTGATTCTACTAGCTCAAATAAAGTGTTTTTTTCCAAATGGGTAAAAAATAAAGATACCAATTACTTTAAGAACTTTAAAGTTCTTTTTGAGCAAATAGAAAATATTATTAACAATCACTGCAACAAAGATGGTACTACATTTTGATATTTTGGTATGAAAATCTGCACAAGAAACTCTCGTGCAGATTTTTATTTTTGATTAATTAGTATTAAATATTACTCATCAATACTACGCAATAACTCGTTGATACCGACTTTACCTAGGGTTTTCGCATCAACTTTTTTCACGATTACTGCACAATAGAGATTATATTTACCGCATTTTGAAGGAAGGCTACCTGAAACGACCACAGAGCCTGCTGGTACGCGACCATAGTGGATTTCACCAGTTTCACGATCATAGATTTTAGTTGATTGACCGATGAATACGCCCATTGAGATTACACAGCCATCTTCTACGATAACGCCTTCAACCACTTCAGAACGCGCGCCGATAAAGCAGTTATCGCCGATAATGGTTGGGTTAGCTTGTAATGGCTCTAATACACCACCGATACCAACGCCACCTGAAAGGTGAACATTTTTACCGATTTGCGCGCAAGAACCAACGGTTGCCCAAGTATCTACCATTGTACCTTCGCCAACGTAAGCGCCAATGTTTACATAAGATGGCATTAATACCGCATTTTTCGCGATATATGCACCTTTACGCACGGTTGCTGAAGGCACAACACGGAAACCTTCTTGTTGGAAACGTGCTTCGTCATAGTCTGCAAATTTAAGGGCTACTTTGTCGTAATATTTGGTTTCTGCACCGTCAATCACTTGATTGTCATTAATACGGAAAGAAAGCAATACCGCTTTTTTCAACCATTGGTGAGTTACCCATTCACCGTCAATTTTTTCTGCAACACGGTATTTGCCGCTATCCAAACCTTCGATCACTTCTTCGATCGCAGCGCGCGTTTCTTCATCTACCGTTTTAGGGGTTATTTCTGCACGGCGTTCAAAGGCAGCTTCAATGATATTTTGTAAATTTGACATATTTTGTTTCCTATTCAAATGAAAAAATTAAAACAAGGCGGTATTTTTATCATATTTCCGCCTAAAACTCACCTGTTATTGTTCGTTTTCTCTAACATTTAATCTTCAAGCAATTAGTTTGATGTATCTAATTCCTCAAAAGACTTAACCAAATCATCTACCGCTTTCATTTGGCTTACAAAGGCTTCTAATTTGGCTAATGGTAAAGCAGAAGGCCCATCGCATTTGGCATTTTGCGGATCAGGGTGAGCTTCTAGGAACAACCCTGCCAACCCTACAGCCAGCCCTGAACGTGCCAATTCTGTTACCTGTGCGCGACGACCGCTTGACGCTGCACCAAAAGGATCACGACATTGCAAAGAATGGGTTACGTCAAAAATCACAGGGCAACCTTTGGAAACTTTCTTCATTACGCTAAAACCAAGCATATCTACAATAAGGTTATCATAGCCAAAGTTAGTTCCACGATCACAAAGGATCACTTTATCATTACCACATTCTTCAATTTTTTCTACAATATTTCCCATTTGTCCCGGGCTTAAGAATTGTGGCTTTTTCACATTGATCACCGCCCCTGTACGAGCCATTGCTTCAACAAGATCGGTTTGACGCGCCAAAAATGCAGGTAACTGAATTACATCAACCACTTCAGCCACAGGTTGGCATTGATAAATTTCGTGTACATCGGTAATCACTTTAACGCCAAAGGTGTCTTTTAATTCTTGGAAAATTTTCAACCCCTCTTCCATTCCCGGCCCACGGTAAGAATGAATTGATGAGCGGTTCGCTTTATCAAAAGACGCTTTGAACACATAAGGCACATTGAGTTTCTGCGTTACTTCAACATATTTTTCACACACTGCCATTGCCATATCACGGCTTTCTAACACATTCATTCCACCAAATAGAACAAATGGTTTATCGTTCGCGACTTCAATGTTACCAATTTTAATAACTTTATTTTGCATAGTTTTCTCTAATAAATTTAGTGAATAGATTCTTTTTTTGCTTTTTCTTGCGCTTCAATGTCTTTTTTAATTAACGGTAATTGTTCTTTGAACATTATTGAAAAAGAATCATCAGGTCTTTTTTCAACAAATTCTTCAAGATCTTTTAATGCTTCTTGAAGACGCCCAAGCTGCATTTTTAAAATCCCACGATCACGAATTTCATCTAAGCTGCCCGGATAACGTTCTAGCACGTTTTCAATATAAGCCAAGGCTGGTTCAAAGTTATTTTCTCGCATTAAAGAATTTTTTGCTAACTGACCATAACGGAACTCTAACTCTTCTTCATCTAGTTCACCTAGTAATGGAACAGAGAACTCTACTTCATCACCGTAATGCACTCTAAAAATGTATTCAATATATTTTTCTGAAGATTCTCTGCCAGTCCAAGGATCAAAATAGAGATGTTTTCCACTCACATCTGCTTTAAGCATAATATTGACTGGAAATTCCATTGCATAAATTGGTAATTCTAATTTTTCAGCGAGATACAATAAAACGCCGCCAACAGAAATTGCCACACCTCGACGATTTGTTAAAACATCAGGTAGATAATAATTAGAGTGGTCAAAAGAATTATTAGAATCCGTCAAAAATCCCCAATCAACATAAACTAAATCGATCAGTTTTCTGATTTTTGCTTCATCATCTTTTTCTTGCTCAATAGCTTCTCTTGCTTGAGTTAAAAAACCATTCATAATTGAATGAATATTCCCTAGCTCGCGTTGCCCATCATTCCCTGTAAGCACATAAAAGTTAAGCATTTCATTATAAATTGCGTTGCGATTTGTATTCATCAATCATTCCCTCTTGTGTTTAATTGAGCTAATGTTATACGTTCGTTTTGGTTATAATCCCTACGAGAAATAACGTTATGCCACAAATTCTTTTGAAAAAAAGACCGCACTTTCTCTCCCTGCTGCCAACCGTGCTCCAATAACAACCACCCTTGCGGTTTTAGATAAGTTGGCGCATTGATGATAATATGCCGCAAATCTGCATACCCCTGTTCTTTGGCAACTAAAGCACTTAATGGCTCAAATCGCACATCGCCCAACTGCAAATGCGGATCATCTTTATCAATATAAGGCGGATTACTTACAATGATATCAAAACGCTGATCTTGTAAATTTTCAAACCAATTACTTTGATAAAAAAGAATATTATCAACATCATTGCGTTTTGCATTGTCTTGAGCTAAGTTTACCGCATTATCAATAAGATCAACACCCACAACAGAAACTTTAAATAATTTTTTCGATCTAGATCGCAATTCTTGTGCAAGGGCTATTGCAATTGCCCCTGTACCTGTGCCTAAATCTAATATTTTTAATTCTTCGCCAAATTGAGCTGATGAAATGCGTTCTTCCGCACAAATTAACGCATTTTCCACTAAAATTTCCGTGTCTGCTCTTGGAATAAGCGTATCTTCAGACACCTTCAAATCAAGCGTCCAAAAGGGTTGCTGACCAAGAATATAAGCCATTGGCTCACTGTTTATGCGGCGTTGTAATAATCTCTCAAGCTGTACGAGTTCTTGTGCTGAAAGCACGGTTTCAGAAAAGGCCAAAATAGACGAACGAGAACGCCCTGTTACAAATTGTAATAATAGGCTGGCATCCACCTCGGGATTAATGAAAGGATCTGTCTTTTTGTTGTCGGCAAGTTGTGTTTCTGCGAAAGCAAGCCAATCTGCATAATTCATTCGGTTATTCTCAATTTCACTGATACAGTAAATTAAAATAAAAAATAAACTGGATTTGTTATTTGAATTTACTTTATGTTAAAGCCTAAAGAAGAAAAAAGAAAGGACTGATTTCTTATAAAAATCAGTCCTTTAATATTTATTAAGTGGTTAGTTGTGTTCAGATTTGTCTGAATTTTCTACCGCACTTTGATCTGCCGTACTTTGATTTTTTGCAGAAGCATTTGGTTCAGCCGTTTTTTCTGAACTTGCTTTGCCGTTGTCGTCCCAACCTGCTGGTGGCGTTACTGGCTCGCGGTTCATCAGCTGTTTAATTTGCTCTTCTTCAATGGTTTCATATTTCACTAACGCATCTTTCATTGCGTGTAAAATATCCATATTGTCAATTAATAGCTGTCTTGCGCGCTCGTAGTTACGCGTTACAATCGCACGCACTTCTTCATCAATAAGGTGCGCTGTTTCATCAGACATATGTTTTGCTTTCGCCATTGAGCGTCCTAAGAATACTTCACCTTCATCTTCAGAATAAAGAATTGGCCCTAATTTATCAGAGAAGCCCCACTGGGTAACCATATTACGCGCAATATTCGTTGCGACTTTAATGTCATTTGATGCACCAGTTGAAATATTTTCTTCACCGTAAATCAAATCCTCCGCCAAACGCCCAGCATAAAGGGTGGAAAGTTTACTTTCTAATTGTTTTTGGCTAATGCTTACTTGATCCCCTTCTGGTAAGAAGAAAGTTACCCCTAAAGCACGCCCGCGCGGAATAATGGTTACTTTATGTACTGGATCGTGTTCTGGCACTAAATAGCCCACAATGGCGTGTCCTGCTTCGTGATAAGCGGTGGATTCTTTTTGCTTATCCGTCATAATCATTGTGCGGCGTTCAGGCCCCATATTGATTTTGTCTTTCGCTTTTTCAAACTCAAGCATTGAAACCAATGGCTTGTTCATTCGAGCAGCAAATAGTGCAGCTTCATTCACAAGGTTAGCTAAATCAGCACCTGAATAACCCGGTGTGCCACGTGCAAGGGTCATCGCATTTACATCTGGTGCAACAGGCACTTTACGCATATGCACTTTTAAGATTTGCTCACGCCCTAATACATCTGGCAAGCCCACTACCACTTGGCGGTCAAAACGCCCTGGACGTGTTAAGGCAGGATCAAGCACATCTGGACGGTTGGTTGCGGCAATCACAATCACCCCTTCATTGCCTTCAAAACCGTCCATTTCCACTAACATTTGGTTAAGGGTTTGTTCACGCTCATCGTGTCCACCACCAAGGCCTGCACCACGTTGGCGACCCACTGCATCAATTTCATCAATAAAAATCAAGCAAGGCGCATTTTTCTTCGCTTGTTCAAACATATCACGCACGCGAGAAGCCCCCACGCCGACAAACATTTCTACGAAGTCAGAACCTGAAATGGTAAAAAATGGTACTTTCGCTTCACCTGCAATGGCTTTAGCTAATAAGGTTTTACCCGTTCCCGGTGGTCCAACCATTAAAATCCCTTTTGGAATTTTGCCGCCCAATTTTTGGAATTTGCTTGGATCACGCAAGAAATCAACGATTTCCCCCACTTCTTCTTTGGCTTCATCACAGCCTGCTACATCAGCAAAGGTGGTTTTAATTTGCTCTTTGGTGAGCATTTTGGCACGGCTTTTACCAAAGCTCATCGCCTTACCGCCACCGCCTTGCATTTGGCGCATAAAGAAGAACCATACGCCAACAAGCAATAGCATTGGGAACCAAGAGATGAGAATTTGCGATAAAATACCACGTCTTTCTGGCAACGTTCCTTCTACTTTTACCTTTTTATTTAATAAATCATTCAATAATTTATCGTCATAAATTGGTATTACGGTTGAATATTTTGAACCATCAGATTTAGTAACTTGTAATTCGTTCTCTTCAAATCGCACTTGGCGTACTTGATCATTACCCACATCAGTAATAAAGGTGGTGTAATCGGTAAGATTACCATTCGAACTACCGCTAAAGCCCTGATATGCAGACATCATAACTACTGCAATCACAATCCATAGGACTAAGTTTTTGACCATATCTTTCAAGGTTTGACCTCGTTTTTCTAAGTTAATAATTTGTTACAAGATTACTACATTCATTCCAAAATGAGAAGTTATTGAATTTATAGTTAATATTTGTAACCCGTTGCCACAATATACACCTCACGAGAACGCCCACGAGATGCTTCAGGTTTACGCACTTTAACGACACTAAACAGAGAACGAATTTCTCTTAAATATTCATCAAAGCCCTCACCTTGGAAAACTTTCACAACGAAACTGCCTTTGTGCGCCAATACTTGTTTACACATATCCAAAGCCAGTTCCACTAAATACATTGCACGAGGAATGTCCACTGATGGCATACCACTAAAATTTGGCGCCATATCCGACATTACCACATCAACTTTTGCCTCACCTACGCGTTCCAGCAAAGCATTCAATACATTTTCTTCACGGAAATCCCCTTGCAGAAAATCAACCCCCACAATAGGATCCATTTCTAAAATATCACAGGCGATAACACGCCCTTTGCCACCAATTTGGCTCACCACATATTGCGACCAACCACCCGGTGCTGCACCGAGATCTACCACGGTCATACCCGGTTTAAATAAGCGATCCGTTTGCTGAATTTCATCAAGCTTAAAATAAGCTCGAGAACGCAATTTTTGCTTATGTGCTTTTTGCACAAATAGATCTTTAAAATGCTCATTCAACCAACGGGTTGAACTTGCTGAACGTTTTTTCTTTCCCATAATTTCTTAATTTTTGTGGTAGTTTTGTCAATATGAGGTTAAAATTTCCCAGTTCAAGGTGGTATTCGGAATTTCTCCATAAAAAACCACCGCACTTTATAAACATAGGATTAAATTAATGCAGTTATCAACAAAACAAAAACAATTTTTAAAAGGGCTTGCACACCATTTAAGCCCTGTCGTTATGCTAGGTGGAAATGGCTTAACCGAAGGGGTTATTGCTGAAATCGACAACGCCCTCAATCATCACGAATTAATTAAAGTGAAAATTGCTGGCGCCGATCGCGAAACCAAACAGCTGATTATTGATGCGATTGTGAGAGAAACGCAAGCCGCAGCAGTGCAAACTATCGGTCATATCCTTGTGCTTTATCGACCAAGCGAAGAGCATAAAATTTCCTTACCTAAAAAATAAGTAAAATGGGGCGTATTAAAACGCCCTATTTTTTTATTTATATTCCACCTCAATAATATCGAACTCAACCGTTCCCCCAGGGGTGGCGATGGTGACACTATCATCCACTTCTTTACCGATCAAGCCACGAGCAATGGGTGAATTTACCGAAATTAAGCCTTGTTTAATATCCGCTTCATCATCGCCCACGATTTGGTAGGTAACTTCTTCGTCCGTATTCACATTCACCAGCACTACGGTTGCACCAAAGATCACTTTACCGTTATTTGGCATTTTAGTTACATCAATGATTTGGCTGTTGGCTAATTTCCCTTCAATTTCTTGAATACGCCCTTCGCAAAAACCTTGCTGTTCACGCGCCGCGTGATATTCCGCATTCTCTTTCAAATCACCGTGTTCACGCGCTTCCGCAATAGCTTTAATAATTTCTGGACGGCGAACATTCTTTAAAAACTCTAACTCTTCTCTTAATTGCGCTGCACCGCGTACCGTCATTGGAATTTGTTGCATTGTTAATCCTTGTTCCTTTTTTAGTCAAAAATAAAACCGCAACAAAGCAATATGTTTTCATTATTCAGCTTTGTCGTAGCTCAAAAAATCATTCTGATGTAAACCGCATTATTACACCATTTTATGCAAGAAATAATTTTACTCTCGCAGTATCCAGCACTATTATTGTGTTTCTAAAAAAAAATAGCAACCATAGCGATTATTTATGTACAAATTATCATCAAAATTACTGCCTTTCGCATTAGGCATTGCCTTTGCTTTGCACACGCCATATAGTGCTGCTGAAGTGGACGTGGCACAACTTAGCACGCAGCTTCCTGGGGGAACGAGCCTTTCTTTTGTGGCGAAAAACTTAAAAACGCAAGAAATTCTCACCGCACTTAATCCACAAACCTTTATGCTTCCTGCAAGTACGCAGAAAGTATTTACCGCACTCGCCGCTAAACTCAGCCTTGGCGATGAATTTTATTTTAAAACAACTCTGCTACGTCAAGGTGATATTCAAAATGGTGAGTTACGCGGTAACTTAGTCATTGTCTTCACAGGTGATCCAGATTTAACCAGTGATCAACTGTATCATCTACTAGCCCAATTAAAACAACAAGGCATTCAGCGCATTACAGGTGATCTTATTTTAGATACTTCCGTATTTACTGGACACGACCGTGGCTTAGGTTGGATTTGGAATGATTTGTCAATGTGCTTTAATTCACCCCCTGCGGCGGTGAATATCAATCACAACTGTTTTTATGTGGATCTTGATGCCAATTTGCCTACGGGTGAATTGGTGAAATTCAATGTGCCAGCGCAATATCCTGTGCAAGTGTTCGGTCAAGTGCGTGTGGCAAGCAAAGAAGAAGCGCCTTATTGCCAACTTGATGCCGTGTTGCACGACAACAATCGCTATCAAATTAAAGGCTGTCTTGCTCGTCAAAGTAAACCTTTTGCGCTCAGTTTTGCTGTGCAAGATCCCAATGCTTATGCTGCAGCCATTATTCAACGTCAATTAAACCGCCTTGGCATTGCATTTAATGGTAAAATCCAACAGCCGCGCACGGCACAAAAAGGGCAGTTTTTAGCACAGCATTTGTCTAAACCGCTGCCAGATTTGATCAAAAAAATGATGAAAAAATCCGATAACCAAATTGCCGATGCCCTCTTTCGCACCATTGGTTATCACTATTACAAGCGCCCTGCGTCCTTTCAACTTTCCGCAAAAGCAATGCGCCAAATTTTGCAATCTCAAGCAGGAATAAAATTCGATAATAGCGTTATCGCCGATGGGTCAGGGCTTTCACGCCACAACTCAATTTCTGCCAATATAATGTTGCAAGCCCTTGAATATATTGCCAATCACGAAACGCAACTGCATTTATTAGACAGCTTTCCTATTGCGGGGGTAGATGGCACATTAAGCGGACGGGGTTCGATGACCAATCCCCCTTTAGCGCAAAACATTTCTGCAAAAACAGGCGCATTAAAAGGGGTTTATAACCTCGCGGGCTTTATGAAAAATGCGAAAGGCGACCCTATTGCCTTCGTACAATTTATCAACGGCTATTCCACGGGCGATCTGGAAAACAAAACCAAACGCGCGCCCTTAGTGCGTTTTGAAAATGCCCTTTACAACCAACTTTATCAGGATTAAGCGATGAAATTACAGCATATTTACTTATACCCAATCAAATCTACGCAAAGCTATGAAGTGGCGCAAGCCGTGGTTCAACCGCAAGGGCTAAATTTTGATCGCACGTTTATGCTCACAGAATTAGACGGCACCTTTATCACCGCACGCAAAGATGCGGAACTGTATCATTTTTACGCCTTACCAACACCGCTTGGTTTATATATTCAACATAAAGACGGTTCAGCCATTCAAGTTCAATATACGGATTTTCAGCAAAGCCAAGCCTGCGAAGTGTGGGGGAATGAATTTAACTCATTGCTTGCACCGCAAGACATTAATCACTGGTTTAGCGAGAAAATAGGCCGTGCCGTGCAATTGCGCTGGACAGGCGAACACACGCAACGCAAAATTAAACGCTACTCCGACCAACCGCTTTCTTTTGCCGATGGCTACCCACTTTTGCTCATCACTGAAGCGTCTTTTAACGCAGTACAGCAAGCTTGCCCAAGCCCAATTTCACCGCTGCAATTTCGCCCAAATCTAATTATTGACGGCATCGCCCCCTTTGAAGAACAGCAATGGGCTGAAATTCAAATTGGTGAAGTCAAATTCTTACACAGCAAACCCTGCGAACGCTGCGTTCTCACCACTCGCAACCCTACCACCAACCAAACCGATCCGAAAATGGAACCTTTCCGCACGCTGAAAAAACTCAACCGCAATGAACAAGGCGCACCACTTTTCGGCATTAATTTAATTCCATTGAATACGGGGATTATTCGCGTAAATGATGAAGTGAAAGTTTTGACGTTAAAATAAAAAAGTGCGGTAGTTTTAGAGAAAATTTTCCTAAAAACCACCGCACTTTTTATATCAATCATTTTACTGTGGATCAATAAGATCCACTAATTTCATCACCACTTCATCTACCAAATAAGATTCTGCCACAGTAGCAAATTTTGCATTGCGAGCGTTCAAATCAAGCGATCGTATTTGATGACAAAGAATAACGCCAGTTACCTTTCCTGATTTTATGCTAGCCCCGTCTAATGCAACGGTAACACTTTGCGAACGTGCCGCATTTCCACCACTGGAAATAGGACAACAAATTGCTACGCCCAATGCCTGATTCAATACCTGTTCAGAAATCACAATAAAATAATGGGGATTGCGTAGTTCTCGCTCTGATGTTGGATCAGGATCTACATACCAAATCTCCCCTTTTTTTGGCACGCGCATTACCATACTTCTTTACCTTGTGCAGGGCTTTCCATCACTTCAGCAACATCAGCGTTTAACGCTGCAATTTCTTGGCTATCAATGCCTTCTAATAGCTGAGCAAGATTTTTTCGTCCCTTAGGCTGACGCTTAGCCGAACTTAGCACGACCGTTTCATTTTTCGTTTCAATATTCAACACATTACCTGCTTGCCAACCCATTTGAAGGGCAATAGAATTTGGCACGGTTAAAATAATCGCCCCACCTTGTTGTCTTAATCTGCCTTGCATCATATTCCCTTTCTATTTCCTTTATTCGTGTTACTTTGTAACACATCATAAAGAAATTTTGTTAACTTCACAATCAAATTCATTATTAATCAAAATAAAAAAGTGCGGTGGTTTTAGAGAAAATTTTCCTAAAAACCACTGCACTTGGTTAGTTATTTGGTTAGTTATTGATGATTAATGAATATCACCAAACTCACCTTTGTTAAACGCGTTGAATTTTTCGATTAATTCTTCGCGGGTGTTCATGACGAACGGGCCGTAGGCTGCAATTGGCTCATCAATTGGCACGCCGCTGAGTAGCACCATTTTCACGTTTTCATCACCTGCGGTGATTTTAACTTCGCCGCTTTCGTGGTTGAAAATCACCAATTCTGTTGGGTTCGCACGGTTGCTGTCGTTAATCACGGCAGATCCGCGTAATGCCACCAACATTAAATGGTGGGTTTCTGGCACGTTAATGGTTACGCTATGGTTGGCTTTAATATCCATTTCCCACATATTTAACTCAGTAAAGGTACGAGCTGGGCCTTTTACGCCGTCCAGTTCACCTGCAATAATGCGTGCTGTTCCTGCATTATCCGCAAAGTGATAAGTTGGAATATCTGCCGCTTTAATGCTTTGATAACCCGCTGGGGCGTTTTTGTCTTTCGCTGGCAAGTTTACCCAAAGTTGTAGCATTTCAAACATTCCGCCTGTACGGCTGAAGTTTTCGCTATGGAACTCTTGGTGAACGATCCCATTTCCTGCGGTCATCCATTGTACATCGCCTGAGCCAATTACGCCGCCGTTACCATCGCTATCACGGTGTTCTACTTCACCTTGTAACGCGATTGTGACGGTTTCAAATCCTGCGTGTGGATGTGCGCCTACGCCTCTTGGCGCGCCGTTATGAGGTTTAAACTCCATTGGCATTGCGTAATCTAGCATTAAAAATGGGCTAGTTACTTTATCTTTTTGGCTATGTGAAAATAAAGGTGATACATAAAAGCCATCGCCCACCCAATGTTGTTGTGGTGCTTGATATACTCGATTTACTGTACGCATAATTTTTCTCCTAAATTTGATCAATTCTGTTTTTTGTGATGCCCTGAATATTCAGGGCGGTTAGTTCATTAATAAGTGGCAACTTGCATTCCACTGCGTTGTGCTTCACGCAATTTCGTTGGGGTAACATCATTGCCGTCTGGATCAACCACACTTACGGTAGATAAAATATTGGTTAATTGTCCACGGATTGCCGCTAAATAACGCTGACGTAACGCGCTACGCTCATTTAATTCAGCTTCAGAAAGTGCGGTAACTTTTGCTTTGCGAGCTAATTCGTTAATTCTATCTAATTCCAAAATACGCATTTTCTTTCTCCTCCATTATTAATCTGTTTGCTTATTTCTTGTGGCGTAGTTTATACTTGTTCCATATAGTGAACAATAGTCAAATTTGAAACAAAAGGTTCTATTTATGCAACAAATCGATCTCAATGATATGCGTTTTTTTGTTACCGTGATCCAATCTGGTAGCCTAACCCACGCGGCGGAACAGCTGAACGTGCCGAAATCTCGCTTAAGCCGCCGTTTGACAAAATTAGAAAATCAGCTGGGTAGCAAACTGCTCGATCGTAATCGCAATGGGGTGCGGCTAAATGATCTGGGTGAACATTTTTATCAACACGCCTTAATTGCGGTGGAAGCGGCAGAAAGTGCGGTGAATTCTGTGGCAGATTGTTTAGCCACGCCCCGTGGGTTACTGCGTATTTCCGTTTCCAGTGAAATTTTGCGTTATTGGCTCACACCACATTTATCGCACTATTTACAGCAACACCCTGATGTTGAGCTGAATATTACAATGGAAAACCGCCGCGCGAATTTATTGCAAGAAGGCGTGGATATTGCCTTACGCATTGGTGAGCTTGATCTTGATGATGTGGTTGCCAAACATTTATTAGATATTGATTCTGGGGTTTACGCTTCACCTCATTATTTAAAGGCAAATGGCACGCCATACACGCCACAAGAACTGAAAAACCACCGCTTGCTACATAAAAGTGATGGAAAAAATTGGCTTTTCAAGCAGGGCAATCAACGGGAATTAATCCAAGGGAAAAAAGCCTTACAAGCCAATGATGCTTCAGTGTTGGCGCAGCTTGTTGAAGATAGCTATGGCATTGCCCTGTTACCTGAGCTTTCAGGCTTAATTCAACCTCATTGGCAAAAATTATTACCCGATTGGCAAGTGGAAAGCGTGCCTTTATATGCCATTTATTATAAAAATCGCGGGCTTGCGCCAACGGTGCGGACATGTGTTAATTTTTTGAGCGAAATAGCAAAAAATTCGCCAAAATAACACCGCACTTTCTATTCAGGCGTTGAGCAAGGGAAACAGATAAAGTAAGATTAACGCCCTTTTGAAAACAACTTAACTTATAACAAATACAGGAAAACACAATGAAAGTATCCATTATCGGTGCTGGCGCTGTGGGCGTGGGCATTTGTAATTATCTTCTGACTATGGGTGAATGCCAAGAAGTGGTCTTGGTGGATCTCAACAAAGAACGCACTCGTGGTGAACAGTTAGATTTCAGCCATACTAGCGCATTAACCTTCGCCAAAAACACCAAAGTTATTTCCGGTGAATATGAAGATACTCGTGATAGCGATGTGGTGGTGATCACCGCTGGCGCACAAATTAAAGTGGGGCAAGATCGCTTAGAAATCGGTCATATCAATGCGAAAATCACCGTGGATATTGCCCGTCAATTAGAACGTTATACACCCAATGCGATTATCATTGTGGTCACCAATCCTTGTGATATTCTCACCCACTTCATTATTCGCAATACGAACTTCCCCGCTCACCGTGTGATTAGCGCAGGTTGTGTGGTGGATACGGCGCGAATGATGAAAATTATTGCCGATAAAGTAAAAATCGATCCGAAAAACGTGTTTGGTTATGTGATGGGCGAACACGGCGCAAATAGTTTTATTCCTTGGAGTATCGTCAATATCGCAGGGCAAAAAATCGATGATTTTTGCCAGCAAAATGATGTGCCGATGCTCGATCCACAAGAGCTACTCAAAGCCACCAAAGCCATTGGTTTAGAAGTGTTCAGCTTAAAACTCAACACCAATCACGCCATTGCGGCGAGCGTGTTCCGCATTATTCGCGCCATTAGCATTAATGAATATTCGGTCTTGCCCGTTGGCACAATGCTCAATGGCGAATACGGCTTAAACGATGTGGTGGTGAACGTGCCAATGGTCATCAGTAGCAAAGGCGTAGAACGTATTTTGAAATACAAACTGCCTGCCGATGAGCTAGAACAACTTCACCAATGTGCCAAAGCCCTGCGCCAAGTGGTTGAGCAAGTGGCAGAAAGCACGGGATTGAATTGTTAATAATGGATAAATAATATTGATTAAAAAAGTGCGGAAAAAACCACCGCACTTTATTTTTTACGGCTTTTCTACTCTATTCCTACAAACAATTTTTCTCGCCACGCGAAAGGCTGATCAAGCCTGAACGGACAATTTCAATCAGCGAACTTTCTTCTTTTAATGCTTTTACAAAAGCATCAAGTTTGTCTTTTGTTCCCACTAATTGAATGGTGTAGGATTTGGTGGTAACGTCCACGATTTGTCCGCGAAAGATTTCCGCCAAGAGTTTTAACTCATCACGGGAGCTGCCTTGTGCACGCACTTTCACCAACATCACTTCACGTTCAACGTGTTCACAATCGCTTAGGCTTATTACTTTAAACACGTCCACTAGCTTATGTAGTTGCTTTTCAATTTGCTCTAGCACTTGCTCATCGCCGTAAGCTTCGATAGTCATACGCGAAAGCGTGGGATCATCGGTGGGCGCAACAGTGAGGCTTTCAATATTAAAGGCACGTTGAGAGAATAAGCCCACTACGCGGGATAACGCCCCCGATTCATTTTCTAATAACACTGATAAAATTCTACGCATTAGGCTTTCTCCGGTTTAGTTAAAATCATTTCATTCATCGCACCGCCACGCACTTGCATTGGATAAACGTGTTCGGTTTCATCCACTTTAATATCAACAAACACTAATTTATCTTTAATAGCAAAAGCCTGTGCCAGCTTTTCTTCCAATTCTTCAGGGTGATCAATTTGAATGCCAACGTGTCCATAAGATTCGGCTAATTTCACAAAATCAGGCAGTGAATCCATATACGAGTGCGAATGACGCCCTGAATAAATTAAATCCTGCCATTGTTTCACCATTCCTAAGAAACGGTTATTAAGGCTAATGATCACTACAGGAATGCCGTATTGTTGTGCGGTAGAAAGTTCTTGAATATTCATTTGAATACTGCCGTCCCCTGTTACACACACCACCGTTGCCTCTGGGTGAGCCAGTTTCACGCCTAATGCTGCTGGCAAGCCAAAACCCATTGTGCCAAGCCCGCCTGAGTTAATCCAATGGCGAGGCTGATCAAAAGGATAATGCAACGCCGCAAACATTTGATGCTGTCCCACATCAGATGCCACATAAGCCTGACCTTTGGTTAAACGGTAAACCGTTTCGATCACTTGCTGGGGTTTAATCACGCCACTATTGCCATCAAAATCCAAGCATTTCACCGCTTTCCATTCATCAATTTGTTTCCACCAATCACTCAGATCTGCTTGAGATTTGGCTAAGTTATCTTCTTCTAATAAAGCTAACATTTCATTTAACACATTTTCTGCACTGCCCACAATCGGGATCGCCGCTGGCACATTTTTAGAAATGGACGTTGGATCAATATCAATATGCACTACCTTGGCATTCGGGCAATATTTTGCCAAATTATTGGTGGTGCGATCATCAAAACGCACGCCAATAGCAAAGATCAAATCACTGTGGTGCATTGCGTTATTCGCTTCGTATGTGCCGTGCATTCCTAGCATTCCTAAGAACTGTTTATCCGTACTTGGAAATGCACCTAGCCCCATTAAGGAAGAGGTAACAGGTAGATTTAATTGTTTCGCAAATTGGTGAATTTGTTCACTACAATTTGCCGTGATCGCCCCACCACCAATGAAAAGCACGGGCTTTTTCGCCACCAATAAGGCTTTCAACGCTTTTTTGATCTGCCCTTTATGCCCTTGCACTGTCGGATTATAAGAACGCAAGCTGATTTCTTGCGGATAGGTATAAGTATATTTATTAGCCGGGTTTAGCACATCTTTCGGCAAATCAATCACCACTGGCCCCGGGCGACCTGTGGAGGCAATATAAAACGCCTTTTTGATCACTTCAGGCAAATCTTCTGCCCGTTTTACCAAAAAGCTGTGTTTCACCACAGGGCGAGAGATCCCCACCATATCGCATTCTTGGAACGCATCACTACCGATCAAGCCAGACATTACTTGCCCAGAAATCACCACCAAAGGCACAGAATCCATATACGCAGTAGCAATCCCTGTAATGGCATTGGTTGCCCCGGGGCCCGATGTAACTAACACACAGCCCACTTCCCCTGTGGAACGTGCATAGCCGTCAGCCATATGCACTGCCGCTTGCTCGTGGCGCACCAAAATATGCTCAATGCCGCCTAATGTGTGGATAGCATCATAAATATCCAACACCGAGCCACCGGGGTAGCCAAATACAAATTTTACGCCCTGATCACGCAAGGATTGCACAACCATTTCCGCACCTGATAATTTTTTCATTGTTACCTCGCAAAAATTTGCGGAATTTGCACCGCACTTCTGTTTTTTCATTAACGATGATTATTTGTAACGGATTGAGAATGGCTTGTCTAGCAAGATTTGAGTGAAAAGAGCGGTGATTTTTCAGAATAAATTTCTAAAAACTCTGTAAATTCGATATTTTATAAAATAAAATTCAGCTAAAAATAAAAAAATGCGACAATCTGCCGCATTTTATAAAATAGACGAAATAAAATTTTATTTCTAATTTTGTGATCAAGATCACATTTTATCGTCTTTTAAATAAGAAAATGAGTGCAATCAAGGTGATTGCTGTAGCAATAAAGCCAAACACGCCTGATGCGGTGTAACCGACCACAAGATAGCCCACAATGGTTGCAGCGGCTAAGGTTAAGGCATAAGGTAACTGGGTGGTAACGTGATCCATATGATTACATTTCGCCCCAGTGGAAGACAAAATGGTGGTATCGGAAACTGGTGAACAGTGGTCGCCACATACCGCCCCTGCCATTACGGCTGAAAGACAAGGCAACATTAATTCTGGTGCGGCATTGGCGGCAATGGCTGCAGCGATTGGCAACATAATGCCGAATGTTCCCCAGCTTGTTCCTGTTGAGAACGCCATTACTGCACCTAATACGAACAATAACGCAGGCAACACTGCCACAGGTAAATTACCAGAAACAAGGCTAGATAAATAAGTCCCTGTTTTCATATCGCCCACAACATTGTTGATTGTCCAAGCGAAGAATAAAATCAAAATCGCACCAAGCATTGATTTCACGCCAACGATCCAAGATTTGGCGTATTCTGCAAAACTCACTTGACGATCAATTAAAATACAAAGGGTTGCCACAACGATTGAAGCACAGCCACCCACCACTAAAGAAATCCCTACCGTAGTGTTTTCAAATGCGCCTAATACAGAGAAAGGTTTGCCGTCCGCAGCGAGGGCTTCATTACCTGTGTGCAACATCATAAATACCGTTGCGCCAATTAAGGTAACGATAGGTAAAATCAAGTTGCGAACGTGGCCTTTCACGCCGTTTTGCTCATCTTGATCTTCTTCTGCCCTTTCAAGAGCAAGTTTTTCGTGTCTTGCCATTGAACCAATGTCAAAAGAGAAATACGCCACGAAGAACACCATTAAAATAGAGAAAATCGCGTAGAAGTTCATCGCACTCATTGCCATAAATGCCCCAATTGGGGTGTAATCCGTAATGGCGTAAGTAGCAAGCAAGCCTGAAATTAAGGTGATAATGTACGCGCCCCAGCTTGAAACAGGCATAATCACACACATTGGCGCGGCAGTGGAATCCAAAATATAGGCTAATTTTGCACGAGAAACGTTGAATTTATCCGTAACAGGGCGGGCAATCGCACCCACCGCAAGACTGTGGAAATAATCGTCAATAAAGGTAACAAAGACCAAAGAAGCTGCCATTAATTTCGCGCCACGGCGATTTTTAATACGCTTTTGCGCCCATTCCGCAAAGGCACGATTGCTGCCAGATACAGTTAAAAGTGCGGTCAAAATTCCCAATAATAATAAAAATAAAATGATGTTGATGGTATCAAAGTTCCAACCGTCATCACCATATACTAAAGATTGCACGGTATTCTTTAAATAAATCGCCGTGTTGGCAATGCTGAAATCAGCCAACATTAATGAGCCAATTAAAATACCAATGCTTAAGGATAAAATCACTTTACGCGTGAAAATCGCCAATAATAAGGCTAACAGGGGCGGGACAACCGACCAAATTGATGTGGAATAATCTAAGAGTTCCATTATTGTTCTACCTAAGAATAAGGGAGAACCACTGAAGTTTACTATTTTAAAGAAGGGTGAAAATTTAAAATAAAAAGGCAGGCACAATTACCCAACCTAACCAGTAGCGCTCCATAGTTGTTAAAAAGACTATGACAGTAACGTTTCTTTCGAAAACGCTCCCAACCAATTAAAACGACTTTTAATTGATTTCGGCAACGATTCCTTTCCTTTTTCCTCATCGTTATCCACTCAGAAAAAATACTTATAATAGTCGCTCCTCTACATAAGTAGGATCTCGCAAAGATTACAATAAGCAAGGAAAAATGCAAGCATTATCCATAAAAAAGCGATAACTTTTTATCTAAACATCATCTCACCGCACGCAAAGGATTGCGTTATACGAAAATGAAATTTATGTAAAAAACTTAGCAAAATAATACCGCACTTTTATAAAGGAAATAAAAAGAATGAAACATTAAATAACATTTGCTATTTACCTTGAATAATATTTTCGTTATTATAGCCACGACCTTATTAATTTAATATCATACTTTGGGAGATTTAAAATGAGTGATTTATTAAGATCATTAAGAAATATTCGTAGTTTACGCGCTGTAGCAAAAAATCTAGATGTAGAACATTTAGAAGAAATCTTAGAAAAAGTAAAAACTGTACTTGAAGAAAAACGTGAAGAAGTGGCACAAGCTGCACAACAAGAAGCAGAAAGATTAAAATCCCTTGCTGAAGTGCATAATTTCTTAAAAGAAAAAGGAATTACACCTGAAGATTTAATTTCAGAGCAAACTGCAGCACCAAAAGCACCACGTCAAAAACGCCCTGCTCGCCCAGCGAAATATCAATTCACTGATGACAATGGCAACGTAAAAACCTGGACAGGCCAAGGCAGAACCCCACTTCCAATTCAACGTGCATTAAATGCAGGTAAATCATTATCTGATTTCGAAATTTAATTTCTTACGATAAAAAGTAAAGCATTCTGTGCTTTACTTTTTTATTTCTCTTTTTTATAAAATCATAACTATTACACAACATTATGCTAGAAAAGAAAATTTTACTAACAAATTGTCCCGATGATAAAGGCCTAATCGCCAAAATTACCAACATTTGTTATAAACACCAACTTAACATTATTCATAATAATGAATTTGTTGATTTCGAAACAAAACATTTCTTTATGCGCACCGAATTAGAAGGGATTTTTAATGATGAAACCCTGCTTGCGGATCTCAATTTTAGCTTGCCAGTTGGCACCAATAACCAATTAATTAGCGTGAAGAAAAAACGCATCGTTATTTTAGTCACCAAAGAAGCCCATTGCTTGGGTGATATTTTAATGAAAAACTACTACGGTGGCTTAGATGTTGAAATTGCTGCCGTCATTGGTAATCACGATACCTTAAGAAATTTAGTGGAACGTTTTGACATTCCGTTTCATTGTATTAGCCACGAAGGATTAACCCGCGTTGAACACGATAAATTATTAGCAGAAAAAATCGATCAATATGCGCCAGATTATATTGTGTTAGCGAAATATATGCGTGTGTTAAACCCTGAATTTGTTGCGCGCTATCCAAACCGTGTGATTAATATCCACCACTCTTTCTTGCCTGCGTTTATTGGCGCAAGACCTTATCATCAGGCTTATGAACGTGGGGTAAAAATTATTGGTGCAACTGCGCATTTCATTAATAATGAATTAGATCAAGGCCCAATTATTATGCAAAACGTAATTAATGTGGATCACACATACAGTGCTGATGCAATGATGCGCGCAGGGCGTGATGTGGAAAAAACCGTTCTCACCAAAGCCTTAGATCTCGCTTTACAAGATCGGATCTTTGTTTATAAAAACAAAACAATTATTCTCTAAAAATAATGCGGTGCTTGAAACACCGCATTTATTTGATTAATTAAAAGGTATAAGTTAAACGTAAATTAAAGGAACGCGGATTACCCGGCATTGAATCGGAACGCCAATAAGTTTTATTAAATAAATTTGATACCGCAAAAGTGATATTAACAGGATTAAGATTATACCCCACCATTGCATCAACACGCGTAAAACTTGGAAGAATTGTCTGTTGATTACCATTAAAATAATAACGTTTTCCTAAATGGGTTACTCCTGTTTCTAAATAGAGTTTTTCTGTTGGTACATAACGCACAAACAGGTTACTCGTGAAATTCCCCGTATTATTTAAAGTGCGGTTGTTATTTTGCGGATTTTGTTTATCTTCCTTAATTTTTGCGACCATCCAGCCTACTGAAGAACGGATATACCATTTCGGTGCAAGCTGCCCTAATAGGCTTAATTCCACACCTTTGGATTGATCTTTTCCACGCACCGCCCAAACATCAAGAATATCTTTATTAGGACGATAACGAATATTACGGCGTTCTAATTGATAAGCAGATAAGGTGGTACTTAAGGTTTTGTCAAACCAATCGCTCTTAATGCCCACTTCATATTGTTGATTATATTCGGGTGAGGCATTAAACACGTCTTTTTGATCGGTGCTAATCCCTAAATAGCCACGCCCTCCATAAGGTGAGAAACTACGGTTAAAGGAGGCGTAAAGCGTATGTTCTGGTGTAACTTCCCACACAACGCCCACATTTGGGCTGAAGGAATGCCCTTTTGTATCACGGCGTTCTTGCTTAATATTTGTGGAGTTAAAACGATAAAAATCGTAACGCCCGCCTAATAGCACTTTTACGTTATCGGTTAATGAAATTAAATCCTGTACAAAAATACCTGTACTATACGCTTTATGGCGATTATTTACCGTCGCATTTGGGTGCTGACGAGCTGGCCATTGATGTCGGTTGAGAAAAGGATCAATTTCTTGATTACGCAAAACAGCCAAAATAGGGTGGCGTTCTTCCTGACTATAATCCAGCCCAATGGTGACTTTATGTTTAAGACTAGCTGTGTCAAATTCACCATTAAAGGTAATATTATTGGTGAACGTTTTATTTCGTGTTTTTTGCCACGCATAGCTTTGCTTTAACGTTTTATCCGTTGCAGAATAAGTTCCTGCAAAATAATGATCAAAATCCTGATCTGCTTGACGATAAGCCAGCTGCCAATTTACCAACCACTGATCATTAATAAAATATTTGAGATCCGAACGCCAAACTTGCAATTTATCATCGACATAGTCCCCATCACGGAAAAAACTATTGCGATAACCTATTCCCATTTCATCATAAACAGATTTAGCTGGATTGCGATCTGGAATACGCCATTGATAATCGTAGGTATATTGCCCAACCCATTGTAGCCGCCCATCATCACTTTGTAGGCTAATGCTTGGCGAAAACATTCTCCCTTTATTTCTAACCCCATAGCGATAAGCCTCTGCCGCAGAAAGCTCACTAGTTAAACGAACGGCAACATTTTCGTTAATTTTTTGGTTCACATCTAAATTTACACTGCGGCTATTCCAAGAACCATAGGTTACGCCAATATTTCTGCTGGTTGTAAAATTAGCAAATTTACTGACCATATTAATCACGCCACCGCCATTACTGCGTCCGTATAAAATTGACGATGGGCCTTTTAAAATCTCAACACGTTCAATATTTGCCGTGCTACGACGAACTTGACCACTTTCACGAATCCCATCACGATAAATATCATTGGCATCCGCCTGAAAACCACGTAAATAAATATTCTCACCACGCATATCATAAGTGGCATCAATGCCGGCATTCCCCTCTAAAATGGAACTCAAATCATTAGTGCCATAATTCTTATTTTTCTGAATGTTAATCACATCAATGGTTTGTGGCATTTCTTTAATTGCCAGAAGATTACGTGTTGCTTGCGCTTCTTCATACCCCACATAGTCCTTTGTGTTGGCTGTTTCCTGTGTGGTAACAATATCAATCGTTGGTAACACTGCCATATACTCTGTTGATGAAGAAATTTCCTCCGCATATAACATCTTGCTAGAACAAACACTTATAACTAAAAGTGCGGTCGTTTTTAAAGGAAAATTTAGAGGGCAAGCTAGTTTCATAAAATTAGAACTCCTTATCTATTGAACAACAGCCCCTATTCTATTGATAATAATTATTAATTTAACAAATAATAATTATTTTCATTTACACAATAGAGAAAATTTCTATATAATCACCGCATCTTTAACCTCCAACCAACATACAAATGAACAAAACAACAGCAAAATGGATGCGGATTTTGCACCGCTATTTCGGATTTTTATTATTAGTCATTATGTCGATTTATGCCCTGACTGGCATCGTGTTGATTTATCGAGATACCAATATTTTCAAACGTTCAGTCTATATCGAAAAAACCATTTCCCCCCAACTCACTGAACAACAGCTTGGGCAGAAATTACGCATAAAAAATTTATTGATTAGCGAGAAAAAAGATGACGTGCTTTATTTTAAGCAAGGGGAATATCACAGCAAAACGGGGGAAGTAAAATATCACGCAATGGAATACCCAAGCTGGCTCGCTGAACTAAATCGCCTACACTTAGGCAATTCGCAATATCCCTATTCTTGGCTCACTACCCTTTTCGGCATTTCTCTGCTCTTTTTCTGCATAAGCTCCCTATGGCTTATCCCAGGTTCAAAGAAAATGCTAAAACGTAGCCTATGGTTTATCCTGACCGGTACAGTAATGGCTATGGTTGTGGTTTTGACGGATTAGGAGATGAGGAAAAATAAAGTGCGGTGTAAAATAAGGCGATTTTTCGCCTTATTCTGGTTTGGTTTGAATTTCTTGCGAAAAGGCTTGCAAGCCTTGTGCGTTGCCGGATTTCACCATGGCTTGCATTGCTTGGGTTGGGGTGTGGATCAATTTGTTCATTAGTTTGTAGCTTAATTCTTGCAAAATTTGCTCCGCACTTTCACCTTGCTGTAAGGCACTCAAGGCTTTTTCTAGCATTTCTTGGCGGGTTTGCTCCGCTTCTTCACGATAACGGCGAATTAAATTAGAAAATTGATGCACCTTGAGCCATTCAAAAAAGGCTTGGTTTTCTTCATCAATAATCTGTTCTGCCTCGGCAGAAGCCTGTTCACGCTGGGTGAGATTGCGCTGAATGATATTCTGCAAATCATCAACGGTGTAATGATAAACGCTTTCCACTTCGCCTGCGCTTTCTTCTACATCACGCGGCACGGCAATATCAACAATTAGCATTGGATTATAACAACGCTTTTTCTGTGCGTGCTGCACCATTGCTTGGCTGATTAGCGTGTTTGGGCTGCCTGTTGAGCTGATCACAATATCGGCCTGATCTAAGCCTGCTTGAAGATCATCTAGCCCTACCACACGAATTTTCTGTGCCGATCCTAGCTTTTCCACTAACTGTTCAGCGCGAGCAAGGGTTCGGTTGGCAATGGTTAAACTTTTCACGCCGTGGCGTAATAAATGGCGCGCTACCAATTCGATGGTTTCGCCCGCGCCAACAAGTAAAATATTCAGCTGACGTAAACTATCAAAAATTTGACGCGCGAGCGTGCAGGCGGTATAGGCCACCGACACGGCATTTTCACCGATACTGGTTTCCGTGCGCACACGCTTTGCCGTGGAAAAGGTTTTTTGGAATAAGCGAGAAAGCTGGCCAGAAATCGCACCTTGATGTTGCTGATAATAATCTTCACTCAACTGATAAGCTTGTTTCACTTGCCCTAAAATTTGTGGCTCACCCAATACAAGGGAATCCAATCCGCACGCGACACGCATTAAATGTTGCGTAGCAAACTGGTTTTGTTTGACATAAAGACTATGGTTGAGTTCTTCTTTATCAAGCTGATGAATTTCGCTCAGCCAGTCAATACATTGGCGTTGCCATTGGGCATCATCTTGTGGGGAAATGGCTTTATTATGAAAATACACTTCCGTGCGGTTGCAGGTGGACAAAATCACAGCGCTGTCTGCCAAAGCAGCTTGCTCAATTTGTTGCAACGCCTGCTGACGTTTCTCATCAGAAAACGCCACTTTTTCACGCAATGCCACAGAAGCGGTTTTATGGTTAATGCCTAAAACAAGAATTGTCATAAATTAATTGAAATTTGACCGCACTTTCGGTCAAGCCCCCACAAAATAAAAAGAAAGAAAATAAAAACTTGCTCATTCTAAGCAATTATTTGCCATTGAGCAAATAGGATTGCCCTTTCGTAGCGAAAAGCAAAATTTTTGTTCAATTTACTGCTGATCTTTTAATTGTCGCCATTGGGTAAATTGCGCCAAATTTTCTGCTTGTAAGAACGGATTGATTCGTTTTTCTAGCCCTAAGGTGGTAGGTAAACTTGGCTGGTGCTGTTGGCGTAGATCAGCAATTTTCGCTACATAATCTGTCAAAAATACCGATTTTGGCAACACTTTCTCGGCAAACTGTAAATTGCTTAAGGTATATTCGTGCGCAGGGCAAACAATAGTGCTATCAAGCAAGGCTTTGAGCCGCTGGAGCGAATCAAACATTTGTGCGTAATCCCCCGTAAACACGCGGCCACAGCCGCCGGAAAATAAGGTATCACCACAAAATAAATGGCCGTCCACCACAAAACTCACGTGATTTTCCGTGTGTCCGCCCGAGGGCAGCACTTGGATTTGATAATGCGTGGTGCGAATTTCCCCTTCATTAATGATTTGCGTTGCGCCCAAGTCTGCGGTTTCTTGTGGGCCAAACACAGGGACATTAGGATAATGCCGTTTAAATTCTGCCAAGCCGCCAACGTGATCTTGATGCTTATGGGTAAGTAGCACCGCTTCCACTTCAAGCTGATGTTGCTGTAAATAAGCAAGCAAAGGCGCGCTTTCTGCGATGTCGATCACAATTACAGGTAAATTTTCTCGTGCATACAGCCAAATATAGTTATCATCAAGGGCAGGAATGGGTACTAACATATTGATCCTTATTAAAAATGAAGTGGAATATTCTAAACAATGCGCAAATAGAAACACCGCTAAGCTGGCAACAGGTGCCACAAGGTGCGCGCTATTGTAGCCTAATTCAGCAATATTTAACAAAGCACTTTGCACAAATTTCGGGAGATTATTGCCTCAAATTGGGCGCGTTAAGTGGTGAAGTGGCATATTATCCTTGCGATCAACAAATTATTGTGAGCGAAAAAATTCCGCAAAATTTGACCGCACTTTCACAATGCCCCCATATTGATATTGTGAAAGCTCAAGCCACGGCACTGCCTTTTATTGATGAATGTTTCTCCGCCTGCTTACTCGCACACGGCTTGCATTTCACCGCTGATCCGCACCAAGTGTTACGCGAAACTACGCGCACGCTCAATCAAGACGGGATCTTATTTCTTTCCTTATTTAATCCGCTCAGCCTGTTTTCCCTTAAACAACATTTGCCTTTTGGCACAAATAAATTGCCGTTTTACCCTTATTTTGCCACTAGGATTGTGGATTGGCTAAGCCTGCTCAATTTCGATCTACTTGATCAGCAATGCTTATCCTTGCAAGGGAAACTCCATTATTTTGGCGAAATGATGATCATTGTGGCGCAAAAGCGCACGTTACCAATGACCTTAAATCCCCAAACATCGTCCTTTTCCCCTGTTCTCAACCCTGCCAATGCGTTTCGCCAAGCTGCCAAAGCGGAAAGGCTCATCAAAAACAACTCATTGAAATAACAAGCTAGTTTTGCTTTTTAACAGGATTTCCCCTTGCTGAATAGGCGAAACTTGCCTATTATGCACGGCTCAATATGATTCGCCTCTTAGATAACGAATAATACGAAATGACGGAGAACACGAAATGACCGAACAAACCTTTATTCCCGGCAAAGATGCCGCTCTTGAAGATAGCATTGCAAAATTTCAGCAAAAATTGACCGCACTTGGTTTCGATATTGAAGAAGCCTCGTGGCTCAATCCCGTGCCGAATGTTTGGTCTGTGCATATTCGTGATAAAGATTGCCCGCAATGCTTCACTAACGGTAAAGGGGCGAGCAAAAAAGCCGCGCTGGCTTCTGCCTTAGGGGAATATTTTGAACGTCTTTCCACCAACTATTTCTTTGCCGATTATTACCTAGGGCAAGATCTCGCCAATGCGCCTTTTGTGCATTATCCCAATGAAAAATGGTTTGAAATTGAAGATGAAACCGAACTGCCTGAGGGCATTTTAGATGAGCATTTATTGGCTTATTATGATCCCAACGGCGAATTGACGCCAGATTTATTGATCGATCTCCAATCGGGCAATGCAGAACGTGGCATTGTGGCAATGCCTTATGTACGTCAATCCGATAACCAAACGGTGTATATTCCACAAAGTATTATCGCTAATCTTTATGTTTCCAATGGAATGTCCGCAGGCAACAGCTTGTTTGAAGCACGTGTGCAAGGGCTTTCAGAAGTATTTGAGCGTTATGTGAAAAACAAAATCATTGCAGAGGCCATTAGCTTGCCGCTCATTCCGCAAGATGTAATGCAGCGCTACCCTGCGGTGCAAGAAGCCATTGCAACCCTTGAGCAAGAAGGCTTTCCAATTCTCGCTTACGATGCGTCCTTAGGGGGGAAATATCCTGTAATCTGTGTGGTGCTGCTCAATCCACAAAATGGCACTTGCTTTGCCTCTTTCGGCGCGCACCCTAATTTTGGCGTGGCATTGGAACGCACGGTAACTGAATTATTACAAGGCCGCAGCTTGAAAGATCTTGATGTGTTCACGCCGCCCTCTTTCAATAATGATGATGTGGCGGAACACGCCAATTTGGAAACACATTTTATTGATTCAAGCGGTTTAATTTCTTGGGATTTATTTAAACAAGAGAGCGATTATCCTTTTGTGGACTGGGATTTTTCTGGCACAACAGAGCAAGAATATCAAAATCTGATGGCGATTTTCCAAGCGCTCAATCAGGAAGTGTATATTATGGATTATCAGCATCTCGGCGTTTACGCTTGCCGCATTATTGTGCCGGGAATGTCGGATATTTACCCAGCGGACGATTTAATCTACGCCAATAACAATATGGGAATGGATTGGCGCGAGATCTTGCTTGATCTGCCCCATTTCCACCACGATAAAGACACTTATCAAGAATTACTTGATGAGCTTGATGAACAAGGCATTGATGATGCTACCCGCGTGCGTGAGTTTATTGGCATCGTGCCACCGCCAAAATCAGGCTGGACAACCTTGCGTATTGGTGAACTCAAAGCAATGCTCTATCTTGCCACACAAGATTTAGAAAATGCCTTAGATTGGGCTAACTGGACGCTGAATATGAATCAATCAGTGTTCACGCCAGAACGTGCGAATTATTACCGCTGTTTAGTCAATAGCCTAGAATTATTCCTAGATGAAAACCGCGATCCTGCTCAATATCGTGCGGTATTTGAGAAAATGTATGGCAAAAGTGCGGTGGAATTTGCTTGGAATGCTATTCAAGGCGGCAATCCGTTCTATGATTTATTGGCTGATGATGAGCATTTACAACAATTCCACGCGCATCAAAAATTACTCAACGCCTATCATAAATTGCAAAAAGCCAAAGCAGACTATTGGCAAAGTGCAGTTTAAGATAAAATAGAAAATAAGGCGTGCAACCGCCGCCTTATTTATCCAATGTATTTTTTTGTGATCTGTGCCAAAGAAATAAATTGAAATTAAGGTTATGATACAAAAGGTTCTTTTCTTACCATAAGGAGTTTTTTATGCAAAATTGGACACCCGAAATGTGGCAACCTGCCCTAATTGGTTTAGTAGTAGGTTTTGTCCTCGCTTATTTATTATTACGCTTTACTAAGGATTCAGTGAAAAAACAAGTGAAAACGGAAGCTGAATTACAAAAAGTAAAATCCGAATTGGATCAACAAAAACAACATTTGGAAAAACATTTTTCTGAAAGTGCAGATTTATTGAAAACCCTCGCGCAGGATTATCAAAAACTGTATCAACATTTAGCGACCTCTTCTGTTCAGCTATTACCTCAATTAGAAAATAAATCATTATTTGAAAACCAACTCGAACAAAAAAAACCAGAAGAAACTACCACAGAAACCGAAAACAGCTCTGAAGAAAATGCCCCAAGAGATTATTCTGAAGGATCTTCAGGTATCTTAAAAGCCGAAAAATAGTCCTTAATGATTTCCTAACCCTTTGAAAAGCGGTGAGTTTTAAAACAACTCGCCGTTTTTATTGTTCGCTAATTTCAAGAATATATAAAACCCATTAAACGAATCAGATTTTTAGTGTAAAATACGAGCCATTCTCAATTAAAAAGATGTAAGGATATTTCTATGGCATACACCACTTTCTCACAAACCAAAAACGATCAACTCAAAGAGCCAATGTTCTTCGGGCAAAATGTCAACGTGGCACGTTACGATCAACAAAAATACGAAACCTTTGAAAAACTGATTGAAAAACAACTTTCTTTCTTCTGGCGTCCAGAAGAAGTGGACGTGTCGCAAGATCGCATTGACTATGCAGCACTGCCTGAACACGAAAAACATATTTTTATCAGTAACTTAAAGTATCAAACTCTGCTTGATTCTATTCAAGGTCGTAGCCCAAATGTGGCGCTATTGCCATTGGTTTCTATTCCTGAACTGGAAACGTGGATCGAAACTTGGACGTTCTCTGAAACCATTCACAGCCGTTCATATACGCATATTATTCGTAATATCGTCAATGATCCGTCCATCGTTTTTGATGATATTGTAACTAACGAAGAAATCATCAAACGTGCGAAAGACATCTCCGCCTATTATGATGATTTAATCCGCGACAGCCAGCTTTACAGCCTTTATGGTGAAGGCACTTACACCGTGGACGGCAAAGAATGTGTCGTCACCCTGCGCAATCTGAAAAAACAACTTTACCTCTGCTTAATGAGCGTAAACGCCTTAGAAGCCATTCGTTTCTATGTGTCTTTCGCCTGCTCTTTCGCCTTTGCTGAACGCAAACTGATGGAAGGTAACGCGAAAATCATCAAATTTATCGCCCGTGATGAAGCCTTACATTTAACTGGCACTCAACACATTCTAAACATTATGGCCGCAGGGCAAGATGATCCTGAAATGGCTGAAATTGCCGAAGAATGTAAGCAAGAAGCCTATGAACTTTTCCTAGCTGCCGCGGAACAAGAGAAAGAATGGGCTGATTATTTATTTAAAGATGGTTCAATGATCGGCCTAAATAAAGATATTTTAGTGCAATATGTGGAATACATCACCAATATCCGTATGCAAGCAGTCGGCTTACCATTGCCATTTGAAGCGCGTTCGAACCCAATCCCTTGGATCAACGCGTGGTTGGTGTCGGACAATGTACAAGTCGCCCCACAAGAAGTGGAAGTGAGTTCCTATCTTGTAGGTCAAATTGATTCAAAAGTTGATACCAGCGATTTTGGGGATTTTGATCTGTAATAAATTTAAGGAGAATTTTGACCGCACTTTTAGATAACTAAAAGTGCGGTTATTTTTTTCTTTGTTTTTTAGATTGCGCTTTAAGTTTGTAAAAACTATCTACCTCATAACTCCAACTCCAAATCACTTTCCACTTGGCAGCAGCAAAGTAGCACTTCGTTTTCATTTACAAAAGCAAGTGGTGGTTCATTATAGCGGACTTTTCCCTTTTTTATTTTTGTGCGACAAGCACCGCAATAACCCGAACGGCACTGATATTCAGGATAAATGCCGTTAATTTCTAATTTTTGAAGTAACGGCATTTCGTTGTGGTGTTCAAGGGTGATGTTTTGTTTTAATAGGGTGATTTTCATTTTTTAAAGTGGGATATTGAAATAATCGTATTTGAGTGAAATTTTCTTTTTCTGCGTTAAATTATTTTTCTTTGAGATTGATAACGGGTTTCGCCGTTGGCGACTTCCTTTCTTTTGCTTACCCAAAAGAAAGGAAGCAAAGAAAAGGGAACCCCGATCAAACCGCTTTTTCCTCATTCCAATAAAATTTTCTTTACGAAAAATCAGCCTGATGTTCGCTTCGCTCTCGCTCGGCGTGATTTTTCTAAAAATTTTATCTCCACTCGGGCGGTTTGGACGGGGAATACGGTTAAGGCAAATTTTAAAGTGCGGTGGGAATTTTTGAAGTTTTAAAATTTTATGAAAAATGACCGCATTTTTTATTTTGCAAAATAGGAAAATAAATCTTTTCTCCTACTTTGCTCTAATTTTCAAACAAAATGTAGAAGAGAGAAAGGATTAATCTCCCGTGTAAATTGCCTTCATTTTTAACAAATTTTTAGAAAAGTAACGCCTGAACGCAGCGTAGCGAGTATGGGCTTACTTTTCGTTAAGAAAATTTGTTAAAAATGAAGATAAGCAATTTAGTCAGGGGCTTTTTTCTTTGCCTACTTTCTTTTGAGCAAGCAAAAGAAAGTAGGTCGCTCAACGAGCGAAACACGTTATTTATCCCAAAGAAAAAAGCAAAAAACAAAGTGCGGTCATTTTCCACGGAATTTTAAAAAATCCCAAAATTCCCACCGCACTTTTAATTCAACAAACCTTAAAGCTCATTCAAACTCAACACATCTGTCATATCAAACAGGCCTTTTTCTTTGCCCTCGAGCCATTTGGCGGCACGCACGGCGCCGTTGGCGAAGGTCATTCGGCTTGAGGCTTTGTGAGAGATTTCCACACGTTCGCCAATATCGGCAAACCATACGCTATGCTCACCCACTACATCGCTAGCGCGAATGGTGGCGAAGCCGATTTCATCGCGTTTGCGTTCGCCTGTGATGCCATCGCGGCAGAACACGCCGTGGGTTTTAAGATCACGTCCTAGCACCTTAGCAATATGCTCGCCCATTGATAATGCTGTGCCAGAAGGGGCATCGACTTTATGGCGATGGTGGGCCTCAATAATTTCAATATCGCAATAGTCGCCCATTACTTTGGCGACTTTTTCGAGCAATTTAAACACTAAATTGACGCCAACACTGTAATTAGAAGCAAATACAATGGCAATTTTTTCTGCGGCAGAATGGATTGCGGCTTTGCCTGCATCATCAAAACCGGTTGTACCGATAACGATATTTTTGTTGTGTTGAACACAAAATGCAAGATGAGATAGCGTGCCTTCAGGGCGGGTGAAATCAATGATTAAATCGAAATGATCTTTTTCTGCGTTTAAATCATCAGAAACTTTCACGCCAAGTTGTCCAACGCCTGCTAATTCACCTGCATCTGCGCCTACTAATGATGAGCCTTCGCGTTCAAAAGCTGCGCCTAATTCCACGCCTTCTGCGCTATGTACGGCTTGAATTAATTGGCGTCCCATACGGCCACCTGCACCTACCACGGCAATTTTTAATGTCATTTTCTACTCCTGTTACGAGGTGAGTTCAATAATGGTGGTTAAGCCTGAATAAATCAGTTCGCCACCGAAAAATAGGAAAACTAAACCGGCAAAATTGTCAATATAACGATTATACCGATTGTAAAAATCTCGCACGATTTGACGAGAAAAGAAAAACGCAATCAGTACAAAATATAAAAAGCTTTCTAATCCTAATAGGAAAATAATCAACCACATTTCTGCTGTATTAGAAATGTTTGCCATAAAACCTGATACAACACTGCTAAAAAAGACAATCACTTTAGCATTACTAAGATTAATGAATAATCCTTTCATTACTTCAGTAAAAAAGGCGGTTTGTTTTTGCTTTTGCCGATTGGCATCGGCTAAATGTGCATTTTGGGTTACTTGTAACATTTTAATGCCACAATAACTCAAATAACTTCCTCCTAAGCACATAATGAGATATTGAGTAAAGTGATTTGTTTGATTAATCAATGCTAAACCAAAAATCACCACAGCAGACCAAAATAAAATCCCAAGTCCAATACCTAAAGCCCCTGCAATAGCATTACGATGGGTTTCACTCGCTGCCTTACGACTCACATAAAAAAAATCAGGGCCGGGGCTGAGCAAACCTGCAAGATTAACTAATAATACGGTCAACATTATAGAAAGATCTCTAATAAAATATAAAACAATAGATAAATCGTGATAATACTATAAATTGCTGCAAGGACATCATCAATCATAATCCCAAATCCACTTTTCAACTTACGATCAAAATAGCGAATAGGGTAAGGTTTTAGGATGTCAAAAAAGCGAAATACAACAAAACCTGTGATACATAACAGCCAATTAACTTCAGGTAAAAAACCAAGCACAATAAAAATACCAACAAATTCGTCCCACACAATCGCACCGTGATCGTGAACTCCCATATCATCAGCGGTTTTCTGGCAAATAAAGCAACCAGCCACAAAACAAAGTGCGGTGAAAAAAAGGAAAATTTTTAATGGCATTATTTGCAAGAGCGCCGCGCCAATTAGCGTGGCGGCTAAACTTCCCCAAGTGCCAGGGGCGGGGCGAAGCAAACCTGAGCCAAACCCAACTGCCAGTAAATGCACGGGATTGGTTAAAGAAAGTCGGTTACGGGGATCTTGTTGGACTGTATTTTGCATAATTTTTCTATTTAAAATGATCGAAACCGCCGGTATGCGCGACGTCCACCTCTTGCCCATTACGTTGAAAAACAAGGCGTTTTTTGCCATTTGGGCGTAACGCGCGGAGCTGGCCGATACAGGTATAATTCACACCAATGTGTTTTAAATGCTGATCTAGTTTTTCACGCTGACGATCTGGCACGGTAAAACATAGCTCATAATCTTCACCGCCAGTTAAGGCAAACTGCTCTGCTTGGGCGCGCCCGAAGGTGTTAATCAAGGCATTGGACAACGGCAATTTATCTAAATTTATCACCGCACTACATTGGCTACGTTCTAAAATATGCCCCAGATCGGCAATCAAACCGTCTGAAATATCAATGGCAGAACTAGCAAGGGCGGATACTGCTAATTCCAAGCCAAGCAACACTCTGGGTGTCGGGCGAAGGTGGCGTTGAATTAAATAATCGCGCTCAAAATCTGTCCCATTTTGCACCGCACTTTGCGCTTTCATAGGTATTTCCTTTACGGAATTCAGCAATAAAGCCAAGCCCCCTGCGCTATCGCCTAGGGTGCCAGACACATAAACCCAATCCCCCACATTAGCACTGTGGCGACATAACGCTTTGCCTTTGGGGATAATGCCCTGTGCAGTGATGCTAATAACGTGCAACGCGCCTTTGGTCGTATCGCCGCCAATCAGATCCACATTATAGTGATCCAACACGTCAAAAAAACTTTGGCTAAACGCTTGCAGCCATTGGTGATCAATATGGGGTAAGGTTAACGCAAGGGAAAACCACGCAGGTTCTGCGCCCATTGCAGCCAGATCGCTTAAATTGGTCGCAGCGGCTTTATAAGCCAGATCGGCGGGAGAAATAGATGGCAGAAAATGGGTATTTTCCACCATAGTGTCCGTTGTAATGGCAATGCGTTGATTTTGCCGATGTTCGGTAATCGCACAATCATCACCAATGGCAACAATCACATCTTTACGGGAAGGGCGCTTAGACGCATTAAAATATCGTTTAATTAGATCAAATTCGCCTTCATTCATTGGCTTCCTTCCCTGAAATGATTATTTACGCGATAATGCAGGTGCAACTTTATCCAATACACCATTCACATAACGGTGGCTGTCATCTGCCCCGAATACTTTTGCCACTTCAATGGCTTCATTGATTGCCACTTTATAAGGCACGTCTAGCTCGAATTTCAGTTCATACACTGCTAAACGCAAAATCGCACGCTCGATGGGATCTAATTCCTCAAGGCTACGATCCAAATAAGGGGTCATTGCCGCTTCAACCGCTTCAATATTTTCTGCGGTTTGACGCAATAATTTGCGGAAATAAGGCATATCCACGCCTTGCATATCCTGCTCGGTAATAAACGCTAATTCCACTTCTTCAATAGGATTTTGCGACACATACCAAGAATAAAGGGCTTGCACCGCACATTCTCTGGCACGGCGGCGCTGGCTTGGTTTCTTTACTTTATCGTTCATTGCAAATTCAGCCATTATGCGTTATCAATTTGTGCTAATAAGTTGATCATTTCTAAAGCCACTAATGCCGCTTCTGCGCCTTTATTGCCCGCTTTTGTGCCTGCACGTTCAATGGCTTGTTCAATATTTTCAGTGGTTAGCACGCCAAACGCTACTGGAATTTCCGCTTGCATCGCCACTTGGCCTAAACCGCTGCTCGCTTCGCCTGCTACATATTCAAAATGCGCTGTACCACCGCGGATCACCGTGCCTAATGCCACAATCGCATCATATTTTTTGCTCTCCGCTAAACGGCGAGCCACTAATGGCAACTCATAAGCCCCCGGTGCGCGCACTAAGGTGATGTTTTCATCTTTTACTTGTCCAACACGTTTTAAGGCATCTAACGCACCTTCTAATAAACTTTCATTAATAAAGCTGTTAAAACGAGCAATCACCACCGCAACTTTGGCATTTGGTGCTGCAATCGCGCCTTCTAATACTTTCATAATCTGTCCTATGTTTGATGTTATGGAAATAGGGGCGGATTTTATCATAAAAAATTAAGGTTGAGATATTTTATTCTTGGGGTTGGAGAGATTTTCTTTGTGGATAAGAATGAAGTTCATTTGTTAAGCGTGGCAAGCCTTGTTTGTGCTAAATCGCTTTTTTCTTTGGGATTGATAACGGGTTTCGCCGTTGGCGACTTCCTTTCTTTTGCGTTCCCAAAAGGAAGCAAAGAAAAGGGAACCCCGATCAAACCGCTTTTTCCTCATTCCAATAAAATTTTCTTAACGAAAAATCAGCCTGATGTTCGCTACGCTCTCGCTCGGCGTGATTTTTCTAAAAATTTTATCTCCATTCGGGCGGTTTGGACGGGGAAATTCAGTTAGGGCAAATTTAAAGTGCGGTGGAAATTCTTTGAATTTATTAGAAGTTAGAAAGTACAAAGAAAATTTTCTCGCCCCAGCCACGGTGTGGCTGTGTTATCTAACCACCTACGGCTCGTAGGTGGTGAAATGTCTTCCAGAACAAATCTCCCCTACCCCCTCTTTGCTAAAGAGGGGGATTGGTAGGTGCAACCTATTGAAAGCGTATTATCATCTCCCGTGTAAATTGCCTTCATTTTTAACAAATTTTTAGAAAAGTAACGCCTGAACGCAGCGTAGCGAGTATGGGCTTACTTTTCGTGAAGAAAATTTGCTAAAAATGAAGATAAGCAATTTAGTCGGGGGCTTTTTTCTTTGCCTACTTTCTTTTGAGCAAGCAAAAGAAAGTAGGTCGCTCAACGAGCGAAATCCGTTATCAATCCCAAAGAAAAAAGTCATTTAACGCAAAAAACAACCATCAATCCCAATTTGTAAAGAAATAAAAACACCCTGTAAAAAAATGATTACATTTTCTAAAAAGTGCGGTAAAATCTACCGCACTTTTAGTTTAACTAGGAAAATATTATGAAAAACAAGACATTTGGAAGTGCCTTGCTTGTTGCGGGGACGACAATTGGGGCGGGGATGTTGGCGATGCCGCTCACTTCGGCAGAAATGGGCTTTGGCTATACCCTTGCGTTACTCTTTATCCTGTGGATTTTGCTTTCTTACAGTGCGTTACTCTTTGTTGAAGTGTATCAAAAAGCAGAACGCAAAGACGCAGGAATTGCGACACTCGCTGAACAATACTTCGGTATTACAGGGCGTGTGTTAGCGACCCTTTCGCTAGTGATTTTTATGTACGCCATTCTTTCCGCCTATGTAACAGGTGGCGGTTCGTTATTAGCGGGATTATTGCCATTTTTAGGGGATAATGCCACATCAATTTCTATCGTGCTATTCACTGTAGTGCTAGGCGTATTTATCGTCATCAGCACTGGTGCGGTGGACGCACTCACCCGTTTATTATTCGTGATTAAACTGGTGGCGTTTGTGTTGGTGTTGGCAATGATGTTGCCATTGGTAACAAGCGATAACTTGCTTGCAATGCCATTGAAAGATTTCTTGATTGTATCGGCAAGCCCTGTGTTCTTCACGTCATTTGGCTTCCACGTTATTATTCCTAGTATTAACAAATACTTAGATGGCGATATTAAACGTTTACGCATTGCTATTATCGGCGGTACGGCGATTCCATTAGTGGCCTATATTTTATGGCAAATGGCAACCCACGGCGTGTTCCCGCAATCGGAATTCGTGCGAATTGTAAATAATGATCCAACCTTGAACGGCTTAATCAATGCGACATTCCAAGCCACAGGTAGCTCATTAATCAGTGGTGCGGTGAGAACATTCTCGACCCTCGCATTGGTAACCTCATTCCTTGGTGTGGCATTATCGCTGTTTGACTGCTTAGACGATTTATTAAAACGTGTAAACATTAAAGCGCACCGTATTCAGCTAGGTTTATTAACCTTTATTCCACCGTTGGCATTTGCGCTATTCTACCCAGACGGCTTTATCGCCGCCCTTGGCTATGCAGGACAAATGTTCACCTTCTACGGCTTAGTATTGCCTGTGGGCTTGGCGTGGCGCGCAAGAAAACGTTATCCAGATTTACCATATCGCGTAATGGGCGGTGGTTTAGGCTTAATTCTTGCGCTGTTATTAGGTTTATTAATTATGAATGTACCGTTCTTAATCCAAGCAGGTTATTTACCACAAGTAATTGGTTAATAGATTAATTTAACAGAAAATTTCACTTAAGCCGATCGTCAGATCGGCTTTTTTATCCATATCACAAGCATTACACCTAAAAAGCATTATTATTTTTATTAAAACTGCTTTTCAAAAATATAGAATTAGCAAAATTTATCTCACCTTTTTATCCTATTATGAATATCAGATTTACACCGATTGCAATGGCCGTTGCCCTTGCCTTACATAGCCCTTTGCTCTTTTCCCTTGATCGCCAAAGTGCAGTGGAAAAATTAAAAAATTTAGCCGAAAACTCGCCAATAGAAGTCAATTGGCAAGACACCTATCGCACGGCAACAAGTGATTTTGTTAAACTTGCAAGAGCGATTCACGTTGATACTGGGGTGGATTTACGTTCTTTCAAATCAGAAGAAATTTACCCTAAAGCCTTTATCTCGAATGGGCTTTTAAAACGCAATGGTAGGGTTTACACCGTCGCGGTGCCAAATACCCAATCTGCAACATTGTTGCCAATCATTCGCGAGCAAGTAAAGCCTGATAGTATTGTTTATACCGATACTTATCGTAGTTATGATTTGCTTGATGTGAGTGAATTTAGCCATATCAACCACAGCACACATTTTGCTGAAAATCATAACCACATTAATGGAATTGAGAATTTTTGGAGCCAAGCAAAACGCCATTTACGCAAATTTAATGGCATTCCTAAAACCCATTTTGAGCTTTATTTAAAGGAATGCGAATGGCGTTTTAATTACAGTGACATAAAAACTCAAATTCCCATTTTAAAACAACTAGTTAAAGGGAGTTTAGTCTAGTTATCTAGGACAGCCCCAAATATTTATAGTGAGCATAAAAAACCTGCTTATTCTCACAAGCAGGTTTTATTCTTAGCTCACCACATAAGGAATGTTGGTGATGCCTGATTCAGCTAAAGCCGCAATCACATCAGGGGCTTCTACGTTTTCGCCGAAAACGGCAACTACTTCTGCCACATCTTCGCCTTTTTGCTTAGTTTCTTCAGCAGACAACGCACCGATATTTAGCAACTCTGACACTAAATCGTGAGCAAAAATACGCGTAGTTGTAAAGGTAATAGTTAAATTACTCATAAAAATTTCCTTTGTAAATAATAAATCAAACAATAGTCTTTGCTATTGCTACGCTGGCGATTTTAGCATTATCTCCTTATAACAAGCGATAAATATTTTTGAAATTTATTAGGATTTTTAACCGCACCTTATTTCCCGTTATTCTTACTTCTTAAAAAGGAAGAAACTTCTGACAAAATTTGATCTAAGACAAAGAAATGCCATTTTACTCTGCATAGTAAAAAATACTTGATAAAATTAGTAAGGTATTAATTCGTACTGTCATATGGATATCATTCGACAGCATTTTTTCTGAGCTGCAAATGCTCTATTTACTTAAACTATGGAGATCTATTATGGGGCAATACAAAAAGCTCTGGTACACCCTAATTGTGGTGCTTATCGGTGCATTTTCTATTCTCGGTTATTTTGGAGTGGATATTTATCGTGAAGCACCACCCATTCCAGAAAAATATGTCAATGCCAATGGCGAAACCTTGATAACTAAACAAGATATTTTGCAAGGCCAAACGGCGTGGCAAACAACGGGGGGAATGCAACTTGGTTCAATTTGGGGACACGGCGCTTACCAAGCCCCCGATTGGACGGCAGACTGGTTACACCGAGAACTCACCAATTGGTTAGACATTACCGCACAAAAAGAATTTGGTAAAAATTTTGATGCTTTAGATGATGATCAAAAGGCTGTGTTACAATCTCGCTTAACCCGCGAATATCGTGGTAGCAAAGTTGAAAATGGTGCGGTGCAATTATCTGATACTCGTCAACAAGCTATTGAAAAAACAGCACAATATTATATTTCCTTATACGGTGATGATCCGCAATTTAAACTCACTCGCGATCATTTTGCGATGAAAGATAACACTCTGCCGGCATTATCGGATCGTCAAGATTTAACCAAGTTTTTCTTCTGGACAGCTTGGACTGCTTCGGCTAATCGTCCAAATACAGATGCCACTTACACCAATAACTGGCCGCACGAACCACTCATTAATAATGTACCAACGGCAGAAAATATTATGTGGTCGATTGCCAGTATCGTTTTCTTGATCCTAGGGATTGGAATGATGGTTTGGGTGTGGGCATTCAAGAAAAAAGAAGATGAAAAAGATCCAACACCAGATGTGGTTGATCCGCTCACTAAAATTCAGCTTACCCCTTCACAAAAAGCCTTGGGTAAATATCTATTCACCGTGGTCGCATTATTCATTGCACAAGTTACCTTTGGTACAATCGTGGCCCATTACACGGTAGAAGGACAAGATTTCTACGGTATTCCACTTTCTGAATATTTACCTTATTCCTTAATTCGCACTTGGCACGTTCAAAGTGCATTATTCTGGATCGCAATGGCATTCTTAGCTGGTGGCTTATTCCTTGCGCCGATTATCAATGGTGGCAAAGATCCAAAATATCAAAAACTCGGTGTCGATATTCTATTTTGGGCGTTAGTTGTCTTAGTTGTGGGATCATTTACTGGTAGCTATTTGGCGATTGCGCACCAAATTCCAAAAGAACTGAGCTTTATGTTCGGTCATCAAGGCTATGAATTTATCGATCTCGGACGCTTCTGGCAGGCAGTAAAATATGCAGGTATTTTATTCTGGCTAGTCCTAATGCTACGCGGCACTATCAATGCCTTCAAACAACCTGGTGATAAAAACCTACTTGCCTTGTTCTTTGCTTCTGTTATCGCCATTGGTTTATTCTATGGCCCGGCCTTATTCTATGGCGAACACACTCATTTATCTGTGATGGAATATTGGCGTTGGTGGGTGGTACACCTTTGGGTTGAAGGTTTCTTTGAAGTATTCTCCGTGGCGGCACTTTCCTTTATTTTTGTGAGCTTAGGCTTGGTTTCACGCCGTACTGCAACCGTTTCCACTATTGCGTCAGCATCAATCTTCTTAATTGGCGGTATTCCTGGCACATTCCACCATCTGTATTTTGCAGGAGCAACCACGCCGATTATCGCTGTTGGTGCATCGTTCTCTGCGTTAGAAGTTGTACCACTCGTGTTACTCGGGTATGAAGCTTGGGAGCATTGGTCAATGCAACAAAAAGCACCTTGGATGGAACGCTTAAAATGGCCAATTTACTGCTTTGTCGCCGTGGCGTTTTGGAATATGTTAGGTGCTGGCGTATTTGGTTTCTTAATCAATCCACCTATCTCGCTTTACTATGTCCAAGGGCTAAACACAACGGCAGTACACGCACACGCTGCGTTATTTGGGGTTTATGGCTTCCTTGCTCTTGGCTTTGTGTTTCTCATCGTGCGTTACTTACGTCCAAGCATTCAATTTGACGACAAACTGATGAAATTTGGTTTCTGGAGTTTAAATATCGGCTTAGTCGTGATGATTATTTCAAGCCTTTTACCAATTGGCGTAATCCAAGCCCACGCCAATATGGTACACGGTTTATGGTATGCACGCGGTGAAGAATTTATGCAGCAAGATCTTTTCGTTACCCTACGCTGGGTGCGTATCCTAGGCGATGTGATTTTCGGCTTAGGCGCCCTTGCTTTCTTCTGGCAAATGGTGAAAATGGTTTTTGCAAGACAGAAATAATCCATATATCAAATAAAAATCCTCACTGATATGTGGGGATTTTTTAGGCTCAGTTTATACAAAAATTGTAAAAAATAAGTGCGGTGAAAAATTCCAAAATTTTCTACCGCACTTTGTTTTTTTAAGGGCTCTACGTTTTCAGAAACTTACGATAACACCGAAATGCGTTCGCGAATGTGTTTGCCATTCAATGCTTCATCAATCATCGCAATGGCATAATCGGCATAGCTCACATAGCTTTCGCCTTTTTCATTTACACTGAACACTTCTCCAGCCAATCGGTATGCGCCTGTTTTTGCCCCTTCAGGATCGAACACCGCTGCAGGGCTAAGATAAGTCCATTGCACATCATCACGCTTACGCAATTCTGCCAATGCCTGTGCCATTGCTTGAGCTAAAGGTTTATATTCTGCTGGGAAATCTGGCGTATCAACAAGTTGTACGGCTAGGCTAGCATCAGTATAAAGGCTACCTGCTCTGATCTGCACCCCAAAAGTTGGACTAAACAACCAATTGATTAAGGTGCAGATTTTTTATGACTAAATATACTCAACGTTTCAAACAACAAGTGCTCGACTTTTATCATCAAAATGGAAAAAACCGTTCGCTTACTCGCCAGTATTTTCAGCTTCCCCAAAGCACGTTAGCACGTTGGATTGCGAAATTTAATCATAATGGAATCAATGGATTAGCTGTGTTAGGTAAAAAACGATATTATTCTGTTGAGTTTAAATTAAAGGTTATTCAAGCTATCAAAAAAGGCCAGTGCTCCGCTGAAGCCGCCTGCTTTCGCTTTGATATCCCCAGTTCAGGGATAATTAGTCAATGGTTGCAACGCTTTGAAAAACAAGGTATAGATGGGTTATTACTCAAACCTAAAGGTCGTCCAAGTATGAAACTCAACTCACCTAAAATGCCACCAACGCCCAAAACAGAAGAAGAACGCTTGCGTTACCGAATTTTGGAATTAGAAGCGGAGAATACAATGCTAAAAAAGTTGCAGGAACTCAACCAACAAAAAATGCAGAAAAAGCCGTCATCGTAAATGCCTTACGCTCGCGTTTCCCGTTGGAATTGTTACTCAGGCTAATCGGATTGGCACGCAGTTCGTTCTTTTATCATCTCAAGCCAAAGTCGGATAAAAATGTAGCGATTTCACAGAAAATAGAGGAAATTTATCGCAAAAATGACGAAAATTATGGTTATCGTCGAATTACCTTGGAATTAAGGAAATACTTGATTATCAACCACAAAAGGGTGCAAGCGATAATGCAACGTTTGGGGTTAAAAGGAAAAAGTAAGCAGAAAAAATATCGTTCTTACCAAGGCAAAGTGGGACAAATTGCCGATAATCTGTTGCAACGGGATTTTACGGCAACGATGCCGAATGAGAAGTGGGTAACGGATATCACCGAGTTCAAATGTGCGGAAGGCAAAGTGTATTTATCGCCGATTAAAGACTTGTTTAATAACGAAATTATTGCTTATAATGTGGCGAGAAGTCCGAATTTTGAGCAGATAACCAGAATGTTGACCCAGGCGGTGAACCGATTAGCGGGGGAAAAACCGATACTGCATTCCGACCAAGGATGGCAGTATCAAATGATGAGTTATCGGGAGATATTGAAAAAATACGGTATTAAGCAAAGTATGTCGAGAAAAGGCAATTGCCTTGATAATGGTGCGATGGAAAGCTTTTTCGGGCGATTGAAGACGGAATGTTACTTTGGCAAGCGGTTTGAAACCTTTGAACAGCTTGAAAAAGTGATTCACGAGTACATTCATTACTACAACAATGAGCGTATTCAAGTGAAGCTCAAAGGACTAAGCCCTGTGGAATACAGAACTCAGTCCTTGAATTAAATTAGAATATAGTCTAACTTTTTGGGGGCAGATCACTCCGCCTACAACAAGCAAACGCACCTTTGTTCCCGCCAAAATATCACATAAATGGGCAAGCGATGTGCTATGTTGTGGTAAAGTTTCTGGCGTCCACGCAGCAAAAGCATCAATTACCACATTAAAGCCTGCAAGATCTGCTTTGGTTAAATCAAACAAATCTTTTTTAAGCACTTGTTGTGCCGTGCTGTGATTTTCACCGCGTACCACTGCGGTAACCTCTAAACCACGCGCTACTGCTTCAGCTACGATCAAACGCCCTGCTTTTCCATTTGCACCAATTACTGCGACTTTCATTTTTTTCTCCTGTTTAATGATAAAAATTGTTGTATCTCGTTTTTGTTGAGCGTGATAATATCCCCCTAGCAAACAAAAAGAAAGTAAGCACCAAAAAGTGCGGTAGTTACCTTAAAGAAACTCATATTGAAAAATAAGGAAAAATTATGAAAGAAAAAGAGAAAAAATTACCTGATTGTGAAGTAGAAATTACCTTAATGATGATGAGTGAACGCTGGCGTGTGTTAATTATTCGTGAACTATTATCTGGCACAAAGCGTTTTGGGGAATTGAAAAAAACCTTAAATGGCATTTCGCAAAAAGTGCTAACAGCGAATTTAAGAGCAATGGAAACGCAAGGATTATTAACGCGGAAAGTCTATGCAGAAGTGCCACCAAGAGTGGAATATACACTGACAGAAGACGGCAAAAGCCTAAAAAGCGTGCTGACAGCAATGGCGGTGTGGGGTGAGCATTATCGTCAAAAATATCAAGAGAAATAAAATCGGGAAAAAATCACCGCACTGATTAAAAACGCCAAAACGCTTAAAAGTGCGGTGATTTTTCGGTAGTTTTCTTATTACAAAATAAAAGCGAGCATTTAGCTCGCTTTCTTATTTTTTTGTGAATTAATCTTGTCCAAGCTCACCTAGCAATTTTAACTCGCGGTTTTTCACTTGGTTTTTCAGAATTTCAGTGAATTCTGCCACGGTGAACGTGCCTAAATCAGCGCCTTTACGAGTACGCACGGCGATTTTGCCCTCGGCAATTTCTTTATCGCCACAAACTAACATATAAGGTACGCGTTTTAAGGTGTGTTCACGGATTTTAAAGCCGATTTTTTCATTGCGTAAATCCGCTTTGGCACGCAAGCCTGCGTCAGAAAGAGCTTTCACCACGTCTTTCACATAATCCGCTTGGCTGTCGGTAATGTTCATCACCACCGCTTGGGTTGGTGCAAGCCAAGGTGGGAAGAAGCCAGCGTAATCTTCGGTAATAATACCGATAAAACGCTCTAATGAACCTAAAATCGCACGGTGGATCATCACTGGCGTTTTGCGATCATTGTCTTCTGCCACATAAGAGGCATTTAAACGACCCGGTAAGGCGAAATCAAGCTGGATTGTGCCACATTGCCATTCACGATCAAGGCTATCACGCAAGGCAAATTCAATTTTCGGCCCATAGAATGCCCCTTCGCCCTCTTGAATTTCGTATTCTAAGCCATTGTGTTTTAAGGCGTTGGCTAAGCCTTGCTCTGCTCTGTCCCACATTTCATCAGAACCGATGCGTTTTTCTGGACGAGTAGAAAGTTTTACTTGAATATTGTTGAAACCAAAGGTGCTGTAAATATCGTAAACCATACGGATACAACTAGTTACTTCGCTTTCAATTTGATCTTCGGTACAGAAAATATGCGCATCATCTTGAGTAAAACCGCGTACACGCATTAAACCGTGCAATGAACCTGATGGCTCATTACGGTGGCACGAACCAAATTCCGCCATACGAATTGGCAGATCGCGATAAGATTTCAAGCCTTGGTTAAAAATTTGCACGTGTCCAGGGCAGTTCATTGGCTTAATAGCATATTCACGGTTTTCTGATGAAGTCGTAAACATTAAATCACCGTAGTTTTGCCAGTGGCCTGTTTTTTCCCATAACACACGATCCATCATAAATGGGCCTTTTACTTCTTGATAATCGTACTCTTTTAATTTGGTACGCACGAAGGTTTCAAGCTCACGGAAAATCGTCCAACCGTCATTGTGCCAGAACACCATCCCTGGTGCTTCTTCTTGCATATGATAAAGATCAAGGGCTTTACCAATTTTACGGTGATCGCGTTTTGCCGCTTCTTCTAAACGTTGCAAATAGGCCGCCAATTGTTTTTTATCCGCCCACGCTGTGCCGTAAATACGCTGTAACATCTTGTTTTTGCTGTCGCCACGCCAGTATGCACCCGCCACTTTTTGTAATTTAAAGTTATGACAAAAACGCATATTTGGCACGTGCGGCCCACGACACATATCAATATATTCTTGGTGATGATAAAGCGCTGGCGTTGCGGTTTTTTCGATGTTTTCATCTAAAATTGCCATTTTATACGGCTCACCGCGCTGTTCAAACGTATCTCTTGCTTCTTGCCAACTTACTCGTTTTTTCACCACGTCATAGTTGGTTTTTGCCAGCTCGTGCATTCTTTTTTCAATGGCATCAAGATCTTCTTGCGTTAAAGAGCGGTCTAAATCCACGTCATAATAGAAACCGTTTTCAATGGTTGGCCCGATCGCCATTTTCACATCAGGGAAAAGCTGTTTAATCGCGTGTCCTAATAAATGCGCGCAAGAGTGGCGAATAATTTCTAATCCGTCTTCATCTTTTGCGGTGATGATTTCTAAATTGGCATCTTGATCAATCAGATCGCACGCATCACGGCGTTCACCGTTCACACGCCCAGCGATGGTCGCCTTGGCTAAACCTGCACCAATATCCTGTGCCACTTCAAGCACAGTAACGGGTTTATCAAATTGGCGCTGTGAGCCATCGGGTAAAGTAATAATTGGCATATTAAATCCTTATACAGTGGTTACCCATACGAGAGGTAACTTGTTGATTAAAATAAAAATAAAGTAAAAAAGCACCGCACTTTGTTATACCTACAATGTATTTTTCGCACCGTGCTTTATAGGTTATCGAATTGCTTTTGCAATGACTTTCGATGCAAGCTTGCGATCATACGCTATTTTGCGCTGAAAACCAACTTTCTGCCCCATTTTACCGGGCTTTTTGTGGGTTAAACCGCTTTATCGAAATATAATTCCACTTGAGCTAATTTCGCCATTGTTTCCACATAAGCCCGTGTTTTCGGCGGGAAATTCAGCCCTTTCACACAAGTGAGATTACGCAGCATTGGGAAAAGCAAAATATCTTCCATAGAAAGCTGATCATTTGCGCCATTTTCTGACAAAATCAAATACTCAAGTGCGGTGAAATCTTGCTGTAATTTTTCGATATATTGGGCAGAATTTGCCAGATTTTCGGCGAAATCACCAATACTTTCCGTTTTCTTTTTAACGAAATAATCCACCGCACTTTGGGTAGCAAATTCAGGTAAGCCTAATTTCACAAAACGCGGTAATAAAAGATGGTTATAATAACGGCTCACTGCCTGCATCCACGCTTGCAGATCGCTACGCACATCATCATCTGGCAACAACAGATCACCATAATTTTGATCCACATAATGGACAATATCCAAACTTTCTGGCATTGCCGTGCCGTCTTCTTTAATCAAAATTGGTGCCATTTTTTTGCCGATGAGTGCGACTGGCGTGGCTTCGTCATCACTCAATAACACTTGCTCTTCCACTGGCAAATTTTTCAAGCCAAAAATCATTCTGGCACGCACGCAGAATGGACAATGATCATAAACGTATAATTTCATTTTTTGCTTCCTACTAAACAATTTAAGCGAATAGACGCTACCTTACCGCAAATTTTTCTCTCCGCAAATAAAAAACTTGAAGTTCATCACAGATTATTTTGCCCATTTCCTTTATGATCAAGGCGTGGCGCAAGTTGAATATGGGGGGACTTATGTGGAAATCAATTTCTCAAGTTTTAGCCGAACATCTTGGTGCATATTATTTTATCAAGCAAAAACGCAAAGTGCATACTGGCGAAATGCACGAAGCTTGGATTATTGATGATGGAATCCAGCCCGTTTTTGTGAAAATTAATGAAAAATCCTACCGCTCTATGTTTCGTGCCGAAGCCGATCAGCTGGAATTACTAGCCAAAACAGGGACGATTCAAGTACCGCAAGTTTACGGCGTAGGCTGTTCACAAAACCACAGTTTTTTACTGCTCGAAGCTCTTCCTTTCAGCGAACCTAACGCGCAATCAATGGCACAATTTGGCACGCAATTAGCCAACTTGCACCAATGGGGCAATGCCGAGCATTATGGGCTCGATTTTGACACTTGGCTTGGGCCGGTTTATCAGCCAAATGGTTGGTCGGATAATTGGGCGAAATTTTTCAGCGAACAACGTATTGGCTGGCAATTACAGATCTGTAAAGAGAAAGGTTTAGCGTTTACTGATATTGATAAATTAGTCGCCGTTGTCGCCAAAGGGCTAGCTAAACATCAGCCAAAACCGGCCTTGTTGCACGGCAATCTTTGGATTGAAAACTGTGCTGTGGCAAATGGTCAACCTTTTACTTACGATCCTGCCTGTTACTGGGGTGATCACGAGTGTGATCTGGCATTTAGTGAATTATTCCAACCGTTTCCTGAAACATTCTATCAAAATTATCACCGCACTTTGCCGATTGACGAAGGCTATGCGCAACGCAAACCGCTTTATCAGCTTTATTATTTGTTAAATTTTAGTCATCGCTTTTCTGCTCATTATGTGGCGCTCACCAACGCGATCATTGAAAAAATACTCAAGGGGAATCTATGAAATTTCAAGCAGTAATCTTCGATATGGACGGTGTTCTGATTGATTCCGAACCTTTTTGGAAACAAGCGGGCGTGGAAGTATTTGGGCAAATTGGTATTCCTGTTAGCTTGCAAGAAATGCAAGAACTCACGGGAATGCCAGCTCTTGGCATTGTCAAAACCGTTTATCAACGCTATCAACAAATGCCTGTTCCTGTTGAAGAAATGGTCAAACGAATGAATGACTGCGCCATTTCAATGATTTTAGAAAATAAGCCGTTAATGCCAAATGTGCCAGAAACCCTTGAAAAACTCACCGCACTTGGTTGTAAGCTGGCGGTTGCTTCCGCTTCGCCACGTTATTTATTGGAACAAATCACCGAACGCTGCGGCATTGCGTCTTATTTCCAGTATCTCTCATCAGCCACAGAATTAGATTACAACAAACCGCACCCGCAGGTTTATTTACACGCGGCACAACAATTAGGTGTTGAATCCCAAGCCTGTTTAGGCGTTGAAGATTCCGTGTTAGGAATGACTGCGGTAAAAGCCGCTTCAATGCGCTGCGCTGTTATCCCAGCTCCCGTTGAACGCAAGGATCCACGTTGGGCATTAGCGGATTATCAACTAGAACAGCTAGCTCAAATTCCTGAGATTTGTGCATAAAAAAGTGCGGTATTTTTCACCGCACTTTTTACCAACCCTATTTCTTATTCCACTTGAATGGCATAATCAGACAATTTAGGAATCTGCTTAATCAGGCCTTGTTGTTGCATAAATTGTGCCATTTTCTCATAACGAGCGTTATCTAAAGCGCTTGGGCGTAAACTTAAACGTGGCAAGGTATCACGCCAAGCCAAGCGATTGAGTTCGTTGTCTAAATCTTGCGGTTTATAGCTCACAAACGCCTGCCAACTTTGTTGTGGGTGGTTTAAGATATAAACGCTGGCTTGTTCAAGTGCGGTCAAAAATGCACGAATTTTTTTCGCAGGAAGCTGATTTTTATTGGCCACGACAATCAATTCATCATACATTGGCACGCCCTGTTCTTCTGGATAAAACGCCTTGCCCGGTTTCTTTTCTATCGCCATCTGATTTAGCTCAAAATTACGAAATGCGCCGATTACCGCATCGACTTGTCCGCTAAATAATGCGGGAGAAAGCGACCAATTGACGTTCACTAATTCCACATCATTTAAAGAAAGGTGGGCAGATTTCAGCATTGCGCCAAGTAACGCATCTTCAAAACCGCTCACGGAATAGCCGATCTTTTTCCCTTTTAAATCGGCAATTTGTTCAATACCGCTATCTTTTAGCACCACAAGGCTATTTAACGGCGTTGAAATTAAGGTGCCAACACGCACCAGCGGCAAACCCTCTGCCACTTGCATTTGCAGCTGTGGCTGATAATCCACCGCTAAATCTGCCTGCCCTGCTGCCACTAATTTAGGCGGCATTGAAGGATCAGCAGGCTCGATAATCTCAACCTGCAACCCATTTTCCGCAAAAAAGCCTTTTTGCTGCGCCACAATAATGGCAGCGTGATCTGGGTTGACAAACCAATCCAGCAATAAGGTTAATTTTTCTTTAGCTTGCGCGCTAATGCTCATACCTAAAGCGAAAATTAAACTGCATAAATACCATTGTTTTTTCATTTTTTCTCCTAACGTAAATGACAGACCCAAGGAATAATGCGGTGAAGCAATTTATCTATCACGAAATACAGCAAGAGTGCGATAACCACCAAAATAAACAACGCCGCGAACATTAAACTAATTTGAATTCGTGCATTGGCTTGCAACATTAAATAACCAAGCCCTTGTGATGATCCTACCCATTCCCCCACAATCGCCCCAATGGGGGCAACAGAAACCGCAATGCGCAAGCCCGAGGCTAACGCAGGCAAAGCGGCAGGTAAGCGAACCTTAAATAATAATTGCCTTGATGAAATTCCCATTGTTTGCGCCAGCTCTAACCATTGCTTTGGGGTGTTACGCAAGCCGTCATAACAGGCGGCGGTAACAGGGAAATAAATAATCAAAATGGTCATCGCAATTTTTGATGCAATGCCATAACCAAACCAAAGCACCAATAATGGTGCAATGGCAAAAACGGGAATCGCCTGCGAAGCAATTAAAATGGGCAATAAAAAGGCTGAAAGTGTTTGTGAAGAAGCCAACAATAAAGCAGAAAGCAAACCAAATAAAAACCCCAACACCAGCCCTAATAAAATTTCCCATAAAGTAATTTTGGCGTGCATAAATAATAAAGCCCATTGTGAAGATACTTCATTTAGCACGGCAACAGGTTCAGGCAATAAATAATGTGGGATCGCAAAAATTGAAATCGCCCCTTGCCAGCACAAGGCGAAAAATAAGGTCATTATCAATGCTCGAAATAGGCTTTGCCACGCAAACATTAATGTTCCCCCATTAACTGCTTAAATAAATATTGCTGTAATTGCCATAATTTCTCTTGCGAAAAATCTCTCGGTGCTTTGCCTTGCGGGCAAATGTGCGGTGAAAGCTGAACGGGTTGTTGGTGCAAAATATAGATTTTATCGGCTAGCAATAAGGCTTCTTGCGGATCGTGGGTGATAAGCAACACGGTTTTATCTGCCAATAACTGATGTGAAAGCTGCTGTAATTGCAAGCGAGTTACGGCATCTAACGCGGAAAAGGGTTCGTCCATTAAAATAATCTCTGCATCTTGCATTAGCGTTCGGGCCAACGCCACGCGCTGCCGCTGTCCACCAGAAAGCTGATAGCAAGGCTTATGCAAATGTTGCTCCATTTTCACCGCCCTTAATAAAGTGCGGGCTTTTTCTTCCGTTTTTTTCGTTTTGCTATGAGTAAGATGCTGATAAAGCTGAACATTATCTAAAATAGACAGCCAAGGATACAAACTATCCTGCTGCGCAAGCCAAGCGATATTGCCAGAACATTGAATACGCCCTTGCACAATCGCTTGATTTTCTAACCCAGCAATAGCACGCAATAAGGTTGATTTCCCCACGCCTGATGCGCCAAGCAACGCCACCCACTCCCCTTGTAATACGCTAAAATGAAAATGCTCAAACAAAGGTTGCTCAGCAAAACTGAGTTTAAGATCGGAAATTTCGATGGCTTTCATCGTTCATTCACCAATCAACGTGATGGAAAAAAGCCGTTAAAAATAAAAGAAGTGCGGTGAGAATTTAATAAGAAAAGAAGCGTTTGCATAATTAGTTTCCTACGTCAGTATTAGCTGTATCAGGTTCACGGGTATCATCTCAGCTTAAATAAGCACCCCGACTAATGCAAAACAGTGTAACGGAAGTTCAAATAAAAATCAAAAGGTTAATCGTCAGCAAGAACTTGATCTTCATCAAGAAAGGCAAAATGCCTGTTTTTTCTACTTGATAAATATTTTAATAGGCGGATAATAGTGCGGAAATAAGAATAACTTTTATTTAGATTAGAGAATAAAAATGGTGTTTTTGCGTTATTGTCGTTATCTGCTGTGCTTAACTTTACTCTTTTTTACTTCTTTCTCCTTCGCTTCTGAAAACTATCAACAATGGGTACAAGACATTGAAAACCGTCTTGATAAAACCGCTCAGCTTTACCAAGAAAAGCAAATTGATGATGCACGCACCGAAGTGCAAATGGCTTATTTTGAAGTATTTGAGAATTTAGAGGGTCCGATTCGCATTAACTTTTCCGCACAAAAAAGCTACCAAATGGAAGCGATGTTTGGGGAAATTCGTAAAATGATTGGTGAGGGGAAACCGCTGAATGAGGTGCAGGCAAAAATCAATCAACTCAAACAAGACCTTCAAGCGGTTTTACCCGTTTTAGAGCAAGGGCATCAGCTCAACGCGTCCACGCAACACGATGTGTATCAACACGAAGAAATCGCTCCTTATTGGCAAGAAAGTTTTAAAATCATTGATGATTTACTCGCCCAAGCAATTGGCGACTATCAAAAAGGGGAATTTGCTCAGGCAAAGAAACGCATTCAGCAAGCTCAATATGATGGCTATAAAAATAGCGAAATGGAAATGTCCATTCGTAAAAATCGTTCCGCCGCGGCTTCGGCGAGCATTAATCAACAGTTTTACGATTTGATTAAACTCAGCGAGCAACCCGAGCAAATTAATGCGTTAGGCTATCAAATCACCACTCTGTTACAAGATATTGAAGAACAGCTCCCGCAACTGCCAACCACCAAAGCGGCACAGGCAACAACGCAAAGTGCGGTGCAAAATTCGCAAGATTTTTCTGATAAGCAAAACTGGAGCGAGGTGGCAACTCAGGTTAATGCGGGGATCAAAAATGCCATTGCCCTGTTTGAAAAAGGCGAAAACAAAAAAGCGATGCTTGCGGTGCAAGATACTTATTTCGATATTTTTGAAAATAGCGGAATGGAAAACAAAATTGGTTCGCGCGATAGCAATTTTAAAACAGAAATTGAGGGCTACTTCACTCGCTTAGTGAGCCTGATGAAAGCTAATCAGCCCGCTGAACAACTGCATCAACAAGCACAAGGTTTAGCACAAAACCTAAATAAAGCGGTGGAAATGTTGCAAGGCAATCAACAAAGCGATTGGGCAATGTTCCTTTATAGCTTCTTAATTATGCTGCGTGAGGGCTTAGAAGCCTTGCTGATTGTGGCAGCGATTGTAGCTTATTTAGTGAAAAACAATCATCAAGATAAATTGCCAGTAATTAAACAATCGGTCTATGTGGCGTTGATTGCCAGTGTTATCACCGCGGCTATTTTCCAACTGGTGTTCTCTAATTCGGGGGCAAGCCGTGAATTACTCGAAGGTTTCACGATGATGATTGCCGTGGTAATGCTCTTTATGATGAGCTATTGGCTACTTTCCAAAGTGGAAGCACAAAATTGGAAACGCTATTTAGAAGGAAAACTGTCCGCCGCGCTCAGTACCGGATCGCTCATTGGTTTATGGATCACCAGTTTCCTTGCCGTATATCGCGAGGGCGCAGAAACCGTGTTGTTCTATTATGCACTGGTTGGCGATGCCACTAACGCGATGAGTTATGTGTATTTATTCGCTGGCATTGTGGCGGGCGTTGTGGTACTTGCTATTTGCTATGTGATTATGCGTTATTCGGTGGTGAAGTTGCCACTAAAACCGTTCTTTATGTTTACTGGTTCTTTTATGTATTTAATGGCATTTATTTTCGCAGGAAAATCGGTGCTAGAACTGATTGAAGGAAAACTGTTTGAGCCAACACTGGTTGCCAATGTGCCAGAAATTTCGTGGCTCGGCATTTATCCTTACATTGAAACCCTAACGCCTCAGGCTATTTTACTTATCGCAGCCGTTTTTGCTTTGTTCTATATGAAACACCAAAGCAAAAAACAGGCTTAATATTGATTTTTAACCTTTAATAAATAGGAGTTCCTATGAAAAAAACATTCGTTGCAGCGACTTTATTAGCAGGAATTTTAACTGCCCCTTCAGCCCTTGCCTTCAAAGAATACCCAATTGGTGAAGCGGTAACAATGAATGGTATGGAAATTGCTGCCGTTTATTTACAGCCTATTGATATGGAACCGCGTGGAATGGGCTTATCTGCTAAGGACTCAGACATTCACCTTGAAGCAGATATTCACGCTACCAAAGGCAACGACAACGGTTTTGGCGAAGGCGAATGGATGCCATATTTAACCATCGCTTACACCTTGGTAAACACCGACACTGGTGAAAAACAAGAAGGCACGTTTATGCCAATGGTCGCAGGCGATGGCCCACATTATGGTGCAAACGTAAAAATGATGGGCGTGGGTAACTACAAAGTCACCTACCACATCGACCCACCATCAAAAGCCGGTATGCACCGCCACACCGACAGTGAAACAGGTGTAGGCCGCTGGTGGAAACCTTTTGATGTAAGCTATGAGTTTAAATTTACTGGGTTGAAATAATCCATTTTCAATCAGCAAAATAAATAAAAATTAACCTAGCACGTCTGTGCTAGGTTTCATTGTTACTAAAGTTACTCAAATACGATTTTTCTCATTGTTTTGTTAGCAGAATAATTAGAAAAATTTAGATTTTTGATTGAGATTATTATGAACTACTACTTCGTTTTTTTCCTTCAATCTGTTTTGCCGATTGCTTTGTTATTAGGCGTGAATTGGCTGAAATATGACAACCTTAATTTAAAACGAATCCTTTGGTTTTCTCTGCTGGGGCTTAGTTGTGGGGCGGTGGGTTATTTGCAGTTGCCTGCTTCTCAATCGATGAAACTGGGGCTAAGTATTTTCTTAATGGCGATTTTTGCGCTGTTTTATCTTGCCCATTTTATCCGTTCAAACAAGCTCGCATATTTTTGCCAATTTGTGCTTTGTTTTGCCGCAGGTGTGCTATGGGCGCGCGATCCGAATATTTCCGCCATTACCAACACGGACGTGATTAACACGGATTTTATCCTGCACCTAAGTGCGGTGATTTTTGCCCTAATATTTTGCTTTTTATTTGCATCTTGGCTTTATCTTTTATTAAAACAAACAAAAACAGCGAAAAAATGCACCGCTCTTCCCTTTTTGCTGATTTCGCTCACTACCCTATTTTTACTCTTGCCTTTAATCGGTGAAGTATTACTTGGCTTGATAAAATTACAAGTGATTGATCTCACCAAAGCGCGGTTAAGTTTCGTGGCAAAATCCAGCAATTTAATCAGTTATAGCAATTATTTTATCGCCGCACTTACCGCATTAAGCCTGATTTTATTTGCGCTTAAAATCCATTCTGCCAACAAAACTGTGGTAAACAATACGCTTCACCCCATTGAAAAACGGAAAAAATTAGCCCTATTACAAACCAGCCAACGCACGCTTTTCTGGGGAAGCATCGCCTTATTGACCATTGTTTCTGCGCAACTTTATTGGGATCAAATCGCTTCTCGCCCACCGCAACTTTCTGAAGCAAAACCTGTTACGCTCGATAAACAAAACCGCATTCATATTCCGATTGAAGAAGTGAAAGACGGCAAGCTACACCGCTTTGTATGGATCGCCAGTGACGGCAAAGCGGTGCGTTTTTTCCTGATCAACCGCTCAAGCAAAAATCTCAGCCTAGCCGCGGTATTTGACGCTTGCATTTTATGCGGCGATCAAGGCTATGTCATGGAAGGGGATCAAGTAGTTTGCGTGGGCTGTGGCGTGCGAATGTTTATTCCGTCCATCGGCAAACCGGGCGGCTGTAACCCTGTTCCGATTGAAGATTGGCAGCAAACGGACAGCGAAGTGATCATCAGCAAAAAAAGCCTTGAAGACGGCTTAAACTATTTTTCCACCATTGTGGAATTAACGGTGAAAGATCCTGTGGACGGCACAACATTGAAAAATACCACAGCGGAGCATAAATATAATTATGCGGGCAAAACCTATTTCTTTGCCAACGAACAAAATCTCAATGCTTTCCGCGATCACCCTGAAAATTATGTGGCGAAAGAGGAAAATCCCTAATGCTCAGTCGAATGTTATTGCAATCTTGGCGGCACGGTTTAAAGCGCAAATTGCTCGCCATTATGACTATTTTTCTCGCCGCGGGGCTGGTTTCTGCCCTGCTTGCGGTGTCCATTGATATTGGCGATAAAATGGCGCGTGAGCTGAAATCCTATGGCGCTAATATTTTGATCGAACCTGCCAGCAGTGCGGTGCTTTCCGCAGAAATAAACGGAGGAAACAGCCTTTCCACGCAGGATTTTTTAGATGAAAAAGAATTGCCCAATGTGAAAGATATTTTCTGGCGTAATAACATTGTGGGCTTTGCGCCACTGCTCAGTGCAGAAGTGGAAGGCAAAAATCTGACGCAGAACAATACCCATAACATCAGCATTTTAGGCACATTTTTCGATCGTCCCATTGCCATTCCTGATGAAGATGACTACCACACTGGGCAACGCATTATTAGCCCTTATTGGAAAGTGCAAGGGCAATGGGTGGACGATAGCCAGAAAAATATTGGCGAAAATATCCCCGCACTTTTAGGCAATCAATTAGCCAATCGCACGCGGTGGAAAATCGGTGATCAAATTCAACTGAATTATCACGAGGGCGAAACGCAACGCCAGCTTGATCTTCATATTGTCGGGATTTTAAGTACCGGTGGCGCGGAAGAACAACAGCTCGTGCTGCCCTTAAGTGCGGTGCAAAATTTGTTAAATTTATCTGGCAAAGTGCAAGCGATCAAGGTTTCCGCGCTTACCGTGCCAGAAAATAAACTTTCGCGCAAAGCCCGAGATAACCCCGATGCCTTAGCCGCCGAAGAATACGATCGCTGGTATTGCACCGCTTATGTGTCTTCAATTTCTCATCAGTTAGAAGAAGCCATTTCAGGCGCAGTCGTTCGCCCAATTTGGCAAGTTGCGGCTTCTGAAGGAGTGGTAATTGAAAAAATCCAGCTCTTGCTCGCGGTGGTAACCGTTGCGGCATTAGTCGCTGCGGCGATGGGGATTGCTTCGTTGATGACCACCACCATTATTGAACGCAGTAAAGAAATCGGCTTGATGAAAGCCCTTGGGGCTTACCAATGGCAAATTGTCTTACTATTTTATTGCGAAGCCATTATCAGCGCCCTACTCGGTGGTGCGCTTGGTTGCGTAGCAGGTTGGGGGTTGGCCAAATTTATCGGCATTACCCTATTCGGCTCGCCTTTAGATTTCGCTTGGATCGTAGTGCCTTGCGTGTTGGTACTGTCAATGATCATTGCCTTAATCGGCACTTGGTTCCCTGCTCATCGCATTGCTCAGCTTTATCCTGTGGAGGTGTTGTATGGCCGCCAATAATGCCCATTCAATCAACGCGCGCACAATGTTTTGGCGTTTAATTATCAATGCGTTACGCTTGCGCTTGCAACGGGTGATGATTATTTTCGCAGCACTCACTGTCGGCGCAAGTATCGTTACTGCAATGGCTGCGGTGTATTTCGACATCAACACCAAAATGAGCCAAGAACTGCGCACCTTTGGGGCCAATTTTTACATCGGTTCAAACAGCAGTGGCTTGATGAACGAAAAAGATTTCAACCAAATTCTCAGCCAAGCACCGCAAGGCTTAATTACGGCCGCTAGTCCTTACCTTTATGGCGTGGCACGGGCAGATTTAGAAAAAGTGGTGATAATGGGCGTGTGGTTTGATGCAATGCGAACCCTTTCCCCTTATTGGCAAATCACAGGATCACCCATTGGGGTGAATTTTGATGATCGCAATGCGATGATCGGCAAATCCCTTGCCCAACGGTTAAACCTGAACCTTGGCGATAAAATCACCTTGAACAAAGGAACAGAAAAGCACCACTTTACCATTAAAGCTATTGTAGAAAGTGGTGATGCCACGGACAATATGCTGATTGTCAATCTTGAATTTGCCCAACAATGGCTAGATAAAACGGGCTTAATCACCAATGCGCTTCTCAATGTGAAAAACGATCAAGGACAAGTCAGTCAATTCGCCCAACAATTACAACAGCGCTATCCTGATCTTGCCATTCGCCCGATTCTAAAAGTGTCTGCCTCAGAAGGGCAAATTTTGGATAAAATCAAAGGCTTAATGGGCTTGATTTCAGTGGTGATTTTAATTCTCGCCACCCTTTGCGTGAACACCACCTTAATTGCCATTGTAGGCGAACGAGCGAAAGAATTTGCGCTGCAAAAAGCCTTAGGTGCAAAACAGCAAGATATTATTAAGCAAATTGGCACAGAAATTTTACTTATCGCATTTTGTGCTATTGTCGTGGGGCTAATCTTAGGGTATTTACTAGCACAAATTCTCGGTATCACCGTGTTTAAAGCCTATATTGATTTGCGCTTACCTGTGATTCCAATCACAATTCTGCTCTCGCTCACCGTGGCTTTTGTTGCCGTGATTGTGCCAACGCGCCGCGCTTTAGAAATTCAAACTGCCAACGTTTTAAAAGGCGAATAAAATGGAAAAATACGTTATTGAAACCCAACATTTATATAAACGCTTTGGGCAAGTTACCGCCCTTGAAGACATTAATATCCAAATCGCTGAGGGGGAATTTGTTGCCATAATGGGGGCATCAGGCTCTGGCAAAACTACACTGATGAACATTCTCACGGGGCTTGATACGGCAAGCGAGGGCAAAGTGATTTTAGATGGCGTAGACGCTGCACAACTCGATGAAATTGGCCGCCAACGCTTTCGTGCAGAAAAAATCGGCTTGGTATTCCAACAATTCCATTTAATCCCTTACTTGACTGCGCTGGAAAATGTAATGCTGGCGCAGCATTATCACAGCGTTGTTGATGAAGAAGCTGCCAAAGCAGTATTAGCGCAAGTGGGGTTAGCACACCGTTTTGATCACCGCCCAAGCCAGCTTTCGGGTGGTGAACAGCAACGGGTTTGTATCGCCCGCGCCCTGGTTAATCAACCTCCAGTGATTTTCGCTGATGAACCCACTGGCAACCTTGATGAAAAAAATGAAAAACTGGTGCTAGATTTGCTCACCGAACTCAATCAGCAAGGGCGAACGATCGTAATGGTAACGCATAATCCCGAACTGGGTAAGCTCACCAACCGCACCATTTTCCTACAACACGGAAAATTTTTACGCGAAGAAGTGAATAATTCACATTGTTAAAGGAGAATAATTTAATGACAACAATAATCAAACAACTCACCCCAGCATTAAGTTTGCAGCAATATAATGAAATCCCTGTGATCGCGTTAGATCACCCAGTGGGTAAAGCCTTGATCTCGCTTCAAGGTGCGCATTTATTTAGCTGGCAGCCGAAAGGCGCGCAGAAAGACGTGCTTTGGCTGAGTGAAATTGAACCTTTTACCTTAGGCAATGCCATTCGTGGTGGTGTGCCAATTTGCTATCCTTGGTTTGGTGGTGCAAAATCCCCTGCGCACGGTTATGCGCGCATCAGTTTATGGCAGCTCAGTGATTATGAAATTGAAGAAAACAAAGTGCGGTTGGAATTTTGTTTATTTTCTTCAGATCATTTGATTGAAGCCAAAACCACAATGATCTTTAGCAAAGATTGCGAAATTATTTTTCAGCATTACGGACAAGAGCCTGCCCAACTTGCTTTGCATAGCTATTTTAATTTAAGCGATGTGGCCAATGTGGAAGTGCAAAACTTGCCAACGGAATGTTTCAACGCATTAACGCAGCAGCAAGAAAATGTGCCTTCCCCACGTTTAATTGATCAGCATATTGATTGCATTTATACGGTGCAATCCCCTGTTTCGCATCACATTGTCGATAAAGGGGACGGGCGTACAATTAATGTGGCACATCATAATGCAAGCAATGTGGTGCTGTGGAATCCTTGGCATAAAGCCACTGGCGGAATTAGCGAAACAGGTTATAAAACAATGGTTTGTTTGGAAACTGCAAGAATTGCACAACCGCTCCAACAAGGCGAACGCTGTGCGGTGAAGATCTCGCTTAACCCATAAAGTGCGGTGCTTTTTTAACAAATTTTAGGGCGAAGATTTTCGCCCTTTTGTTTTTTATTAAGCGTTATGCTTACACCCAACCCATTTGGTGCAAAATGGTTAAGCCTAAGGCAGAGATAAACATTGATGCGAAAGTGGTAATGCCAATAATGTTCGCTGCGGTGTTGGCGTTGCCCCCCATTCCACGCACCATTGCATAAGCCGCGGCCGCCATTGGGGTGGCATTCATTAAGAAAATCACACCTAAATTCACGCCGCTAAAGCCAAATAATTTGCCCAGTAACACCATAAAAATCGGTGCAACAATCACTCGCCCTATGCTTGCCCATAAAGAAATGCCTGAAATTTTATACAAGGCTTTTAATTCAATGCTGACACCAGCACAGATCAACGCAAGCGGTAAGGTCATTGTGGCGAGATATTGGATTGTGGTAAGCATAAATTTAGGAATAGCCAATTTTAAATAACTGGCTAAAAAGCCTAATACTATGCTGATAATTAAGGGATTTTTTGCCACATTTAAGATCATTCGTGGAATATTCACTTTGCCGTCAGAAAGGGAGCGGCTTAAGGTGATCACGCCTAACACATTGTAAATAATCGCCGTAGTGGCCGCATAAATGGTGGCTGGCACTAATGCGGCATCACCATAGGCATTAAGGCAGAATGCTAGCCCTAAAATACTACAATTTCCGCGATAAACACCTTGCACGAAAGTGCCACGTTCTCGCTTTTCTTGCACAAATTTTGCGGCAAAAATTTCCGCACAAAGGAACAGTAACAAGGTTCCCAGCACGCACGCCCAAATCATCACCAACTGTTCATTCAGCTCAGCAATAGGGTTTTTAAATACGTTAAGAAAGAGTAAGGCGGGCAAGGTGATTTTGAACACCACGCTAGTGGCTTGCTGGCTGAATTTATCGTCAATGATTTTGCGTTTTCGCAGCCCGATGCCGAGTATTAACAACAATAAGGTCGGTAAAGTTACGCTTATGGAAAAAAGCGCGGAACTCCAAAAATCATTTTGCATATTGCCCCCATATCGCTGTTGCGTGCCGTTTACTGAATATTGCACATCGTAACACAGAATGCGATTAAAAAAGTGCGGTGAAAAATTTCGTAATTTTCGACCGCACTTTAGTTTTTCATTTTATGCCATTATTCACCACGGCTGGCTAAATAGCGTTCTACCGTATCCACAATAGCTTGTGTTTGTGGATCGATTTCAATATTCACGAAATCCCCCACTTCACGCTTGCCGATCAAGGTGCGATGAATGGTTTCTGGAATAAGGTTCACGCAAAACTCGTTGCCTTTCACTTCGCCAATAGTCAGGCTGATGCCATCAATGGCGATAAATCCCTTAGTGAGAATATATTTCATCAAGGCAGGATCAGGCAACTCGAACCAAATTTGCAAGTTATTTTCTGACACAATGCGTTGCGAAACCTTGGCGGTGGTGTAAACGTGGCCAGACAAAATATGTCCGCCGATTTCATCACCCATTTTCATCGCTCGCTCAATGTTCACCCAATCCCCTTGGCACAATTCGCCTAAATTGGTGATGCGTAGGGTTTCCGTCATTAAATCAAAGCTGACGAGATCCCCTTCAATTTTGGTTACGGTTAAGCAGACCCCGTTATTTGCCACAGACGCACCAATTTCCAGATTTTCGGTTAATTCCTGTGGCATTTTAACTACCTGTGTTCTAAAATGCGTTTTTTCATCAATAGAATGAATTTGGGCTACGCCCTGCACGATTCCTGTAAACATAATTAGCTCTCTTATCTTAAAAATCATCACCGTAAATTCGGTAAAACTTGCAATAGTATATAACAAATTCGGATATTTTTATGTTATTTAGTTTCATTCAACATCATCGCCAAGAAATGGGCAAATTGGTGGCGATCGCCTTCCCCATTTTACTGGCGCAAATGGCACAAAATTCAATGGGTTTTGTGGACACCATTATGGCTGGTCGCGTCAGCGCTGCGGATATGGCGGCGATTTCGGTGGGCGCGTCCATTTGGTTACCGCTGATTTTATTAGGACACGGTTTACTGCTTGCCTTGCCGCCGATTATTTCTTATCTCAATGGTTCAGGCCAACGCCAGCGGATCGCTCACTATGTGCGACAAGGTATGTGGGTGGTGGTGTTAAGCTGTATTCCCCTTGGCTTGTTTATTTATTACAGTGATTATGTCATCAGCCATATGAAAATGGAGCCAAGATTGGCACAAATAACCATTGATTATCTGCACGCAATGCTGTGGGGCTTACCCGGTTATTTGCTGATGATCAATTTTCGCTGTTTAAATGACGGCATCGCCAAAACGGCGCCAACAATGCTGATCACCTTTGCGGGATTATTTCTTAATATTCCGCTTAATTATATTTTTATTTACGGTAAACTTGGCGTGCCAGCCTTTGGTGCGGTGGGCTGTGGCATTGCAACAGCAATTGTAAACTGGGCAATGTGCTTAATGATGATTAGCTATTCACGTCAAGCTCGCAGTCAGCGTGATATTCATCTTTTTGATAAAATCATTGAAAAACCTGACTTTTCCACCTTAAAAAAAGTGCTAGGCTTGGGCTTCCCTATTGGTATTGCACTATTTTGCGAAGTGGCATTATTCGCCCTTTCTTCCCTTTTACTTTCACCTCTTGGTACAGAAGTAGTCGCTAGCCACCAAATTGCACTAACGACCAGCTCCTTTATTTTTATGTTGCCAATGTCTTTAGGAATGGCAACTACCATTTTAGTAGGGCAACGTTTGGGCGAAAGCTCATTACAACAAGCAAAAGCAGTATTCTATTCAGCGCTTGCTGTAGGGCTAAGCCTAGCCTGTTTTACCGCACTCATTGTGGTTTTATTTAATCAACAAATTCCTAAAATTTACGTTTCAGATCAAGACGTGATTTTAATCGCCAGCCATTTGCTGTTAATTTCTGCCTTATACCAATTTTCTGACACCATTCAGGTGATCACCGCAGGGGCATTGCGTGGCTATAAAGACACTAAATCCATTTTATACATCACTATGTTCTGTTATTGGGGCATTGGAATGCCATTGGGCTATATTTTATCGCGTACCGATTGGTTAATGCCAAGCATTGGTGCGGCAGGTTTTTGGGTGGGATTTGTGGTGAGTTTAACGGTTGCCGCCGTGCTGCTTATCCAACGTATTCGCAAAATTCAGGCTCTACCTGACCAAGAAATTTTACAAAAGTTAAAAGCAATTCAATAGGAAAATCAAATGGAAAAAATCATTAATGTCGCCATTGCAGGCTTTGGAATGTCCGCCAAAACCTTTCATATGCCTTTTTTAGATCTCGATCCGCGTTTTCAAGTGCGTAAAGTGTTTGAACGCAACAGTGAAAAAGCGAAACAGGCCTATCCTTATATTGAAGTGGTACATCAGTTTGAACAACTGCTCAGCCCAGAAATTGACTTGGTGATTATCACCACACCTAATCTCACCCATTACGAAATGGCAAAACAAGCTATTTTGGCAGACAAAAATGTCATCGTAGAAAAGCCCCTTGCAGTTTACCCTGCGCAAGCAGAAGAGCTAGATAAACTCGCCAAACAGCATAATGTAATGCTTTCCGTTTACCAAAATCGCCGTTGGGATAACGGTGCTTTAACGGTGAAAAAACTGCTTGAACATCAAATGTTGGGCGAAATTGTGCATTATGAAATGCGTTACGAACGGTTCAGCCAAAAACCGAATAGCAAAGCGTGGAAAGAAACGGGCGAATTTGGCTCTGGGCTAGTTTATGATTTAGGCGTGCATTTGATCGATCATTGCGTAGATTTATTCGGTATTCCCACCGCACTTTATGCGGATATGAAAGCACAACGTGCAGGCGCAAAATCGGAAGATAACTTTGAAATTATTTTCTATTATGCGGACAAAAAAGTGGTGCTATCTTCCACCAAATGCGCCCGCGAACCTGCCCCTTATATTATGTTGCAAGGCACGAAAGGTAGCTACATCAAAGCCACAATGGATAACCAAGAAGCCTTATTGCTTAAAGGCACAAAACCACAAGGCGATTGGAACGCTGAGCCTGAAAAAGACTGGGGACTACTGCACACCGAAATCAACGGCATTGTTATCCGCAGCCCCATTGAAACCGAACGCGGCAACTACCAAGCCTATTACGACAACATCTACGCCGCTCTCCGCGAACAAGCCCCATTGCAAGTTACCGCCCAACAAGCCACTGACGTGCTGAAATTGATTGCGTTGATCTATGAAAGTGCGGAGAAAGGAATGCGAATGGCTATCAGTTTGTAAATAAGAATAATTCTCATTGATTGGAGCGATGTAATTACTCTATAATCGCCCTTGTTTTTATAGGCAAATGAAAGGAAAGGAGCTTTTCTTTTATTTATAAGTTCAACAAATTATCAATGAGAAATTTATGCAATATTCCATTCCTGTAAAATTGAGCGCAATTTACACCGCACTTTTCTTTGGGGTTTCTTTTTCCGCTTTAGCTGAAACGAATCAATCGTTAGATGAAATCAATGTGGTTACTGAATTAGAAAAATTCAAAGCCACCAATAAGCTCAAATCAGAAGTCAATTTAAGCCTTTTAGGCGAACAACTAGCCTTTACTTCGCCGATCACCGTAGTGAATTATGATGAACAAGCACTGGCAGATAACCAACCACGCAATATTGTTGATGCAATCGCAAAAACCGATGCTTCTGTAATGAATTTTGGTGGTGAAACTAACACCTTGCAAGGCGTTTATGTGCGTAGTTTACAATTAGATGCCCGTCAATTTAGTTTGAACGGCTTAGCGGGATTATATTCCACTTACAATTCCCCGACCGCTGCTGTCAGCTCAGCCCAACTGATTAAAGGCGCATCCACTGCCACGGTAGGAATGGATCCCGAAGGGTCATCAGGTGCTTCAATCAATATTGAAACCAAACGCGCCACCGATAAAGACATTAATCGCCTTGGTTTTGCTTGGTTTAGTGATTCCCGTTTACAAGAATCTTTTGATTTTGGTCGCCGCTTTGGGACAAATAAAGAATGGGGCATTCGCATCAATGGACTTTACCGTGATGGTGATACAGCACGCGATCATTATGATGAACGCAATAAAGAATTTGCCATTTCCGCCGATTATCGTGGTGAAAAATTGCGTGTTGCCTTGGATTATCTCTATGCCAAACGTGCCACACACGGCGGACGTGCAAGGGTACAGGATATTCAAAATCTCACTTATGCCTTACCTGCAGCCCCAAATGGCGAGATCAATTTAATCCCCGCTTGGTCATGGCAAACCACGCGCGATCAAACCATTATGCTCACCGCTTCTTATGACTTACCTTATGAGATGACTTTATCTGGCGGCATTGGGCATATGACGTCAAATTATTACGGCAATTTCGGGCAAATTCTTGCTACTAATATTCAACCTAACGGTGATTATAAAATTAGCCAAATGCGTGCGATGGACTTTATCACTCGTACCACAAGCGGAAATCTAAAATTACAAGGCCATCATTTTACTGGCACATTAAGCCATAATTGGAATGTGGCTTTTGATGCGGTACTACGCGAACGAGATTTCGATCAAAGCCCTGTGCTTAAACCATTTTCTGGGGGTAATCTCTACGCCCCTCACTTTGCTCAAGTGGATAACTTCAAACCTTTAGCCCAAGGCAATACGGATCAAAAATTAAAATCTTACAGTCTTGCCTTAGCCGATACGCTCGGGCTATTTGACGATCAAATCCGTTTAACCTTAGGCGGTCGCTTACAATGGATCAAACAAACCAATTATCAAACCAACGCCACAACGGGAGAAAAATCTGTTAAAACGGACGGCAAAGCGCACCGCTTTAGTCCAATGCTTACCCTTGCTTGGGTGCCAAATTCCAATTTTGTCCTTTATGGAAATTATTTGGAAGATCTTGAACCGGGTTATGTCGATGAAGATGGCACAATGGCTGATCCGCGTGTAAGCCGTCAAATTGAGCTAGGCGCAAGAAAAAACTGGAGTGAAACCTTCACCACCACACTTAGCCTTTACCAAATCACACGTCCCGGCATCATCAGTGCAAAATTTGCCACAAAATATCACCGCACTTCAGGGGAAGAACAAGGTAAAGAACGCAATCGTGGGATTGAATTTAACCTTTATGCAAACTTACTTGAAGGCCGTTTACGTCCAAGTTTTGGCATCACTTATAACAAAGGCGATCTCATTGATTTCTCAAGCTATGCAGGAGAAATCATCAATGGCGCTCAAGTGGCAAGCCCACGCATTATTGCCAAAGCAGCCGTAGAATGGGAGCCAAGTTTCGCACCAAATCTGTTATTAAGTAGTGCGGTGCAATATTATGGAAAATCCTACCAAAATTACGCAAAAACCTATGAGTTCCCATCTTATACCACAGTGGATCTTGGCGCGAAATATCGTTTCCAAATTCGCCAAAACCAAGATCTTATTCTGCGTGTTGGGATAGAAAATCTATTCAATAAACATTATTGGCAAGTACAACGCGGAAAATATGATCGCAGTTTTGCTTTGATGGGAATGCCTCGCACTTATTGGGCGAAAATTGAATATGCGTTCTAAAATAGAGATAACAAAAAAGCACCTTAAAATGATCTGCACCCCAAAAGTTGGACTAAACAACCAACTGATTAAGGTGCAGATTTTTTATGACTAAATATACTCAACGTTTCAAACAACAAGTGCTCGACTTTTATCATCAAAATGGAAAAAACCGTTCGCTTACTCGCCAGTATTTTCAGCTTCCCCAAAGAACGTTAGCACGTTGGATTGCGAAATTTAATCATAATGGAATCAATGGATTAGCTGTGTTAGGTAAAAAACGATATTATTCTGTTGAGTTTAAATTAAAGGTTATTCAAGCTATCAAAAAAGGCCAGTGCTCCGCTGAAGCCGCCTGCTTTCGCTTTGATATCCCCAGTTCAGGGATAATTAGTCAATGGTTGCAACGCTTTGAAAAACAAGGTATAGATGGGTTATTACTCAAACCTAAAGGTCGTCCAAGTATGAAACTCAACTCACCTAAAATGCCACCAACGCCCAAAACAGAAGAAGAACGCTTGCGTTACCGAATTTTGGAATTAGAAGCGGAGAATGCAATGCTAAAAAAGTTGCAGGAACTCAACCAACAAAAAATGCAGAAAAAGCCGTCATCGTAAATGCCTTACGCTCGCATTTCCCGTTGGAATTGTTACTCAGGCTAATCGGATTGGCACGCAGTTCGTTCTTTTATCATCTCAAGCCAAAGTCGGATAAAAATGTAGCGATTTCACAGAAAATAGAGGAAATTTATCGCAAAAATGACGAAAATTATGGTTATCGTCGAATTACCTTGGAATTAAGGAAATACTTGATTATCAACCACAAAAGGGTGCAAGCGATAATGCAACGTTTGGGGTTAAAAGGAAAAAGTAAGCAGAAAAAATATTGTTCTTACCAAGGCAAAGTGGGACACACTGCCGATAATCTGTTGCAACGGGATTTTACGGCAACGATGCCGAATGAGAAGTGGGTAACGGATATCACCGAGTTCAAATGTGCGGAAGGCAAAGTGTATTTATCGCCGATTAAAGACTTGTTTAATAACGAAATTATTGCTTATGATGTGGCGAGAAGTCCGAATTTTGAGCAGATAACCAGAATGTTGACCCAAGCGGTGAACCGATTAGCGGGGGGAAAAACCGATACTGCATTCCGACCAAGGGTGGCAGTATCAAATGATGGGTTATCAGGAGATATTGAAAAAACACGGTATTACGCAAAGTATGTCGAGAAAAGGCAATTGCCTTGATAATGGTGCGATGGAAAGCTTTTTCGGGCGATTGAAGACGGAATGTTACTTTGGCAAGCGGTTTAAAACCTTTGAACAGCTTGAAAAAGTGATTCACGAGTACATTCATTACTACAACAATGAGCGTATTCAAGTGAAGCTCAAAGGACTAAGCCCTGTGGAATACAGAACTCAGTCCTTGAATTAAAATTAAATTAGAATATAGTCTAACTTTTTGGGGGCAGATCAAAAAGGTGCTTTTTTATTCAACGCAAAATTAAACGCGTTTGAAGTCGATGTGAACTAATTTTGGTTTGAATGGGTGGCGTTGCATTGCTTGTACTTTCACAGCCACTTCTTTACCATCAATCACTAAAGTGATCACGTCTGAATAGAAAGAATCGTGTACTTGAGCGTTGTTTAATTCATCGTGGTTTAAGATGATTGAAACAGGTTCTGCATTCCCACCATAAACGATTGCAGGAATTTGACCATTATGACGCAGGCGGCGGCTCGCACCCTTACCTTGCGCTGTACGCACTTCAGCGTTAAATTTGAATGACATAATTGTATTCTCTTTAATAAAAAGTTAATCGAAAAAATCGCAGGCGACCCAGCGATTTCACAAAATCAAGCTCAAAGAAATCTTTGAGACCGCAGATTATAATCAATGCCCGACCTTAAGGCAAATAGAAATCTGCTTATTGCCATATTTTTAATGGCTATTTTCGCAAAAAAAGTTACAATAATCAGCATTTTGAACTTAACCATTCTGGCAAATTAAATGCGGATTTGATATGGAATTTTTAATCAACTTTTTTACTGACTACGGCTACTTTGCTGTTTTGTTTGTTTTGATCATCTGTGGTTTCGGCGTGCCAATTCCTGAAGATATTACCCTTGTGTCAGGCGGCGTCATTTCTGGCTTAGGCTATACCAATCCGCATATTATGTTAGTGGTGAGTATGTTGGGGGTGTTAATCGGCGACAGCACGATGTATTGGTTAGGCCGCGCTTATGGGGTAAAAATCTTGCGTTTCCGCCCAATTCGCAAAATGCTTACCTTAAAACGCTTACAAATGGTGCGTTCGCAATTTGATAAATATGGTAATCGCGTCCTTTTCACCGCCCGTTTTCTCCCCGGCTTAAGAGCGCCAATTTATATGGTTTCAGGGATTACCCGCCGTGTAAGTTTTGTCCGTTTTGTGCTGATTGATTTTTTGGCTGCCATAATTTCTGTGCCAATTTGGGTTTATTTAGGGCATTTTGGCGCAAGTAATTTAGATTGGTTGAATGAGCAAATCCACAAGGGGCAATTCGTTATTTACGCCATTATCGGCGTAGTGGCCCTGATTGTATTGTGGAAATGGAAAAAATCACGCAAAAATAAACAAGCTGGATAATAGGAAGCCTTATGCTCTGCGCTATTTATAAAAGTAAGAAAAAAGAAGGAATGTATTTATACATTGCCAAACGCGATGATTTTTCCCCAATTCCCGAAACCCTGCGCGACAGTTTCGGCACGCCTATTTTTGTGATGCTATTTAATCTTAAAGGTGAAAAATCGCTCGTCAACGCAGATAACCAAGAAGTGCTAGAAAAAATCCAACAACAAGGCTTTTATCTACAAATGCCAAAAAAAGAAGAAAATTTGTTGGAAATTCATAAAAAAAGTACCGCTCTTCATTAGTCGGCATAAAACTCAGCTCATCACTGAGTTTTATTTTTCTGGAAGATTAGCAAAACGATACGATCCAGTTTAGGTTATAACGACTAGAACATTGTGGCTAATCTAAAAAAATTCACCAAAAACCACCGCACTTTTCAATGATTTTTTATGTTTACCGGGGAATTACGCCGATTGTTTCGGTTGTTTAAACACCGTTACGGCTGGTGCTTCGCCAGTGAATTTTTCTACTTGTACGATACAAGTATTTGGCGAGTTACCCTGTGCAAGTTTTGACGTGCCTTCATCGCGAGTAAGCACATTCGGGCAGCCATTTTTACACAATGGTTTATCCGATTGTCCAAGATTCGCAGGATCATACCAAGCCCCTTCGTGCAAGGCGACCGTGCCTTTGATAATGCCATCAGTAACCACAGCCCCGGCAAGCACTTGTCCGCGAGAATTGAAAATTCGCACAATATCACCATCAACAATACCACGCGTTGCCGCATCATCTTTATGAATCAACACTGGCTCGCGATCATTCACGGCATATTTTTGACGTAATGAAGTATGTGCAAGCTGGCTGTGCAAACGATAATATGGGTGTGGCGTAACTAAAGCTAAAGGTGCTTCTGCTGTGGTGTTGCCAGCAAATTCTGCCGGTTCCATCCAGCTTGGATAGCCTTTGCAATCGTCATAATTCATTTTGGCTACCACATCAGAATAAATTTCAATTTTACCTGATGGTGTACCCAATGGATTCAACAACGGATCATTGCGGAACTCTTCATAACGCACCCATTTTTTCGCTTTTTCATTGGCTTTGAAAGTAATCGGTTTATTTTCTTCCCAGAATTTCTCGAATTTAGGCATTAATACACGGTTTTTACGTGCCGCATCAAATGCCGTTTGGTAGAAACCTTTTAACCAATCCATTTCCGATTTATTTTCGGTGAATTGTTCTTCCACACCAGCACGCTTGGCTAATTCGGTGAAGATGTCATAATCACTTTTCGCTTCAAATTGCGGTGGCACAACTTGTTTCATTGGGTAGATATTCATCATTGAATAATCGCCTGACATTGTTAAGTCGTTACGCTCATAACTTGTGGTTACAGGCAATACAATATCAGCCATTCGTGCCGTTGGAGTCCAGTTTACTTCATTCACAATAAAGGTATCTGGCTTATGGAAGGCTTTCACTAAGGTATTGGTATCTTGATGATGTACAAATGGATTACCACCTGCCCAATAAACTAATTTAATATCGGGATAGGTAATTTCCGTGCCATTATATTGAATCGTTTTGCCGGGGTTAAGTAAAGCATCTGCCACCCGTGCCACAGGAAATGCCATTTTAGATGTTTCATCAAGCCACGTTTTTTCCCCTGCTTGTACGGCTGGATTTGCGGTGATCGAACCTAAAATTCCGCCTGTTGCAGTTGGCACACCACCATTGGCATAGTGATAACTAAAGCCGAAGCCGCCGCCCGGTAAACCAATTTGTCCAAGCATAGAAGCTAGCGTGACCATCATCCAGTGGCTTTGCTCACCGTGGCGTTGGCGTTGCATTCCCCAACCGCCCATTAACATTGTGCGTTTAGTCACAAAATCATTGGCAAGTTGCTTAATCACCTCTACTGGTACGCCAGTTAATTTGCTTGCCCAAGTGGCATCTTTTGGCTGCCCATCTGTTTTGCCTAATAAATATTCTTCAAATTTATCGTAGCCTGAGGTGTATTTTTTCAAGAAGGCTTTGTCGTGCTTGTCTTCGCTCACTAAGGTATGTGCAATCCCTAGCATTAGTGGCACGTCAGTTGCTGTATTAATCGGGATCCACTCAGCACCTAAAAATTCGCAACTTTCGCTACGCACAGGATCAATACAGATAATGCGTTTGCCGCTCTCTTTTAATTTTTTGAAATAGGCTAAGCCCTCTTGATCCGTAGATGTCCACGCAATGCGTAAGGTTGTGAGTGGATTTGCCGACCATAACACAACAATCTCTGAACTTTCTAAAATGGTTTCCCAGCTGGTTTGTTGCTCATAAACTTCAATTGTGCCTAAAACGTGCGGCATAATCACTTGTGCAGCCCCGGTAGAATAATCCCCTTTTGAGCCAACAAAACCACCCGTTACGTTAAGGTAACGATGTAGCAAGGTACGTGCTGCGTGTAGTGAGCCTGAGCTGTACCAGCCATAAGAGCCAGCATAGATCCCTGTTGCACCATAGCTATCTCTCACCCGTTTTATCTCTTTTGCCACAAGATCAAACGCCTGCTCCCAAGATACGCGCACCCATTCATCACGTCCACGCAAGCTGGTATCTTTATTACCTTCTAAATAGCCTTTACGCACCATTGGATATTTAACACGGGTTTCGCTATAAAGCTGATCGGCAACCACAGATTGCAATTCATTGGTTAAAGGTGCGGGAATCGCAGGGCCTGACTTCACCACTTTACCGTCTTCCACAACTACGCCTAAAGGCCCCCAGTGTGCCGCAGTAACCACCGTACTTTGTTCTGCCGCCACTGCTTTAGAAGATACCAACGATCCTACTACCCCACCTGATAAAGATGTTCCTGCAAGACCTAATGAAGAATGTTTAATGAAATCACGGCGACTTGCATTAATGTTGTCTTGTTTTTTCATTGTTCACCTCAGTATGACTTTCCACGGCATTTTATATCTGGGGAAAATTCTGAAAATTTGCACCGCACTTATAAAATGCTATGAGTTTAACTTACGACACCTTTCTAAAACGAGTGGCATAATCATTTCTAACCATACCATTGTGCAATCAAGTTGCAGGCATTGCTTCCATATCTTTCGACTTAGGATCACAAGCTCGGTGTCAAACCAGTGCTAAATAATTTTAGCGATATTCCAAATGGAAACTATTAATGTGATGCGCCCACTTTATCCTTACTATTACGTTGTAAATAAATGGTGAGTGTGCGGACATCATCTGCTGACATTGATGTACGATTTTTCATTGAGTTCACCACACCAATCCATTGATTCGCGGTGTAATGATCTGCCCCAATTGCGGCGTGGCAACCGCTACAATAGGTTTCATTCAAATTGTGACCAAATTGATTAAGTGCGGTCAAATTTGCCGTTAAAATAGATTTCGGTGCATTAATTTGCAAACGGACTTCCTTCCAATCGGAAGCGGTAACTTCATCATAAACAGAACGTAGCACCTGCATTTTATCTTGCGGCACATCTTCCAATAACGCCACCATAATGCGTTTACCTAAATCCATATAAAGAATGCTTTCCGCCCCGGCTTGCTGCCAGCCTGTGATCGTCGCTGAAACTTGATCACCCGAAGCTTTCCAATCGGTTAATTCCGCATAAGGCATTAGGCGAATACTGCCTCCATCAGCAATATTGACATTACTCATCGCGAGGCTATATAAGGTTTTATCCTGTGGGCTAAACTCCCCACCGTGTTTACTTAACTCACCACTGGCTTCTTGGTTATCAACGTCCATTTCAGGCATAAAATGTACAATGCCTTTATGGCAATCAATGCACGTTTGATTGGTTTCCTGTGCTATTTTATGCATTTTCTGCGCGGCTTCTGATTGCTCTGAAAGCACCATTGCTTCAGCACTATGACAACTTTTACAAGTAGCCGAATCGTTTTCTTTCATCTCCGCCCAAACCTGTTTCGCCATTGCTAAACGATGAGTTTCATAGGCTTCTTGATCTGGCAATTTATCGACCACAACAGTATTCCACACATCTTTTAACGCCATCACCTTGGTTTTCACATAATGAAATGCGGAATCTTGCGGAATATGACAATCTGCACATTCCGCACGAATACCTTTGCGATTAGAAAAATGTACGCTTCCTTCCCATTCTTCCTTTGGAATTTCCATAGAATGGCAGCTCACACAAAATTCAGTGCTGCTGGTGGCTTTCATTGCATATTGCGTTCCCGCAAACACGCCCACACCAAGCAACATGCCAAACAAACCACCTAATACAAATTTCTTATTCAATTTCGCCATAGCTCCCCCACATCAAACAGATACATCAAAATAGGTAGAAATAATGGTTGGGATTATAAATTTAGAATAGGGGATCTCAATACGTAAAGTTACGTATTTACCTAATAAGTATTAGAAAGTTTGATTTATCGCAAAAGAAAGGAACTAAATCCGAAACCAATGAGGCAACTTAAAGACAGATTCAGCAAAAACGTCAGGTGCTATCACCGTGCTTTTTCCTTGTTGAATCTGAAAAAGTAAATGAGGTTGGCTAATAGAAAGATCTTGGGTGTTATCAGGATAAGTCAGCCCTGCTTGCACTTCTCCACCAAAATAGTAAGTGCCATTTACCCCTGTATAAGCTAAGGAACGAATGCCATTAATGACTTCTTTAAACGCCCTTGGGGAAGTGCTATGTCGCCAAACATTGGCAAGAATTTGAATTTGATCATAAGCGACACTCGCTTGTGAATAACTGGGTTGATGATCAAAAAATCGTTGATAATCTTGGCAAAATTTGCGTCCTGCATAAGTCATACTCAGCCCTGTGGTACTTGCCCACAATACGCCCTCACACTGTTGTTCTTGCGGTAAAAATACCGAAGGTGCGTAAATACTATAAATAATCGCGTTAATCGGATTTTGGATAAAAGATTGATAAAATTGCAAAATATCTTCCGCAAAATAAGAAGCAAACACGATTAAAGTGGGATCAAAATAGCACACTTGTTTCATCGCATAATCAAAAACTTGTGGAGATTTTTCTAATGTCAAAACATCGACCTGCCAATGTTCCTGACGTAATTGAGAGATAAGATTTTCAATACCTATATTGATTTTTTGCCATTTAACTGTAATCACTAAAATCCTTTTATTTTTCATCACTTGCGGATAATGGAATTGATAAGCTCGAATAAAACGTGCAACCCCTGCCCCATAGTTAATATCGCTGGCACACGCCTGAAAAATATTTTTTATCTGATTGTGATGAGATTTGCCCAAATCACTATGTGTGGCAAGATGAATATAGGGAATCCCTTTACTGGCAATCCAGTCGTGTAAATCAGGAGAATAGCAGGCATAGCTCGCAGAAATCGCATCAACTTCTTTATCTAATAATTGTTGGTATGCTTGATGGATACTTTGCGGATCATCAACGCAAAATCCTACCGTTTCTAACCGCACTTGTCGCCCATTAATCCCACCTTGTTGGTTGATCATTTCCACTGCTAATCGTGAGCCGTTGCATAATTCTTGCGTATCTAGCTTACCAATTCCTTGTTCCACATAAGGCACGCCAATAGTAATTGGATAAGTCATTGTTGAATGAATAAAGTGCGGTGCTTTTTGCGGCAGTTTTACCCCTTTCGCAAGGCTTTCAATTTCATACGTTGCTAAAATAGATTGCGATAAATCACCCGGCGTTGGCAAACAGCACAGATTTTCAGTTACCGCAAACACCGCCAAGCTAGTCCGATTTTCAATTTTTGTTTTTTGAAAAAGATGCTCAACGTGTTTGGCAACAGTACGTTCACTAATAAAAAGCTGTTGAGAAATTTCTACATTGCTTAGTCCACTACTGAGCAAGGTGAGAATTTCAATTTCTCGCTTACTCAGCTCAAAAGGCAACTGAGTTTGCTGGGCTGTCAGTAAGGTAAAACTCTGCTTATAACGTTGTAAACGTACATTAAGCCATTGATTATTTTCTGTTTGATAATAAAAACACAGGCTATCTCGCTTGGAAGAAAGTAAAGCCTGAGCATAATCAATAAGCTGGGGCAGCATTTCAAAATACGCTTTCCCTACACAACTATCCCACTCTATTAATTGTTTTTGCTCATCAACCAAGCACGCCCGCGTCAATTCCATTTTTATCCTAATCTGTTATTTGCAAATGGAATTATCATAAAGAAGTTTGTGTGCCAATTTACTGATATAAATCAATAGATAAATGACAAAACAAAGTACGGTGAAATTTTTTATCATTTTTGAAATCTTGCAAACCTTAGTATAATGCCCGTCTGATTTTTATAAATGAACAATTAGGAACGTATTGAATGAAAGTAATGTCTTTTAATATCAATGGATTACGAGCAAGACCTCATCAGCTTGAAGCCATTATTGAACAGTATCAGCCCGATATTTTGGGATTGCAGGAAATAAAGGTGGCAGATGAAGATTTCCCTTATGCGTTGGTGGAACACTTGGGTTATCACGTTTATCACCACGGGCAAAAAGGGCATTATGGCGTGGCATTTTTATTGAAACAAGCGCCAAAGGCTATTCACAAAGGCTTCCCAACAGATGAAGCGGACGCACAAAAACGCATTATTATGGCGGAAATGGAAACAGAATTTGGTTTGCTCACGGTGATAAACGGCTATTTTCCACAAGGGGAAAGCCGCAAGCACGAAACAAAATTCCCTGCTAAAGAAAAATTCTATGCGGATTTGCAACGCTATTTAGAGCAAGATCACAATAAAGACAATCCGATTATTATTATGGGTGATATGAATATCAGCCCGAGTGATTTGGATATTGGCATTGGTGAGGAAAGCCGTAAACGCTGGTTGCGTACCGGAAAATGCTCGTTCTTACCTGAAGAAAGAGAATGGTATAACCGCTTATATGCCTACGGTTTAACAGATACTTTCCGCCACTTAAACCCGACAGTTAATGATAAATTCTCGTGGTTTGATTATCGCTCAAAAGGCTTTGATGATAACCGCGGCTTACGCATTGATCATATTTTGGCAAGCAATAATTTAATCGAACGCTGCACAGATACAGGCATTGCGTTGGATATTCGCGCGATGGAAAAACCTTCCGATCACGCGCCAATTTGGGCGGTGTTTGAATAAAATGACAAGTGCGGTGTGAATTTTTGGAAAATTTTACACCACACTTGATTTATCACTCTTTGTTAATTCATAGATTATCTCAAATACCTTACCAAACCTCCTGTTCAAATTAGCTTACCATTGAAAATTCCCGTAAAATACACCGCACTTATTTTTATTAAAAGGTAGATAAAATGTCTGTGGTACTCAACCAGCTTATTGATTTACTTAAGCTAGAACAGCTTGATGATTTTCTCTTTCGTGGGCAAAGCCAAGATTTAGGTTTGCGCCAAGTGTTTGGTGGGCAAGTGGTGGCGCAAGCGCTTTCTGCGGCGATTCAAGTTGCGCCGCAAGATCGCGTGTTGCATTCTTGCCACGCCTATTTTCTTGCCCCTGGTGATAGTCAGCACCCGATTATTTATGATGTGGAAGTGTTGCGTGAAGGACATCATTTCACTGCAATGCGAGTGAAAGCCATTCAGCATAATCAAGCCATTTGCCACATTACCGCGTCATTTCAAATGGAAGAAGCAGGCTTTGATCACCAATCTTCAATGCCAAATGTGGGCGAACCAGACAGCTTTATGGCTGAAAGTGTGGCATTGCAAAAATTGGCACAATATATCCCAGAGCCAATTCGCGATAAATTTACTGCCGAACGCCCTTTTGATATTCGTACTCAACATATAAATAATCCTTTTCAAGGCACGCTCTTACCGCCTGAGCAATATGTTTGGGTGAAAGCCAATGGTGAAGTGCCGCAAGATCGTGTCATTCAGCAATGTTTGTTGGCGTATTTTTCTGATTTTCATCCGCTACTCACTGCCCTTCACCCACATCAAAAAGGCTTCTTAGAAACAGGAATGAAATTAGCCACTATCGACCATTCTATTTGGTTTCATCGTGCTGGGGATCTTAACGATTGGCTACTCTACGCCATTGAAAGCCCTAACGCCTTTGGTGCAAGGGGATTATCACGGGGACAAATTTTTGATCGTCAAGGGCGTTTAATTGCCACCACACAGCAAGAAGGTTTAATTCGATTTAGCGAAAAATAAGGAAAAAAATGACCGCACTTTTAATGACACAACTTTGGGATCAAGTTACGCACGCCTTACAAGAAAAAGAGCCTGCGAAAAAATGTGAGCAAGTAAATGCCCTATATACCGAGCTTTTGCCTCGCATTGAGCAAGCTGAATTGGCGGACTTCCCAACAGTAAGCAAAGATCAAGAAATCGCCGCCTTTCCTGATAAACCAAGATTGGTTGCACCGCACGCCGTGCCAAAACGTTCTTTTGCCACACAAGAAGGCTATGCTGCTACTTTGCACGCCATTGCGCATATTGAATTTAATGCGATCAATTTAGGCTTAGATGCAGCTTGGCGATTTGCTCGTGAAGCAGAAAAAGAATTAGGCGAAGGGTTAGCCTTTGCCCGTGATTGGTTGCGTGTTGCGTATGAAGAAAGCACACATTTTACTTTAGTAAACAATCACTTAAAAACCTTAGGCTATGAATATGGCGATTTTGAAGCGCACGCTGGATTATGGGAAATGGCACAAGCCACCGCACACGATATTTGGGAACGAATGGCGTTAGTGCCACGCGTTTTAGAAGCAAGGGGCTTGGACGCCACACCGGTAATGCAAGAAAAAATCGCACAGCGCAAAGATTTTGATGCGGTGAAAATTCTCGATATTATTTTGCGTGATGAAATCGGCCACGTTTCCATTGGCAATCATTGGTATCACGCCCTTTCTGCCAAACGAGGGCTGGACGCAATGCAATGTTTCAGCGATTTATTGCGTAAATACCGCATTGTTATTTTCAAAGGAGCAATCAACACCGATGCCCGTATCCAAGCCGGTTTCACTCAATTTGAATTGGATTGGATTTATGAAATTGAACAGACGTTAAAATCTCATATTAAGGCGATGAAGGGATAAAAATTCTCCTGAAGCACCACACTTCAGGAGAGATTTTAGATAGTTTGATAGGCTGGAATAATATTGAATTTCGTTCCTTTCCTCTCAGCGACCCATAAATCATAATTTGCTTGCTTATGTAGCCAACTCTCTGGCGTAGGGCTATTTTCTCCTAGCCAGATATGAAGTCTAAGCGCCATTTCAGCCGTAATAGAAGATTTTCCATTAAGCAAGCGAGAAAGGGTTACTCTATTTACCCCAAGTTGTTTCGCCGCCTCAGTTACAGTTAAACCTAGTGCAGGTAAAATATCCTCTTTAATGACCTCTGCTGGATGTGGGCGATAGTACATATTCATCATAATCTCCTAGTGATAATCTTGATAATCAACAATTTCAGCATGACCATTTTCCAACCTAAAAGTAACTCGCCAATTCCCATTTACTTTTACGCTCCAATGATTAGCTAAATTACCTGAGAGAGGATGTAAATTCCAACCGGGGATATTCATATCTTGAGGAAATTTAGCACTGTCTAGCTGATCTAGTATCCTTGCTAATTTTTTCGCATGATTTACAATAATTCCAGATGTATTACCTGTTCGATAGAACTTTTCCAACCCTTTATGATTAAATGAAATTATCACTTATTATCCTCTGCCTCAAATTCGCAGTAAATTATATTCTGTAACACATAATGCTACAACCTATTTTAAGCAGCTTACTCCCCCACTCTCGCCCTAATCCGATCTGTAAACATTCCAATACTGACCGCAAAATAATTAGAACGATTCCAATCAAGCAAGGTGCGGAAGTTGTTTGAAACTAAGAAAGCGCGACCATTTTCACCGTCTGGTTGCACAAGCCATAATTTGGCGTGGGAAAGTGCGGTGAGATTTTGTGTACTTTCTGAGTTGAACGATTTAAGTTCAACGCCTTGAGCTTGCCAATCTTGCAGTGAACGCGCTTTGTGCTTTTCAATGCCCGCTAAACTTGGGCTAATATATTGATTTAAACGCACTTCCACGCCCCACGGCAATTTATCGTCCCAACCGACAGTATGCAAATAACGAGCGATAGACGCAAAAACATCATAGTGATTTTTCCAAATATCTTTCTCACCATCACCATTACCGTCTGCCGCATAGCTCAGGTAAGAACTTGGCATAAATTGCGTTTGCCCCATTGCGCCAGCCCACGAGCCTTTCATTTTATGGCGCTGGATATGATCGCGTTCTAACATTTTCATTGCGGCAATAAATTCTTTACTAAATAACGGCTCACGGCGGCCATCAAAGGCAAGGGTGGCTAATACAGAAAGCACATCATAATAACCTTGATAATAACCAAAGCTACTTTCCATTCCCCATAGCGCCATTAAATATTCTTTTTGTACGCCAAATTTTTTGCTCGCCTTTTCTAATTGCGGTAATTGTTCCCAATAGCGTTGTTCAGCAACATTTACCTTATTTGTGGTCAGTACGCGATTAAGATAATTCGTTACCCCATTAGGATTGAATACTCTTGGTTCATTCGGGTTACGTTTTTTTATTTTCCCCGCTTGTTGTTTATCCAATGCCACTGCTTTAGGAATATATTGAATATTTTGTTGTGCATTTAGCACCGCACTTGAAACCCCTTGTCCAGCGGCTTTGGCTTTTAAAAATTGTACATAATCATCAAAATTATTTAATGTACGAGGTTTATTATATCGAGCATTTTCACTTATTGCTTTAATAGAATGACTACTTGAGCAAGCAGATAATAAAACCGCAGAAAATAATGAAGTAAAAATTAATTTTTTGTTAAACATAACTTTCCTTAAAAAAAAATAAAATATTATTTTCGTAAAAACTTATAAATGATTTTTAATAATGAAACAGGTAATAAACGTGGTAAAACACGCAATAAAAATACAATAAATCCTGAAATCGAGGATTGTAATTTAACGTTGCGTTTGAGTTTAAATAAATTCCACTCACATTTTGCTTGCGCTAAGCCACGGCGGCGAGAAACCATTCCATTGCCTACGCGAGCATACACTAAAATATCAGGCAAATTCGCTACATTTTGCGGATATTTCGCCACCAAGTTAATCCATAAATAATAATCTTCCTGAATGTCTTGATAACCCCCAGCAGCGAGTACGGCAGATTTTTGATAAGCCACGGTCATATGATTGAAAGGGCTGCGCGTTTTTGTGAACTCGACAATTTCTTTAGGTTGAGTAGGTACATTGCGATAACTCACAATGTCTTGCATATTCTCACCAAATTCAGCAATTTGTCCGCCAAAGATGATGGTTTCAGGATTTTGCTTGATGAAATTTACTTGTTTTTCAAAACGTTGCGGATCGCAAATATCATCGGTATCCATACGGAAAACCCATTCGTTGGCACAATGCAACAATCCCTCATTTAACGCCTTGCCCAATCCTTGATTTACTGGCAACTTCACTAATTTTAGCGGTAAAAATTCTACAAAATTTTGCACCGCACTTTCTAATTCGGACGTAACGGCACCGTCAAACACTAAGACAATTTCATCTGCGAGCAAGGTTTGCGAGCGCAAACTTTCTAAACATTCACGCAAGAATTGTGGATTTTCCTTAATATATAAGGACATTAAAACTGAGAACTTCATTAAATGAACCTTTTCAAATGAATAGCTAATTTCGGTGAAATAAAAATGATGATCGCAATAATCAGCGGTTTAATATTTTTGCTTAATTTAAACATTTTCCAATAATAAATTCCTGCTTTGCGCGATAAATTCATAATATATGGATAGGCGAGCATATAAAATGAATTTAGGGCAAAGTTTTTTTGCTGTATTGGTGTTTTAACATAATTCTTCTCAATAAAATCGATTGCTTGTTCTGTATTGGTTAAATTGGTTGAAACACTGGAACGTTGAGTGTGAAAAGTACATTCAGTTAAAGCCTGATCAACATAGAGTGGCTTTAATTCAGGTGATGAAATTACTTTTAATACAAATTCATAATCTTCTAAAGATTTTAATTGCGTTGAAAGCCCACCTAAAGCTAAAAAGAAAGATTTCTTAATCCCAATCATCGGCATTCCACCAATTTTATTGGCTAATAAAATACTATCCAATGTGAGATCTTTTTGTTGTGCAAAAGGGTGAGTAAAATAGCTAAAATTTTCATTTACCATTACACATTTTGCGGGGTGATAAATAAAATTCACTTCAGGATTTTGCGTAATTTGCTGCGCTAAAATTTCACATTTCGACTTTTCAAAACGATCATCATCATCTAAAAATAACAACCAATCTTGCGTTGCATTTCTTGCTCCAATATTACGGCTTTCCGCCGCACCTTGATTTTGCTCATTACGAATAACGGTTACACGAAAAGGATAATCTTTTTCTACCACCACTTTTTCTTTCGAGCAATCATCAACAATAATGACTTCAAAATTATGCTCACTTTGTTGCGTTAAACTCGCTAATAACGCAGGGATTTCTGCTTGCCTATTATAAGATGGCACAATAATACTAAACATTTTGTTTTCCTTCTTTTCTAAATAAGAAGAGATTTTTCCCTTGTTGGCCAAATAAGGATAATAACATTAGCAACACTAGCATTATTCCAGGAAACGCATAAGTATCTGCTTTAACATTTAATACAGAAAGTATAAATAATGCGGATAAGGTAAATAACCAACTTCCATTAAACCAATTTAATGCTACTTTACGTACAAAATAAGCAGTAAATAAAAAACAAACTGATAAATAACCAATGCCACCATAAAGTAATTGGCGTAAAAAACCGCTGTCTGTTAAGCCATAATATTTTCCATTTGGCATAATATATCGCCCATCACCCCATAATATTTGTTTTAATTCTGGGATAAATAAATGACGCTTCATTAATGTGTCTGTTGATGAACTACTTAATCCTTGGTGATTAATCAAATTAATCAATGGTTCTAATGCGTGGGCGACATAAGGATTTTTGGGATAATAAATGGCTAAACCTAAACAGAGTAATCCAAATAAGCCTAAAGCAGGTAAGTATTTCCATTTAAAATAAATGGCGATACTAACAATGGAAAGTAGTAAAAATGTTCTGCCTGAAATTAATCCAATACATAAAATTAAGAATAAATACACCGCACTTAATTGATTATGTGCTTTGTTGTAAGCTAATAAAAAGTGTAATAAAAGAATGTAAAAAGCGCTTAATTGGAAGAATGCTGATGACGTAATATTATATAAACGATATTCTTGCTCTGAACCATAAAAACGTGGCAATACAATATTGGTTGAAAGGGCAAGGTCTGCCATAAAACCAATGCCCATTAATGCCGTTACACCGACAATCCATTGAACCATAATACCAATTTTTAAATCTCGAATAAGCAGTGCTTTTCCATTGTTATTAAAATAAAAAATATTATAAATTCCAATAGCAAAAATAAATAAAATTAAGGTTTTGCTATATTGCAATAATACAGAATAATCTTGCGTGTGGTGTGCCAACATTGGAATTGCACTTAAAGCAATCAAGGCGATAATTACGATTAGGCTATCTAACGGGATAAAAATACCTTGTGGGCGTTGTTTTTTTATTACTTGATAAGCCAAGTAAATGAGTGAAATACCCCCCACAAAAAATGCCATTCGGAAAAAATGGAACAACCAAGGATCATAAAGATAAAATAAATTGACCAATGCAGACATTATTTTCCACCTTTTAGGTTACGCGTTATGGCAAGTAATTTTTTTAATGGATATTTAATTAACTTTTGCCAAAAATGATGTGTTATGCTGCCGCGCACATTTTCTAAATTGCTCATTAATTTTGGATTTTCAATCGCCAATAAAGGGCGAACCACTTGCGTATCTAAAGCAAATTTATTTTCAAATAAAATATAATCATCTGCCAGCCAATAAGGTTTTTCTTCAGCTAAAAAGGCTTTTACCGCAGATTTTTTAATTAAATAGGCTACCGTGCCGGCAAAATAGTTACGATAAGGATAGGCGTAGCAAAATGGAGATCCCGCAATCTTATTGCGTAAAAATGAAAAGGTTGTTGGATAGTTAATTTCTAATTCAGAATGATTAAAATCATCAATTTTAGATTGGCCAATAAGAATAATATCTGCCTGAATATTTTCTTTGAGTAAACAATCTAAATGATGTTGAAAATCTTGATTAAACAACGCATCATCTTCACAAATTAAACAATATTCATCGTCTTGAATATTTTTATCATTGGCAATTAAACGATATACTGCCAAATGGCTTAATGTGCAGCCAATTTCCCCTTTGGTAACCTTTCGTCCATAGCGCTCAGAAAACTTTTCTTGATCATAAAGTGCGGTAAGATTTTCTGGAGTTTCTTGCATCGTATTAATTGCACTAAATAGCGTGAAATCTTGTGTGTTTGGCTGAGCAAAAAAGAGTTCTCGGCGTTGATGATCTTTATCTAAAGAAATAAGAAATTTTTTCATTTTATCCAACTTAAATTAGTTATTCGTCTTTATCGGGAATTTATAATAGTAAATGAGTGAAATCATTAATCTCACTAAACTTGCCCCTATTAACGCATAAGCTACCCCATATAACCCTTGATTTTTGAAGGCAAAAAACAATCCCACTAAAACAAGAATAGAAATAATCTGGCGTGTAAATAATAATACTTGCTTACCTAAAATCAGCATATTTTGTGATAATAACCAAGAAAGCCCTGCTAATAATGAATTAATAATAAACCACAATAATACCGGAGCAACTTCTATATAAGCATTACCAAAAAATAAATGAATAACAGGTTCAGCTAAAAATGGCACAATTACCACCGCACTTATTCCCATTAAAAGAATAAGCCCTAGCACTGCACGGATACGATTTAGATTATTGAGTAAACCTGAATAATAATAATCTACCAGCATATTTATTATACGAGTAAGTAAGGCATCAAAGGCAATACAAACCGTATATAAGCCTAAAGTATAGTTACCCATTAACGCGACTATTAAAAAACGATCTAAATTTACCGTTGTTGCGCCAAAGGTTTGTAGCAAGTTTTGTTTTAACCAATTTTTGAAGAAATAATTCGGTACAATGTTCTTTATTTCCGCTTTCTGCTTAAACTGTTTTTCTATTTTGCTAAGGGCATAAAGCGCAAATAAAGCTTGTATGCAAGTTAAAATGGTTAAGAGCTGAACTACTTTTTCTAAATGTTGTTCACCAAAAAGAAAATAATAGCCGCCATATAAGCCCACGGCTAAAATGGGTTGCTGCAAAGAAAGTAGGCGATAAATAGATAAATTGGCATCAATTTTACTTTTTTCTAAAGTAATCGTAAAAATAGCCGTTAAAATAACATTTAAAATAAATAAATAATGAAATGACGTAATATTAAATAATAAAAGTGAAAGGCTGGATACCAATACCGAAAATAATAAAAAAGCAGAAAAATAGTAACGCCAATAATGATATTGGTTATTTCGCATACAAAGAGCGAGAGAAAACCCAACGCCGCCAGTGGCAATGGTTACCACATAGGTTACGGACGTGATGAAAAGTTGTAATGCACCACGTTCTTCAACTGCAAGCAAACGAGCAAGCAAAAAGGAACTCACCATTGTGAGTCCCGTGGTTAAGAAAGTGGTAATCAACAGTTTTGCAAAGGATTTATTCTTCATAAACTTTCACAAAATCAAGGCCTTGCGTCCATTGGCGATAATAGCCTAAGTTTTTACCATAGGAATTATCACAAACTTCATTTGGGATTTCTAACAGACAAGAAAAAATATGTCCGTGCAATCGGCTTGTTATCACTAAATCATAGTGTTGGAAAATGCCTTTACAGCGTTCAATCACCGCCAAACTGTGGCGATACCATAAATGATTGACCACATTTTTTAACCAAGGCTGATGAAATTTATTCGCGACTTTCGCTAATCCACTACAAATACGTTCATAATATTTATCTTGTGTGGTGAGAATATCTTCCCAATCTTTTATTTCGGCATTCTCTGGTAATGTGGCTTGGATATTTTTTTCCAAATGGCTTGCTTCAATGTCCTTGCGTAAAAAATATAAGTTTTTTTCTGCCGATTTTTGCACCGCACTTTGTTTTTTGGATCTTTGGTTTTTTAATAATGCTGAACCATAAAGTTGGTGGGCCATATCAGGCGATAGAAAAACCTTATCAGAAAACTGATCTTTCATTAATTGATAAGTTGCCTGATCGCGCGCAAATAAATAGCAGTCTTTATGGGCGGAAAAAATGGCTGCCGATTTTTCTTTCGCTTCGAGATTAGAAAAATAAGCAGTTTGTGGCATTACAATGATGCGATTATTCGGAAAGGCTTGCACCAAGGCTTCGCGCATTCCTTGAATGGCAGGGTAGAGATCACCAAAATTGCCGCCTCCGTGGCATACTAAGGTGGTGTTGGGTTTAACATATTTTTTTACTTCATCAAGATCGAAACTTTGTAAGCAACGTCTTAACCGAATATTAATTTGATAATCCTGAAAAAACGCTTCTGTTCCCGCATAAATGAGTAAATCCCCCACGTTTAAATGGAGCGGATAATCAAAATACAGCACATCATTTTTATCCACGATTACATCAAGGATTTGCTTTAAATCTTGTTTAAGGGAAACTAAAATTTCGTTCATTGTTAATCATCTTTCCTATAAAGCTGCTTATCAGCGTAAAAGAGCTATTTTAAAACAGAATGCCCCATAGTTCCAAAAGGATTGAGTATCTTTACAAAAGATTACAAGCCCTTTATGCTAAGCGGCAAGTTGTCTAGCTCAAAATTATTTATGTATTTACTCACCAAACTTATTACAGCCATCATTCTTCCACCATTTAATGTATTGATTTTATGGATTTTTTCTTTATTTTTTGCGAAGAAACAATATAAAAAACTGAGCTTTGCTTGCGGTCTTTTAGGCATTGTCATTTTGTATGTGTTCAGCATTCCTTACACTGCACAAAAATTGCAAGATAGCCTAGCAAAACAAACACCGCTCAGCCTTGCCGATTATAAAACCGCGCAGGCAATTGTGGTGCTAGGTGGCGGTTTGCGTGATAGTAACGAATTATTTGGCAGCCTTGCAGTGCCAGCAATCCCCCTTGAACGATTACGTTATGCGGCTTATTTACATCAACAAACTCAGCTGCCGATTTTGATTACAGGTGGGACGCCTAATGGCAATTCTGAAGCCAAAATAATGGCAAAAGAGCTACAAGAATTTTTCCATACACCAACTCGATGGTTAGAGGAAAAAGCGAAAACCACCATTGAAAATGCCCAATTTACTAAGGCGTTATTAGAAAAAGGGCATATTCAGCGTATTATTTTGGTCACCAACCAATGGCATATGCAACGTGCTAAATTCCTATTTGAAAAACAAGGGTTTAGCGTTCTTCCTGCAAGTGTAGGCAATGGTGTTACGCCTGAAAGTTATGGCTTAACGCCAATGCACTTTATCCCACAAGCAAGTGCAATGCCAGCTAATATGCAAGCGTTGAAGGAATGGATTGGTTATTGGAAAGAGAAATTCTAAAAACGAAAAACAGTGAAAAATGAAAAGCAGAGAAAAACAAAAATACAACAAAAACAAAAGTGCGGTGAAAAAATGATCTGCCCCCAAAAAGTTAGACTATATTCTAATTTAATTCAAGGACTGAGTTCTGTATTCCACAGGGCTTAGTCCTTTGAGCTTCACTTGAATACGCTCATTGTTGTAGTAATGAATGTACTCGTGAATCACTTTTTCAAGCTGTTCAAAGGTTTCAAACCGCTTGCCAAAGTAACATTCCGTCTTCAATCGCCCGAAAAAGCTTTCCATCGCACCATTATCAAGGCAATTACCTTTTCTCGACATACTTTGCTTAATACCGTGTTTTTTCAATATCTCCTGATAACCCATCATTTGATACTGCCATCCTTGGTCGGAATGCAGTATCGGTTTTTCCCCCGCTAATCGGTTCACCGCCTGGGTCAACATTCTGGTTATCTGCTCAAAATTCGGACTTCTCGCCACATCATAAGCAATAATTTCGTTATTAAACAAGTCTTTAATCGGTGATAAATACACTTTGCCTTCCGCACATTTGAACTCGGTGATATCCGTTACCCACTTCTCATTCGGCATCGTTGCCGTAAAATCCCGTTGCAACAGATTATCGGCAATTTGTCCCACTTTGCCTTGGTAAGAACGATATTTTTTCTGCTTACTTTTTCCTTTTAACCCCAAACGTTGCATTATCGCTTGCACCCTTTTGTGGTTGATAATCAAGTATTTCCTTAATTCCAAGGTAATTCGACGATAACCATAATTTTCGTCATTTTTGCGATAAATTTCCTCTATTTTCTGTGAAATCGCTACATTTTTATCCGACTTTGGCTTGAGATGATAAAAGAACGAACTGCGTGCCAATCCGATTAGCCTGAGTAACAATTCCAACGGGAAACGCGAGCGTAAGGCATTTACGATGACGGCTTTTTCTGCATTTTTTGTTGGTTGAGTTCCTGCAACTTTTTTAGCATTGCATTCTCCGCTTCTAATTCCAAAATTCGGTAACGCAAGCGTTCTTCTTCTGTTTTGGGCGTTGGTGGCATTTTAGGTGAGTTGAGTTTCATACTTGGACGACCTTTAGGTTTGAGTAATAACCCATCTATACCTTGTTTTTCAAAGCGTTGCAACCATTGACTAATTATCCCTGAACTGGGGATATCAAAGCGAAAGCAGGCGGCTTCAGCGGAGCACTGGCCTTTTTTGATAGCTTGAATAACCTTTAATTTAAACTCAACAGAATAATATCGTTTTTTACCTAACACAGCTAATCCATTGATTCCATTATGATTAAATTTCGCAATCCAACGTGCTAACGTGCTTTGGGGAAGCTGAAAATACTGGCGAGTAAGCGAACGGTTTTTTCCATTTTGATGATAAAAGTCGAGCACTTGTTGTTTGAAACGTTGAGTATATTTAGTCATAAAAAATCTGCACCTTAATCAGTTGGTTGTTTAGTCCAACTTTTGGGGTGCAGATCAAATCACCGCACTTTTTCTATGGAGAAAAATAATTAAGCCATTAAATTACCAATATATTTTGATAAAGTCATAATGCTTAACACCGCCATTAAAATGACCACCAATGCCCCTGCTGCCGTCATCCAAACAGGGTGTTTGTAGTCCCCAACAATTTTGCTACGATGTGCCGCAAGTAAAATTAATCCGAGTGAAATTGGAAGAATTAATCCATTTAATGTTCCAACAAAAACAAGCACTTGTGCTGGTTTTCCAATGGTTGCAAGTACGGCGGTAGAAATCACAATAAAGACAATAATCCAGCAATTTCTATGCTTAGCAATAAATGGTGAGAAGGTGGTTAAGAAAGACACAGAGGTGTAAGCCGCGCCGATCACAGAAGTAATTGATGCTGCCCAAATCACAATTCCAAAAATAATCAACCCGATATTTCCTGCAACGTGAGAAAATGGCGTTGCTGCTGGGTTAGCTGGATCAAGTTTTACCCCTTGAGAAACCACGCCAAGCACCGCAAGGAACAGCACGACACGCATAATTGAGGCGATAAGAATGGCTGAAATAGAGCTTTTACTCACCTCTTTCAACGAATCTTTGCCCGTAATTCCGGCATCTAATAGACGATGCGCCCCTGCAAAGGTGATGTACCCCCCAACGGTTCCACCAACAAGGGTAACAATCGCAATCACATCTAATTTTTCTGGCACAAAAGTATGTACCACTGCATCAGCAACGGGCGGATTCGCATTCAATGCCACATAAATGGTCAGTGCGATCATCACAAAGCCCATCACTTGTGCAAAGCGATCCATTATTTTTCCTGCTTCTTTAAACAAGAAAATACCAACAGCAATCGCACCACTGATAATCGCCCCCCGTTTCTGCTGGCAAGCCGGTTAGGATATTTAGCCCTAACCCCGCACCGCCAACATTACCGATATTAAAAGCAAGCCCGCCCATAACAATCAATACGGCAAGAAAATAGCCCGCTCCGGGTAAAACCGCATTTGCAATGTCTTGTGCCTTTTTTTCCGATACGGCGACAATTCGCCAAATATTTAGCTGAGCCCCAATATCCAACAAAATGGAAAGTAAAATCACAAAGCCAAAGCTGGCGAATAAGGTTTGGGTGAACGTGGCAGTTTGCGTTAAAAAGCCTGGGCCAATGGCTGACGTTGCCATTAAGAACGCTGCCCCCAGTAATGCACTGCGGTTTTTAATCATAAAATACTCCTGTATATTTTTTGTTATTAATTGATGTTATGTTTAATGTGATTTCAGTTGAATATTATGTTCCGTCAAAGCCTGACGAATTTTTTCAGCAAAAGAAATGGCGTGTTCACCATCGCCGTGTAAGCAAATGCTATCGGCTTTGATTGGCACTTCTACGCCATCAACGCTTGGCACAGTGCCTTGTAGCACCATTTGCAGAACTTGGCTGATGGCTTCGTCATCATTTTCTACCATTGCATCAGGGCGGGTTCGCGGCACTAATGAGCCGTCTGCAAGATAATGACGATCAGCAAAGACTTCTGAAATCACCCCTAAGCCTTGTTGTTCCGCCACTTGCAACATTAAACTGCCCGATAAGCCCATTAATTTCAGTTTAGGATCAAAGGCTTTTAGGGTTTGTGCGATCAGGGTGGCAAGTGCCTCGTCTTTTGCTGCTTGGTTATATAACGCACCGTGCGGTTTTACATAAGCCAGTGGCACAGCTTCCGCTTCACAAAGGGCTTTGATTGCACCGAGTTGATAGAGCAAGCAGGCTTTCAATTCTTCATCAGGCAGTTGCATATTGGTTCGACCGAAATTTTCGCGATCAGGAAAACTTGGGTGTGCACCCACTTGTACTTGGTTCTCTTTTGCCCAACGAATGGCTTTCCGCATTTCGTTAAAATCCCCTGCGTGTAAACCGCAAGCGACATTGGCTGAAGTAACAAGCTGCAATAAGCGTTGATCATTACCGCAACCCTCTGCTAAATCCACATTTAAATCAACGTGTTTCATTTACTTTTCTCCTTATGCGAGCTAAATAATCTTGGTTTTGTTGATAACGTTCGCGTGCTTCCTGATGAGAAATCACAGAAAAATGCACCGCACTTTCTAACGCATTTTGTGCTAAACGCCCGAGATCTGCTTCGATCACACAAGCTATTTTTGGATAACCGCCCGTAGTTTGCGTGTCCGCCATTAAAATAATCGGCATTCCGTCTGGTGGCACTTGCACCGTTCCCATTGGTGCGGCGTAAGAAAGCATTTCCAATGGTTGAGTGAGATTAAGTTTTTGTTCTCCGCTAAAACGATAGCCCATTCGACTGCTATTTTTTTCTAATCGCCAAGGCTGGTTTTGGAAAACTTGCTGACTTTGTGCGGTGAAATGGTCAAATTCGGAGGACGGCACGAGATGAATTTTATTGGTAAAATCAATAGGTTCAATGCTGATCGTAGAAAGGAATGTGTCGCGTTTGCCTGTGGCTATGTTATCTCCAGCACGCAATAATCGCCCTTGATAACCACCAAATCCAGCTTTGAGATCGGTGCTGCAAGAACCTAGCACTTTCGGCACACTGAAACCGCCTGCTACACAAAGATAAAGGTAATTCCTCATTGTGATCCGTTTAACCGTTAAACGTTGGCGTGCTTTTGCCGTGTATCGCCAATAAGCGTAAATCGGCTGGTCATCAAGGTAGGCTTCACATAATGCACCGGTGAAGCAAAAAGGAGTATCACAATCGAAAGTTAGGCTAAAACCGCCTAGTGTCGCTTCAATAGCAGGGGTATCAGGCTCATTTTCCAGTAAAAGGTTACCTGCTTGTAATGCTAAAGCGTCCATTGCCCCTGCGTGTCCAATGCCAAAATTGCGAAAACCAAAACGTCCTAAATCTTGGATATGGGCGAAGCCATACATATTTTCAATATAAATCATAGGGTTATACTCTCCGCCACAAATTTTACGTTATCACCAGCCATTAACAACACCGGCGGTTCTTGGCGAATATCAAATAATGGCATTTCCGTTCTGCCAAGTAATTGCCAGCCACCTGGTGAAGTGAATGGATAAACGCCAGTTTGGCTACCACCAATGCCCACTGAACCTGCGGGAACTTTGGTTCTTGGCTGTTTTCGTCTTGGCGTATGTAAATTCTCAGGTAAACCGCCTAAATAAGGAAAGCCCGGTTGAAAGCCCATCATAAAAACGGTGTAAGTGGGCGCGGTGTGGCGGCGGATAATTTCTTCGGGCGTGGTGTGATGAAATTTCGCTACGTCAAATAAATCTTCGCCAAATTCACCACCATAATGCACAGGGATTTCGATTAATCGGCTTTGCCGTGTTTCTGTTTGCTGTTCGCTTTGCTGCCAATAATGTAAGACTTGTTGCTCAAGTGCGGTGGGATTTGTGTCAAAATGATAAAACAGGGTGAAATTGTTCATTCCTACCACCACTTCTTGCACATTGGGCTGCTGACGCATTTGCTCCGCCACAAGCCAAATACGTTGTTGCTTTGGTAGCTCTGCAGGCGGTGGTAAAGAACAAAGAAGAGAGCGTTCACTGGTTAAGGAAAAAGTTAGCATACATAACCCTCGTTTGTTAATGAGATGTTATTTTTCTAACGTTATTTCAACATACTGTCAAGGGAAAAATTAAGAATTTTTCTTAAAATAGAATTTATTCAAATTTGATAAGTTATTTTTGCCGAAAATAAAGCCACTTAATTATTCGTTAAGTGGCTTGAAAGTTAATTAAAATGATATTAGTAAGCCATCATCAATAGCATAATTGCCATTTTCATATCATTTTCTGACATTTCTTGATTGTTAAAAATTAATTTTTGCTTATCTTTATCCAACAAGATTTTAAAGTTAGCTTTATCATCTTTTAACATAAGAAAATTATTGCTTCCCATTTCTGTAAGATATTGCTCAACTATATTTTCAACTTCTTGCTCTGATACCTGTTGTGTTCTTGGGTTTATTGCAAAGATATTTTTAACAAATTGAACTAACGCTTTTTTCTCTGATTCCGCACTGATTTTAAAGCTATCAAAAGCATCGAAAACTTTTTCATTTTCTAATGCACTCTGAAACGCTTGGCTTAAAGCAATTTTTACTTCAGCGTCAAAGGCTTTGCCTTTATCATTGAAAAGCTCAAGTTTATCAATATCTAGCACAGGTTGGTTGGATAAAATTTCTTTTTGTATTTGGCTAAGAACCTTATCATTATTGAAATCACTTTCATCAAGTTCATTTAAGCGGTTTACCGCATCGCCTAAAATATGATTTACTGCACCTTTGAATTTTAATCCCGTAAGCACTTTATTATCAACTAAGATATTTTTAACAGTATAATCAAAGTTCGTATCAATAAAGCCATTTTTTTCATTGATTTTATTTTCAATATCAATGTTATCTAACACAAGATTGAGGTTATTTTCAGCTTTGTGCAAGGATATTTTTTCAATTGAAACATCTGTATCACCTTGATAAATATTTTTCCATTGCGTTGGTAAAATGTGTCCTTTACCTTTTAAGTTTTCTATAAGTAAACGATCCTTATCATCAATAATTAAAGAAAACTTACTTACATCAATTTCAGATTTTCCATAGCCCTGCTGATCAACGTCAAATTTTCCGTCTAAATTCCAAGCCATTTCGACTTGATCAGCAGTCTTATGAGCCACATCGGAATAAACTTTTCCTTTAATCTCTTGACCATAGCTCATTGTTGTTACAGTTCTTAATGGATTTTTGCCATTATCAGTGAAATAGGCTTGTGTATCTTGCGTTTTTTCTACTTCTGTATCCGCAGAAAATAGCGCAAAAGAAAAGTCATTTAAAGTGATAGGGCCGTGGTGAATTTTTCCCACAAAAGGAATCGTTCCGTTTAAGTCCTCGCTTTTTATTTCAAGTTGATAACGTACATCAGAGCTAAAAAAACCACGATCTAAAACGGCATCTTTAATTTGTACGGAATAGCCAGTATCAGCGAAAGATTGCTGTAAATGCTGATTGCTTAATTGAATGTAGTCGATATATTTTTGTTCGGCGATTTTTCCTGTGTACCACGCACCGCCGCACCAAGCAGCGCCCAGAATGGCGATTAATCCGATTGATAAAGCTGATTTTTTCATTACGTTTCCTTTTAAATAAAATTTGCAGAAAAATAGCATAATTAGCCATAAATCGCAAAAAATAGTAGGAAAATAAAGTGCGGTGCTTTTTTAAAAAATTTTTATTTGAAAACAAAAAATGGGGATTGCTCCCCATTTGAATTTGAGAGATTATTCTGGACGCACGCCAAGCGTGTGGCAAATAGCATAAGTGAGTTCACTGCGGTTGAGGGTGTAGAAATGGAAATCCTTCACGCCTTCACGAGAAAGCACGCGCACCATATCCATTGCGATGCTCGCCGCAACAAGGTTTCTGGTGGTTTGGTCGTTCTCCAATCCTTCATACATTTTTGCCATCCAAGCTGGAATTTTCACATTGGTGATCGCTGCCATTTTTTGTAGCTGTTTGAAATTGGTAACAGGCAAGATCCCCGGCACAATTTCGGCATCGATACCGATAGAAGCACAACGATCGCGGAAACGTAAATAGCTGTCAATATCAAAGAAAAATTGAGTAATAACGTGATTTGCACCTGCATCAATTTTACGTTTTAAATTGATTAAATCCGCTTGAGCAGATTTTGCTTCCGGGTGTACTTCAGGGTATGCCGCAACGGAAATATCAAAATCAGCCACGGAACGCAATAATTCCACCAAATCTGACGCATAAAAAGGCTTTTTGTCATATCCCGCAGGCTCATCACCGCGCAATGCCACAATGCGGCGAATACCGCTATCCCAATAATCTTGGGCAATTTTTTTCAGCTCTTCTGGCGTGGCGTCAATTCCTGTTAAGTGTGGAGCTGCTTCAAGACCTGTTTCTTGCTTAATATGTTTCACCACGCTGTGAGTGCGATCACGCTCCCCTGAATTTGCCCCATAGGTTACAGAAACGAATTTCGGTTTTAGCACTTTTAAACGATGAATGGAATCCCACAGAATTTTTTCCATATTTTCATTTTTTGGTGGAAAAAACTCAAAAGACACGTTGATGTCGCCGTTAATGCCTGATAAGTGGTTGTTTAATGTATCAATTTCTTTTGCATAGCTCATAGGCTTCTTCCTCTGTATTTTTATCCGTTTAGACTGCTGTACGGCTATAACATTAAAGATAAAAGGGAGCTGTGTCAATTTCAAAAAATTTCATTATTTTATGAAACAAATTCATAGCAAAGCTCTTATCGCTCGCTTATAAATCCGCTATACTTCTGAAAAATCAATCCCTAAAGTTAGGAAAGTCTATGAATAAAAAAGTAAAAATTGTTGGTTCACTATCCTTGATTGCTGCCACATTAGCTTTAGGCGCGCAAATTTACACCAATCATAAAATTGATCAAATTCTGCAAAAATTCCCTTATTCACTGCAAGATAAATTTCAGTTGGACGTGGTTGAGCAAAAGAAAAATTTCTTCAGTCGTGAACTTGTTCTCAAACTCTCTAATGATGAATCCAACACGTCTAGCGAAATTATTCAAACAAAACTCACCGCACTTCCTTTTGCGGTGCTTGCAGATTCTGCCCTTATCCCAAGCTTTGTAAAAGAATTAAATAAAAATTTTAAAGTTACTATTGATAAAAATAATATTACCAGTAAATTTTCTGTTATTGGGGATTATTTCCAATCAAATATTGATACCCAATTTCGCGATCTCGCTAACAAATCACAATCTTTAGTAATAGAGCTAAATTTTGAACCTAAAAGTCATCTAATGGAAATTCAAAGCCATTTATCTGGCTTTAATTATGATGCAAACTCAAAAATTAACGATTTAACTGCGAGTGCTACGCTTATCCCTATTGATGATAATCAATATGATATTGAAAATGTATCCGTTCAACTTAAAGACGGTGATATTTATTTCTTAAATGGGGATAATACAAATATCAAACTACAAAAATTAGATTATAATTTAGATAAATCTTTATCTGGCAGCAATTACAACTTAAGCACTAAAATAAACACTGATGGGATAACTATTACAGATAAGAATCCTAAACACGCTACAATTCAGTTTAAAAATATAGCATTCCAACTTGCTCAAAAAGACATTCCAAATCAACTTAGCTATGCAAAATTATTTCACCTGCTCAACAATAAAAATGAGCTAAACACGGCGGAAATTATCAATCAGTCTTTGGACTTACTATTTAAAAATAAAGAAAGTGAAGTCAGCTTTAATTTTGAAAATTTAACCTTAGCACATGAAGAAAAAGATAAAGAGGTTTCTTTTGATAACTTCTCTTCTTCCTTCAAAGGAAATTTTTCTGACTTATCACAAGTACAAAGCAGCTATGCTTTCGCATTAAAATCTAGCCAAAGCAAAGGAGAAAACAAACCTTTTAAAATCAAAGACATACAATTTAAAGGCAATAATAAAAATGTTAATCTTGCCACGCAACTTGAATTGTTAAAATCAAATATTCAGATTTTTTCAAAAATCAAACCATCAGAAAAAGAACAAGAAAATACCTCATTAGAAAAAGAGAAAAATACCTTTATTACCCACGTAAAAACGCTTTCACAGGATTATAATCAATCCCAAGAGATGCTATTTAAAATAGATGAATTAGCTTTAGGTGATAATATTGAACTTAAAGGGATAGAAATCGGAGCAAGTGGCGTTGTTTCTGAAGATAAGCAAGATAATGAGAACATTGAGCTTGCCCTAGCAAGCTATGTGAATAAAAAAGATCAGTTCCAATTAAAAAATGGGAAAATCAGCCTTCCATTTACAGCAACAAATGTAGGTTCAATTATTCCTTTAAATATTTGTAATAACCTTATCTATCAAGCAGCTTGCACTAAATATCTTAGTGTCAATGATTATACTGACTTAATCATTTATCAGCCGATTAAAAATATTGCTATTAATATTGAACAGGCAAAAATAAATGGTGAAATAGATACCTACCCTTCTACATCGCTGACCCCATTTGAAGGAAAACTCAGCTTAAAATCAGGGATATTAGAAGATCAAAAAGATAAAAGATCTTTCGCTTTATTATTAGAAAAATGGAAAAATACAAACATTGATCTTTCTTTCGCCTTTGCTAATAAATTATTTAAAGAAAATTTATTGAAAGGTAAAAACTCAACTTCGTGGTCATTAATTAATGATTGGGTCAATCCTGAAGGGCAACTTAATCCTTATTTAAAAGAAAATGCTGATAATTACACTATTGAAATAAAAAAAGAAGGGGAGCAAACTTGGATTAATGGCGAAATATTCCCTCCAACCAATGGGGAAAATTTAGCCCCAGAACAACAATAATTGCCTTTATTAAGTGCGGTGAAAAAATTAACAAAATTTCCACCGCACTTTTTCTCTCTTTACTTTACAAATCGCAAAATCCCCCTACAATAACCGCCTTTACGCATTTACCTTGAGTGAATGCCTGACTTGTAATCAGACACAAAGAGAAATTTATGACAACCACATTCAAACCAGAACTGCTTTCCCCAGCAGGCTCATTAAAAAATATGCGTTATGCCTTTGCTTATGGGGCTGATGCGGTGTACGCGGGGCAACCACGTTATAGCTTGCGTGTGCGAAACAATGAATTTAACCACGCCAATTTGAAAATTGGGATTGACGAAGCGCACGCGCTAGGCAAAAAATTCTATGTGGTGGTGAATATTGCACCGCACAACTCCAAATTAAAAACCTTTATTAAAGATCTTCAGCCTGTGGTGGAAATGAAGCCCGATGCCTTAATTATGTCTGACCCAGGATTGATTATGCTTGTGCGTGAACATTTCCCCGACATTGACATTCACCTTTCGGTGCAAGCCAATGCAGTGAACTGGGCAACGGTGAAGTTCTGGAAACAAATGGGGTTAACCCGCGTGATTTTATCCCGCGAACTTTCGATTGATGAAATTGCTGAAATTCGCCAACAAGTGCCAGATATGGAAATTGAAATTTTCGTCCACGGTGCGTTATGTATGGCTTATTCAGGGCGTTGCTTGCTTTCAGGTTACATAAACAAACGCGATCCAAACCAAGGCACTTGCACCAATGCGTGCCGTTGGGAATATTCGGTGGAAGAAGGCAAGGAAGACGAAGTGGGCAACATTGTTGGCAATGAAATCCCAGTGAAAAATGTTGCGCCAACCTTGGGCGAAGGACAAACCACGGACAAAGTCTTCTTACTTGCAGAAAGCCAGCGTCCAGAAGAAAAAATGTCTGCCTTTGAAGACGAACACGGCACTTATATTATGAACTCAAAAGATCTACGCGCCGTGCAACACGTTGAAAAACTTACACAAATTGGGGTTCATTCACTAAAAATTGAAGGGCGCACCAAATCTTTCTATTATTGCGCAAGAACCGCACAAGTTTACCGCAAAGCTATTGATGATGCCGCCGCAGGCAAACCATTTGATGAAAGCTTAATGGATACCCTTGAAAGCCTTGCGCACCGTGGCTATACCGAGGGCTTTTTACGCCGCCATACGCACGATGAATACCAAAACTACGACTATGGTTATAGCATTTCTGAGCGTCAGCAATTTGTCGGCGAATTTACCGGTGTGCGTAAAGAGGGCTTGGCCGAAGTGGCGGTAAAAAATAAATTCTTACTTGGTGACGAAGTGGAATTAATGACACCAAAAGGCAATATCGTGTTCAAAATTGAACGTATGCTAAATCGCAAAGGGGAAGAAGTAGAAGCAGCGCTAGGGGACGGACATTTTGTTTTCTTAGATGTACCAGAAGATTTGGATTTAGACTATGCCTTGCTAATGCGAAACTTGGTGAACGCCAATACGCGCAATCCGCACGCAGAAAGCAAATAATCACATCACTTGGCGAGCGAGTTAGCTCGCCTTTTTCTTGGCTTGATTTAAACTTTAATGAATTATTACAGATTTGTTAATAAAATGTTGCAAATTACATTTTTCCTTGTATAATGCCGCCATACCCTAAAAAGTATGACTCCAAATATTTTCAGCCCTTCTTTGAAGGGCTTTTTTTTCACCTAATTTCCATAAAAACTCCCCAAAAAAGCACCGCACTTTTGTTTTATGGTGTTTCTGGGCAAATAATATTGCAATGTTAAAGGCTATTTTTTGAACTCCATCACATTTCTCAACATTTCATATTTTCTCTTTTCAAAATTTCATTACAATCCTTAACATTCCATTAACAAATAAAGCAAAATTTTATATGGAGCATCTTATGAACTACCAATACTCTCCTCTCCCCAGTGTAGAACCCGAACTTCGTAAAATTATCAGCGCGCATTATGATTGCCCTGAACAAGCCGCAGTAAGTCAATTAGTCCAAACCTTAGATTTCACACCACAGCAAGAATCTTCCATTGAACAAGTCGCCCGAGAATTAATCGGCAAAATTCGTAGTAAAAAACAGAAACATTATGGCGTTGATGCCTTGATGCACGAGTTTTCTTTAGGCTGTGATGAAGGCATTGCCTTGATGTGCTTGGCGGAAGCCTTGTTGCGTATTCCCGATGCGCAAACCCGTTATGATTTAATCAACGATAAGCTTCAACAGGGTAACTGGCAATCCCATTTGAAAAAATCAGGCTCGCTATTTACCAACGCCGCAAGCCTAGGTTTAATGCTTGGCAATAAGATCAGCGCTAGTTTAGATGAAGAAGCTCTTTCTTCTGCATTGATGAAAAGTTTCTCTCGCCTTTCCGCACCAGTGATGAAAAAAGCTATTGAAAAAGCAATGGGGATTTTAGGCGAGCAATTTGTTACTGGTGAAACAATGGAAAAAGCCCTAAAAAATATTACGACAAGAGAAAAAATGGGCTATTGTTTTTCCTTTGATATGCTCGGCGAAGCTGCAATGACAATGGAAGATGCGGATAGATATTTGCAAGATTATGTGGACGCCATTCACGCCGTGGGTAAACAATCCGCAGGGCGAGCCTTATATGATGCAAATGGCGTATCAGTGAAATTATCGGCTATCCACCCGCGTTATTCTCGTTCACAACAAGATCGTTTAATGAGCGAAATCTATCCGCGTTTAAAACAGCTTTTTGTTTTGGCAAAACAATATAACATTAGTTTGAACATTGATGCAGAAGAAATGGCACGCCTTGAAATTTCTTTAGATCTGCTCGAAAAATTATTACAAGATCCTGATCTTGCTGGCTTTAATGGTATCGGCTTTGTGGTGCAGGCCTATTCAAAACGCTGTCCTTATGTATTGGATTATATTATTGCGTTAAATCGCCGTTATCAGCGCAAAATGATGGTACGTTTGGTGAAAGGCGCGTATTGGGATAGCGAAATTAAATGGGCGCAAACCGAAGGCGTGCAAGGCTTCCCCGTTTATACACGCAAAGTGCATACGGATATTTCTTATATTAGCTGTGCGAAAAAATTATTAGACGCACAAGATGCCATTTATCCACAATTTGCAACCCATAATGTGCAAACCCTAGCCACCATTGCGGAACTGGGTAAAGGCAAAGAATTTGAATTTCAATGTCTGCACGGAATGGGCGAAACCCTTTACGATAATGTGGTTGGTGAACATCAATTTAATCGCCGTGTGCGGGTGTATGCGCCGGTGGGAACCTATGAAACCCTACTCGCCTACCTTGTACGCAGATTGCTAGAAAACGGCGCAAATTCCTCTTTCGTGCATCAATTAGTGGATAACAATATTTCTGTTAATGAACTGATTGAAGCGCCGTGGAAAAAATTTGCTCGTTTTAACGGTGCACCAAATAAAGCCATTAAATTACCGGCGGATCTTTTCCCACATCGCCGTAATTCCCAAGGCTTTAATTTAAGTGATGAAATCCAACTGGCGGAATTGCAACAGCAATTAAATCAAGCAGAATATGCGGACGTGCAATCCCTTTGTGCGGTACCTGTGCAAGCAGCACAACGTTATCAAGGTCGCAAACCAGCAGATACGGCACAATCTTTGCCAACTTCCACGTTTATGTCGCCAGATGATGTGCCTGCGGTGTTTGATGTGCTGCAATCTCGTGTTTGGCAAGAAAAAACCGTGGAAGAACGTGCGACAATTTTAGAAAGAGCGGCGGATTTTTATCAAGAAAATACTGGCTTGTTGCTACGTCTTGCCATTGAAGAAGCAGGAAAAACCTTACCCAATGCCATTGGGGAACTGCGTGAAGCGGTGGATTTCTTGCGTTATTACGCGGAACAAATCCGCTTATTAGACAGCAAAAAAGCCCTCGCACCACCACTAGGCAACGTGCTGTGTATTTCTCCTTGGAATTTCCCTCTGGCAATTTTCACTGGGCAAATCGCTGCAGCCTTGGCAGCGGGCAATAATGTGATTGCAAAACCTGCCGAGCAAACTTCGCTCATTGCTTATTATGCCGTAAAATTATTACATCAAGCAGGCGTGCCACAAGAAGCCTTGCAACTCACCTTAGGGGCTGGGGATTTAGGTGCAGCGTTAGTGGCTCAACCCTTTAATGCAGTAATGTTTACTGGCTCAACGGAAGTAGCCCATTTAATCAATAAACAGCTTGTGCAACGAGAAGATCAACCCGTGCTCATTGCTGAAACCGGCGGTTTAAACACAATGGTGGTAGATTCTTCCGCTTTATTAGAACAAGTGATTACCGATGTACTCAGTTCCGCTTTTGATTCCGCAGGCCAACGCTGTTCTGCCTTGCGTATTTTATTAGTGCAAGAAGACATTGCGGATCGTTTATACCAAATGATCACCGAAGCAATGAAAGAATTAGTGATTGGCAATCCAGAGCTACTCAATACGGATATTGGGCCCGTGATCGATGAAGAAGCAAAAGCCAACTTAATCAATTACCAAACACAAGTGCGGTCGTTTTCTCGCCGATATTTTGAATTGGATTCCCCGACTTCAGGGCATTTTGTCGCACCAGCCATTTATGAAGTGGATTCTTTGGATCAAATTAATCGCGAAATGTTCGGGCCAATTCTGCACTTTGTTCGCTATAAAAAAGCGGAATTGGGCGATTATCTGCAAAAAATTAATACTAAAGGCTACGCTTTAACAGGGGGCTGCCATAGCCGTATCAACAAAAATATTGCCTTTGTAGAGCAGCATTTAGAATGTGGCAATTTCTACATTAACCGTAATATTGTGGGAGCCGTGGTTGGCGTGCAACCTTTCGGCGGACACGGCTTATCAGGCACAGGGCCGAAAGCAGGCGGCGAGCTTTATGTTCAACGTTTAACCAAAACATCACAATATTATTTATCTATACTTGCAAAAAACAACGTATTGCCTAGTATTACAGGGGAATTAAATAGCATTGATTATAAAACCACTTCTGTTTTATTACTCGGTCAAGACCACGCTCGTTTAACTGCGGCTTATCAGCGGTTACAACAAGCAGGATTTAATGTTGTTGTAGAAAAAGATAATCCGCTGTTGAGCTATCAATTACCACATCTACAAATCCTAAAAGAAGGACAGCATTTGCAAAAAGCGGTGTTTGTATCGCCGATCGATACCCAAACACGCCAGCGTTTTGCGCAGAATAATCCTGCGATTTTCTGTTTATACGATTGGACAGTCAATCAGGATTTGACCTTGCTATATAACGAATTTTCACGCAGTGAGAATATTTCTGCCGCGGGGGGCAACGCCACCCTAATGGCCATTGAAGAACAATAATTTTATAGGGAGAAAGTATGCAGAATTATCAAATCTACACAGCTTTTGGACTGTATCTTGTTATCATTTTAGGGATTGGGATTTACGCCTATATTTCCACCAAAAATTTTAACGATTACATTTTAGGCGGCCGCAAAATGGGGAGCTTTGTTACCGCAATGTCGACGGGCGCATCAGATATGTCTGGTTGGTTGCTACTTGGCTTGCCCGGTGCGATTTTCCTTACTGGCTTGTCAGAAGCCTGGATTGCCGTGGGGCTAACGGTTGGGGCATATCTAAATTACCGCATTGTGGCAGGGCGTTTACGGGTTTTCACGGAACACTATGGCAATGCGCTCACCTTGCCTGAATATTTTGCAATGCGATTTCCGAAACGAGCAAAATCGCTGAAAATTCTTTCTTCTTCAGTGATCTTGTTTTTCTTCACCATTTACTGTGCATCTGGTGTGGTAGCTGGGGCAAAATTATTCCAAAGCTTATTAGGCATTGATTACACTACCGCCTTGATTTTTGGTGCGGTGGCAACCATAGCTTACACCTTTATTGGTGGCTATTTAGCGATTTCTTGGAGCGATACTATTCAAGCCTCATTGATGATTTTCGCTTTATTGCTCGCCCCTGTCATCGTACTGCTCAACATTAGCTGGGAAGAAATCACCCTTGCCCTAGAAGCTAAATCACAACAAACGGGAATCCCTTATTCCAACTGGCTTTACAACGTATCAGGTATTGGCGTGATTTCGGCTCTTTCTTGGGGATTAGGGTACTTCGGACAGCCGCATATCCTAGCCCGTTTTATGGCAGCCAGTTCAGTACAAGCTCTCGATAAAGCCCGCACAATTGGGATCACTTGGATGATCCTCTGCTTAGGTGGTGCTTGTGCCGTGGGGTATTTCGGCTTGGCTTATTTTGAAGTAAAAGGCATTGCTTTGGATTCCGCCGAATCGGTGTTTATTGAAATCTCCAAAGCCATTTTTAATCCTTGGATCGTGGGTATTGTGCTATCCGCCATTTTAGCGGCGATTATGAGTACCTTATCGGCACAATTCTTAATGTGTTCTGCCGCCATCACCGAAGATTTCTACCACGGTTTCTTACGCAAAAATGCCTCAAGTACGGAATTAGTTTGGGTTGGCCGCGTGATGGTATTGCTCATCGCCACTGTAGCCATCGCCATCGCACAAGATCCGAATTCTAAAGTAATGGGCTTAGTATCCTACGCCTGGGCTGGCTTTGGCGCATCATTTGGGCCATTGGTGATCCTTTCCCTATTTAACCGCAACATCACCTCCAACGCCGCGTTATGGGGAATGTTAGCTGGTGCAGTAACAGTTGTGGCGTGGAAACCGCTAATGACCACACTAAACTGGAAAGACATCGCCAACTTATACGAAATTATCCCAGGCTTCCTAGCTTGTTCTTTCGTTACCCTAACCTCATCAATTTTCTCACCGGTTGCTAAAGACGTAGCTGAAAAATTTGATGAGGCAGAAAAAAGCTACAATCAACAACGATAATAAATTTAAATCCAAGGGCTGAATAATCAGCCCTTTGGTTTTCTAAAAATGCCCTACTCTCACATTTTCCTTGTACAATCCACAAAATCTCAATAGACTACCCCAACTAATCCCTGTTTACCCTTATTTTAATAAAAAGAATTATGCGTGTTTCAGATTTTTATTTTGATTTACCCGATGAATTAATTGCCCGTTATCCCAAAGCAGATCGCACTGCCAGCCGTTTATTGCAGCTTAATGGTGAAAATGGTGAACTTTTTCACCGCACTTTTGCCGATGTGGTGGATCTCATCAACGAGGGGGATTTGTTAATTTTTAATAATACCCGCGTGATCCCCGCGAGAATGTACGGTCGCAAAGCTAGCGGCGGTAAGATTGAAGTGTTGGTGGAACGAATTTTGTCGGAAGATCGTTTTCTCGCGCATATTCGTTCTTCCAAAGCCCCGAAAGAAGGAGCAGAGTTGTTTCTCGGCGAAGATAAATTAGGCGAAGGCAAGGGCATTAAAATGATTATGAAAGCCCGCCACGATACTTTATTTGAGCTAGAAATGGCAGAAAAAAGCACCGCACTTTTAGATGTGCTGCAACAAATCGGCCATATGCCACTGCCACCTTATATTGATCGCCCCGATGAAGATGCCGATAAAGAGCGCTATCAAACGGTCTATAACAAAGTGCCGGGCGCAGTGGCTGCACCCACTGCGGGCTTGCATTTTGATAATGAATTGTTAGAAAAGCTGAAAGCAAAAGGCGTGAATTTTGCCTTTGTTACTTTGCACGTTGGCGCGGGTACATTCCAGCCTGTGCGGGTAGAAAATATTGAAGATCACAAAATGCACGCGGAATATGTGGAAGTACCGCAGGAAACGGTGGACGCCATTTTGCGCACCAAAGCCAACGGCAAGCGTGTGATTGCTGTGGGAACAACTTCTGTGCGTTCCATTGAAAGTGCGGCGTTATTTAGCCAAGAAAATCAGAGTGGGCAACTACTTGCGCCGTATTTTTCTGATACGTCCATCTTCCTTTACCCAGGCAAAAAATTCCTTGTGGTAGACGCCTTAATCACCAATTTCCATTTGCCAGAAAGCACGCTGATTATGCTGGTTTCTGCCTTTGCAGGATACAAGCACACGATGCAAGCCTATGAAAGTGCGGTACAAAATGGCTACCGTTTTTTCAGTTATGGCGATGCAATGTTTATTACGAAAAATCCTAATGTAACGGGCTTAGATTAATCGCTAATGCCTATTAATTAACCCTCGAACTGTTTATTCGAAAAGGAAACATAATGACAATGAAATTTAAACTTCATAAAACCGATGGCACGGCACGCCGTGGCACAATGACTTTCCAACGCCCACAAGGGGAATTTGAAGTGCAAACCCCAGCCTTTATGCCTGTCGGCACTTACGGTACGGTAAAAGGAATGACACCAGAAGAAGTGCGTGCCACTGGGGCAGAAATTTTGCTTGGCAACACCTTTCACCTTTGGTTACGCCCAGGGCAAGAAATTATGCGTAAACACGGCGATTTGCACGACTTTATGAACTGGCATCGTCCAATTTTAACGGATAGTGGCGGTTTCCAAGTGTTCAGCCTAGGTAAATTACGCAAAATTACCGAAGAAGGGGTGAAATTCCAAAATCCAATTAATGGCGAACGTATTTTCCTTTCCCCTGAAAAATCAATGGAAATCCAATATGATTTAGGCTCTGATATTGTGATGATTTTTGATGAATGCACGCCTTATCCCGCCACCTTTGATTATGCGAAAAAATCAATGGAAATGTCGCTCCGTTGGGCAAAACGCAGCCGTGATCGCTTTGATGAACTGGGCAATAAAAATGCCTTGTTTGGCATTGTGCAAGGGGGCGTTTATGAAGAATTGCGTAAAGTTTCCCTTGAGGGCTTGGTGAATATCGGCTTTGACGGTTATGCCGTAGGCGGGCTAGCCGTGGGTGAGCCAAAAGAAGATATGCACCGCATTTTAGAATATGTTTGCCCACAACTGCCAGCGGATAAACCACGTTATTTAATGGGCGTAGGCAAGCCAGAAGATTTGGTGGAAGGTGTGCGCCGTGGGATTGATATGTTCGATTGCGTAATGCCAACGCGTAACGCGCGCAACGGACATTTATTCGTTACAGACGGCATTGTGAAAATTCGTAATGCGAAATACCGTGATGACACCAGCCCGCTTGATCCAGAATGTGATTGTTACACCTGTAAAAATTACACCAAAGCCTATCTTTACCATTTAGATAAGTGCGGTGAAATTTTAGGCGCAAGATTAAACACCATTCACAATTTACGTTATTATCAACGCTTAATGGCTCAAATTCGTGAAGCCATTGAGAACGATACCTTTGAACAATTTGTGCAAGATTTCTATGCGCGCATTGGCAAGCCTGTTCCGCCATTGCAAAGTGAAGTGCAACAAAACGCACAAGCCTCTAATCCACAAGGTGAACAAAATGTTTAATCTTCAACCGCAACAATTTGCCAGCTGGAATGAGCCGATTGAAATGCTTTACGCCTGCCACGGCAAAGTGAAAATGTTCTGCCGTCAGCTGAATATTTTGCCTAGTTATTTGGAGAAAAATGGCAACATTCAAGCGGTGCAAAAAGATGTGCAGCAAATTTTGAATTATTTTAATATTGCCGCGCCATTGCACCACGATGATGAAGAAAAGGATTTTTTCCCTGCATTGCTAAAATACTGCCCACAAGCCAAAGCTGATGTCGAACGCTTAGAAAGCCAACACGAAACTTTGCATCAAAATTGGGCAGCTTTGTCTGTGCAGTTGGAAGCCTTGCTAAAAGGCGAAATTACACAAATTCCCGCACCGCTTATTGCACAATTTATTGCTGGTTATGACAGCCATATTGCCATTGAAGAACCTTTATTTGAACTTGGCAAAACCCATATCCCACAAGAAGAATTAAGTGCGATGGGAAAAGTGATGGCAGCGCGCCGAAAAAACTAAATTAACGCATAAAGTAAAACCTGCATTTTGGCAGGTTTTATCTTTTCTAAGAAAGAGAAAGTGCGGTGCTTTTTCAGCCCGTTTTTTGGCAAAAACGCCTGCATAACTCCCCGCACTTTCACAAAAGCGCTTTGTCAATAAAGGGTTTTTGTGCTATTTTAACGTCCTACATTTTCATTAACTAACAAAAAGGATTAAAGATGGAAGCTCAACAAGGTAGCCCAATGTCAATGTTATTTATTTTCGTTCTGTTCGGATTGATTTTCTATTTTATGATTTATCGTCCACAAGCAAAACGCAATAAAGCACATAAGCAATTAATGGCTGAGTTAGCGAAAGGCACGGAAGTTCTTACTTCAGGTGGTATTATTGGTAAAATCACCAAAATTGGGGCAGAAAGCGATTACGTTGTTCTTGCCTTAAATGACAGCACAGAAATTACCATTAAACGTGATTTCATTGTTTCTGTGTTACCAAAAGGTTCATTAAAAAGCCTTTAATTATTAACTATTTCCGCAAGGGAACTGGAAAGTTATGTTAAATCGTTACCCTTTATGGAAGAATATAATGGTGACCCTTGTGGTCGCCATTGGTGTTTTATATTCTCTCCCAAATCTTTACGGTGAAGATCCTGCCGTTCAAATTTCAGGAACTCGTGGACAAGAAGCCAACACAACAACCCTTAGCAATGTGCAAACGCTTCTTAACGAAAATCATCTCACTACAAAATCCATTAAATTAGAAAACGGTTCAATTCTTGCTCGTTTTAATAACACAGATGATCAGCTGCTTGCCAAAGATAAAATCAGCGAAAAATTAGGCAATGGCTATTCAGTGGCGCTTAACCTTGCGCCTGCTACGCCAAAATGGCTTTCTGATATTGGTGGTTCACCAATGAAATGGGGCTTGGACTTGCGTGGTGGTGTACGCTTTTTAATGGAAGTGGATATGAATACTGCGCTGGCTAAACGTCAAGAGCAGTTGCAAGACGGTTTATTGGGCGAATTGCGTAAAGCGAAATATCAATATACCAATATTCGCGCAGGGGAAAATCATAGCACTGTGGTTACCCTAAAAAATCCAGATCAGCTTTCAGCTGTTCAGCGCTTATTGCGTCAAGCGCACCCCAATTTAGATATTCGTGAAATTTCTAATAACACGCTTTCTTTAACCTTATCTGATGCAGCGTTAAATGAAGCGCGCGATCACGCCATTGAGCAAAACTTGAGTATTTTACGCCGCCGTGTGGAAGAATTAGGCGTTTCTGAACCCGTGATTCAACGCCAAGGCGCAGAGCGTATTGTGGTGGAATTACCGGGCGTTCAAGATACTTCACGCGCAAAAGAAATTTTAGGCGCAACAGCCACCCTTGAGTTTCGTTTAGTGAATCAAAACGCCAATGTTGATGCGGCAATGCGTGGAATGGTGCCTTCAGATTCTGAAGTGAAATTTGATCGTAATGGTCGCCCTGTGGTGCTGTACAAACGTGCGGTATTAGGGGGGGAACATATTGTCAATGCGTCATCAGGGGTTGATCAAAATTCAGGTACGCCACAAGTAAGTGTAACCTTGGATAGCGAAGGCGGCGATATGATGTCGCAAACCACCAAAATGAATCTGAAAAAGCCAATGGCAACTTTATATGTTGAATATAAAGACAGCGGCAAAAAAGATGAAAATGGCAAAACCGTTCTCGCTAAACACGAAGAAGTGATCAATATTGCAACCATTCAAGGCCGTTTTGGTAGCCAATTCCAAATCACTGGGATTGATAGCCCAAATGAAGCGCTTAATCTTTCTGTGTTATTACGTTCTGGCGCATTAACAGCACCAATCCAAATTGTGGAAGAACGTACCGTTGGGCCATCACTCGGTGCGCAAAATGTGGAACAAGGCTTGCAAGCAGGGCTTTGGGGCTTAGCCATTACTGTGGTGTTTATGCTGATTTACTATAAAGTATTCGGCTTATTTGCAAGTATGGCACTGCTTGCCAATATGGTTTTACTTGTTGGTTTGATGTCGTTAATTCCGGGAGCAACGCTCACAATGCCGGGGATTGCGGGGATTATTCTTTCGGTGGGAATGTCTGTGGACGCGAACGTGTTGATTTTTGAGCGGATTAAAGAAGAAATTCGTAACGGACGCACCATTCAACAAGCCATTAATGAAGGCTATAGCGGGGCATTTAGCAGTATTTTTGATGCTAACTTAACCACAATTTTAACTTCTATCGTGCTTTATGCGGTGGGAACAGGGCCAATTAAAGGCTTTGCGATCACCCTTTCATTAGGGGTTGCGATCTCAATGTTTACTGCGATTACAGGAACTCGAATGCTGGTAAATTTACTTTACGGCGGCAAACGCGTTGAGAAATTATCTATTTAAGGTGGTTACGATGAGCTTATTTACAAAAGATAAAAAAGTGAATGAATATAAAGGGGTAATCTTGCCATTCAAGCTTATCCCATTTATGCGCTACCGCCTTGTGGGTTATATTTTCTCATTAATTGTTACCGCACTTTGTATTACAAGCATTGTAACCAAAGGCTTTAACTGGGGCTTGGATTTCACTGGCGGTACGGTGGTGGATACGCATTTTTCCCAACCCGCTGATTTAGAAAAAATCCGTGCCACCTTAAAAGAAAATGGTATCGAAAGCCCATTAGTGCAAACCACAGGTGGCGTGCGTGATGTAATGATCCGTCTTTCAGCTTCGGCTGGCGGCGCGGATATTGGCACGCAAATCAAAGGAATGCTCAGCAAATTGGATAATGATATCCAAATTCGCAGCGTGGAATTTGTTGGCCCAAATGTGGGTGAAGAACTTACCCAAGGCGCGATCTATGCGACATTAATCACCTTATTAATGTTGCTTGCCTACATTGCATTCCGCTTTGAATGGCGTTTAGCAGCAGGGGGGATCATTGCCCTTGCGCACGATGTGATTGTAACTCTTGGGATCTTTTCTTATTTCCAAATCGAAATGGATCTCACCTTTGTGGCAGCCATTTTATCGGTGGTGGGATACTCACTGAACGATAGTATCGTGGTATTTGACCGTGTGCGTGAAAACTTCCGTAAAATTCGCCGTATTGACACCGTGGATATTATTGATATTTCACTCACCCAAACCCTATCAAGAACCTTGATGACATCGATCACAACGCTTTTCGTGGTGATCGCGCTATTTGTGTTTGGTGGGCCTACGATCCATAGTTTCTCATTGGCGCTTTTAATCGGTATCGGCTTTGGTACTTATTCCACCATTTATATTGCTATTAGTATCGCCTATGATCTCGGCTTAAGACGTGAACATATGGTGATTCAAAAAGTGAATAAAGACGATATTGACGAATTGCCGTAAAAAGGTTGAAGAATTTCACCGCACTTTTTTAGCGAAGTGCGGTCTAATAATCAGTTAGATTTTAAGCCCGATTTATTCGGGCTTTTGTTTATAAGTGTAGTTATAAAATAACCATTACAACAGCACAAAAGTGCGGTGGTTTTTACCTAATTTTTATCCTATCTAAAAAGTGCCATAAAAAGGAATGTTATGAAATTTACCCAAACCTTGCTTGCCTTAAGTTTATCTTCGCTTTCCCTTTTCGTGTGGGGAAATTCAGCGCAGCCAGCTCGTGCAGTGAATTCAACCGCACAAAATACAGAAATAAAAGCGGCAGAAAATGTAAAGCAAGCGCAAAATGTAACGGAAAAGCAAAATATCGCGGAAGGGCAAAATGGAAATAAAGACAATGTTAGCCCTGAAAATAATGATGCTGCCAAAGCATTGTTAGTAAGCCAACAAAAACTGGCGCGCGAACGAGAAATTTATCGCAAACTGCAACAATATTTACCCCTTTCCCAAAGTGAAACCACACTAGATATAGCCAAAGGATTATTGGCTCAGCTGCAAGATTATCCGCTCTTACCTTATGCGGAACATCAATTTCTAACCGCGAAAAAAGCCGCCTTGTCTTTTGATGAAGTTATTGATTTTGCGAAGAAATATCCTGATTTTACGCTCAAGAATTTGTCTAATTATTGGCTGCAACAACAATACGATACCCAAAATTGGCAGGGGATTTTAGCCAATGTGAACGATTTGCCCAAAGATAGCACCGTCTCTTGCATTGTGATGACAGCACAACAGCAAGGAAAACAACCTTCATCACAAACAGAACCTGAAGCGACTGCAAACAAAATTATAGAAAAAAACACCGCACTTGCGATAAAAATCAAAGACTTATGGCTCACAGGAAATAGCTCACCTACGCAATGCCAAGCTATTTTCCAGCAAGCTTACGATCACAGCGTGATTACGGAAGAGTTAATCAAACAGCGCGCCCTGCTTGCCGTAGAAAAAAATAATCGTGCCTTAATTAGCGAATTGGCAGCGCTTACGCGAGATGCCGAATTAAAAACTTGGCTGACCAATCTGGCTAATTTATTGAAATCACCGCGTTTATTGCTTTCTCCAAGCAACGCTTTTTATATAGAAAATTTGCCTGCCAATGATGAAAATAAACAGATTTTGCTTGCCGTAATGCCTCGTTTTATTAAAACCATTACGGAAAATCAGCTCAATGTCAGCGCCCCTTTTACCCAATTACAACAATGGGCGGCTCGCTTTAATTTATCGCCCGCGCAAACTCAAGGCTGGCAATCTGCCTTGCTTAGCCAGCTTTTTGATAGCGAAAATCCGCCCATTCAGCAATGGCGCGATGCAACCCTGCAAACCTTAAAAGAAGATAAACAAACTGAACGCCGTATTCGTGTGGCATTGCGTGAAAAAGCGGAGATTCAACCTTGGTTAAATTTGCTTTCAGAACAAGGTAAACAGAAAGATGAATGGCGATATTGGCAAGGTGAAGTGTTATTTCAGCAAGGCAAAACCGCGCAAGCTACACAGATTTGGCAGCAAATGCAGCAAAACGCACGGGGATTTTACCCAATGCTTGCAGCACAGCGTTTGGGCGTGGATTATCAACCTACGATGAAAACTTTCTCGTCCAATGAAAAACCTTTACAGCGTTATGCTAAGCAATTTGCGCGCATTAATGAGTTACAGGCACTCAATGATCGTGCCAATATTCAGCGTGAATGGCGGGCATTGTTAGATAGCTCGGATTTTACAAGCAAACTTGCCTTAGCCCAATATGCCGAGCAAAATCAGTGGGCTGATTTACAAGTGGAAGCCACGATTCAAGCGAAAGCGTGGGATTATATTGCCTTACGTTTACCTAACGCTTACCAAATGTGGTTTGATTTGTTCATTAATAATAAAAATAACGCAAAAATTCACCGCACTTTTGCTATGGCAATCGCTCGACAAGAAAGTGCGTGGCGCGCAAATGTAACTTCTTCTGCTAATGCACGTGGATTGATGCAACTGTTGCCAAGCACGGCGAAGCTCACCGCAGAGCAAGATCAACTCCCTTATAAAAAAGAGAGCCAACTGTTTGATCCTATTGATAATATTATGCTTGGTACAACTCATCTTAATCAGCTTGCGGAAAAATATGGCAATAATCGCATTTTAATTGCTGCGGCTTACAATGCAGGCGCACGGCGTGTTGATAGCTGGCTGGCAAAATCCAATGGCAAGCTCACAATGGCAGAATTTATCGCCACCATTCCGTTTTATGAAACCCGTGGATATGTGCAAAATGTGCTAGCTTACGATTATTATTACCAGCTGTTGCAAGGAGAAAAGGCAGAAAAATTTACCCAAGCCGAACAGAATAGATTATACTAGTGAAGTAGTTTAATAGCACAGTGAAACGTTTTAATCCTAGGAGAAAGCTATGTATGTGAGCAAAAATATGGATCAATGGCAGGCATTTATCGAGATTTTACGCACTGCGTTTGCACAAAATAAAGAACAAGAATTACTCACGCTGCTACTCACCGCAGATGAACGAGATGCGGTGGGCTTGCGTTTACAAATTGTAGCGCAGTTATTAGATAAGCGTTGCTCACAACGCGAAATTCAACAAAATCTGAACACCAGCGCGGCAACCATTACAAGGGGATCAAATATGATCAAAACAATGCCACCTGAGTTTATGCAATGGGTAAAAGAACAGCTTGATGGGCAGAAAGAATAAAAAGCCAAAATGGTTGCCGCGCATTAAACAAAGAATCTTGCGTTATTCTTTCTATGCGTTTGCTGCTTTTTTAGGCATAACTTTGCTATTTCGTGTTGTGCCTGTGCCATTTTCTTCCTATATGGCACAGCAGAAAGTGAGTCATCTTTTAAACGGTGAAAGTTACCCCATTAAATATCAATGGGTGAGCTTGGATAAAATTTCGTGGCAAATGCAATTAGCCGTTATCGCCGCCGAAGATCAAAAATTTGCTCAGCATCACGGGATTGATTGGGACGCTATCGATAAGGCATTGAAATACAATAAAAAATCAACAAAAGTGCGGGGCGGCTCGACTATCTCACAGCAAACCATAAAAAATTTATACCTATGGCACGGACAAAGCTGGCTACGCAAGGGCATTGAATTACCGACCACCTTAATGGTAGAACTGCTTTGGTCAAAAAAACGGATTTTAGAAGTCTATTTAAACATTGCTGAATTTGGTAATGGCATTTTTGGCGTTGAAGCCGCTAGCCAAGCCTATTTTAAAAAATCGGCGAAACAACTGAATCAGCAAGAAGCGGCGTTATTAGCTGCGGTGCTGCCTAATCCAATCATATTTAAAGCAAATAAACCCAGCGCGTTTGTGCAGAAAAAACAACGTTGGATTATGCGACAAATGAATGCCTTAGGTAAGGGATATTTAACTCAACTAAACTAGATAGGGGGAATTATGGCGATTTTAATTACAGGCGCATCGGCAGGCTTTGGTAAAGCAATGTGCGAAGTGTTTATTAAAGCAGGATACAAAGTGATTGGCGCGGCTCGCCGTTTAGAAAAACTGGAAAAGTTGCAAGCAGAGTTAGGCGAAAATTTCTTTCCATTACAAATGGATATGAATAATTTAAGCGAAATTGATCGCGCACTTTCCAAACTTCCTGAAGCATTCCAACAAATTGATTTGCTCGTGAATAACGCAGGTTTAGCGCTAGGTTTAGAGCCTGCACATCAAGCCAATTTTGACGATTGGCTAACAATGATCAATACCAATATTGTGGGCTTAACCTATCTCACCCGCAAAGTGCTACCGCAAATGGTGGAACGCCAACAAGGGCATATCATCAATTTAGGCTCAATCGCAGGCACATATCCTTACCCCGGTGGCAACGTTTACGGCGCAACCAAGGCGTTTGTGGAACAATTTAGCTTGAATTTACGCGCTGATTTAGCTGGCACGAAGGTGCGTGTAACCAATGTAGAACCGGGGTTATACGGTGGCACTGAGTTTTCTAATGTACGTTTCAAAGGCGACGACAGCAAAGCCGCCAGCGTCTATGCCAACGTACAACCCATTGAGCCAATAGACATCGCCAACACCGTGCTATGGATCTACCAACAACCGGCCCACGTTAATATCAACCGCATTGAAATAATGCCCGTAGCACAAAGTTTCTCGGCGTTGAATGTGGTGAGAGATAAAAACTAAAGTGCGGTGAAAACTTTGGGAATTTTTAAAGGCGATGAAAAATCGCCTTATTTTTTATTCAATCACCTCTAGGTGGTTTGAAAATTTCTTCGGTACAAGGAAGATTGCAGGTAGAACAAAAATCGCCATCAGCACAAAACTCATTTGTGCGGAAGTTGGGTAAACCAATCCCGAAATAAAGGTGAAAAGCGCCATCATAATACAACTAGAGCTTGCAAAATATAGCCCTTGTAATTTTGGAATCGTTTCACTTGGCTGAGAAGTGATATAACGAATCATCGCAAAATGCCCCATTGCATAAGTGAATGCGTGTAGCATTTGGGCGAAGATCAGCAGCGTAAAATCTGTTGTGTAAGCAATGGTTGTCCAGCGAATGATTGCGGCTAATGCCGAAAACAAGGTCAAATAATGTATTTGCCAAGTTCTAAAGAAACGTTTAGAAAAGAAGAAAAATACCACTTCAGCTACCACCCCCAAACTCCACAGCCAACTAATTTGTGAAGTGCTAAGACCATTTGCAGACCAATAAATCGTGCCATACGCATAACAAGCTGCGTGTGAACCCTGAATAAGGGCGGTGGCAATAATCATTCTGATTGTCGTTGGATTCCGCAATAATTCACGATAACTCGCTGTTACCGCAGCCTCTTGTTTTTCCTGCTGATTAAATCTTTGTGTAGGATTTAAACTAATCCCCAGCCCCCAAAAAACTAAATAACCAATAATAATGCCGATAATTGCACTTTTTCCTAGCCAACCAAGCAAATAGCCCGCTGTAATAGAGCCAACAATAAAAGCTAACGAACCAAATAAACGGCTTTTGCCATAATCCATTCCTAACTGCTGATGCCAACTCGTGGCAATGGTATCGCAAACAGGCATAATTCCGCCATTCAACATATGAAACAGCGCTAAAATAGGAATAAGCCACCACAATGATTGCACCGCCCAACTCACCGCTATTAGCACCAATACACTTAACCAAGTTAGAAGGCGACTTAATGGAATCAACTGATTAAGATGCCTAACATTTTTAGTAAAAAAAATAGCACCGGCAAAACGACACAGATAACCAAGGGAAATCAATGTGCCTATTAATTCCACATCATAGCCATACTGTGCTAACCAAATCGGTAAAAACGGCACAATGACGCCATAAGCACAGTAAAAACCGAAAAAGTTAAATGATGACCATTGAAAAGGGGTGAGTTTCAACATAGGGGAAAGTCCCAACTTTGATTTTCAGATATAAAAAAAGCCGCTCTTGGCGACTATCTTATTGATTTACTTATGCTTTAAAATGGTGCCCGAGGGCGGACTTGAACCGCCACGACTCGAAAGTCGAGGGATTTTAAATCCCTTGTGTCTACCGATTTCACCACTCGGGCGTTGGAGCGGGAAACGAGGCTCGAACTCGCGACCCCGACCTTGGCAAGGTCGTGCTCTACCAACTGAGCTATTCCCGCATACCTAGCTAACCATTCGGTCTTGCTAAACAACGAGGTGCATTTTACGGATTTACGCCGATTAGTCAAATAGAAATTTCTTACTTTGTGTTTGATTGACTAAAAAAAATTCACTTTCTATAAATTCGTTTATTTTGAAAGCAGAGCTTGATGATTTCCACTTCGATATTATTTTTAGCTTGGCTCTTCCACAAAAAAATTCATAAAAAAACACCGCACTTAGTTATCTATTCAACCCAAGTGCGGTGTAATTTTTGAGAATTTTATTCTTCTAATAAATTATCTTTTGCGGCTTTGAGATATTGTAGCATTGACCACACGGTTAAAATCGCAGCGATATATAAGAATACGATGCCTGCAATTTCCATTAAAACATTATAACGCCATAGCAATCCGCCTAATGCCAGCATTTGTGAAGCAGTTTTCACTTTGCCCAGCCAAGACACGGCTACTTTGCTACGGCTGCCGATTTCCGCCATCCATTCACGCAAGGCGGAAACGATGATTTCCCTTGAGATCATTACTATCGCAGGCAAGGTTACCCAGAAACTGTGCTGATATTCCACCACTAACACCAGTGCAGCAACCACCATCACTTTGTCTGCAACGGGATCGAGAAATGCACCAAAGGGCGTGCTTTGATTCCATTTTCGTGCCAAATAGCCATCAAACCAGTCTGTAACGGCAGCGACAAAAAAGATCGCGGTGGTTAAAAATGGCGCCCAAGCAAAAGGGAGATAAAACGCCAAGACAAAAAATGGGATAAGCACCACACGGAATAAGGTCAGAATTGTTGGGAAGTTTAATTTCATAGAGCGTAACAATCACAGAAAATAGATAATCATTGATTATTTTAAAGCATATTTTTCTAATTAGAAAACACTATTTAAAAAAATATCCCTCTGAAAAGAGGGATATTTTTGCTCGAAATTAAAGGGCTTCGATCGCCTGATATTGCGCTTGAACTTTTGCAATCGCTTCTTGATAGCCTTGCATTTTTTGACGTTCTTTCGCAATCACTTGCTCAGGGGCTTTCGCTACAAAGGCTTCATTGCTCAATTTGTTTTCAATACGCGCAATTTCACCGTTGAGTTTTTCTAGCTCTTTAGTTAAGCGTGCTAGCTCGGTGGCTTTATCAATAAAGCCTGCCATTGGAATAAGAAGTTCCGCGTTGCCAACCAATTTGGTTACTGAGAATGGCGCTTCTACCCCATCATTTAACACTTCAACGCTGTCTAATTTCGCCATACTTGCTAATAATGTGCAGTTATCGGCAAGAATTTGTTGCTGTTCTGGCGTTAAATGGCGTAATAATGCGTCTAAGCCTTTGCTCGGTGCGATGTTACATTCCGCACGGATATTACGCACGGCGATAATGATTTCTTTCAACCAATCAATTTGCTGTTCAGCTTGCTCATCAATTTGGCTCGGCTCATACTGCGGATAAGGTTGTAGCATAATGGTATCGCCACTCACACCCGCAAAACCTTTCACTTTTTGCCAAATTTCTTCGGTAATAAATGGAATAATTGGGTGTGCTAAACGCAATAATTTTTCCAATACACGCACTAAGGTACGGCTTGCGCCACGTTTTTGTGCGGCACTGCCTTGCGCAAATACTGATTTAGTGAGCTCCAAATACCAGTCACAGAACTGATCCCAAGTGAACTCGTAAATAGCATTCGCCGCCAAATCAAAACGATATTGTGCGAATGCAGCACGCACCGCTTCCACAGCACGATTAAACTCAGAATTGATCCAACGATCCGCTAGGCTATACTCCACTTCACCCTCTGAAAGATCCAATTTGTCATTGGTGAGAACAAAACGGCTTGCATTCCATAACTTATTACAGAAATTGCGATAGCCTTCTAAGCGTTTCATATCCCAGTTAATATCACGCCCATTACTGGCTAATGCTGCAAGGGTGAAACGTAAGGCATCAGTACCGTGAGCCGCAATGCCATTAGCAAACTCTTTGCGTGTAGCTTTTGCAATCTTTTCCGCTAATTGCGGCTGCATCATATTGCCGGTGCGTTTTTCCAATAAATCATCAAGGCTGATGCCGTCAATCATATCAATCGGATCAAGCACGTTGCCTTTTGATTTCGACATTTTTTGTCCGTTTTCATCACGGATCAAGCCCGTTACATACACGGTTTTGAACGGCACTTGCGGTTTGCCATTTTCATCTTTGATGAAGTGCATTGTGAACATAATCATTCGTGCCACCCAGAAGAAAATGATGTCAAATCCTGTGATTAACACATCTGTTGGGTGGAACATTTTCAACTCTTTTGTTTGCTGTGGCCAGCCAAGGGTAGAGAATGTCCATAACGCCGATGAGAACCAAGTGTCTAGCACGTCTTCATCTTGTTTCAGTTTCACGTCAGAATTTAAGTGATATTTTGACCGCACTTCAGCTTCACTGCGTGCCACATAAATGTTGCCCTCTGCGTCATACCACGCAGGAATGCGATGTCCCCACCAAAGTTGGCGAGAAATACACCAGTCTTGAATATCACGCATCCAAGAGAAATAGAGGTTTTCATATTGTTTTGGTACGAATTGGATTTCGCCATCTTCCACCGCTTTGGTCGCCACTTCTGCCAATGGTTTTACGCTCACATACCATTGATCCGTAAGCATTGGCTCAATCGGCACGCCACCGCGATCGCCATAAGGCACTTTCAAATCGTGCGGTTTAATTTCTTCCAATAAGCCTAAGGCATCAAAATCCGCCACGATTTGCTTACGCGCTGCAAAACGCTCCATTCCACGATATTTTTCTGGAATTTCAGCCACATAATCCGCTAACGGTTTATTGTCCACACCGATGATTTCTGGCTCATCACGAATATCCGCATTTAACGTCATTACATTTACCATTGGTAATTGATGACGTCTGCCCACTTCGTAGTCGTTAAAATCGTGTGCTGGGGTGATTTTGACCACACCAGTACCGAACTCACGATCCACATAATCATCAGCGATAATCGGAATTTCACGGTTTGCTAACGGTAAAATCACGGTTTTTCCGATAAGAGATTGGTAACGCTCATCTTCTGGGTGAACTGCCACCGCGGTATCACCCAACATTGTTTCAGGACGAGTAGTGGCAACCACTAAATAATCTTTGCCGTCTGCCGTTTTTTCGCCATTGGCTAACGGATAGCGGAAATGCCAGAGCGAACCCTTGCTTTCTTTATTTTCTACTTCAAGATCGGAAATTGCCGTGTGCAATTTTGGATCCCAGTTTACCAGACGCTTACCACGATAAATCAAGCCCTGTTCGTGCAGACGCACAAACACTTCTTTCACCGCATCAGAAAGCCCATCGTCCATAGTGAAACGCTCACGATCCCAGTCAATCGAGTTACCCAAACGGCGCATTTGCTGGCTGATTGTGCCACCTGAATAGGCTTTCCAATCCCAAATTTTTTCGATAAAAGCTTCGCGTCCGTAATCGTGGCGAGTTTTGCCCTCTTCCGCTGCGATTTTACGCTCCACCACCATTTGCGTGGCGATCCCAGCGTGGTCAGTCCCCGCCTGCCAGAGGGTGTTATCCCCCTCCATACGGTGGAAACGGATCAGGGTATCCATTAAGGTTTGCTGGAAAGCGTGTCCCATATGCAAAGATCCCGTTACATTCGGCGGTGGAATCGCAATAGAATAGCTTGGGGCATTTGGGTTTTCATTCGGCTTAAAATAGCCCGCTTCTTCCCAGTGTTTATAAAGTGCTTGTTCTACGGCAGAAGGATCAAAACGATCTGCCATTTCAAATTTTTGTGTCATTGGTTTTTCTCTGTTTCTAACTAAACTAAATTAAAATTTGATTGTAATAATTCTGCTAATAAATTTTCACACCAACTAGGTAATACTTGTTCAAATTGCGTAATCATTTTCGATTTAGAAAGATGAAAAATAAGTATCGGCATTTCCGCTGAATTATCATAAATAAATGCTTCATCGCAAAAAGGTAATGCTAAAATTAAATTTTGCCGACTTATTTCATAACGTTTACGAATGGTAGCTTCATCAATAAAATGTCCACCATTAGCCACTCTCGCCTGCACCCTTTTCACATTAATGTCAGGATCATTGACCCCGATATAATTTAATCTTACGCAAAACCCTTTTGATTTAGCTTGCTGCATACGATGCAAAATAGACTTTCCTGCAAGAGTCGATTCCATTGAAAACGAAACCTGATTTTTAAGTGCATACTTAAATAATTCAACCGCTTTTCTCCCCGCCTCTATATCTGCGCGTCGAGGATTTTGTGGATTAAGTTCCATCGCAATATGATCAGAATCAATCACTACTTGAACAGAATCCTGATTAAAAGAACGTAAGGTACTTTTTCCAGCACCATTTGTCCCACAATAGAAAATGGCTAAACTATTTTGCATACTTAATCACTTCTTCATGTCCATCTGGATAATGTTGAACAATATTTCCATTAGGACGCTGGAAAGTGAGAATTTCACGTTTTTTCTTATCTTCCATCCAGGGCTTAAAGCGAATGGCTAATTGCCGTTGTTGTTCGATAATTTCTTCTTTGGTCATCGGTTTCATCTTATCTCCCCAACTCAACGCACCAATTCCATATCCAAATGCGGTATGCCGTCTTCTAAATATTCTGCCGAAGTGGGCTGGAAACCAAAAGTACGGTAGAAATTTTGCAAATAAGTTTGTGCTTGGATTAGCACAGGTTCAGCCGCCCAATGTTGTTGGCAATAAGCCAACGCTTGTTGCACTAATTCTTTGGCTAAGCCTTTGCCTCGGGCCTGTTCTGCTATTAGCACTCTGCCAATGTGAATGCCGTCAGCCTGTGGAATTATTCGACAATAAGCACTGATTTTACCGTCAAATTCTTGCCAAAAATGCACCGCACTTTGATCCCAATGATCCACTTCTTGATAAGCACATTGTTGCTCCACCACAAACACAGCGGTACGAACTTGGTAAATGGCGAATAATTCTGCCGTGCTGAGTTCAGCAAAGGTTTTCACATTCCACGTCATCAGGCTTGTTCCGTGCTAAGTTGCCAGCCTAATTGGCGGTATTGTTTATAGCGTTCACGGGCAATGGCTTTTTGTGCTTCATCGCTCGGAACAAAATCGATCACTTGGGTAAAACTTGCCACGAAATCAGGCACTTGAGCTTGTAAATTAATTAACAAATCACGGCGTTGTGCGTTACGCTTTCCCGCCCAGCTAATTTCAATGGGCGTGGCATATTGGGTGATTTCGCCCGATAAATTATGCGGCACAAATTCTTCTGGCTCTCTTGCCCATAGGGCTTCGTCAAGGCGAAAAGCTTGTTCTTCACTTTCGCAGCTAATTAGCACTTTTTTGCCTAATCGCCAAGCTTGCGCAGCCAAATCACAAGCCAAGGTTTCCATTGCGGACAATGGCACTTTGGGTTGTGTTTTTTGTAAAATGTAAAACTGTGCTTGCTTTGCCATAAAACTGCGTCTTTTGCCTGTATGAAATCAAATTTTTAAACGTATAATTTTAACGAAAAATCCGCGAAATAGAAAACATTAATTTTTGCGCTATCAAAAAATTCAAAAAAATCTTACCGCTCTTTATGATCTATATCACAAAACAAAAAATTCGCCCTGCCCTTTACGTTCCATTCCTACTCCCAAAGTGTTAAACTCAAGGCGTTTTCTTATTATTAATTCAATCATTTGAGGTAACTAGAATGGAATTTCGTATTGAAAAAGACACTATGGGCGAAGTGAAAGTACCAGCCGATAAATACTGGGCAGCACAAACAGAACGTTCGCGCAATAATTTCAAAATTGGCCCTGCGGCTTCAATGCCCCACGAAATTATCGAGGCGTTTGGTTATTTGAAAAAAGCCGCTGCGTACGCAAACAATGAGCTAGGCGTGTTGCCAGTGGAAAAACGCGATTTAATCGCGCAAGCCTGCGATGAAATTTTAGCCCATAAACTTGACGATCAATTCCCTTTGGTGATTTGGCAAACGGGTTCAGGCACGCAATCCAATATGAACCTAAATGAAGTGATTGCTAACCGTGCGCACGTTATCAATGGTGGAAAATTAGGGGAAAAATCCATTATTCACCCAAATGATGATGTGAATAAATCACAATCTTCTAATGATACTTATCCAACTGCAATGCACATTGCCGCCTATAAAAAAGTGGTGGAAGTAACCATTCCTTGCATTGAACGCTTACAAAAAACCTTCGCAGCAAAAGCAGAAGCCTTTAAAGATGTGGTGAAAATCGGGCGTACTCACTTAATGGACGCCACGCCACTCACTCTTGGGCAAGAATTTTCTGCTTATGCCGCACAGTTAGATTTCGGCTTGCGTGCATTGAAAAACACCCTGCCACACCTTGCGCAACTGGCTTTAGGTGGAACTGCAGTAGGAACTGGGTTAAATACGCCAAAAGGCTATGATGTGAAAGTGGCTGAATACATTGCAAAATTCACTGGCTTGCCATTTATCACTGCAGAAAACAAATTTGAAGCGCTCGCCACCCACGATGCCATTGTGGAAACCCACGGTGCATTAAAACAGCTTGCGGTATCCTTATTTAAAATTGCCAACGATATTCGCTTATTGGCATCTGGCCCGCGCTCAGGCATTGGTGAAATCTTAATTCCTGAAAATGAACCAGGATCTTCCATTATGCCGGGCAAAGTGAACCCAACGCAGTGCGAAGCGCTCACAATGGTTTGCGCACAAGTGTTAGGTAACGACACAACCATTTCCTTTGCTGGCTCGCAAGGGCATTTCCAACTTAATGTATTCAAACCTGTAATGGCGTACAACTTCTTACAATCTGCCCAATTATTGGCAGATGCTTGTGTATCGTTCGATGAGCATTGCGCAAGTGGTATTGAACCAAATCACCCACGCATTAAGCAACAACTTGAAAATTCCTTAATGCTGGTAACGGCGTTAAATACCCATATCGGTTATGAAAATGCAGCGAAAATCGCAAAAACTGCGCATAAAAATGGTACAACATTAAGAGAAGAAGCCATTAATCTTGGTTTGGTTACCCCAGAGCAATTTGACGAATGGGTTCGTCCTGAAGATATGGTGGGCAGTTTGAAATAAAGCTAATTTTAGCATTCATCTAAATGTAAAATGTTGGTGGGGAATATTCTTTACCAACATTTTTTTATTTTTATTGGCAAAATCAATGAAACAAGCCATTCTGGCTAAAATTTCCTTTTTGAGAAAAAACAATCCTTGACAAACCCCTTTTGTACTAGTTTAATAGTGCATAATTATTTTATGCAAAAAAGGAATTCCAATGACAACGCCTTTTCTCCACGTTTTTTCACAAGAAGTGGCTTATCACAGCGATCCCACTGCGGTATTTGCTACCCTGTGCCAAGATCAAAAAAATACGCTATTACTTGAATCAGCAGAAATCAGCAGTAAAAATAGCTTAAAAAGCCTGCTATTAATTAACGCCGCATTAAAAATCAGCTGCTTAGGGCAATGCGTTACCTTTACTGCATTAAATGAAAACGGTGCGGCATTGTTGCCTTTGGTGCAAGAAAAATTGCAGCCGATTGCTCTGCGCCTTTCCCGCCAAGATAAGCAAATGATCGCAGAATTTGCGCCGCTTAACCCGAATTTAGATGAAGACAGCAAATTACAAGCGCCGACAATTTTTGACGGTTTGCGTTGTTTAGCGGATCTTTACAAAACAAGTGAAACGCCAATTTTTCTTGGTGGATTATTTGCCTATGATTTAGTGGCGAATTTTATCCCAATGGAAAATATTGTGCTGCACAATGATGGCTTAAGCTGTCCTGATTACGTTTTCTATTTAGCAGAAAATTTATTGATTCTTGATCACCAGCGCCAGCAGGCTCAGCTACAAACTTTCTGTTTTAATCAAAATACGCTTTCCGCCACGGAACAAAGTGCGGTGCAAATTACGCAAAAATTACAAAAAATTGAACCGCACTTAACGATTCAATCGGCTTCCACGGAAGTGAGCGTAAACATTGAAGATGAACCATTTAAAGACATTATTCGCCGCTTAAAACATCATATCAATATTGGCGATGTGTTCCAAATCGTGCCATCGCGCCGTTTTTCTTTGGCTTGTCCGAACAGCCTTGCCACTTATCGCCAATTAAAAGTGAACAACCCAAGCCCTTATATGTTTTATATGCAGGACGAAGATTTCACCTTATTTGGCGCTTCCCCTGAAAGTGCGTTGAAATATAGCCAAGATTCACGTCAATTAGAAATCTATCCGATTGCAGGATCACGTCCACGCGGTTTTGATGCCGAAGGCAATATCGATCCTGAATTAGATGCGCGCCTAGAACTGGAATTACGCTTAGATAAAAAAGAGTTGGCGGAACATTTAATGCTGGTGGATTTAGCCCGTAATGATGTGGCTCGCGTTTGCCAAAGTGGCACGCGTCAAGTGAAAGATCTAATGCAAGTGGATCGCTATTCCCACATTATGCACTTGGTATCGCGCGTGGTGGGCAAACTTCGCCCTGAACTTGATGCGCTACACGCCTATCAAGCCTGTATGAATATGGGCACACTCACGGGTGCGCCAAAAATCAAAGCGATGCAATTAATCTACCAAGTGGAGCAACAAAAACGCCATAGCTACGGCGGTGCCGTGGGCTACCTTTCATCTGACGGCAATTTTGATACCTGTATTGTGATCCGCTCTGCCTTTGTGCAAAACGACATTGCTTATATCCAAGCTGGCTGCGGTGAAGTGCTGGATTCCGATCCGCAAATGGAAGCAGATGAAACGCGTCACAAAGCCCGTGCTGTGATTAATGCGATTATGCAAACCAACCAGCTTGCTCAATAAGGACAGATTATGGCTAACATTGTTTTTTTAGATAATTTTGACTCTTTCACCTATAACTTGGTGGATCAATTCCGCACACTGGGACATCAAGTACAGATTTACCGTAACGATTGCGATATTGCACACGTGGAAAAAATGGCATTGCAGCCGAACAGCATTCTGGCGCTTTCACCGGGGCCGGGCAATCCGCAAGAAGCGGGCATTTTGCTCCCCCTTATTCAACGCCTAAAAGGAAAAGTGCCGATGATCGGCATCTGTTTAGGGCATCAAGCCCTGATCGAAGCCTTTGGCGGTGATGTGGTGCATTCTGGCGAAGTGCTGCACGGCAAGGTATCTAATATTCAACACGATGAACAAGCAATGTTCGCAGGCTTAAACAACCCAATGCCTGTGGCTCGTTATCATTCCTTAATGGGCGAAAATTTGCCCGATGAATTTATCGTAAACGCGGAATATAACGGCATTATTATGGCAATTCGCCACAAAACGCTGCCGATTTGCGGTTTTCAATTCCACCCAGAAAGCATTCTCACTGTGCAAGGGGGAAAATTGTTAGAAAATTCAGTAAACTGGTTGCTCAATCGCGATTAAGGATAAACCGATGATTATTGTTTATGGATTAAAAGAACGTCTTAATTCACGCAAAGCCCAGCTTGCGGAAATTATTTATCATTGCTTGAACTTAGAAATGGACATTCCTGCAGGCAAACATTTTATTTATTTCCAAGGCGCAGATGCGGACGATTTGTATCTCCCAAGTGGCCGCAGCCAAGATTTCACCGCCATTGAAATTAATTTAATGCAAGGGCGCACAGAATTTACCAAAAAACGTTTAATAAAAATGCTATTTTGCGAACTTGAAAATAAACTCAATCTCGCCCCGATTGACGTGGAAATCACCCTCAAAGAGCAACCTGCCCACTGCTGGGGATTTCGCGGAATGACAGGCGATGAAGCCAAAGATCTCAGCTACAGTATTTATCGTTAAATTTAAGAAAAAAGCACCGCACTTATGCTTTAATAAAAAGAAAAGGAATACCCTATGCAAACAGAACAACTTCTTAACCAACTTTTTGAGAAACAACCTTTAACTCAAGCCCAAGCGGAAACCCTGTTCAATGCGGTGTTGCAAGGGGAATTGAGCAATGAACAACTTGCCGCTGCCTTAATCGCATTAAAATTGCGTGGTGAAACAGCGGAAGAAATTAGCGGTGCGGTTAATGCGGTACTCGCCAATGCCAATAGCTTCCCAACGCCTGATTATGTCTTTGCGGATATTGTTGGCACGGGCGGCGATGGCGCAAACACCATTAATATTTCCACCGCTTCCGCCATTGTTGGCGCTGCTTGTGGCTTAAAAGTAGCGAAACACGGCAACCGTAGCGTATCGAGCAAAACAGGCGCAAGCGATGTGTTAAGTGCCTTAGGGGTAAATATCAATATTAGTGCCGAACAAGCACGCCAAGCCCTTGATGAAATTGGCATTTGCTTTTTATTCGCGCAGCAATATCACCCTGGCTTTAAGCACGCCGTGCCAGTGCGTCAAGCCTTGAAAACTCGAACTATTTTCAATATTTTAGGGCCATTGTGTAACCCAGCTCGCCCGAAACATCAATTATTAGGCGTGTATTCCCCCGATCTCATTGCTCCTTATGCAGAAACCGCCCTGCGTTTAGGGCATAAACACAGCATTGTGGTACACGGTGCTGGCTTAGATGAAGTGGCCATTCACGGTAAAACAGAGGTGGCGGAAATTCGTGATGGTAAAATTGAACGTTACAGCCTAAGCCCTTATGATTTCGGCTTTGAGCCACAACCCTTAGAAAGTCTGCGTGGCGGTGAACCTGAAGAAAATGCAAAAATTTTGACCGCACTTTTACAAGGTAAAGGCAAGGCAGAACACGCCCAAGCCGTAGCAATGAACACCGCACTATTAATGAAATTATTCGGCTATGAAGATCTCAAACACAACGCCGAAAAAGTGCTTGATGTGCTTGCCACGGGTAAAGCCTTTAAAACCTTAGCCGCATTGCGTGCGGTAGAATAAAAAAGAGAAAAAACAATGAATATCAACAACCAAACTCCAACGATTTTACAGAAAATCGTGCAAGATAAAATGCAATGGGTGGCAGAGAAATCCCAAGCCTTTCCGTTGCAGGATTTTGAAAAAAACCTTGAAAAATCCGACCGCTCTTTTTATCAGGCATTGGCACAAGGCACACACCAACGCCCCGCTTATATTTTGGAATGTAAAAAAGCCTCGCCCTCTAAAGGTTTGATTCGTGCGGATTTTAACCTTGATGAAATCGCCCAAGTGTATAAACATTATGCAGCAGCCATTTCCGTGCTGACGGACGAAAAATATTTCCAAGGGGATTTTGCCTACATTGCGCAAGTGCGTAATCAAGTCAGCCAGCCTGTGCTGTGCAAGGACTTTATGATAAGCCCTTATCAGGTGTATCTGGCGCGTTATCACCAAGCGGACGCCATTTTGCTAATGCTTTCCGTGTTGGACGATGACACCTATATGCAACTGGCAGATTTAGCCCACGAATTAGGAATGGGCGTGCTCACAGAAACCTCCAATCAGCAAGAATTAGAACGTGCCATTGCTTTGGGGGCGAAAGTGATTGGCATCAATAACCGTGATTTACACGATCTTTCTGTGGATCTCGGCCGCACGCCACCGCTTGCGAGTCAAATTCCTGCCGATCGCATTGTGATTAGTGAATCGGGCATTTATTCTCATCAACAAGTTCAGCAATTAAAACCTTATGTAAACGGCTTTTTAATCGGCAGCAGCCTGATGGGCAGCGATGATTTGAATAACGCGGTAAGAGCGGTGATTCTTGGTGAAAATAAAGTGTGCGGTTTAACTCGTCCGCAAGATGTGCAGGCGGTGTACAACCAAGGCGCGTTATATGGTGGGTTGATTTTTGCGGAAAGCTCAAAACGTAAACTTTCGCTACGCCAAGCGCAAGAACTTGTGATGCAAGCACCGTTGCGTTTTGTCGGCGTATTTCAAAATCAAGAGATTGATTTTATTGTAAAAATTGCCTCGCAGTTAAATCTCTTTGCGGTGCAGTTACACGGTAGTGAAAATGCGGAATTTATCGCGCAACTTCGCTCACAGCTACCTGCCCAATGCCAAATTTGGCAAGCTGTTTCTGTGCCATTAGAAAAACAAAGTGCGGTGCAAATTGAGCCAATTTCTCAGGTTGATCGCTATGTGTTAGACAGCCAGCTCGCTCACCAGCAAGGCGGCACGGGGCAAGCCTTTGATTGGTCGCTCATTCCTGCTGAAATCAAAGATAACGCAATGCTCGCTGGCGGCATTAATCAGCAAAATTTAGCCCTTGCCCTATCGCAACATTGCTTAGGGTTGGATATTAATTCAGGGGCAGAAAGCAGCGCAGGCGTGAAAGATGCCACTAAATTAGCGCAATTATTTAAACAAATTTTAGATTATTAAGTAAAAGGAACGATAACGATTATGTCAGAAACGCAACTTAATCCTTATTTCGGCGAATTTGGCGGAATGTATGTGCCAGAAATTTTAGTCCCAGTGCTAAAACATCTGGAACAAGCCTTTGTGGAATCACAAGCCGATCCCGAATTTCAAGCAGAATTTCAAGATTTACTGAAAAACTACGCAGGTCGCCCTACGGCATTGACGCTGTGCCGTAATCTTACCAAAGGCACAAAAACCAAACTTTACCTAAAACGGGAAGATTTATTACACGGTGGTGCACACAAAACAAATCAAGTATTAGGGCAAATTTTACTCGCTAAACGAATGGGTAAAACACGCATTATTGCTGAAACAGGGGCTGGTCAGCACGGTGTTGCCACAGCCCTTGCCTGTGCAATGTTGGATATGCCTTGTCGGATTTATATGGGGGCGAAAGATGTGGAACGCCAATCGCCGAATGTCTTCCGTATGCGTTTAATGGGGGCAGAAGTTATCCCAGTGGAAAAAGGCTCTTGCTCGCTCAAAGATGCTTGTTGCGAAGCAATGCGGGATTGGTCAGCCAATTACGACACCACGCATTATTTACTCGGCACAGCGGCAGGCCCTCACCCTTTCCCTACCATTGTGCGAGAATTCCAAAAAATGATCGGGGAAGAAACCAAACGCCAAATTTTAGAAAAAGAAGGACGTTTGCCTGATGTGATTATCGCGGCCGTGGGCGGTGGCTCTAACGCCATTGGAATGTTTGCCGATTTTATTGACGAACCCCAAGTACGCTTAATCGGCATTGAGCCTGCGGGCAAAGGCATTGCCACGGGGCAACACGGCGCGCCACTGCGCCACGGCAAAGTAGGGATTTATTTCGGAATGAAATCGCCAATTATGCAGACAGAAGATGGGCAAATCGAAGAATCTTACAGCATTTCTGCGGGATTAGACTTCCCTTCTGTTGGGCCACAACACGCCCATTTACACGCCATTGGACGTGCTGAATACGAAAGCATTACAGACGATGAAGTCCTTGACGCTTTCCAAGCACTGGCCAAACACGAGGGCATTATCCCTGCGCTAGAAAGCTCACACGCCTTGGCTTATGCGTTAAAATTAATCCAACAAAATCCAGACAAAGAGCAATTAATCGTCGTGAATTTATCCGGCCGTGGCGATAAAGATATTTTCACCGTGGACAAAATCTTGACTGAAAAGGGGAAAATCTAATGAGCCGTTTTGAAACCTTATTCACCCAACTGAATGCCAAAAACGAAGGTGCATTTGTGCCGTTCGTTACCCTATGCGATCCTGATTTAAACCGTTCTTTCGAGATTATTTGTACCCTTGTGGATAACGGTGCAGATGCGTTAGAACTCGGCTTTCCTTTTTCTGATCCCTTATTAGACGGGCCTGTGATCCAAGCAGCCAACAACCGCGCTTTGCAAGCAGGTTGCAGCACGGCGGAAAGTTTTGAATTGCTGGCAAAAGTGCGGTCGAAATATCCTGAAATTCCAATCAGTTTATTATTATGCGCCAATTTAATTTATGCGCAGGGGCTAGATCATTTCTATCAACGCTGTGCCGAAGTGGGCGTAGATGCTGTGCTTGTGGCAGATATTCCTTTGCTTGCGGCTGAACCTTATATTCAAGCGGCGAAAAAACACGGCGTGCAACCTGTGTTTATCTGCCCACCCAATGCAGACGAAGCCACAATCAAAGGCGTGGCACAACACAGCGAAGGCTACACCTATTTAGTTTCCCGCGCAGGGGTAACCAGTGCCGAAAACCAAAGCCAGGCAGCGAATTTAGATACGCTAGTAGAGCAACTTAAAGCCCACCAAGCGCCACCAATCCTGCAAGGTTTCGGCATCGCCCAACCCCAACAGGTGAAAGAAGCCTTACAACTTGGCGCAGCCGGCGCGATTTCTGGCTCTGCCACGGTTAAAATCATCGAACGCAATTTAGGCAACCACGCAAAATGCTTAAGCGAACTGGCTCAGTTCGTGAAAGCAATGAAAGGCGCAACGTTGTAAAGCTGCGTCAATGCTAAAATAAAAGAGCGGTGGAAAATTTTACTATTTTTCACCGCTCTTTTGCATTTAATTTTCCCAAGAGAATTAAAAATCCAATTGCTCAAGATAAATATTTAACGCATCAGCAATTTTCTGCTTAGTGGTTTTGCGCAGGCGAGTGGCATTTTCATACTGGCAATACGCGGATTGCGATACCCCAAGGCGAGCTGCGACCTCTGCTTGCGTAAGATTCAAATATTCTCGCCACGCCCGCACAGCAGAAATATCCTGTTTAAGTGCAAGCGCTGCAACCTCATAAGGAACACCAGTATCAAGGGGATTTTTCAAGCCTGCTTTACTTTTTAACCATTCTAAGGTTGCAAGCGGCACAACAGCAAAAGCAGGGTTGCCTTGCTCATCGTTAATATATTGGATATTAGTAAGTGCGTTCATTTCGTTTTTTCACCTCTTCAATGGAGACCACGCTTAATGCGTCGCCAATCAACTGGAAAAATACCCGATAACGCCCCACAGGGAAGCGATAAGGATATTTATGATTAACTAAGGATTTCACATTAGCGCACAAAGGGAATTGCTTTAATTCTTCACATTTATCAATAATAACAGAACGCTCGGGAATGCGACGCAGTTGTTTTAAGGCCTTAGGCTGGATAATTAAAGTTTTCATTTTGGCACAATATTAGTGATTTAGGCTTATCTTATAAGTTATTTTATAAGAAATCAAGAGGAGGGTAATAACTATCTACCACAAAGGCAACTTTTATTTAGGCAGCCCCCCACCCCCCAAAAGAGCGGTGGAAAATTTCAAGATTTTTCACCGCTCTTTTCTCATCAACTCATACCTGTTGTTTATCCCGCATAGATTAATTTACCACTTCCCTATTATTGGTTATACTGTGCTTTCATTAATTTTGGAGTATTTCAATGAAAAAAATCGAGCAACTTTTCGCCAATAATTATAGCTGGGCAACGCGAATGAAAGAGGAAAATTCAGATTATTTTCGCGAGCTTGCGGATCATCAAACGCCGAGTTATTTGTGGATTGGTTGTTCTGATAGCCGTGTGCCAGCGGAAAAGCTGACTAACCTTGGCCCCGGTGAGCTGTTTGTGCATCGTAATGTGGCAAATCAGGTGATTCATACGGATCTGAATTGTCTTTCTGTGGTGCAATATGCGGTGGACGTGTTGGATATTGAGCATATTATTATTTGCGGGCATACCAACTGCGGTGGGATAAAGGCGGCGATGTCGGAACAGGATTTAGGCTTGATTAATAATTGGTTGCTACATATTCGTGATATTTGGTTTAAACATAGCCATTTATTGGGTAAACTTCCGCCAGAAAAACGGGCTGATATGCTGACCAAGCTGAATGTGGCAGAGCAAGTTTATAACCTTGGGCGTTCTTCTATTGTGCAATCTGCGTGGAAAAGGGGGAAGAAACTTTCCTTACACGGCTGGGTTTATGATGTGAATGACGGCTATTTGATTGATCAAGGGGTGATGGCAACGAGCCGTGAAACCTTGGAAATTTCTTATTTAAGTGCGATTTCTCGTCTGTTAAAACAAAATGAAGATGAACGAGAAGAAGCGGAAAGCAACGCTGAAAATACAGAAAAATAAGCAAAAAATACACCGCACTTTGCGTGCAAGATTATTCTTTTAACCAACATCATCAAGGATTTTATAATGCAAAAAAGTGCTTTATATCCCGTCATTTATGTCTTAGGTAATGGACAGCTTGGGCGAATGCTACGTTACGCTGGCGCGCCTTTAGATATTCAGGTTGAGCCATTGCCTTTCAATGCCCCTGTGTTTGAGCTGCAAGAGAACTGCCTGATTACCGCAGAAATTGAGCGTTGGGAAAGCACTCCACTGACGGAAAAATTAGCCAATCATTCGCAGTTTATTAATCGTTCCGTTTTTGGCTTGCTTGCCGATCGCCTTTCGCAAAAATCTCTCCTTGATGAACTCAATCTTCCCACTTCTCCTTGGACACTCATTCATTCTGCTTCTCAATGGCAAGATATTTGGCAACAAATTGGCGAGAAAGTGGTGGTGAAACGCCGTACTGGCGGCTATGACGGGCGTGGCCAGTGGATCATCACGCAAGAAAATCAAGATCTGATTGGCGATGAATTATTTGGACAAGTGATCGCGGAAAAATTTATTCCTTTTGACGGTGAAATCTCCCTCGTGGGGGCAAGATTTAAAGACGGCTCAACCCGTTTTTATCCTGTTACACACAATTTACAGCAAAACGGCATTTTACGTTATAGCGTCGCGGATACCTCACTGCCACAACAGGCCGTACTACAACAGCAAGCGGAAGCAATGTTAGCTAAAATAATGCACAAGTTGGATTATATCGGCGTGATGGCAATGGAATGTTTTGTGGTGGGCGATAAGTTATTGATTAACGAGCTTGCGCCACGAGTTCACAATAGCGGACATTGGACGCAACTGGGCTGTTCCATTAGCCAATTTGAATTGCATTTGCGTGCCTTACTGAATTTACCAACGCCAGAATTAATCAGCACAATGCCTGCGGTGATGATTAATTTAATTGGCACGGCACATAATCCCCAATGGCTCAATATGCCATTTAGCCAGCTGCATTGGTATGGCAAAGAAGTGCGTGAAGGACGCAAGGTGGGGCATATTAATCTAGCTCACCCAGATCGCCAAGAATTAGGGTGTTTATTAGATAAATTTGCGCAACAACTGCCACAAGATTATCAATCAGGTTTAACTTGGGCAAAAGAAAAATTGAAATTATCTAAATAATTATTGTAATTTTTGAATAAATATTGGCTTTCTTAAGAAGAAAGCCTATTTAGTATCAATAAATACTTGCGAAAAGGGTTAATTCTCAAGTATAACTTGGCACAGGATTTTCTTCACAAAAAGGAAATCGCATTATTAACAACAAAACACAACATTAGAAGGATAATGACTATGTTTGAACATATTAATGCTGCCCCTGCGGATCCAATTTTAGGTTTAGGTGAAGCGTTCAAAGCAGATGATCGTGCTAACAAAATCAACTTAGGGATTGGTGTATATAAAGATGCCAAAGGCAACACACCAATTATGAAAGCGGTGAAAGCCGCCGAACAACGTTTGTTTGATGTAGAAACCACCAAAAATTATCTTTCTATTGACGGCGTTGCCGATTTCAATGCGCGTACGCAAGGCGTGTTGTTCGGTGAACATTCTGACATTGTGAAACAAGGGCGTGCAAAAACTGTGCAAAGCCTTGGCGGCACAGGTGCATTACGCATTGCCGCAGAATTTATCAAACGCCAAACTAAAGCGCAAAACGTGTGGATCAGCACACCAACTTGGCCAAACCACAATGCGATTTTTAATGCGGTAGGGATCACCATTCGTGAATATCGCTATTATGATGCAGAACGCAAAGCCTTAGACTGGGATAACCTGATTGCCGATTTAAGCAACGCAGGCGAAGGCGATGTGGTGTTATTACACGGCTGCTGCCACAACCCAACAGGGATCGACCCAACCCCTGAACAATGGCAACAACTGGCAGAAATGTCTGCTAAAAATGGTTGGTTACCGCTATTCGACTTCGCTTATCAAGGACTGGCTAACGGCTTAGAAGAAGATGCCTTTGGTTTACGTACCTTTGCGGCAAATCACAAAGAGTTACTGATCGCAAGTTCTTATTCTAAAAACTTCGGTTTATATAACGAACGTGTCGGCGCATTCACTTTAGTGGCGGAAACCGCAGAAATCGCCGCTACTGCACTAACCCAAGTGAAATCAATCATTCGCACACTCTACTCTAACCCAGCTTCTCACGGCGCTTCCACCGTAGCCATCGTGTTGGCTGATCCTGCATTAAGAGAAGAATGGACTGGCGAGCTTGCCGAAATGCGCAACCGAATCAAAGAAATGCGTCATAAATTCGTGGAATTATTGAGAGAATACGGCGCACAGCAAGACTTCAGCTTTATCGAACAACAAAATGGTATGTTCTCTTTCAGCGGCTTAACCCCAGAACAAGTGGATCGCTTAAAAGAAGAATTCGCCATTTACGCCGTTCGCTCAGGCCGCATCAACGTTGCCGGCATCACCGAAGATAACATTCGTTATCTCTGCGAAAGCATTGTAAAAGTGCTTTAAGTAAAAATTTGAAAAAATAATACCGCACTTAATAAAGTGCGGTATTTTTTTCGTGGATTTTTAGCTGTTATTTCACCGCAATCAATCTCACTTTACAAGGGGTTGCGTCTGTGGTTTGGGTGGAAATTAAGGTGTTTTCCCCTTTCACTTCGGCTTTGGTGCATTGGCTGGCTTGGGCGAGTTGCCATTTACCTTTTGCTGTTACGCTGGAATGCTGTGGCTGGGAAGGGGTTTTACGCCAATTGCGGGAATAAATGCTCACTTCCACTTGTTTGCCGTCTTTCACTTGATCTTCTTCCGTGCCTTGATAGAAAGCAAAATCAGGGTTCACGATAGACAGATCAAGATAATCCTTGCCTGCTTCGTTGCCTTGTTGAGCCATTGCCATTAGCGGTTGGCTTGCCCCAAGCAATATGCCGCCCACATCTTTTTGCTCCGCTTCAAAATAGGCATAGCCTTCTTGACCACTACGCTTATCACGCACTGCGTGCAATTTGCTGCTGTGGGATAATTTTTGATAATCCTCTCCTTCATCAGCGTTTGGAGCAATGAGTACGGCATATTCATATTGCCCATTTTCTGGTGCTTTGCCGTGATCTAACACTGCACTCGCGAATTTGCCTTGGGTTGGCTTATCGTTGCGATCGTCCACCGATTCTTGTTCTTGATAGCGCACCGTCAATTTTTGCCCTGCGCTCACATAATAACGGTTGCCCGCAGGATCTGCCAAGGTAGCAGGGCTGGATAATTCTTCCACTGTCCCTAAGGTTGCCAATGGTTTTCCATTGATAAACATTGGCTTAAGATCCGCGACATTATGCTGGAACAAGGTGGTTTCCGTTGCGTGCTGTTTGTCATCATTACGAATATCCGATCCTAAGGCGATAATTTGATTATCGAAAAGGAAGTAGGATTTTTTCGCGAACAAGGATTCTTGCTGATATTTGCTATGGCCGCGCAATTTCATTGCATACATACTGTTATTATGCAGATCCGTTCCACCTGCGTAGGTTTCGGTGGAAAGCAACATTTCTTCCAATCCTGCGGCTGGGAGCTGTGATAATTTTGCTCTTAACTCAGGGTATGGCAGATGAATGGTTGTGGTACCTGGGAAACGATTCCAATCCCAACCGTCATAGCGATAGCCACGATCATTGAAATGCTCAGGAATGATTTCTAACGCACCGTAGGACATATAACGTCCGTACAGATTGTTTTTTTCGTAGGATTCATTACCGACTAAATAACGGCTAAAGCCGCGCGCAATGGCAAGCCAAGAAAGTTTTGGATCGGCTTGATGACGACGCTGAACCAGCATCGAAGCGTAATTCATTGCCCAGGCTCCAGTAGGCTCTGCTGCGGCTGGCACACCTTCAAACTCTGCCTTATGTTCAAGCGCGGCATAAATGGCGGCAAAAGTGCGGTTGATTTTTGCCGAATTTTTTTCATCGCCCGCTAAAGCAAACCATTTATAAGGCGCAGAGGCAATGGAGAATTTCCCTGTTGGATGGCGGCCACTAATTACAATAGGGATATGCCCTTCTTTGGTATAAACCCACATTTTATACAACACATCATTAAGACGTTTTTTCGCCTCTTGAGTAAGTGCATAAGGTGTCCCACTAATTGCATAAACAACAGGAGAAAGCCCTGTAAACGCATCTTTTCCATAGGCTGTATAATGCTGTGAATGGTGGAACATTGAACCATCAGGCTTAAACCCACCGGCAACCCCTTGAGATTGTAAAACAGTCGTACTCAACCAATGTGAAAACTGTTTTAACAGCCCAGCACGTTGATTTTCATTAGGTAATAATAAAATACTCTTCAACATCCATTGCAGTTGCGTATTAAGAATATCTACATTCGCTTCTACAATACTGCTATCTGGTTCAAAAATACGTCCAGCCCCACTAAACCACGCCATTGCACCCTGTGCTTGCTCAAGCAGTCCTTGCTGAGATAATAAATCCCTCATTAAGAACCAAGCATCAAAAATTTCTCGATTCTGATACCCCATATGGCTCACAATTTGAATGCTGCTCCCTCGCACAAAACCTTGGTCAAATAGATAACGAGTCGCAAGTAAGAATTGATTTTCTAATTGCTGACGTTGTTCTGGTGTAAGCTCGCCCATTCGTAACGCTTTTGCACTTTCCAGCATCACTTTTCCTAGCTCTCTCATTGAAATGGAATTCAGTAAAAAAGCTTGCTCTTGTTTACTAAATACCTGATCATTTTTCATAAATTTTTGACGAGCAGGAAAATCTAAGATTGCCCCTTGAATTACCCCATCTTTTTCACTAATATTAAACGCCTGATATTTCTGCAAAATTTGTGAAAAATCCACCGCACTTATTTTATTTGCAAACACATTTAGCACTTGTTCAAAGCGTTGATAAATGCTTTCGCTTTGCGGATCAGAATGAAAACTCGTATTAAAATCAAAATGTGGGTAATTTTTGCTTAATATTTGATCATACATCAGCAAGCCATTCCAGTTTTTATTCACCGCCGTGCTTGCCGCAGGGTTCACAAAATCCGCTTGGTAATCTGGAATTGGGTAACGATTATCCACTGGTACGTTGAATAAAAGCTGATCTAAATAAAGCGATCCCGCTTCATCAGGCGCTTGGATCACCAATTTATCTAGGTTTGTTACCTTTTCGCCTTGCATATCACGAAATGGCACGGCAATACCACGCCAGCCGACAAAATCTAAATTAATTTTGAAAGATTTTTTCACCTGGCCATTTTGTTCAAAGGCAAATTGCAAAGGCTGCTTTAAGGCTTTATCGTTATAAAGCCATAGCATAAAGGTTTGCGGTAAAATATCGTCATTTTGTGAAAAATCTAAATTTTGCGCAAAAACCAACCGCCCTTTCGGCTCGAATTGCCAATGCAACGCCTGCTTACCGTCCTTGTAATGCAACGTACTCGGCGCAACCTGTCCATTGGTTACCGTTAAATAAGCTGGTGGCTGTGCATTTTCAAAAAAATCCCACGCATAATTCGCCGCATTAACACTGCCTGCAATAACGCAGGCAGTTAATAGGCTCAGCTTTGGAAATAAGCTCGCTTTCATAGGTTCTCCCTTATCATTATTTCTTTTATTCTTAATATAATAGAAAAATGTGCTGATACTTAAAAGCGCTAACAGAGAAAAACAAGATCAAGATCACAAAAATAATGAAACAATATTTTGATATTTATTTTTATGATATCGATCATAAGGATTCTTGGTTTGATTATTCATAATAAAGAAAAAATCATAAGGATCGCCTATGACATTTTCTTTGATCATTATTCTTATTTTATGCGGTATATTGACTAACCTGATGTCAGCCATTTTTGGTATTGGTGGTGGGGTGTTGATGGTGCCGATTTTGCACACGCTTTTTCCCCATATGCCAATCCAAATGATTTCCGCCACATCACTGACTATCGTGATGGGATCAGCGTTAATCAATTTATTTTACTTTCATAGACTTAGCATTAAGATTGATAAGACCAAATTGCTGCTTTGGTCGTTAAGTATGATCGTTGGCGTGCAGCTTGGCTTTCATCTCAGTTTTGAAGTTTCCGACAACGTGATTATTGGGGTGTTTGTGATTACGCTAACGGTGCTGGCATTGAAGACGTTTTTACATCAGCGCAATGAGAAAAAGCAACAAACACAGAAAAATGATAGTCTGCGTGGTAGTCTTTTCTGCTTTTTTGGTGGAGGAATCGCTGGAATTACTGGGATCGGCGGCGGTTCGATTATGTCGCCATTAATTAGCCAGTTGCCGAGTGTAAATATTAAAAGTGTAGCGGTTTACACCAACTATATGATGGTGATTGGGGGCATTGGCAATCTGTATGGCTATTTAGCCAAAACGCCCGAAGTGGTGATTCCCCATTCCTTGCAAGTTGGCTATGTGAGCTTCTCTATTGTGTTGATTGTAGTGCTAAGTTCTTTTTTTATGAGTTTTGCCAGTATGAAAATTCGTGGCATTATCAAAGAAGACACGGCGCGCAAATTGCTCGGTATGATCTTACTTTTTATTGCCTGCTATATGCTAATATTGCGCGTAATACAAGGATAAATCTCATAGGATATGAAAATGCTTGAACAGATGAATTTAAAAAATTGTCAATATAATCATTTAGTTGCCCTTGAGAAAGGCACACAAATCTATCGCCAAGGGGATACCGCACAGTCTTTTTATTTTGTCAAAAATGGGCTAATCGGGTTGTATCATACCCTTGAAAATGGTAAAGAAAGCTTGGTCAGAATTTATAAAGCGGAGGATTATTTTGGTTTTCGCACGCTTTTTGGCGATAAAAAATATCACTGCACTGCGAAAGTGCTAATGGAAGCTGAAATAATCAAAATCACGCCGCAAGATGTTGATTTATTCTTTTTAGATAATCCTGAAACCATTCGTTTATTATTCCAAATTTTATCCAATGAATTACGAGATGCGGAAGATCGCCTTGCCAAAAGTGCTTATTTAAAAAGCCTTGATCGTGTGATTGATAGCATTTATTTCTTAAAAGAGAACTTCCCTGAATACCGCTGGACACACCGTGAAATTGGTGAATACGCTGGCTGCGAAACAGAAACCGCTATTCGTATTAGTCGGGATTTGCGTAAGAAGGAGTTGTTATAAGACATAAAAAACGGCAGCTTTCGCTGCCATTGATTTTTCTATTTTAGTTTATTATTACATCACTTCTTTAAACAAGGAGGGTTCTTCTTTTAACCCGCGATTTTCTTCCGTTTCTGGCTCAAGATCGAGTTTTGCCATAAGTAGTTGATCGCCGTCTTCTTCTGGGTTTTCGGTAACCAGTAATTTATCGCCGTAGAAAATGGAGTTTGCGCCCGCCATAAAGCACATTGCTTGCATTTCTTCCGACATTCCTTGACGGCCTGCAGATAAACGCACATAGCTTTTTGGCATTACGATACGCGCAACAGCGATGGTGCGAACAAATTCTGTCCAATCTAATTCTGCCGCTTCTGCCAATGGCGTGCCTTCCACTTTCACTAATTGGTTGATTGGCACAGATTCTGGTTGTGGATCAAGGTTGGCAAGGCTAGCAATAAAGGCAGCGCGTTCTTTGCGGGTTTCGTCCATTCCAACAATCCCACCACAGCAGACTTTTAAGCCGGCTTTACGCACTTTGCCAAGGGTGTTAATCCGATCATCAAATTGGCGTGTGCCGATGATTTTTTCGTAATGTTCTGGCGCTGTGTCGATATTATGATTGTAATAATCTAGCCCTGCTTCTTTCAGATCTTCTGCCATTCCGTCTTGCAATAAGCCAAATGTGCCACAGGTTTCTAAGCCAAGCGCTTTCACCGCTTTGATAATGGTAGTGATTTTTTCAATGTCTTTTGGCTTTGGCCCACGCCACGCCGCCCCCATACAAAAACGGCTCGCACCACGAGATTTCGCCACTTTGGCTTTTTCCACAATTTCTTCAATATCAAGCAATTGCTGATTTTGTACGCCCGTGTGATAACGTGCAGACTGCGGACAATAACCGCAATCTTCCGGGCAGCCACCGGTTTTAATTGACATTAAGGTGGAAAGCTGGATCGCGCGTGGATTGAAATTCTCACGATGAACCTGTGCGGCACGGTATACAAGATCTAAAAAAGGCGTTTCAAATAAAGCTTCCACTTTACACACAGACCAGTATTCTAAGGTTGGGTGCGGTGTTAAAGAGGGAATTTGAATGTTTGTGGTTGTCATAAATTATCCTTGTTTTTAAAAGTGCGGTCTATTTTAGACTTAAATTTTTAATTCCGGTAATGGTTTATCACTAATCCTACCATTTTCAACCATCAAAAGGCGATCAATTTTTCCTGTCAATTCATCAGGTTGATGCGTCACAATAAGCAAGGTTAAGTTTTTCTGCTGGCATAACTTATCTAATAAATGCAGCATTTCTTGGCGTAAATGGGGATCAAGGGCGGAAAAGGGTTCATCAAGCAATAAAATGGGTTTATCACGCAACAGGCAACGCGCCAAGGCGACACGTTGTTTTTGTCCGCCTGAAAGGGCGTTGGGCAAGCGTTCTAAAAAATCCCCTAATCCCACCGCACTTGCCACTTCCGCCACTTTAGCTTTTTCTAACTTACTAAGATTTAGGCTTGGCTTTAGCCCTAAAGCAATGTTCTGCGCCACCGTCAAATGGGTGAACAAATTATTCTCTTGGAACAACATTGAAACAGGGCGTTGATGGGGTGCGCTAAAGGTGTGATTTTGCCCATTAAGCCAAATTTCCCCTTTGTCTGCCAATTCAAATCCTGCAATTAGGTTGAGCAAGGTGCTTTTGCCTGCCCCACTCGCCCCCACAATGGCCGCCCGTTGCCCTGCGGGGATATGCAACTTAAAGTGCATTGGTTGATTGGGGTAATGAAAATAAGTATCCAGTTTAATCATCGTGTTGCCTAAATCATAAAACCAAAGAATGTGGTAAACATACCAAAATGCAAAGATAAAGTGCGGTGCAATTTTTTCAGATTTTATCTTTGCCCTGCCTTTGCGAACGCTCAATCAGCACGAATAACGCGCCACATAACAATAATAAAATCAAGGCGGTAACGCTCGCTTCTTGCATACGATATGAGCCTAATTGCTGATAGAGCAAATACGGCAGAGAGATAAAATCTTGATTGCCGAATAAGGCAATGGCGGTGAAATCCCCCAAAGATAACGCACAAGCCAAGGCGAAAGCATATCGCATTGGGGCGTTGAGCGCTTGCCATTCCACCCATTTCCAGCGTTGCCAGCCTTGCACGCCGAGAGATTGGCAAAGGCGCTCATATTGCATATTTTGATACATTGGCACAGAAAGCGTACGGATCACAAAAGGCATCGCCAAAATGCCATTACAAAATGCCACAATTAGCAATAAATGCCACGGCTGAAAATCCATTGCTTGCAAGCGAATAAACAACCCCAACGCCACCACCAAGGTTGGGATCGCAAGTACGATCATTCCCATATTGCTAATTAAATTGGCGCAATAGCGGTGATGTTGCCAAGCTAAACGGCGAGCCAAAAAAAGCAATGCCATTGAAAATAAAATCGCAAATAACGCAGAACATAGGGCGATACTTAAAGAGTACCCCAAGGCACGCCATAACTGGGGATTGGCTGCCACTTTTTGCCACGCCTGCCAATCTAAGCCTGACACCACCATATAAAGCAGTGGGGAAAAGAGAAAAATCAGCACACTGCTGACACAAAAAATTTGCCAAATTTGCACCGCACTTGTTTGTTTTTCTCGCCAAAAATGACGCAAATTAAGCTGGCTCGGATCTTTGCTATTAAACAAACTGCTGAGTGCAAGCAACAGCACGCAAAACCCACATTGTAATAACGCGAGCATTGCGGCTTTCGGTAAATCAAATTCAAATAAAATGGCTTGATAAATTGCCACTTCTAAGGTGGTGTAAGCCGGCCCGCCGCCAAGGGTTAGCACAATGGCAAAACTGGTGAAGCACAGCATAAAAATTAAAGTAAACGCCGGCAAAAACTGTTGGCGTAAATAAGGTAATTCGATCAAACGGATAAACTGCCAACCGCGGATATTCAGTTGTGAACTGAGCTGCCGTTGCTGATTGGGAATGCTTGAAAGCGCCTGCAAAAATAAGCGACTTGCCAAAGGAATATTAAAAAATAAATGGGCGATCAAAATACCACTCAAGCCGTAAATATTGGGTTTCCAATCAATCTCAAGAGCGAAAAATAAGCTTGCCAGCCAGCCTGAATGTCCGTAAATCCCGAGCAAACCTAGCACCGCCACCAAGGCAGGCAACACGAAAGTGAGAGAAAATAATTTTAAAATCAGCGTTTTGCCACCGAAATCTTGGTAAAAAAACGCGCGAGCAAAAAACAGACCAACCAGTACAGATAAAAACGCCGATAAAAAAGCTTGCCCAAAACTAAAGGCGATAACGTGGCGCACATAGCTATCTTGCCAAAGTGTCGTCCATTGATGATCATTGCCAAGATTTAACACCGCACTTAAGGCAAACAGATAAAATGCGCCTAACAACAAAATCACACCAATTCCCCCCGCCATTGAAGACAGGGGGAATTTTTGCAAGTTACGGCGAACTATTGTGTTAAGCTGGCTTGCCAAGTGTTCGTCCATTGTTTTAATTGTTCTGCATTGACACCACTACCCAAGGTAGTTTTGCTTTGCTGCGCTTGTTTTAAGGCATCAAAGTGAGGCTCAATTTTTTCATCAATTACGGCAAACATCACATTTTTTTGTGAAATTTGGCTTTGCGCCTGTGGTGAGATCAAAAATTGCATAAAGGCATCTGCACAAGCATTTGGGTGATTTGCCATTCGTGCCGCGGTTTCAATTTGTAACACTTGCCCTTCAGCAAAATCCGTGGCGGCGTAATTGGCATCTTTATCATTTAATAAGTGATAAAGCGGTGATGTGTTATAGCTAAATACTAAATCCGCTTCGCCTTTTAAAAAGGCGCCATAAGTTTCCGACCAGCCTTTGCCCACAGTAACGGTATGGCTAGCAAGTTTTTTCCACGCAGCGCCCACATCATCACCATAAACTTCATTCATTAAGATCACTAAACCACGCCCCACACCACTGGTGCGCGGATCTTGGTAAATGACGCGAAGTTGTTGGTTATACACTAACTCTTTTAGGCTTTTTGGTGGATTTGGTAATTTTTCTTTATGATAAACAAAGGCATAAGCACCAAAATCATAAGGTAAGAACACCTTGTCTTGCCACTTCACGGGCAAGGAAAGTTGTTCCGTTGGCACGTTATTTTCGGCAAATAATTGTGTTTTTCTCGCTTCATCAAGCATCGTTTGATCTAAGCCTAAAACAATATCCGCTTTGCTCTTTTTTCCTTCAAGACGAATGCGATTAAACATCACGCCTGTGCTATCAAAAGGCACATAATTTACCTGACATTGCGGATGAGCTTGTTCAAACAAAGCTTTCACTTTCGGACCTGCGCCCCAATCGGCACTAAAACTATCATAAGTGTAAACTTGCACATTTTCAGGGCTTTGTGCCGCCATAAGGTGGGTGCTAAAAAGTGCGGTAAGAAAAGTAAGAGAAAAAGATTTTTTGAATTGCATAGTGTTTCCTTCCATAAAAAACGACCAGCAATATTGACGCAAACAGCAAAGAAATTAGTTTCCTACGTCAGTATTAACTGTATCAGGTTCACGGGTATGATCTCAGCTATCAAGCACCCCGACTAATCTGAGCTTTTAACTCGGCTTTCAGTGTAGTAATTTTCCGTTGCTAATGCAATCTATGTGTTTAAAAATTCTCAAAATTTCTTTATAGTTAGCAACAAGTTAATCATTCATAAGGATAGGCTATGGCATTTTCTGTTCCCCACCTTGAGGATACCTTGCAAGCACTGGCAGCGAGTTTAATTGAACACTTCCCCGAACGCTACAATGAAGAAATTTACACACAACTTACTGCGCAGCAAAATGATCCCACAAGCCCGATTGGCAAGCTGGCGCAAGGCATTGCAATGTCTGATTTTGTGGCAGAAACCTTAAAAAAACAACCGCACTTTTTGCACCAATGTTGGCAGCAGATCCCCACTTTAGAAAATACAGACTATTATCGCCAAGCCTTGCAGGATTTACTTGAAAGCGTTAATGATGATGCCCAACTGTATCGCCAACTGCGTCTGTTTCGCCACCGTGAAATGGCAAAACTGAGCCTGTGCCAAAGCCTAAATCTCGCCACCGTAGAAGCGGTTTTTGTGCACCTTTCTCAACTGGCAGAAGGCATTATTATCGCTACTCGCGATTGGCTTTATCAGCGCGCTTGTGCGGAAATGGGAACGCCAATGGACGCGCACGGTAACCCACAACAACTTTATATTTTAGGAATGGGAAAATTAGGCGGATTTGAACTCAATTTTTCTTCTGATATTGATCTCATTTTCACCTACCCTGCCAATGGAGAAACCCAAGGGGCAAGGCGTTCCATTGAAAATAGCGTGTTTTTCACTCGCCTTGGGCAACGCCTGATCAACGCCCTTGATCAATATACGCCAGATGGTTTTGTGTATCGCACGGATATGCGTCTGCGTCCTTTTGGTGAAGCGGGTGCATTAGCACTGAGCTTTACTGCGATGGAACAATATTACCAAGAACAAGGGCGCGATTGGGAACGCTATGCGATGATCAAAGGGAGAATTTTAGGGGCGGATCCGCAAGATCCGAATGTGAAAAACTTGCAAAATTTGCTCCGCCCTTTTGTTTATCGCCGTTATATTGACTTCAGTGTGATTCAAGCACTACGCGAAATGAAAGGTAAAATTGAGCGAGAAGTGCGCCGCCGCGGTTTAGTGGATAACATTAAACTTGGTGCAGGGGGAATTCGTGAAATTGAATTTATCGTGCAAGTTTTCCAGCTAATTCGTGGTGGTCGCGAAATCAAATTGCAGCAGCATTCTCTGCTTAATCTCTTGCCAGAATTAGAAAAATTAGGCCTGCTTAGCCCAAATGAAAAACAAGATTTGCAACAAGCCTATGTGTTTTTACGCCGTGTAGAAAACCTGTTGCAAGCCATTGATGATAAGCAAACGCAACTTTTACCAGAAAAAGAACTGGATCGCCAACGCCTGATTTTTGCGGCACAACATTACCTTCAATGGAATGATGAAAAACAACCAATCATTGTGGAAAACCACCTCACCAGCTGGGCAGATTTTTATGCGTTATTGCAATCTCACCAACACAAAGTGCGGTCGGTTTTTTCTCAATTAATTGGCGAAGAAAATGATAAGCCCACGCCAGAAAATAGCCAATGGGACGATTTTTTAGAAACGGATCTCAATGATGAAGACATTCAGCTGATGTTGCAACAAAATGGCATAAAACTGGAAGAAAATGCACCGCTCTTACAACGCCTTGCTCAGTTCCGCACCGAGCTAGCGCGCCGTCCTATTGGTACAAGGGGGCGTGGCGTATTGGTGCAATTAATGCCAATGTTGTTGGCGCAGATTTTCCAGCATCAGGCCTATGAAACCTTGCTACCACGAATGTTGGATATTGTGGACAAAATTCTCACGCGCACTACCTATTTAGAATTATTAGTGGAGAATCCACAGGTGCTAAATCAGCTTATTGAGCTGTGTTCGCAATCGCAACTGATTGCGCAACAAGTGGCGCGCCACCCGATTTTGCTTGATGAATTGTTAGATCGCAAGGCGTTGCTTAATCCTACCCATTTTAGCGAATATCGCAGCGAATTAAAGCAATATCTGCTCCGTTTACCGCAAGATGATGAAGAACAATTCATTGATGCCCTACGCCAATTTAAGCAAAGCACCTTGTTGCGCGTGGCAGCAGCGGATATTCTGGGTGCGTTACCTGTAATGAAAGTCAGCGATCATCTCACCTACTTAGCGGAAGCCATTATTGATGCGGTGGTCAATCTCGCTTGGCAGCAAGTCAGCGCGCGCTTTGGCGTGCCAGAGTTTCTTGCCCCTGATGAAAAAGGCTTTTTGGTGATTGGTTATGGCAAATTGGGCGGCATTGAGCTGGGGTATAAATCTGATTTGGATTTGGTGTTCTTATTTGACGGCACTAAAACGGGGCAAACGGTCGGCGGGAAAAAAGTGATTGATAGCAATCAGTTTTATCTCAAGCTTGCTCAAAAAATCATCAGCATTTTTAGTATGAATACCAGCGCTGGCGTGCTTTATGAGGTGGACATTCGCCTACGCCCTTCTGGCGATGCGGGCTTGCTTGGCTGTTCATTGAGTGCTTTTGAAAATTATCAGCTGAATGAAGCTTGGACGTGGGAAAAACAGGCCTTGGTGCGCAGTCGCGCGGTTTATGGCGAGCCTGCCTTGCGCCAACGCTTTGAGCTGATTCGCCACAAGGTGCTGGCTGCCCCACGGGATCTTGTGCAACTCAAAGAAGATGTGAAAGCAATGCGCGAGAAAATGTATCAACATCTTGCCAATAGCAATCCTGATGAATTTAACATTAAAACCGATAAAGGCGGCATTACAGATATTGAATTTATCGCGCAATATTTGGTGCTGGCTTACGCGCCGCAATACCCGAGCTTAACCACTTGGTCGGATAACGTGCGGATTTTTGAATCAATGGCGGAAATTCCTAATACAGAAAATGAAAGTACGGAAAAGCAAACTGAAGAAAATAAAAGCGTGAAAAATAAAAGTGCGGTGCTAAATTTTGAAATTTCTGAGCAATTAAAAAATGCCTACACCAGCCTGCGCAACCGTATTCATCAATTAAATTTACTTGGCTTGCCGGTGGTGGTTAGCCAAGTAGAATTTCAATCTGAACGCCAATTTATTGAAGAAATTTGGCGGACGTTATTTGATTAGTTACGCATTTTATTGGCTAACTCAACAATTTTCACGATCACCCTTGTGGCGTCCCACATTCCTTCAAGGGTGGTCAATTCTTGCTTGCTATGGAAATTGTAGCCGCCAGTAAATAGCATTGGGCAAGGAATCTGTTTTTCTGCTAATTTCGCACCGAGATAACCTGAGCGGATTGGCGTGAGAATTGGCTCAATATCACATTGTTTCATTGCCAAATCGGCAAGTTGAATAGATTTTGGCTGCTGTTTAATAACTTCGCCCATATTGCCATATTGATCTTCAATGCTTAACTGTGCTTTTTTTCTTAAGCGTTTTTTGCGATTAAAATCCACAATCATCATTGCCAAAAATGCTTTACGCTGTTCAAAACTCACCGCATCAAAATCACAAATTAAATAGCGCATTTCCACTTTCTCAATGTCGCCCGTTAGGCTTTCTAAATGGAAAAAACCCTGCTTACGCTCTGTTTTTTCTGGCACTTCTTGCGCTGGTAGCCCCTTTTGAAATTCACAAGCTAAAGTGAGTGCATTACGCATTTTGTCTTTGCCTACTCCGGCTTGAATATTGCGTCCATAAAGGGTTACGGTGGCGGTGGCGACATTGACATTTTCATACCCCAAACTACCCACGCCCTCCCCGGCAAGGCAATATGCCCAATCACAAGTAAATTTCTCAAAAGGAAAATGTTTCATTCCCTGCCCAGTTTCTTTGTCTGGCACAAAGGCAAGGCGAATGTTGCAATGGGAAAGATGATTTTGCTGCAAAATATGAAGTGCGGTCAGAATTTCTGCTATTCCTGCTTTGTTATCTGCTCCTAGCAAGGTTTTCCCATCACCAACCACTAAGGTTTTTCCAATCAATTTTTGTAAAAATGGGTGATATACCGGGCTGATAAATTCTTCCCCTATGCCAAGAGAAATATCACCGCCACGATAATTTTCAATCACTTCAGGCAAGGCGTGTTTGCTGCTACATTGTGGTGAAGTATCAAGCTGGCTAATAAAGCCAATGGTCGGCATTTTAGGGCTAACATTGGAAGGCAAAAATGCGGTGAGAATACCTTGTTTCGTTAATTCAATTTGTTGCAAACCCAGTGCAGAAAGCTCTTGTTGCAGAAATTTAGCCAGCTTTGCCTGCCCAGTGGAACTAGGAATAGGCTTGGCATTAAATTTCCCTTGCGTGTCAAAACTCACATAGTTCAAAAAACGTTCTAATAATCCTTCTTGATATTGTGTGCTGTTTTCCATAATCATCTTTTCGTTTGCAAAAAATCGTTGCGTTTTATTCTAACTAGGCGCTTAACTTGAGGTATTGATATATAACAAAATTCAACGCAATTTTTTTAGTCAAAATATGATTAATTGCTTTTCATTATGGGGCGTTCGCTATATCATTAGCACTTATTTCTATACACTGATTGTTCAACCAATTTTCTTAGGGAGAAAACCAAAGCTAGTGGAAAATTCAGTTCAAACCAAGCCGATTATTGAGCTTCGTTCTTTAACCAAATCTTATGGCGACAAAACGATTATTAATGGTTTAAATCTTACCATTAACAATGGCGAATTTTTGACAATTTTAGGGCCATCAGGCTGTGGTAAAACCACAGTGTTACGCTTGATTGCAGGATTAGAAGATCCTAACGGCGGTAAGATTATTTTGGACGGTCAGGATATTACTGATGTGCCAGCAGAACGCCGTTTTGTGAATACGGTATTCCAAAGTTATGCCCTGTTCCCGCATATGACGATTTTTGAAAACGTGGCTTTCGGTTTGCGTATGCAGAAAGTGCCAAATGCGGAAATTAAACCGCGCGTAATGGAAGCCTTGCGTATGGTTCGTTTGGAAGAAATGGCGGATCGCAAGCCTAATCAGCTTTCTGGCGGTCAGCAACAACGTATTGCCATTGCAAGAGCGGTGGTAAATAAGCCAAAAGTGTTGTTACTAGACGAATCGCTTTCCGCATTGGATTATAAATTGCGTAAAGAAATGCAAAATGAACTGAAAGCCTTGCAACGTCAATTAGGCATTACCTTTATTTTCGTTACCCACGATCAAGAAGAAGCCTTAACAATGTCTGATCGTATTATCGTGATGAACAAAGGTAACATTGAGCAAGATGGCACACCACGCGAAATTTACGAAGAGCCGAAGAATTTATTCGTGGCACGTTTCATTGGCGAAATTAATGTTTTCAACGCCAAAGTGATTGAGCGCGTGAGCGAAAAAACCGTAAAAGCCAACGTGGAAGGTCGTATTTGTGAGATCTATACTGATTTACCGGTTCAACCTGATCAGCATTTGAAAGTGCTTTTACGCCCTGAAGATATTGTGATTGAAGAATTAGACGAAAACGAACAATCCAAAGCGATTATCGGACACGTTTCTGATCGTAACTATAAAGGTATGACCTTGGAATCTAGCATTATTCTTGATCATAACAATATGAAAGTGTTAGTTAGCGAATTCTTCAATGAAGATGATCCGCACATTGATCACTCCGTAGGACAAAAAGTTGCCCTAACTTGGCACGAAGGCTGGGAGGTTGTGTTAGACGATGAAGACAGCTAATTCTGGATTTCAAAAAATCACCATTACCACCATTTTTGCGTGGTTAATTTTCTTTGTGCTTGCGCCAAACTTATTGGTGCTTGCGGTGAGTTTTTTAACCCGTGATAGCAGTGATTTTTATGCCTTACCATTTACTATTGAGAACTACACGCGTTTATTTGAACCGCTTTATGCGCAAGTGGTGTGGAATTCTCTTTATATGTCGGGCATTGCGACCATTATTTGTTTAATCATTGGCTACCCTTTTGCCTTTATGATTAGCAAAATTAAGGAAAAATATCGCCCTATTTTGCTCTTTTTAGTAGTATTGCCATTCTGGACGAACTCATTAATTCGTATTTACGGAATGAAAATTTTCCTTGGTGTAAAAGGGATTTTAAACAGCACCTTGCTGACCCTTGGCATTATCAATGAGCCAATTCGTATTCTTAATACGGAAGCGGCGGTGATTATTGGTTTAGTCTATCTGTTATTGCCATTTATGATTTTGCCATTGTATGCAGCCATTGAAAAATTGGATTACCGTTTATTAGAAGCAGCTAAAGATTTGGGCGCAAACAGTTTCCAACGCTTTGTTAAAGTGATTATTCCACTCACAATGCCGGGCATTATTGCAGGCTGTTTATTAGTGTTATTACCAGCAATGGGAATGTTCTATGTGGCGGACTTACTCGGTGGTGCGAAAGTCTTGCTTGTGGGTAACGTGATCAAGAGTGAATTCTTAATTTCGCGTAACTGGCCATTTGGTTCTGCAATTAGTATCGGCTTGACCATTTTAATGGCATTACTCATCTTTGTTTATTACAAAGCAAGCAAATTAATGAATAAGAAAATGGAGTTGGAATAATGAGTCGTTTACTGCGTAATGTTTTTATGTTGGTGGTGTACGCTTATTTGTATATCCCAATTATCATTTTGGTGACCAATTCGTTTAATGCTGATCGCTACGGATTAAGCTGGAAAGGCTTTAGCTGGAATTGGTATGAGCGTTTATTTAACAACGATACCTTAATCCAAGCTGCGTTCCACTCTGTAACTATCGCCTTTTTTGCGGCCACTTTTTCTACAATTTTGGGTGGATTAACGGCGATTGCTTTATATCGCTATCGTTTCCGCGGTAAACAGGCGGTGAGCGGAATGTTGTTTATCGTAATGATGTCGCCTGATATTGTAATGGCGGTGTCTTTGCTTGCGTTATTTATGATCGTTGGTATCTCGCTCGGATTTTGGTCATTGCTTTTAGCACATATCACTTTCTGTCTGCCTTATGTTGTAGTAAGCGTGTTCTCTCGCTTGAAAGGATTTGACGCCAAAATGCTTGAAGCGGCGAAAGATTTAGGTGCAAGTGAAGTAACCATTTTGCGTAAAATTATTTTGCCACTGGCACTTCCTGCCATTGTTTCGGGCTGGTTATTGAGCTTTACCATTTCCCTTGATGATGTGGTGGTATCTTCTTTTGTGAGCGGTGTAAGCTATGAAATCTTACCACTGAAAATTTTCTCATTGGTGAAAACAGGGGTAACGCCAGAAGTGAACGCCCTTGCCACCATTATGATTATTTTCTCCCTTGCTTTAGTGGTATTAAGCCAAGTTGTGGCGAAAAAAGATAAATAGCCCAAATGGGAAAATAATACTTCACAAATAAGCATAGACAAAATAGAATACGCCTTGACGCTGTCAAGGCGTTTTTTTATTCATATTTTGTAAAAACAAAATATGCCCCTAACCCTCTTAACAGGAGAATGATAGAAATGAAAAAATTTGCAGGTCTTTTCACAGCCGGAATGATCGCAGTTACTTTAACAGCTTGTAATGATAAAGAAACAAAGAATGCGGACACCAAAGCACCAGCTAACGATACCGTATATCTTTACACTTGGACAGAATATGTTCCAGATGGTTTATTAGACGAATTTACCAAAGAAACTGGCATCAAAGTCATTGTTTCAAGCCTTGAATCTAACGAAACAATGTACGCTAAATTAAAAACACAAGGTGAAGCTGGCGGTTACGATGTTATCGCACCTTCAAACTACTTTGTGTCAAAAATGGCGCGTGAAGGTATGTTAATGCCATTAGATCACAGCAAATTACCTGTTATCAAAGAATTAAACCCAGATTGGTTAGACAAACCTTACGATAAAGGCAACAAATATTCTTTACCACAATTATTAGGTGCACCGGGTATTGCCTATAACACCAATGATTACAAAGGTTCTGACTTCACCACTTGGGGCGATTTATGGAAACCAGAATTTGTGGGTAAAGTACAACTTCTTGATGACGCGCGCGAAGTTTTCAATATCGCATTGTTAAAACTAGGTCAAGATCCAAATACACAAGATCCTGAAGTAATTAAACAAGCTTACGAAGAGTTATTAAAATTACGTCCAAACGTACTTTCTTTCAACTCTGACAACCCCGCTAACTCATTCATCTCAGGTGAAGTGAACGTGGGTCAATTATGGAATGGTTCTGTGCGTATTGCGAAAAAAGAAAATGCACCTTTAGATATGGTATTCCCGAAAGAAGGCCCTGTGCTTTGGGTTGATACCCTTGCAATTCCTGCAACAGCGAAAAATCCAGATGGCGCGCACAAACTTATTAACTATATGTTAGGTGCGAAAACAGCAGCGAAATTAACAGAAGAAATTGGCTACCCAACATCAAATGTTGAAGCGTTAAAATTACTTCCAGATGAAATTACTAAAGATCCTGCTATCTACCCAACACAAGAAGTGTTACAGAGCAGCTACTGGCAAGATGACGTTGGTGATGCTGTTCAGTACTATGAAGAGTATTACCAAAAATTAAAAGCAGCGAAATAATTTCTCGCATAAATAAACCTCGCAAATGCGAGGTTTATTTTTTCCTATATTCAAAAAACTTACTAAAATCCCACCGCACTTACTCTTTTTTATTACGGAATAGTCTAACTAAGTTAAAATAACGCTAATAAAAAATAATTTCTTATAATCATCTCCAATTCTTCATATGATAATAATTACATAACTACAATTGAATACAGCAAAAATAACACTACAGAAAAAATCGAAATAAACCTTTAAAAATCAACATCTTGCAAAAAAATAACCGGCACTCCACTTGAAATTATTATTTATGGGCATATACTCAATAATAAATAGCTATTTTAACTATCAAAAAATAATCTATTTCACAAATAAGGAGTTTAAAAATGAGTCATACCCCTGATATTCTCACTAACCCTCTGACTAATAAAGGCACAGCATTTACCTTTGAAGAACGCGCTAAACTCGGCTTAACAGGGCGTTTACCTGCTGCGGTGGAAACCCTTGATGAACAAGCCAAACGTGCTTACGAACAGCTTTCTTGCTATGAAAAACCAATGGAAAAATATATTTTCCTTGATCAATTACATAATCGTAATGAAGTGCTTTACTACCGCCTGCTTACCGAGCATATTGCCGAAATGCTACCGATTGTCTATGACCCTACTGTAGGTGATGCAATCAAGCAATGGAGCCGTGATTATCGCCGTTCTCGTGCAGTTTATCTGAATGTGAACCGCCCAGAAGATATTCGTGCTTCTTTTGAAACATTAGGGCTTGGTGCAGATGATGTGGATCTCATCGTGTGTTCTGATGCAGAAGAAATTCTTGGTATTGGCGATTGGGGCGTGAACGGAACAGATATTTCTGTCGGAAAACTAGCGGTGTATACAGCAGCTGCAGGCATTGATCCAAGCCGTGTCATTGCAGTGAATTTAGACGTGGGAACAGATAATGAAGCATTGCTAAACGATCCAACTTATCTTGGCAACCGCCACGCTCGTGTTCGTGGTGAGCGCTATGATCACTTAATTAATGAATATCTCAAAGTCGCTTCTGAAATGTTCCCGAATGCCCTGTTGCACTTTGAAGACTTTGGCCCGTCCAACGCGCGTCGTATCTTAGTTGAGAATCGTGAAAAATATCGTATTTTCAATGATGATATGCAAGGAACAGGGGCGATTGTGATGGCTGCGGTAATTTCTGGCTTAAAAGTAACAAAACAGAATTTTGCAGAACAGCGCCTTGTGGTTTATGGTGCAGGTACGGCTGGTACAGGAATGGCAGATCAAATCAGCGCCGCAATGGAACGTAACGGACTTTCACGCGAAGAAGCGAAAAAACGCGTATGGCTGATTGATATTAATGGCTTAGTCACTGACGATATGCCAAATCTGCCTAATTACCAACAGGAATATGCTCGTCCTGCTGCGGAAGTGGCTGATTGGGCGCGTGAAAATGGCAAAATTGGATTGTTAGAAGTGGTAAAACAAGCGAAGCCAACCATTTTAATTGGTACATCAACAGATCACGGCGCATTCAGCGAAGAAGTTGTTAAAGCCCTTTGCGCAGGTGTAGAACGCCCAATTTTATTACCGCTTTCTAACCCAACAGAACGTATCGAAGTGATGCCACAAGATGCCGTACCTTGGTCACAAGGTAAAGCCTTAATTGCAACGGGAATCCCTGTTGATCCTGTGCAATATAATGGTACTGACTTCCATATTGGACAAGGCAATAATGCACTGCTCTACCCTGGATTAGGTCTAGGGGTGATTGTATCTGGAGCAAAACAGGTTACAGATGGAATGCTACTTGCAGCAGCGGAAGCCGTAGCAAGCCAAGTAAACCCACAAGATTTAGGTGCATCACTTCTTCCACCAGTGGATAACTTACGCGCTTCTTCCGCCACTGTTGCGGTTGCCGTTGCTAAACAAGCGGTAAAAGATGGTGTGGCAACTAAACAGAGTGATAACTGGGTACAAAGCGTACAAGACGCAATGTGGCAGGCTGTTTATCGTTAAATATCATCTATGCCGTCTAATATTTGGACGGCATTTTTATAAAAAATTACCACATCTTATTAATTAATATAAAAAACATCTTGCTAAACTCTTAAAAAATAAATAATTCAAACAGAGGAAAATAATATGCTTTTTCTCACCGCACTTGAAAATATCTTATCTATCGTGCTTATTATTGCATTAGGCTTCTGTTTACGACACAAAGGCTATTTTGCAGATAGCTTTACTGGTAATATTTCTAAACTAATTATGAATATTGCGTTACCAGCATCCATTTTTGTTTCCGTATTAAGCCACCTTACTCGTGGAAAATTATTTTCTCTATCAGACGGATTAATTTATGGCAGTATCGCAATATTATTAGGCTATATTATTGCGTGGTTAATGACAAAATTCTTTAATATTCGCGCTGGGCGGAAAGGTGTCTTTATTAATACGATTGTAAACGCTAATACCATATTTATCGGCTTACCATTAAATATCGCATTATTTGGTGAAAATAGTATGCCTTATTTTTTAGTTTATTATGTGTTAAATACAATTTCTACTTGGACATTTGGTGCTTGGCTGATTGCGCAAGATAGTAGCCAACCGCAGCCATCAACACATAACACATTCAGCTGGAAAAAACTTTTACCGCCACCACTACTAGGTTTTCTAGTCGCGCTAATATTTTTACTTATCAATATTCCAGTGCCAAATTTTATTCATAGTGCGTTAAGCTACATTGGTGCAATGGTTACACCTCTCTCACTTATTTATATTGGCATCACCCTTTATGATGCAGGGCTAAAAAGCATCAGATTTGATAAAGATACCATTACCGCACTCATCGGTAAATTTGCTATCGCCCCTGCAATTATGGCACTGCTTATTTTCCTGGGCAAAGCTTGGCTACCACTGCCAACTATTGAAACACAGACGCTTATTCTGCAATCCTCTGTTTCTGCTCTCGCCATATTGCCTATTCTCGCAAATGAAGCCAAAGGCGATGTATCCTTTGCCACCAATATCGTAACCACAAGCACCCTATTATTTATTCCTATTGTGCCACTTATTGATGCTTTACTTGGGCTTTTAAACTAAATTTAAAAAAAAGCACCGCACTTACAAAAATGCTGTTTAACTTATTCAAACAGCATTTTCCATAATTATTTTTCTAAATAAAAAAAATAATTTTATCTTGCTCTCAATCTACTTTCCTTTTACTCTAACTAGACTATAAATCATCTCAACAAGGAGTTCCTATGGCACATATTTCAACCATTCATTACACTGGAGATCTACACAACGATTTAATTCACTTACAAAGTGGCGACAAAATTTCCACCGATGCCCCAGTGGATAATAACGGCAAAGGGGAAGCATTCTCACCAACAGATTTACTTGCCGCCTCACTCGCAGCTTGTGCAATGACGATTATGGGAATTCGAGCAAGAGATCTTGGCGTAGATTTACAAGGAGCACGCATTGAAGTTCAAAAAGAAATGGCACTTAACCCACGCCGAGTGGCTCGCGTTGTACTAGATTTTTATCTTAGCAAAGATCTCGATGAACGCACACGAGCCACCTTAGAAGCCGCCGCTCACACCTGCCCTGTCGCCAAAAGCCTCAGTGCAGATTTAGTGCAAGAATTTCATTTTCATTACGAATAATCCACAAAAAGCCTTATTTCCTAATGGAAATAAGGCCTTAGCAGAATTTTATATATTTATTGTTAACAATTCTTCCAACAAACTATTCTGGAAAAATTTCATTAATAATTTCTGTAAAAATAAGATTTAATTCTCCAAAAACCTTTCCCGTAACTGATGCAACTGATCACGCACGGCGGCGGCTTTTTCAAATTCCAAGTCTTGGGCGTGTTTGTACATTTGCTGTTCCAGTTTTTTGATTTGTTGCTGAAGTTCTTTGCTGCTAGTTGGTTGATAAAGTGCGGTGGGTTCTGCCACGGATTTTTGTTTTTGTTTGCTTTTTGCTTTGTTGTTGGTTGCGCCTTGGCCAATATCAAGCAATTCGCCCACTTTTTTGTTCAACGCTTGCGGTACAATGCCGTGTTCTTCGTTGTATTTCATTTGTTTTTCACGGCGGCGGTTGGTTTCGTTGATGGCTTTTTCCATTGATTTGGTGATGCTGTCCGCGTATAAAATGGCTTTACCATTTAAGTTTCTCGCCGCACGCCCAATGGTTTGGATCAATGAGCGTTCGGAACGCAAAAAGCCTTCTTTATCTGCATCTAAAATCGCCACCAAAGACACTTCGGGAATATCCAGCCCTTCCCGCAATAAGTTAATTCCCACTAGCACGTCGAATTCCCCTAAGCGGAGATCGCGGATAATTTCCACCCGTTCTACGGTGTCAATGTCGGAGTGTAGATAACGCACGCGCACGCCGTGTTCTTCTAAATAATCGGTCAGATCTTCCGCCATTCGTTTGGTTAATGTGGTTACCAAAACGCGCTCATTTTTATCCGCTCTTTGGCGTGCTTCGGAAAGCAAATCGTCCACCTGAATTGCCACAGGACGGATTTCAATTTCAGGATCGAGCAAGCCTGTTGGGCGCACCACTTGATCGATAATTTCACTGCCCGATTTTTCTAATTCGTAAGGGCCGGGCGTGGCGGAAACATAAATGGTTTGCGGTGCGAGGCGTTCAAATTCTTCAAATTTTAATGGGCGGTTATCCAGTGCAGAAGGCAAGCGGAAGCCATATTCCACCAAGGTTTCTTTGCGTGAGCGGTCGCCGCGATACATTCCACCAATTTGTGGCACAGTAACGTGAGATTCATCAATAATCAGCAAACCGTCTGCAGGAATATAATCAAACAATGTCGGTGGCGACTCGCCTTCTTTACGCCCCGATAAATAGCGTGAATAATTTTCAATACCCGAGCAATAGCCCAATTCATTCATCATTTCAATGTCAAACTGTGTGCGTTGGGTAATACGTTGTTCTTCCAGCAATTTATTTTCTTTGATGAAGTATTCTCGCCGTTGTGCCAATTCTGTTTTGATTTGATCGATGGCTTCTAAAATCCGTTCACGTGGCGTAACATAGTGGGTTTTCGGATAAATGGTATAACGCGGCACCGCGCCAAAATTCGTGCCAGTCAGCGGATCAAAAAGGCTCAGGCGTTCAATTTCGTCATCAAATAATTCAATGCGAATGGCTTGATCATCAGATTCCGCAGGAAAAATATCAATAATTTCGCCCCGCACTCTGAATGTGCCGCGCTGAAATGCTTGATCGTTGCGTGTGTATTGTAGCTCTGCCAATTTTGTCAAAATTTCTCGCTGGTTGATGATCGCTCCTGTTTGCAAGTGCAACATCATTTTGAGATAGCTATCGGGATCGCCCAAACCATAAATGGCAGAAACGGACGCCACAACGATGGTATCGCGGCGCTCTAAAAAAGATTTAGTGGCAGACAGCCGCATTTGCTCGATTTGATCGTTAATGGATGCATCTTTTTCAATAAAGGTGTCGCTGCTCGGCACATAGGCTTCTGGCTGATAATAATCATAATAAGAAACAAAATATTCCACCGCATTTTCAGGGAAAAAGGCTTTCATTTCCGCATAAAGCTGCGCGGCAAGGGTTTTATTTGGCGCAAGCAACATTGCAGGGCGATTGAGCTTGGCAATCACATTGGCAATGGTAAAGGTTTTGCCCGATCCCGTTACCCCAAGCAGGGTTTGGTGCGCTAAACCATCATTGAGATTTTCACTCAGCTTTTCTATCGCCTGAGGTTGGTCGCCAGAAGGCGAAAAATCAGAATGAAGAATAAAAGGTTTGCTGTGAATTTTGTTACTCATAAAAAAACTGCCTATCCGAAAAGTGCGGTCAATTTTAACATAATTTTTTACATTCGGCTTGAGCAAAATTTTAAGTTTTACACAGACTTATATTTGTCAAGATTGAAATCTCACAAAATCAAAAAAAATTTTAAAAAAATTTCTAGATTTTTATTAACTTATTGATAAATAAAGAAATGCTATTTTACAATCAATTTTATTGCCAATTCGCAAAACCCTAGTTTTTTCAAGGGCTCGGCGATTTTTTCAAATTAAAACTCACAGACTTATCCACAGGCGCTGTGGATATAAAAAAAGAACATAATTTTTCAAAATTTTTTTAATTTCACTGTTGACAAAGGAAAGACAGATCATTATCATCTGCGACCAATTCCTAATGATACAGAATTATTCCTCCTTAGTTCAGTCGGTAGAACGGCGGACTGTTAATCCGTATGTCGCTGGTTCAAGTCCAGCAGGAGGAGCCAATTTTCTCTTTTGGCAGTTTTTATTTGTCTCCTTTTATAAAAGCTATTTCGTTCCAAAAGAGCTTAAAGCCCATATCCTCCTTATGGGCTTTTATTTTTTTCTCATCAGCCTTTCATAATAATGATAATATTCGTTACTTTTCATCATTTATAGGACACGCAAATGTTTTTATCTTTTCTCGCTATACTGGTCGGATTGGCGATTTTAGTCTGGAGTGCAGATCGTTTTATTGACGGTGCGGCTTCTCTCGCCAGTTATTTAGGTATGTCGCCCTTGTTGATCGGCATTGTAATTATTGGTTTTGGTACTTCTGCGCCTGAAATTATTGTTTCAGCGCTTTCTGCATTAAATCACAGCCCGGGAATTGCGCTCGGAAATGCTTATGGCTCAAACATCACCAATATTGCCTTGATTTTAGGGGTAACCGCAATGATTAAGCCGATTATGGTCAATTCGCAGGTGCTAAAAAAAGAATTGCCCGTGTTAATGCTAGTTACCCTCCTTTCTGCCTTTTTAATTTATGACGCCACCATTTCTCGCCTTGACGCGCTGATTTTACTGGCGGTATTCACCTTCTATATGGGCTGGACAATTTGGCAAGGTACAAGACATTCAGGCGATAGCCTTGAACAAGACATTAGCGATGAACTCAAAGAAAAATCACAAATGCCGTTGAAAACTGCGGTGTTGTGGTTAGTGATTGGCTTGGCATTATTAATGGCTAGCTCGCAATTATTAGTGTGGGGCGCGGTGAATATTGCCACCTATTTAGGCGTAAGTGATTTGATTATCGGTTTAACCATTGTCGCCATTGGCACATCATTGCCTGAATTGGCGGCTTCCATTATGGCAGCGAGAAAAAATGAATTAGATCTCGCGGTAGGCAATATTATTGGCTCGAACCTGTTTAACACCCTTGCAGTGGTCGGCATTGCTGGCGCAATCAGCCCTATTCAAGCCACGCCCGAAGTGTTTAGCCGAGATATGCTCGTTATGATTGCATTAACAGGCTTACTGTTTTTATTTGGTTACGGTTTCAAAGGAAAAAATGGGCGAATTAACCGAGTTGAAGGATTGGTGCTATTTCTGTGCTATGTAGCTTATAATTCTTTGTTAATTTACACCGCACTTTAAGCTGAACGCGTGATACGATGAAAAGAAAAAGGGGTGAAATTTCACCCCTATTTTTCATCTGAAGATTATCCGCCAAATAGCACCGCCCCACCACGCACAGGCAAGGTTGTGCCATAAAATAATGCTGTCGCAAAGAAGATCACCACAAATCCTGCGATCAATTTCACCACAATTTCGGCATAAGGAGAATGTTCTGCGCTCACATACCAACGCCCTAATTTCACCGCAGTCTGCCTTGCATATTGCACAATCAAGGCAAATAAAGATAGCGTAATCCCTGTTCCCACTGCCATCGCCATTGCCGCTGCCATTCCCCATTGATAAAGATCCAGCATATAGGAAAGAAAAAGAATAAAAATCGCCCCTGAGCAAGGCCGCATTCCAATGGTTAAAATCACAAGCAAACGAGATTTAAAATTGGTCGCCTTGTCTAATTGCTGCGAACTCGGCAAGTGTTGATGTCCACAACTGCAACCCTCTGCGTGCTCGCTATGATCACAATGAGATTGCACAAGCTGAACCGATTTTTCTGAAATTGCTTTTGCCGAAATCGGTTTGATGGCGTGAATTTTTCCCACTGAAATGCTGCGTTTCTTGTGGCGAAATTCTCGCAAAAATTTCACCGCACTTTGATAAATCCAATATGCGCCTAGCAAGAACATTAAAATAAAAGCAGATCGTTCAAGCCACAATTGGCTCAATTTGAAATAATGGGAAGACAAACGCAATCCCACCACAATAATGGAGGTCGCCACCACCGCCACCACGCCTTGCATTAAAGAAGACAACAAGGTGAGCTGAACGCTGGTTTTTAATTTCGCTTGGTGGGTGGATAGATAACTGGCAATGACAAATTTACCGTGGCCTGGGCCAAGTGCGTGCAACACGCCGTAGAGAAAACTGATCAAGATTAAACCTAATCCCGCTTGTACGGGATATTGTTTAACTTGATGCAAATACCCCGAAATATGTTGATTAAAGATTTTCTGCCAAATGATCGTTTGCCCAAATAAATAAGGCAAAGCATAAAAGCCAATTCCCACTAGTAATAGCAATATTAGCAAATACTTAATCGCTTTTTTTATGTTGTTAGTTAATTGCATATGATCTCCACTTTTTGGCTAAAAACCTTGCCAAGGGAAGGGTCCTCATCACGCTGACTACGATCTAAAGATGCGGCATATTCGCGCATCTTTTCATCAACATTCGGTTCAATCACTTTGCCCGTACATTGGGCTGGAAGTTGTGAAAAATCCACCGCACTTTGCTTAATTTCTATGGGTTTATTTTCTATGGGTTTATTTTCTGTAGGTTTCTTCTGCGTTGGATAAGTCATTGCCACAAAATAAGTGGGATCGTATGTCGCTAATTCAAACTGGTTTTCCTTCAGCACTTGGGGCTTAGACAACAAAAAATCAAAATAATACATCACTTGTGTGCCATTTGATTTCATTCCATAATTTTGCGGCTGCGCTTTGTACTTAATCTTTTTCTTATCTTTATCAAAGAGATAGCTAAAATAATGCTCATTGACAATATTTTTCATTGCTTCATCAATCAACCTTTGCTTATCGCTCGGCTGCGTGGACTGGGCTAAATCATAAATAATACTGGCAGAACTTGGCTCATCAAGCACCCACTGCATCGAAAACCCAACTAACTCCCCTTTTTCCACCAACACCTTACTTTGCATATCAATAAAGGCGTGCGGGTGGGCAACACTGAGCAACGGAACTAAAGCCAATAGCCTCAAGCATTTTTTGAACATAATCTTCCTTACTAAAACAAAAGAAAGCAAAATCCTACCACTAAATCCAAAGGCAGACAAAATGCCATTTGCTGATTTAAACAACAAAATCTAACAAAAAAACTCTATTTCTGTGATTTATATCAAAAAAATGTAAATTCATCATTTATTTATCAACAGCTTATCGGTAGTATATGCCCTGTCAAGTGATTGCTTGATATTCATAAAGTTCCTAAATAAAATAATCAAAATAAATAGCTAAACTACTTTCCTACCTCCCTTTTGGGAGGTTTTTTTTCGCTTTCAATTCGCCAAAAGGTAAAATCTCAAGTAAAATAACCCGCACTTTTTACAGCTAAGAGAACAATTTATGTCATCACAATTTGTTTATACTATGCACCGTGTCGGTAAGGTTGTGCCGCCGAAACGTCATATTTTAAAAGATATTTCCTTGAGCTTTTTCCCAGGCGCAAAAATTGGTGTGCTGGGGTTAAATGGTGCGGGGAAATCTACCCTGTTGCGCATTATGGCAGGCGTGGATAAAGAATTTGAAGGCGAAGCGCGTCCACAGCCAGGGATCAAAATCGGTTATCTTCCACAAGAACCCAAACTTGATCCACAACAAACCGTGCGTGAAGCGGTAGAAGAAGCCGTGGCGGAAGTGAAAACCGCGTTAAATCGTTTAGATGAAGTCTATGGGCTTTATGCCGATCCTGATGCGGATTTTGATAAACTTGCCGCAGAACAAGCAAAACTAGAAGCCATTATTCAAGCACACGACGGGCATAATTTGGATAACCAACTGGAGCGTGCCGCTGATGCCTTGCGTTTACCAGATTGGGACGCAAAAATCGAGCATCTTTCAGGGGGCGAACGCCGCCGTGTGGCGCTTTGCCGTTTATTGCTCGAAAAACCAGATATGCTCTTATTAGATGAGCCAACCAACCACTTAGATGCTGAATCCGTGGCTTGGTTAGAGCGTTTCTTACACGATTATGAAGGCACAGTAGTTGCCATCACTCACGACCGTTACTTCCTAGATAATGTAGCTGGCTGGATCTTAGAGCTTGACCGTGGTGAAGGCATTCCTTGGGAGGGCAACTATTCTTCTTGGCTAGAACAAAAAGAAAAACGCTTAGCCCAAGAAGCCGCGGCTGAATCTGCTCGCCAAAAATCCATTGAAAAAGAATTAGAATGGGTTCGCCAGAATCCAAAAGGCCGTCAAGCAAAAAGCAAGGCGCGTATGGCTCGCTTTGAAGAGTTAAACAGCGGTGAATACCAAAAACGTAATGAAACCAATGAGTTATTTATTCCACCTGGCCCACGCTTAGGGGATAAAGTAATCGAAGTGAGCAATTTGAGTAAATCCTATGGCGATCGCACTTTGATTGATGACTTATCTTTCAGCATTCCAAAAGGTGCGATTGTGGGTATTATCGGGGCGAACGGCGCAGGGAAATCCACCCTTTTCCGTATGCTTTCAGGGCAAGAGCAGCCAGATAACGGTAGCATCACCCTTGGTGATACTGTGGTGCTTTCTTCTGTGGATCAGTTCCGTGATGAAATGGACGACAGCAAAACCGTATGGGAAGAAGTTTCACATGGGCAAGATATTTTGCGTATTGGCAACTTTGAAATCCCAAGCCGTGCTTATGTGGGACGCTTCAACTTCAAAGGTGTCGATCAACAAAAACGCGTTGGTGAGCTTTCAGGTGGGGAACGTGGACGCTTACATTTAGCTAAGCTATTGCAAGCAGGCGGTAACGTGCTGTTATTAGACGAACCAACCAACGATCTTGACGTAGAAACCTTGCGCGCCTTAGAAAATGCGATCTTAGAATTCCCGGGTTGTGCGATGGTGATTTCCCACGACCGCTGGTTCTTAGACCGTATCGCGACCCATATTTTGGATTACGGCGATGAAGGCAAAGTTACCTTCTATGAAGGCAACTTCTCAGACTATGAAGAATGGAAAAAGAAAACCTTCGGCGCTGATGCTGTGCAACCTCATCGTATTAAATACAAACGGATTGCGAAATAATTGTATTAAAAAGGCGAAATGGAGATTTCGCCTTTTTCTTTGAAATCAAAATTCTTCATTAATAAAAAACTTTGTTATATACAATATAAAATTGTAGGTAGCTGCCAATTGCAAATTTAAACATATAGCAAGCCACCTCATATATACATCTTCCTTGCATACTTTTGAGCAGTGTCTCCTACTCCCACTCAATCGTCGCAGGTGGTTTTCCGCTGACGTCATAAACCACGCGGGAGATGCCGTCCACTTCGTTGATGATCCGGTTGGAGATTTTGCCGAGTAGGTCATAAGGCAGGTGCGCCCAATGTGCGGTCATAAAATCAATGGTTTCTACTGCACGGAGGGAAACAACCCAGTCGTATTTACGTCCATCGCCCATTACGCCTACGGATTTTACTGGTAGGAATACGGTGAAGGCTTGACTGACTTTGTAGTACCAGCCTGAATTGTAAAGCTCTTCAATAAAGATAGCATCGGCACGGCGGAGTAAATCGCAGTATTCTTTTTTCACTTCGCCTAGCACGCGTACGCCTAAGCCTGGGCCGGGGAATGGGTGGCGATTGAGCATTTCTGCTGGAAGCCCGAGGGCTAAGCCGATTTTACGCACTTCATCTTTAAACAATTCGCGTAATGGCTCTACCAAGCCCAGTTTCATATAATCTGGCAATCCGCCCACGTTGTGGTGAGATTTGATCACATGTGCTTTGCCCGTTTTGCTTGCGGCAGACTCGATCACATCAGGATAAATCGTGCCTTGCGCTAACCATTTGACGCTGCTGAGTTTTTTTGATTCGTCATCAAACACATCAACGAACACTTTACCGATCATTTTGCGTTTCGCTTCTGGATCTGAAATGCCTTTTAATGCGTTTAAGAAACGATCTTCGGCGTCCACTCGAATAATGTTTAAGCCGAATTTATCGCCGAACATTTCCATCACTTGATCGGCTTCGTTTAAGCGTAATAAGCCGTTGTCCACGAAAACACAGTGTAGATTTTTGCCGATAGCTCGGTGTAATAATAAAGCGGTAACGGAAGAGTCCACGCCGCCTGACAAACCTAAAATCACTTCGTCATCGCCCACTTGCGCTTTAATGCGAGCCACGGCATCTTCGATGATATTTTCTGGTGTCCAGTTGCGTTCACAGCCACAAATGTTTACCACAAAATTGGTTAAAAGGGCTAAGCCGCTTTTGGTGTGAGTCACTTCAGGGTGAAATTGTACGCCATAGAAGTGGCGGTTTTCATCGGACATCGTTGCAATCGGGCAAGTTGGCGTTGTTCCCGTGATTTGAAAGTGCGGTGGTAATTGGGTAACTTTATCGCCGTGGCTCATCCAAACATCTAACTTGTGATCACCATCATCTAAGCCCGCGAAAAGTGCGGTGGTATTTTCAAGCAAAACAGAGGCATAGCCAAATTCGCGGTGATCGGAAGTTTCGGTTAAACCGCCAAGCTGCATTGCCATTGTTTGCATTCCGTAACAAATGCCCAACACAGGCACGCCCGCGTTAAACACATATTCAGGCGCGCGTGGGCTGTTTTCTTCCGTGGTGCTTTCCGGCCCACCAGAAAGAATAATCCCTGTTGGATTAAATTCGCGGATTTGTTCTTCCGTTACGTCCCAAGCCCATAGCTCACAATACACCCCAATTTCCCGCACACGGCGAGCGATAAGTTGGGTATATTGCGAACCAAAGTCTAAGATTAAAATTTTGTGATTGTGGATGTTGTTCATTTTTTATTTTTCTCAGAATTAATAATATTTTTAAGGTGTAAATCTACTTTTTATAAAAGTGCCACCATGTCCATCAGGGATGAAATCTATATAAATATCTTTAAGATTTCCGCAAGCATTTACTTTCCATAATTCTTGAGCCAATTTTAATGTATTACTATTAGGCTCTTGTTCAACATTTAATATTTGTGTATGAATTTTTATCTTTCCTATAGAACAACTATAGTAATGCACAAATGGGAAAATTAAAGCTCGCTCAGTATCAGATTTTAATTGAGAATCAGCTGTACTTTCTCCACTGTATTGAGGATAAAACATTGCACATCCTGTTAATAGTAGAGTGCTTAAACTTAACATCCTAATAAATTTCATCTATAAAACCTCCAAAAAATTGACCGCACTTTTATTTAGCCCATTCTATAATTCGGCGCTTCTTTCGTAATGGTAACATCGTGGACGTGGCTTTCTTTGATGCCGGCACCACTGATGCGTACGAATTGCGCTTTGGTGCGCAGATCTTCAATGGTGGCGCAGCCGGTTAAGCCCATACAAGAACGTAAGCCGCCCATTTGTTGGTGGATAATTTCTTTTAAATAGCCTTTATATGGAATGCGTCCCTCAATGCCTTCTGGCACCAGTTTATCGGCGGCGTTATCGCTTTGGAAATAGCGGTCGGACGAACCTTTGCTCATTGCACCTAAGGATCCCATTCCACGGTAAGATTTAAAGGCACGTCCTTGGAATAATTCGATTTCCCCCGGTGCTTCTTCTGTCCCTGCGAACATTGAACCTACCATTACGCAACTTGCGCCAGCGGCAATCGCTTTGGCAATATCGCCGGAATAACGGATACCGCCGTCAGCAATAACAGGAATACCGCGATCTTTTAAGGCTTCAGCCGCATCGGCAATGGCGGTGATTTGTGGTACACCCACGCCAGTAACAATTCGCGTGGTACAAATTGAACCAGGGCCGATACCAATTTTCACCGCACTTGCCCCAGCATCAGCAAGGGCAATGGCGCCTTCTGCTGTTGCCACATTACCTGCAATAATTGGCAAATCAGGATATTTCGCACGGGTTTCACGCACACGCTGCAACACACCTTCAGAATGTCCGTGGGAAGAGTCAATTAACAACACGTCCACGCCGGCTTGCACAAGGGCTTCGATACGCTCTTCATTACCTGCGCCAGCGCCTACTGCTGCACCCACGCGTAAACGACCGAATTCATCTTTACACGCGTTAGGTTTTTGTTCGGTTTTTTGGAAGTCTTTTAAGGTGATCATTCCTTTTAATTTGAAATCATCATTCACCACGAGCACTTTCTCTACACGGTGTGCGTGCATTAAGCTGAAAATTTCTTGGCTAGATGCGCCTTCTTTTACGGTAACTAAGCGATCTTTTGGCGTCATCAGATCCGCAACAGTTTTATTCATATCTTTCACAAAACGCGTATCGCGCCCTGTGATAATGCCTTCTAACGCGCCTTGGCTGCTCACCACAGGGAAGCTTGCAAAACCATTTTTCTTCACGATTTCCGCTAACTCGCCAATAGTTAAATCAGGGGTAACTGTGATAGGATCGGAAACAATGCCGCTTTCAAATTTTTTCACTTTACGCACGCGATCCGCTTGGCGTTCAATGCTCATATTTTTATGAATGAACCCAATACCGCCTTCTTGCGCAAGGGAAATGGCAAGTTTCGCTTCGGTAACGGTATCCATTGCGGCAGAAAGCATTGGGATATTTAAACGAATGGTTTTAGTTAATTGCGTGGATAAATCGGCAGTGTTTGGCAGCACGGTGGAATGTGCTGGAACGAGAAGGACATCATCAAACGTGAGGGCTTCTTTTAATACGCGTAGCATAGCAATATTCTCTCTCTGTAGAAGGGAAAATCCCTAAGGTTAATATGAAAAAAGGGTAAAAAATATTGCGGCGGGATTATACAGAGTTTATGCTGATTTGGGAATGGCAAACCGCAAATATTTTTTGTATTTAAAAAATTCGCGACTATTTATAAAAAGGGAAAATCATAAAAGGAAAAGAAATGTTTGAGCTTTTAACCTTGTTGGCAGACGGCAAGAAAAATTCTCGCCAAAATTTGACCGCACTTTTACATTGTGATGAAACGCAAATCAATGCTCATATTCAGGCGCTAAGCGAACAGGGCATTAAGTTTGAACGGAACAGTGATGAAATCTGGCTTAAGCCAGAATTGCCCTTGCTTTCGGCGGAGAAAATAAAGCAACGCCTTGCGCCTTATCCCGTGCTGGTCAAACCTGTGATTCATTCCACAAATCAATTTTTATTGGAACAGATTGCGCAGCTAGAAAAAGGGCAGCTGTGCTTGGCGGAATATCAATACGCAGGGCGTGGGCGACGTGGACGTGATTGGCTTTCGCCTTTTACAGGGCAGATTATTCTCAGCGCCTACTGGACATTTCCACCGCATATTTCGCTGAATGGGCTGAGTTTAGTTATCGGCATTGCCATTGCAGAAACCTTGCAAGCCTTTGGCGCGCAAAGAATCGGGTTAAAATGGCCGAATGATGTGTTATTGCAAGGGCGAAAGCTGGCGGGCGTGCTGGTGGAAATTGCTAATCGTAAGAATGGCTTGCTGAATTTGATTATTGGCATTGGCATTAACCTTGCCTTGCCGAAACAAGCCAATATTAATCAACCTTGGGCAGAATTACGAGAAATTCTACCGCACTTTGATCGCGATGAAATCATCATCGCGCTAGTGCAGCGGCTTTATCATTATCTCGATCTCTTTGAACAAAAAGGAATGGCATTTTTTCATTCACGCTGGACGGAATGGGACGCTTTTCTTAATCAGCCCGTGAGCTTGATCAGCGAAAATTCAAGTCAACACGGCATTGAACGTGGCATAGACAGCGAAGGCTACCTGTTATTAGAAACGGAACAAGGCCTTGTGCGATTTAATGGCGGCGAAGTGTCGCTACGGCGAGCCTAAACAGCGAAACGCTAAAGAAAAGGGGAATATTTCCCCTTATTCTTCAAATATAGCTAAATCACCTTTTGTACAAGGGCTGAAATATCTTCTGCAAAACGTTCTTGTGCTGCCATTTGCTCAATTTGTTGAGCTGAATATTTCTTGCCGTTATACACCACCACAATGCTCACATCGTCAGGTTGCAGAAAATGGCTCGTACCAAATTCTGTATAGCGTGTTGCACCAATGCTAATGATCGCTTGGGTTGGATAATGGGCTTTTTTCAACAAATCAGCGATATGATTCATCGGGCCGAAATCAGGCTGATTATTCATTTGTCCCACAATCCAATCAAGCAATTTTTGATGGAAATAGCTATATCCTAAAGCTGGGCTATCCACGCCATAAGCATTCATCTTGCCATCACGTTTATGAAAGCAAGCAATGCGATAATCATCAATTTCACTGCCTAAATCAAAGGACGTGAGCGGAATGGTTGTCGCCGCCAAGCCCTTAGTTTCCGAACCCCAGTTTTTCTTTTCACAAATTTTATTGGCATTAGGGCGGCGGATTGAACAATCGTTATAAGCCGCAAAGGCGTAAGGCAAAAGTGCGGTAACTTTTTCGCCAGAATATTGCACTTCACACAACAGGGCAATTTCAGGCTCAATCTGCAAATTATCTGCTCCCGCTTGCGGAAAACGAATATATTCGGCACTTAACGGATTGACCGCCAAAAAGTCATACTCGCCTAAGTTTTCTGCAGGCACATAAAAAGGAAAAATTGCTTTGGGTTGATGGGTTTCTGTCGTTTTCACTTGGGCAAAATCTTTCGCCTCACCCGCTTGTTCCAAATGCCCTGCAAAATTGCCTGCCACGCCTAGGCCGATAAGGTTTTTTGTCATTTTCTTGCTCCTTTTATCTTGATGACATATCCAAATCCTACAAGGTTATAAGGAATTTTCAAGGGGAAATTTCGGGGATTAAATAATCTATAATGTTGATAAAAGAAAAGCGAGAAACTCTCGCTTTTATCTTTTAAATTAGGCAGTTAAATCTTTGATTTGCGTTGTTGGCGCGTTGTTCATTACTGATTTCACCCCATTTTTTGCCCCTTCTTGAGAAGCATAATATTGGCTGCGTCCGATTTCTTGATGATTTTTTGCTTTCAATACGAAATAAGGTTTCTCATTTTTCGCCACGCGGAACTCAAAATTCGCCTCATCGCTACCATTTTTTTGCACAGATTCAATGCCATTTAGCGCAGATGCTTTGGTTTTATACAATTCACTGGTCAAGATAATTTGCGAGTTCGCCGCATAAAGGTTAAACATAAATTGACCATCACTTGCTTTTTTCAATTCATACCAGCCTAAAGCCATACTATTTTCCTTCTTAATGAATCGTGGGATATTCCACTAGTTCATCATAAGCTTTTTTTCTGTTTTTTCAATGGATTTTATTAGAGTGCTTTAATGACCTTAATTCAACTAACTAGACCATATTACTAAAACTAAGAGAAAGAGAAACAAATTCAAGTTTATATCCTATAAAGCGCTAGGAATATAAAATTAAAAAGCAGAACTTTTATCCTATATCTCATCCTATTTAGCTGTATTACTTCAAACTACGAATTTTATTAATCACATTACTGCTTGAAAAGCCGTTTTCGAAATTTAGTACTTTGACTTCGCCACCGTTGGCGATAACCTCTTTTCCGCCTGCGATTTCTTCTGGTTTGTAATCACCGCCTTTGACTAACAGATCAGGCAGCACTTCGCTGATTAAACGTTGTGGGGTGTCCTCGCTAAATTCCACTACCCAATCCACTGCGGCAAGCCCGGCGAGTACAGCCATTCTGGCTTCTAGTGGGTTGATTGGGCGGCTTTCGCCTTTTAAGCGTTTCACTGAGGCATCGCTGTTTACTGCCACAATCAATCGATCGCCAAGTTTGCGTGCATTATCTAAATAAGAAACGTGGCCGGGGTGAATAATGTCAAACACGCCGTTGGTCATTACGATTTTTTCACCGCGCTGCTTGGCTTGCACCACCGCTTCTTTAAGTTGTTGTTCGTTCATCACGCCAAAGCCAGTGGTTGTACGTCCGTGAATGGCGTTTTCTAATTCTACGTTCGACACCGTAGAAGTCCCTAATTTTCCCACCACAATGCCTGCAGCAACATTGGCTAAATAGCAGGATTCTTCAAAGCTGCGGCCATCTGCCAATGCCGTTGCCAAGACACTGATAACGGTATCGCCAGCACCGGTTACATCGAAGACTTCTTTCGCTTCTGTTGGCAAGTGGAACGGCGGTTGATCTGGGCGGAGTAGAGTCATTCCTTTTTCAGAACGGGTAACCAATAAAGCACTTAATTCAATATCACGGATTAATTTTAAGCCTTTTTCCACAATGTCATCTTCGCTATGGCATTTGCCCACCACTGCTTCAAATTCTGACATATTTGGGGTTAATAAGGTTGCGCCGCGGTAGCGTTCAAAATCCGTGCCTTTTGGATCAATTAGCACTGGCACGTTGGCTTGACGGGCAATTTGGATCATTGCTTGCACTTGATTAAGTGTGCCTTTGCCATAATCAGAAAGGATCAAAGCGCCGAAATTTTGCACCGCACTTTGTAATTTCTCTAATAATAAATCGCTTTCTACATTATGAAAATCTTCTTCAAAATCAAGGCGTAATAATTGCTGATGGCGAGAAAGTATGCGTAATTTGGTGATGGTTGGGTGGCTGGCTAATTGCACAAAATTGCAATCAATGTTTTGCTTTTCCAACATTGTTGAAAGCGCTGTGCCCGCTTCGTCTTGCCCTGTTAAGCCAAGTAACTGAACAGGCACATTAAGCGAGGCAATATTCATCGCTACATTTGCCGCCCCGCCGGCACGTTCTTCATTTTCTTGCACGCGTACCACTGGCACTGGTGCTTCAGGGGAGATGCGATTTGTCGCACCAAACCAGTAGCGATCTAACATCACATCGCCAAGAACAAGCACTTTGGCTTGCTGAAATTGAGTAGAATATTGCGCCATTTTGACCTCATTCTTTTCTATTAAATGACAAATTTTTGCAGATTTTACCATAGGATAAATGCTATTTACTAAAATTTCCGCTAAACTACCGCTTTGATTAAACCAATTTTAACGAACAGCTCTCTTTTAGTTATGGCAAATTCATCACTTCCAAGATTTCAACGTGCATTTCTCGCCCCAAAATATTGGGGATTTTGGATTGGTTTAGCCATTTGGCGGCTCATTCTTTTCTTACCGTATCCCCTTTTGTTAAAGATAGGGAATGGATTAGGCTGGCTATTTTCTAAGTTAAGCGTTGGCAAGCGGCGAATGAAAATCGCTAAGCGAAATCTTACTCTTTGTTTCCCTGATTATAGCGAACAGCAAATTGATAAAATTGCGCAAGAGAATGTGAAAGCCACCGGAATGGCGATTATTGAAACGGGAATGGCGTGGTTTTGGTCGGATAAACGGATTAAAAAATGGTCGAAGGTGGAAGGCATTGAATACCTAAAAACCTACCAAAAAGACGGCGTGATTCTAACGGGCGTGCATTTTCTTACCCTTGAGCTAGGGGGAAGAATTTTAGGGCTTTACACCCCCGGCATTGGGGTTTATCGCCCAAACGATAATCCACTAATGGATTGGCTGCAAACTTGGGGAAGGCTACGCTCTAACAAAGATATGCTTGATCGCAAAGATTTGCGCAATATGATCAAAGCTTTACGCCATGGTGAAATTATTTGGTATGCGCCCGATCACGATTACGGGCGGAAAAATGCTGTTTTTGTGCCTTTCTTCGCGGTGAAAGATGCTTCCACCACAACGGGCAGTTATTATTTATTGAAATCTTCCCCAAATAGCAAAGTGATTCCTTTTGCGCCATTACGCAACGCGGACGGCTCAGGCTACACCGTAAAAGTGTCTGCGCCCGTAGATTTTTCTGATCTCAATACCGAAATTGACATTGCCACTCGAATGAATCAAGTGGTTGAACAAGAAATCTTGCAAGGCGTGGAACAATATATGTGGCTGCATCGGCGTTTCAAAACCCGTCCAAATGAAAGTGATCCAAGTTTGTATGATTAGAAAATAAAAGGGTGAAATAATGTTTTCACCCTTTTTCATAGGCATTGCTCATCAAAGTGCGGTGGTTTTTCAGAAATTTTTATCCCTAAAGAACGGTTTCTTCCAACTCATCAGCCATTGAGGAAAGGATTTCTCGTGAGAGAATGGCGAGTGAGCGGTAGAAAGGGAGATTGGCTTGCGTTTCCACGGCGTTTAAGAATTTTGTGGCGCAAGGCAGTAGAAATTCCGCAAATAAGGTTTGTTGCGCTTCAACGGAATCAAGGTTATCTTCAATCCAAGACGCGGTGAGAAAAACAAGCGGAAAATCCACCGCACTTTGTTCTAATTCGGGCATTCCACGCTCTTGACGGAAAGCGATGAAATCTTCGGATTTAAGATCATAGGCTTCAATATTCATTGGCACGAGTGCTTTTTTGCCAGCAAATAAACGCTGATATTCTTGATCTAATAAGGCTAAATCAATCTTCATTTGTAAAGCTTCAAGGGCTTGTTCGCTTTGTTTATCCGTTTCCAAAGGCCATAGTCCATTGAGTGGCTTTTGTTGCAACCAAGCAAAGACATTTTGCAAGGTGGCATCTTGCGGTGAGCGGTAAAACAGATTGCCGAATAAGCGGCTAATGAGAGAAAAATGGTTCAGGCTGTTTTCGTTGCTCATTATGGATTTTCCTTGCTGTTTGAGATTTCTTTTGCGGATAAAAGTGCGGTCAAATTTTGCGAAGTAATTTGCGCTACGTCTTCAAGCATTTGTTGGCGTGCCTTATCATCAATAATATGAATATCGCCAAAAAATCTATGCTGAATATCAGTAATGCCACAAAAATTAAATAAGCCGTCCACCAAGCAATCACGCAAGGATTTATCAATGCCGAGCTGTTGATATTTTTCGACATTGCTGCCGAGGGTGATAAATTGTTGCATTTTTTTGCCTTGTAATAAGCCGACAGATTGTCCGTCTTCTGTTTTATACGCAAAGCCGTGGCTCAGTACGCGATCTAAATAGCCTTTCAAAATTGCAGGAAAACCCATCCACCATAGGGGATAAACGAGAGTGATCAAATCCGCCTCACGAATGAGCCGATGTTCTTCGCGAATTTCTGCAGGAGTAATGCCTTGATTTGCCCCTTGCAATTCCGCCCAAGAAATCACAGGGTCAAAATCGAGCTGATATAAATCCCGCACTTGAGTTTCCACATTAAGCTCTTGGCTACTGCGAACAACCGCTTCTAATACGCTGTGATTAAAACTGCCCTGCCCATTTGGGTGAGCAAAAATAATTAAATGTTTCATTGTACTATTCTACTTTCTTAACAAACAAGGTGATTCCTTCCACGTTATACACTTCAATGGCATCGCCAACCTGCAAATGCTTGCCTTGGATCCGCCAAGTGGTGTCGCCAAAATGACCACGCCCAATGCCGTTTTCATTGATTTCTTGCACAATGCCTTTTGTGCCGAGCATTGCGTGATCTCGTTGGTTTAATGAAGTGTGCGATTGATCTTGGAGATCTTTGCCGTGTTGGTATTTCCACCAAGAAAAACTTAAAATAATGGCTAAAATGGCATAGCCAATCACTAAAAAGGTTAAGGATAAGGTGACAAATAATGCCATTAGGCCTGCGATAATAATGGCTGCCAAGCCCCACCAGAGCAAAAATACCCCCGGAATGAGAATTTCGGCAATTAATAAGCCAAAGCCTAAAATAAGCCAGTGCCACACTGACCAAGTTGCGAGCCATTCCATACTTATCCCCTTAGTTTATATTTAAAGGGGCAATGCCCCTGATATTGATAGGTAAATTATTGCTTTTCACCTTTTAATAGCTCGGCAATGCCTGCTACTGAACCAATTAAATTGCCTGCTTCAAGTGGCATTAACACCACTTTACTATTATTCGCACCACCAATTTCTTTTAACGCTTCGGTATATTTTTGTGCGATAAAGTAATTGATGGCTTTGGTGTTTCCGCCTGCAATAGCTTCCGACACCATTTGGGTGGCTTTGGCTTCTGCTTCGGCGGCACGCTCACGGGCTTCCGCTTGTAAAAAGGCTTCCGCACGTTCCCCTTCCGCTTTGAGAATACGGGATTGTTTTTCCCCTTCTGCGCGCAAGATTTCCGCTTGGCGAATCCCTTCTGCTTCTAAAATTTCAGCACGTTTATTACGTTCTGCTTTCATTTGTGCATTCATTGCGGCGATTAATTCGTGTGGTGGACGCACATCGCGGATCTCAATACGCGTTACCTTAATGCCCCAAGGGTTGGTGGCTTCGTCCACAATGGATAACAAACGTCCGTTGATATTATCACGCTGTGAAAGCATTTCGTCCAATTCCATTGAGCCTAGCACAGTACGAATATTGGTCATCGTTAAATTGATGATCGCTTGCTCTAAATGGTTTACTTCATAAGCGGCACGGCGCGCATCGATCACTTGCACGAAACATACGGCATCAATGGATACATTGGCATTATCTTTTGAGATCACTTCTTGTGAAGGAATATCTAACACCTGTTCCATCATATTAATTTTGCGCCCTACACGATCCACAAAGGGTACAACAAAATTTAGTCCAGGGGTGAGGGTGCGGGTGTAGCGTCCAAAGCGTTCAATCGTCCAATGATAGCCTTGCGGTACGGTTTTCAAAGTGGAAAACAGCACAACAATCACAAAGATAACAAAGACGACCACAGCAACAGGAAAACCGTCTAACAATTCCATTTTTCTCTCCTTAAAATGGGGGATAACTGATTGAAGTCTAACAAATTAAATAGCCTTTTGTACATAGCGATAATGCCCATTTTCATTGACAAATTCAAATAAATGGGTGATACAACTTGGCGCGTCTTGATCTTGGTGGGAAACAAAAAGTAATTGCGTTTCGCTGTTCATCACCAGTTGATCAATAAAGCCTTTAACCAGTTTACGATTCACGCCGTCTAGCCCTTGCAAGGGTTCATCTAAGATCAATACAGGCGGATGTTTTACCATTGCACGAGTGATCAGCAATAAACGCTGTTGTCCCCAAGACAAGGATTTAAACGGCTGATTAGCTTGCGCGGTTAAATTCAGGCGGGCAAGCCATTCCATCGTTTTAATATGCAAGGCATCTGGCACTTTTTGATAAACGCCAATGCTGTCAAAAAAGCCCGATAGGATCATATCTCGCGCGGAGCAATTCACGCGATAATCCATATGTAGTTGGCTGCTGACATAACCGATTTTTTGTTTGATTTGCCAAATCGTTTCGCCCGAACCGCGTTGATTGCCAAATAAACGCACTTTATTGGCGTAAGATTGCGGGTGATCACCACTAATCACCGAAAGCAAGGTGGATTTTCCTGCACCATTTGGGCCTTTGATCCACCAGTTTTCGCCACGCTTAACTCGCCAATCAAGTTTATCAAGAATTTTTTTCTCGCCATATTGAATGGTAACCTGTTCTAATTCAAAGAGCGGTTGATTTTCATCGAGTTTTATCTCAGGGACAGCACGTTCAGGCAAGGGGATATGCTGGGCGGATTCTGCATAGCAAAGTTGTTGATAAAGACTTTGTTGCTCAATAGTTTGGCGTTCTCCTTGCAAAATAACCTCTTGATGTTCCAGCAGAGCGAGATGATTGGCTTCATCAGGAATATCTTCAAAACGATTTAAGATCAGCAAAATCGCCATTTTTTGTTGTAACTGAGCGAGCAATGCTTTCCATTCTTTGACAGATTGCTGATCCAGCCCTTCAAAAGGCTCATCTAAAATTAGCAAATCAGGCTGTTGCACTAAGGCTTGGCACAACAATACTTTACGGCTTTCCCCTGTGGATAGCTGGATAAAAGGACGATCTAAAAGTGCGGTGATTTTTAACAGAGAAATATATTCTTCAAATAACGCTAGATTGCCCTGTTCAGCCAAAATAGTCTGCTTGGACGTTTTGCCGAAATCATCAGGGCTGACGCCATCATTATTGCGATCTTTAAAGGTTTCACTAACAATTTTCTGTTGTTTTTCAAAAGAAAGGGAACAAATAGTTTGGAAATGATTTTCCATTGTGCCTTCCAATAAAGGCAATTTGCCTTCCAGTGCCAAGGCGAGTGCGGTTTTGCCACTGCCATTGCTACCCACCACACCCCAATAATCATTGGGTTGAATGGATAATTCATCAATTTTTAAGCGTTGATAATGAGCAAGTTGGAATGTTGCATTTTCGATCTTAATCATATTAGCTACCTATAAAAAAAGCGGAAATTTTCATCCGCTCTTTTTTCTTTTTTATCTTGAGTAAAGATTAGCTTTTTTGCGCTTCTTCTTCAGAAATACACACCGCTGCGGTAAACACCACGTCAGTTGATGAGTTTAACGCGGTTTCTGCAGAATCTTGTAATACCCCAATGATAAAGCCCACACCCATTACTTGCGCAGCAATGTCATTTGAAATACCGAATAAGCTACAAGCTAATGGAATTAATAATAATGAACCACCAGCCACACCAGAAGCACCACAAGCACATACGCTCGCTACCACACTTAATAATAATGCTGTTGGGAATGAAACTTCCACGCCTAACGTATGCACTGCCGCTAAGGTTAATACAGTGATGGTAATTGCTGCACCCGCCATATTAATACTTGCACCTAACGGAATAGATACAGAATAGGTATCTTCATTTAAGTTTAAGCGTTTTGCTAATTCCATATTTACAGGAATATTTGCCGCCGAGCTACGCGTGAAGAAAGCCGTTAAACCACTTTCGCGTACACAAGTCCAAATTAATGGATATGGGTTACGGCGTGTTTTCCAGTACACTAAAATTGGGTTTACTACGAACGCAGTAAATAGCATCGCACCGATTAATACGCATAATAAACGCACATAATCAAGTAATGCGCCCAAGCCTTTATCCGCAAGGGTTTCTGCCACTAAACCAAACACCCCGATTGGCGCAAAGCTAATGATGAAGTGAACGATTTTTGAAACCCCTTCAGAAAGATCATTCATCACATTTTTAGTGGTATCTGAAGCGTGGCGCAATACAACACCTAAACCGATTGCCCAAGAAAGGATACCGATAAAGTTGGCATTAAATAACGCGTTGATTGGGTTGTCCACCACATTTAACACTAATGTGCCTAATACTTGAGAAACTTCGCTTGGTGGCGATAAAGAATTTTCTTGTGTTTGTAGTGCGATTTCGGTTGGAAAAGCAAAGCTAAATAACACCGCAGTTAATGCTGCAAGGAACGTGCCTAACAAATATAAAACCACCACCGCTTTCATATTACTTTGCGTACCAATTTTTTTATTCGCAATGGCTGAAATTACCAATAAGAATACAAGAATTGGCGCAACGGCACGCAATGAGCGCACAAACACTTTACCTAAAAAACCCGCTTTTTCAGCAAGGTTGAAACCGAGTACAGATTGCAAGCTTGGCGCAATAATCGCAAGTAGCAAACCTAGCACTAAACCAATAGAAATTCTTTTCACTAAACTTCCGTGAAAAAACAGAGAATATAAACGAGATGTGTTCATAATTATTTACAATGTTGTGTTTAAAACTGAAGATCAATGACTTCAGAAGATTGTTGATATTCAGATCTAAAATTAGATCCCCCATAGCGAGTGTAAAGATAGCCTAATTTTGTGCTAAAGAAAATATAAAATCGTAAATTAACGCATATTATTTGCATAAATATAGAAATATTTCCCTCTAAATTAGATAAAACACATTATTTTCTTCTTTCTTCCCTTGATTTGCCTTAGCCATACAAAAAAGTGAAAAAAAGTTTTTATACAGTATTGACGAACTGTATAAAACACCAGTATTATCTTCACTGTATAAACAACCAGTGAATTGATGATTAGCGGAGCATTATGATGAATTACCTCAACGAACAAACCCCATTTTCCTATCAGCCAATGCCATTTTTAACGGATAGTGAGTCTTTCAACTCAACCTTTAATCGAAAACTTGATTTAAACCTATATTGTATTAAACGCCCACAAAAAACCTGTTTTGTTCAGGTAACCAATCCAAATATGTTGGCGTGGGGAATTGAAATGGGCGATATGCTTGTGGTGGAACAAAGCGATCATCTTAGTATTGGTGATTTAGTTGTAATGGAACAAAATCACCAATTCTGCGTATATGAGTTTGCTGCCTATGACGGTAAAGAATTTATCTTTCTACCGCTAGACGCAAAAATGCAAAGCATCAAATGTGAAAAGTGGTCTGCGTTACCAATTATTGGAGTCATCACCAATACCATTCATCAAATGAAGCCTAAAAAGCAAATGCGATTTGCCGCTTAACCCCCTAAAAATAAAAGTGCGGTGCAAATTTTCTCATTTTTGCTGAACAGAATAAATAATCAAGAAAACAAGGAGAACATAATGAAACAGTTAGACATCCGTTTTATGAAAGAAAGCGACAAAAAACGCCAAGAATATCAATTAAAAATTATCGCCAAACTACAAGAGGTTTTACCTAGAAAGATCGCAGAAAAATTTGATGATATTCATATTCGTATCCGTTTTTCCAGTGCAGCTGGCGTAGATGTAACAGGGATTAAAAACAAAGACGAGAAAGAACGCCTGATGGAATATTTAGAAGAACTGTGGAACGACAGCTCGTTAGTTGAGGTGGATTAATAAATGGGGCTGTCCTAGATAACTAGACTAAACTCCCTTTAACCAATTGTTTTAAAATAGAAATTTGACTTTTTATGTTGCTGTAATTAAAACGCCATTCACATTCCTTTAAATAAAGCTCAAAATGCGCTTTTGGGATACCATTAAATTTGCGTAAATGGCGTTTTGCTTGGCTCCAAAAATTCTCAATTCCGTTAATGTGGTTATGATTTTCAGCAAAATGTGTGCTGTGATTGATACGAAAATGACTAAATTCACTCACATCAAGCACGTCATAACTACGATAATTATCGGTGTAAACAATACTATCAGGCTTTACCTGCTCCCGAATAATGGGTAACAAGGTGGCAGATTGCGTATTTGGAACCGCAACGGTATAAACCTTGCCATTGCGCTTGAGAAGCCCGAATACCGCAATTTTCCCTGCCGCACCACGACCACGTTTGCCTTTGCGAGCACCGCCAAAATAACTTTCATCGGCTTCAATTTCACCTTCAAACATCTCTAAGTGAAGGCTGTTTTGATAGATGAGTTGGCGTAAACGATGAAAGTAATCTGCGGCAGTCGTTTTGTTTACATTGACTACCTCTGCTGCTGTCCTTGCAGTAACACCTGCAACAAATAGCTCAATGAGTTTATTTTGTTTGTGCTGACTTAGACGACTTTTTCTCATTGGTTCATTCTAACCTAAATAGATTTTTTAGTTGTTATCTAGGACAGCCCCTAATAAATTGATAAAACAAGATAGAAGCTAATCTTCATTTGGATTCATAATGCGAAAATTCACGAAAAAACAACCGCACTTCAGTTTTTCTATTTCATTAACACCTAGCATTTATCTAGCTAGCAAGGTTGAGAAAATAAAGTGCGGTGGTTTTTTTTAAAATTTATTCAATCCAAGTGACCAATTCTTCCATCGGTTTTCTTGATTTGGCTTTAATCTCTTTTGCGCGATAACCAAAGGTTACCATCACAGAAACGCCCCACTCCGCTGGGTCAAACGCACATGCTTCTGCTAAAATTTGATTTACTGCTTCATAGTTAAAGCCCTCAATTGGACAGCTATCCACGCCAATAAATGCCGCGCCAGTCATCATATTTGCTAGGGCAATGTAGGTTTGCTTGCTTGTCCAATCAAATAATGCACGCTCACTTTCTAGCACTTTCATATCATTTTGCTGAAAAGTGCGGTATTTTTCTTTTGCTTTTTCCATTTGTTCTGCGGTTAATCCACGCTTAACCAAAGCGTTATGAAAATAGTCTGAATCATAACGGGCATTTTTCTTGGCTAAAAGCGCTACTACATAACTCGCGTCATCAAGTTGCGTTGCCATTCCCCAGCCCACTGGTTTCAATTTTTCACGCAATTCGGGGTTTTGAATTACCACAAAGTGCCAAGGCTCTGAGCCTACAGAACTTGGCGATAAACGTGCAAGCTCTAAAATATAATCAAAATCTTCACGGCTCACTTTTTTGTTTGGATCGTAATAACGCGTTGCGGCACGAAAACGAAATCTGTCTAATACTTGGTCTTTGCTAAATACGCTCATTATGCTTTCTCCCGATCAAATTAAACTTCGTCATTATAACAATCAGTAGGAAAAATAAGGAAATGTTATTCCGACTAAAGTTGATAGGCGTCAAATAAAAAAGTTACCCATTTTGTGGGTAACTTTTCTTTTTCAAACCTAGTTTTGGTTAAAAATCAGATTATTCAACCACTAATGTGCGGCAAGTGTTTGTTCCGCCAGAAGTTAAAAGATCACCTTGAGTTAATAATACAAGATCACCTGTTACTAAATACCCTTTATCTTTCAACAATTGAATCGCAGCTTTTAAGCCTTCGATTGTACGGCTTTCTTGATCGAAATGAACTGGCACAACACCACGATATAACGCACAAAGATTCAAGGTTTCTTGATGACGTGATAATGCGAAAATTGGTAAGCCAGAGCTAATACGCGACATTAATTTCGCTGTATGACCGCTGTTTGTCATTGCAATAATTGCCGCAACCCCTTTCATATGGTTTGCTGCGAACATCGCTGACATCGCAACTGCTTCTTCAATCGTTTCAAAAGTGCGATCAACACGGTGGCGTGAAACATTTACGCTAGGCATTTTTTCTGCGCCTAAACATACTTTCGCCATTGCAGCCACTGTTTCAGCTGGGTATTGACCCGCAGCAGTTTCCGCTGAAAGCATTACTGCATCTGTACCGTCCAATACCGCATTTGCTACGTCCATTACTTCCGCACGCGTTGGCATTGGGTTGCTGATCATTGATTCCATCATTTGCGTTGCGGTGATCACCACACGATTTAATTGACGTGAACGGCGGATTAATTTTTTCTGCACGCCCACTAATTCAGGATCGCCAATTTCAACCCCTAAATCGCCACGCGCTACCATAATCACATCAGAAGCAAGAATAATATCGTCCATTGCTTCATCACTCATTACGGTTTCAGCACGTTCTACTTTTGCGACAATTTTCGCTTTAAGACCTGCTTCTTCCGCTAATTGACGAGCGTAATTCAAATCTGCGCTTGAACGTGGGAAAGACACCGCTAAGTAATCCACACCAATACGCGCTGCGGTGATAATGTCAGCTTTATCTTTTTCAGTTAAGGCATCTGCAGATAAACCACCACCTAATTTGTTAATCCCTTTGTTATTTGAAAGAGGGCCGCCAACTGTCACCTCAGTGAATACTTTCGCGCCTTCAGTAGATAATACTTTTAACTGAACACGACCATCATCTAATAATAAAATATCACCTGGAACAACGTCTTGCGGTAAGGTTTTATAATCTAAACCTACAGACTCTTGATCACCTTCACCTTTTGGTAATTCTGCGTCTAAAACAAATTTATCACCAACATTTAAGAAAATTTTGCCATCTTTAAAGGTTGAAACACGGATTTTAGGCCCTTGTAGATCCCCTAAAATTGCCACGGTTTTACCTAATTTTTGTGCAATTTCACGCACACGTTGCGCACGCCCAATGTGATCCTCAGGCGTACCGTGAGAGAAGTTCATTCTCACTACATTTGCGCCCGCCGCAATAATTTTTTCTAAATTATTACCACGGTCTGTAGAAGGTCCCATAGTACATACAATTTTGGTTCTTCTTAGTCTTCTAGACATTACTTACTCCATTGTTCTTCAAAATACAAACTAAAAATTGCGGGCTATTATACGCCTAAAACAGGACGAGATCGAGATCGCCCACACGAAAAAAACAGCAAAAAACGCTAAGCCATTGATTAAATTTATGTCAATTAATTATTTGATATGCAAAACACGCTTGTCTTACGCAATAAAACTCGCTAAGATAGCTCGCAAATTTCAGTGCGACTATAGCTCAGTTGGTTAGAGCACCACCTTGACATGGTGGGGGTCACTGGTTCGAGTCCAGCTAGTCGCACCATTCTTTTCTCTCTTATCCCAACGCTAAATTTTCCAATATTTAATACTGAATCTCTCTCCGCCCTGAGAAAGAATGGCCGAGGGTGTTGCTATCCACTGTTTCAAGCTCACCGCCTACAGGAATGCCGTGTGCAATGCGAGTTACTCTGATATTGTGTTGCATACAAAGCTCTGCAATATAGTTTGCCGTGGCCTCGCCTTCTATGGTTGGATTGGTTGCTAGGATAACTTCACTGAACGATTCATTTTGCAAGCGCCGATTGAGTAAATCTAACCCAATTTCTTTTGGCCCAATACCATCTAACGGGGAAAGATGCCCCATTAAGACAAAATAACGTCCTGAAAATTGCCCTGTTTGTTCAATGGCTTGAATGTCGGAAGGCTGCTCTACCACACAAAGCAAGCCGGTGTTTTGACGGCGTGGATTATTGCAAATGGTGCAAACTTCTTCTTCAGTAAAGGTTCGGCACTGTTCGCAATGACCAATTTGTGACATTGCGGCAGTTAATGCGCGCGCCAGATCCATTCCACCGCTGCGATCTCGTTGCAATAAATGATAGGCCATTCGTTGTGCAGATTTCGGGCCAACACCGGGTAAACAGCGTAATGCGTCAATAAGATTTTCTAATAATGGGCTTGTTTGCATTGTTTTGCCTAAAAATAAACAAAAAACGCACCGCACTTTGATTTTTAATAAGAAACAAAGTGCGGTGCAAAATTAGGGAAAATTTAGAATGGCATTTTAAAGCCAGGCGGTAATGACATTCCTGCGGTAACAGATGCCATTTTTTCTTTTTGCAATTCTTCTGCACGGCGAACCGCATCATTGAATGCCGCCGCGATAAGATCTTCGAGCATTTCTTTATCGTCTTCCATTAGCGAAGGATCGATTTCAATGCGGCGACAATTATGCGCACCATTCACGGTAATTTTTACCAAGCCTGCGCCTGATTCGCCTGTTACTTCCAACTGTGCAATTTCTTCTTGCATTTTTTGCATACGATCTTGCATTTGCTGGGCTTGTTTCATTAAGTTGCCTAAGCCACCTTTTCCAAACATAATTTTTATCCTCAATGTTAATAAGTGGCGACATTCTAACGAAAAATTAATAAATTGGGAATAATCAAATCTGTGTTAGAATGCCGAACTTTGTTTTAGATGATTGATGTTGTCCCCTATGCGATTATTTATAGCCGAGAAACCTAGTCTTGCCCGCGCCATTGCTGATGTGTTGCCCAAACCTCATCAGCGCGGCGATGGTTTTATTCGCTGTGGTGAAAATGATTGTGTTACTTGGTGCGTTGGTCATCTGTTAGAACAAGCCGAACCTGACGCTTACGATCCCAAATTCAAAACTTGGCGTGTGGAAGATTTACCTATCGTGCCGCAAAAATGGCTGCTTATCCCCAAAAAATCAGTGAAAAAACAGCTAGATACGGTAATAAAGCTGATTCATCAAGCCGATCAACTTATCAATGCCGGCGACCCAGATCGTGAAGGGCAATTATTGGTGGACGAAGTGTTTAGCTACGCCAATCTTTCTGCTGAGAAAAAAGCACAAATTCAACGCTGCTTAATTAGCGATTTAAACCCAAGTGCGGTGCAAAAAGCGGTAAAAAAATTACAATCGAATCAAAACTTTATCCCCCTTGCCACCTCTGCGCTGGCGCGTGCCAGAGCGGATTGGCTGTATGGCATCAATATGACGCGTTCTTATACCAAGCGTGGACAGAATGTGGGCTATCGTGGCGTGCTTTCGGTAGGAAGAGTGCAAACGCCTGTGCTGGGCTTAATCGTTCGCCGTGATTTAGAAATTGAAAACTTCCAACCGAAAGATTATTTTGAAGTGCAGGCTTTTGTACAAACTAAGGAAGAAATTCCGCAAAAATTCACCGCACTTTGGCAGCCAAGTAAAGCGTGCGAGGATTATCAAGATGAAGACGGCCGTGTGCTTTCCCGCGCCTTAGCGGAAAATGTGGTGAAGCGTATTACTGGCCAGCCTGCAACGGTAACAGATTATCAAGACAAACGTGAAAAAGAAACCGCGCCCTTGCCTTATTCCCTTTCCGCCTTGCAAATTGATGCGGCAAAACGCTATGGGCTTTCAGCGCAAGAAGTGCTGGATACTTGCCAGCGCTTATATGAAACGCACCGCTTGATTACTTATCCGCGTTCCGATTGCCGTTATTTGCCTGAAGAACATTTCGCTGAACGCCATAAGGTGATGAATGCTATTTCCATTCACGCGCCTGATTATCAGCCGTTACCGACTATACTCAATCCTGAACAGCGAAACCGTTGCTGGAATGATAAAAAGGTGGAAGCACACCACGCAATTATTCCAACGGCAAAAAATCGGCCTGTCAATCTGACGCAAATGGAACGCAATATTTATCAGCTTATCGCGCGCCAATATCTCGCCCAATTCTGCGCAGATGCGGAATACCGCCGCTGTAAAATAACCTTAAATATTTCAGGGGGAAAATTTGCCGCAGCAGCGAGCAATTTACAAGTGGCTGGCTGGAAAGAACTTTGGGGCAAAGAAAATGATGAACAAAATAACGCTGAACCCTTGCTGCCTGAAGTAAAAAAAGGACAAGAATTATTCTGTGAAAAAGGCGAAATTATGAGTAAAAAAACGCAACCGCCAAAACCGTTTTCAGATGCAACGCTGCTTTCCGCAATGACTGGGATCGCGCGTTTCGTACAAGATAAAGCGTTGAAAAAAATCCTACGCGAAACCGATGGTTTAGGTACAGAAGCCACGCGCGCCAGCATTATTGAACTGCTATTTAAGCGTGGTTTTGTTTATAAAAAAGGGCGTCATATTCATAGCACCGAAACAGGACGAATTTTAATTCAAGCCTTGCCTGACATCGCCACGCTACCAGATATGACCGCCCACTGGGAAGCACAGCTCAACAGTATTAGCCAAAAAGCGCTGAGTTATCATCAATTTATGCACGAATTGGTGCAATCCCTGCCTGAAATGCTCAGTTATACCAATTTTGATGCGTTACGACAGCTTAGTGCATTATCACGGCAGCAGGCAACAACTCAAAAAGCAAAAGCACTGAGAAAGAAAAGTGCGGTGAGAAAATCGTAAATTTTGTTGAACGCTAAATTGCTTATAATTAAAACAATCAATGATTTTTTTTAGAAAATTCCTTGCGCAGCGTTTTAATATTCGCTAATATTCGCCCGTTAATTTTTGGTATCTAATAACAAGAGAAGAAATAATGTATCAAGCACTGTTAATTATCTACTTAGTTGTATCTGTTGCCCTTATTGGTTTTATTTTAATCCAACAAGGTAAAGGGGCGAATGCAGGTGCTTCATTTGGTGGCGGTGCATCAGGTACAGTATTTGGTTCAAGTGGTGCGGGTAACTTTTTATCTCGTACAACGGCAATCTTAGCAATTATCTTCTTTATTACTAGCCTTGCTATCGCGAATATTAACTCTCACCACGGTGAAGTTAAACAAGGCAAATTTGATAATCTTTCACAAGTTGCAGAAAAAATTCAAGAACAGCAACCAAAAGCGGAAGAAAAACAAAACTCAGATATCCCACAATAATTTAAACCGAATTTTGCTCTGATGGTGGAATTGGTAGACACGCTATCTTGAGGGGGTAGTGTCCATAGGACGTGCGAGTTCAAGTCTCGCTCAGAGCACCAAAACACTTAACTAAGCCTTTCGTAACCACTCGAAAGGCTTTTTTAATACCTGTAATTTCAAGGGTTTAGCTTGCTTTACCTATCGCAACTAATCGTAGCTAATTGAGATAAAACAAACATTTTAATAAAAATCACACCGAACTTGATAAATATAAAAATAGCACTTATTGAGTGCTATTTGCATTTTAAATAATTTATCCTTTAAATATCGACAGGCTGCCAATCTTGTCCTTTCACTGGTGGTAACCAAGGACCTCCTTTCACACATAACGACCATAAATGATCTGGTATGCGATAATGATCAGGCTGTTCAGGATCAAGTGCGGTAATAATTTCTTGCGTTTTTCCTTGGGCAATTAAAGTCGCCAAATTTGGATTAATCATTATGGATTTTCCTACACCAACAAATTCCACCCAACCGGTATTCAAGGCTGCTACGATCTGTTCAGCGGTAAATAAATTCCCTACCCCGATTAATGGCAAACGACCATTTAAACGCTGATGAATAAGCTCAAGGCGAGCTGCATTAGTATCAACACCACGGCGAGCTTTTTTGTAAAAATCCCATAACGAAAGGTGTAAATATTGCAACGGCTGCTCAGCTAAAGCAGAAACAAGTTCAAGTGTATCTGCCATTGTTAAACCATTCTCTCCGGGTTCTTCTGGTGATAAGCGATAACCAATAATAAACTCTGGGCGTTGATGTTTTTCACGCACAGCATTTACGGCATCAATCACCGCAAGAGGAAAACGCAGGCGGTTTGCTAAATTGCCGCCCCATTCATCTGTACGTTGATTACTTTGCGCAGAGAAAAATTGCTGAATTAAATAACCATTTGCTCCGTGAATTTCTACTCCATCAAATCCAGCTCGAATGGCAAGATCTGTGGCACGAGCAAAATCTTGAATGATTTGCAAAATTTCTTCTTCATTTAAAGCTCTTGCTCCAGTTTCAGGATCTGCCGAAGGGGCAACTTTATCTTTTCCATTCAACAATTCAGATAACGCTAAATTTCCTCCGTGGTGAATTTGTAAAATGGCTTTTGCTCCCTGTTGTTTAATAATATCAGCCGTTTTACATAAACTTTCCAAATGACATTCATTTAAGGCTTCTGGCTGTCCGTGGAAAGCTTTACCATTTTCGGAAACCAACGTCGCCGCAGTAATGAACATTCCCATATTTTCTGCTCGTCCTTGCAAAAATTGAGCTTCTTGGCTTCCTAATGTTCCATCGGGATTTGAAGCAAAATGCGTTAAAGGGGCTACCACTAAACGATTTTTGATTTCAACATTATTATTCAAAAGATAGGGTTGAAATAAAGAAGAAAATTGCTGTTCCATTCTATTCCTCATTAGTTATCAATAAAATTTTGCCTATCATACGCTCCAAATGATAAGAAAAATAGTGCTTTCTATGAAAGATTTTAAATATACAGAATTTTTACACCGCACTTTGATTTTCCTTTTCAGCATAGCCCTGACGTGATAATATTCGGCATAATTATGCTAATTATTCTCATTTGTAAATTCTATTAATATGGTTAAACGCCGTTATTTGTTTATCTTATTATTGTTGCTTTCGGGTATTTCGCTGTTTTTGGGTGTGAGTACGGTTAATTTGCAAGGTTTGCTGGCCTTTGACTCCGCCCAATGGCAGATCTTTTTAATCAGCCGTGTGCCGCGTTTGGTGAGTATTTTAATTGCGGGGGCATCTTTGAGTATTTGTGGCTTGGTGATGCAGCAGTTGAGCCGCAATCGCTTTGTTTCGCCGACAACCGCAGGCACGATGGATAGCGCAAGGCTTGGCATTTTGATTGCAATGTTGCTGTTTCCTTCTGCGTCAATGTTGCTCAAAACCAGCGTGGCGATTCTGGTTTCTTTTCTCGGTACGTTGTTGTTTATGACGCTACTCTCTCGTCTCAAATTTAAAGATACCATTTTCGTGCCGTTGGTGGGCATTATGTTTGGCAATATTATTAGCTCGATCACTGCTTTTATCGCCTACCAACAAGATCTGTTGCAAAATCTCTCTGGTTGGTTGCAAGGGGATTTTTCTTTAGTGATGGCTGGGCGTTATGAAATGTTATATTTTAGCGTGCCAGCGCTTGTTCTTGCCTATGTGTTTGCCAATCGCTTTTCCATTGTGGGAATGGGGCAAGATTTTGCCGTTAATCTCGGTTTGAACTATCAGCAAGTGCTGTATTTAGGCTTGGCTATTGTGGCAACAGTGTCATCGATCATCATTGTTTCAGTGGGGGTGATTCCCTTTCTCGGGCTGATTATCCCTAATATTGTTGCCCTTTATTTAGGCGATAATTTGAAAAAAGTGCTTTCTCACACCGCGCTACTGGGTGCTGTTTTTGTGCTTTTTTGTGATATTTTAGGGCGTTCGCTGATTTATCCTTACGAAATTTCCATTAACGCCATTGTGGGTGTGTTCAGCAGTGCCATTTTTCTTTATATGCTGTTAAAACAAAGGATTCAAAATGGCTAAGCGTTTCTATAATCCTAAAAAATCATTGATTTTACTCAGTATTTTTGCCTTGCTGAGTGTGGTGCTGTATGTGTTTTATCATTTGCCTAGCCGTTGGGAATATGCCTTATACAACCGCGCCCTTGCCGTGCTTGCCATTGTAATGACAGGCGTGGCCATTGCACTGGCGACAATGATCTTTCAAACCATTGTGAATAATCGCATTTTAACGCCAAGTATTTTGGGCTTGGATAGCCTTTATTTGCTCATTCAAACCCTGATTATTTTTCTCTTTGGTTCTAACACCTTAACCTCAATGAACCCCATTGTGTTATTTTTTGCTTGCACCAGTTTGATGATTTTATTCGCAATGGGGCTATATCATTTTCTGTTTAAAACAGAGCAACAAAGCCTATTTTTCCTGCTTTTAGTGGGGATCATTTTTGGTACATTTTTCCAAAGTTTAACCTCATTTATGGAAGTGCTGATCGATCCGAATGAATTTCAGATCGCGCAAGATATTGGCTTTGCCAGTTTTAACCGCATCAATATTGATATTTTATGGATCGCACTGGCTGGCTTGCTCGCCACCATTCTTTATACCCTGCGTTATGTGCGTTATTTTGATGTGCTTGCCCTTGGGTGTGAACAGGCAATTAATTTAGGCGTAGATTATCTGGCGATCACTAAACGATTACTCATTGTCGTGGCAATTTTGACTTCAATTTCCACCGCACTTGTGGGGCCTTTAACCTTCTTAGGCTTATTGGTAATGAACGTGACCTTTGAATTTATTCGCACTTATCGCCACGCGGTGTTAATCCCCGCGGCAATGTTGATTGCGGTGATCACCCTTGTTTTCGGGCAATTATTGGTTTCCCAAGTTTTCACCTTTAATACAACCCTAAGCATCATTGTGAATTTTGTCGGTGGGGTGTATTTCTTTTATCTGTTATTAAGAGCAAATAAAAAATGGCAATAGAAATTAAAAATATTAATAAAACCTATGGCACGAAAAAAGTAGTGGATAACCTTTCGGTAACCATTCCGCACGGCAAAATCACCTCTTTTATTGGCCCAAATGGTGCAGGAAAAAGCACAGTGCTTGCCATTATCAGCCGTTTACTGCGCGCCGATAGCGGTACCGTGAGCCTAAATGGCGTGCCGTTAGATCAACAAAAAAGCAGCGACATTGCCAAGCAGCTTTCTATTTTAAAACAATCTAATCACATTAATTTGCGTTTAACGGTGGAAGAATTGGTTGCTTTTGGACGTTTTCCTTATAGCCAAGGAAATTTAACCAAAAACGACCGCACTTTTATTGATAATGCCATTGAATATATGGATTTAGGCGAGTTTCGTCATCAATATATCAATCAGCTCAGCGGTGGGCAGCGTCAGCGTGCTTATATTGCAATGACCTTGGCGCAAGATACGGATTATATTTTGCTTGATGAACCGCTGAATAATTTGGATATGAAACATTCCGTGCAAATTATGCAGGTACTACACAAGCTCACCAAAGAATTAAATAAAACCGTGGTGATTGTGATCCACGATATTAATTTTGCGTCTTGCTATTCCGATTACATTATCGCAATGAAAGACGGCAAATTGATGCATCAAGGGGACGTTGCCACAATGATGCAAGAGCCGATTTTAGCCAGCATTTATGATATGCCAATCCCAATTCAACAAATTAATCAGCATAAAATTGCTGTGTATTTTCGACATCAATCAGCTTAATACAGGAGTATGCTATGAAAAAAACCTTATCAACCCTTGCCCTTAGCCTTTGTGCTTTACTCGGTGTTGCCAGCGCCAATGCAGCGGACATCACAGTAGAAAACGCCGCGGGCAAACAAGTTGTGCCACAAAACCCTAAGCGTGTGGTGGTGCTTGATTTTTCTGCGGTGGATACCATTCGTGCGTTAGGGGCGAAAAACAGCATTGTCGGCATTAGCAACGCAGGAAAAGTGCCTGACTATTTGAGCGAGTTTAGCAAAGAAAATTATCCAAGCGTTGGCGTGCCACCAGAACCTGCCTTTGAAAAAATCAATGATCTTCACCCAGATCTGATCATCGCCACAGGCCGCCAAGAAAAAGTGTTGGATCGTTTAAAAGAAATTGCCCCCGTGTTTTTCGTGAAAGTGGATTACGCCAATTTCTATCCAAGTTTCCAACAAAATATCCACGCCTTTGGACAAATTTTTGATAAACAACAATTGGCCGATGAAAAACTGGCACAGCTAGACAAGCAAATGAAAGCTCTTGCCGAGAAAACCAAAGGCAAAACCGCCCTACTCGCTTTAGTCAATGAAAGCCGTATGAGTGCCTTTGGCGAAAACTCACGCTACGGCATTGTGTACAGTGGATTTGGCTTCACTCCAATTGATAAAAACATCAAATCTTCCACGCACGGAATGAGCATTGGTTTTGAATATGTGCTAGAGAAAAATCCAGATTATTTGTTGGTTGTCGATCGCACCGCAGCCATTACCGATAAAGCCAACAACGCAAAAACTGTGTTAGACAACGCCATTATCCAGCAAACCCAAGCCTATAAAAATAACTACATTGTTTACTTAAACGCCGCAAATTGGTACTTAACTTTCGGCGGGCTGGAAAGTATAGGAATTATGATTGATGAAGTAAAAAGTGCGGTGGAAAAATAAGGGATTTTTCTTATAACAAACAGCACTATATAAATTTCCCCCTTAAAAGGGGGAAATATTTATCTCTCTACATAACTTCTCGCACTTCCACCTTACGATTTTCATAACGAGATTTTGTACAAGCATCCGCTGTGGCAATCACCGCTCTCGCTGCTTCTCCTGTGAGTAATTTCTCAAATTCTGGGCTTGATTTCATACCGTGCATAATGTCATTTAAAAATGACATTCTTTTCAGACCATAGGGAAATTAATATAACTTATATAAAATTAGCAATAAAAAACCCGCACTGGTTTCCCAAGTGCGGGTGGATTTTGTGAATTTTTTAGCTTTTCACGGTTTCAGAATCAGGATCACCGTTGGAAATTGGTTTTAGCAAGGTAAAGAAACAAATCACTGCTAATACTGTTAAACCCGTGCCAACCCAAACAGATACATCGTAGCTTAAGCCTAAACCGATTTTCGCGTAAGCAAGGAAAGTGGCTGATACCATTGTCATAAAGATTGCTGGAATAGTACAAATCCAGTGGAATTTATGATAACGGTATAAATAAGCGGCGGCTGTCCATAACATTACCATTGCGGTAGTTTGGTTTGCCCAGCCGAAATAACGCCAGATCACTTGGAAATCAAGTTTAGAAATAATGAAACCTAACACGAATAATGGAATTGCGATCATTAAACGTTTTACTAAGCTACGTTGATCGATTTTGAAGAATTCAGCAATAATCAAACGTGCAGCACGGAATGACGTATCCTCAGAGGTGATTGGTAAGATCACCACACCAAGAACCGCTAAGATACCACCAAAATAGCCAAGCATATGGGTTGCTGAATCATACACCACTTTTGAAGGCGTACCAGCTGTGATCGCATCATTCATTAATGCTGGGCTATCGTAGAAAGTTAAGCCTACCATACACCAAATTAAAGCAATCACGCCTTCACCAATCATCGCACCATAGAAAACAAAACGACCTTCTGTTTCGTTTTCCATGCAACGCGCCATTAATGGAGATTGTGTTGCGTGGAAACCAGAAACCGCACCACAGGCAATAGTCACGAAAATTAACGGCCAAATTGGTAAATCTTTTGGATGCATATTTTCAAAGAATTTCGAAAAGCTCATCTCACCAACTGTGTGGAATAAGGCTTTATCTTCAAACAATAAGGCAAATAACATTCCGAAAGACATAAATAGCAATAGCGCCCCGAACAGTGGGTAAATACGACCAATAATTTTATCCACAGGTACTAAGGTTGCAATGATGTAATAACCAAAGATGATTGCCGTCCAAACTAATAAGGTGCTTTTCATCTCTAAGTTAAACATTTCACCCACATTATCCACCGTTAGGTTGGTTAATAAGCTAGCTGGTGAAATAACGAATACGACCCCAACAAGAATTAATAATACGAGGGCGAGCGCATTCATAAAATGCTTAACAGGTGCGCCTAAATATTTCCCTGCGAGGTTAGGCACAGATTGACCGCCATTGCGAACACTCAACATTCCGCAGAAATAATCGTGTACCGCTCCAGCAAAAATGCAACCAAACACAATCCATAACATTGCAACAGGTCCGTACAACGCCCCAAGGATTGGACCAAAAATCGGGCCTGTTCCTGCAATATTTAATAACTGAATAAGCCAGATTTTCTTTTTAGACATCGGCACATAATCCACGCCGTCTGCCATTGTGTGAGCAGGTGTTGCACGGTTTGGATTAATCTTAAAAACACGTTCAACCACAGAACCATACAAAAAGTAGCCCAACAAAAGTAAGGCTACGCAGGAGAGAAACCATAACATAAAGAACCTCATAAAAATTAAACATAAAATTTCGTGCGCAAGTTTAACAAGAGTAAATCTGGTGTAAATATATTGTTGCAGTTTATGTGATCTTCCGCACAGTTTTTATGCAGGGATTGAGAAAAAAGATCATCGAATTGGATCTTTATACTTATTTATGAGTATTTAGGAGAGTAAATATAAAAAATAAGGTGATGATTTATTAAACGATAAAAAATATCAGAATTTTATACCGCACTTTATTTTTAGGCATAAAATGCGTTTCAAATGCTTAAACTGGTCGAACACTATCAAGCTCTAATACACCACCAAATTCTTCACAAAAGCGTTGCAAACGTTCATCTGCTTGTAAATTTTCTCGTGCTTGATCGCTTAGCTCTTGGTAGATTTGTTTGCGATAATCCATTGGTATGAGTTGCTGAAAATCGGTATTCACATCCACAGAAACAGCCATATCTTGCTGATAAAATTGGCTGAGGGCATTTTGTAATTGAATACGCAGTTTTTCATTGTTGAGATGCAATTTATCTTGACGCAAGCCTAAACGAATTTGCTTTTCATCTTGGCTTAAAATCACGCAATTCATTGCCATTTGCTTTGCCAAGCCCGAAATATCTAGTTGCTCAATAATTTCCGTCCATTTGTCCTGTTCTTTTGCCATTGTGAGCACTTTTTCTTTTAATTCTGGTGTGGTGTTTTCCAAAATGGCTTTGCGGATTTCTGACGGGCTGGCGGTATCCTGCTCTTGTGCCATTGCTGGATTACTCCAATTCCAGCGGTAGTTTTCGGGCAAATTGAGATCTTCTTCCTGATCAAGATCAGCAGAAAAATCTGACGAATTTTGCACCGCACTTTCACCCACAGGCTCACTCATTGGCGGAATCGTTGCCGCTGATTGAGATGGCGGCTGAGAAATAGGTGATTGAGAAACAGACGGCTGAGAAATAGAGGATTGAGAAACAGACGGCTGAGAAACCTGATGAGTAGCTCGTGCCGTATTCTTTTGCTGAGTAAATTTGCGCTCTACCACAGGCAAGCTGATCTCTTGCGAATGGGAAACCGCTGACTCTGAAACTAACTTTGCGTTATTGGCGTTAGTGTTTTTTTTTTCGCTCGCTGTAGGCTTAGAAAGCTGATCTAGCGCATCAAGCACGTCAAAAGTAGAATCGCTTACTGGCGAAGATGAATGGCTTTGTGTGGAACGAACTGGCTGTCTAGCAGAGGGCGTTGTTTGGGGCTGCGAAGGTGAATTTGCTTTGATCTGTTGTGATACAACAGGCATCTCCACTAATTTTGCCGAATTCTGCACCGCACTTTGCGCAGTATGATTGCGCTCATTCACTTGTTCCACTGGCTGCATAGCAGGAGCTGCTTGGATTAATTTAGGGTGGAAAGCTAAAGCACGCAATAAAATCATTTCCACACCCATTCGCTGATTTGGTGCGAAGGCAAGCTCTTTTTGTCCGTTTAAAATAATCTGATAGAAAAATTGCACATCTTCTGGTGGAAGATGTTTCGCCAAAAAGCCGATATGGCTTTCATCACTAATTTGCGCTTGTGGTAATAATTGACACATTGCAATTTTATGCAGATTTTCGGCCACCGCTTTTAGCAGTTCATTCCAATCGCTGCCTTTTTCCGCCACCGCTTGAATGGCTTTCATTAAGGCTTCACCATTGCCCTGCTGTAACGCGTACAAAATATCAATAGGCTGGCTGTCATCAAGCAAGCCGAGCATTGTATTTACCGCATCAAGGGTAATATTGCCGTTGCTCATTGCAATGGCTTGATCGGTTAAACTTAAGCTATCACGGATACTGCCTTGTGCGGCTTTAGCTAATTTTTCAATGGCAAGGGGTTCAAAGGGGATCTTTTCTTGCTGCAGAATAAAGGACAAATGATCGGCGATTTGTTGCTGATCGAGTGCTTTCAGATGAAATTGAATACAGCGAGATAAAATGGTAATCGGCAATTTCTGTGGATCAGTGGTTGCCAGCAGGAATTTTACATATTCAGGCGGTTCTTCAAGGGTTTTCAGCAAGGCATTGAAAGAATGGCGAGAGAGCATATGCACTTCGTCAATCAAATAGACTTTGTAACGCCCTTGCACGGGTTTGTATTGCACATTGTCGAGTAATTCACGGGTATCCTCCACCTTGGTGCGTGAAGCAGCGTCAATTTCAATGAGATCGATAAAGCGCCCTTCTTCAATGGCTTTACAATGTTCGCAAACGCCACAAGGATTGGCCGTTACGCCTTCAACACAGTTTAGCCCTTTCGCAAATAAACGAGCAATAGAAGTTTTCCCCACGCCACGCGTACCGGAAAAAAGATAGGCGTGGTGCAGTCGATTTTCATTTAATCCGTTAGCAAGCGCGGTAAGAACAGGTTTCTGCCCTACCACATCGGAGAACTTTTGCGGTCGCCATTTTCTTGCTAAAACTTGATAACTCATTCCTTGCTCGCTTAGGATAAATTAGTGGCCTTCAAAATTCACTAATGAGAACGGGGTTACCCCTAAATTGCGTAAGCGTTGTTTGCCGCCAAGTTCTGGCAAATTAATCACGAACGCGGCATTTTTCACTTCACCACCAAGACGTTCAACCAACTTCACAGTGGCTTCAACTGTGCCACCTGTAGCCAATAAATCGTCAATAATCAATACGTTATCGCCTGATTGAATAGAATCTGTGTGAATTTCTAAGGTGTCTTGCCCATATTCTAACTGATAGGATTGCGCAATGGTTTCACGCGGCAATTTCCCCGGTTTACGCACTAATACAAAAGGAATATCTAAGGCTAATGCCACTGGCGCACCAAAAATAAAGCCACGGCTTTCTGTGCCGATAACTTTGGTGATGCCTTTGTCTTTGTATTGTGCCACGATTAAATCAATGGTCGCCTTGAACGCCGCTGGGGTTTCCACAAGGCTTGTAATATCACGAAAGATAATGCCTTCTTTCGGGTAGTTTGGAATGGATTTGATCGATGATTTAATCAGTTCTAATTGTTTGTTCATTTTATTACCTAAAGTGCGGTCAAATTTTCGACCGTTTTGCATAAAAAAGAGCGGCACGCATATTACCACAGATTATTAAATTTAACGATAAATATCCGCACCATCTTTTCGGGTTTTTAATAAACGCAAAATCCACACATACTGCTCTGGCGTTGGGGTAACAAATTGCTCAATTTCTTTGTTCATTTCCCGTGCCATTTGTGCAGGCTCTTCGCTAATTGGCATTGGTGGGTGAATTTCCATTTCATATTTACCACGCTCTGCGTTATAGCGCGGAAACATGGGGATCACCACGGCTTTTGCCAATTTTGCCATTTTATTCAAGCCCGGCAAGGTGGCTTTATAAGTGGCAAAAAAATCCGCATATTCACTTAATTCTTCGCCATAATCTTCATCAGGCAAATAATACCCCATTTCGCCTTTTTTTACTGCATTAAGAAAAGGTTTTATGCCATTTTGTCGAGCGTGCATTTTGCCGCCAAAACGCTGGCGTGTCATCGTCCACAGCCAATCGACCAATGGGTTACGGTGGGGATTATACATTGATGTCATTGGCATTCCGTAAGTATGCAAAATGATCCCCGAGGCATCAATTGCCCAGCCGTGCGGCACCATTAAAATAATGTTATGCCCTGCCGCTTTGGCTTGCTGAATATATTCCAGACCGATAAATTCGCTGCGTTGTTGTAGATGTTTTTTTGAACGTAACGCAATTTCACCAATGCCCAGCATCACTTGGCTGACGGTGATAAACATTTCATCGATTACTTTTTCACGCTGCTGCTCTGTCCAATCAGGGAAACAATATTGCAAATTTACCCTTGCGCGATGACGTTGTTTTTTTGCTTTTTGTCCAACAAGCAAGCCAATTTTCGCAGCGATCTTATCCCTTAAGCGAAAAGGCACAAAGGCGAATAGTACCAAGGCAAAAATACCAAGCCAAACGCCCCAATATTTTGGCAATAAAAACGCCCATTGCCATTTGGGTTCATAGCCCACGCGAGCGGTTAAGCGTACATCATCATTTTGTTGTGTCATAAAACCTCAACTAACCGAACCAGCCTTGATCATAAGCCATTTTGGCAGTCATAATAAAAGACATTATCACCACCATCGGGCGAATTAACTGCTTGCCTTTGCTTAGCACCATTTTCGCGCCTAAATTTGCGCCGACAATTTGTCCTAACATCATTACCAGCCCTGCTTCCCACCAAATTTGTCCGCCAATAAGAAAGAGTAAAAGTGCGGCAATATTTGACGTGAAATTTAACACTTTGGCGTGAGCTGTGGCTTTCGCAAGATTAAAACCAAGCAACGTAACAAAAGCTAAACTTAGTAATGAGCCTGTTCCCGGCCCGAAGAAACCATCATAAAAGCCAATGCCAAATCCTGCGCTAAAGGCAAAAGTGGCGTAAGAAATGCGTTTGTGCCGATCTTCATCGCCTAAATTTGGGGTGAATAAAAAATACAAACCAATGGCTAGCACTAAAAATGGAATGACTTTTTTAATCAACGCACTATCCACTAACTGAATAAGGATCGTGCCAAGCACTGCGCCGATAAAGGTCATTAGCACAAGCAGCCAAATTTCTTTTAAATCCACCGCTCTTTTGCGTAAAAAATAAAAGCTCGCGGAAAATGAGCCGCCACAGGCCTGCAGTTTGTTCGTGCCTAATGCCATTGCAGGGGGAACGCCTGTCATCAATAAGGCAGGAATAGTGATTAAACCGCCGCCGCCGGCAATTGCGTCAATAAATCCAGCAATAAATGCCACTAAAAATAATAACGCAATAAGATTTAGGCTGATTTCCATTTTTCACTCCTATTTTCGCTCTTATGCTGCTACCCTAATTGTTATTCTAAGGCTTATTCCAACCATTCGCTTTGATTTGGCGCGTGGCTTACTTGCTGGCATAAAAATGGCTCAGGTGGACGCGCTTTGGGTTTGCTTGTTCCTGTTGAAGGTTTCGCTGGTTTAAACCAAGAATATAGCTCCTCGCCACAGCCTTCGCCTGCAGGGACGGGCGCTTGATTTTCGCAGTAAGTCGCGCCTTTCGGGCAAGTTAAGCGAACGTGAAAATGGGAATCGTGTCCAAACCACGGACGAATTTTCTGCAACCAACTGCGATCACCACGCACCGTTTGGCATAATTTCAATTTAATCGCTGGATTAACGAAAATACGCGCCACTTGCTTATCTTGCGCCGCTAAACGAATTAAATTGGCGTGATTTTCATTCCATACGGAATCATCAACACGTTGCGCTTTGCGATCCACCACTAACAAGCCCATTCCCGCTGGATTTTGTGCATCTTTATCGGATAAACGCCCTAAACGTAGCCAAATATCTGCGTCCAAGCCCATTTGGTGGCTGGCGTGTCCCGTTAAAAAGCGCCCGCCCCCCGGCATTGCAATATCGCCGATAAGCATTGTTGGAATGCCAGCGGATTTGGCTTTTTTGCCTAAGCGTTGCAAATAGGCAATCATATCTGGGTGTCCGTAATAGCGATTTTTGCTAGTGCGGATCACTTGGTAACCTTCGCCATTAAAAGGCAAAGGTTGCGCGCCGATAATACAGCCATTGCTGTATGATCCAACAGGTGTTGGCTCGCCCGTAATAGGGCGTTTCACTTTTTGCCAATATTCAGGGCTAGCCAATGCGGTAGTTGCAGAAAAAATGCCACAAAAAAGCACCGCACTTAATAATTTCATTGCGTGTTTCATTTACATTGAGCCTTAAAACGTAATAAATGATCTAACAGCACAATCGCCGTCATTGCTTCCGCGATTGGCACGGCGCGAATGCCAACACAAGGATCGTGGCGACCTTTGGTGATCACTTCCACGGGTTCATTGTTAAGATTGACCGAACGCCCTGCAATGGTAATGCTTGAGGTGGGCTTTAATGCAATGATGGCGATAATCGGTTGCCCTGAGCTAATCCCGCCCAAAATCCCGCCTGCGTGGTTAGAACAAAAACCTTCAGGGGTCATTTCATCACGATGCTGTGTGCCTTTTTGCTCCACTACCGCGAAGCCATCACCAATTTCCACCGCTTTCACCGCATTGATCCCCATTAAGGCGTGAGCGAGATCCGCATCAAGGCGATCGAAAACGGGTTCACCTAAGCCTACTGGCACATTTTCTGCCACTACGGTTAATTTAGCGCCGATGGAATTGCCTTCTTTTTTTAACTCGCGGATTAATTCATCAAATTTTTCCACCGCACTTGGATCGGGGCAGAAAAATGGGTTGCTATTTACTTGCTGCCAGTCAATTTGGGCAATGTCTTCCACCGTTTTTGGATCAATTTTCACGGAGCCAATTTGTGAAAGATAACCGCGCACTTCGATGCCAAAATGTTCACGCAGATATTTTTTCGCGATTGCTCCAGCGGCCACGCGCATTGCTGTTTCGCGAGCGGAAGAACGTCCACCACCACGATAATCACGCAAGCCGTATTTTTGTTGGTAAGTATAATCGGCGTGACCGGGGCGGAAACGATCTTTGATTTCACCATAATCTTGCGAGCGTTGATCGGCATTTTTGATGATCATTCCAATGCTCGTGCCTGTGGTTTTCCCTTCAAATACCCCTGAGAGAATTTGCACTTCGTCATCTTCACGTCTTGGCGTGGTATAACGTGATGTACCAGGTTTACGGCGATCCAAATCTGGCTGAATATCTTGTTCGGATAGCTCAAGCCCCGGTGGTACGCCGTCCACAATACAACCCAAGGCAACGCCGTGGGATTCACCAAAGGTGGTTACGCGAAAAAGTTGTCCAATACTGTTTCCTGCCATTATTTTTCCTTATTTATTCCTTATGATTTCGCTAAATTTTCTGACACGATTTTTATTTCTTGCGATGTGGTTGGATTTTTAATGAACACATCAAGCTGATTGAAGGCAATTTCCACATTATGCGCGGCAAATAGCTCATCAATACGGCGATTAACATAATCGATGGTTCGGGTGCGTTCATTTAGGTTACCCACATAAACACGCAGTTCGTGATCCAAGGTACTTGCTCCAAAGGTCAAGAAGTATGCCACAGGCTCTGGATCTTTCAAAACATATTCACATTCATCAGCGGCTTGCAATAATAAACGTTTTACTAATTCTAAATCTGAGCCATAAGCCACACCTACGCTTAACACCACGCGCGTCATTGAATCAGTCAATGCCCAGTTGATCAAGCGTTCTGTTACGAAAGCTTTATTTGGCACGATCACTTCTTTTTTATCAAAATCGATCAGGGTGGTAGAACGAATACGGATTTTCGATACCGTGCCTGAATATTCCCCAATAGTAACCACATCGCCAATCCGCACAGGACGTTCAAATAAGATGATAATACCCGAAATAAAGTTGGCGAAGATTTCTTGTAAACCGAAACCTAAACCTACCGAAAGTGCGGCAAATAACCATTGCAATTTTGACCACGACATTCCTAACACGGAAAACGCCGCGCCACCGCCGATAGCAATAATAAAATAGGTCAGCAAGGTGGTGATCGTATAAGGCGTGCCTTGAGAAAAACTCATTCGCGAAAACACTAAAACTTCAAGCAAGCCGCCAATATTTTTCACTAACGCATAAGTGCCGATGATAATAATCAAAGCAAATAATAAATTTAGCAAGGTGATGGATTCGCTCACCGTGCCAGTTTCTGTTACCACCTGTTGTTGCCACAAGGTTACCCCTTCTAAATAATAGGCAACGGTGATGAGATCAGACCACACCCAATAAAATAAGCCAAATAATGCCAGCCATAATAAGAGATCCACCACGCTTTTAACTTGGCTTTTCACTTGCGAAATGGCTAAGCTTTCTTCGCGGGAATAATCTGAATTAAGATCATTATTATTTTCTTCTTTTTGTGCTTGTTGCGCCTGAATTTTTTCTTGTAAACGGCGATAAGCAAGGCGTCTTGCCGATACGGTAAAGCCACGATACACCACATCGCGTGCAATCATCCAGATCACTAACACAAAATAAGAAGACATTAAATGTTCCATCAAATTCAGTGCGGTGTAATAGTAACCCATTACGATCAACACGATTAATGCGATCGGTGCGATCACTAATACAATGCGTGAAAACTTGAATAAATAGCTCCGCTCTCCCGCTTGTTCTTGGGTTTTCTGATAAATGCTTACCGCATAGCGTAAACGTGGCCCTACGATGAAAAGAGAAATCACTAAAATTGAGATGGTTAGCACTTCACCAATAACATCATTGGTAATTCCTGCATCTAAATTCGTAAAAATAGAAGCATTCAACCATAACGCATAAATCCAAACGGAACGTTTAGAAACAGAATAAAACAGCTGCACATTAGATTGCGGCATATTAAAGTGGCGATAGGCTAATCCATTTGGGCGTAACATTGCCAAGATAAAAGCAAAAAATAGCCAATACCCCGCCATTCTGAAAGACCACCCCCAAAATGGTTCTGGGTTCTCAAAACAGATCGAAGCAATCAAAATTAAGACTGACAAGAAAATGAAGGTAGAACGCAAGCATAAAATTAGCGTCCAAAAAATCGCTTCTGGTGTATAACGTTGTCGCTCACCTTTTAAGGTGTTGATCTTACTATTGATATAAGCCAAACGTTGAGTGATTTTCTCTTTTCGCCATTGAATAAGTGCGGTGAAAATCATTAACAAAATGACTAACACTGCGGTTGGCAGCAAGTTGTCTTTCCAGTTAGAAAAATTGATTAAACGCTTAATATCTTGCAACTGATATTTCACTTTTGGCAAGAAATTGGTAAACCAATCCATATCCAACGGCGGATTACTTCTCACCCAGAAACTTTGCTGTTGTAATTTACCCTGCAAGGCATCACTAATTGCGGTAACCTGTTGCTGATTTAATTCAATATTAATGGCTAAATTTAGCTGATTATTCAAATTCGTAATAGAATCTGATAATAATTTACGCCGCTCTTGCAAAATTGTCGTAAGCTGGCTTTTTTCAGCGTCAGTTAAATGGGTATTCGTGCTTTTTTCTAAATTGGCAATATAGCTTTGGGTATCGTATAAATTATCCCGCAACTCTGTTAAATCAAAAATCTGCACACGTAAATCGGTGATTTGTTTTGGCAAACCGCGGATCATTTGATCCTGTGGCAACAGTTGTTTTTGCTTATTAATAATGCGCGAAAGCACCAATGTGCCTTGCAACGCACTAATTTGTTCATTAATGTTCCGTTCTGTTTGTTGCAAATTATCCAGCACGCTCTTTATTCGCAAACTATCTTGTGATAGCGCATTTAGCTGAGCAGTTTGTTTCACCAAATCTTGGCTAATTCGCACATTTTGGTTTTGCTGTTCAACAATAATGGGATTGCTATCTTGTACATTCGTTTGCGATTGCTTTAACTGCTCCGCTTGTTGGCGAGTTTCTTGCAAATTCTTTTCATTAATCACCTCTTGCAACATAGAAAGCTTAGTTTGCAACTGTTGTTGCATTAAATTTTTTTGCTCTAATTGGATTGTATAAAGTGAGGTAAGATCATTGTTGCCCTGCAACAACATTTGGTTATAGGTGTTTTGTAAACCGATCAAGACCAGTTCGGTTTCCAATTTCGTTTTTTCAACCGAATCTGCCGCTGTAATGCCAAATAGCAATTTATCAATTTCTTGCGAACGGATTAAATTTGTACTCAAGGCAGACTGCGCACGCTCTGGAGCTGCTCTTTGGCTAACTAACTGCGCATTAATTGCTAGCAAATCCGTCTGGATTTGTTGCAAATTTTGTTGCGTGGCAATAGATTGCGTTTGTAAATCGGTAAGTGATAATTTCTCGAAATCTTGTAACGTAACAGGAGCGGTATTTTTTAATTTATCCACCGCAACTTGTAAATCTGCAACCTGTTTCGGGGCGTTATCTACCGACTTACTTAATGAAGCGTTATCGGCTTTTTGCTTTTCAATATTTCCAAGCAAAGTAAGCGTTTCTTCTAGGTTTTGTACCAAGATTTTATTATTCACATCACTTTGATCTGCCTCTTTCGCTGCAGCAAGCTGTGTTTGAATATCCGCTTCTTTTGGTAACGCCGCCCAACTTGCAGAAGCCCAAATCAAGGACAGAAAAAAGATCGTAAAAATACGCTCAATCAGTTTCATTTTATTTTCCTAGTAATTCTTTTAACGCCATTTTTAACGCATTGCGTGAAATTTTAATTGTTCCCTGCTGCTGGCATTGTGCCACATCTAGCGGAAAATAGTGTAGGGGTTGCTTAAATTTTTCTAATCTTGTGGCAAGCCAAATGCGTAAATTTTCCACCGCACTTTGACTAAATCCATTGGTAAACTCAACCATTGCTACGGGACGATGACCAAATTCGCTGTCCTCCACTGGCAGGATAACTACTTGTTTTATTTCAGGATAATGCAAGATTATCCGTTCAATCTCTTCAGGCTGAATGTTCTCACCGCCTGAAATAAACATATTGTCTAAACGCCCTAAAACGCGTAACTCGCCATTTTGCCATTCACCCAGATCTTTGGTATGAAGCCAGCCGTCTTGTTGCACTAAGGGTAATATTTCGCCCTGTTGCCAATAGCCTAGCCCCAAGCCTGCGCCACGCAAACAAATTTCACCATTAATCAGTTCAAGATCTCGTCCTTTAAGTGGCAAGCCCACGCCATTATATTGATCGCTTTTTTTCGCGCAAACCGTGGACGCCATTTCCGTCATTCCATAGCCTGAATAACAAGTCAAATGATATTGCGCGGCCTGTTGTGTTAAGGCAAGGGGAATATGACTACCGCCCAATAAAATATGTTTCGTTTGAATAGTTTGTTCAGGGCGTTGTTGTAAATAAGCGATAAACCGTTGCAATTGGGTTGGCACAAGGGAAAGATGAGAAACGCTAGCCGCTTCCGTATAAAAGTCTTCATTTGGTAAATGCAGCCTTGCTCCTGAGTACAGCCAGCGCCACACAATGCCTTGGCCTGAAACGTGATATAAGGGCAAAGAAAGCAACCACGCATTTTCAGCCCCAAACGCCATTAACTCGCACACACCTTGCGCATTATCCAAATGCCCTTGTACAGTATGCACCACCGCTTTGGGGTTGCCCGTTGAACCTGATGTGAGCGTCATTGTAGCTAGGCGGTTGGGATCGTAATCCGCCATTGCCTGTTCTTTTAATGCGGAAGAATGTGGCAAATCCGATGAAATCAAAAGTGCGGTGCAATTTTGCAACGTTTTTTCGCCCTTAGAATCGTAATAAAACGGCACAGCTGCGTTTTCACATAATTGCGTGATCTTTTCTTCTGGAAAGGCAGGATTCATCCCTAACACTCTTGCGCCAAGCTGAATGCCTGCTAAATAGGCAAGCAATAAGGCGAAATTATTTTTTCCGCACAACGCAATGCCATTGCCAGCCTTTACTCCTTGCAGAGAAAACGCATAAGCCACGGCATTAATTTTTTCGCTAAGTTGTTGCCAAGAAAAAAGTTCGCCTTGCTCATTACGCAAGGCTACTTTGTGTTGATAATCAGGCTGAGCGGCATAATGTTGCCAAAGATATGTCATTGTAATGCCAATTAATTTGCAGTGAAAAACGACCGCACTTCATCAATTAATTCTTCTGGCAAGTGCATTGATTGCATCGCCCCTTCCAGCATTAACATCTTACGTCCGCTGTTCGTATTGGTGATCACCCAATATGGCGTATCAGGAATTTGTTTTGGCTTGGTGTGATTACCCGCCATTAATAAGGTGCCTTCATCGCGTGCAAAGTAAACGCGCGTGCGGCCTTGCAAAGATTCTGTCGCCTGCGCAAAACTTTCTGGATTGGTGCGATAAAGCACGCGTAAAATCGCTAAAAAACGCACTACGGCTTTGCTTTCCTGTTGGAAATCTGCCGACTGGATCAATTCACGCACTTTGCCAACCACTTTTTGGATCGCTTCATCAGATTGTTTTTTCGTGGATACTTTTTCTTTTGCCGCTGGCTTTTCTTCCACTTTTTCATTCGGCTGTGCAAATTCATTGGAAATTTCCACCGCACTTTGATTATCAGCAGCAATGTTCGGCGCAATCGCCACATTGTTATCCGCGCGCACCGCAGGAAAATTGAGTAAACGGCGTAAAATATCAGAAGCACTCTCACCGATAGATCGGGTTTGGCTGGCTATGTATTGATAAAGTTCTTCATCTACTTCAATAATTTTCATTTTTTCTCTCCAGTTGCTTGATCTCTTTACGCTTTTACAACATTATAGCGATTTATTTTCAAATACTCACGCAAAAATTATGTCGCAAACGCAATTACTCAATTTTCAATTTCATCAATTAAAACAACCGACTAGCAACCCTACCTTGGTGTTTATTCACGGCTTATTTGGCGATATGAATAATTTAGGGGTGATCGCACGTGCTTTTTCGGAACATTACCCTATTTTACGTGTAGATTTACGCAATCACGGACAGAGTTTTCATTCTGAAGCAATGGATTATGAATTAATGGCGGAAGATCTATTGGCAACCATTGAACATTTAGAGCTAAAAAAAGTGATCTTAATCGGCCATTCAATGGGCGGAAAAACCGCAATGAAAGCCGCCGCACTTCGCCCTGATTTAGTGGAAAAATTGATCGTGATTGATATTGCGCCCGTGAAATATGGCGAACACGGACACGATAGCATTTTTGCTGGATTATTTGCCGTGAAAGCCGCGCAGCCTGAAACTCGCCAACAGGCTAAACCGATTTTAAGCCAACATATTCCACAAGAAAGTATTCAACAATTTATGCTGAAATCCTTTGACGGTCAATCGGCGGAAAAATTTCGCTTTAATTTGACCGCACTTCAACAAAATTATGCCAATATTATGGATTGGCAAACTTGTTTTTACCCCAATCCTACCCTATTTATTAAAGGTGGGCAGTCGGATTATATTCAGCCAGAATATAGCGAGCAGATTTTAGCGCAATTTCCGCAAGCCACCTCCTTTACCATTAACGGCAGCGGACATTGGGTACACGCGGAAAAACCCGAAGCAATTATTCGCATTATTCAGCGTTTTTTAGATAGCCAATAACAATCTCACCAATCAAAGGTTGAGGGTTTTAATCAACTATGAATTGTGATATAGTTCGCGGTCATTAGTAGTTGTAGCTTATCATTCTCAATTAGCTACATTTTAACCAGTTCAGTGATTTGAAAAATGGCAAAACAAGATGCAGATTGCATAACCTTAGATCTGTTTGCTAACACACCCAAAGTGGGACGCCCAAAAACAAATCCGCTGACCCGAGAACAACAACTCCGTATCAACAAACGCAATCAGCTTAGACGGGATAAATCCTGCGGGCTAAAACGTGTTGAGCTAAAATTGCATACGGATATTGTTCAAAAATTAGAAGATTTAGCGTCTGTACAGCGTGTTAGTCGTTCAGAGTTAATCGTAACGATCTTACAAGAATATTTTAAATTTCAAGAACATAGGAAATAAAAATGGCTATCGTTGGTTTATTTTATGGTAGTGATACGGGCAATACTGAAAACATTGCACGAATGATTCAAAAACAATTAGGCTCAGAAGTGGTGGATATTCGTGATATCGCCAAAAGCACAAAAGAAGATATTGAAGCCTATGACTTTTTAATGATTGGTATCCCAACTTGGTACTATGGCGAAGCGCAGTGCGACTGGGACGACTTTTTCCCAACCTTAGAAGAAATTGACTTCACCGATAAATTAGTAGCCATTTTTGGTTGTGGTGACCAAGAAGATTATGCTGAATATTTCTGCGATGCAATGGGAACGGTGCGCGATATTATCGAACCGAAAGGCGCGATTATCGTAGGTCATTGGCCAACAGAAGGTTACACCTTTGAAGTTTCCCAGGCATTGGTTGATGAAAACACGTTCGTTGGTTTATGTATTGATGAAGATCGTCAGCCAGAACTCACCGCAGAACGTGTTGAGAAATGGACAAAACAAGTTTTTGATGAAATGTGTTTAGCTGAGTTAGTTGAATAACCCACCAAGAGCAAAAGAAAGGAAACATTATGTCTGAAGAAAATATCAAACTTCTTAAAAAAGCGGGGTTAAAAATCACCGAACCACGCTTAACGATTTTAGCGTTAATGCAAGAACATAGTATGTCGCATTTTTCTGCAGAAGATGTTTATAAACTATTGCTTGAACGTGGTGAAGATATTGGCTTAGCCACCGTTTACCGTGTGCTTAATCAATTTGACGAAGCAAATATCCTGATTCGCCATAATTTTGAAGGAAATAAATCCGTTTTTGAACTTGCACCGAGTGAGCATCACGATCACATTATTTGCGTGGATTGTGGCAAAGTGTTTGAATTTAATGATGAAATCATTGAACAACGACAAAAACAAATCAGCGAACAACACGGCATTAAATTAAAAACCCACAGTTTATATCTTTACGGAAAATGTAGTGATATTGACAACTGTGATGAAAAAGAGAAAAAATAATCTCGTTTTCTCCAAAAATTTACAAAAAAATCACCGCTCTTTAAAAGCGGTGATTTTTTTATCTCATATTAAAGGTTGCCATATAATTGGCGCTCACGTCCTGATTTAATTTAAATGTTCCTGTTAGTGGATTATAGTGATAACCCACCATATTCACACATTCTAACTTTGCTTCGTCCGTCCACGCCAAAAGTTCAGCAGGCTTGATAAATTTTTCGTAATCGTGCGTGCCTTTTGGTAGCATTTTTAATACATATTCCGCACCGATGATCACTAAAGCCCAAGCTTTCAGGGTACGATTAATGGTGGAGAAAAATAGCACGCCATCTGGTTTTAACAAGGCTTTGCAGGCATTGATGATCGAACTGGGATCGGGAACGTGTTCCAGCATTTCCATACAGGTGATCACGTCAAATTTTTCCCCACCAAGTGCGGTGTGTTTTTGCAGAAAATTTTCTACCGTGGTTTGTTGATAATCAATGTTTAAACCACTTTCTTGTGCATGTAATTTCGCTACTTCAAGGGGCGCGGTGGTCATATCAATGCCTGTTACTTTCGCCCCTTGTTTTGCCATTGCTTCCGCTAAAATACCGCCACCGCAGCCCACATCAAGCACATTTTTGCCAAACAAACCCTCTGCTTGTTGGCAAATATACGCTAAACGCACTGGATTTAAGCGGTGAATCGGCTTAAAATCCCCTTCAGGATCCCACCAAGTTTTGGCCATTTTTTCAAATTTTTCGAGTTCTTGTTGGTCGATGTTTTGCATTATTTTTCTCGTCTTTTAAATTTCGTTTTTCTTTAGGCTGATACGGGTTTCGCTCGTTGAGCGACTTCCTTTCTTTTGCTTACCCAAAAGAAAGGAAGCAAAGAAAAGGGAACCCCGATCAAACCGCTTTTTCCTCATTCCAATAAAATTTTCTTCACGAAAAGTAAGCCCATACTCGCTGCGCTGCGTTCAGGCGTTACTTTTCTAAAAATTTTATTGGAATGACGGCGGTTTGGACAGGGATTATATTACAAGTGCGATGGAAATTTTTAAGTTTTTAAAATTTTGTGGAAAATGACCGCACTTTATGGTTCGAATAGCTATTTTTGTAGTTAAAGAAAATATTTTTCTACGTTAAATTTCTTTTTTCTTTGGGGTTGATAACTGGTTTAGCCGTTGGCGATCTCCTTTCTTTTGCTTACCCAAAAGAAAGGAAGCAAAGAAAAGGGAACCCCGATCAAACCGCTTTCCCTCATTCCAATAAAATTTTCTTAACGAAAAATCAGCCTGATGTTCGCTACGCTCTCGCTCGGCGTGATTTTTCTAAAAATTTTATCTCCATTCGGGCGGTTTGGACGGGGAAATTCGGTTAGGGTGAATTTTAAAGTGCGGTGGGAATTCTATAATTTTTGAAATTCTGTGGAAAATGACCGCACTTTATTAGTTGCTTTTTTCTTTGAGATTATTAACGGGTTTCGCCGTTGGCGACTTCCTTTCTTTTGCGTTCCCAAAAGAAAGGAAGCAAAGAAAAGGGAACCCCGATCAAACCGCTTTCCCTCATTCCAATAAAATTTTCTTAACGAAAAATCAGCCTGATGTTCGCTACGCTCTCGCTCGGCGTGATTTTTCTAAAAATTTTATCTCCATTCGGGCGGTTTGGACGGGGAAATTCGGTTAGGGTGAATTTTAAAGTGCGGTGGGAATTCTATAATTTTTGAAATTCTGTGGAAAATGACCGCACTTTATTAGTTGCTTTTTTCTTTGAGATTATTAACGAGTTTCGCCGTTAAATAGCTTTTTCTTTGGGATAAATAACAAGTTTCGCTCGTTGAGCGACCTACTTTCTTTTGCTTGCTCAAAAGAAAGTAGGCAAAGAAAAAAGCACCCGACTAAATTGCTGATCTTCATTTTTAACAAATTTTCTTAACGAAAAGTAAGCCCATACTCGCTACGCTGCGTTCAGGCGTTACTTTTCTAAAAATTTGTTAAAAATGAAGGCAATTTACACGGGGAGATTATGACACGCTTTCATATCTCGTAGGGTGGGCTTCAGCCCACCATTTTACCGTTTTCACTCAGTGAGTTGCCTATGCTTTGTTTTAGGTGGGCTGAAGCCCACCCTACAATGCTAAAAATCTTCACGACCTACGACCCCTAGGTGGTTAGATAGCACAGCCACACTGTGGGTAAGATAAGGGAATTTTCTTTGCACTTTCTAAAAATCCCAAAATTCCCACCGCACTTTAAAATTCACTCTAACCGAATTTCCCCGTCCAAACCGCCCGAATGGAGATAAAATTTTTAGAAAAATCACGCCGAGCGAGAGCGTAGCGAATATCAGGCTGATTTTTCGTTAAGAAAATTTTATTGGAATGAGGAAACTCGGTTTGATCGGGGTGCTTTTTTCTTTGCCTACTTTCTTTTGAGCAAACAAAAGAAAGTAAGCCGCTCAACGAGCGAAACCCGTTATTTATCCCAAAGAAAAAACCAAATTTACACCATAACAATCTTTATTAAATTAGAGATATCATTGAAATTATGCTACAATCTCGCCTAATTTTTTATCTAATTAGGGAATATTTCAATGACGAATTTGGTTTCAAACGTTACCCCTGTGAGTATTGAGGAAGAGCTGAAATCTTCCTATCTTGACTACGCAATGTCCGTGATTGTTGGGCGTGCGTTGCCTGATGTGCGTGATGGGTTAAAGCCGGTACACCGCCGTGTTTTATATTCAATGGATCAAAGTGGCATTACCTATAATAAAGCCTATGTAAAATCTGCCCGTGTGGTGGGTGATGTGATCGGTAAATATCACCCGCACGGTGATAGCGCGGTTTATGACACCATTGTGCGTATGGCGCAGCCGTTTTCATTGCGTTATATGTTGGTGGACGGTCAAGGTAACTTCGGTTCAGTAGATGGCGATGCTCCAGCGGCAATGCGTTATACCGAAGTGCGTATGCAAAAGATCACGCAGGAATTATTAACGGATTTAGACAAAGAAACCGTGGATTTCTCGCCAAACTATGATGGCAAAGAAATGATCCCTGATGTGTTACCAACCAAAATTCCAGCCTTGTTAGTCAATGGTTCATCGGGAATTGCGGTGGGTATGGCAACCAATATTCCCCCACATAATTTAGGTGAAGTGCTAGACGGTTGTTTGGCTTATTTAGACAACGAAGACATCACCATTGATGAATTAATGCAATTTATTCCTGGCCCAGATTTCCCAACGGCGGCGTTAATTAATGGTCGCAAAGGCATTGAAGATGCCTATAAAACAGGGCGTGGAAAGGTTTATGTGCGTGCCAAAGCCGAAATTGAAACTAGCGAAAAAGGCCGTGAAACCATTATCGTGACGGAAATTCCTTATCAAGTAAACAAAGCGAAATTGGTAGAAAAAATCGCTGAGTTGGTGCGTGATAAAAAAATCGAAGGCATCAGCAACGTACTTGATGTATCCAATAAAGAAGGTTTCCGTATTGAAATTGAAGTGAAACGCGATGCTGTGGGCGAAGTGGTGCTAAACAACCTTTATGCACTCACCCAAATGCAAGTGACCTTTGGTATCAATATGGTGGCGTTGGATCATGGTCAGCCGAAATTATTCAATTTAAAACAAATTATTGAAGCCTTTGTGAAGCACCGCCGTGAAGTGGTGACGCGCCGTACAGTGTTTGAACTGCGTAAAGCCCGTGAGCGTGCGCATATTTTAGAAGGTTTAGCCATTGCCTTAGCCAATATCGATCCGGTTATTGAATTAATTCGTGCGTCAAAAACCGGTGATGAAGCCCGTGAAGCCTTGCTTGCACGCGGTTGGGATTTAGGCAACGTGAGTGGAATGTTAGAAGCGGCAGGAATGAATGCTTCTCGCCCTGAAGATCTTGCGCCAGAATTTGGTGTGCGTGATGGGTTATATTACCTTTCTGAAGAACAAGCTCGCGCCATTTTAGATTTACGTTTACAACGCCTAACAGGCTTAGAACACGAAAAAATCGTTACCGAATATCAACAAATCTTGGTCGAAATTGGCGAATTATTACGCATTTTAAATAGCACTGAACGGTTAAGAGAAGTGGTGTGTGAAGAGTTAGAACGCGTTAAAGCGGAATTTAACGATGAACGCCGCACTGAAATCACAATGGCATCAGGCGATATTAATTTAGAAGATTTAATCGCACAAGAAGATGTTGTGGTAACCCTTTCTCACGAAGGTTATGTGAAATATCAACCACTTACTGATTACGAAGCACAACGCCGTGGCGGTAAAGGTAAATCTGCAACCAAGATGAAAGAAGAAGATTTCATCGAAAAATTACTGGTTGCCAACACCCACGATACGATTTTATGTTTCTCTAGCCGTGGACGTTTATACTGGCTCAAAGTGTATCAATTACCGCAAGCCAGCCGTGGCGCGCGTGGTCGTCCAATCGTGAATATTCTGCCATTAGACGAAAACGAGCGTATCACCGCTATCTTGCCAATTTCCGCTTATGAAGAAAATAAATTTGTGGTGATGGCAACCGCGGGCGGTATGGTGAAAAAAATCGCTTTAACCGAATTCAGCCGCCCACGTTCAAACGGGATTATTGCCCTTAACTTGCGTGATGAAGATGAACTTATCGGCGTGGATATTACAGACGGTTCAAACGAGATTATGCTGTTTTCATCACAAGGACGCGTAGTACGTTTTGCAGAAAGCGCTGTACGCCCAATGGGACGTACCGCAACAGGGGTGCGCGGCATTAAATTAGCCCTAACTAATGATCTTGCGGAAGATGAAAGTGCGGTGGAAATTGAAGAAATTTCTGACGATAACAGCGAAGAAACCCTTGATCTGAATATCGACAAAGTGGTGTCGCTGGTGATCCCGAAAGATAACGGCGCAATCCTTACCGCAACGCAAAACGGTTATGGTAAACGTACCGATTTAGCGGAGTATCCAACCAAATCGCGTAACACCAAAGGGGTGATTTCTATCAAGGTGAGCGAGCGTAACGGTAAAGTGGTTGCCGCGACCCAAGTGGAAGAAAACGACCAAATTATGCTGATTACCGATGCAGGAACCTTAGTCAGAACCCGCGTTAGCGAAGTGAGCATTGTTGGACGAAACACCCAAGGGGTTCGCCTAATTCGCACCGCCGAAGACGAGCAAGTAGTGAGCCTTGAGCGTGTTTGTGATGTGGACGATGAAGAATCGGACATTGAAACAGACAATGTGGAAGAATAAAAACAAAGTGGGCAACTCGCCCACTTTCTCTTTTCCCAAAGCTGAAACCTTTTTTCACACTGGACTTTTAAAATCCCAAACCATTCTATAGGAATTTAGACAATGATTTTTTATGCTATTTACACCCACTTTTTTTGTGCTTTTATTAGCTTAGGGCTATTTATTATTCGTGCCTTAATGCAATTTGCAGGAAAAGATTGGCGCGCCATAAAATTACTCAAAATCCTACCGCACTTATCCGATACGCTACTGATCGTAAGCGGTGCAATCTTATTATTCTCCCTAGGAATAGGCTTTCCTTGGTGGATTATCGCCAAATTTGCCTTATTAATTAGCTACATCATTTTTGCCGCTAAGTTTTTCAAACGAGGCACAGCCAATAACCCAGCGGCATTTCTGCTTGCATTAATTTCATTTGTTGGCGCAATGATACTCGGCTACAACCATTAATCTCACTAAACTCTCAAGCGGTTTGGTTTAGCTTAAACCGCTTTTCACTTCACCCAGCCTTTCATTCTCTATAATTTAAAGTGCGGTGGAATTTTGTAAAATTTTTCCACCTATTTTGAGTTATAAAATCTGATTTAGATCATAAGCCGACCACCTTTTCTTAAAAAGAAGTTGGGATTACCAACCAAATACCTTAGTATTTTGGTCAGGTTTAACAATCCAATATTAAGGTCAAATTATGTCATTAGAAAATAGAATGAAACAAGCCGATCAACAATGGCAAAGTGCCAGTTATCAAGACACCATCTCGCATATCCTGTCGCGCTTTCATCAACGTCATCGTGAACAATTACAAGAGCTAATTCCCCTGGCAGAAAAGGTAGAAGAACGCCACGCTGATCACCCTGATTGTTCAAAAGGTTTAGCTGACGCGCTAAAAAATGCCTATGCGGATTTGTCTAGCCATATGATGAAAGAAGAACAAATCTTGTTCCCAATGATCCAAGCAGGTAATTATATGATGGCACGAATGCCCATTCAGGTAATGGAATTTGAACACGATGAACACGGTGCAACGATTGAAATGTTACGCACTCTTACTCACAATATGACGCCACCTGCCGATGCTTGCACTTCTTGGCGCAATCTCTACCAAGGTATTCAAGAGTTTTGTGATGATCTGCAAGAACATATTCACACGGAAAATAATATCTTATTCCCACGTGTATTAAGCGAACAATAGTCGCAACAATAATAATGTTAGCACCTTAAGGACGTTTAAGGTGCTTTTTTGTCTAATAAAATCTCCACCCAAAACCCTTTCTCCCCACGCGAATTCTCGGCATTTTTATACCGCACTTGGTAGTGATGTAATTGGGCGATGCGTTGTACGATAGATAATCCCAAGCCGCTGCCTTTTTCATTTTGGCCTGCTGGGCGGTAGAAGCGTTGGCCGAGTTTATCCAGGGCGTCATCAGGAACGCCACCACCGTTGTCGGCGATGATGAGTTTATCTTGTTGTAAAATAAGGCGAATTTCGCTGCCTTTAGGACAATAGGCAATGGCGTTGTCGATCAGATTACGTAACATTAAAGAAAGCAATAATGGTTCGCCTTGCTGCGTATTGGGTTTGCTTAGCGGTTCAAAAATGAATGTGATCCCTGCTTTTTCGGCTTTTAAATAACGCTCCGCCACAAGCTCGGTGATTAATTTATCCCATTCAATGGTGTTAAGATGGGCTAATTCATTGAGATTGTCTAAGCGAGAGAGTGTAAGCAGCTGTTCCACCAATTGGCTTGCACGATCGATGCCTAGCGTAAGGTTTTGCAATGCTTGATTACGCATTATTTCATCATCGCCTGCCATTTGTGCAAGTTCAGTTTGAATACGCAACGCGGTGAGCGGGCTGCGCAATTCGTGCGCTGCATCAGATGTAAAACGCCGCTCTCTGAGTAGGCTGGTTGCCGTGCGGGTAAAAAATTGATTCAAATTTTGCACTAGTGGCAAGATTTCTTTTGGCACTTGCTGCGTGTCGAGCGGTTGTTCATCATCAGGGCTACGCTGGCTCACCTGTTCGCTCACATTGCGCAATATGGACAGTTCACGGCTAATGGCCCAAATGATCACGGCAAGCAACACAGGCAGGCTAGCAAACCAAATCCACATTTGACCTAGCACCATTTTTTCGACTAATTCTTGGCGATATTCCAGCTCTTGTCCCACGGCGATCATTAATCTGCCTTCCGCCGCGGGCAGCCAAAAAATTCGCCATTCATCGTCATCACCTTGCAAGGTGGTGTTATTAAAGCCCCTTTTCGGTTCATAAATGAAATTGTTGCCGTTTTCACTATCACTTAGCAGCATTTCACCATCGTGATTAAAAATTGCAAAGGCAAGGGCATCATCATCGTAATTTTTTCTTTTGCGAAAGTGCGGTGGTTTTTGGCGATAATTTTTTCCTTCGGGGCGGTAGCGCTCAATTAAAATACTTTTTAAATGCGAAGTGGCTAGCCGTTTGGCGAATAAAATCTGTTGTGTATCAAAAACTTCGTTTACTTGGCTACGCGCTGCCGACCACGCAATCGCAGTAGATGCCAGCCAAATAGCGCTGGCTAACAGGGAAAGAATGAGAATTAGACGAAGACGTAAGCTACGCGGTTTCATTTTATTCCTCGATTGTACCAAGGGCATAGCCTACGCCGTGTATCGTGCGAATAAACGGTTTGCCGAGTTTTTGACGTAAATTGTAAATATGCACTTCCAACGCATTGCTACTCACTTCATCATTCCAAGTATAGAGCTTTTCTTCAATAAATCCGCGAGAAAGTACCCGCTCTTTATGATGCATAAATAGCTCAAGTAACTTGTATTCCGTCCCTGTGAGGGAAACTTCTTGATTACGCAAAAAGGCTTTGTGCTGCCCCAGATCAAGGCTCACCGCACCGTGGGTGAGAAGCGATTGTGTTTGCCCATAACGGCGGCGAATGAGCGCTTGTAAGCGAGCGACCACTTCACCGAGAGCAAAGGGCTTGCCGAGATAATCGTCCGCCCCGAGTTGCAAACCTTCAATGCGTTGTTCTAAGCTATCTCGTGCGGTTAAAATAAGTACAGGCACATCTTGATTGGCTTTACGCCATTGTTGCAACACCTGCAAGCCGTCTTTTTTCGGCAAGGTGAGATCGAGCACCACGGCATCATAAGGGGCGGAAGCCAAGGCTTGCATACCGCTTTCACCGTCTTGAAACCAATCGACACTGAAACCTGATTTGCCGAGCCCAATGTTAAGCCCATCACCGATCAACGGATCGTCTTCAATTAATAAAATTCGCATAATTTTAACCGCACTTTAGTTAGCTTAAATCTAGCCCCATTTGCCAAAAGTCAATTTCCATTCGTGTCGCCGTGGTGAAAATATGTTGTAATTGTTGCTGTTGTTTTGCTGAAACATTTTCAAATAATCCGTTGAGCATTGCACTAAACTCCGCCGCAGCTTGTTGAAAATCTGGTGCGGCGTAAGTATCGATCCATTTCTGATAAGGATTATTCGGCGTTGGCGTTTGGCTGCCGAGCATTTTGCCGATTGCCGCATAGCCCAACATACAAGGCGCAAGGGCTGTATAAAGTTCCGCAAGCCCACCTTTGATGCCACAATCCAGCACATAACGCGTGTAGGCCACACAAGCGGTGGATTCAGGCACTTTTTGCAGATCTTGCTCAGAAATACCCCATTCTTGACAAAATGCGATATGTAGCTGAATTTCTTTCAGCAACACCTCATTGGCTTGGTGAGCGGTGTGAATTTCAGCAAAATTATCCGCTTTGAAAATACCTAGCGATAATGCACGGCTGTACTGAAAAAGATAGAGATAATCTTGCTGTAAATAATGTTGAAAGCATTGGCGTGGCAGGCGACCTGTGGCGAGCTGCTGCACAAAGGAATGTTGGATATAATTATCCCAATAAGGCTGGCTTTGGGCGATCAGGTTTTCTACGGTAAACATTTGATTTTCCTTTTATGTTGAAGTAAATAATGCCATCTTGTCCCATTTACCACATAAACCCAATGAGCAAAATGCCCATTGAGTTTAGCCTAAAAAGATAAATTTGCGAATGGAATCTTTTCGCGATTAATTACTTTTTGCCACTTTTGCAACACGTTGAACTTCCAATTCTAATTTTTTGTCGGATTTCTCCACTTCCGCAAGAATTTTCACTTCATCATTTGGCGTGATCGTTTTGCCACGCCACGCGTGCGGCTCAATTTCCACTTCAATTTCACCGCTCTTATCGCGGAATAAGAAATCATCTTTGCTTAATTGTTTAACAATATTTCCTTGTAAAACAATGCGTTGATCATCTTTCCAAGCAGCTTGCTCGCTAATTTGACTTACAGGTAAATTATTCGCAAAGGATTTTTTATCCTTGGTTTGCGGTTGTGGATTAGTCGGATCAACAAATCCACCGCGTTTTTTGTGCTCTTTTTTATGTTTATGATGATGCTTTTTATGCGCTTTTTCTGCTTTTTCCGTATCTGGTACGATTTGCGCTTTTTGTTCCACTGCGGCAGCTTGTTGATTGGCTGCGGGTAAATTCTCTGCGCTAACCACAAGGCTAGCAGTTGATAATAGTAAAATTGTTGCTAAACTAAGTTTTTTCATTGTTAAACTCCTTTCAAATGACAAGACGGCTGTCTTGTTAGGAGCATTAAAGCAAAGAAATATTAAGAGAACCTTAAGACAGGCAAAAAGGAAAAAATAATGCGTTGTGAAAATATGTCGGCATTTATTGTGATGGATATTGTGCGTGAAGCGGCGAAATACCCTAATGCCATTCATTTTGAAATTGGCCAACCTGATTTACCGCCATCACCGAAAGTCAAACAAGCCTTGCAACAAGCCATTGAAGACGACCAATTTAGTTATACGGAAAGCCTTGGCTTGCCCGCATTGCGTGAAAAAATTCGTGAATTTTACCACCGCACTTATCAAGTGGAGGTTGCGCCGCATCGCATTATTCTTACCCCCGGTACAAGTGGCGCATTTCTTGTCGCCTATGCCTTAACCCTTAACCAAGGGGATAAACTGGGGCTGACAGATCCTGCGTATCCGTGCTATAAAAATTTCGCTTATATGATGGATATTCAGCCTGAATTTATCCCTGTTGATAAGCAAGATTGTTATCAGCTTGCACCACAACAGCTTGAAAATCGCCAAATTAAAGCTTTGCAAATTTCTTCACCCGCCAATCCAACGGGCAATATTTATACGCCAGAACGTCTGCAAGCACTGAATGAATATTGCATTGCTAATCAAATTGCCTTTATTTCCGATGAGCTTTATCACGGCTTGGTTTATGATGAGCAAGCCGCGACTGCCTTGCAATTTAATCCGAATGCTTATGTGATTAACGGATTTTCTAAGTATTTTTGTATGCCAGGAATGCGTTTAGGCTGGATTATCGTGCCAGAAGAAAAGGCAAGAGAAGCGGAAATTGTGGCGCAAAACATTTTTATTTCCGCGCCTACATTGAGTCAATATGGTGCGCTAGCTGCCTTTGATTATGATTATCTTGATGAAATTAAAGGCATTTTTCAAGAACGGCGAGATTTTCTGTATAACGAATTAAAAGCCTTATTCAAGATCGAATTTAAACCACAAGGGGCATTTTATCTTTGGGCTGATGTGTCTGATTACACGCAAGATAGCTATGAATTTGCGAAAAAAATGCTGGCTGAAATTCAAGTGGCCGCTACCCCAGGGATCGATTTTGGGGAAAATGGCACCAAGCACTATCTCCGCTTTGCCTACACCAGAGAGAGTGCCCATTTACGCGAAGGCGTAGAGCGAATGAAAAAATGGCTCGCTGAACAGAAATAATTACCGCACAGCAAAATAAAGGAACATTATGAATTTTCAAGCAGATACCGAACAAGCCCTATTGGATATTGTAAAACAAGAAGTTGTGCCAGCCTTAGGCTGCACCGAACCCATTTCCCTTGCTTTAGCAGCGGCAACCGCACGGCAATATTTAAACGCAATGCCCGAACGTATTGAAGCAAAAGTTTCGCCGAATTTAATGAAAAATGGAATGGGCGTAACTGTACCAGGGACAGGTACTTTAGGGCTGACAATGGCTGCCGCCATCGGGGCGATTGGTGGTGATCCGAATGCTGGATTGGAAGTGTTAAAAAACATCACGCCAGAACAAACCGAACAAGCGAAACAAATGATCAAGGAAGATAGAGTTTCCGTTTCAATTTTTGAAACGGAGCATATTTTGTATTCTGAAGCTACGCTTTTTCATCAGCAGGACAAAGTATGCGTGCGCATTGCAGCACATCATACCAATGTGATTTATATTGCCAAAAATGATCAGGTGATTTTCACCAAACCTTGCGCGGTAGAAAGTGAAAATTTGTACGAAATTTTTACCGCACTTTCAGCAAAAGCAATTTTTGATTTTTCCACCCAAGTGGATCTGGCCAAGATCAAATTTATTGATGAAGCTGAAAGGCTAAATTCAGCCCTTTCACAAGAGGGGTTACGGCAAGATTATGGCTTGCATATTGGGCGCAAATTGCCACAGGCTTGCTCGGTGATGATTTGATGAACCGCATTATTATCGAAACCACAGCAGCCTCTGATGCGCGAATGGGGGGCGCAAATCTGCCTGCAATGAGTAATTCTGGCTCTGGTAATCAGGGGATTGCAGCAACAATGCCTGTTGTGGTAGTCGCAAAACATATTAACGCCACTGATGAACAGCTCACCCGTGCGTTATTTCTTTCGCACTTAATGGCGATTTATATCCACAGCAAACTGCCAAAACTTTCCGCATTATGTGCAGCGACCACCGCAGCAATGGGTAGTTGTGCGGGCATTGCTTGGTTGCTTACAGGCAAATTTGAAACTGTAAGTATGGCAATCAGCAGTATGATTGGCGATATTAGCGGCATTATTTGCGATGGCGCAGCAAATAGCTGTGCAATGAAAGTATCCACCAGTGTAACCTCAAGCTATAAAGCGGTACTAATGGCATTGGATAATATGCAAGTTACTGGCAACGAGGGCATTGTAGAACATTGTATCGATCGTTCAATTAATAACCTTTGCAACATTGCTTCACGCAGTATGCAATACACCGATCGCCAAGTTATTGAGATTATGGTGAGTAAACAAAAGGATAAAATATAGCAAATAGTCAAAATTATCTTATTCAATAGAATATAAAGGGGGAATCATCATCCCCCTACTAACTTAACCTTAAAGCCTCTTTGCTCTAATAATTGTTTGAGTAACTCTCGTTTTTCACCTTGAATTTCAATCAAGCCATTTTTCACCGAGCCACCACAGCCGCAGCGTTTTTTCAGTTCTGCAGCTAATTTTTTCAATTCATCATCGGGCAAATCTAAGCCTTTGATTACACTAACACCACTGCCCTTTCTTCCGCTCACTTGGCGCTCAATACGAACGATGCCATCGCCTTTAGCGCGTTCAGGCTGTGATTTTTCTGCTTTGATTCGGCCTGTTTCAGTGGAATAAACTAAGGTACTTTCTGACATATTACCCCACAATAGACGCATTAATCGCACGTAGCACTTCTGCTGGATTTTCAGCTTGCGTAATTGGGCGACCGATAACCAAATAATCAGAACCCGCTTGAATTGCCGCTGCTGGCGTCATTACACGGCGTTGATCACCAAAGTCAGAGCCAATCGGGCGAATACCTGGGGTGATCAGTTTGAAATCTTTGCCACAATGTGCGCGTAAAATTTCTACTTCTTGTGGTGAGCAAACTACGCCATCAAGCCCTGCCCGTTGGGTTAAATGCGCAAGACGGATTACTTGTTCCATTGGTGAGGCATTAATGCCAATCTGTAATAAATCAAGATCTTCCATACTGGTTAGCACGGTAACGCCAATTAAAATCGGTGCACCTTTGCCATAAGGCTCAAGAATATTTTTGGCTTCTTCCATCATTCGTAAACCACCACTGGCGTGCAAATCCACCATCCAAACACCTAAATCTGCTGCAGAACGCACCGCTCTTGCGACCGTATTAGGAATATCATGGAATTTGAGATCAAGAAAAACGTCAAAATTACGGCTGTGTAGCTGTTTAATAAAATTTGTGCCTAGGGTGGTAAACATTTCTTTTCCCACCTTTAAGCGACATTGGCTTGGATCAAGTTGATCGACAAGGGCAAGCGCTTGCGCTTCTTTTTCATAATCTAGGGCAACAATCACTTTACTGCTCATTTTCACGTCCTCGTTAGTTTAGTTATATTCAATATCTGGCGTTGGTTTGATGCTTTCCCATTGACGGCAAGAAGGACAACACCAAATCAATTTATTTGTTTGATAACCACAATTCGTACAGCGATAATCAAAACCTTGTTTAATCCGCTCTCCCACCATTTTTGAGAGTAACTCGAGGCTTTCTTTACCGCGTCCTGCTTCGGCACTTTCAATTTGATATTGAATAAAGCGATGAAAAACGATTGTTGTGGGATTTTGAGTGAGCTGTTGATAAAGTTTTGCTTGCGCTGCTACAAGGCCATCTTTTTCTGCAATAAAATCAGCTAAAGCAAGATCAACGGCACTGCTTTTGCACACTTGGCTCGCTTTAATGAGAAAAAGCTCAAAATTATCTTGCTGATGTAATTCTTCATAGCAATATTTTAAAGCCGACAGCGCTTCACCAATGTAAGCGGGGTTTTGCTGCAAAATATTTTCTAAATTTTTTACCGCACTTTGATAATCCAACTGCAACATTTCATTTTGTGCGAGTAATAATGACGCTCGGATACAGTTTGGATAAACGGTTAAAGCGCGCTGTAAAAGTGCCGTAGCCATTTTTTTTTGCTCAGCATCAAGGCTTTGGGCATATTCACAATAATAATGTGCCAAGGGGATAGGATCAAAGTGCGGTGAAATTTTGGCGAGTTTTTCCGCCACATTAATGGCTTTTTTCCATTCTTTCATTTTTTGATAAATGACTGCCAGTTGCTGTAATGCGTTTTCCGCAAAATCTGGCTCATCAACCAAAAGGATATACAATGCTTCGGCACGATCGAAAAAGCCAACGGTCATAAAATCGCGCGCAAGCTGTTGTTTGGCAAGCAGTTTTTGTTCAAAACTATAATTAGGACTACGTTCTAAAGCTTGGTGAATTCGTAATGCACGATCCACTTCGCCACGGGAACGGAATAAATTTCCTAAGGTGAGTTCGGCTTCAAATTGTGAACTTTGTTCAATTTCATTCTCTTGTTCTTGTTTTTGTAGAATATCCAAGAACAAATCAACTGCTTTTTCTTGCTGATTAGAAAGAAGTAAATTCACCCCCGTTACATAATCACGGGATAATTTGTTGGTGATTTCTTCCTGATCCTTTTTCGCACTACGATGCCCCATATACCACCCATACGCTGCGGCAATAGGAAGCAGTAGAAAAAGCAGTTCAAGCATTATTGTGGAGCCTTATCTCGGCTTGATGTTAATTCAGTAACTTGTGCAGAAAGGCGTTTTACCTTGCGTGCTAATCCCATATTTTTTAGTTTTAATTTGAGATAGAAAAAACCTGTAATAAACCAACCTAACAGCAAGCCAAAACCAAATAAAATCGCAACTAAACTAGAAAGCTGTAATTCGCTTTGAGCAACAATATAATTAAAGGTAATGACTTGATCATTATTCGCCCCTATAGTGATGGCAACAAGTACAACGGCAAGTAAAATAATAAAGCCAAAAATATATTTAATCATTACGCACTCCAAAATATGTAAATAAATACAAAAAACGACACAAAAGGTGCCGTTTAGTTAGCTGACTATTATGTTTGAGCATCTACACGCATTCTAAGATCTTTACCAGCTTTAAAGTGCGGTACAGATTTTGCGTCTAATTCAACTTTTGCACCCGTTTTAGGATTACGTCCTACACGAGGCTGACGGAAATGTAGTGAAAAACTGCCAAAACCACGAACTTCAACACGCTCTCCATTTTCCAAGGTTTGTGCAATTTGCTCTAAAATTTCTTTTACTGCATTTTCTACATCTTTAACTGAAATAGAAGGATGTTGTTGAACTAATGTTTCAATGAGTTCTGATTTAGTCATAATATTCTCCTAACTATCAAGAAGTTAGCGTGAGTTTCCCCACGCCAACTTTAAAGGGAACTAAAATTATTCACCTTTAGCTGCTTTGAATGCTTCAGCCATTGCGTTTGGAATAACAACTTCTTCTTTATTCACGCTTGCAACTGCAGCCGCTTCTTCAGCTTGATCTTTCGCTTTCACTGATAAGTGAACTAAACGCGCTTTACGATCTACACCAGTGTATTTCGCTTCAACAACATCACCTGCTGCAACTTCGCTTGTTAAGTCAGCTGCACGGATATAACCTTCAACACCGCCGTCTAATTCAACTTTAGCGCCTTTTGCATCTGCTTCAACAACTTTAGCGCTTACGATAGCGCCTTTTTTGTTTGCTGCGATGAAGTTATTGAATGGATCATCTTCAAGTTGTTTGATACCTAAAGAGATACGCTCTTTTGCTGAATCCACTTGTAGAACTACGGCAGAAACTTCGTCACCTTTTTTGTAGTTACGAACTGCTTCTTCACCTGGTACATTCCAAGAAATGTCAGATAAGTGAACTAAGCCATCGATGCCACCTTCAAGACCGATGAAGATACCGAAATCAGTGATTGATTTGATTTTACCAGTAACTTTATCGCCTTTGTTGTGCGTTTCAGCAAATTGTAACCATGGGTTAGGTTTGCATTGTTTTAAACCTAAAGAAATACGACGACGATCTTCATCGATTTCTAATACCATTACTTCAACAGTATCACCTAAGCTAACAACTTTAGATGGGTGAATGTTTTTGTTTGTCCAATCCATTTCAGAAACGTGAACTAAACCTTCAACGCCTTCTAAAATTTCAACGAAACAACCGTAATCTGTTAAGTTAGTTACTTTACCAGTTAATTTGCTGCCAACTGGGTGATTTTCTGCGATAGCAACCCAAGGATCTTGACCTAATTGTTTTAAGCCTAAAGAAACACGAGTGCGATCTTTATCAAATTTTAATACTTTAACTGTGATTTCATCACCTACATTCACGATTTCGCTTGGGTGTTTAACACGTTTCCAAGCCATATCTGTGATATGTAATAAACCATCAACGCCACCTAAATCAACGAACGCACCGTAGTCAGTTAAGTTTTTAACTGTACCTTTAACTTCTGCGCCTTCTGCAAGGCTTGCTAAGATCTCTTCACGATCTTGGCTGTTTTCTGATTCAATTACAGCACGACGAGAAACAACAACGTTGTTACGTTTTTGATCTAATTTGATTACTTTGAATTCTAATTCTTTACCTAATAAGTGATCTGCATCGCGTACAGGGCGAGTATCTACTAATGAACCAGGTAAGAATGCACGAACACCGTTTAACTCAACTGTGAAACCACCTTTCACTTTACCGTTGATTAAACCGATAACAGTTGCTTGATCTTCGTAAGCTTTCTCTAATTCGATCCAAGATTCGTGACGCACTGCTTTTTCACGAGATAATTTAGTTTCACCGAAACCATCTTCAACAGCGTCTAACGCAACGTTTACCACGTCGCCAACTTTAACGTCTAATTCACCTTGTGCATTTTGGAATTCTTCAGCTGGGATACGCGCTTCAGATTTTAAACCTGCATCTACATATACGAAGCCTTTTTCAATAGCAACAACAGTACCGTTAACGATTGAACCTAAACGAGTTTCAAGGTCTTTTAATGATTCTTCAAAGAGTTGAGCAAAAGATTCTGACATAATTAATCTTCTAAATTTAGTTAATAACGTCCACTTTATATCCATAAAAAGTGGGGCTGATAATAAATGTTTATCCTTCCTTGAATAAACTGACGAAAATAATTTAAGCCTTAAAAATCAACCTTTTGGCGGATATAATCAAGGGCTTGAGCAATCACTTCCTCAATACTTAATTCCGTGCTGTCTAACAACAACGCGTCCTCAGCAGGTTTTAAAGGGGCGATTGGGCGATTTCTATCGCGAAAATCACGCTCTTCTATCTCGGCTAAAATCTGTGCAAAGTTACCACTAATTCCCTTAGTTTGCAACTGTTTATAGCGTCTTTTCGCTCTTTCTTCTGCGCTAGCATCTAAAAATAACTTCACCTGCGCATCGGGGAAAACCACGGTTCCCATATCACGCCCATCAGCAATAAGCCCTTTTTCGTTGGCAAAACTTTGCTGTAATTGCAATAATGCAGCACGAACTTGTGGGAATACCGCTACTTTAGACGCTGCCTCTGCCACTTCTTGCGTGCGAATCTGACGGCTCACATCTTCCCCTTCTAAAATAATTTTAACTTCATTATCTTCAGGCAAAAATTCGACATCTAAATGACGAGCTAAATTTGCCAACGCCGCTTCATCATCCAACGGCACTTGCTTTTTTAACGCCGCCAACGCGGTAACACGATAAATCGCCCCACTGTCTAACAAGGCAAAACCTAGCTTTTTCGCTAAGGCATAACACAGCGTCCCCTTGCCTGCGCCACTCGGCCCATCAACGGTGATCACGAGATTTTTCTGCATAGTTATTCGTTCTCTTATTGTGTTTTTATAAGTGCGCTAATGATAGCACAGCTGCGTACATTTCGCATTGTGATTTATAAAGTGCGGTGCTTTTTTATGGAATTTTTGCTTTATTTCCATACAATATAAACCTTTGGCTTTTTGTTGAAAATAAATAATAAATTTTGCTTATTTTTTAGAATTTTGTACGAAAAATTTACATTCAAATAGTAAATTACACACCCTATTCGAAATCACTCTTTTTATAATTCATACCAACTTAAGGTGTTGTATCCACTGCATAATTTTATGCAGTTCTTTCCTCTCAATCATATAAGGAGAAATATTATGGCGTTTAATCTTAAAAATAGACATTTACTTAGTCTAGTTAATCACTCTGAACGTGAAATTAATTATTTGCTTGATCTTTCTCGTGATTTGAAACGAGCAAAATATGCTGGAACAGAACAACAAAAATTAAAAGGTAAAAATATTGCCTTAATTTTTGAGAAAACCTCAACACGCACTCGCTGTGCATTTGAAGTGGCCGCTTATGACCAAGGTGCAAATGTTACTTACATTGATCCAACATCTTCACAAATTGGCCATAAAGAAAGTATGAAAGACACCGCGCGTGTACTCGGGCGAATGTATGACGCCATTGAGTATCGTGGTTTCAAACAAACTGTGGTTGAAGAACTGGCAGAATATGCTGGCGTGCCAGTGTTTAATGGTTTAACCGATGAATTTCACCCAACCCAAATGCTCGCCGATGTTCTCACTATGATCGAGAATTGCGATAAACCACTCACTCAAATTAAATATGTTTATATTGGTGATGGACGCAACAATGTCGGTAATTCTTTATTATTAATCGGCGCAAAATTAGGTATGGACGTGCGTATTTGTAGCCCTAAATCACTTTTACCAGAACCTGAATTAGTGGCGATGTGCGAAAAATTTGCCCAAGAAAGTGGCGCGCGCATTACCGTAACGGAAGATATTGATCTTGCAGTGAAAGATGTGGATTTTGTGCATACTGATGTATGGGTTTCTATGGGTGAGCCATTAGAAAGCTGGGGCGAACGCATTAAATTGCTTTTACCTTACCAAGTTACCCCAGAATTAATGAAACGCACTGGCAATCCAAGAGTGAAATTTATGCACTGCTTACCTGCTTTCCATAACAGTGAAACCAAAGTAGGACGTCAAATTGCCGAAACCTATCCTGAATTAGCAAATGGTATTGAAGTCACAGAAGATGTGTTTGAATCGCCAATGAATATTGCTTTTGAACAAGCTGAAAACCGTATGCACACCATTAAAGCGGTGCTTTATGCGAGTTTGACCTAGCGAATAAAAGGAGCATATTATGCGAATAGTCATTGCATTAGGGGGCAATGCCCTACTCCGCCGCGGTGAACCATTAACCGCTGAAAATCAACGGCAAAATGTGAGAATTGCGTGCGAACAAATTGCCAAGATTTGGCCTAATAATGAATTGGTCATTGCCCACGGTAATGGCCCACAAGTCGGTTTATTAGCCTTACAAGGCGCAGCTTATAAAGATGTGCCAACTTATCCACTTGATGTACTGGGTGCAGAATCAGTAGGAATGATCGGTTATATGATTCAACAGGAATTAGGTAATCTTGTGCCATTTGAAGTGCCGTTTGCTACCTTACTTTCTCAGGTTGAAGTGGATAAAAATGATCCTGCGTTCCAAAATCCAACAAAACCGATTGGGCCAGTTTATACCAAAGAAGAAGCGGATAAATTAGCCAAAGAAAAAGGGTGGTCAATTGCCCAAGATGGCGATAAATATCGCCGCGTTGTACCAAGTCCATTACCAAAACGGATTTTTGAAATTCGTCCTGTTCAATGGTTGCTTGAAAAAGGCAGTATTGTTATCTGTGCAGGCGGCGGAGGTATTCCAACCTACTATGATGAGCAACATAATCTTTGTGGGGTTGAAGCCGTAATCGATAAAGATCTCTGTTCGGCTTTATTAGCCGAGAATTTAGATGCGGATCTCTTTATCATTGCCACCGATGTTTCTGCGGTATATCTAAATTGGGGCAAAGAAAATCAGCAAGCTATTGCCACTGCGCCACCAGATATGATCGAAGAAATTCCATTCCCTTCTGGCTCAATGGGGCCAAAAGTGCAAGCTGCGGTGAATTTTGTTAAACATACGGGTAAAGATGCCGTGATAGGCTCACTTTCTGATATTGTGGACATTGTGAAAGGTAAAGCGGGTACGCGTATTACAACAAAAGCCAAAGACATCACCTATTATTAGGTGAGCAATGAATACGCTTTATCTCAGTATAAAGCGTATTCTTACCATAACTTGCTGTATATAAAGGAGTATATTATGGAAAACACACATAAAAAGACCTTTAACTTTCCGTCAGCATTTTCAATTTTATTTGTCATTTTAATTATTGCTGTAGCACTCACTTGGATTATTCCAGCCGGTTCTTATTCCAAGCTCACTTATAATTCGGCAAATAATGTCTTTGTGGTAAAAACTTATCAGCAAGAAGATACCGTTTTACCAGCCACCAAAGAATCCCTTGATAATTTAAATATTAAAATTGAATTATCAAACTTCACCGAAGGCACAATCAAAAAACCGATTGCCATTCCGGGAACTTATCAACGTGTTCAACAAAATCCTAAAACCCTGCAAGATATTGCTATCAGTATGGTGCAAGGTACGATTGATGCCGCAGATATTATGGTCTTTATCTTCGTATTAGGGGGAATGATCGGGGTGATTAACCGCACAGGCTCTTTTAACGCGGGGCTAACCGCACTGGCCAATCGCACCAAAGGCAATGAATTTTTAATTGTTTTCTGCGTATCTGTGCTAATGGTTATTGGCGGTACAACTTGCGGTATTGAAGAAGAAGCAGTTGCTTTCTATCCTATTCTCGTTCCCGTATTTCTTGCTTTGGGTTATGATGCAATAGTTTGCGTAGGGGCAATTTTCCTTGCCGCATCAATGGGGACGGCATTTTCCACCATTAATCCATTCTCTGTGGTGATCGCTTCCAATGCGGCAGGTATTCCATTTACAGAAGGGATTACTTGGCGATTTGCAGGATTAATTCTCGGCTCAATTTGTGTTATCGCTTATCTTTACTGGTACTGCAAAAAAGTAAAAGCCGATCCAACTGCATCTTATACCTATGAAGATCGCGAAGAATTTGTCCAAAAATATATGAAAAACATTGATACAACCCAGATCATTGAATTCACCACGCGCAGAAAAATCATTTTAATGCTGTTCTGCATCGCGTTTCCAATTATGGTTTGGGGAGTGATGTTCGGAGGCTGGTGGTTCCCACAAATGGCGGCTTCTTTCCTTACCATCACAATTATCATTATGTTTATCTCTAAACTGAAAGAAAAAGAAATCGTCAATGCCTTTACTGAAGGGGCATCTGAGCTCGTAGGGGTTTCTCTTATCATCGGTTTAGCGCGTGGGGTAAACCTTGTACTTGATGAAGGAATGATTTCTGACACCATTCTTGCCTACGCATCAGAACTGGTTTCTGGTGTACCGGGTAGTGTGTTTATTTTGGCGCAACTTGTGATTTTCATCTTCCTTGGCTTGATTGTGCCGTCTTCATCTGGTTTGGCGGTGCTTGCAATGCCAATTATGGCACCACTTGCAGACACCGTGGGCATTCCAAGACACATCATTGTATCTGCCTACAACTGGGGGCAATACGCAATGTTATTCCTTGCCCCAACAGGACTTGTTCTAGTTACTCTGCAAATGCTCAACATTCCATTTAACAAATGGGTGCGTTTTGTGATGCCAATGATTGGATGCTTGCTAGTAATAGGTTCAATCTTACTCGTTGTGCAAGTTTCACTTTACACCTAGCATCTATACACTTGCGTACAAGCAAATTGTACGCAAGTGCTTTTTTTGCAAAGAATCTGCCAAACAATAACCTAGATCACAGTTTTACCCAGATTATCTTGTTATAATCGATTTCGCACAAAGCTACACAAGGATAACGTATGGCTAAGAAAGTGTTTGATAATATCGATACTCGCATTTTAAGAGCATTACAACGCAATGGACGCTTGCAAAATAACGAGCTAGCCAAAGAAGTGGGATTATCTAATTCCGCTTGTTTACGCCGAGTTAATATATTAGAGCAAAGTGGCGTGATTGATAATTATGTCGCTTTGCTTAATCCGCAAAAACTTAACTGCAATCTGGTGATTTATGTGCTAGGTTCATTTTTTGAAGAAGATCTCAAAGTCCGCGAACGCTTTATGTTCGAAATGAAATCCCTACCCCAAATTGCAGAATGTCATCTAATGGCGGGAGATTATGATTTTATTCTAAAATTATTTGTTTCCGACCTTGAAGAATTTCACTCCATCAAAATGCGTTATCTCACCAAAGAAATTGGCATTAAAAATATCAAATCTGAAATCGCCCTAAAAACCGTCAAAAACACCACCGAACTTCCACTTTAATTTCCGTAAAAAACAAAACCCAAAAGTGCGGTAACTTTTGGGCTTATTTTTAGTTAAATACTGCGCTTAAATCGGTTTCCAGTTTATCCAACATTTCATAGCGTTTACGGTACATAGAACGTTTTTTACTTTGGATTTCTTCCAAAGGCTTACGCTCAATCTCTAACTGTAACGCCCAATAACCTTGTGTATTCAGCTTTCCATTGTTTTCTTGCCAAAATTCGTCATAGTTGAATAAAAGTCGATTAAAATCATTCCAGCGGTATTTAGATTGGTTCTTATGAGCTATAGCAATTAATTCACAATCCCAGAGCTGACTTAATAATTTAAATACATTAACAATCATAAACATCGGACGAATCCCATGTAATGATTTGGTTGCTGATTTAACCAATTGTTGAGAATTCTCCTCATTAGGCCCTTGAATTGAAGCGATTAATAATTGATTTGGAGATAAAAAAGTGAAAGATGAATCATACACACTTTCATTGTCCTGATTCTTAATATTAATGGATAAAAAACCTTCAAAAGGATCTATGGCATTAATGTTCAGATAAAGCTTCAAACCATCAGGTAACTCAGATAATAAAATGTGATTTTGTTTTGCCAACTTATCAACAATGGATGTTCCCAAAAATTTTTCTGATAATTCAAAGTTATTTAAGATTGCTTGAATACGAGCTTTCTTGCTAAAACGGGTATCGCAATACTTTCTTAAAACAGCATTGCAGCGATAAGGTACTTTTTCAAAAATAGGTAGCCACTGAGGGTTCTGATTAAGAAAATGAACAAACTGATTACATTCTTTATAACATTGCAAGCGATAGAAATAGTAACGAATACGAGAACGTAATCTTTTTAGGAATCGCTTATCATAAGGTTGCAAGGTTTTAAAATCAGGAAAAGAAAACAAGCTAGACATAAAAACACCGATAAAAAGCCAAAATAAGGCAGAAATTTTAATAAAAAATGACCGCACTTTCAATGTAATAAAAGTGCGGTCAAATTTTCACAAGGTTTTAATTAATCTTTCTTATGGCTTAATTGCGGTAAGAAAGATTCTTTTGAAATGCTGAGTAACCCAGTTTGGGTGTAAATCCCTAATTTATCGCGAGTATCCACAATGTCTAAGTTACGCATTGTTAATTGACCGATACGATCTAATGGATCGAATGGCGCATTTTCAATTTTTTCCATACTCAAACGCTCTGGGTGATAAGTGCTGTTCGCAGATGAGGTGTTTAAGATGGAATAATCGTTACCACGGCGTAACTCAAGGGTAACTTCCCCTGTGATCGCACGGGCAACCCAGCGTTGCGCGGTTTCACGCAACATTAACGCTTGCGGATCAAACCAACGGCCTTGATACAATAAGCGTCCTAAACGTAAGCCGTTAATACGGTATTGTTCAATGGTGTCTTCGTTGTGGATTGCGCTCAGTAAACGCTCGTAAGCAATGTGTAATAATGCCATTCCTGGCGCTTCATAAATTCCACGAGATTTCGCTTCGATAATGCGGTTTTCGATTTGATCCGACATTCCCAAGCCGTGGCGACCACCAATGCGGTTGGCTTCAAGGAAGAGTTCCACTAAATCGCTAAATGATTTGCCATTTAACGCCACTGGCACGCCCTCTTCAAAGCGTACGGTTACTTCTTCAGGTTTGATTTCTACATCTTCACGCCAGAATGGCACGCCCATAATTGGGTTTACAATGCGAATGCCACGGCTTAATAATTCTAAATCTTTCGCTTCGTGCGTTGCGCCAAGCATATTGGAATCTGTTGAATAGGCTTTTTCCACCGACATCTTGTATTCAAAACCATTCGCGATTAAGAATTCAGACATTTCGTGGCGGCCACCAAGCTCTTCAATAAAACGGTTATCTAACCAAGGTTTGTAAATTTTTAAATTTGGATTGGTTAATAAGCCATAACGATAAAAACGTTCAATATCGTTGCCTTTAAAGGTACTACCATCGCCCCAGATATTTACATCATCTTCTTTCATTGCAGAAACCAGCATTGTGCCAGTTACCGCGCGACCTAATGGCGTGGTGTTGAAGTAGGTTGCGCCACCAGTAGAAATATGGAACGCACCACATTGGATTGCAGCAATCCCCTCGTGCGCAAGCTGGCTGCGGCAGTCGATTAAACGTGCGTTTTCCGCACCGTATTCCATCGCTTTGCGTGGAATCGCGTTGTAGTCTTCTTCATCAGGCTGGCCTAAATTTGCTGTATATGCATAAGGAATTGCGCCATTTTGACGCATCCAAAGCAATGCTGCACTGGTATCTAATCCGCCTGAAAAGGCAATTCCAACTTTTTGCCCTACTGGAAGGCTTTGTAAAATCGTGTTTGACATAGTAATACCTTATGGTTTTATTTAAGTTATCGTTTGCGTGATTTTAAATCGGCTTATTATCAATGAAATTGCCTTTAAAGTCTATGCGATATTAAAGAGATTTTTCTTGCGTTGGGATCATCAAATCTGGATCGGGATATTGATAAACAAAATCCAGCTCTTGGCAAATTTTATTACCTTCAATAATCCGCTTAGGATCATCAGAAGAACATACAAAGTGCGGTGCAATTAACCCCAGTTTTTCCGCCATTTGCCCATAATATTGTGCTTTGGGCGGGTGATGGGGCGCAGAAAGATGATACAACCGCTGTCCGCTTGGCGTTTCAAGCAAAAGCTGAATGGCGCGCGCGCAATCATCAATATGCACCAAATTCACTGGCGTGTTGCCCTGCTGCACTGCTTGTTTATTTGCCAATGAATAGACAGGGTGACGATCTGCTCCAACCAGTCCAGCAAAGCGGATAATATCGCAATCCACATTCGGTAATGCCGCCAACCATTGTTCAATTTCCAGCAAGCCCTGCCCAATTTCACTGTCTGGCTGCGGGATCTGCGTTTCATCAAAATGTCCATTTTGCATCGGAAAAACAGAGCTAGAGCTAATAAAAATAAAATGCTGAACGCCGTGATTTAACGCTTCATTCACCAGATTTTTAATGCCCTGCATATAATCCTGCACATTGAAGAAATATTGACTTGGCGGAATGTTAATGACAAGGCTGTCCACCGCCAACAGCGCCGATAAATCATCAGGATCAGCGTTAATTTCAGGCTCAAGCAACAAATGATAGGTTTCAAATCGCATTAAACGCATTTGCTCCACTTCATCGTGCGTGCGTTTCGTACCTTTCACCGTCCAGCCTAAATGTTTTAAATGGCGCGCAAGGGGCAACCCCAACCAACCTAATCCAACGATTGCAACAGATCGCATATTACCTCAATTATCAAATTATCGTGCGACCCAATTCTAGCCGAAAAAGCACCGCACTTAAAAATAATTTGCTTGCAGATTAATTATTTCGTCAATAAATCCAACGCTTCTTGGTATTTATCCACAGTTTTTTGAATGACATCTGCGGGAACTTTTGGCGCTGGGGGTTCTTTATTCCAGCCACTGTTTTCCAGCCAATCGCGGATAAATTGTTTATCAAAAGAAGGCGGATTGATACCCTCTTGGTAAGTATCCACCGACCAAAAACGGCTTGAATCTGGCGTAAGCACTTCGTCCATTAGGGTGAGTGTGCCATTTTCGTCCAAGCCAAATTCAAATTTGGTATCACAAATAATAATGCCTTTAGTCAGGGCATATTCTGCCGCAGCTTTGTAAAGGGCGAGCGCTTTTTCTTTCACTTGGGCTGCCAGTTCTGCACCAATCAATCGTTCACATTCTGCATAACTGATATTGATGTCGTGATTGCCCACTTCTTCTTTGCTTGACGGAGTAAAAATGGGTTCAGGTAATTTGCTCGCTTCTTGCAAGCCTTTTGGTAATTCCAAGCCACAAATTGTGCCTGTTTGTAAGTAGTCTTTTAGGCCGCTTCCTGTAAGATAGCCACGCACGATAGATTCAATTTTAATCGGCGTTAAGCGTTTACAAACAACCGCGCGATCTTTGACTAAATCCGCTTCCGCTTTCGGTAACACATCATACACCGTGTCGCCAGTGAAATGATTCGGCATAATTGAGGCTAATTTGTTAAACCAAAAATTGGAAATCTGGGTAAGAATTTCGCCTTTGCGCGGAATAGGATCATCTAAAATCACATCAAACGCAGATAAACGATCGGTGGCAACCATCAGCATTCGTTTATCGTCAATTTCATAGAGATCGCGCACTTTGCCCGAATAGATTTTTTTTAAACTTAGCTCGCTCATTTTGGCCTCTTTTTAATTCGTGAAAAAACTGTTGCATATTGTACCGCACTTTTTCCCCTTTTGAAGCAAACGATTGCTTAATTTTTTTATTTTCGCAAAAAAGAAATAAAAGATTGAGAATAAAGGCAATATCAGGGAAAATAGCCTCTATTTTTCGCCATAAAAAGAATGATGAGAGAACAATGTCTGTAAACGATTATCCACAACAAGTTAATAAACGCCGAACTTTCGCGATTATTTCCCACCCCGATGCGGGTAAAACCACCATTACGGAAAAAGTGTTGCTTTACGGAAATGCCATTCAAAAAGCAGGCTCAGTAAAAGGAAAAGGCTCAGCCCAGCACGCGAAATCCGACTGGATGGAAATGGAAAAACAACGGGGAATTTCCATCACCACCTCCGTAATGCAATTTCCTTATAACGAATGCTTGGTGAATTTGCTTGATACCCCCGGACACGAAGATTTCTCGGAAGATACTTACCGCACTTTGACCGCGGTAGATAGCTGCTTAATGGTCATTGACAGCGCAAAAGGGGTTGAGGAACGAACCATTAAATTGATGGAAGTTACCCGTCTGCGCGACACGCCAATTCTCACCTTTATGAATAAGTTAGACCGTGATATTCGTGATCCAATGGAATTATTGGACGAAGTGGAAAGCGTATTAAATATCCATTGTGCGCCTATCACTTGGCCAATTGGTTGCGGAAAGCTTTTCAAAGGTGTGTATCATTTATACAAAGACGAAACCTATCTTTACCAAACAGGACAAGGGCATACCATTCAGGAAGTGCGCGTGGTGAAAGGCCTTGATAATCCTGAGTTAGATGAAGCCGTAGGTTCAGATTTAGCGCAACAATTACGCGATGAATTAGAGCTGGTGAAAGGTGCGTCTAACGAATTCGATCTCCCACTCTTTTTAAGTGGCGAACTAACCCCTGTGTTCTTTGGAACGGCATTGGGTAACTTTGGTGTTGATCATTTTCTTGATGGCTTAACCCAGTGGGCTCCCGCGCCGCAAGCTCGCCAAGCGGATACACGCATTGTAGAAAGTAGCGAAGAAAAATTGACCGGATTTGTATTTAAAATCCAAGCCAATATGGATCCTAAGCACCGCGACCGTGTTGCATTTATGCGTATTGTTTCAGGTAAATATGAAAAAGGAATGAAACTGCGCCACGTTCGTATCGGCAAAGATGTGGTGATTTCTGATGCACTCACCTTTATGGCTGGCGATCGCACCCACGCAGATGAAGCCTATGCCGGTGATATTATCGGCTTGCATAACCACGGAACAATCCAAATTGGCGATACCTTTACCCAAGGCGAAGAATTAAAATTCACTGGCATTCCAAACTTTGCGCCAGAATTATTCCGCCGCATTCGTCTTAAAGATCCGCTCAAACAAAAGCAATTACTCAAAGGTTTGGTGCAACTTTCCGAAGAAGGTGCGGTGCAAGTTTTCCGCCCATTAACCAATAATGATTTAATTGTTGGTGCGGTTGGGGTGCTACAATTTGATGTGGTGGTTGCACGCTTAAAATCAGAATATAACGTGGAAGCCATTTACGAAACTGTAAATGTTGCCACGGCACGTTGGGTGGAATATGATGATGCGAAGAAATTTGAAGAATTTAAACGCAAAAATGAACAAAATCTTGCGCTAGATGGGGGGGATAATCTCACTTATATTGCGCCAACAATGGTCAATCTCAATCTTGCCCAAGAGCGTTATCCTGATGTCGCGTTCTTTAAAACAAGAGAGCATTAATGTAAGAAATCAAAATGGGTGCAATGCCCATTTTTATCATCTAACATAATCATTTTACGATTAAATTTCATAGAAAAAAATTATCTAAAGCTAGGACGGAAAAGGGATCTTAGAAAAAAGTAGGGGCTGTAGTAGATTAGACCTAAATTTCACACCATTTTCGCAATATTTTTAACTGCTCTTTTGGTGTCCCAAAGTTAAACCGAAATTCACATTCCTTCAAGAATAAAGGAAAGTTTTTTCGGTTAATTCCATTATATTTTCGCAGTATCCGCTTCGCCTGATTCCAAAAATTTTCAATGCCATTAATATGATTTTGTTTCACCGCAAATAGCTCGGAATGATTGATTCGTTCGTGGTGAAATTCACTCACATCAAGCGCATCATAACTGCGATAAGTATCCGTATAAACCCAGCTATCAGGCTTGATTTTTCTTTTAATAACAGGGAGTAATGTTTCACTCTTGGTGTTTTCAACCACAACAGTAAATACCTTTCCTTGTCGTTTTAGTAACCCAGAAACAGCAACTTTTCCAGCCGCTCCTCGTCCTCGTTTTCCCTTTCGATGACCACCAAAATAGCTTTCGTCTAGTTCAATTTCCCCCTCAAAAATCTCGTTAACTTCAAGGGATAAATGATAGCCAATCACAAGCCTGATTTTATGGTAGAACAAAGCGGCTGTATTCGGTTGAATATCTAGCAAATTTGCTGCTGTTCTTGCAGTAACTTCTGCGACAAAAAACTCAAGCAGTTTTTTCTGTATAGATTTCTTTAATTTACAATATGTTATCTTCATTTTTGTAGTATAGCATTGTTGCTAATCTACTACAGCCCCAAAAAGTAAATGTGATCTTAACTGAAAAATTTACAGTTAATTTCAGTGATTTTCAGTTAAAAAAGATCTGGTTTTATCAAAACGAAAACCTATCATATTGAAATATAAAAAGAATTTCTATTTTACGTGGGGAATTCGCATAAAATGATTTACATCTAACCGCTCACACATCTGAAATTTAGTGACCATTGGTCACCAAATTAAGAGAAAATGGCTTATCAGAATTTTTAAGATAGGCTAAAAATAGTCACCAAATGGGCACCAAAAGAAAAAGTGCGGTAAAAATGAGATATAAAAAAGCTACTCTTGGCGACTATCTTATTGATTTATTTGTGTTTTCAAATGGTGCCCGAGGGCGGACTTGAACCGCCACGACTCGAAAGTCGAGGGATTTTAAATCCCTTGTGTCTACCGATTTCACCACTCGGGCTGAGTGATATTGCTGACTGCGGTTGCATTATGGAGGCGTGTCCCGGAGTCGAACCGAGCTACATGGATTTGCAATCCAGTGCATAACCGCTTTGCTAACACGCCGTAGCGTAAATTGGAGCGGGAAACGAGGCTCGAACTCGCGACCCCGACCTTGGCAAGGTCGTGCTCTACCAACTGAGCTATTCCCGCTTTCGCTGCAACACATTCGCTGTCAGTGGCGTGCATTTTACTGACTTCTTGAACGCTGTCAATTAAAAATATGAAAAAATATTATTGATTGATGAAAAAAAATGCAAGATGCGTAAATATGCTTTAAAACAAAGCGATTTATGGATAATTTTAGATCGTTTTTAATCTTTTTATCTCATCGCAAAACTAAATTTAAAATCTACTTTAAACAGGCGATCCTTTGTGCCAAAATGTGGCAATGCTATTTATCCATACTGCACGGCATCATTCTCTCTCTTGCTGAATAAAAGTGCGGTGAAATTTTTGCAATTTTTACGAGGAATAATATGACACAGCAATACAAAATCGAAACACTACTCGCGCAAGCAGGCAATCGCACAGATGAAAGAACAGGGGCAGTTTCCACGCCTATTTTCCTTTCTACCGCCTATGGTCATCACGGCATTGGAGAAAGCACGGGATACGATTACACCCGTACGAAAAACCCTACGCGCACTGTTTTAGAAGAAACCATTGCTAAATTAGAAGGCGGCGAACGTGGTTTTGCTTGCGCTTCTGGTATGGCGGCAATTCAGTTAATTATGCAATTATTCGCCGCGCCCGATGAATGGATTGTGTCTAGCGATGTGTATGGCGGCACTTATCGTTTATTAGATTTTGCCTATAAAAATACTCACGGAGTGAAGCCAGTTTATGTGAATACGGCCTCTCTTGACGCCATTGAGCAGGCGATTACACCAAATACCAAAGCGATTTTTGTGGAAACGCCGTCAAATCCATTAATGGAAGAATGTGATGTGCCAGCCATTGCAAAATTGGCGAAAAAGCACAATTTATTACTTATCGTAGATAATACATTCTTAACGCCGGTGCTATTCCGTCCTTTGGAATGTGGCGCGGATATTGTGATCCACAGCGGAACAAAATATATCGCAGGGCATAATGATGCCTTAGTGGGCTTGGTGGTAGCCAATGGACAAGAGCTTTGTGATCGTCTATTTTATATTCAAAATGGTGCGGGCGCAGTGCTTTCGCCATTTGATAGCTTTTTGACCATTCGTGGAATGAAAACCTTGGCGTTGCGTATGGAACGTCATCAAAAAAATGCGCAAGAACTCGCGAAATTCCTTGCTGAGCAGCCACAAGTGAAAGATGTGCTTTATCCAAATAAAGGGGGAATGCTCTCTTTCCGTTTGCAAGATGAGGCTTGGGTTAATCCATTCTTAAAAGCCATTAAATTGATTACTTTTGCGGAAAGTTTAGGTGGCACAGAAAGTTTCATCACTTATCCAGCAACTCAAACCCATATGGATATTCCCGAGGCGGAACGTATTGCCCGTGGCGTGTGCAACTGTCTGCTACGTTTCTCGGTGGGCTTGGAAGATGTGGAAGATCTCAAAGCGGATCTGTTACAAGCCTTCGCCCAATTAAAATAACAAAACAGGGAGAATAGAATGAGAGTCGCTGTTTATAGCACCAAAAGCTACGATCGCAAATATTTAGAATTAGTCAATGTGAAGTATGGATTTGAGCTGGAATTCTTTGATTTTATGCTCACGGAATCTACCGCCAAAATGGCAGAACATTGCGATGTGGTGTGCATTTTTGTGAATGACGATGGCAGCCGAAAAGTCTTGGAAAAATTGGCCGCACTTGGAGTAAAAATGGTAGCCTTGCGCTGCGCTGGTTTTAATAATGTGGATCTCAAGGCCGCACAAGAATTAGGCATTCAAGTGGTTCGTGTACCAGCTTATTCGCCAGAAGCGGTGGCTGAGCATACCGTAGGTTTAATGCTGACCCTAAATCGCCGTATTCACCGCGCTTATCAACGTACACGTGAAGCGAATTTTTCCCTTGAAGGATTGGCCGGCTTCAATATGCACGGGCGCACAGTTGGAGTGATTGGTACAGGGAAAATTGGCATTGCCGTAATGCGTATTTTAAAAGGGTTTGGTATGCACATTTTAGCTTACGATCCGTTTAAAAATCCTGTTGCGGAAGAATTGGGTGCAGAATATGTTTCGCTTGATGAATTATATGCCAGATCGCAAATTATCACTCTGCACTGCCCTGCTACGCCAGAAAACTATCATCTACTCAATCGCGATGCTTTTGCCAAAATGCGTGATGGTGTGATGATTATTAACACCAGCCGCGGCACGTTGATCGATACACAAGCAGCGATTGATGCCTTAAAACAACGCAAAATTGGCGCATTAGGAATGGACGTCTATGAAAATGAACGCGATCTGTTCTTTGAAGATAAATCCAACGAAGTGATTCAAGACGATGTCTTCCGCCGTTTATCTTCGTGTCATAATGTGTTGCTCACAGGGCATCAGGCATTCTTAACGGAAGAAGCGCTGACCAGTATTTCTAACGTAACGCTAGAAAATATTTACAGCCTAAAAACAGGCAAACCTTGCCCGAATTTAGTGCTACCATCTTAATTTTTAACAATTACATTGATTAGTGATGATAGCTTGAATTTGTGCTATCATCGCCTCATATTCAGGAAAACGCCATAACCTATGGCAAATTAGACAATAGACAAGACAAATAAGGAAAATAAAATGAGTGAAGTATTACATACAACTGATGCCACTTTCGAAGCTGATGTTTTAAGATCAGATGTGCCTGTATTATTAGATTTCTGGGCACCTTGGTGTGGTCCTTGCCGTATGGTTGGCCCAATTCTTGATGAATTAGCAGCAGAATTAGGCGATAAAGTGAAAATTGTGAAAATCAATATTGACGAAAACCAAGCAACACCAGCCCAATTTGGCGTTCGCAGCATTCCAACTTTATTAATGTTTAAAGAAGGAAAAGCCGTTGCTTCGCAAGTAGGCGCATTGCCTAAAAATCAATTAGCGGCGTTTATTGCACAAAATAGTTAATCCACCAAGAATAACCCCATCAGATGATGGGGTTTGTTTTAATTATGTAAATCTTGTACTATACCTCGCTTAACCTGGCATTCTACAAATGCTACACCTGTGGGTTGTCTAATCCAAACGCACTTCCAACCACTCCAAAAATTCATCAGCATTCATAAATCCCGTAATGCGGGCGGGTTCAATTTCGTTGCCTTGTTTATCAAAAAAGATGATGGTGGGTAGGCCTAGTACATTCAGTTTTTCCATTAACACTTTGTTTTCTGGGCTATTTTTTGTCATATCTACTTGTAACAATAAAATATCGTCAAAGGCCTGCTGAACGTTAGGAGCGGAAAAAGTATATTTTTCAAACTCTTTACAAGCCACGCACCAATCGGCATAAAGATCAAGCATTGCAAAAGTGCGGTCATTTTTTTGCAAGATTTTTTGTAGCTCGTCATAACTGTTTACTTTTTGGAACGCGGTTTGATGCGTGCGTGTTGATTGCGCTAAATCAGGTTCATTCCAGAACCAAGTTTGCAGTGGTTTCACCAAGATCATCGCTAAGATAAAAAATCCAATACGCAACGCCCAGCCAATGCCCTGCCCTTTGATTTGCAAGCCCGCCCATAAGCAGAAAGACACGCCAAGCAACGCCCATAAACGATTTTCCCAGATTTCAGGCAAAATACGAGAAAGCAGGAAAACCGGCAAGGCAAGCATTACAAAGCCGAAAATCACTTTCACTTTTTCTAACCATTCGCCTGATTTTGGCAAAATTCGGTTGCCGAAAACCGTGGCTAAAATCAGTGGCACGCCCATTCCCAACGCAAGTAAATAAAGGGTAATTGCGCCAGTAAATAGATCACCGCTTTGCGCCACATAAAGCAATGCGCCCGATAGCGGTGCGGAAGTGCAAGGTGATGCCACAAGGCCTGCGATCATTCCCATCACAAAAACGCCGCCAAATGCACCGCTCTTTTGTTTTTGGCTTAACAAGGTGAGCTTGGTTTGTAATGATGATGGCAGTTGTAAGGTGAACATACCGAACATTGATAAGGCGAGCAGAACGAAAATCACCGATAAACCGATGAGTACATAAGGGCTTTGCAACGCAATTTGGAAAGGCAATCCGATGGCGGCCACGGCTAGCCCGAGTAAAGTATAAGTGAGCGCCATTCCTTGCACATAAGCAAGGCTTAATCCCAACGCGCGCGCCGTGCTTGGGCGTTGCCCGCTGCCAATCACCACGGCCGAAAGCAGCGGCAACATTGGCAATACACAAGGGGTGAACGCCAAGCCTAAGCCTAATAAGAAAAAGCCAAATACCGCATATTTGCTTTCAAACAGGCGTTGTGCCAAGGATTGTTGTTCATTTAACGTAGGTAAAAGTGCGGTGTTTTTTTGTGCCGTTTTTTCTGAGGAATGGGTTGCGAAAGGCTGCCATTGCACGGTTTTGGTTTCAGGCGGATAGCAAAAGCCTTTCGTGCAACCTTGGTAGGTAACAGAAAAGGTTTGTGGCGTTGTTGATGAAATCGGCACATTTAAAGTGAGATGATCACGGTAAATTTCCGTTTCACCAAAAAATTCATCTTGATATTTTTCTGCTGACGGAAAAGGCAGATTTGCGACCTTTTGTTCCCCTTGTTCAAGCAAGATTTCTTTTTTGTAGAGATAATAATCTGGCGCAATTTGCCACGCTAATTGTAAGTTTTCCGCCTGAGATTGAGCAGAAAATTGAAAAGCATCATCAGCCTTCAAAAATTGCGGTTTGCTATCAAAAAGCCCTGCCTGCACCACAAGTGCGGTGCAAAAACAAAGCAAAAAGGTAAAAATCTTTTTCATTCTCGCTTGCTAACCTATTGAATGTTAAAACCTAAAGCTAATCTATGTGGCTTCATTCTAGCACAGTATCAACGCACGAGATGTATAAAAAGTCTTGAGTTCTTTCACTTTATCTTATTTTCTTCGTTGTCTTAAGATTCTTAACAGCCACACTTATTTCTCAAAGAAAAATAAGAGTTGATAATCGTTCCTATTTGATATAGTATGCCCAGCCTAGTTATTTCGCAGTGAAAAATAAGGAGTTATCAAATGAAAAAAGGGATTCACCCAGAAAATTACCGCACTGTACTTTTTTACGACAGCAATGCCAAACAAGGCTTTTTAATTCGTTCTTGCGCCAGAACCACTCAAACAATGAAGTGGGAAGATGGCAAAGAGTATCCTGTCTTTATGTGTGATACTTCATCTGCATCGCACCCATTTTATACAGGAAAAACCAGACAAATTAATAACGAGGGCAGAGCAAGTAGCTTCCTAAATAGATACAGTAAATTCGGCTCACTCAAATCAAAATAAGGACAAATAATGCAAGTACTTTCTTCATTAAAAACCGCCAAAACGCGCCACCCAAAATGCAAAGTGGTGCGCCGCCAAGGAGTGGTGTATGTTATTTGTAAAGAAAATCCACGCTTTAAAGCGCGTCAAGGGGGCAAAAAGAAAAAACGCTAAGATGTTATAAGATATATTTCCATATCGCTCTCTGAATTTTTCAGAGAGCGTTTCTTTTTTATAAAATAAAGCAATAAAACCTATGATTTAGATCATAAAAGCACGCAGAATTCATTTATCCTACTTGTTACAATAATGTTGCAATTATACAATGGCAAACTTAGAATACCCTAGAATTGTTAGTTTTAACTCGCCAATCAATATTGGAAAGGAAGAGATGCGAATATGGTTACCGCAAAAATTTTAATCGTTGAAGATGAAACCATTACAAGAAACACGCTAAAAAGCATTTTTGAAGCAGAAGGATATGACGTATTTGAAGCCAATGATGGCGTACAAATGCACAAAATTCTCTCCAGCCAAGACATTAATCTTGTCATTATGGACATTAATTTACCTGGTAAAAATGGGCTAATGCTCGCACGAGAATTGCGCGAAACCACCAACACGGCGTTAATGTTCTTAACTGGGCGTGATAATGAAGTAGATAAAATTTTAGGTTTAGAAATCGGTGCTGATGATTACATCACCAAGCCTTTTAATCCGAGAGAATTAACTATTCGCGCGAGAAATTTATTACAACGTACGATGACTGAAAACACCAAGCAAAGCTCGCAACCAGTGGAACAATATCGTTTCAACGGCTGGACGTTAGATCTCAACAGCCGCACCTTAATTAATCCAGAAGGCGAAGAATACAAACTCCCACGTAGCGAATTTCGTGCAATGTTACAATTCTGCGAAAACCCCGGAAAAATCCAATCTCGCGAAGAATTATTGAAAAAAATGACAGGGCGAGAACTAAAGCCACAAGATAGAACGGTGGACGTTACTATTCGTCGCATTCGTAAACATTTTGAAGATCACCCCGACACCCCAGAACTTATCTCAACTATCCACGGTGAAGGGTATCGGTTTTGTGGGGAGATTGAGGGGTAGAGTCCCTTAATTTCTTAAATTACTTAAGTGCGGTGCAAAAAATAAAAATTTTTCCACCGCACTTATTTTATGCTTTATCCTTAAACGGCTTTCCTTTACTAATCCCCCCTAACCCCTTACAATATCTCAAAATTTTCTCGGTATAACGCAATGAAATTCTTAAAAACCCTTTTTATTCCTTTATTTATCAGCTTGTTATTAGCAGGCTGCGCCCTTGATATTGATGATAACCGCCCAACCAATGTGCAATATATTGAAAAAAACGACCGCACTTGGCAGAAACATTTGCAACAAATTCAACAAATTAGTGCTTATCAAGCGGAAGGACAAATTGGCTATATCAGCGCCAAACAGCGTTTTTCCACCGCCTTTGATTGGCAATATCAAAACCCGAAATCCTATACACTGGTGCTTTCTTCAGCCTTAAGCAGTTCCAAACTCACCTTTAAAATGCACGCGCAAGGTTTAACCATTTCAGATGAAAAAGGACGCCAACGCTCGGCTAAAGATGCCCAAGCATTATTACGCGAAATTATCGGAATGGATATTCCGCTCACCCAGCTGGCCACTTGGTTGAAAGGTGAACCAAATAATCAACAGGATTACAATGTGGGTGAGAACCATTTGCTCGCCAACTTTACTTATGCCGTCAATGGTGAGCAATGGACGGTGGATTATTTGAATTATCATCAAGACCGCTCGCCTGCACTACCACGGGATATTTTGCTAAAAAATGACGCACAAACCCTGAAAATTCGCGTTAATCATTGGAAATACTAATGAAAAATTATCATTTTTCCACCGCACTTTCCGTTCCAGCGAAAAATGGACGCTACCGTTTTCCTAGCCCAGCAAAATTAAATCTGTTTCTTTATATTAATGGGCGCTTGGAAAATGGTTATCACGAATTGCAAACCTTGTTCCAATTTTTAGATTTTGGCGATTGGCTGGAAATTGACGTGCGGGACGATTCACAAATTATGCTTTCCCCACAAATTCCCCATTTAAAACAAGAAGATAACCTAATTTATCGCGCAGCGCGTTTACTCCAACAGCACACGGGCTGCCAGCTTGGGGCGAATATCCATTTAGATAAAATCTTGCCTATGGGCGGAGGCGTTGGTGGTGGCTCATCAAATGCGGCTACCACACTTGTTGCCCTTAATGCTTTGTGGAAAACACAATGTTCCCTTGAAAAATTAGCTCAGTTAGGATTACAGCTGGGCGCTGACGTGCCTATTTTTGTCCACGGCAAAGCGGCGTTTGCAGAAGGCGTGGGGGAAAAAATTCACTATTGTAATCCTGCTGAAAAATGGTATGTAGTGCTAAAACCTGAAGTTTCTATTTCCACAGGCATCATTTTTCAAGATCCCAATTTGCCACGCAATACCCCGAAAAAACCACTTTCACAACTTTTAGCTGAAAATTATACAAACGATTGCGAAAAAATTGTGCGAGATCATTATCCAGAGGTTGAAGAACTGCTGGGCTGGTTGTTACAATATGCACCCGCAAGATTAACGGGAACAGGGGCTTGTGTTTTCGCAGAATTTGACGATGCTCAATCTGCTCAAGCGGTATTTCTAAATAAGCCAAAAGACTGTTTTGGTTTTGTTGCAAAAGGGCTAAATGTTTCGCCATTACACCAAATGATGGAGCATTTATTCCAATGAGATCAATATTTTACACATTCTTCCATCTAAAATTCTGAGGTTAATTTTACAATGCCTGACATAAAACTTTTCGCTGGTAATGCAACGCCAGAACTAGCAAAACGAATTTCTGAACGCTTATACCTTTCACTCGGTGATGCCACCGTGGGACGCTTTAGCGATGGCGAAATTCAAGTGCAGATCAATGAAAACGTGCGTGGTAGCGATGTTTTCATTATCCAATCAACCTGCGCACCAACAAATGACAACCTAATGGCATTACTTGTGATGGTTGATGCTTTACGCCGTGCATCAGCAGGCCGTATCACTGCGGTAATCCCTTATTTCGGCTATGCTCGCCAAGATCGCCGTGTGCGCTCTGCACGTGTACCTATCACCGCAAAAGTGGTGGCGGATTTCTTATCGAGCGTAGGGGTAGATCGTGTTTTAACCTGTGATCTTCACGCTGAGCAAATTCAAGGTTTCTTTGGTGTTCCTGTGGATAACGTATTTGGTTCGCCAGTATTAATTCACGATATTTTAAAGAAAACCGATCTTGAAAATCCAATCGTGGTTTCACCTGATATTGGTGGTGTGGTTCGCGCTCGTGCAGTGGCAAAATTACTCAACGATACTGATATGGCAATCATTGATAAACGCCGTCCAAAAGCCAATGTCGCACAGGTTATGCATATTATTGGTGATGTAGCTGGACGTGATTGTATTCTCGTTGATGATATGATCGACACGGGTGGAACATTATGCAAAGCGGCAGAAGCGTTGAAAGAGCGTGGCGCAAGACGCGTTTTTGCTTATGCAACTCACGCAGTATTCTCAGGTTCAGCGGCAAAAAATCTTGCCAGCGATGCCCTTGATGAAATCGTGGTAACCGACACTATTCCACTTAGCCCAGAAATCAAAGCCTTGGGTAAAGTGCGTGTGCTTACACTTTCAAGTATGCTTGCCGAAGCGATTCGTCGTATCAGTAACGAAGAATCAATCTCTGCAATGTTTAGTTAATTGCTATAGAATGATAAAACAAAAAGCTGATTACATTGTAATCAGCTTTTTTTCAATAAGTATCTCAACACTCAAAAATTGACATTATGATCACTGTTTGGTTGAGCTAGCCTTGATAATACCCCACGCCGAGTTCATCTTCTTTGCGTGTACGGTTAATCACCGCTTGTGGTGATTGCACTACACGTAAACCCATTTGATCTTCGGTACGCACCACATCACCGCGCAGTGAATTGGTGAACACATCGGTGATTTTAATATCGACAAATTTGCCGATCATATCTGGCGTTCCCACAAAGTTTACGATACGGTTGGTTTCCGTGCGGCCGGTGAGTTCCATTAAATCTTTCTTCGATGGCCCTTCCACTAACACGCGCTGTTCTGTGCCAAGCATTGCGCGGCTAAATTGTGCAGCTTGGTTGTTAATGCGTTGTTGTAGCACATATAAACGCTGTTTTTTCTCATCTTCGCTTACATCATCAGGAATATCCGCCGCAGGCGTTCCCGGACGAGCAGAATAGATAAAGCTAAAACTCATATCGAAATTCACTTGTGCGATCAAGTTCATCGTATCTTCAAAATCTTGCTCCGTTTCCCCAGGGAAACCAACGATAAAATCAGAGCTGATTTGAATATCAGGGCGCACTTTGCGTAATTTGCGAATAATGGATTTATATTCCAACGCCGTATGCCCACGCTTCATTAAATTCAAAATACGATCAGAACCACTTTGCACTGGCAAGTGTAAGAAACTCACTAATTCAGGCGTGTCCGCATACACATCAATAATGTCATCAGTAAATTCAATTGGGTGGCTGGTGGTGAAACGCACACGGTCGATACCATCAATCGCTGCCACTAAACGCAATAATTCAGCGAAAGAACAAATACCGCCATCGTGGGTTGGGCCGCGATAAGCATTCACGTTTTGCCCTAATAAATTCACTTCACGCACGCCTTGTTCTGCCAGCTGTGCGATTTCAAATAGCACATCATCAAGGGGACGGCTTACTTCTTCACCACGGGTGTAAGGCACCACGCAGAAAGTACAATATTTATTACAGCCTTCCATAATTGATACGAACGCCGTTGGGCCTTCAGCGCGCGGTTCTGGCAAGCGGTCAAATTTCTCAATTTCAGGGAAACTGACGTCCACCACGGAGCTTTTACCGCCACGGATCTGGTTGATCATTTCAGGCAAGCGGTGCAAGGTTTGCGGGCCAAAGACAATATCCACATAAGGCGCGCGGCTACGAATATGCTCGCCCTCTTGTGATGCCACACAACCGCCCACGCCGATCACTAAACCAGGGTTGGTTTTCTTTAATTCTTTCCAACGCCCTAATTGATGGAACACTTTTTCCTGCGCTTTTTCACGAATAGAGCAAGTGTTCAACAACAACACGTCCGCTTCTTCTGGAATATCCGTTAATTCCAAGCCGTGCGTGCTGTTTAATAAATCTGCCATTTTTGAGCTGTCATACTCATTCATCTGGCAGCCCCACGTTTTAATATGTAATTTTTGCGTCATAATTTGCTTTAAATCGTTTAACCTGTAAAAATCGACTGGCTATTTTACCGACTTGTGCTGGTGGTGGCTAGTTAAAATAATCTTTTCTTTTGAATTTTACTCATAAAAGGTAAACTAACAGACAGTGAAAAATGCAAGTGCGGGGCAAAATTTGACAAAAAATTACCGCACTTTTCGGATAAAAAAGAGGCAAAAATGAATACGCAACGCGATGTAATTATTGTTGGCGGCGGAATGGTTGGTGCGGCTTGTGCCGTAGGCTTAGGGCAATTAGGGCTAAACGTGCAAGTGATTGAAGGTGCGCCATTACCCACTTTTCATAACAACTCCCCTTATGATTTACGCATTTCCGCCATTAGCCTTGCTTCTGTCCAATTACTGCAACAATTACAAAGTTGGCAATATATCGAAAAAATGCGCATTTGCCCCTATCGCGCCTTAGAAACCTGGGAAATTGACGGCTTTTCTACTTACTTTCATTGCGAAGAATTAGATCATTCCGAACTCGGTTATATGGTGGAAAACAACGTGATCCAACTTGGCTTATGGCAAGCCTTTTCCAAGCTTGAAAACGTGCAAAGTAACTTGCAGGCGAAAGTGGAACGGGCTGAAAAGTGCGGTGAAAATTGGCAGATTTTTTTAACCAATGGTGAACAATATTCCGCCCCCTTAGTGATTGCCGCAGACGGTGCAAATTCGCAACTGCGCCAAATAGCCGGCATTGGCGTAACGGGCTGGCAATATCGCCAAGATTGTTTATTAATTTTGGTGGACACCGAATTACCACAACAAGACATCACTTGGCAGCAATTTTTCCCTTCTGGCCCAAGAGCTTTTTTACCCCTTGAAGGGCAACAGGCTTGCCTTGTGTGGTATGACCGCCCAGAAAAAATCACTCAACTGAAACAATTATCCAAAGAAAAATTAGCCCACACTATTGAGCAATCTTTCCCTGCAAGATTAGGTCAAGTTAAGGTGCAAAAAGCAGGCAGTTTTGCCCTCACCCGCCGCCACGCTCAGCAATATTATCATCAAGGCATTGTGCTAGTGGGCGATGCCGCTCACACGATTAATCCATTGGCTGGGCAAGGGGTAAATTTAGGCTTTAAAGATGTGAAAGCGCTGTTACAAGTGATGGAAAGTGCGGTACAAAATCAGCAAAATTTTGCTTCTGATGAGGTACTAAAAAAATACCAAGCCTTGCGCCAAAAAGACAATTTACTAATGCAATCAGCGATGGATTTATTCTACAAAGGCTTTAAAACAGAATTGTTGCCCGTCAAAATCGCCCGCAACGCCGCCCTTTTCTTAGCGTCCAAAGCCACACCATTGAAAAAACAGGCATTGAAGTATGCGTTGGGGTTATAGTAAGTCAGGAGTAAATAACTATAAAAATGCGGTGAAAAATCACCGCACTTAGTTATTTGCTCTTCCTCAACTAATAGCCCTCCCCGAGCATATTCGGTAGGAATGTAGCTTGTTGGATACGTTTCACTCGGGTTTCAATGCGTCCATCATTGTAAAGCTCAATTTCACGCCAACCAGGTTGTAATGTGTCCAAAGCGAAGCTGTTGCTATCAGGTTTAAATTGAATGCAGGTGGACGGCGTTGCCATCACTTTATAGCCCTTCCATTCGCTATCCACAGCTTGGTGGATATGTCCATATAAAATGCCTTTCACATTGTTAAATGGTGATAAGGCATAGGCTAAATCTAACGCATTGCGTAAATTATGCTGATCTAGCCAAGCAGAGTTCGTAGATAAGATATGGTGATGCAACACCACCAAAGAATAGCGCTCTGGATAATCTTTCAGTTTAGATAACAGCCAATCAATCTGATATTGTCCGAGCTGTCCGTGAGGTACGCCAAAAACTTGGCTATCAAGCATTAAAATCTGCCAGTGTTCACCAATTAAAAGATGTTTAAGCGGATTAATGTTGCCGTTATTATGATTAAGAATATCAAACATCTTAGGTTGAAAATCGTGATTTCCGGGGATCCAAAACACCATTTTCTCTAAGCACTGCACTGTTTCGCAAAAACGTAAATACCCTTCACTGCTACTGTCTTGCACCAAGTCCCCTGTGGCAAGAACCAACTCATAATCAAAATCACTTTGCTTAATTTCACTTAAAACTTGGTTGAAGCTGGCTTGGGTGTTGATGCCAAGCAATTCACCGTTTTCGTCCTTAAACAAATGAGGATCTGTAATCTGCACCAAACGTACAACGTCATTGTCCGTTGGATATGTATAAGTATCGACCAAAGTACGCTCTCCTCCTGTTATATTTATTATTAATTTTTGTTATACGTTACGAATTTGAAAAAAAATTGCATTAGGTAAATCTAAAAAATGCTAGCGGGATCAAAGTTTACGCCAAATTTTCTATTAAAAATTCGATCCAGTTCACATTTTTGACCATTCTTTTTGTAAAGAAAGGTAATTTAATTGTAGCCACAGCAAACCTGTTACCGCTAAGCCATTATCAATCTTGCCATTGCAAACCCATTCGTAAGCAGTTTGACGCGGGATAACGTGAACGCGAATATCTTCATTTTCATCGGCCAAGCCGTGAATACCCTGCGCTTTTTGGCTATCTACTTTGCCGACAAATAAATGAATGCGTTCCACAATGCCACCAGGGCTATCCCAAAAGCTCATCACTTCACGCAGATGTTCTACTTGTACGCCTGCCTCTTCTTGGCTTTCACGCAGCGCCACTTCATCGGGTTGCTCGCCTTCTTCCACCATACCGGCGATCAATTCTAACAACCACGGGGATTGGCTAAGCTGTGGGTTATAAGCACCGATGCGCACCTGCTCCACCATTACCACGCTATCTGCATCAGGATCATAAGCCACCACCACAGAAGCTGCGCCTTTCACCAGCAATTCACGGGTTACTACACCGCTTTCACCGCCAGCAAACAGCTTATGTTTAAAATAGACTTTCTTTAAATTAAAAAAACCGTTATAAAGCGGTTCTTCCTTGATAATTTCAATATCCTGTTGGGTAAATTGCTGTAAGTCGGACATCATTTTTCCTCGTATAAAATTTTGCTAAGAATACGCCAGTTTTTTGCAAAAAAAAATGTAATTTTTCTGATCTTTGTTGAAAAATTTGACCTTGTTCACAAAACCTGTGAAAAATCGGCTAACTTTTCTTCAGGCGATCGGAGCTAACCAAGAATAACGCGATTACCATTAGCAAAATCGAGCCAGAAAAGAGCAAAGTATTTACTGGGCTAGAATGATCCACAATGATTAAGCGCACCATTGCGGTGATCCCGATATATAAAAAATAACGCAGTGGAAAGTGATAATCGGTTTTGAAGTATTTCACAATCAAAGCTAAAAACTCAAAATAAAGGAAATACACCACAATTTTTTCCACCAACAAATAAGAAGCTTCTTTTGATTGCTCAAATAACACAAGGGCTAAAGCATAGGTTTCTTTCGCCAGAAAGACCACCAAAATTAAGGCGAGAATGAGCAAGGAAACATTCAAAATCCACTGCAAAAAGGACGAAATCCCCTGTGGAAAAAAACGTTTTTCACTCATTTTATTTTCCTTCTAAATAAAAAATCGCTCGAAAATTTCAGCTAACTGCTTGATTAATGTTACCTTGCCTGCCACTTCTTGGTCTTGCCAAGATTGCACTAAAATCTCAGGGTCGAAATGCACGCGCGCCTGCTCTGCCATTGGTAAATAGCTGATATGCCAAGGCTCATAACCAATTTCTACTCTCGCTGGCATTTGTGAAAAAGGAAAGGCAAAATCAAATTTCGCCACATTTTCTTGCAGCCACACGCTGAGTTCAGCAAAATAACCGCCTTGTGTATATTCCCAAGGCTCAAGTTGTAATTTTTGATCTGCGGGCAATAAATCAGGATCAAAAATATCCACTTCCGTTCCCCAATGATGACGGCTGCCCCCCGGTAAGGCTGACCAGCGTAAAATCGCTTGGCATTTTTCCCAATCAGAACAACAGGATAAATCAAGCGCTTGCCCTTCATCATTATGCACTTTACGCTTGCCAGCAAATTTATCATTCCAGATCATTTGCTGACGTTGGAAATCACGAAAGCTACTCGCAGGCTGTAAATTAAAGCCATTTTTCACCGCACTTTGCTGCAAGCCTTGAAACGCTTTTAACGCATTGGCTTCAAGAAAATGCTGATGAGAAAAAGGGCAAGGCAACGCCACTAAATGCTCACGGGATTTTCCCGTGAGTGTCGCTGCGTTAAATGGGCTTTTCATTCGCTATCCTTATCCAATAAATTCACGAGCATTTGCTGATACACTTCACCTAGCGTAGCAAGATCTTGGCAACTTACGCATTCATTGACTTTATGAATTGTGGCATTTAACGGCCCAAGTTCCACCACTTCTGCCCCCATTAAGGCAATAAAGCGTCCGTCTGACGTACCACCGCCCGTTTCAAGTGCGGGGGTAATTTTGGCAATTTTTTCTAAACTATCCACCACAGCATTCACCAGTTTACCCGGTTTTGTTAAAAATGGCTTGCCCGATAAATTCCATTCAATGCGATAATCAAGCTGATGTTTTTTCAGCATTTGTTCTACGGTTTGCTTGATTAGCTCGTCTGTTACTTCGGTGCAATAACGCAAATTAAACTGCACATAAAGCTCCCCTGGAATTACATTATTACTGCCTGTACCTGCTTGAATATTAGCAATCTGCAAACTGGTCGGTGGAAAAAATTCATTGCCCTGATCCCATTGGTAAGTGGTTAATTCTTTTAGAAAATCAACGGATTTATGCATGGGATTATCCGCCAAATGGGGATAGGCAACGTGTCCTTGCACGCCTTCAATATACAGATTGCCTGTAATGGAACCACGACGGCCATTTTTCACCACATCGCCCAAGATATTCGCACTCGAAGGCTCGCCCACAAGGCAATAATCAATGGCTTCACCGCGAGCCATTAAGGTTTCCACCACCCGCACTGTGCCATCTTTTGCCGCAGCTTCTTCATCGGAAGTAATCAACAATGCAATCGTCCCTGCATGATTTGGGTTGGCTTTCACATAATTTTCTGCCGCCACAACCATTGCTGCCAACGAGCCTTTCATATCCGCCGCACCACGTCCATACAACATATCATCGACAATTTGGGCTGAAAATGGCGGATATTGCCATTGGCTCTCATCGCCCACTGGCACGACATCGGTATGCCCAGCAAAAGCCACCACGGGGCCTGTTGATCCGTGTTTCGCCCATAAATTTAACGTATCATTAAAAGGCAACCACTCAATTTGAAACCCGAGTTTTTCTAAACGATCAGCAATCAGTTTTTGACAACCTTGATCATCAGGGCTAATCGAAGGACGTTGAATCAGCTGTTTCGCTAAGGTAACGATTGTTTCTTTCATTGCTTAACCTTTTTTACTTACCAAAAGCTTGATCGTATGCCGTGGCATCAAAGCCGATTAGCGCAATGTTATCTTGTAAAATAATCGGGCGTTTAATCAACGTTGGCTGCTCAAATAACACCTCAAGTGCGGTGCTTTTTGACAGATTTTTTTTCACTTCATCAGTTAAATTACGCCAAGTCGTACTGCGTTTATTGACTAAATTTTCCCACCCAAATTGGTTTTCTGCTTTTTCCAACCAAGCCTTATCCAAGCCATCTACACGATAATCGTGCAAACGATGTTCAATGCCATTATCCGCCAACCATTTCAACGCTTTTTTCACCGTATCGCAATTTTTAATGCCATAAACTGTAATCATTTTTTGTCCTATGTTCTTTAATTAGCCAACGGGCGGACACACCGGCCCGCCCCTATATATTCATTATACTGATATAAACGCTCCGTAGGGTGGGCTTCAGCCCACCGTTTTATGAGATTTTGCCCTTTGGTGGGCTTAAGCCCACCCTACTTCATATCCGCTTACTTCAACAAATACGCTTTTAACGTTGCAAAATCATTATCCATTTCATCGGAAAGCAATGGCAATTTGTTGTGCTTATCCAAAGCCTCTGGCAATGGTAATTCAGTGGATAAAATGCGTTCTACGCTTTCTTTGAATTTTGCAGGGTGTGCGGTGCAAAGGAATAAACCTGTTTCCCCAGGTTGCAAATCTGCTTTTAATACGCCGTAAGCAATGGCGCCGTGCGGTTCGCATAAATAGCCCTGTTCATTCATTGCACGCAATGTTTGTTCTGTCTGTTCATCATTCATTGCTGCAGAATGTAGTTCTGATAATGCCCAGCCGTTGCGTTTAAATAATTCTTCCACGCGTGGCCAGTTGTTCGGGCGGCTTACGTCCATTGCATTTGATAAAGTCGCAACGGTGTCATTTGGCGCCCATTCGCCTGTGCTTAAATAACGTGGCACGGTATCGTTCGCATTGGTTGCGGCGATAAAACGTTTAATCGGCAAGCCCATTGTTTTGGCAATTAACCCTGCGGTGAGATTACCAAAGTTACCGCTTGGTACAGAAACAACAATGTTTTCACGCTCAGCTTTTGGCAGTTGTGCTACCGCTTCAAAATAATAACAAACCTGTGCTAATAAACGGCTGATATTAATAGAGTTAGCTGAATTTAAGCCAATCGCTTGGCGAAGTTCCGCATCATCAAACGCCTGTTTAACCAAGGCTTGGCAATCATCAAAATCGCCGTTAATGGCAACAGTACGGATATTCCCACCTAGGGTACAGAATAATTTTTCTTGTAATGGGCTGATTTTGCCTTTTGGATATAAAATCACCACATCAATATTTTCTAAGCCATAGAATGCGTGCGCCACTGCTGCACCAGTATCCCCTGATGTTGCCGTTAAAATGGTGATTTTGCCATCGCCACGAACGGCAGCAAGTGCTTGTGCCATAAAGCGTCCACCAAAATCTTTAAAGGCAAGAGTTGGGCCGTGGAATAATTCTAAGGCGTAAATATGATCTGCCACTTTTTCTACTGGTGCAGGGAAGGTAAAGGCATTTTTCACCAGTTGAGCCAGTTTATCCGCTGGAATTTCATCACCAATTAATGCCCCTAGGATTTTCTCGCTACGCTCAACCAAAGGTAGCTCAAGCAAGGCATCAATGTTGTCTAAGTGCGGGATAATTTCAGGGAAAAATAGCCCTTGATCTTTGCCTAACCCTTGGCGTACTGCTTGGGCGAAATTGACTTGTTCTTCGGGGTGTTTGATGTTGTATAAATTCATAGCTGTTCCATTCTATTTTTGGTTAAAATTCTTTCATTTTTAAGATGTATAACGAGTTTCGCTCGTTGAGCGACCTACTTTCTTTTGCTTGCTCAAAAGAAAGTAGGCAAAGAAAAAAGCACCCGATCAACCCGCTTTTTCCTCATTCCAATAAAATTTTCTTAACAAAAAGTAAGCCTGATGTTCGCTTCGCTCTCGCTCGGCGTTACTTTTCTAAAAATTTTATCTCCATTCGGGCGGTTTGGACGGGGATTTTTACTCCCTTTCACTTTATTATCTGCTTTACAAAAGCGGTAAAAGTTACCTTGTTTTGCAGATAATATTGCTTTTATAGTTTTACTTCCATTTGGGCAATTTTTAGCCCAATTCTCTTGCGCCTTGGTTATCTACTTTACAAACGTGGACGAAGCCTTCGTTGTTTTGTAGATAATGATTTTCCAAATAAGTGGCCACTTTGCTGGAGGTGTTTAAATCTGGTGCGATGGCGAACATTGTTGGGCCTGAGCCTGAAATGCCAGAAGCCAGTGCGCCAAGATCGCGTACTGCTTGTTTAACTTCAGCGAAGTTTGGCAATAATGCTTCACGATAAGGTTCTGCAATCACGTCTTTCATCATATAGGCGGCCAAAGCTTCTTGTTGCGTGTGGCACGCGTGAACAAAACTACCTAAATGACGGCCGTGTGTAATTACATCTTGACGCGTGTAGCTCTTCGGCAAAATCGCTCGTGCTTCTGAGGTAGAAACCTCAATACCTGGGTATGCCAACACCCAATACCAGTTATCAAAAAATGGCAACTGCTGACAAATATTGCCGAGCGATTGTACCATTAATTGCACGCCACCTAAATAACAAGGGGCGACGTTGTCATAATGGATTGAACCAGAAATCCGCCCCTCCAATTCGCCCATCATTTCTAATAATTCCATTTTGGAAAACGGTTCATCGTGGAATTTGTTTAATGCAACTAATGCTGCCACAATAGAGCAAGCACTTGAGCCAAGCCCTGAGCCAATCGGCATATTTTTTTCGAGCGTGAGGCGGAGAGGCTTCACCTTAACGCCACGCAATTTTAACCGTTCACTGAACAGAACGTAGGCTTGATAGACGATATTTTTTTGTGGTTCTTTGGGTAATTTACGCACAAAATAACCCGCACTTTCTAGCTCAAAGCCTTGGCTGATTGCCTCCACTTGCACCACATCGCCCAATAATGAGCCATCAATTGGGGACACCGCCGCCCCCAATGTATCAAAGCCCACGCTGATATTCGCACTAGATGCAGGGGCGTAAATTCGTAACATAAATGCTCCTTAATTATGTAATGTTCTTAAAATATCGGCGAAGATCCCTGCCGCAGTTACCGCATTTCCTGCTCCATAACCACGCAATAATAATGGAATTGGCTGATAGTAGCGAGTGTAGAATGCTAAGGCATTTTCACCGTTTTTCACTTTATACAGTGGATTATCTTGCCCGACTTCTACAATCGACACTTTGCATTTGCCGTTTTCAATTTGTCCAACATAACGCAGTACTTTGCCCTCTGCTTTCGCTTTTTCCACGCGAGCTTTAAATTCTGCATCAAGCTGTGGCAACATCGCCATAAACTCGCTGACTGATTTGCCCTCTGCGAAACCTTTTGGCAGCACGCCCTCCACTTCCACATCACTTAATTCGAGTTGTAATCCCACCTCACGGGCTAAAATTAACAACTTGCGTGCCACATCTTGCCCAGACAGATCATCACGAGGATCAGGTTCAGTAAAGCCTTTTTCCCGTGCCAGCGTGGTAACTTCTGAAAGCGATAAACCTTCTTCCAATTTGCCAAAAATAAAGGAAAGTGAGCCTGATAAGATCCCGCTGAAGCGGATTAACTCGTCCCCTGCGGCAAGCAAATTTTGCAAGTTCTCAATTACTGGCAATCCCGCCCCCACATTGGTTTCATATAAGAATTTGTGTTGGCTTTGACGGGCATTTTCACGCAATAAATTATAGTAAGCGAGTTCACGCGTGTTGGCTTTTTTATTTGGCGTAACCACGTGGAAGCCCTCACTTAACGCACGGGCATACAAGCCTGCAACACTTTCCGCCGAGGTGCAATCCACAAACACAGGATTAACAACGTGGTGCAATTTAATGAAAGAAAGTAGCACATCAAAATCCGATGGTTGAGTGGCGTTTTCTAAATCCTCCTGCCAGTGATCGAGATTTAACCCGTTCTCATCTAACAGCATTTTATTCGAATTTGCTATCGCACAAACTCGAATTTCAATGTCCTTCTTTGCGAGGTAATCCCGCTGATTTTTCACTTGCTCGATCAACTCACCACCAACACCACCGACTCCAACGAGAAAAATATCCACCACTTTTTTGTTATTAAAAAGGGCTTGGTGCGTTGCTTTCACCGCTTCAATGGCTTTATTTTGTGGCACTACAGCAGAAATAGAACGTTCGGAAGAACCTTGTGCAATCGCCACAATGCTGATATTCGCCTGTGCTAATGCGGAGAAGAAATGGGCGGCAATCCCTTTCGCTTGACGCATTCCCTCACCCACTACAGAAATAATAGAAAGATCTTTGATAACTTCAATAGCTTCTAAATCTTGATTTTTCAACTCCTGAGCAAATTCAGCTTCTAATGCATTTTTTGCCACTTCTGCCGCTTTCACAGGCACACAGAAGCTAATGCTATATTCTGAAGAGGATTGGGTAATCAAAATCACGGAAACGCCCGCTTTCGACATTGTTGAAAACACACGCGCCGCCATTCCCACCATACCTTGCATTCCCGGCCCCGAAACGTTAAACATCGCCAAATTATCTAAATTGGTAATGCCTTTTACTTGGAGCTGTTCTGATTGGGAATGGCTATCAATAATCGTACCTTTCGCCTCAGGATTGCCCGTATTTTTAATTAAACAAGGAATATTCGCTTGCACCAATGGTCCAATGGTGCGAGGGTGAATCACTTTCGCCCCGAAATAAGACAGCTCCATCGCTTCACGATAAGACAGGCTTGGCAATAAGCGTGCATCAGGCACAAGGCGTGGGTCACAGGTGAACACACCGTCCACATCGGTCCAAATTTCACACACGGAGGCATTTAAACAGGCAGCAAGGCACGCGGCGGAATAATCTGAACCATTACGCCCGAGTAAAACAAGTTCCCCTTTCTCATTGCCCGCAGTAAAGCCTGCCATTAACACTACATTTTTCGGCGGAATGCTTGCTGCATCAATGCGTTTGGTGGATTCTTCAATATCCACCGAAGATTCTAAATACCCACCCTGAGCCAATAATTTTTCCACAGGATTAATCAGGGTAACTTGGTAGCCACGGGCTTCAAACCAGGCTTTCATCATTGCGATAGACAATTTTTCCCCGCGACAATCAATGGTCGCTTTCACCGCGTCATCTAACACGCCTTTAGCACGAATTTCTGCTAATAATTCTGCAATTTGGGCAAATTCTGCGTCAATCAGGGCTTTTGTTCCTGCGAGATCAAAATTTTCATTTTCTGCATATAAGCCATTAATAATGGTATAGAAAATTTCAAGTGCTTGATTAAAATCGGTATCAGTTGGTAGGTTTTGGCTTGCTTTTTCAGAAAGGGCGACAAGATAATTGGTGATCTTAGCGGGGGCAGATAACACACCCGCTGCTTGCTCTTCTAAATGGGCTTTTTCGATCAGCCGTGCCGCTTGTGAAAAACGTTCTGGATTTGCCAGCGAAGTGCCACCAAATTTTAAAACACGCATAGAAATCTCCTAAATATAATGTTGTGAATATAAAAAATCCTTATAAAAAAACCCGCACTTTATAATGCGGGTTTTCTGTGATCCTGTTTTTAACGCACTAACCCGCCCCATTCATCGTAATGGTAATAATGGTGGTGGTAATCATTGCGATTGTGCGTTGCATTGTGCTTCAATTTCCTTACAAAAATGAGTGCTGTTAGAAATACCGAAATTTTAACGGCTTGTCAAACAGAAAATGAATAATATAGAATAAATTTCTGTATTTTTTCCAAATTAATAAAAATAGGTCATCATTCAATGGATATTCAACAAAATCTGCAACAGGTTCAGCAACAAATTCAACAAGCCTGCCAACAGGCCAATCGCACTATTTCAGAGGTTAGCCTGCTGGCGGTGAGCAAAACCAAGTCCGTTGAGGCTATTTTGCACGCCTACCAAGCAGGGCAACGGCAATTTGGCGAAAACTATGTGCAAGAAGGCGTGGAGAAAATTCAGCATTTTGAAGGGCAAAACGTAGATTTGGAATGGCATTTTATCGGGCCGCTGCAGTCGAACAAAAGCCGTTTAGTGGCGGAGCATTTTGATTGGATGCAAACCCTCGATCGTGCCAAGATTGCCGATCGTCTTAATGATCAGCGTCCCCATTACAAAAAACCGTTGAATGTGCTGATTCAAATTAATATTAGCGATGAAAGCAGTAAATCAGGTATTCAACCTGCGGAAATGCTGGATTTGGCAAAACACATCAAAAATCTACCGCACTTATGTTTGCGTGGGTTAATGGCAATTCCCGCGCCAACAGATGATATTCATCAGCAAAAACAAGCCTTTATGCAAATGCAGCAGCTTTTCGAGCAGCTTCAACGCGCGCTACCTGAATGCCAAATTGACACCCTTTCAATGGGAATGTCGAACGATTTAACTGCCGCCATTGAATGTGGTTCAACAATGGTTCGCATTGGCACGGCGATTTTCGGCGCAAGGGACTATAGCAAATAAGTGAAATTTACGACAAAACTCTGTAATGCTTTTTCCCCCTAATTATGGCATAATGCCTACAATTTTTTGCTGATTGGAGATGATTATGCGAATTTTACATACAATGTTACGCGTGGGCGATTTAGATCGCTCGATTAAATTTTATCAAGATGTGTTAGGAATGCGTTTATTGCGTACCAGCGAAAATCCAGAATATAAATATACCCTTGCTTTTTTAGGTTATGATGATGAAGACAAAGCTTCGGTGCTTGAACTAACCTACAACTGGGGCGTACACGAATACGATCTAGGCAATGCTTACGGGCATATCGCTATTGGGGTGGATGATATTTATGCCACTTGTGAAGCGGTTCGCCAAGCGGGTGGAAAAGTTACCCGCGAACCGGGCCCAGTAAAAGGCGGCAAAACAGTCATTGCCTTTGTGGAAGATCCTGATGGCTACAAAATCGAATTTATCGAAAACAAAAATGCACAAGCCGGATTAGGCAACTAAGTTAAAATAAACGGTTAAAAAGTGCGGTGGAAATTTTCGCAAATTTTACACCGCACTTTTTATCTCACCTTTGATCTGATAGTCCATAATGTTATGACAACAAGCGAACCAATTAATTATAATTTGCTGAAAAACCGCTTTCGTGGCTACTTGCCCGTGATTATTGATGTAGAAACCGCAGGCTTTAACGCAAAAACTGATGCGTTACTCGAAATCGCTGCTATTACGGTAAAAATGGACGAAAATGGGTTCTTATTGCCCGATCAAAAGTGCCATTTTCATATTCAACCTTTTGAAGGGGCGAATATCAATCCTGATTCTCTCAAATTTAACGGCATTGATATTGATAACCCCTTGCGCGGTGCGATTTCAGAAAATATCGCCATTAGCGAATTATTCAAAATGGTGCGTCAGGCGCAAAAACAAGCGGAATGCCAACGTTCCATTATCGTGGCGCATAATGCCACTTTCGACCAAAGTTTCTTAATGGCGGCGGCTGAGCGCGTGCAAGCCAAACGCAATCCATTCCACCCTTTTGGAATGTTTGACACCGCCACATTAAGCGGATTTATGTTCGGTCAAACGGTACTGGTGAAAGCCTGCCAAGCGGCGAACATTCCTTTTGATCATAAACAAGCGCATTCCGCTTTATATGATACAGAACGCACCGCAGAATTATTCTGTTATATGGTAAATCATCTCAAACAATTAGGTGGTTTTCCCCATCAAATAACAGAATAAGTGCGGTAATTTTTTTATAAATTTTCTTTTTCTCTTAAATAAGGACAATGCAATGTTACTTTCCAATCCTGTTGTGATTTCTATCATTGTATTGCTTGCGTTAAGTTTATTGCGCATTAACGTGGTGATTGCTTTGATCATTTCCGCGCTAACCGCAGGCTTATGCAGCAATTTAACAATGAGCGAAACCATTCAAACCTTTACGGGTGGCTTAGGCGGCGGCGCTGAAGTGGCGATGAACTACGCGATTTTAGGTGCATTTGCTGTGGCGATTTCTAAATCAGGCATTACCGATTTGCTTGCTTTCAAAGTGATCCAAAAACTCGGCCATTCGCCAAACGGTCTTTCAATGGCAACGTTTAAATATTTCATCTTGGCGGTGTTGGTGATTTTCTCCATTTCATCACAAAACTTATTGCCTGTGCATATCGCCTTTATTCCTATTGTGATCCCACCACTGCTCGCCATTTTCAATAAATTGAAAATTGACCGCCGTGCGGTGGCTTGTGTGCTAACCTTTGGTTTAACTGCCACCTATATGCTCTTGCCTGTTGGCTTTGGGAAAATCTTTATCGAAAGCATTTTAGTGAAAAACATCAACCAAGTGGGCGAACCACTGGGTTTACACACCAGCGTAGGCGAAGTATCGCTCGCGATGGCCTTGCCTGTGATTGGAATGATTTTAGGCTTACTCACTGCCGTGTTCATCACCTATCGCAAACCAAGAAAATATGCGGTTTCAGACAACAACCTTAGCACGCAAGAAATTGAACAGCATATTGCGAACATCAAACCGTTCCACGTTATCGCTAGCATTGTTGCGATTGTGGTTACTTTCGGTTTACAACTTTTCACTGATTCCACCATTATCGGCGGCTTAGCGGGCTTAATCATTTTCGCAGTCTGTGGCATTTTCAAATTGAAAGAAAGTAACGACATTTTCCAACAAGGCTTACGCTTAATGGCGATGATCGGCTTTGTAATGATCGCCGCTTCAGGCTTCGCTGCGGTAATCAATGCCACGGGCGGCGTTACCCAATTAGTGGACACATTCAGCCAAGGCTTAGGCGCTGACAACAAAGGCTTGGCCGCATTATTAATGTTAATTGTGGGCTTGTTTATCACAATGGGGATCGGTTCGTCTTTCTCTACGGTACCAATCATCACCTCAATTTATGTGCCACTATGTTTAACCCTTGGATTTAGCCCATTAGCCACGGTTTCTATCGTAGGCGTGGCCGCCGCACTCGGTGATGCAGGCTCCCCTGCTTCCGACTCCACGCTCGGCCCAACATCAGGCTTGAATATGGACGGCAAACACGATCACATTTGGGATTCTGTCGTACCCACCTTTATTCACTACAACATTCCATTAATTATTTTCGGCTGGTTGGCTGCAATGTATTTATAAGCAATGTTAGATAGAAGATAGACAGAAAAAGGGCATCACAAGTGATCTGCACCCCAAAAGTTGGACTAAACAACCAACTGATTAAGGTGCAGATTTTTTATGACTAAATATACTCAACGTTTCAAACAACAAGTGCTCGACTTTTATCATCAAAATGGAAAAAACCGTTCGCTTACTCGCCAGTATTTTCAGCTTCCCCAAAGAACGTTAGCACGTTGGATTGCGAAATTTAATCATAATGGAATCAATGGATTAGCAGTGTTAGGTAAAAAACGATATTATTCTGTTGAGTTTAAATTAAAGGTTATTCAAGCTATCAAAAAAGGCCAGTGCTCCGCTGAAGCCGCCTGCTTTCGCTTTGATATCCCCAGTTCAGGGATAATTAGTCAATGGTTGCAACGCTTTGAAAAACAAGGTATAGATGGGTTATTACTCAAACCTAAAGGTCGTCCAAGTATGAAACTCAACTCACCTAAAATGCCACCAACGCCCAAAACAGAAGAAGAACGCTTGCGTTACCGAATTTTGGAATTAGAAGCGGAGAATGCAATGCTAAAAAAGTTGCAGGAACTCAACCAACAAAAAATGCAGAAAAAGCCGTCATCGTAAATGCCTTACGCTCGCATTTCCCGTTGGAATTGTTACTCAGGCTAATCGGATTGGCACGCAGTTCGTTCTTTTATCATCTCAAGCCAAAGTCGGATAAAAATGTAGCGATTTCACAGAAAATAGAGGAAATTTATCGCAAAAATGACGAAAATTATGGTTATCGTCGAATTACCTTGGAATTAAGGAAATACTTGATTATCAACCACAAAAGGGTGCAAGCGATAATGCAACGTTTGGGGTTAAAAGGAAAAAGTAAGCAGAGAAAATATCGTTCTTACCAAGGCAAAGTGGGACAAATTGCCGATAATCTGTTGCAACGGGATTTTACGGCAACGATGCCGAATGAGAAGTGGGTAACGGATATCACCGAGTTCAAATGTGCGGAAGGCAAAGTGTATTTATCACCGATTAAAGACTTGTTTAATAACGAAATTATTGCTTATGATGTGGCGAGAAGTCCGAATTTTGAGCAGATAACCAGAATGTTGACCCAGGCGGTGAACCGATTAGCGGGGGAAAACCGATACTGCATTCCGACCAAGGATGGCAGTATCAAATGATGGGTTATCGGGAGATATTGAAAAAACACGGTATGACGCAAAGTATGTCGAGAAAAGGTAATTGCCTTGATAATGGTGCGATGGAAAGCTTTTTCGGGCGATTGAAGACGGAATGTTACTTTGGCAAGCGGTTTGAAACCTTTGAACAGCTTGAAAAAGTGATTCACGAGTACATTCATTACTACAACAATGAGCGTATTCAAGTGAAGCTCAAAGGACTAAGCCCTGTGGAATACAGAACTCAGTCCTTGAATTAAAATTAAATTAGAATATAGTCTAACTTTTTGGGGGCAGATCACAAGATGTCCTTTTTTATGCGATAATTTCCGCGCTACCCAATCTCACTCAATCAATATTGAACGGAAAAATGAACAAAACTCAACTCATTCAAGCGTTACGCCAAAAAATTTCGCAATGTTATCAGCAATATCCAATGTCTGATACAGAAAAAATTTATGCAAAATTTGACCGCACTTTATTTAGTGAAGATTTCCAGCTATTCAAATTTTATCGCACCGAATTAGACAGCACCCTTGCTCAAATAGCACGTTTGCAAGAAAACGAACAGGCTCAATGTCAATTTTATAGCGAAAAACTGCTTGCCCAATTGCAAGCCCTGCTAGATGCGATAAAACAACAGAAATCAAGAAAAACAACGCAGCATAATCCCCAAAAAGTGCCACTCACCGCAAAGGATAAGCAGCAACACGCCATTCATCGCCTGCCGCCAAGGGAGCGCTTAGAGAAATATTACGAAGCCCTACAAGCCTTAAATGCAAAAATTGAGCAACAACAAGATCAGTATTTTCAAGCCCAAGAAGAATTGGAAAAACAACGGCTACAACAGCTCATCGCACACACCCAACAACGCCGCGCACGCTGTTTGGAAGCCATTGAATTATTGGAAGGATATTTAGCTTTAGAACAGTCGCAAAAGAATGACAAATAGCTCAAATGCTAACAATGATTGAATATAAAAAAACGCTTTCTCATGATCTGCCCCCAAAAAGTTAGACTATATTCTAATTTAATTTTAATTCAAGGACTGAGTTCTGTATTCCACAGGGCTTAGTCCTTTGAGCTTCACTTGAATACGCTCATTGTTGTAGTAATGAATGTACTCGTGAATCACTTTTTCAAGCTGTTCAAAGGTTTCAAACCGCTTGCCAAAGTAACATTCCGTCTTCAATCGCCCGAAAAAGCTTTCCATCGCACCATTATCAAGGCAATTACCTTTTCTCGACATACTTTGCGTCATACCGTGTTTTTTCAATATCTCCCGATAACCCATCATTTGATACTGCCATCCTTGGTCGGAATGCAGTATCGGTTTTCCCCCGCTAATCGGTTCACCGCCTGGGTCAACATTCTGGTTATCTGCTCAAAATTCGGACTTCTCGCCACATCATAAGCAATAATTTCGTTATTAAACAAGTCTTTAATCGGTGATAAATACACTTTGCCTTCCGCACATTTGAACTCGGTGATATCCGTTACCCACTTCTCATTCGGCATCGTTGCCGTAAAATCCCGTTGCAACAGATTATCGGCAATTTGTCCCACTTTGCCTTGGTAAGAACGATATTTTCTCTGCTTACTTTTTCCTTTTAACCCCAAACGTTGCATTATCGCTTGCACCCTTTTGTGGTTGATAATCAAGTATTTCCTTAATTCCAAGGTAATTCGACGATAACCATAATTTTCGTCATTTTTGCGATAAATTTCCTCTATTTTCTGTGAAATCGCTACATTTTTATCCGACTTTGGCTTGAGATGATAAAAGAACGAACTGCGTGCCAATCCGATTAGCCTGAGTAACAATTCCAACGGGAAATGCGAGCGTAAGGCATTTACGATGACGGCTTTTTCTGCATTTTTTGTTGGTTGAGTTCCTGCAACTTTTTTAGCATTGCATTCTCCGCTTCTAATTCCAAAATTCGGTAACGCAAGCGTTCTTCTTCTGTTTTGGGCGTTGGTGGCATTTTAGGTGAGTTGAGTTTCATACTTGGACGACCTTTAGGTTTGAGTAATAACCCATCTATACCTTGTTTTTCAAAGCGTTGCAACCATTGACTAATTATCCCTGAACTGGGGATATCAAAGCGAAAGCAGGCGGCTTCAGCGGAGCACTGGCCTTTTTTGATAGCTTGAATAACCTTTAATTTAAACTCAACAGAATAATATCGTTTTTTACCTAACACTGCTAATCCATTGATTCCATTATGATTAAATTTCGCAATCCAACGTGCTAACGTTCTTTGGGGAAGCTGAAAATACTGGCGAGTAAGCGAACGGTTTTTTCCATTTTGATGATAAAAGTCGAGCACTTGTTGTTTGAAACGTTGAGTATATTTAGTCATAAAAAATCTGCACCTTAATCAGTTGGTTGTTTAGTCCAACTTTTGGGGTGCAGATCATCACTGAAAGCGTTTTTTATTATTTTGGCTTGGTTTATTTTGTATAACGTCTAAACACCAATGTTGCGTTTGTGCCGCCGAAGCCAAAGCTGTTTGACATTACGGTATTTAAGCCCGCATTTTCTTTGGTTTCTGTTACGATGTTCATTCCTTCCGCTTGTGGATCGAGGGTTTCGATGTTAATGCTTGGGGCGATGAAATCGTTGTCTAACATTAGTAAGGTGTAAATGGCTTCGTGTGCGCCAGCCGCACCTAGTGAATGGCCTGTCATTGATTTAGTTGATGAAATGGCTGGTTTTTGATCACCGAAAACATTTTTGATCGCACCTAATTCTTTCACATCACCCACTGGCGTTGAAGTGCCGTGTACGTTGATGTAATCGATAGGGGTATCTACTGTTGCCATTGCTTGTTTCATACAACGTTCTGCACCTTCACCGCTCGGTGCAACCATATCATAACCATCGGAAGTAGCGCCATAGCCTACGATTTCCGCATAGATTTTTGCACCACGCGCAAGGGCGTGTTCTAATTCTTCAACCACAACCACAGCACCGCCGCCTGCAATTACGAAACCATCACGGTTTGCGTCATAAGCGCGCGAAGCTTTTTCTGGGGTGTCGTTATATTTGGTGGAAACCGCGCCCATTGCGTCAAATTCGGTGGCACATTCCCACGATAATTCTTCTGCACCGCCGGCAAAAACAATGTCTTGTTTGCCCAATTGAATTAATTCTAAAGCGTGGCCGATACAATGTGCAGAAGTGGCACAAGCGGAGCTGATACTATAATTCACGCCACGGATTTTGTAAGGGGTAGCTAAACAAGCTGATACACTTGATGCCATCGTTTTGGTTACCGCATAAGGGCCAACGGCTTTCACGCCACGCGGGCCACGCACAGCATCACAAGCGATAAGCTGATTGTGTGCAGAACCTGTACCAGCACCAATCACCAAACCGGTGCGATCGTTAGACACTTGTTCTTCTGTTAAGCCTGCGTCTTCAATGGCTTCTTTCATTGAAAGATAAGCATAAGCCGCCGCATCGCCCATAAAGCGATAAACTTTACGATCAATCAATTCTGAAGGTGTAATTTTGAGCGTACCTGCGATATGGCTACGCATACCCATTTCCACAAATTCTGGCACTAATTCAATGCCTGATTTACCCGCTTTTAATGAAGCTAATACTTCTTCTTTATTGTTACCAATACTGGAAATGACACCGAAACCAGTAATCACCGCTCTTCTCATAGATTATTCCTTTTGAGTTGAAAGAGTAAAAAATACAGTCGGTCGCTAACTTACTACGAAATGAAAATATTGCAAGCATTTCTTTGAAGGTTCGACCAATCCCGAAAATTTCGCTATTATAGCAAACTCGAATAGCACAACAAAGATGCCAGCAAAGATGTTTAAACTTAATCACGCAGAGATCTATTTTAATCAAGAAAACACGCCCGTTTCCCACCAATTTGATGATGTCTATTTTTCCAACCAAGACGGTTTGGCGGAAAGTCGTTATGTGTTTCAGCAGGGAAATGCGCTGTGGGAACGTTGGCATCAGTTTAACCAAGGGCATTTTGTGATTGCCGAAACTGGCTTTGGCACAGGGCTGAATTTTTTTGCTGTTACCCAACTTTTTCGTCAGTTTCGCCAAGCCAATCCGCATAGCCCGCTGAAACGTTTGTTTTTTATTTCTTTTGAAAAATATCCGCTCAATCCAACACAACTAGCCCAAACTCATCAGCCTTATCCTGAATTTGCCGATTTAAGCACGCAACTTTGTCGCCATTGGCAGCCGATGATCACAGGTTGCCAGCGTTTTCATTTTGCCGAAACCACGTTGGATATTTGGTTTGGTGAGATTGCTGAAAGCCTGCCACAACTGGGTGATTATATGCAAAATCGTATTGATGCGTGGTTTTTAGATGGCTTTTCGCCGAGCAAAAATCCGCAAATGTGGAACGAGCAGCTTTACAACGCAATGTTTGATTATTGCAAACCTAACGGCACATTTGCCACTTTCACCGCCGCAAGTGCGGTGCGAAAAGGGCTAGAAAATGCAGGATTTAGCGTACATAAACGCAAAGGCTACGGCAAAAAGCGTGAATGTTTAGCGGGTGTAAAACTCGAAAACTCCACAAAAAATCACCGCACTTTCGCAATGTTCACCCCTTGGTATTTGCCTCAATCTGCTCAAATAAATGAAGCACAAGACATCGCCATTATCGGTGGCGGCATAGCGTCTGCCTTTACCGCACTTTCTTTATTGCAACGTGGCGCGAATATCACGCTTTATTGTGAAGATGAGCAAACCGCACTCAACGCATCAGGCAACAAGCAAGGGGCATTTTATCCACAGCTGAGCGATGATGACGAGCGTAACATTCGTTTTTATATTCACGCGTTTTTATACGGGCAACAGCAACTGCATTGGGTGATTGAGCAAGGTATTGAATTTGAACGAGATTTTTGCGGCGTAGCGCTCTGCGCTTATGATCATAAAAGTGCGGTGAAATTAGACAAAATTTCTCACTTAGATCTACCCGAGGCCTTATTTCAACGCCTTTCTCAAGCGGAATTGAGCGAGAAAGTCGGTTTGCCACTGCCTTGCGATGGGGCATTTATTCCGCAAGGCGCTTGGCTTGCACCTCGTCAATTCGTACAAAATTTATTTGACTATTTGCAAAAGCGTGGCGTAACGATAAAAACTTCGCAAAAAATCACCGCACTTTCTCAACAAGGCGAAGGCTGGAGGCTGACTAATTCACAGGGTGAAACTTTTTTTCATCACATTGCCATTATTGCTAACGGGCATAAGCTCAAAGACTTTAGCCAAACCGCACAACTGCCTGTTTACCCCGTGCGTGGGCAAGTGAGCCAAATTCCCACCACCGCACAGCTAAAACACCTTAAGGCGGTGCTCTGCTATGACGGTTATCTCACCCCAGCGGATCAAACCCAAACTAGCCATTGCATTGGAGCAAGCCACGTTCGTGATAATCAAGATCGTCAATTTAGCCAACAAGAACAGCAAGAAAATCAGCACAAAATTCAGCAAAATCTTTCGGGTGTAGAATGGGTGAATGAGATTGATACCTCGGGCAACTTGGCGCGTGTCGGTGTACGTTGCTCCGTGCGCGATCGCATTCCTATGGTGGGCAACGTGCCAAATTTCGCACAGCAAGTAGAAGACTATAAAAATCTCTTTAATCTACGCCGCCGCAAACAGCCTATTCCGCCTGCGGCGATTCATCACAATCTTTATTTAATCGGCGCGTTAGGCTCAAGGGGATTAACGTCTGCGCCTTTGCTTGGCGAAGTGCTGGCTTCATTAATTTATGGCGAACCTTTGCCGTTAAGTGAAGATATTTTGCATCAGCTCAGCCCAAATCGCAGCTGGATAAGAAAATTGCTGAAAGGCACGCCGATAGCATAAACAAAAAGGCGAACATTAAGTTCGCCTTTTTCTATTTTCTATCGTAATTTGCGATTTATTATTTCACGCGCGCACCGGCTTTCGCGCCAGAATCTACATCAAGCAAGAATAAATCTGCACCGCCTGTGCCTGCGGAAAGGATCATTCCTTCAGACATACCAAATTTCATTTTGCGCGGTGCAAGATTGGCTACCATAATCACCATTCGCCCTTCCAGATCTTCTGGTTTGTTGTAGGCTGCTTTAATGCCCGAGAATACTTGACGCTGTTCCACGCCTAAATCTAGGATAAATTTCAATAATTTATTGCTTTCAGGCACAGCTTCGCACTTCAGCACTTTGGCAACACGCAAGTCTAATTTAGCGAAATCATCAATGGTGATGGTTTCTTCAAAAGGCTCAAAATCTGCTGCATTTTGCACCGCACTTTTTTCTGTGCTACTTTGCGGATTAAGTTGGGCATTTTCCGCTTTTGATGCGTCAATCATTTGCTCAATTTGTTTCATATCTAAACGAGAGAACAAGGCTTTAAACGGCGCAATTTTGTGAGCAAGCAACGGTGTTGCAAGATTATCCCAAGTAATTTCAGTCTGTAAGAAGGCTTCAGCACGTTCGGCTAATTTTGGTAATACAGGTTTTAAGTAGCCCATTAACACACGGAATAACTCAATACCCATTGAGCAAACTTGTTGTAATTCTTGCTCGCGGCCTTCTTCTTTGGCAATGACCCAAGGGGCTTTTTCATCAATATATTTATTGGCTTTATCCGTTAATGCCATAATTTCACGAATGGCTTTGCCGAATTCACGGTTTTCGTAATAAGCTGCAATGTGATCCGCTTGTGAAGTAAATTCTGCAAATAAAACAGGATCTTGCAAGCTGGCCGCTAATTCCCCAGCAAAACGTTTTTGGATAAAGCCTGCATTGCGTGAAGCAAGATTGACTAATTTGTTTACTACATCGGTATTTACGCGCTGTACGAAATCTTCCAAATTGAGATCTAAATCGTCAATGCGGTTGCCTAATTTTGCCGCATAGTAGTAACGTAAATATTCGGGATCAAGGTGTTTTAAATAGGTTGCCGCTTGGATAAATGTACCGCGAGATTTCGACATTTTCTCGCCATTTACCGTTACATAACCGTGTACGAAAATATTATCAGGCTTACGCAATTCCGCTCCGTCTAACATCGCTGGCCAGAATAATGAGTGGAAGTACATAATATCTTTACCAATAAAATGATAAAGCTCAGCTTGGCTATCTTTATTCCAGAAACTATCAAAATCAATATCGCCTTTGCGGTTGCACAGGTTTTTGAAAGACGCCATATAACCAATCGGCGCATCAAGCCAAACATAGAAATATTTATTTTCTGTACCCGGGATTTTAAAGCCGAAGTAAGGCGCATCACGAGAAATATCCCATTGTTGCAGCCCCGCTTCAAACCATTCTTGCATTTTATTCGCCACTTCTTGTTGCAATGAACCAGAGCGAATCCACGCTTTCAACATTGCTTCAAAACTTGGTAAGTCAAAGAAAAAATGCTCACTTTCTTTCAACACAGGCGTTGCCCCCGATACCGTAGAACGCGGATCGATTAGTTCTGTTGGGCTGTAAGTGGCAGAACAAACTTCACAGTTATCGCCATATTGATCAGGGGATTTACATTTTGGACAAGTGCCTTTAACGAAGCGATCAGGCAAGAACATTTGCTTTTCAGGATCGAATAATTGCGAAATAGTACGGCTTTTGATAAAACCATTTTCTTTTAATTTATTGTAAATGCTTTCTGCCAGCTCACGATTTTCTTCGCTATGGGTTGAATAATAATTATCAAAACTAATGTTAAAGCCTTTGAAATCTTCAACGTGTTTTTGTTGCACATCGGCGATTAACTGCTCAGGGGTAATGCCCATTTGATCGGCTTTAAGCATAATTGGCGTGCCGTGCGCATCATCAGCACAAACAAAATAAATTTCGTTGCCACGCATACGTTGGAAGCGCACCCAAATATCGGCTTGGATATGTTCAAGCATATGTCCTAAATGGATCGGGCCGTTTGCATAAGGCAATGCGCAAGTGACTAAAATTTTACGAGGTGAATTTGACATTATCTGTTACCTTTATCATCAGAAAAATTGTGCCGAATTTTACCTTATTGGCGGTATTTTTTCCAGTTCAAGGCGGTTTATCTCAATTTATACTTAACAGCACCGCCTTGCCGTGTTTAAATATACCCACAAATTTACTCAACTATTCTCTAACCATTTACTTAACAGCGACTTAACAATAGGAAATAATGATGAGCATTCATTTTTCAGCGAATTTAAGCGAGGCTCAACAAGCCGAAATTCAACAATTATTCCAACAATTTCAACACCCTAGCTTACAACGTGATTTAATCACTCTCAATGCGATCAAAAAAGTAGAGCTAGGTGCAGGCGTTTTACGCATTGAAATCACAATGCCTTTTGCGTGGAACAGTGGTTTTGAACAATTAAAAGCAGCGCTAACCAATGCACTAGAAAAAATCACTCAATCCACAGAAGTAAAATGGGTGCTGAACTACCAAATCGCCACCTTAAAACGCGCCAATAATCACCCAGCGGTAAAAGGCATCAAAAATATTATTGCAGTCAGTTCAGGCAAAGGCGGCGTGGGAAAATCCACCGTTTCCGTTAATTTAGCCTTAGCCTTACAAGCACAAGGCGCAAAAGTTGGCTTGCTCGATGCGGATATTTATGGCCCGTCTGTTCCCCATATGCTTGGCGTGGCAGATCAGCGTCCAACTTCGCCAGACAACAAACATATTAACCCCATCGAAGTGTATGGATTACGCACCAACTCTATTGGCTATTTAATGGAACCTGACAACGCCACCATCTGGCGTGGCCCAATGGCAAGTAGTGCGCTAAGCCAGCTTTTACAAGAAACCTTATGGGCGAAAGACGGCGTGGAGCTAGATTATTTAGTAATTGATATGCCACCCGGCACAGGCGATATTCAGCTTACGCTCTCACAACAAATCCCTGTAACTGGCGCGATTGTGGTTACCACACCGCAAGATATTGCCTTAATTGACGCGATTAAAGGCATTTCAATGTTCCAGCGCGTTTCTGTCCCAGTGCTTGGCATTGTGGAAAATATGTCTGTGCATATTTGTAGCAACTGCGGCCATCACGAACCTATTTTTGGTACAGGCGGTGCAGAAAAAATGGCGGAAAAATATCAAGTAAAAGTGCTTGCGCAACAGCCATTACATATCCGCTTGCGTGAAGATATGGATAACGGCAAGCCAACAGTGGTTTCCGCACCAGACAGCGAAATTGCTCAATCTTTCCTACAACTCGCCGAAAAAGTTGCCAGCGAACTTTATTGGCAAGGCGAAATTATCCCAAGCGAGATTTTATTTAAAGCGGTGGAATAAAAATAACATAAACGAAAAGAGCGGTGGTTTTTCACAGAGTTTTAAGTGGTTAAAAATTTGTGGAAAAGTACCGCTCTTTATTATTTGGTTCTTTATTGTTGGTTAAATGCTTTAATGAATAACGGGTTTCGCTCGTTGAGCGACTTCCTTTCTTTTGCTTACCCAAAAGAGAGTAGGCAAAGAAAAGCCCCCCGATCATCGTCAAATTTCGCTTACTCACAGACTGCGTTATTTTGTCTTGCAGTACTGGCGTACTGTCTTCGACAAAATGCCTTGTCTGTAAGTGAGAAATTTAACGAACCCACTTTTCCTCATTCCAATAAAACTTTCTTGACGAAAAGTAACACCATACTCGCGATGCTGTGTTCAGGCGTTACTTTTCTAAAAATTTTATTTTTATTCGGGCGGTTTGGACGGGGGAATGGGGGGCTGAATTTTAAAGTGCGGTGTTTTTTTGGGGGGATTTTTCGGGCGGAAGTAGGGCTATCTCTGATATTGACAAAATAAAAAACGCTCAATTGCTTGAGCGCTTTCTTGTTCTAATTTGGAAATTAGCGACGTAAACCTAAACGAGCGATAGTTTCGCTGTATTTAGCTAAATCAGTACGTTTTAAGTAATCTAATAATTTACGACGACGAGAAACCATACGTAATAAACCACGGCGACCGTGATGGTCTTTTTTATGCACTGCAAAGTGTGCTTGTAAGTGGTTGATTTGTGCAGTTAATAATGCAATTTGAACTTCTGATGAACCAGTATCTTTTGCATCACGACCAAATTCAGCAACGATAGCTGCTTTTTTTTCTGTGCTTAGAGACATATTAAAATCCTCAATAGTAGGGTTAGTCATACATCAAACGCCGATCTCTAATTCAGCGCCGACAAGGAGCAACAATTGTAGCGATTAAGAGAAAAAATGCAATAAATATCTTGGGCAAATAAGCATTTTAATTATATGATTTAACCAAGTTTGATTTCATTTTCAGGTGGATTATGGAACTTGATCAGCAAGTTGCACAGAAAATTGTGCAACGGGCAATGCATATTATTCCAAACAGCGTCAATGTAATGGATAAAAACGGGGTGATTATTGCTTCTGGCGATACTTCCCGTTTAAAGCAAAAGCATACGGGAGCGGTGATTGCAATTCGAGAAAATCGGGTTGTGGAAGTTGATGAGTTTCTTTCGCAAAAATGGAATCAAGAAGCCAAGCCCGGTATCAATATTCCGATTAATTATCTCGGTAATATTTTTGGCGTTGTGGGGGTATCAGGCAAGCCAGAGGAAGTACGTCCTTATGCTGAATTAGTAAAAATGACGGCGGAATTAATTGTTGAACAGCACATTTTAATTGAGCAAGAACGTTGGTTGCATCGTTATAAAGAGGAATTTATTTTACAGTTAGTCAATCATTCGCAGAAATATCCCCAGCTTGCTCAACAGGCAAATTTCTTTGGCATTGATTTATCCCTTGATTATGTGGCAACGCTGATCAATTTGTGCCATTCCAATCAAACTCAATTACAAGAATTAGTCAGCTACTTGCAACAGCAAAATGTGCTTTTTGCCATTCATTCTTTGGATTCCATATTGATATTATTACCCGCGAATGAACGTCAAAATAAAATGTTGTTGAAAACCTTTGTGCCACCCCATTGGAGCCCTCATCAATATAAGATTGTGGTGGGTGGTTTTTTAGGTGGAAATGAAAGGTTGGCGCTTTCCTATAAAACAGCATTAAGTACGCTAAGTTATGGATTAAAATTTTTCCCGAAAAAATCGATTTATTTTTTTGAACAATACCAGCTGCCTGTTTTATTAGATGGTTTAACAGATTCTTGGCAAGCAAAAGAATTGTTAAAACCTATTAATAAACTTTATGCGCAAGATACCAATCAACAATTACGCAAAACGCTGCAACAATATTTTTTATCAAATTGTGATCTCACTCTCACCGCACAAAATTTATTCATTCATATTAATACACTGCGTTATCGGCTTAACAAAATTGAGCAAATAACCTCTTTGTCTTTCAATAAGATAGATGATCTATTTGTGTTTTATTTAAGCATATTGTTTAAAAAGTAATTTGTATTTTTCTATAAATTATTATGGGTTTTCACCCTAATTTTTGTATTTTAGGATAAAGTATTTTCGCAGAGAAAAAACAATAATGTGATCGATGATTAATCATATAAAAGGAGAAATGATATGACGGGCATCGCACTCATTATTAGCTTTATCCTTGCTATCCTTATTATGATTTTTATGATAGCGAAATTAAAAGTTCACCCTTTCCTCGCATTAATGAGCATTTCCCTTGCGTTAGCGCTTATTGCGGGCATTCCTCTCACTAAAATTCCAGTAATGGTTGGAGCTGGTTTTAGTGGCACATTTAAGAGCATCGGTATTGTGATTATTTTCGGTGCGATTATCGGTATGGTGCTAGAAAAAACAGGTGCAGCCTTAAAATTAGCTGATATGGTTGTTAAACTGGTTGGGCAAAAACGACCAGAGTTAGCTATGCTTATTATGGGCTGGGTTGTTGGTATTCCAGTGTTCTGTGATAGCGGTTTTGTTGTGTTAAATCCAATTCGTGAAGCGATTCAGAAAAAAATTGCCGCAAATCCCGTTGGTACTGCGGTTGCACTGAGTGCAGGGCTTTACGCCGCACACGTTTTTATTCCACCAACACCGGGGCCAATTGCCGTGGCAGGTGGATTAGGTTTAGAGCATAATTTATTATTGGTCATTCTTATGGGGATTGCAGTATCCATTCCTGTTTTGATCGCAAGTTATCTTTTTGCCAAATTTATTGGCAAGCGAGTTATTTTGCAAGATGATGCTAATGATGAACTGATTGCTCAAGGTTATGAAGACTTATTGAAAAAATATGGCACTTTACCTAATGGATTTTTAAGCCTTGCGCCGATTTTTGTACCTATCATTTTAATGGCACTAGGTTCAATCACTAAAATTTCAGGCGCAACAGGGGATATTGCCAATTTCATTTTATTCTTAGGCAATCCGATTATTGCCTTAGGAATTGGATTAATCTTTGCCATCATTCTTATTTTTCAATGTGGCAAAATCAGTGAGTTTGAAACCTTAACCAACGACACCCTAAAACTCGTTGGCCCAATTCTGTTTATTACAGCAGCTGGTGGCGTATTAGGCAAAGTGATTGTTGAAGCGGGATTCGTAGAATATATTAAAGAAAATGCGCATATTATTAGTAGTGCGGGTATTTTCTTTCCATTTATTATTTCAGCAATTTTGAAAACCGCACAAGGCAGCTCTACCGTAGCAATGATCACCACTGCGGCAATTATGGGAATGTTTAATGTTGATGATTCTCTAATGAGTGCATTAGGATTAACCAGTGAAATTGCTGCCGCGCTGACCGTAATGGCGATTGCGGCAGGGGCAATGTGTGTTTCTCACGCTAATGACAGTTACTACTGGGTGGTAACAAACTTTAGTAAAATGACACCACAACAAGGCTATCGCACACAAACCACACTCACTTTTATTATGGGAATTGTGGGGATTAGCACTGTTTATGTCCTTTCCTTAGTTTTACTTTAACAGGAATTAACAATGAAAATACTCATCGCACCAGATTCATTCAAAGAAAGTTTGACCGCGTTTGAAGTGGCAGAAGCGATTGAAATTGGGTTTCGCAAGATTTTTCCGCACGCGCAATATTGCAAAATTCCAATGGCTGACGGTGGAGAAGGTACGGTACAATCTTTGGTGGACGCGACGCAAGGCAAGCTGATCCAATGCACGGTTACCGCCCCTTTGGGTAATAAGATTGATGCCTTTTGGGGGCTTTCTGGTGATGGTGAAACCGCATTTATTGAAATGGCAGCGGCTTCAGGGTTACATCTTGTGCCAATGGAGGCGCGTAATCCATTGAAAACCACCAGTTTTGGCACGGGAGAATTGATTTTGAACGCCTTAAATTATGGGGTGAAAAAAATTATTCTCGGCATTGGTGGAAGTGCAACCAATGACGCTGGCGTGGGAATGTTGCAAGCCTTGGGCGCGTGCTTTCTCAATGCTGAAAATCAATCTTTGGGCTATGGCGGTGAACAGCTAATTCACACAGCTCATATTGATTTGAGCCAGCTTGATTCACGTTTAGCGCAAGTACAAATCGAGGTGGCTTGTGATGTGAATAATCCATTATGTGGTGAAACTGGCGCATCTGCCGTATTCGGGCCGCAAAAAGGTGCTACTGCTCAAATGGTGCAACAACTTGATGCAGCGCTTGCTCATTTCGCCGAGAAAGTACAGCAACAGCTTGGTATTAATATCGCCAATCAATCAGGTGCAGGAGCAGCTGGCGGAATGGGCGGTGGATTATTGCTGCTGCCTAAAGTGCGGTTGAAAAAAGGCGTAAATATTGTGTTAGAAACCTTAAATTTTAGCGCCCAAGTGCAAGATGCCGATTTGGTGATTACTGGCGAAGGGCGAATGGACGGGCAGAGCGCTTACGGAAAAACGCCCATTGGTGTCGCCAAAACTGCTAAGCAATTTGATAAACCTGTGATTGCTATCGTAGGCTGCCTGCGGGAAGATTATGAAGTGGTGTATGAGCAGGGCATTGATGCGGTCTTTCCGATCATTCGTCAGCTCAATAGTCTGGAAAACACCTTGCGTTCGGGAAAAGAGAATCTGATTTCAACGGCGCAAAATATCGCCAGATTTTATCAGTTAGCAATGAAGTAACAGAATAGAGAAAAGACAAGTACGGTGGAAAATTTTCAGATTTTTCACCGCACTTTATTTTTAGGCATAAGACACGTTTTTCTACCAACTTTTCTACATTAACGTCCTGTAGCTTACTACTTTATTATCTCGATAAAGCTTGCGAAAAAACGGAGCACTTCCCTACTCCATCGTCTTTTTCTTTCCTAGTCAGTCAGCTTATCAATTCCCAAATGACGATAGGTTCGCAATGTGGCGATACGTCCTCTTGGGGTGCGTTGTAAAAAGCCTTGTTGGATTAAATAAGGCTCAAGCACATCTTCAATGGTTTCACGTTCTTCACCAATGGCAGCGGCAAGGTTGTCTAAGCCCACAGGGCCACCGTCAAAACGTTCAATAATGGCGCTTAATAATTTGCGATCCATAAAGTCGAAACCTGCGGGATCAACATCTAACATTGAAAGGGCGGATTTTGCAATTTGTGCAGAAATTTGCCCTGCATTTTTAACATCGGCATAATCTCGCACACGGCGCAATAAACGGTTGGCAATACGCGGTGTACCACGGGAACGGCAGGCAATTTCTTGCGCCGCATCTTGTTCAATGGCTAAATTTAAACATTGCGCACTGCGTGCCACAATAGACGTGAGATCTTCCACAGAATAAAATTCTAAGCGCTGCACAATGCCAAAGCGATCACGCAAAGGGGAAGTGAGTGAGCCTGCTTTGGTGGTCGCGCCAATTAAAGTAAAAGGGGGCAAATCCAGTTTAATTGAGCGCGCCGCTGGGCCTTCACCAATCATAATATCAAGCTGATAATCTTCCATTGCGGGATACAGTACTTCTTCAATAGCTGGGGAAAGTCGGTGAATTTCATCAATAAATAGCACATCGTGCGGTTCAAGATTGGTTAGCATTGCCGCTAAATCGCCTGCTTTTTCAAGCACTGGCCCAGAAGTGGTGCGGATATTTACTCCCATTTCATTCGCCACAATATTGGCAAGGGTGGTTTTCCCTAATCCCGGTGGGCCGAAAATCAATAGGTGATCGAGTGCATCTTGGCGCAGCTTGGCGGCTTGGATAAAAATCTCCATTTGCTCACAGACCTGCGGTTGCCCCACATAATCGGTGAGTAATTTAGGGCGAATGGCACGATCAATGACTTCTTCATCGAATTTTTCCGTTGCGCTGACAATTCTATCTACTTCAATCATTATTCTGCCTTAATTTATAACGCCGCTTTCAGGGCTTCGCGGATTAATTGTTCGCTGTTAAGTGCAGGATTGGCAACTTTCTTCACCATTTTTTCCGCTTCACTTGCTTTGTAACCTAACGCAATTAATGCCGCGACTGCATCATCAATCTGAACATTTTCTTTATTTGGTAATTTTTCTGCCGCAGGCAAATGCGTGCTTTCAATAAAGAAATCGCCTTGTTGTAAATCTTTAAATTTCCCTTTTAATTCAACCAGTAAGCGTTCTGCTGTTTTTTTGCCCACGCCGGGGATTTTGACCAATTTAGACAATTCTTCACGTTCTATGGCATAAGCAAATTCATTGACCGACATCGCAGATAAAATGGCGAGTGCCAGTTTCGGGCCTACACCGTTGGTTTTGATTAGCTCACGGAATAAAGTGCGGTCTTGTTTATGGGAGAATCCGAACAACAAATGCGCATCTTCCCGCACGACCAAATGGGTGAAAAGGGTAGTTTGTTGCCCACTTTCTGGCAAGTTATAAAAGCTGGTCATTGGCAATAAAAGCTCATAGCCCACGCCTTGCACATCAAGCAAAATTTCTGGTGGTTGCTTTTCGACTAATAATCCTGTTAAACGGCCTATCATAATTTCCCCTTAAAACGATTTGCCATAGGATAAAATAAAACTGGATAAATATCCAGTTTTAAACGATAAATTTTCAAGCGTAACCATCATAAACGGAAACGCCCACGGCTATATCTCGGACGCAAAAGTGCGGTGTTTTTTCCCGCTGTTTTTTGCATATTCTGATTAATTTGCGATAAATGGGCGAAAGAGTGAGCGTGTGTAATCGCAATCGCTAAGGCATCGGCAGCATCGGCTTGCGGTTTCGCGGAAAGATTAAGAATGCGCGTTACCATTTCTTGCACTTGGGTTTTATCGGCCGCCCCTGTGCCAACCACCGTTTGCTTGACTAAGCGTGCGGCATATTCAAACACCGGTAAATCGTGGTTCACAGCAGCAACAATCGCCACGCCACGGGCTTGCCCAAGTTTTAAGGCAGAATTGGCATTTTTGGCCAAAAATACTTCTTCAATGGCAAACATTGTGGGCTGAAATTGAGTGATAATTTCGCTCACACCCGCATAAATACGCTTTAAACGGGTTGGCATATCTTCTGCCTGAGTGCGGATCACCCCGCTGCCTAAATATTCCAATTTAAGCCCCATTTGGCGAATCACCCCATAGCCGGTTAAACGAGAGCCAGGGTCGATACCTAAAATAATTGCCATCTTTTTTCCTAAATGAAAAAGGTGCTGAAGATCACGCACCTTTTAACTTATCGCCGATCAAATCAATGTGAGAAATTAAAGCAATGCTGCCACTTCATCACTGATTTCGCCATTGTGATACACGTTTTGCACATCATCACAATCTTCTAGCATATCAATTAAGCGTAATAATTTTGGTGCAGTTTCCGCATCAAGATTTACCGTAGTTGATGGAATCATTGTTACTTCGGCTTCTTGAATTTTGAAGCCTGCTGCTTCAATGGCTTCACGCACTGCACTTAAATCTTCCCACGCAGTGTAGATTTCAAAACTGCCATCTTCTTGTGGTTGAATATCATCTGCGCCTGCTTCAATTGCTGCTTCTGTAAGCGCATCTTCATCGGCTTCCGCTATTAAAATCAAGCCTTTTTTACTAAACAAATAGCCTACAGAACCTTCTGTACCTAAGTTTCCGCCGCATTTAGTGAAGCTTGGACGAACCTGTGAAATGGTGCGATTTGCGTTATCACTTAAACATTCCACCATTACCGCTGTACCACCTGGACCATATCCCTCATAAACTTTAGTTTCCATATTGGTGTCATCGCCACCGCCCACACCACGATCAATTGCACGGTTGATGGTATCGCGCGTCATATTGTTAGAAAGGGCTTTATCCACCGCCGCACGCAAACGCGGGTTAGCACTCACATCACCGCCACCAAGTTTGGCTGCGGTAACCAATTCACGGATTAATTTAGTAAAGATTTTTCCACGTTGGGCATCTTGGGCGGCTTTACGGTGTTTAATATTCGCCCACTTACTATGTCCTGCCATTTTGTTTCCTTCTGTTTTTGTGATCTTTTTGATCTTGAGTTTAATTAAATTTGTTTATTTTTATAAATCGGGTTTCGCCGATGGCGACTTATGTTCACCACAATAGGCGTCATATCATTTAGTGTGTAGTTATTGCTACTATCAAATCTCCCCCTACCCATCTTTTCTAAAGAGGGGCTAGGGGAGATTTGGCAGAAGTCATTCCAGCCAAATAATCAATCAGCCCTTATTTAACAAATAACCAGCTATCAACAGTGATTATATTTATTCTAATTTTGAAGTGCGGTCAAAAATACTCTTATTTTTTTCACCGCACTGTTCCCCTCTTTAGCAAAGAGGGGTTAGGGGAGATTTGGCAGAATTTATTCCAGCCAAATAATCAATCAGCCCTTATTTACCAAATATTTCTCAATCGCTGCGGCGTTATTTGGCGATTTTGTCATTTGCACGGCCTGTGGTGGGGAAACCCATTTAAAGGCCAAATGCTCGCTGAGTTGCGGTTCAAATTCCTGTTCCACGGCGCATAAAAACCAATGTTCGCGCGCGTGGGTGATATTCGGTGCGTATTTATAGCGGAAATGGGGAAAAATTTCAAATTCTACGCTTTCGTTGCAATCAAAAAGTGCGGTTGAATTTGGTGAAATTTTTAACCGCATTTCTTCCCAAAGCTCGCGGATTGCCGTTTCTCTTGCGGTTTCGCCATTTTCCATTGAACCTGTTACCGACTGCCAAAAATCAGGATCGTCTTTGCGTTGTAGCATCAACACACGATTTGTGTTTTTGGCGTAGATAATAACGAGAACGCTTTGGGGATTTTTGTATTGCATATACTACAAAATATCAGTAGGTAAAGGTTCAACAGCTAGCGCATTATGCCAATATTCAAGACTTTTTGGCGATATATTACCGTATTTGGCAGAAATTTCTAATAAGGCTTGCTGTAAAGCCTTCGCTAATTCAGGCTGATTGCATAGCTTTAAACTGCGCATTGCTCTTGTCATTCTAAGCTGATTGTGATCATACGGTTTTAACCAAGGATATTGTCTTTTGGTAAGAATGATCTGCCCCCAAAAAGTTAGACTATATTCTAATTTAATTCAAGGACTGAGTTCTGTATTCCACAGGGCTTAGTCCTTTGAGCTTCACTTGAATACGCTCATTGTTGTAGTAATGAATGTACTCGTGAATCACTTTTTCAAGCTGTTCAAAGGTTTCAAACCGCTTGCCAAAGTAACATTCCGTCTTCAATCGCCCGAAAAAGCTTTCCATCGCACCATTATCAAGACAATTGCCTTTTCTCGACATACTTTGCGTAATACCGTGTTTTTTCAATATCTCCCGATAACTCATCATTTGATACTGCCATCCTTGGTCGGAATGCAGTATCGGTTTTTCCCCCGCTAATCGGTTCACCGCTTGGGTCAACATTCTGGTTATCTGCTCAAAATTCGGACTTCTCGCCACATTATAAGCAATAATTTCGTTATTAAACAAGTCTTTAATCGGCGATAAATACACTTTGCCTTCCGCACATTTGAACTCGGTGATATCCGTTACCCACTTCTCATTCGGCATCGTTGCCGTAAAATCCCGTTGCAACAGATTATCGGCAATTTGCCCCACTTTGCCTTGGTAAGAACGATATTTTTTCTGCTTACTTTTTCCTTTTAACCCCAAACGTTGCATTATCGCTTGCACCCTTTTGTGGTTGATAATCAAGTATTTCCTTAATTCCAAGGTAATTCGACGATAACCATAATTTTCGTCATTTTTGCGATAAATTTCCTCTATTTTCTGTGAAATCGCTACATTTTTATCCGACTTTGGCTTGAGATGATAAAAGAACGAACTGCGTGCCAATCCGATTAGCCTGAGTAACAATTCCAACGGGAAATGCGAGCGTAAGGCATTTACGATGACGGCTTTTTCTGCATTTTTTGTTGGTTGAGTTCCTGCAACTTTTTTAGCATTGCATTCTCCGCTTCTAATTCCAAAATTCGGTAACGCAAGCGTTCTTCTTCTGTTTTGGGCGTTGGTGGCATTTTAGGTGAGTTGAGTTTCATACTTGGACGACCTTTAGGTTTGAGTAATAACCCATCTATACCTTGTTTTTCAAAGCGTTGCAACCATTGACTAATTATCCCTGAACTGGGGATATCAAAGCGAAAGCAGGCGGCTTCAGCGGAGCACTGGCCTTTTTTGATAGCTTGAATAACCTTTAATTTAAACTCAACAGAATAATATCGTTTGGGGCTGTAGTAGATTAGCCCTAAATTTCACACCATTTTCGCAATATTTTTAACTGCTCTTTTGGTGTCCCAAAGTTAAACCGAAATTCACATTCCTTCAAGAATAAAGGAAAGTTTTTTCGGTTAATTCCATTATATTTTCGCAGTATCCGCTTCGCCTGATTCCAAAAATTTTCAATGCCATTAATATGATTTTGTTTCACCGCAAATAGCTCGGAATGATTGATTCGTTCGTGGTGAAATTCACTCACATCAAGCGCATCATAACTGCGATAAGTGTCCGTATAAACCCAGCTATCAGGCTTGATTTTTCTTTTAATAACAGGGAGTAATGTTTCACTATTGGTGTTTTCAACCACAACAGTAAATACCTTTCCTTGTCGTTTTAGTAACCCAAAAACAGCAACTTTTCCAGCCGCTCTCGTCCTCGTTTTCCCTTTCTATGACCACCAAAATAGCTTTCGTCTAGTTCAATTTCCCCCTCAAAAATCTCGTTAACTTCAAGGGATAAATGATAGCCAATCACAAGCCTGATTTTATGGTAGAACAAAGCGGCTGTATTCGGTTGAATATCTAGCAAATTTGCTGCCGTTCTTGCAGTAACTTCTGCGACAAAAAACTCAAGCAGTTTTTTCTGTATAGATTTCTTTAATTTACAATATGTTATCTTCATTTTTGTAGTATAGCATTGTTGCTAATCTACTACAGCCCCTATCGTTTTTTACCTAACACAGCTAATCCATTGATTCCATTATGATTAAATTTCGCAATCCAACGTGCTAACGTTCTTTGGGGAAGCTGAAAATACTGGCGAGTAAGCGAAGGTTTTTTTCCATTTTGATGATAAAAGTCGAGCACTTGTTGTTTGAAACGTTGAGTATATTTAGTCATAAAAATCTGCACCTTAATCAGTTGGTTGTTTAGTCCAACTTTTGGGGTGCAGATCAAAATCTGACCGCACTTTTTTAATTGCCAATTTAGTTTGCTTTCACCACAGAAATAGCTAACTCCGCCAATGCCTGCGGGTTGGCATAGCTTGGGGCTTCGGTCATTAAGCACGCGGCGGCGGTGGTTTTCGGGAAGGCGATAACATCACGAATGTTGTCTGTGCCAGTTAAAAGCATCACTAAGCGGTCTAAACCAAAGGCTAAACCTGCATGTGGTGGTGTGCCGAATTTTAATGCGTCCAGTAAGAAACCGAATTTTTCTTGTTGTTCCGCTTCGTTAATGCCAAGAATACGGAAAACGGTTTGCTGCATTACAGGATCGAAAATACGCACCGATCCGCCGCCCACTTCGTAGCCGTTAATCACCATATCGTAAGCATTCGCCACGGCTGCCGTTGGATCTTGCTCTAATTGGCTCAGGCTGAAATCTTTTGGTGAGGTGAACGGGTGGTGCATTGCGGCAAGGTTGCCCTCTTCATCACGTTCAAACATAGGGAAATCTACCACCCAAAGCGGTTTCCATTCGTCCAAGCGGGTTAAACCTAAATCACGCCCTAATTTTAAGCGTAACGCTCCCATTGCATCAGTGGCAATGTTCCATTTATCCGCCCCGAAGAAAAGAATGTCGCCGTTTTGTGCTTGCACACGGGTTAATAACGCATTTAACACGTCTTCAGAGAGGAATTTTGCGATTGGGCTTTGCACGCCTTCTAAGCCTTTTTCAAGCTCATTAACTTTCAACCACGCTAAGCCTTTTGCACCATAAATGCCAACAAATTGGGTGTATTCGTCAATTTGTTTACGGGTAATGTTTGCACCATTTGGTACGCGGATCACGGTTACGCGCCCATTTGGATCATTAGCAGGGCCGCTGAACACTTTGAAATCCACCTCTTTCACTAAATCAGCCACGTCCACCATTTCTAATGGGTTACGCAAATCAGGCTTATCTGAACCGAAACGTTGCATTGCCTCCGCCCAAGTCATCATTGGGAATTTACCGAGATCTACGCCTAAAATGTCTAACCATAATCCGTGGATCATTTGTTCCATAATTGCACGCACTTCAGGGGCGGTTAAGAATGAGGTTTCCACATCGATTTGGGTAAACTCAGGCTGGCGATCCGCACGCAAATCTTCATCACGGAAACATTTTACAATTTGATAATAACGATCAAAGCCGGACATCATCAGCAACTGCTTGAATAATTGTGGTGATTGCGGTAAAGCATAAAATTTACCTTTATGCACACGGCTTGGCACTAAATAATCACGCGCACCTTCTGGCGTGGCTTTGGTGAGCATTGGGGTTTCAATATCAAGGAAACCGTGATCGTCCATAAAACGGCGAACAAAACTGGTGATTTTCGCACGAGTTTTTAAACGTTGTGCCATTTCAGGGCGGCGTAAATCTAAATAACGGTATTTTAAGCGTTGCTCTTCCGTGTTATTTTGATTGAAATCTAACGGCAACACATCAGCGGCATTGTAAACAAAAAGGGATTTCGCCAACACTTCCACTTCACCTGTTGCCATATTTTTATTGATTTGATTTTCAGGGCGCGCCATCACTTCCCCTTTAATTTGTACGCAAAACTCATTACGCAAGCCAGCCGCAGCAGTGAGTGCTTCTTGATATTTCGGGTCAAAGCAGACTTGTACAATGCCTTCACGATCACGCAGATCGATAAAAATCAAGCCCCCTAAATCACGGCGCTTATTCACCCAACCGCTCAGAGTAACTTCTTGTCCAATGTTGCTGCGGTTTAACGCCCCGCAATAATGAGTTCGCATCATAATATTTTCCTTATTGAAATCTTAAAAAAGTGATAACCGCAAGATTATAGCGGAAATCTTGGGGGGATAGAATTGTTTATTCAGTGAATTTATTAAATTCGGTGCAAGGACTTGCTGTGTATATTGTAAAATTTTCCATTTGTGAGAACCGCAGTCTTGCTCTAAAATGCAGGCAAAATAAAGTGCGGGGGAAATTTTGTAAATTTTCACCTCACTTTGCTAACCCATTTAGGATAAATAATGAGTAAAGATACCATTTTTTCCGCCCCGATTAAGAATTTGGGCGATTTTACTTTTGATGAAAATGTGGCGGAAGTGTTCCCTGATATGATCCAGCGTTCTGTGCCGGGCTATTCTAATATCATCACTGCAATTGGAATGTTGGCGAGCCGTTTTGTGACGCCAAATTCTAATGTGTATGATTTAGGCTGCTCTCGTGGGGCGGCAACCCTTGCGGCCAGACGCAACATTCATCAGCCGAATGTGAAGATTATTGGCGTGGATAATTCATTGCCAATGGTGGAACGCTGTCGCCAGCACGTTCAGGCATATCACAGCGAGATTCCTGTAGAGATTTTGTGCGATGATATTCGCAACATTGAAATCAACAATGCCTCAATGGTGATTTTGAATTTCACCTTGCAATTTTTGCCACCGCAAGATCGTAGGGCGCTGTTAGAAAAAATTTACCAAGGGCTAAATCCCAATGGCGTGCTGGTGCTATCGGAAAAATTCCGTTTTAATGATGAAACAATTGATGAACTATTGATTGATTTGCACCACGAATTTAAGCGCGCCAATGGTTACAGCGAGCTAGAAGTGAGCCAAAAACGCACCGCACTTGAAAATGTAATGCGTACTGATGATATTGAGACCCACAAAGCGCGGTTGAAATCGGTGGGATTTTCTCACATTGAATTATGGTTTCAGTGCTTTAATTTTGGATCGATGATTGCCATTAAATCAGTTATTCCTCGCTAATAAGAAAGCCACTCAAAAGAGTGGCTTTAAAATAAAAGAGGCTAATTTAGCTCTTAGAAGTAAACGCGGAGACCAACCGCATACTTACTCTCTTTAGATTTATTTACAGGATTCGCGTTATCCTTTGTTTTTAAATGAGCATATTCAACAAAAGTAACAACATTGTTGCTGAATTTATAGTCAGCACCTACAATATAAACGTTTTCAGTCTCTTTGTTACCAGTAGAAATCAACTCATCTTTCTCTTGGTTACGTTGCCATTGTACATAAACATCTGTTGGCTCCATGACTTGATATTTGGCACCAACCAAAAGGCTCTTATTAGTTTCTGTTTTAACACCATTTTCCTTAGAAACAGTTTGACCATATTCAACACCAAACGAAGCTGGTCCATAAACGATTTGTGCAGAAGTTCTCCAGCTTGTATCTTTAGCTACAGTATTAGTAGTTCTATCATCATCTTTACGATCAACACCATAACCTGCAGCTAGGTTTAATGCTAAATCATCGGTAAAGTTATTGGAATAGAATAATGAAGCACCATAACCATATTTAAGCTTAGCATCTGGACTACCTGAAGCAGATCTATCTTTGTTTGAACGACCAAACGCATAATCTAAACCAAAACTAAAACCAGACCATTCTGCTGACTTAAACTTAATTGATTTGTCTGCAAAGTCATTTAAATTATTGTTACCACCCCAGATATAAGTGAAATCGGATAATTGTACACTATCTAGTGTAGTTTCTTGCTTACCAAAAGTAACTTGACCAACATCGGATAAAGCTAAACCCGCGAATAATTGACGAACACGAGGGTTGGCAAAAGTATTCTTAGCTTTAGCTTGAGCTTGTTGCGCCGAGGTCATACTGTCATAGTTATCAATATTATCAAAACGTAATTCTAAACCGCCAAGTGCTTTTAAACCATTTTGTAAGTCGTGTTCTGCTTTAACCCATAAACGAGAACCATCATTTCGTAAATCTCCTCGCTGTTCATCACCAAATTTACCCAGTGCCACACGAACAGACCCAGATACATCCACTTTGCTAGTATCATTCTTATAAACTGTCGCTGCACTTGCTGAAGTTGCTACAGCGGCTACTGCTAATGCTAATAATGTCTTTTTCATAATCAAATTCCTTTCAGAATTAAGTTGTTATTACAATTTAAAGTTAAGCTAGAACTTTTCTTAAAAGAAAATGTCAAAGCTGACTTCACTTGAAGCAGGGCTATATTAGCAAAGAAACATTCAAGTGTCAATGCAAAATCTGAAAAAGTTCACCATATTTAGTGATCAAGATCACATATTTTAAGAAAAGTTGCTCTTCATACTTAGCTTATACAAAATCTGTATAAAGCTACATCTAATACATAAAATATAGATAATAACGGCTTATTAAGCTTATGAAAGTATATGGGGAAGCACGGATAGGTTTCACAAAATGTTTAACAAATGACTTCTTTAATCTTTGTATCTGTAAATAGACTAAATCATATACTATGGTCTAAATTGAATGATATATGCAAAAATCAGCTCTTATACTAGCTACAAACACTTAAATTATGGGGCTGTAGTAGATTAGCAACAATGCTATACTACAAAAATGAAGATAACATATTGTAAATTAAAGAAATCTATACAGAAAAAACTGCTGGAGTTTTTTATCGCAGAAGTTACTGCAAGAACGGCAGCAAATTTGCTAGATATTCAACCGAATACAGCCGCTTTGTTCTACCATAAAATCAGGCTTGTGATTGGCTATCATTTATCCCTTGAAGTTAACGAGATTTTTGAGGGGGAAATTGAACTAGACGAAAGCTATTTTGGTGGTCATCGAAAGGGAAAACGAGGACGAGGACGAGGAGCGGCTGGAAAAGTTGCTGTTTTTGGGTTACTAAAACGACAAGGAAAGGTATTTACTGTTGTGGTTGAAAACACCAAGAGTGAAACATTACTCCCTGTTATTAAAAGAAAAATCAAGCCTGATAGCTGGGTTTATACGGACACTTATCGCAGTTATGATGCTCTTGATGTGAGTGAATTTCACCACGAACGAATCAATCATTCCGAGCTATTTGCGGTGAAACAAAATCATATTAATCGCATTGAAAATTTTTGGAATCAGGCGAAGCGGATACTGCGAAAATATAATGGAATTAACCGAAAAAACTTTCCTTTATTCTTGAAGGAATGTGAATTTCGGTTTAACTTTGGGACACCAAAAGAGCAGTTAAAAATATTGCGAAAATGGTGTGAAATTTAGGGCTAATCTACTACAGCCCCTAAATAAATGATAAAAATAGGTATATTCAGAAAAGTAAAATGGGATATATAAAGTACAAAAAGTCTAATTAGGTTCTTTTCCCAGCTTTTCCCTAACTAATAACATCTAGAACCAAGATAACTGAAAGTAAACGAGAAGATAAATTAAGATAACCAAGATTAAATTAAGCGAAAAAAACGCCCCAAAATAAAATCCCAAATAGGAGATATAAAATAAAACCAATAAAAAACGCCACCGAGTTTCCTCAATGGCGTTCTTCTTTCATTCAAAACCTGGCGGTGTCCTACTCTCACATGGGAATTTCCCACACTACCATCGGCGTTACAGCGTTTCACTTCTAAGTTCGGCATGGAATTAGGTGGGTCCACTGCACTAGCGCCGCCAAGATAATTCTTTAGATTCTTTACTTTATTTCTCTTAGTCGATAACTTCTCTTATTTCTATGCCATTATCCGACTAAGTGTCTTTATTCTTACTCTTTCTTTCCAATCAAAAACAAGCCAAAACCCTTGAGCGTTGTATAGTTAAGCCTCTCGGGCAATTAGTACTGGTTAGCTCAACAGCTCACACCGCTTACACACCCAGCCTATCTACGTCGTAGTCTCCAACAACCCTTACAGTCTTATAGACTGGGAGAACTCATCTTAAGGCAAGTTTCGTGCTTAGATGCTTTCAGCACTTATCTCTTCCGCATTTAGCTACCCAGCTGTGCCTCTGGCGAGACAACTGGTACACCAGTGATGCGTCCACTCCGGTCCTCTCGTACTAGGAGCAGCCCCTCTCAATTCTCCAACGCCCACGGCAGATAGGGACCGAACTGTCTCACGACGTTCTAAACCCAGCTCGCGTACCACTTTAAATGGCGAACAGCCATACCCTTGGGACCTACTTCAGCCCCAGGATGTGATGAGCCGACATCGAGGTGCCAAACACCGCCGTCGATATGAACTCTTGGGCGGTATCAGCCTGTTATCCCCGGAGTACCTTTTATCCGTTGAGCGATGGCCCTTCCATTCAGAACCACCGGATCACTATGACCTGCTTTCGCACCTGCTCGACTTGTCTGTCTCGCAGTTAAGCTTGCTTATACCATTGCACTAACCTGACGATGTCCGACCGTCATTAGCAAACCTTCGTGCTCCTCCGTTACGCTTTGGGAGGAGACCGCCCCAGTCAAACTACCCACCAGACACTGTCCGAACACCCGTTTCAGGCGCTTCGTTAGAACATCAAACGTTAAAGGGTGGTATTTCAACATCGACTCCACGATAACTGGCGTTACCGCTTCATAGTCTCCCACCTATCCTACACATCAAAATTCAAGGTTCAGTGTCAAGCTATAGTAAAGGTTCACGGGGTCTTTCCGTCTAGCCGCGGGTACACCGCATCTTCACGGCGATTTCAATTTCACTGAGTCTCGGGTGGAGACAGCCTGGCCATCATTATGCCATTCGTGCAGGTCGGAACTTACCCGACAAGGAATTTCGCTACCTTAGGACCGTTATAGTTACGGCCGCCGTTTACTGGGGCTTCGATCAGGAGCTTCTCTTTCGATTACACCATCAATTAACCTTCCAGCACCGGGCAGGCATCACACCCTATACGTCCACTTTCGTGTTTGCAGAGTGCTGTGTTTTTAATAAACAGTTGCAGCCAGCTGGTATCTTCGACCGGTTCAACCTTCGTGAGCAAGTCACTACAATCTACGCCGGCGCACCTTCTCCCGAAGTTACGGTGCTATTTTGCCTAGTTCCTTCACCCGAGTTCTCTCAAGCGCCTGAGTATTCTCTACCTGACCACCTGTGTCGGTTTTCAGTACGGTTTAGTAAAGCCTGAAGCTTAGTGGCTTTTCCTGGAAGTGTGGTATCAGTTACTTCAGCACCTTAGTGCCTCGTCATCATCTCTCAGTGTTAACGGTGAGCCGGATTTGCCTAACTCACCCACCTACCAACTTAAACACACATATCCAACAGTGTGATAACCTAACCTTCTCCGTCCCCACATCGCAGCTTTACCAAGTACGGGAATATTAACCCGTTTCCCATCGACTACGCTTTTCAGCCTCGCCTTAGGGGCCGACTCACCCTGCCCCGATTAACGTTGGACAGGAACCCTTGGTCTTCCGGCGAACGGGTTTTTCACCCGTTTTATCGTTACTTATGTCAGCATTCGCACTTGTGATACGTCCAGCAATCCTCTCAAATCACCTTCTTCCGCTTACACAACGCTCCCCTACCCAACAGACGTATCACTAATATCCCTCTTCGATTTTCTCTCTACACTCAACGTGTTTTTCGCTTTACCCACTTGCTTCGCAAGTGGGTAATCGTTAAGGCGTATTAGTGATACGCCTGATGCCGCAGCTTCGGTACTATATTTTAGCCCCGTTACATCTTCCGCGCAGGCCGACTCGACTAGTGAGCTATTACGCTTTCTTTAAATGGTGGCTGCTTCTAAGCCAACATCCTAGCTGTCTAAGCCTTCCCACTTCGTTTCCCACTTAATATAGATTTTGGGACCTTAGCTGGCGGTCTGGGTTGTTTCCCTCTCCACGACGGACGTTAGCACCCGCCGTGTGTCTCCTGAGTATCACTCTTCGGTATTCGGAGTTTGCATCGGTTTGGTAACCCGGGATGGGCCCCTAGCCGAAACAGTGCTCTACCCCCAAAGGTGTCCGCTCAAGGCTCTACCTAAATAGATTTCGGGGAGAACCAGCTATCTCCCGGTTTGATTGGCCTTTCACCCCCAGCCACAGGTCATCCGCTAATTTTTCAACATTAGTCGGTTCGGTCCTCCAGTTAGTGTTACCCAACCTTCAACCTGCCCATGGCTAGATCACCGGGTTTCGGGTCTATACCTTGCAACTCAACGCCCAGTTAAGACTCGGTTTCCCTTCGGCTCCCTTATTCAGTTAACCTCGCTACAAAATATAAGTCGCTGACCCATTATACAAAAGGTACGCAGTCACCCCATCACTCAATCACACTGCTATTTTTGGGTTTGACTCGCTTCGCTCGTCGTACCCTACACTTTAAAGTGCGGTGTTATTTTTGGTGCTTTTTGCCTCTTCCACCACTCAATGTGTTTGAGTGATGGGGCTCCCACTGCTTGTACGTACAGGGTTTCAGGTTCTATTTCACTCCCCTCACCGGGGTTCTTTTCGCCTTTCCTTCACAGTACTGGTTCACTATCGGTCAATCAGGAGTATTTAGCCTTGGAGGATGGTCCCCCCATCTTCAAACAGGATTCCTCGTGTCCCGCCCTACTTCTCGTAAGCTTAGTACCACAGCCTGGATTTTAAATACGGGGCTATCACCCTGTGTCGCTTGCCTTCCCAGACAATTCTTCTATCTCTGCTGCTATCACTTACTGGCTTCTCCGCTTTCGCTCGCCGCTACTCACAGAATCTCGGTTGATTTCTTTTCCTCGGGGTACTTAGATGTTTCAGTTCTCCCGGTTCGCCTTGTTTACCTATTTTATTCAGTAAACAATGATAGGTTCTTCACCTATCGGGTTTCCCCATTCGGACATCGTGGGTTAAACGCTTCTTATCAACTCACCCACGCTTTTCGCAGATTAGCACGTCCTTCATCGCCTCTGATTGCCAAGGCATCCGCCCTGTACGCTTTCTCACTTAACTATACAACCTCAAGGATTTTTCTCCCTGAAGTCTCTTCATTCTCGTTGAGAACGCTTACTTGCTTTTGTTCAAGTAAGTCTTTTTTACTCAGACTTCTTCAATTTAATAAGAAAATGGTTCTATCACTGTCACCACTTCCTCATTAGCTTGAAAGTCTCTTCAGTTTTCAGCTTGTTTTTACATTGTTAAAGAGCAAATTAGATATGACGCTTACGTCTTATCATTACTAAATTCTTTCTACTTTCCTTTCACTCTATTCCCTAAACTAGCTTTAGATATTTAAGTGAATTAAGGTAATTAATTTAAAAGAACTTACTAATGATTTGGTGGAGATAAGCGGGATCGAACCGCTGACCTCCTGCGTGCAAGGCAGGCGCTCTCCCAGCTGAGCTATATCCCCAATCATTCTCCGCATCACTTGAGTGGTGGGTCTGAGTGGACTTGAACCACCGACCTCACCCTTATCAGGGGTGCGCTCTAACCACCTGAGCTACAGACCCTCAAGGATTCGGGTTATTCTTCATTTGCTACTCATTGTCTAACATCAATCATCACAATCTGTGTGAGCACTCGTCTTTCCTGTCTTTGTAAGGAGGTGATCCAACCGCAGGTTCCCCTACGGTTACCTTGTTACGACTTCACCCCAGTCATGAATCATACCGTGGTAAACGCCCCCCTTACGGTTAAGCTATCTACTTCTGGTACAACCCACTCCCATGGTGTGACGGGCGGTGTGTACAAGGCCCGGGAACGTATTCACCGCGACATTCTGATTCGCGATTACTAGCGATTCCGACTTCATGGAGTCGAGTTGCAGACTCCAATCCGGACTTAGATGCACTTTCTGAGATTCGCTTACCCTCGCAGGCTCGCATCCCTCTGTATGCACCATTGTAGCACGTGTGTAGCCCTACTCGTAAGGGCCATGATGACTTGACGTCATCCCCACCTTCCTCCAGTTTATCACTGGCAGTCTCCTTTGAGTTCCCACCCGAAGTGCTGGCAACAAAGGATAAGGGTTGCGCTCGTTGCGGGACTTAACCCAACATTTCACAACACGAGCTGACGACAGCCATGCAGCACCTGTCTCTAAGCTCCCGAAGGCACTCCCGTATCTCTACAGGATTCTTAGGATGTCAAGAGTAGGTAAGGTTCTTCGCGTTGCATCGAATTAAACCACATGCTCCACCGCTTGTGCGGGCCCCCGTCAATTCATTTGAGTTTTAACCTTGCGGCCGTACTCCCCAGGCGGTCGATTTATCACGTTAGCTACGGGCACCAAGCTCAAAGCCCAATCCCCAAATCGACAGCGTTTACAGCGTGGACTACCAGGGTATCTAATCCTGTTTGCTCCCCACGCTTTCGCACATGAGCGTCAGTATCTCCCCAAGGGGCTGCCTTCGCCTTCGGTATTCCTCCACATCTCTACGCATTTCACCGCTACACGTGGAATTCTACCCCTCCCTAGAGTACTCTAGTAAACCAGTCTGAAATGCAATTCCCAAGTTAAGCTCGGGGATTTCACATCTCACTTAATTTACCGCCTGCGTGCCCTTTACGCCCAGTTATTCCGATTAACGCTCGCACCCTCCGTATTACCGCGGCTGCTGGCACGGAGTTAGCCGGTGCTTCTTCTGTGGCTAACGTCAAACGGTAGTACTATTAACACTACCGCCTTCCTCACCACCGAAAGAACTTTACAACCCGAAGGCCTTCTTCATTCACGCGGCATGGCTGCGTCAGGGTTCCCCCCATTGCGCAATATTCCCCACTGCTGCCTCCCGTAGGAGTCTGGGCCGTGTCTCAGTCCCAGTGTGGCTGGCCATCCTCTCAGACCAGCTAGAGATCGCAGGCTTGGTAGGCCTTTACCCCACCAACTACCTAATCCCACTTGGGCTCATCTTATGGCAGGTGGCTAAACGTCCCACCCTTTAATCTTTCGATTCTATGCGGTATTAGCCATCGTTTCCAATGGTTATCCCCCTCCATAAGCCAGATTCCCAAGCATTACTCACCCGTCCGCCACTCGTCAGCATCGAAAGCAAGCTTTCAACCCGTTACCGTTCGACTTGCATGTGTTAAGCCTGCCGCCAGCGTTCAATCTGAGCCATGATCAAACTCTTCAGTTTAATCTTTCTCAATTCGTACACTAACAAAGCTCTGTGATTTCATTTAAAATCACTATGAATTTCAGTTAAGCACTAATTGTTCTAAATCTTTTAAATTTTTCCAGAATCAACAAGTACCCACACAGATTGCCTGATTGATTGTTAAAGAGCAAAAGTGGTCGGCGAGATAGGATTTGAACCTACGACCCACTGGTCCCAAACCAGTTGCGCTACCAAGCTGCGCTACTCGCCGACAGAAATTGGGGTGGCTAATGGGACTTGAACCCACGACAACCGGAATCACAATCCGGGGCTCTACCAACTGAGCTATAGCCACCATTGTTGTATTGCATTGACTCTGGCGCGCTCGACAAGATTCGAACTTGCGACCTTTGGCTCCGGAGGCCAACGCTCTATCCAACTGAGCTACGAACGCGTTTTATATCTCACTGCGTCGTTGCGGGGCGTATATTAAGAGTTTCCAAATAGCTTGTCTAGTATTTTTTTTATTTTTTTTATCGCAAGACAGTTTTTTGTTCAATTTGTTTATAAAACATAAAATACTTGTCTATCTTTTATAAAACTCTTAAAAATCCAACCGCTCTTCTATTCTTCCACGCTTTCTTTTTTAGTCTTTCTTGTGAATGTATTTGCTAGAAACATTCCAACAACTAACCCCAATCCTACCGCACACAACACCCAATATAGCACCGAACGTTCAGGGTTGAGTGGCTGGGTTGGGGATTTAAGGTAACGGTAAGCACTCAGATTATTATCAAGGGGATTAACTGATTTCATCATATTCAATTTTCCTTGCCAATCTTGTGTACCAAGTGCGTTACCCTGCAAGGTTGCCCCTAACTTTAATTGGGCAGCATTAAATACTTGTCTATCTTTTATAAAACTCTTAAAAATCCAACCGCTCTTCTATTCTTCCACGCTTTCTTTTTTAGTCTTTCTTGTGAATGTATTTGCTAGAAACATTCCAACAACTAACCCCAATCCTACCGCACACAACACCCAATATAGCACCGAACGTTCAGGGTTGAGTGGCTGGGTTGGGGATTTAAGGTAACGGTAAGCACTCAGATTATTATCAAGGGGATTAACTGATTTCATCATATTTAATTTTCCTTGCCAATCTTGTGTACCAAGTGCATTACCCTGCAAGGTTGCCCCTAACTTTAATTGGGCAGCATTATTTACCTGATTAAATAAATTTTTCCACTGCCCTATCAATTCATTATAAATGACCTCTCTTGCAGCAAGATTACTTTGTGCTATAAATGCATTGAGCATTTCCAAGGCTTGCTTAGGATTGTCTAACTGTATAGAAAGCGTTTCAGCCTGTCCTTTAAGTGCGGTGGAAAATTTTACTGTTTTCACTAACTGCTCGAGCAATGCCTCATCATTTTGTGCATTCCCTGTTTCTCTTTGTTTATAGTAAGAGCTTTCTAGCCAAAATTGACGAATATTATCGTAAGCAGAAAGCTGACGTTTAAATTCATCATACACTTTATTCACTAACAATGTTTCAGGCTCGTTTTTACCTTGGATAAATTGATACATTGAAGCTAAGGCATAATAGTTGCCTAATTGATTTGTGGTTGGTTGATAGATCTTTGCTTCTGCTTTCCATTGCGGCTTTTGCAAAAAACTTGCGCCATACCCAGCTAAAGCAAAAATAATCGTCACTAAAATAATGATAAAAGATTTCTTTGCTGCATTTTGTGATTGCATTCCTTTCTCCTATTGTTGTGCTAAACGGCGATGACGGCGCTTCATTCTTCTTACCCAGCGGGTGATGCGCCACGCTCTGGCAATAGAAAAGACATAGATGAAAAATAACAGAATAAAGCCGACAAACATTATCCATTCATTGATGTAATAAACTTCGCCTAAAATGCCAAAACCTGCGCATAGCGCGGCGATAAAGGTGATTAATAAAAAGGCTTGGCGTGAGCTTAGCCCTGCGCGCACCATTAAGTGATGAATATGCAATCTGTCTGGGCGGAATGGGCTTTTGCCTTTGCGTAAGCGCCGGTAAATAATGGCGATCATATCAATCACAGGAATGGCGATAATCCATAGTGCAGTGATTGGGTTCATTGGGTGGCCTTTGCCTTGCGTGCTAAGTAGCAAGATCCAAATAATGGTAAAGCCGATCAGCGTACTGCCTGCATCACCCATAAACACTTTAAATCTTGTGCCAAAAGGAATGCCAAGATTGAGCATTAAATAAGGCAAAATAGCGATGATTAAGGCAAAACTCCAATAGGCGAGATCCATTTGGTTATCCATTACCAGCAAGATGCCAATGGCGCCAAACGCCACGCTGGATAAGCCACCGAGCAAGCCGTCTATGCCGTCTATCATATTGAACGCGTTGATCACCGCGATGGTGGCGAACACCGTGATCATCAAGCCGATTGAACCGAGCGTTAATTGGAATGGGCCTAAAATTTGTCCAAGATGATCGAGATAAATATTGCCCATATCGATCATTAAAATTGCGAGAAAGGCTTGGATTCCTGCTCGAATAAACGGGCTGATGTCAAAGCGATCGTCTAAAATACCAATGGCTAACAGCACAAAAATGCTGAAAAGATAGAGCGCAGGCAGCCGCATTTGATCCCATTCTAAAAAATAGAACACGCAGTTACCGATAAATAGCGAAATGCCCCCAATCAGGGGGATTGCCCCTTTGTGGCGTTTGCGGTAATTTGGTTTATCCACTAAACCGATTTTTTGCGCAATCGGACGCATTACAAATAAAGAGAGCAGTGCGCCGAGAAATGTGAGCAGAAAACTCAACAACATAATGAATAATTTCAGTAAAAAATAAGTGGCGAAAGCATACCATAAAGGCAAAAGTGCGCATAAATATTTTTATAAATTTTTGGGGCTGCTGATAATTTATTTTACATTTGAGTTATTATTTAAAATTTGCGCAATCGCGGCGCAGTTTGAAATCAAGAGTGGCTCTCTTTATGAGAACTGCAACAAAGAGTGCGCAAATTTTAAATAATAACTCAAATGTAAAATAAATTATCAGCAGCCCCCAGTTTTACAGTACAATAGCCCACAATTTTAACGATTTTTATGTAAATAAATTAAGGATACAACAATGAACCATTCAGAAAATTTCTTTTCCCAAGCGCAGAAAGTGATCCCTGGTGGGGTGAATTCCCCTGTTCGTGCATTCAATGGCGTTGGCGGCACGCCAGTGTTTATTGATCGCGCTGAGGGCGCTTATATTTTTGATGCGGACGGCAAGCAGTACATTGATTATGTGGGATCTTGGGGCCCGATGATTTTAGGCCACAACCACCCAGCCATTTTAAGTGCGGTGTTAAAAACCGCAGAAAAAGGCTTAAGCTTTGGTGCGCCTACACCGTTAGAAATTGACTTGGCAGAGTTAGTTTGTCAGCTTGTACCTTCTATCGAAATGGTGCGAATGGTGAGTTCAGGAACGGAAGCTACAATGTCGGCCATTCGTTTGACGCGCGGTTATACCAAACGAGATAAAATCATCAAGTTTGAAGGTTGCTACCACGGCCATTCTGATAGTTTGCTAGTGAAAGCAGGCTCAGGCGCGCTAACCCTTGGTCAGCCAAGTTCCCCCGGTGTGCCTGCTGATTTTGCTAAACATACCTTAACTTGCGAATACAACAATATTGAGTCTGTAAAACAAACCTTTGAGCAATATCCTGATGACATCGCCTGTGTGATTATTGAGCCAGTGGCAGGCAATATGAATTGTATTCCACCAAAAGCAGGCTTTTTACAACAACTGCGTGAACTTTGTGATCAATATGGCGCATTGTTAATTATTGACGAAGTGATGACAGGCTTTCGCGTGGCATTAGGCGGTGCACAGCAATATTATGGCGTAACCCCTGATTTAACCACCCTTGGTAAAGTGATCGGTGGCGGAATGCCCGTGGGCGCATTTGGCGGTAAAAAAGAAATTATGCAATATATCGCACCAACTGGCCCTGTTTATCAGGCAGGAACGCTTTCAGGCAACCCAATCGCAATGGCGGCTGGGCTGGCTTGTTTAACCGAGCTGAAAAAAGCCGGCAATGAACAGCGTCTGGCTGAGCAAACGGAAAAATTAGCCCTTGGCTTAAAAGCACTTGCCGATAAACACGGCATTCCATTTGTGGTGAATTATGTGGGCGGAATGTTTGGTATTTTCTTCACCGATCAGCCTGAAGTCAGCAGTTATCAGCAAGTGATGAAATGCGATGCGGAAAAATTCAAACAGTTTTTCCATAAAATGCTTGAACAAGGTGTGTATCTTGCGCCATCTGCTTATGAGGCGGGATTTATGTCTTTAGCGCATAGCGATGAAGATATTGAGCGCACCTTGCAAGCCGCCGATAAGGCTTTCGCTGAAATGAAAACGGCGTAACGAAAAACGGCAATAAATATAGGAGAACAAATGGAAAACGCGAACAAACAATATCAGCTTGCTTTGCTCAAAGTGCATAGCACTGCGGTGTTATTTGGTTTAACTGGCGTGCTAGGCGTGCTTATTGAAAGCAGCGCAGGCGTGTTGGTGCTAGGGCGTGTTTTTATCGCACTGGCAGCGCTTTCCCTCTTCTTCCTGTATAAGAAAATGCCCTTAACCAAACTTTCCACACAAGGCATTTTGTTACAATTTGTGTTGGGGAGTTTGCTTACCGCCCATTGGGTTACCTTTTATATTGCGGTTAAAGTAGGCGGTGTGGCAGTGGGAACGCTGGGCTTTGCCAGTTTTCCCGCCTTTGTGTGCTTATTTGAAATGTTGATTTTCAAAGTGCGGTTGAAATTGCGCGAGTTTTTCTTATTACTCGCCATTACGCTTGGTTTAATCCTTGTTACGCCTGCTTTTGAATTTGGCAACCAATCCACACAAGGTCTGTTATGGGGCATTTTTTCAGGCGCAATTTACGGCTTGCTTGCGGTGCTAAACCGCAAAAATCGCGGCATACTTTCAGGCAGCCAAGCCAGCTGGTGGCAATATTTAGTGGGCGTTATCGTGCTTTTACCGTTCTATGCTAACGAATTACCGAACGTATCATTGCAAGATTGGTTTTGGATCGCCTGCATTGGCTTGCTCTGCACCAGCCTTGCGTACACCCTGTTTGTTTCCAGCCTTGACGTACTCAGCGCCAGAACCGCCGCAATGATCATTTCCCTTGAACCCGTTTACGCCATTTTAATCGCGTGGCTGTGGCTCAATGAAGTCCCAACACTCACAATGCTACTCGGCGGCGCAATCATCATCACCGCCGTAGCTTTAGAAAATTTGCGTAAATAATAAGCGAAAAAAAATCAGAAAAAAGCACCGCTCTTTCAAAAAGCGGTGTTTTATTATATAGATGCTAAAATCTGCTGTTCTAACGCTTCCCTTTCTTGCTCCGACAGCACCTTGCCATCGCGATTAGTTAAAATAAAGAAATCTTCTGCTTTTTCGCCAATGGTGGTGATTTTGGCATTTTGAATATTAAGCTGAAGTGCGGTGAAAATTTGGCTGATTTCTGCCAAAAGCCCCGCTTTATCCAAGGCGAATAGCTCCATTTCTGTGTGCGTGGTTTTGGCTAAATGCAAGAATCGCACTTCGGTTTTTACTCGAAATGGCTTAAGCTGATGATTTTTCATCGTGCTGACTTTGGCGATTTTGTTTGTGCTCAAGGCTTTTTGCAAAGCGTGTTCTAGCTCACGGCGGCGATCAAATTTGGCAAGCGAGCCATCTAATTCAGTTACAATAAAACTATCGAACACTTTGCCGTCTTCCGCCGTGAGAATTTGCGCATCGTGAATGCTGAAACATTTTGCGCCAATGGTACTCACCACTTTATGGAACAAGTTGGCTTGATCTTCACAATGAATAAACACTTCCGTGCCACCTGAGGAAAAACGGTTGCTAATTTTTACTACATTTTGCCCCGCACTTTGCTTGCGGCTTTCGGCGATTAGCCCAGTATGCCAGCAAATTTGCTGTGGATTGTTGCGCAAAAAATAATCTTGCGGGAAAGTTTGCCATAATTGTTCAATGGCGTCTTGCGCAAGCTCGGGCTGGGCTTTTTGTAATAAAGCCAAAGCCTGATTTTTATGCTGAGCAATTTTATCTTGATTATCCAACAAGCTGGCCATTCCTAAATTAAATTGTGCCGTGGTGGATTGATAAAGCCTTGTTAATAAAGAACGTTTCCAGCTATTCCAAAGGGTTTCGTTGGTGGCACAAATATCTGCCACGGTTAAACAAGTGAGCAAATCAAGGCGTTGCTGAGTTTTCACTTCTTCGGCAAAGGCAAGGACGATATTGGGATCGTCAATATCGCGCCGTTGTGCCGTAACGGACATCAATAAATGCTGCGCCACAAGCCATTGCATTAATTCACTCTCTTGGCTCGAAAAGCCGTGTAGCCGAGCAAAATACGCCATATCTTGCGCACCAAGTTCAGCGTGATCACCGCCACGCCCTTTGGCAATATCGTGGAATAATCCAGCGAGATAAAGCAAAGTGCGCTGTGGTAATCGGGCAAAAATGGCATAACAAATCGGGTGCGCCGTTTGGCTTTCTGGCTGGGTAAAACTTTCTAATTTTTGCATTACGCGCAAGCTATGTTCATCAACCGTATAGCTATGAAATAAATCAAATTGCATCAGCCCCTCAATGTGCTGCCATTGCGGTAAATAGATGCGTAACACGCCGTATTGGTGCATTGGCAAAAAAGCCCGTTGCACGCAATGAGGCTGTTCAAATAAGCGTAAAAATTTTGCTCTACCTTGCGCATTTTCGCTTAAATATCCCTGAAATGTTTCGATCGTGCGGATTAATTGGCGTAACGTGCTGGAATGAATTTCTGCCGTTGGATATTGCGTAAGATAGAAAAACAAATCGAGCATACTGTCAGGCTGCTGATGAAAACAGTCTTTTTGCGTTAAGCAAATGGCGTTATTGGCAAGGTGAAAATGGCGATCCAACGGAAAACAAGTTTGCTGGCTTGGCTTATCGATAAAATGTTCCCGATAATGCTTGGTTAAAATGTGGGTGAGCGTGGCAATGGTTTGCAAGGCTTGGAAAAAAGCTTTCATCATTTTTTCCACTGCTTGGTTGCCCTCCCCTTGATAGCCGAGCAATTCGCTCACTTTCACTTGGCGATCAAACAACAATCGGTTGTCGTAACGCTTTAAAATTAAATGTAAAGCGAACCGCACTTTAAACAGAAACTGTTGTTTTTCTTGTAATAAATCGTATTCTTCAGGGTAAATAAAGCCAGTTTGCAAAATATCTTGCAAATTTTTTGCCCCCGTGTGGCGCAAGGCAAGCCAATACAACAAATGCAGATCGCGCAAACCGCCGGGACTGTATTTTATGTCAGGTTCAAGGTTATAACTGGTATTGTGGTAGCGTTGATAGCGCGCATTTTTTTCGGCGATTTTGGCTTGATAAAAATCCGCCATACGCCAAAAATCAGGTTGGATTAAAAGTGCGGTGAGTTTTTCAAATAATTTTTCATTACCGCATAAATAACGGCTTTCAAGTAAATTGGTGGCGATAGAAATATCTTCTCGCCCAGCTTGTTCGCATTCTGCCAAGGTGCGAACAGAATGTCCCACTTCAAAACCGCAATCCCATAAAAATTGCACAAACTCACGGATTTGTTGTTGAATGTCTTCGTGAGGTTGTGATTGCGCTAAAATCAAGAAATCCAAGTCAGACAAGGGAAACATTTCCCCACGCCCATAACCGCCCACCGCAATCAGGCTAAGATCTCGCTGTTGATCCAGTTGAAAATGCGCCCAAAGATGTCGCAATAAATCGTCATAAAATTTTGTACGATTTTCCAGTAATTTATAGACGGAAGATTGCTGGAACTGAGCCAACTCAAAGTTTTTTAGTTGCTCTTTTTGCTGTTTGACGGATTGAATGCTGAGTGGCGTTGTGGACGAGTAGGTAAACATTTGGGCTTGTTCCTTTGGGGGTATTCAGGTTTGTTATAGATAAAGTGCGGTGGAAAATTTGATAATTTTTTACCGCACTTTAAGTTATCTCCACTTTATCTCCACTAGGAAATTCCCCTCTTTGAAAAAGAGGGGTTAGGGGAGATTACACATTCACCATAAAACGCTGAATGCGTCCTGCTTTTTCTTCTTCCTCGCGGATAGTCATTACTTCACAGCCATCGGCGGTAACAACAATTTGATGCTCGAATTGTGCGGAATGGCTGCGATCTTTGGTTTTTACTGTCCAACCATCGCCCATTAAACGCACTTCACGCTTGCCTGCATTGATCATCGGCTCAATGGTGAACACCATTCCTTCTTTCAGGATCACACCGCCGTCATCACCGTCATAATGTAGCACTTGTGGATCGTTGTGAAATTCCGTGCCGATACCGTGTCCGCAATATTCACGCACCACGCTAAAGCCTTGCGATTCCGCATATTTTTGGATTGCTTTGCCGATTTCTCTTAAGCGAATACCCGGTTTGACCGTGCGTAAACCGATATATAGGGCTTCTTGGGTGGCATCCACTAATTTTTTGCTACGAATACTTGGTTCGCCAACGATAAACATTTTGGAATTATCGCCGTAGTAGCCATCTTTGATCACGGTTACATCAATGTTCACAATATCACCGTTTTTTAGCTGTTTTCCTTCACTTGGAATGCCGTGGCACACCACTTCGTTAATGGAAATACAAGTGGCTTTCGGGAAGCCGTGATAGCCTAAACAAGCAGGGATCACTTTTTGTTGTTCCACCATATACTCGTGACAAATGCGATCTAATTCCCCTGTGGTAACGCCTGCTTTCACATAGGGTTCAATCATTACTAACACGTCTGAAGCCAATTTGCAGGCTTCGCGCAGTTTTTCGATTTCTTGTTCTGTTCTAATTGGAATTGCCATAACTTCTCCTTGACAAAAATTTTGTGCGCTATTTTACCACCTTTACGTGGAAAAATCCTTGATAAATTCTTGAATGGTTTACTTGGTTATTAGATAATAGCCAACTTACAATTTACAAGGATAGAAGCGAGATAAATGATGACAGATATGGCAATCCCTTTAACCTTTACCGATGCGGCGGCTAATAAAGTAAAAGCCTTGATCAGTGAAGAAGAAAATAGCGAGCTTAAATTACGCGTTTATATCACAGGTGGTGGTTGTAGCGGTTTCCAATATGGCTTTACCTTTGATGAAAAAGTAAACGACGGCGATCTCACCATTGAGAATTCTGGCGTGCAGTTAGTGATTGATCCAATGAGTTTGCAATATTTAATTGGCGGTACGGTGGATTACACCGAAGGGCTGGAAGGCTCGCGTTTTGTGGTAAATAACCCTAACGCCACAACCACTTGTGGTTGCGGTTCATCTTTCAGTATCTAACCCAATTCGCAAAATGGATTATCAATTTTTTGCCCAGGGCGGACAAATTTCAGCCAAATGTTCAATGGGACACGAAGCCGTGGCAAATTGGCTTAATACAGAAGTGCGGTCAAATTTTCAGTTAATTTCTACCGCACTTTCTCTTATCAATCAAGCACGCCAAGCACCAATGCAGGATTTTAAATTGCTCGGTGCAGAATACAGTGTATTTATCAGCGCAGATGAAGTGATGGTGCGCGCGAATAATCTTTCTATCGATGAACAGCAAGAACTTGAGCAAGATTTCCATTATTATGATGAAGAAAGTTTAGCTTTTTGTGGTTTGGAAGATTTTGAGCAGTTTTTACAATCTTATTTATCCTTTAACCGCTAAGGTTCGGGCCAGATAACTAGGTATAACAGAGCAATGTCAGAAAGTAACTCAACGCCAGAAACACAACCAACGGCTGAAACAAATAAAACGGGCAAGCTCTCACGCAAAAAGCGTTTGCGTAATTTTTTGCTAAAAGTTGCGTTTGTCGTGGTGTGTTACATCATTTTTTACGGCATTTATTTAGACGGGCAAATTCGCTCCAAAATGGACGGCCAAATCTGGCAGCTGCCAGCGGAAGTGTATAGCCGTATTGAATCCATTCGTTTAAGTGATGATCTTAGCCTTGAACAAGTGAAGCAACGTCTGCTCGAAAATGATTATCGCCAAACCACAATGGTAGCTGCACCTGGGGATTTCAAAATTGAAGACAACACCATTGTTTTGTTGCGTGGCGCTTTTCCATTTCCTGTTCAACCTGAAGCTCAGCGTGTTTTTCGCTTACGTTTTAAAGACAATAAATTAGCGGTGATCGAAGATTTGGTGAATGTGAAAGCCATTGATGCGTTTCCGCTCGCGCCGAAATTAATCGCAATGTTGCAATCAGAAAAAGAAGAGCGCTTAACCCTTTCTTTGCAAAATTACCCAAGATTATTGATTGATACCTTACTTTTAACCGAAGATCGCCGTTTTTACGAACACGAAGGTATAAGCCCTTTAGGCATTGCAAGGGCAATGGTGGCAAACTTTCAAGCTGGCCATCGTGTGCAGGGCGGAAGTACTTTAACTCAGCAGTTGGTTAAAAATCTTTTCCTTTCTAACGAGCGCACCTTTACAAGAAAAATCAACGAAGCCTTGATGGCGTTGATTTTAGATTGGCGTTATGACAAAAACCGCATTTTAGAAACCTATCTCAACGAAATTTATCTCGGGCAAAACGGCAACACGCAAATTCACGGTTTTGAATTAGCGAGCCATTTTTATTTTGGTCGCTCAATTCGTGAGATCAATTTGGATCAAATCGCCTTATTGGTGGGAATGGTAAAAGGCCCTTCGCTGTATAATCCTTGGCGTAACCCTGAAAACGCCCTTGAACGCCGTAATGTGGTATTACGTTTATTGCTTGAACACAAAGTGATTGGGCAAGAACTTTATGATATGTTGAGCAAACGCCCTCTTGGCGTGCAAAAACGTGGGCAAATTAACCGTAAATATCCTGCCTTTATTCAAACCTTACAGGCAGAACTTCGTCAGCAATTAGGCGAAAATCGGGCGAGCAGTTTATCTGGCACACGCATTTTTTCTACTTTGGATATTAAGCAGCAGCACTATGCAGAACAAGCGGTGATTAATGCGGTTTCTGAATTGCAGTTAAAATATAAAAATCCTTATTTAGAATCAGCAATGATCGTGGCGGATTATTGCAATGGTGAAATCAAAGCCATTGTGGGCGGTCTGCAAACCAACTATGCTGGCTTTAACCGTGCGTTAAATGCCAGACGACAAATTGGCTCATTAGTAAAACCTTCAATTTATTTGACCGCACTTACTGAACCGAGCGAATTTCGTTTAAATACGCCAATTCAAAATCAGCCGATTACTATTCGCACCAAAGGCAGTCCACCTTGGCAGCCGCGCAACTATGATCGCCGTTATAGTGGCTCGGTGATGTTAATGGACGCGCTCGCTCGCTCATTAAACATTCCAACGGTGAATATCGGAATGAAAGTGGGCTTAAGCAAAGTGATTGAAACCCAAAAAGCGATGGGCTGGGATAAAGTGAAAATTCCAAAAGTGCCAGCGATGTTGCTAGGATCTTATTCGATCTCTCCTTATGAAGTAACGAAATTGTTCCAAACCATTGCAAACCAAGGGGCAAATATTCCTCTTGCTACCATTGATAGCATTACTAATCAGCAAGGGGAACTTATTTATCAGCGCACAATGCAACCAGAACAAGTTGTGCCAGCGCAAGCCGCTTATGAAATCCTTTTTGCAATGCAACAAACGGTAGAACGCGGTACGGCGCGCAGTTTGCAAAATCAATTTGCCCATTTACGTCTAGCGGGTAAAACTGGGACGACAAACTCTGCGCGCGATACTTGGTTTGTGGGGATTGACGGCGAAAATGTGGCCACCGTTTGGCTTGGCCGTGATGACAATGGCGAAACCCGTTTAACAGGCGCAACAGGCGCATTGCAGGTGTATAAAAACTATCTGCAACGCACGCAAGCGAAAACCTTACGCCCATCAACCCCAGCAGGCATTAAATGGGTCGGCATTAATAGCTATGGCGGTTGGGATTGCAGCAGCGCAAGGCAAATCCCAGTGTGGGCAGAGCGTAACCAACCTTTCTGTTCCGCACCAAGAGAAACCGCCCCAGAGCCGAAACGACAAAGCCTATGGGACGTGTTAAAACCCTCAACTTTAGGCGCTCAGCCCGCTCCAGTGGAAGAAGCTATGCCTGCAAATTAAAAATATTCTTAGGTTTTATCAGGTAATACAATGAAACTAATCTTTATTGACTATGAAAATGTCCAACCTAAAACATTAGACTATTTATCACCGAATGATCATTTTATTGTGCTTTGTATTGGTGAAAACCAAAAATTATTGCCTGTTATGCTGATTAAATCTTTGATGATGTTCGGACAAAATTGCCGTATTATTGAATGCCCAAAAGCTGGAAAAAATGCGTTAGATTTTATTATTGTTGATGAAATGGCGCGTATTACCACAGAATTTCAATTTGATTCTCTTTATATTATTTCCAAAGATAAGGGCTTTGATTCTATTATTCATTACTATCTTACAAAAGAGCGGATCAAACAAGCTGAGCGATTAGATAGCATAGATCATATTCCCCAAGCCAATCAGCATTCAATAGATAATAGACAAACTAAAAATATGACTGTATTTGCCTCAAAAATACAGGAGCAAATTGATAAAATAAACAAAATCTCTCCGAGAAATTTACCAAGCAAACCTCAAAGTCAATTTAATTGGGTAAATTCTTTATTAAAAGCAGAAAATCTGGCAGAAAAAGATGTTAAAGCCCTAATAAAAATGGTGGATTTCTCTCCTGCTCAATCAACAAAATTAAAAAGCTATGTTGATCGTGCCAAAGCAAAATTAAATAGCTTCGAAAAAAGGCATCACCCTAATAAGTTAGAAACACAAACAAATTGGCTCAAGAGCTTTTTTAGGGATGATGGTTTAAATACATCACAAATTAGTGAAATTAGACAAATTATTTTTTCAAAATAATTTTAAAATCCCATAAAAATTATTGGGGCTATTTATCTCAAATCCTTACTATAAATCACATTAGTCGGATTTTGTTTATCAATGCCTTGTAAGTTGGGGCTAAGATAAATTGGGGTTGTGTACTGAAAAACCGGCAAAACCACATTATCTTGCTGCAATAATTGGCTAACTTGTTGATAAAGTGCGGTGCGTTTTTGTGTAGAAATTGGTTGCAAACTTTGCTCTAGCAGCGCATCTACTTTTTCATTGTGATAAGCGGATTTATTGTCTGGGCTTTTGGAATAAAAATTCATCAAAAATGCAGAGGGATCGTTATAATCGGCGCACCAGCCAGAGCGAATAATTTGGAAATCCCCTTTGGCGCGTTTTTCCAACAAGGTTTGCCAAGGCACGGGATCAGCCTGAATATGAATGAGATCTGATTGTGACCACATTTGCACTAAACGTTGTCCAATGGTGTGATTAAAGCCTTCTTGATCAAAGGTTAAACGCAGCACCAGTGGGGATTTTTCAGTGATACCATTTTGCTGTAAAAGCTGTTCCACTAACACTGGCGACCACGCATTTTCAGGTTCGCCTTGCATTGATTGGGGCAGAAAATGATTGCTAGCAAGACGTGCCTGCTGTTCGCCACGCACTAAATTTCGTGCAGAAGCGAGAAAAACTAGAGATTTTCGCACCGCACTTTTGGCTAGCCTTGGATCGTTAAAATTAAATTCGTAGTAATAAGTACAAAGTTTTGGCGAATAGGTGAGTTGCACATTGCTTTGTTTGGGATTGGCAACAATATCAATGCCCGTTAAGTCTTGGTTTGGTGTGAGTTTTTTATAATCAACCAAGGAAAAGGCGACTTTCTCAGCTTGCCAATAGTAAGGATTTTGCGCTAGATGAATTTCATCACCTTGCTGATCTTTCACATAATAAGCGCCGTTGCTAACAAAGCCTTGATGAGGAGCAAGGTATTGAGGTAACAGTGCGGGGTGAGCAAGCATCACAGGCAAATAAGGGGTCGGCTTTTCAAGTTGGATCTCTAACTGATGTGCTGAAAGTGCCGTTACACCTAATTGAGAAGGGGGGCTTTCACCTTGGAGAATTGCCTCAGCATTACGTAGCCCCATATAGACCAAATAACGTTTTAATTGGCTTTGTGATGCAATCAGTTTTTGCCAGCTTTGCACAAAATCCTCTGCGGTAACCGGCAAGCCGTTAGACCATTTTGCCGATTCGCGCAAAGTGAATGTCCAAACTTTGTTATCTTTCGTTTGCCAGCTCTGCGCGACGGCTGGGATCACGTTACCGTGCGGATCGTAAATTACCAAGCCTTCTAAAGTATCACGCAAAAAATTCGCTTGTTCATCGTTTTGCAGTTTTTCTGGAGAAATCACTAAATCCCCATAAACGCCACGTACTAAGTGGGGAATACGCACTTCAGGCTCAGTGGTGGGCGTTTGTGTTGGTGCGGAATTAGGGATCGCAACCTGTTTTGGCTGATCGCAACTGGTTAAGAAAAAAACTGCGCAAAAAAGCACCGCACTTGGCAAAATAGGAAGAAGTTTAAATGATGACATTGGCTTAAAGGCTGATGTAAAAATAGGGGCATTATACAAAAACGCCCCTTGATTACCAATTATTCTTTCCGTTCGCGCGCATTATTCTTTCAGGGTTTTAATCCAAAAGAAGAACACCCAATAATGAATCAGCAAGCCAAGCAAAATCGCCGCTTTGCCAAACATTGTCGGCGTGAAATAAAAGCCGATGGCCAGCATTGTGGTGGATAAAATAAGAATACGGATTTTGGTTTTTAAGGTTAAAGCCCGTTGTTCGCTAAAAGATTGCAGATGTTTTTTGTACAGCTCCGTTTGAATGATCCAGTTATGCAAACGTTCAGAACCTTGCGCAAAGCAAAACACGGTGAGCAACAAAAAAGGCGTGGTCGGCAGCAGGGGCAAAAATGCGCCAATAATGCCAAGTGCCAGTGAAATAAATCCTAAAATGATGTAAATTGCTTTCATTTTTCTTTCCAAATAAAAATTATTCTCAATTATCCATATTTTTTTAGATTTCTCAACCTTGATATTATAAAATCTTCCCTTATTTGTTAGCTTAATACTTTCTTTTAAAAGCAAGGAGCTTTTATGTCAAATCCATTGTTAAGCGAAACTCTCTTACCGCAGTTTTCGCAAATTAAACCAGAACATATTCAACCTGCAATTAGTCAATTAATTCAAGAAAATCGAGATACTGTAGAACAGGTTTTAAAACAACCGCACTTAACTTGGCAGAATTTTATTGAACCACTTACCGAAAGTGGCGATCGCTTAAGCAAAGCGTGGTCGCCTGTGAGCCACTTAAATGCGGTGAAAAATAGCCCTGAATTGCGTGAAGCCTATCAAGTTTGCTTGCCATTGCTTTCTGAATATAGCACTTGGTTAGGGCAGCACGAAGGCTTATACCAAGCCTATTTACAGCTGAAAAATAGCCCAGAATATGAAACCTACAGCGTGGCGCAGAAAAAGGCCATTGATAATGCGTTGCGCGATTTCAAATTGTCTGGCATTTCGCTTCCACCAGAAAAACAAAAACGCTATGGCGAAATTGTTGCTCGTTTATCCGAATTAAGCTCACAATTTAGCAATAATGTGCTAGATGCCACAATGGGCTGGGATAAGGTGATCACGGATAAAAATGAATTAGCAGGCTTGCCAGAAAGTGCTTTGCAAGCGGCAAAACAATCCGCAGAAAGCAAAGGGCTAGAAGGTTATCGCTTCACTCTTGAGTTTCCAAGCTATTTGCCAGTGATGACCTATTGTGAAAATCGCCAATTGCGTGAAGAAATGTACCGCGCTTTTGTGACTCGTGCTTCAGAACAAGGCCCGAATGCTGGGAAATGGGATAATTCCGCCATAATGCAAGAGATCTTAACCTTGCGCGTTGAATTGGCAAAATTGCTTGATTTTGAGCATTACACCGAGCTTTCCCTTGCCACTAAAATGGCTGAAAATCCGCAACAAGTGTTGGATTTCCTCGATAATTTGGCAAGCCGTTCCAAAGCACAAGGACAACAAGAATTAGCGGAATTAGAAGCGTTTTGTAAAACGCACTTTAATATTACCGCACTTGAGCCTTGGGATATTGCATTTTATAGCGAAAAACAAAAACAACATTTATACGCCATTAATGATGAAGAACTTCGCCCTTATTTCCCAGAAGATCGCGTACTTTCAGGCTTATTTGAGCTAATCAAGCGCCTATTTAATATGCGCGCCGTAGAACGTTTTGATGTGGATACTTGGCATAAAGATGTGCGTTTCTTTGATTTGATTGATAGCCAAGATCAAGTGCGCGGTAGTTTTTATTTAGACTTATACGCCCGTGAAAATAAACGTGGCGGTGCGTGGATGGACGACTGTGTTGGTCGCCGTCGTAAAGCCGATGGCACAATTCAACAGCCAGTGGCTTATCTCACTTGTAACTTTAACGCACCAGTGGGCGATAAACCGGCACTCTTTACGCACGATGAAGTCACCACCTTATTCCACGAATTTGGACACGGCATTCACCATATGCTCACGCAAATTGATGTCGCAGATGTGGCTGGCATTAATGGCGTGCCTTGGGACGCGGTAGAATTACCAAGCCAATTCTTAGAAAACTGGTGTTGGGAAGAAGACGCACTTGCCTTTATTTCAGGGCATTATGAAACTGGCGAACCGCTACCAAAAGAAAAATTGCAACAGTTGCTTAAAGCGAAAAACTTCCAAGCAGCAATGTTCGTGTTACGTCAGCTTGAATTTGGGCTATTTGATTTCCGTTTGCACCATTATTTTGATGGGAACCAGCCAAATCAAATTTTGGACACCTTAAAACAAGTGAAAGAAGATGTGGCAGTGATTAAAGGTGTGGATTGGGCCAGAAATCCGCACAGCTTCAGCCACATCTTCGCGGGTGGCTACGCGGCAGGCTATTACAGCTATTTATGGGCGGAAGTGCTATCGGCAGATGCATTCTCACGTTTTGAAGAGGAAGGCATTTTCAATCCCGTAACAGGGCAATCGTTCTTAGACGAAATCCTTACCCGTGGCGGTTCAGAAGAGCCAATGACGTTGTTCAAACGCTTCCGCGGCAGAGAACCGCAATTAGATGCCTTGTTAAAACATAAGGGAATTTCAACTCAATAGCATTCACTTCTCCTCAGGGTGCATAGCTAAGATCTATGCACCTCATTCATCATATCTATAAATATCACCACTAAGCATTATTGAAATAGCATTTCATAGAATCTTCCTCATTCTTAAAATATTTTTTGATAATAATTCTTATTTATAATAATATTAATGAGAATTATTACTAATAAGGAGATGTTTTATGGAAATGAAGAAAACTATTCTATGCACGCTCAGTTCATTATTCTGCATAAGCTGTGCTTCTGGCGGCGGTGGATTTGAAGTGGAGAATGCTAACCCACCTAATGTTATTACTGATAATCAGCCTGCTAAACCTAGTTATGTCAATGAAAATAACGGCAAAAAACTAGAATCTCCTGCACCAGAGGATCTAAGTGAAATGGCTTGGGTAGCCACAACCCCTTGGGGAGCTGGCGGAGGCGGAGATGTTTTTGTAATGAATAGTGATTATGAATATGTAAAAACCCAAAAACGCATCATTAGCGATACACGCACTAACCTTAATCCAGCAGATTATGATGTTCTATTATTTAAAGGGGATTATCCTCTCACTCAAGATCATCAAGCCCATTCAGAGTCTATTCAAGTTATTGATGAAAATGGCAAAAAAGTATGGAAAAGAGCGGTGAAAGATATTTCACAAGTCTTTCCTATAGAGGACAAAGAGAAAGGCACAACCTTGGTTTTTTATTCTACAGAAGATCGTGTTAATTACATTTATCTCAAAATTACAGAGTATGGTGATGCAAAAGTCGGTTTTATTGAATTAATTGAACAAGATCCCAAAACCGTTCTTCCTAAAGGGCAAAGCTATAACAATATTTTTTATGCCATTCGCGAAAAAACAATGGATATGCCGGTGAAAGGAAAAGTAACTTATAACGGTGTTTGGGAATATGCAACCTATACCCCAGAAAAAAGTAGTGGTAGTGGTTCATACCACGAACCTGGCCGGCAAGCTGGAGGAACATCAAAACAAAACAAAGCTGTTTTTACTGTTGACTTTTCAAGTAAAACAGTAAGCGGACAACTTGATGCCATTGATGAAAATAATAAACGAATTGTTTATGATATTAATGCAACAATTACAGAAAATGGTTTCCGTGGTAATGCTACAAAAAATAGTCAGACCACCCTCTTTGCGAATGAAGGAAATAGCAATCCCCCATTACCAGAAAACGCAAAAGTATTAGGCTCCTTTGCAGGTAAAAAGGCAAAACAATTAGCTGGACGAGTATGGTCGGAAGACAATCATTTCGCTGGCGTTTTTGCGGCCAAGCAAAATTCAGAAGAGGGGGTTGAAACTGACGGTAAGCGTCTAAATGCTCAAACCTTGCCTTTCACCAATGAAGGAGATAGAAGCACCTTTGCTGAAAATAAACCACAATCACAAAATTTTTCTGGCGATATTAATACGCTTCAAATTGATGGCATTTTGGTTAATTTAGATACCACTAAAACAGACAATATATGCTGCGGAAATTTTAGCTTTTTACGTTTTGGCGTTGAAAACCACGAAATAAAACAAGTAGATAATCAAACTGATAAGAGAGGTAATCTATTTGTACAAGGCTATGTTACGCCTATTTCTGAAATTCCTTCAACTGGTGAAGTAAAATACCTCGGGCATTGGTATGGATTTGGTAAAGGTCAAGCTGCTAATGTATCAAGACGTTATCAAGATGCTGAATTTACAGCAAATTTTGCTACTCACCAAGTATCGGGCGAATTGAAAAATAATGGCGAAATGCCAGCCGTAAAATTTGAAAACCTCGCTATAACAGACAATGGCTTTACTGGAAAAGCAAATCTCGCCGTACACGATGGTAATACTACGGGATCTGGTTCTGTTATTACTGGTGAAGCAAATGTCGTTGGTCATTTTTACGGTACAAACGCCAATGAAATTGGGGGAACTGTAATCAAAGAAGACAAAACTTTCGGTGCCGTTTTTGGTGGGAAACAAATTCAACAATAAAAGGAAATGACAATGTCAGCAAATAACACTATTTTTCTAATAAACAGAATAAATCTCGTTTTTTGTCTTTTTTGTACCGCACTTTATGCTCAAGCTAATAATCAACAAAATGTTTTAGAAGAGCCTGATTCCACAACACTAGAGACAATTTATGTTAAAGAAAAATTTGAAAAACAGAAACAAAACGTTTCAGGCTTAGGAGAGGTACGCAAGAATCAGGCTCAAATACAAAATGAGCAAATAGAAAACATTCGCGATATCACCCGCTACGATCCCGGCATCTCCATTACCGAAGCAGGAGGACGAGGAACAACGCGGGGATTCTCTATACGCGGTGTTGACCAAGATCGCGTAGCCATTGATCTAGATGGATTAGGTGCTTCATCAACCTTAAAAAGACATGATGCGAGCGGTACATTTTCAATGTTATCAGCCTCTTCAAAAAATGATGTTGAATATGAAGATCTTCGACTTCTTGATCTGCGAAAAGGGGCATCATCTGCAGAATCGGGTAGTGGCGCATTAGGCGGTGCGGTATCAATGGAAACAAAAAATGTTGATGATTTTTTACAGCCCGATCAATCCATAGGTGGCCGTTTTAAAGCCGACTATACCTCTAAAGATAAGCGTAAATTATACAGTGGTGGACTCGCTTTCCGAGCTGGGAAATTCGATGGATTTGTGCAATATTCTCATCGTAATGGTCATGAAGTTCAAGCTCATAAAGATCTTTATAAAGGAAGCCTTTTCATTGCTAATTACGCCGATCCTGTCGATCCTATTATGAATAAAAAAGGACGTTGGGTGAGTATGGAAGAAGTTAGTGGAGTACGTCGCCGTATCCCGAATCCACTCGATTATGAAAGTGATTCATTACTCAGTAAATTTGGCTGGCATTTTACCCCACAACATTACTTAGGTATCGTAATAAATCGGACTAAACAACAATATAAAATGCGCGAAATGCAGCGCCCAAACTATTATAATGGTCGAGAGAAGCATCTGATTAATGGCGTACTCTACTCTGAATCCCCTTTCTATGATGAAATATCAACAAAACGGATTCAATATACCCCTTCACAATTTTATTTTGATACACATCAAAATAATAGAATTGGATTAGAGTACCACTTTGATGCAAAAGATGAAGCCTCTTGGCTGAACTCTGCGGTGGTTCGTTTTGATAAGCGTGATCTGATTATGCAATCAGAAGTGAAACGTCTAAATTGTGCTAAGTGGCCTTCAGTCGATGCGAATTGCTGGGCAACTGAAGATGGGCAAAAATCTTGGCATCATATCGTTAATAGCAAACAAACAGACTATCGTTTAGATCTCAATTTAAATAAGCTCTGGGAATGGGGAGAAGCAGGACATGATACCCGCGTTGTTCTCGGATCTATATTTAGTAAACATCATTTTTATGATTATGATCGCTTTAGCGATATCATTTATAAGCGTGTCGCCTCAGGGCCTATTGAACTTGATAGTAATCAGCATAGTGATTTTCACCCAATTACCCCAATAAAAAGTCGCCATTATTTTATTGGTATCAGCGATTCCATCACACTAGGGGAAAAATGGTTTATCTCTAGTGCATTACGTTATGATCACTATCAATTTAAAGGTAACCCAACCCTTGAGGAGCAACAACGTTCTATTCAATTCAAGCAAAGTAAATATCAAAACCTCTCTTGGGATTTTGGTGTCAAATACCAAATTATCGAACCATTAGCCTTCACTTATCGCAATAGTAGTGGATTTAGAGTGCCTTCTGTTTACGAACAATTAGGGCCAACGCTTAATGCTAACGGTCATTCAGTCCAAGGAAAATTAGATAAAGAGTACTCTCGCAACCAAGAAATAGGCGCTGAATTTGAATACAAAGCATTACGTCTAAAAAGTAGCTATTTCTGGGCAACTTATAAAAATATGATTGCACTCGCTTCTTTAAAACAACCTAAGGGACAAGGGAGAGGCGATTTATTCTATTACAATACGCAAGATATCAAAGTGCGTGGCTATGATATTAGTGCGAATTTAGATCTCTATAGTTTATGGGCGCGTTTCCCTGAAGGGCTTAATCTATTTGCTAAAATCAGTAAAACACAGCAAATTGGCGGGCCAGCTAAAATGCCTGAAAAATATGAAGGAAGAGCATACTCCCTTGATTCTCTTCAACCGCTACGATTGGTATATGGACTATCCTACCTCTCACCAGAAGAAAAATGGGGACTCAGCTTCGTTACAACCTATTCGAAAGGAAAAGATAGTGGGGAGCTTGTGGCTCAAGATAGCTCACCGTTAGGCGTGATAGAAGAAAGCCGTTCTCATATTAAAACAAAATCTTGGATTATTGCGGATCTCACAGGACATTATCAATTTAATAAATATATGACATTCCGAGCTGGTATCTACAATTTATTTAATTATCGCTATGTGACTTGGGAGTCTGCTCGACAAACAGTATGGAATGGCAGTTTAGAAACTAATTTAGATACCCCAAACTACTCTGTCGTAGCCGCCCCTGGACGTAACTTTTTTGCAGGACTAGAAATTAAATTCTAATAAATGATTAAATGCAGTATGTCATAGGCATACTGCATTTTATTGAGTAATGAGCAATGAAAAAAATAATATTCCTAATTATTCCCCTTACTCTATCGAGTCAAGTATGGGCTTTACCACAAGATATAACTATAAAAGAAGCCCCTGAATTAAATTACGAGGCTATCAATATTCATCATTCTTCCTCTTATTGGCAAGATACCCCAAAATCCTCTTCAGAACCCCGTAAAATTAAGGCAGAGCAATTGCGTTATGCGCCTGAATTACTACAAAGAGTAATAAACATTGCAGTTCAGCAAGAACATATTCCACTACTGACAAAAATTCTTCCTATCTATGAAACAAGTGCTAACCCAAGCCCAATTATCATCGCTTATGCAAAAGGGTTAATAGCAAAATCAACACAGCAATATCCCTTAGCCATAAACCAATTTACAAAAGTAGAAAAACTCCAGCCTAATTCAGAAAAAGCCATTTTTCATCATATTGACAGCCTACTGCTAGATCAACAAATCTGGCTGGCCTCAAAACTTGTTCAGCAGCATCTATCAACACCCTCTCTACCATTCCGTCTTCAACTAGAGAAAATAGATCAATATCTCCAATCTCGTAAAGAATGGAAATACTATCTTAGAATCGAATTTCTCAATGATAAGAATATTAATAATGCACCAGATAAAGCAAAAGTTGGCTCATTTTCATTCGAAAAGCCCCTTGCAGATAAAGGGTTAAGCTATCAATTTGGCAATCAAAAAACTTTTTTTATGCCAAATGGTTTTTATACTCAATGGCAAACTGATTTTATCGGCAAAATATACCGCACTTATCACCAATACAATGATTTTTATGGGCGAATAACGATGCCTTTCGGCTATGCCAATTATCATCATCAATTTACACTAGAGCCTTATACAGGACTACGCATTTTTGCCGAAAAGCCTTACACTAATCATTTTGGTATAACAACCAGCTGGCAATATCAATGGACGAACAATTTTCGCAGTAAAATTGCATTTAATTATGCAACTGAACGGTATCGGCAGAAACAATATAAACATCTCACAAACTACACACAAAATCTATCGTTGAGTGGCACTTGGACAATTAACTCAAAATGGTATGCTGGCATCTCTGCTGAGATAGGTAAAAAATATGCCACCGATTATCCACAAGATCGATATATAAAATATCGGGCCAATATCAATATAGGCTATCAAAACCAAAATATTGGCGCTCGTTTACGCCTTGCTCGCGAACAGAAAAACCACCAAGCGCCATTCTACTGGGGATTAAGTGGTAACGCCAAACGGCAGGATCGCGAAACACAATTTTCAGCATCAATCTGGTCCCCCCATATTCAATTTATGGGGATAATGCCAACATTAGGTTATAACTATCAACGTGTAAACAGTAACAGCTTAAATATTCCTTATCACAAACATAGCATCACATTTGAAATACAAAAAATATTTTAATGTGAATTCTCCTCATAGTTTCTATGAGTCTTAGCGTTAACTAAGATACTAAAAATCCCAAAGGAGAGCATTTGAGCTAGAAATTTAGGCCTATGCTCTCCTAAATAAGTAAAATTTATATTCAATGTAAAAGTATAAAAGTTCGGTTGTTTTTTCCTACATTTTAGGCTAACAAGGAATTACCTGATATTTATCACGTTATGACAATAATGGGATAAATTAAATATAAAAATCCGAATAGAAGTAAAAACTGAAACTTTAGCTAAAAAAAGGAAACGAGAGATTTACCTAGAAAAGGTATAATAAAAAAGGGGCTGTCCTAGATAACTAGACTAAACTCCCTTTAACCAATTGTTTTAAAATAGAAATTTGACTTTTTATGTTGCTGTAATTAAAACGCCATTCACATTCCTTTAAATAAAGCTCAAAATGCGCTTTTGGGATACCATTAAATTTGCGTAAATGGCGTTTTGCTTGGCTCCAAAAATTCTCAATTCCGTTAATGTGGTTATGATTTTCACCAAAATGTGTGCTGTGATTGATACGAAAATGACTAAATTCACTCACATCAAGCACGTCATAACTACGATAATTATCGGTGTACACAATACTATCAGGCTTTACCTGCTCCCGAATAATGGGTAACAAGGTGGCAGATTGCGTATTTGGAACCGCAACGGTATAAACCTTGCCATTGCGCTTGAGAAGCCCGAATACCGCAATTTTCCCTGCCGCACCACGACCACGTTTGCCTTTGCGAGCACCGCCAAAATAACTTTCATCGGCTTCAATTTCACCTTCAAACATCTCTAAGTGAAGGCTGTTTTGATAGATGAGTTGGCGTAAACGATGAAAGTAATATGCGGCAGTCGTTTTGTTTACATTGACTAACTCTGCTGCTGTCCTTGCAGTAACACCTGCAACAAATAGCTCAATGAGTTTATTTTATTTGTGCTGACTTAGACGACTTTTTCTCATTGGTTCATTCTAACCTAAATAGATTTTTTAGTTGTTATCTAGGACAGCCCTTTTTTTAGATTTCTCAACCTTGATATTATAAAATCTTCCCTTATTTGTTAGCTTAATACTTTCTTTTAGGGGCTGTAGTAGATTAGCAACAATGCTATACTACAAAAATGAAGATAACATATTGTAAATTAAAGAAATCTATACAGAAAAAACTGCTTGAGTTTTTTGTCGCAGAAGTTACTGCAAGAACGGCAGCAAATTTGCTAGATATTCAACCGAATACAGCCGCTTTGTTCTACCATAAAATCAGGCTTGTGATTGGCTATCATTTATCCCTTGAAGTTAACGAGATTTTTGAGGGGGAAATTGAACTAGACGAAAGCTATTTTGGTGGTCATCGAAAGGGAAAACGAGGACGAGGAGCGGCTGGAAAAGTTGCTGTTTTTGGGTTACTAAAACGACAAGGAAAGGTATTTACTGTTGTGGTTGAAAACACCAAGAGTGAAACATTACTCCCTGTTATTAAAAGAAAAATAAAGCCTGATAGCTGGGTTTATACGGACACTTATCGCAGTTATGATGCTCTTGATGTGAGTGAATTTCACCACGAACGAATCAATCATTCCGAGCTATTTGCGGTGAAACAAAATCATATTAATGGCATTGAAAATTTTTGGAATCAGGCGAAGCGGATACTGCGAAAATATAATGGAATTAGCCGAAAAAACTTTCCTTTATTCTTGAAGGAATGTGAATTTCGGTTTAACTTTGGGACACCAAAAGAGCAGTTAAAAATATTGCGAAAATGGTGTGAAATTTAGGGCTAATCTACTACAGCCCCAAACAAAAACAACATTTATACGCCATTAATGATGAAGAACTTCGCCCTTATTTCCCAGAAGATCGGGTACTTTCAGGCTTATTTGAGTTAATTAAGCGTCTATTTAATATTCGTGCCGTGGAGCGTTTTGATGTGGATACTTGGCATAAAGATGTGCGTTTCTTTGATTTGATTGATAGCCAAGATCAAGTGCGCGGTAGTTTTTATTTAGACTTATACGCCAGTGAAAACAAACGTGGCGGTGCGTGGATGGACGATTGTGTTGGTCGCCGCCGTAAAGCAGATGGCACAATTCAACAGCCAGTGGCTTATCTCACTTGTAACTTTAACGCGCCAGTGGGTGATAAACCTGCGCTCTTCACTCACGATGAAGTCACCACCTTATTCCACGAATTTGGACACGGCATTCATCATATGCTCACGCAAATTGATGTCGCAGATGTGGCTGGCATTAATGGCGTGCCTTGGGACGCGGTGGAGCTGCCAAGCCAGTTCCTCGAAAATTGGTGTTGGGAAGAAGACGCACTTGCCTTTATTTCAGGGCATTATGAAACGGGCGAACCGCTACCAAAAGAAAAATTGCAACAGTTGCTCAAAGCGAAAAACTTCCAAGCGGCAATGTTCGTGTTACGTCAGCTTGAATTTGGGCTATTTGATTTCCGTTTGCACCATTATTTTGATGCGAGCCAACCAAATCAAATTTTAGACACCTTAAAACAGGTAAAAGATGACGTTGCCGTCATCAAAGGTGTGGATTGGGCAAGAAATCCGCACAGCTTCAGCCACATCTTCGCGGGTGGCTACGCGGCAGGCTATTACAGCTATTTATGGGCAGAAGTGCTATCGGCAGATGCATTCTCACGTTTTGAAGAGGAAGGCATTTTCAATCCCGTAACAGGGCAATCGTTCTTAGACGAAATCCTTACCCGTGGCGGTTCAGAAGAGCCAATGACGTTGTTCAAACGCTTCCGCGGCAGAGAACCGCAATTAGATGCTTTGTTAAGACACAAAGGCATTGCATAAAATTCTGCGAAAAAAAAGACCGCACTTTTAAAGTGCGGCTTTTTTTATCAAAATTTTTAGTTTATCCAACCAAAATGTGAAGCAATAAACAACAATGTGAAACCAGCAAGGTAAACCAATCCGACTAAAGATAACCATAATAGGAAACCTCTTACACGATGTTCACCTTTCATCACCAACGATAGGTTCAACCACGCAAATACAGGGGTTGAAACAAAAGAACCTATCATTGCAAATTTAAGCATTGGTCCAACAGCGTTATTAAAGTAAAAAATAATTGTCAGGCCTGACAGTGCCGCAAGGATAATTGCTGTATTTAACGTTCTCGGGCTACTCTGTTTTTTCCCCATTAATAAACGTAGCGTTTCTACATTGGTACGCGAATAGCCATCAACTACAGAAATCGTCGTACCAAAAATGCACATAAATGCAATGAAAGCGATGAGCTCTCTTGCCCATTCTCCAATAGTTGAGGCATACATATTAATCAACTGAGCAATATATTTTCCCCCTACCATTTGAACCGCTTCACCCGATCCAAATTGTACTAAAGCACCTAACGCTAAAAAAATTAAAGCCAGAATAGCCGTGCCAATGTAGCCGATATTGAAATCAAAAATACCATCTTCATAGGAAACTTTAGAAATACGACGTTTTGCCACAACCCACATTGAATTGATTGCAGAAATCTCAATTGGTGCAGGCATCCATCCCATTAAGGCAACAATAAATGCTAACGCACTTAAATTCCAAGGAGAAGGTGAAATATAATGTTCTGCTGCTACGCCCTGCACACCATTTTTCATTAATGCAGAGAGCACAGCAGCTAACGTAGTCACAGTAAGTGAAATCATTATCAACTTAGCTAAACTATCTAAAAAACGATATTTACCTAATAATAAGATACCCGTTGTTACCACAATAACGATAAAACTCAATGTTGAAACCGGTATAGGGAATGGCAGAACAAAAGTTAATATCACCGCACATAATAATGAGATCGCGGCAACATTGATCACGGTAGAAAAAATATTTAATAGGAAGAAAATCCAAAGGTAAATTTTCCCTTTTTGGCGATAGCCCTCAAGCAAGGTATTGCCTGAATCCAATGTATATTGCACGCCAAAACGAAAAAATGGATATTTAAAAAGATTTGCTAAAATAATAATAATTGCAAGTTGCCAGCCATAAATCGCTCCTGCTTGCGTTGAAGCAATAATATGAGAGCCGCCAACAGCTGCTGATGCCATTAAAATACCTGGGCCTAAAGCCTGAAACCTTGATTTCCAACCATTGTTTGATTTATCTGATTGCATAATAATTCCTTGTAAAAAAGGAAAGATTATAATAGATATAACAAGAAAAAACATAAGTGCATTAGTTTTTTATTATATTTATAATGCTCTTTGCTAAAAAAATAACAGATTCGGGCAATGTAAAAATAGATGATAAGTGAATGGCTGGGGTACTAGGATTCGAACCTAGGAATGCCGAGATCAAAACCCGGTGCCTTACCGCTTGGCGATACCCCAATAGGAAATTCTTTAAGAAAAGAAGATTGAAATGTTAGATAGTATGGCTGGGGTACTAGGATTCGAACCTAGGGATGCCGAGATCAAAACCCGGTGCCTTACCGCTTGGCGATACCCCACCTACTAAAGAACTGCAAGCTAATGAATGGTGCGGGACGAGGGACTTGAACCCACACACCTCGCGGCGCCAGAACCTAAATCTGGTGCGTCTACCAATTTCGCCAGTCCCGCAATATGGTGGCTATGACGGGATTCGAACCTGTGACCCCAACATTATGAGTGTTGTGCTCTAACCAACTGAGCTACATAGCCAAACATTTTGCATTCACCTCATCGGCTTTGCGGGGCTAATTATGCTGATCTGACTCCCCTTCGTCAACTCTTTTTTTATGCTTTTTTCTAAATTCTTTCTCATTCGCATAGAGATTATACAAATCGGCGTAAAAGCAACCGCACTTTACTCGGCTAATAAATGTTGTAGCAATCTGCCATCTAATAAGGCTTGTTTAATCAATGCAAATGCGCCAATCACATCTTCATTTTTTAATTCAGATGCCACCAGTGGCGTGCTTTTCACAAACGCGGGTAAAGCCAAGTTGTCTAAGGTTCGGCGAATAGCAGCAAACAGCACGCTTTGCGCTTGCGTAATCTCCCCTGAAATAACAATTTTTTCAGGATTAAACATATTGACACTCATCGCCAATACGCGTCCAATCTGCACGCCAACGTGTTCGATCAAATCCACCGCTACCGCATCTTGCTTATTTACCGCTTTGCAAATTGCTTCAATATCGTGGCTTTCCAAAGAAATCCACTTGCTTTGATAACCATCTTCCAGCAAACGTTGCATTTTTTCTTCAATTGCGGCATTGCTCACCACGGTTTCCAAACACCCTACATTTCCGCATAAGCAACGTTTACCCAAAGGATCCACCTGAATATGCCCAATTTCCCCCACATTATTTTTGTAGCCGAGAAAGACTTCGTGATTAATCACAATGCCTGCGCCAACGCCACGATGAATACGCAATAATAAGGAATCATAGCAATCTTTGGTAACACCAAAATAATGCTCCGCTAAGGCTAAACTTCGCACATCGTGGCCAATAAAGGTCATTAATTGGAAGTGTTCTGCAAGGTGATTTGCCAGCGCCCAAGGTTCATCAAGGGATAAATGCGGTAAATATTGAATGCGATTGGTTTTCACATCCACAAAGCCCGGCACAGTAATACCAATGGCAATAAATTCCGCACTTTTACGCTGATGTTGTTCGATAAACTGCGCAAAGTGGGTTATTAAAAATTGCTCAATTTGCACCGCACTTTGATGCTCTGGCAAATCCACAATTTCTCTTTTCAAGAGTTTCGCAGAAAGATCCATAATGGCAAAGGTTACCTGCTTACGCCCTAAATGAATGAGAATGGTGCGAAAGGCTTTATGCTCTGCAATAATAGACGTGGCGCGCCGCCCGCCGGTGGATTGTTGCTGCTCCACTTCTTTAATCAGACCACGCCCTAACAAGTTACGCGTGATTTTGGTCACACTCGCCGGTGCGAGCTGGCTTAGTTCAGAAATTTGAATACGAGAAATCGGCCCTTGATGGTCAATTAATTTATAAACCACTGCACTATTCATCTGCTTAACAAAATCAACATTCGCGATTTGATGGTTATCCCGCATTCTTTTTCCCACACATAAAAAAACATAAAACGAATAATGCTGTATTTTAAAATGAATTGGGCAAAATGCCTAGACTAGAAAATGTCTAAACAAAAAGGCAGCCGAAGCTGCCTTTATTTCGTATTTAAATAGCACTCAAAGTGCGGTGATTTTTGGGCTAGTTTTTATACCACGTCCACTGCCCATTGACTGCGCTGCCTAGCACATCAAAATCATTGTTAAACACAGTCAAATTGGCGATTTTTCCTTCTGCAATATCACCTAAATGATCATCTACACCAATGGCTTTGGCTGGGTAGTAGTTGCACATTCTTAGGGTTTCATCAAGTGGAATACCCACTTGTTTCACCGCATTTTCTACCGATTCAATCATTGTGATTGCAGAACCGCCGAGCGTGCCGTTGGCGTCATAGCATTTACCATCACGCACATACACAGTTTTGCCGACAAAGTCGAAAGATTCAATATCCGCCCCTGCGGCGGCTGTGGCATCTGTAACAATGCACAATTTATCGCCTTTCACTTTTTTATCAATTTTGATATTACCAAATTCAACGTGCAAGCCATCAACGATAATGCCTGTGTAAATATCGCTGTCTAACACCGCGCCGACAACACCCATTTCACGTCCTGAGCTAATTGGCGACATCGCGTTGTGCAAGTGGGTGGCGAACGTTGCTCCCTTGGCAATAGCTTGTTTAGCTACATCATAAGTGGTGTTGGAATGCCCGATAGAAACCACAATGCCGCTTTGTACAAAATCACCAATATATTTTGCCGTTGGATTTTCAGGGGCAAGGGTGATTTTGGTGATCACCGCTGCATTTTGGCATAGAAAATCTTTCATTTCAGGGCTTATGGCACGAATATATTCTGCCTGATGCACGCCTTTCTTTTCGACACTTAAATAAGGGCCTTCCAAATGCAAACCAAGGGCTTGATTTTTATGCTTTTTAAGATATTCCCCCATTACCGAAACGGCTTGCTTAATGCCCTCATCATCTGCCGTGATAAAGGTTGGCAGATAACTTGTTGTGCCAGAACGCAAATTGGTTTGCTGCATAATTTCAAGGGTTTTCACGGACGTATCGCCGTTAAACATCACGCCACCACAGCCGTTTAATTGCAGATCAATAAATCCCGCTGTAAGATTATTCCCTTTTAAATCAATTTGTTGCATTCCTTCAGGCAGATTTTCTTGTGGCACGATAGAAAGGATTTTCTCGTCTTCCACAATCACCGCGTGTCCATAAAGCACGGCTTGGGCGGTATAAATCACGCCATTAACTAACGCATAACGCATTTTTTCACCTTCTTTTTTATTCGCTATAACACACTATGAATGGCTTTGGCTTCTAACTCAGTGAAATATTTCACGGTTTTCACTTTTAATTCCTGCGTTGCAGGTTCATCACAAACAAAGATTGCGTGGCGGTGTAGCTGTAACGCACTGATCGTCCAAAAATGGTTCACACTGCCCTCCACTCCTGCTTGCAAAGCAAGGGCTTTATTATGCCCCGTGACTAAAAGCATCACTTCTGCAGCATCAAGCAACGTGGCGACCCCAATGGTTAAGGCATATTTTGGCACTTTATTCACGTCATTATCAAAGAAACGTGAGTTAGCGATAAGAGTATCTTCCGTCAGAGTTTTAATTCTGGTGCGAGAAGCCAGCGATGACGCTGGTTCGTTAAAGGCGATATGGCCGTCCACGCCAACGCCGCCCATAAATAAATTGACCTTGCCGTAAGATTGCATTTTTTCTTCATAACGGCGACATTCAGCATCAAGATCAGGCGCATTGCCGTCTAATAAGTTAATATTTTTTTCTTGAATATCAACGTGATCGAAAAAATTCTTATACATAAAAGAGCGGTAACTTTCTGGGTGATCTTTTGGCAGCCCAACATATTCGTCCATATTAAAGGTCACCACGTTTTTAAAGCTCACTTCCCCTGCTTGATAAAGTTTGATCAATTCTTTATAGGTTTGTAACGGCGTGCCGCCTGTGGGCAATCCCAGCACAAAAGGGCGTTCTTCCGTTGGTTTAAATTCATTAATACGATCAACAATATGACGTGCAGCCCATTTGCTGACTTGCTCGGCGGTTTTTAAAGGAATTAAACGCATAGCTCTCTCCTGTTTGCTATCTCAATTTCATTATTTTGAAGTATCATTTCATAATTTTCATTATAAAATAAGATTAACTTCAAAGAGAAATAGAATTTTAACGAAAAGAGAAAATCGTGATCTAAATCACAAAGAGAAAAATTTGCAAAAATAATACCGCTCTATAAAAAAGCGGTATTCTTCTATCATCAGGAATGAAAGGTTAAAAATTACGCCTTACCCCAAACTTCCTCAACAATTTCACGAATAAAATTCAGTTTGTTCCATTGTTGCTCTTCTGTCAGGATATTGCCTTCTTCCGTTGAAGCAAAGCCACATTGCGGGCTTAAACAAAGCTGGTTGATGTCCACATATTGTGCGGCCTCTTGAATACGTTTGATGATTTCGTTTTTATCTTCAAGATTGCCGTCTTTTGAAGTAACCAAACCTAGCACCACTTGCTGATCTTTAATAAAGCGCAATGGTTTGAAATCGCCCGAACGATCGCTATCGTACTCAAGGAAGAAGCCATCAACATTACAGTGCCCAAATAGGGTTTCTGCCACAGGTTCATAGCCGCCCGATGAGAACCAAGTTGAGCGGAAGTTACCACGGCAAATGTGCATTGTAATGGTCATATCCGCAGGTTTCGCGGCAATAATACGGTTCACCATATACACATAATCTTTCGCGAGTTGCTCTAAATCGAAGCCACGTTCTTGATAAGCCTGACGTTTTTCCTCTGAGCATAATTCGCCCCAGCTTGTGTCATCTAATTGCAGGTTACGACAACCTAGGGCATAGAATTTTTGCATCGCACTAATATAAGCGTCCGCAATATCATCTAGTAATTGCTGATTGTTGTTTTTATAACGCTCAATTGGCTGATAATCCGTTTCACGCACCGTACAAATTAAATGTAACATTGAAGGTGACGGAATGGTGAATTTAATAGGATAATCGCCAGCAATTTGCTGTAAAGAACGGTAATGTTCAAGGAATGGGTGAGTATCCGAGAAACCGATTTTATCAACGATTTTCAAGGTTTTAGGACGAACATTATGATGCTTAAATTGAACAGAAAATTTTTCTGCTTCTACTTCTTTCACGCCATCTAACGCACTTAAGAAATCTAAATGCCAAAAGGTACGGCGAAACTCACCATCGGTTACCGCAGGCAAGCCCACTGCTTTTTGGTGCGCCACTAAATTGGCAATTTCTTTGTCTTCCACTTGGGTGAGATCCGCACAAGAAATATCCCCACAGCTACATTGTTGGCGTGCCTGTTTTAAACTTTCAGGGCGTAAAAAACTGCCTACAATATCAAAACGATAGGGCGCTTTATCACGAAGTTGTGCATTAGGAAATAGTTTGCTCATAATCACTCTCTTTTAGTTATATTTAGATAGAAAGCCGTGATTTTAACAAAAAATTCACACATATTCTAAAAAAATCCCCAAAAAACCACCGCACTTTTAAAACCATAATAATTTTTACGATCGAGATCGCAAAACCAAATTGCATTTTCCACAAGCGTCAAAAAGTCGCTTAATATCCCAATCAAATTTTTATCGCGCAGAAAAATCGGGGAGAAAATTATGCCTTATATTCAGCCTATCCTGCTCATTTTATTCTCACTATATTCAATATTGGCTAAGGCCAATCCGCCAGATTTAATGTTACTTGGCACTTACCACAATCAAAATGTGCAAGGTTGGGTGATGAGCGAAAAGTTAGACGGCATCAGGGGATATTGGGACGGCAAACAGCTGTTTACAAGACAGAATAAAATTCTCACGCCGCCCTCTTATTTCATTAAAGATTTTCCGCCTTTTGCCATTGATGGTGAACTGTTTAGCCAACGCAATGCGTTTGAGCAAATTTCTTCTATTGTGCGTTCACAAAAAGATAAAGGCTGGGAAAAATTAAAGCTCTATGTGTTTGATGTGCCTAATGCCAAAGGCAATTTATTTGAACGTTTAGCGGTGTTGGAAAATTATTTAGCCCAGCACCCAAGCCAACATATTGAAATTATTAAGCAAATTCCAATTGAACATTATGCCCAAGTGCAAGATTTCTTGCGTGAAGTAGAACAAAAACAAGGGGAGGGTTTGGTGCTGCGTAACCCTAACGTGCCTTATGAAAACAAACGCAGTCAGCAAATTTTGAAATTAAAGACCGCACTTGATGAAGAATGTGAAGTGATTGCACACCATAAAGGCAAGGGGCTATTTGCCGATAAACTCGGCGCGATTACTTGTAAAAATCAGCGTGGCGAATTTCGTATCGGTTCAGGGTTTAAATTAACGGATAGAGAAAATCCACCACCAATCGGTTCAATCATTACCTACAAATACCGTGGTTTGACACAAAAAGGGCTGCCAAGATTTGCCACTTATTGGCGGAAGAAGGAATAAATAGCGCATAAAAAATCCCCTTGAAATCAAGGGGATTGATAAAGTGCGGTGGAAATTAAGCGAGAATTTTATCTAATTCTGCACTCACTTCTTCCACTTTTTGCGTACCGTCTAAACGGAAATATTTTGTATTGCCCGCTTCGGCTTCAGCTTGGTAATAATCAACCAACGGTTTGGTGGTGTTGTGATACACTTTCAAGCGATCTAATACGGTTTCAGGCTTGTCATCAGCACGGATAATTAAATCTTCACCGGTTACATCATCTTTACCTTCCACTTTTGGCGGGTTATACACAACGTGGTAAGTACGTCCAGAAGCTTGGTGAACACGGCGACCACTCATACGCTCAACAATCACTTCATCTGGCACATCAAATTCCAACACATAATCAATGCTGATGCCCGCACTTTTTAAGGCGTCCGCTTGCGGAATGGTGCGTGGGAAACCGTCTAATAAAAAGCCTTTCACACAATCTTCTTGTGCAACACGCTCTTTCACAAGCGAAATAATTAAATCATCTGGCACAAGCTGCCCTGCGTCCATTAAGGTTTTCGCTTGTTTGCCTAATTCTGTTCCCGCTTTAATTGCCGCGCGCAACATATCGCCCGTAGAAATTTGCGGAATGCCGAATTTGTTCATAATAAATTGTGCTTGTGTGCCTTTGCCTGCGCCCGGCGCACCTAAAAGAATAATCTTCATATCAACCTCGTTTATAAAAAAATCTGCGATAACATACCTTTAATAAGTCGAAAACTCAAGGGCGATGAAAATCAAAATTAACTAATTTGCAAAAATTCATAAAAAAGTACCGCACTTTATTTTCCTTGCTCTCACGAAATCTCTTCCGCAAGTTCCTTTTGCGAAGGAGATTTGCGGTATTTATCCACCCATAATAAGAAATTGGCATAAACCGTCCCAGCTACAGAATGCCACACGCACGCCACCGCACAAACTACCGCTGATTCAGGAATAGTTGGGAAGAACTTCATACTTAATCCAGTGGCTAAACCTGCGTTTTGCACGCCCACTTCCAAAGAAATGGTTTTCTTTTTCGCTAAGCTCATTCCAAACAATTTGCCTGAAGAATAGCCAAGAGCGTAGCCGATAAGGTTATGTACCACGATACAAAGTAAAATCATTAAGCCTGATTGTAAGAAGTAATCCCCATAAATGGCGACCACACCGCCCACAATAAAGGCGAAGTTAATCACTGCCACGCCCGGCATTAACGCTTTGATGTCTTGGAACCATTGTTTGCGGTGTAAGCTGATGTTTAAAATTGATCCCACTGCCACAGGCAACACGGTCACTAAAAGCATAAATTTAAACATTGCCCAGCCGTTCATTTCCACGCTTTGACCAACCAAATAGTTTAACAATAATGGTGTCATTACTGGCGCGAGCAAGGTTGATACGGTGGTCATTCCCACTGAAAATGCCACATCGCCTTTGCATAGGAACGTCATAATGTTAGACGCCACACCACCAGGGCAAGAGCCAACTAAAACTAAACCAAGGGTGAGCGCTGGGGAAAGATCAAAACTTTTTGCAATAGCAATCGCCACAAAAGGCATTACGGTATATTGCACAATCGTACCAATAAGAATATCCAGTGGGCGTTGCGCTAACACTTGGTAATCTTTTTTACCCAAGGTCATTCCCATTGAAAGCATAATAATGCTGATGATGAACACTTGCGTATCGCCTTTTACCCAAGTGAATAATTCAGGTTTATAAAAGGTGATTAGCGCCAGCACAATGATAAAAAGTGCGGTGAATTTGGCTAATAAAAAACTAAGCTTTTTCAAAAATTGCATTGCTTTCTCCTAAATTTCTCCATCAATAAACACCTATTCCACCTTATTCCATGGTGCAACTTTAACCAAGCACAACATTCCGGGAATAGCCAGCCAGAAGCAAAGCCAGAAATAATCATAGTAGCCCAGCCAATCGATCAACGTGCCAGCTTGGGTGTTGAGCGTAGCTCTTGGTAATGCGGCAAGGCTGGTAAATAAGGCAAGCTGTGTGGCAGTGTAAAGGGGATTGGTTTCCCGTGCCATAAAAGCAACAAAGGCGGCTGTGCCTAAACCGATACCGATATATTCCGCGGCCACCACAAGACTAAGCGACCATAAGGCGCGGCTATCTACGGTTTCAAAAGGCCCTTGTTGGGCGAGCCAAGCAAAGCCAAGAATGGTGATAATTTGCACAAATCCAAATAACCATAAGGCGCGGTTAATGCCCACTTTCAGCATTAAAATTCCACCTAGAATACTGGCGACCACCATTGGCCATAAAGAGGCATTTTTCACCACCAAACCGATCTGGGTTTTGCTAAATCCCATATCTAAATAGAAAGGGGAAATCAGCGCCGTTGCCATACTATCGCCTAATTTATATAGAAAAATAAACGCTAGGATACCTAAGGCTGACCAAACGCCTTTGCGTTGAAAAAATTCGCGGAAAGGTTCAATGACACTTTCTTCTAAAGTGCGGTGTTTTTTTAGCGCAATATTAGGTTCGGTGCTTAAAAATAGACACATTAAAATCCCCGGCAACATAAACATTGCGGTAATGATAAACACCGTTTGCCAAGGGAAATGATCTGCCAAAATCAACGAAAGCGAACCGGGAACAAGGCCAGCAATGCGGTAAGCATTAACGTGAATGGAGTTGCCTAAACCTAATTCATTGTCGGTTAAAATTTCTCGCCGATAGGCATCTAGCACAATATCTTGTGTGGCAGAGAAGAAGGCGCAAAGCACACCTAAAGCTGCAATCAAACTGAGTCCAAATTGTTTGCTTGGATCTAAAAAGCCAAATAATGCTAAACTGATTAATAGTAAAATCTGTGAAATGAGCATCCAGCCACGGCGGCGACCTAAAAAAGGCGGCACAAAGCGATCAAGCAAGGGCGCCCAGACAAACTTCCACGAAAAAGGGAGCATTATTAGGGTGAAATAGCCCAAGGTTTTGAGATCAACGTTTTCTGCGCGTAACCAAATAGGTAACAAAGAAACCAAAACATAAAGGGGTAAGCCCGAGCTAAATCCCGTGAATACGCAGATCAGCATATTACGGCTGAAAATTTGTGAAAATAAATTCGATTGTGTGGTCATAGCCATAAAGTGCGGTGTGTTTTTCAAACAAATTGTGCTGCAAGTTTCCTTACAGCACAATGAGATGAACGATTAATCACGATACCCTTGTGGGTTCTTTTTCTGCCAATTCCAAGTGTCTTGCATCATTTCCGTTAAGCCACGTTCCGCTTTCCAGCCTAATTCTTTGGCGGCAAGAGAAGGATCGGAATAGCACGTTGCAATATCCCCCGGACGGCGCGCCACTAATTGATACGGAATTTGAATATCGTTGGCTTGCTCAAAGGCTTTCACCATATCCAACACGGAATAACCTGTGCCAGTGCCAAGGTTATAAATGTGCAATCCTGCATCGTTTTGATGACGATCTAAGGCTTTTAAATGCCCAATCGCCAAATCTACAACGTGGATATAATCACGCACGCCCGTGCCATCGTGGGTGTCATAATCACTTCCAAAGACAGAAAGTTGCGGTAATTTGCCGATAGCCACTTGGCTAATATAAGGCAATAGATTATTTGGAATGCCAGCAGGATCTTCGCCGATCAAGCCGCTGTGGTGCGCGCCCACTGGGTTGAAATAGCGTAAAATCGTAAAGCTAAATTTATCTTCTGCTTTGGCAACATCCGTTAAAATCTGTTCCACCATTAATTTCGATGTGCCGTAAGGATTGGTTGTGCCACCCACTTTGCATTGTTCGGTGATTGGCACAATTTCAGGATCGCCATAGACTGTTGCCGATGAGCTAAACACTAAATTCCACACGCCAGCCTTGCGCATTTCATCAACTAACACTAATGAACCCGTTACATTGTTCATATAATATTCGATTGGTTTACGCACGCTTTCGCCCACGGCTTTCAAACCGGCAAAATGAATTACAGAATCAATTTGGTTTTCTACAAAGATTTTCTGCAACATTGCACGATCTAACACATCGCCTTGGTAGAATTTCACCGCTTTGCCCGTGATTTCTTCTACACGTTGTAATGATTTGGCGGAAGAGTTGGATAAATTGTCCAGCACCACCACGTCTTTGCCAGTATTTAATAATTCCACAACGGTATGAGAGCCAATGTAGCCTGCGCCGCCAGTTACTAAGATAGCCATTTTTTCCTCGCTTAGATTATTTGCCTTAATTATTACGATTATTGCGCACTATTATAAACGATTTATAAAACAAGCCCAAAAATTTCCGCAAAAATCACCGCACTTTCTATTAAGCAAACGTTTACTATTCTTTTCTTTTCTGTAAAATAGCGCCATTTTTTCAACAAGATTTTATTTTAACTTTATTAACGAAAGGAAATTTATGTTCGCAGAAAAACTTTTTGAGATCACTAAGCGTGGCTCAACGGTACGCCAAGAAATTATCGCAGGTTTAACCACCTTCTTGGCAATGGTGTACTCCGTGATTGTAGTGCCAAATATGCTGAGTGCCGCAGGCTTTCCCCCTGAAAGCGTGTTTATCGCCACCTGTTTGGTATCAGGCTTAGGTTCTATTCTTATCGGCTTATGGGCAAATGCGCCAATGGCCATTGGTTGCGCTATTTCATTAACCGCGTTTACCGCATTTAGCCTTGTATTAGGGCAAGGGGTGAGCGTTCCTGTCGCACTAGGCGCGGTATTCTTTATGGGGATCGTGTTCACCTTAATTTCCGCAACAGGCATTCGTGCGTGGATTTTACGCAACTTGCCAGCCAGCATTGCACAGGGTGCAGGCATTGGGATTGGTTTATTTTTATTATTAATCGCAGCCAATGGCGTGGGCATTGTGGTAGGAAACCAAGCAGGTTTACCTGTGAAACTTGGTGATTTCACCACATTCCCTGTATTGATTTCTCTTGCTGGCTTAGCGGCAATCATCGGCTTAGAAAGATTGCAAATCAAAGGTGGTATTTTGTGGGTGATCATCGCAATTACTCTTATTGGTTTGGCGGTTGATCCTAATGTGAAATTCAGCGGTGAATTATTCAAAATGCCAACTTTTGGTGAACAATCATTGTTCCTTGAACTGGATTTAATGGGTGCATTACAACCAGCAATCCTGCCCGTGGTGTTCGCCTTAGTAATGACAGCGGTATTTGATGCCACAGGGACAATCCGTGCTGTAGCAGGGCAAGCCAATTTATTGGATAAAGACGGCCAAATTATCAATGGCGGCAAAGCCTTAACTTCTGACTCAGTAAGTAGCTTATTCTCCGGCTTATTTGGTACAGCACCAGCTGCGGTATATATTGAATCTGCCGCAGGTACAGCCGCTGGCGGAAAAACAGGGATTACAGCCATTGTCGTGGGGGTGCTATTCCTATTAATGCTCTTTTTCCAACCACTTGCGAGCCTTGTGCCTAGCTATGCCACCGCACCTGCGTTAATGTATGTGGGTTTATTAATGCTTAGCAACGTAAACAAATTAGATTTTTCTGATTTCATCGGTGCAATGAGTGGCTTAGTTTGTGCGGTATTCATCGTTCTTACTGCAAATATCGTAACTGGTATTATGCTTGGTTTTGCTACTCTTGTGATTGGGCGAATCATCAGCGGTGAAGTGAAAAAACTCAATATCGGCACAGTGTTAATCGCAGTCGCATTATTAGCATTCTACTTAGGTGGCTGGAACATTTAATTTCTTATCAAAAAATAAGTGCGGTGGAAATTTTGTGAATTTTTCACCGCACTTTTGTCTATTATGCCTTGTATTTTTAGATTTTACCTGCTTAATTTACTTCCACAGGCTTTACAATCTCACTCGGATAGCAGCCGAGAATTTTTAGGTAGTTGCTGTGTTCTTGCAATTCTTCTAACGCTTGTTGCACTTCTGGGTTATTGATATTGGCATCAATTTCAAGGTAAAACATTTCGTCCCACGGCTGACCATAAATCGGGCGGGATTCTAGTTTCGTCATATTAATATTATGCTTTTTGAACACCAATAACGCGTCCACCAGTGAGCCGGCTTGGCGTTTATTTGTCGTCATCAATAACAGGGTTTTAGTGTGAATTTGCGGTGATACTACCACTGGCTCTTTGGCAATCACAATAAAACGTGTGATGTTATTCTCTTGATTGGCAATATTGCTTTTCAGCACGCGTAAACCATAAAGATGACCGCCATCTTCATTCCCCAATGCCGCAATATTTGGCTTGTTCAGACTTGCCACTAACTGCATTGCGTGCGAGCTGCTTTCGCAATATTCAATATGTACACGATCAAGACTGCGAATAAACTGGCTGCATTGCTGGATCACTTGCGGATGGCTGTATAGGGTGTCAATTTGGCTTAACTCGCCGTGTTCCGTTGCGAGTACGCAATGTTTGATCGGGTATGCCAATTCACCAATAAGCGATAAATCCGTATGCTGTAACAAATCATAGACTTCATTTATTGAACCTGAAGTCGTGTTTTCCAGCGGCAAAATGCCGTAATCCGCCTCGCCATTTTGCACTTTTTCAAATACTTGCTCGAAAGAGCTGCAACTTAGTTCAATAAACGGTTTTTGATAACGGGTTGCATAACTGCGTGCCGCAAGATGAGAATAAGATCCGCGTTTACCTAAGAAAGCAATATGGCTATTTTGCTCACGCTGTTCATTGAGTTTCTTTTGCAAATAGGCTTGCTGAGTCAGCACAGAATCTTCAATAATTTTCTGGAAAATTTGCGTGATATATTGTGGATCAAGCTGATAATTTTCATTTTCAGAAAATTGAATCAATTCTTGTAATAATTGTTGCTCACGCTCCACATCACGCAAGGCTTTCTGCGTGATTTCCTTGCTACGCACCACGTCATAAGCCAAACGATGACGCTCCGAAAGCAGTTTTAATAAACTGCGGTCAATTTGGGTGATTTGTTGTCTAATTTCTGCTAAATCCAGTGCCATTTTGTTATCTCAGTTATAGGGGATTGAGGTAGGATAAACAAGATTTTATTTGAGATCAAATGAATGTGTATTTCTTTCAGTGATTTGAATTGAGAATGTAGTTAAGGTGAATTTTAAAGTGCTGTGAGAATTTTTTGAATTTTTAAAATTCATTGAAAAATCACCGCACTTTATTGTTTGGCTAATTACAAAGAAATCTCAATGGTCTAAAAATCCATCCTCCTATTCCCCCTTACCAAACGCCAACATCACCTTGCCAATGTGCGTGCCTTTATCCATTTCTTGGTGTGCTTGTTGCACATTTTTAAAATCAAAGACTTGATGAATAATGGTCTTCGCGATTTGCTCACTTTCTAATTTGCCCCACACATTTTGTTTTAGCGATTGGGCAATTTCCGCTTTTTCAGCTTTAGTGCGACTACGCATTGTTGAGCCGGTGATATGGAGGAGTTTTAAGGCGATTTGCAATAAATCCACATCTTGTGCCACTGCACCGCCCATAAAGCCGATTAAAAACAATCTGCCATTTTGCTTTAAGCAAGCTAAATTTCGTTGGAAATAACTCGCGCCGACCACATCTAAAATCGCGTCAATTCCGCCCGCACTTTGAATAACTTCGGCGAAATCTTGCGTTTTATAATTAATCGCAACCGCACCATATTGTTCAACAACGGCACATTTTTCTGCATTGCCTACGGTGGCGTAGGTTTTAATGCCTAGGCTTTGTGCGATGGCAAGCGCAGTTAGCCCAATGCCACTTGTTCCGCCGTGAACTAATAGACTTTCCCCTGCTTTAACCTGTTGTTGCATAAACAAATTTACCCACACAGTGAAAAGGGTTTCGGGCAGCGCGGCGGCTTCTAGCAACGAATAATTTTTAGGAATTGGTAATGCTTGGCTGGCTGGCACAAGACAATATTCGGCATAAGCACCACCGTCTGTTAAGGCGCAAACTTTATCGCCTAGCTGAAATTCACTCACACCTTCACCCACCGCAACTACTGTGCCTGAAAGCTCCAAGCCCATAATGGGCGTAACACCTTTGGGCATTGGATACACCCCTTGGCGTTGCATAATATCAGGGCGATTTCCCCCTGCATAAGCCACTTTAACCAGCAGTTCACCTGCTTGCGGTGTGGGAACGGTGGCTTGTTCTATAAATAACACATCGGGCGCGCCCGCTTCTCGCATATTAATTTGTTCCATTGTATGTGGTGTTGTTTGTGGCATTTTATTTTCCTTACATTTTACTTGGATAATAGATTTTTACTTTTTCCTGATGATCTTGCGCTTGTTCAATTAATTTTTCTGCAATTTGCTGCCCTGTCATTGGGCGATAATCCGCAAACACACTGTCTGGTAAAAACTTAAACAGCCACGCGGCGATCTTTTCTCCTAAGCGAAAATCAGCACGTTCGCCTAGAATTAATGAAGGCCGTGCAATTTGCAAGCAATTTAGTTGTAATGCTGTGAGTGCCTGTTCTGCTTTTCCTTTGGCTTGGTAATAAAACAAGTTTGACTGAACATTGGCGCCAATCGCTGATACAAAAACAAAGCAAGGTACATTCGCTTGTTTGGCTAAGGTTGCCAAGGCGATGGGATATTGCACGTCCACTTTCAGAAACTGTGCTTTGCTACCCGCTTTTTTCAAGGTAGTGCCAAGGGCGCAAAAGACTTCGTCCACAGTAGGCATTGTTATATTTTCAAGCTGATCAAAATCAATTTGTTGAACAAGAATTTTGGGGTGAGAAAAGGTTACCGCTCGGCGAACCCAAAGAATAATCTGTTGATAGCGCGGATCTTCGCATAATAATTCCACTAAGGCCTTACCCACCACGCCTGTTGCGCCCACAATTAATGCTGTTTTCATTATTTTCTCCAATGAAAATGCCGTTAAAAAACGGCATTCTGCGATAAAAATGGGGGTAAATTAAAACTCTTGCACCGTTGGACGAACGGTGATTTCGTTCACGGCAACATTGTCTGGCTGTTCCACCGCATAAGCAATAGCACGGGCAATAGAGCTGGCTGGAATTTCGTGGGCAGCATAGAATTTTTGCACGCGTTCGCGAGATTCTGGATCGCTGCTGCTGAATTTTAATTCGCTTTCAATCCCCCCTGGGTACAGGGTGGTTACGCGGATATTATGTCCTGCCATTTCAGCACGCAACCCTTCGCTAATGGCTTTCACGGCAAATTTTGTAGCGCTATATACCGTGCCGCCGCCTGATGACACTTTCAAACCAGCCACAGAAGAAAGGTTGATGATATGCCCTGAATTTTGTGCAAGCATTATTGGCAACACTGCCGCAATGCCGTATAGCACGCCTTTGATATTCACATCAATCATTCGATCCCATTCATCTACTTTTAACGCACTCATCACTGCACCCGGCATAATGCCTGCGTTGTTGATTAACACATCAATGCGACCAAATTGTTGTAACGCAGCTTGTGCCAGTTTTTCTACGTCTTCACGTTTTGACACGTCCATTTGCACCACAACGGCTTCGCCACCTTGTTGCTGAATTTGCTCAGCAAGGGCTTGCAAACGTTCTAAACGTCTTGCACCTAGTACCACTTTAGCTCCTAATGATGCTAAATGGCGCGCGGTTTCTTCACCTAATCCACTTGACGCCCCCGTGATTAACACCACTTTGCCTTGAATATTATTGCTCATTATTGTTCCTTATTTCATTGATTTTATTAGATAAAAAAGAGCGGTGAAAATTTTCTCAATTTTACACCGCTCTTGGGGGTCTGTTGACCATTCATTGTACATTTGAGTTATCGTTTAAAATTAGTGCAATCGCGGCGCTGTTCGAAACCAAGAGTGGTTCTCTTGGTGAGAACGGCAACAAAGAGTGCGCTAATTTTAAACTTAACCCGTAGGGCTGGGGCTATTTTTCGCGATTACTGCGTTGAACGCGGTTCGTTTAGAATAACTAAACTTCACCGCGTTCGCCTTGTTCTCACAAAAAATAGCTACCAGCTCAAATATACAATGAATGATCAACAGACCCCAAAATTATTTCACTGCTTTCAATAATTCATCAGCAGCTAAAATCCCTAAATTATTTGATGCTAATGGGCTGTCGCCAGTAAGCAATTTGCGATCTTTGTGAACTTGACCTGTGATGCCTTCGTTCATAATTTTCACGCCTAATTTAGCAAGATTTCCACCCACTAACCATTGTAATTTACCTGGCATATAGCCGATTGCTTGGTTTGCGCCTTCATCTAATGAATCTGGGAATACGCAAAGCTCATAGCCTTTGAATGGGAAATCTTCCGCTTTTTCACCTACGCCAGCCGCTAATAAAGACGCTGGGCCGTGGCATAAAGTGATCACGTGTTTATCTTTATTTAATGCCCAATCTAACACTTTTTTCACATCTTTGCTGTGTGGCACGCCAGCTAATACGCCGTGACCACCTGGGATAAATACGGCGATATAAGGTGAATCTTCCGCTAACACTTCAGGTAAAATATCTTCTAATTTTTTCGGATTCACTAATTTTGGCAAGTATTGGTTATATAAATCCATTACCGCTTTATCTTCTTCTGGCATTGCCCAAATTTCTAATTTAACTGGGTTACCTGATAAGGTTGCCACATCAATTTCAAAACCAGCGTGGTGCATATGCAACATAGGTAATAACATTTCAACGGGGTGGTTACCTGTTGAGAATAATTTACCGTTTTGCATTTCGATATAACGCTCATCTGTACCGATCATTAATACTTTGTGTTTACCGCCAGTATAAGGTTTATCGAATTTGAAACCGTCAAAGTCTGTTTTTTTGCTGGTATATTGTGTTAAAGAATATTCTGATGGGAAGAACGCATTGTGTTCAGCGCGATCCGCCACTGGGTTTTTACTTAAATCTGTCATTTTACTCTCCAAAGTTTTTATCTTATAAAGTTCACTATGAAAAACCGTTTTAGCGTTTTTTCTGGCGTGCATTCTAGCCCTAGATAATTAAGTTGAAAAGGGATAAAATCGGAATAGACTATTCGCAAAAAAGGAATAATATGAATAAACTTGATGCCTTGCGTTATTTTAGTGTGGCAAGTGAAACTTTAAACTTTCGCGAAACTGCACAACGCCTTGCGGTGTCGCCGCAGGTGGTCACCCGAATGATTGCCGAGCTAGAAAATCTGCTGGGCGAACGCTTATTTCAACGCAATACGCGTAGCATTAAACTCACGGAATTTGGCGAGCAATTTCTGCCCCAAGCACAACAGCTATTGGCCGATAGCGAGCGGTTGTTTTCTTCGCAAAAAATTAATGATAAAGCAATGCAAGGCATTGTGCGAATTACCCTGCCGCCAATGCCCTATAATGATCAGGTTTTGTATGAATTATTGACCGCACTTGAACCCTATCCTAATTTGGTCATTGATTGGCGTGTTTCTCTAGATAAGCTGAAAACCATTGATGATCAAATTGATATTGGGCTGCGTGTCTGTCTTGAGCCTGAGCAAGATTGGATTGCACACCACATCTTCACCTTGCAAGAAAAAATTGTTGCCGCACCGAAATTATTGCAACGCTTAGGCACGCCTGAAAGCCTGCAAGATCTGGCGTTAAACTACCCACTCAGTGGCTTGATTAACCCGAAACTAAAACGCATTTGGCACTGGCAAATTAATACTCAACAGCATTTTATTCCAACTCACCCGAAATTTTTGGCTTCTGATATGTATAGCGAATTGCAATCCGCTTTGGTGGGGCGAACTTGCTCGCAGCTGGTTGATATTTTATGCCAGCCTTATATTGATCAAGGCAAATTGGTAGAACTGTTTCCAGAGGTGGAAAAACAAAAATGGCAGCTTTATTTATATCGTCCTTATCAAAGCGTGGTGAGTGAGCGAGTATTATTTGTTTTTGAAAAATTAAAAACGATTTTGCAAAATATTGTGAAACGGATAGAAATGGAAAAAAGTGAATAAAATAAAGTGCGGTGAAAAATAAAGCCATATTTTTTAATATGGCTTTATTCATTTTACGATTTAGATAAATACTTGATTTGGCGCGAGATAACCTTGTGGCACTTGCTGTTTATCTTCAAAGGTAACAAACTCCCACGCCTCTTGATCTTCAAGCAAGGCTCTTAATAATTTGTTATTTAAGCCGTGCCCTGATTTATAGGCTTTGAAATCACCGATGATGTTATAACCACACATATATAAATCACCAATAGCATCAAGCATTTTGTGGCGTACTAGCTCATCTTTAAAACGAAGACCATCTTCATTTAAGATGCGATAATCATCAAGCACAATAGCGTTATCTAGGCTACCACCTAACGCTAAACCTTGTGATTGTAAATATTCAATATCTTTCATAAAGCCAAAGGTTCTTGCACGGCTAATTTGTTGCACGAACGCTTGCGCGGAGAAATCCATTACATAATTACGCACATCTTTACCAATGGCAGGGTGATTGAAATCAATGGTGAAATCTAAACGGAAACCATTGTAAGGTTTAAATTCTGCCCATTTATCACCGTCTTCCACACGAATTGGCTTTTTCACGCGAATAAATTTTTTCGCTGCATTTTGTTCTTCAATGCCTGCATCTAATAAAAGATAAATGAATGGGCTTGCACTGCCGTCCATAATTGGAATTTCTGGCGCGTCCACTTCAATAATCACATTATCAATGCCTAAGCCTGCAAGCGCAGCATTCAAATGCTCTACAGTCGAAATACGAATGCCTTCTTCATTTATCAAACAAGTACAAAGCATTGTATCACGCACGGCATTTGCGTTGGCAGGGAACGTTACCGGTGGGTTTAAATCCGTACGGCAGTAAATCACTCCAGTATTTGCCATTGCTGGGCGTAAGGTTAGGGTTACTTTGTTGCCACTATGTAGCCCTACACCTGTTACTTTAATACTCTGTTTTAAGGTTCTTTGTTTAATCATAATGTTTTCTAAATCCATTGTATAACAATAAGATTTATTCCTTTATTTATCTTCTGGTTTACGCATAAAACTGTTCGCGTTAACTAAACCGTCTTCTCTTTTAAGAGAATTTAAGCGATCAGTAATTGGCGTATCTAAAATATTTCTATTCGTTAAATCCGCAGGGCGATTTGGCATTTGTCCTTGTTGTGGATTATGTGGCTGATAACCTGTTGCCTGCTGTTGCCCAAATGGTTCTGGATTTGCTTTTTGCATCGGCTGACCTAATGGTGCGGTACGCGGTGCAATTTGAATATCTGGCTCATCAATATCACCAATACCCGTTGCAACAATCGTTACGCGCAATTCGTCTGTCATATCTGGCACTAAGGTTGTTCCCACTACAACAGTAGCTTCTTCTGAAGCAAAGGCTTTGATTGTATCGCCCACCACGGTAAATTCGTCTAAAGTTAGATCAAAACCTGCGGTAACATTAACAAGCACCCCTCTTGCGCCAGCTAAATCCACATCTTCCAATAATGGGCTAGCAACCGCTTCTTGTGCCGCTTTCTCTGCTCGTCCATCACCAGCTTCACCTTGAACAACGCCCGATCCCATCATTGCACGCCCCATTTCAGACATTACGGTACGAACGTCTGCAAAGTCCACGTTGATTAGACCCGGAGAAGTAATCATATCGGAAATACCTGTTACTGCATTACGGAGAATATCATTTGCAGCAGCAAAAGCATTCACTAAGCTGATGTTTTTACCTAATACTTTTAATAACTTCTCATTTGGAATGATGATCAAAGAATCAACATGTTTAGAAAGCTCTTTAATTCCCATTTCAGCGAATTGCATACGCTTTCTACCTTCAAATGAGAAAGGCTTGGTTACTACGGCAACAGTCAAAATACCTAATTCTTTTGCAATTTGTGCAACGATTGGTGCTGCACCAGTTCCTGTACCACCGCCCATACCTGCGGCGATAAACACCATATCAGCCCCTTCAAGCATTGCACGAATAGCATCTTGATCATCTTCTGCGGCTTTACGCCCCACATTTGGGTTCGCGCCCGCACCAAGTCCTTTGGTTGTTGAACCACCGATTTGAACAGTTTGTTGCACATTGCTTTTACGCAATGCTTGCGCATCTGTGTTTACGGCATAGAAAATAATTCTATCGTGTTCGTCATTTGTTGTTGGGAAGGCTAATTCATCAGTCCCCACTAATGTGCCGCCAATATCATTTTTAATCATATTAGCAACCATATGGTTTACGGCGTTACCGCCACCACCGCCAACACCAACGACTTTAATCAGTGCGCCGTTCATATCACCAAGATCATAATCCACTGGTTCAAACATAGTTATTCTCCGTTAATGCCAAGATTTGCTGGCACAAAATTAAAACTTAAATTGCTCTTATTGTAGATGAAAAATAAAAATTCTCAAAATTCTGACCGCACTTTATTGCTAAAAATTCCCAAAAATAATAAAAGAAGTCGAAAAAATCGTAAATTTTCCACCGCACTTTTATTTTTAAGCAATAAAATGTTTTTCACTAAAACTTAATACAAACTCAACCAATTCACTATCTGCTTGGGCAAACAGTTGTTTTGAAGGTTGATTATCAGTTTTTGCGATCACTTCGTTATTATTTAACACTTTAAGGGTTGTAACCAATTTTTCCAATTTGCTGATCGCAATCTCTGCATTATTGATGCGTTTTTGCCCTTCAAAATCAAACGGTTTCACGACTACCGCCGCCATTGGGATTTTCATTGCGTTAAGTCTCTCTGCAACCGCTGCAATCACCATTGACGATGTATTACCACCAACGGCTGAAACCAAAATAACAAAATCGCTATCGCCCACCATTTGGCATAATTTTTCTTCTACTTGTTGATCCGCCAAAGATTCTTGATTTAATTCATCACTGAGCAACAAGCTATCTTGCGCATTACTTGAATTAAGCACGTCTTTATCGTTATCTATGGCATAAAACGCAAATTCATTGCTATTTGGTGCGGTAATGAACATATCGTCTTGATCATTTTTCTGCATTTTATCCATAATCATATGGAGTGCTTTTGTACCATAAGTTCCGATACCAAGCACGCTGATCAATAATGTATCATTCATTTTTTTCTCCCATTTTAAATAAAAGTGGTTAAAATTCTGACCGCACTTTATTTACAACTTTTTTCAATCCTGACCAGAATGCCCCTAAGAAACTCTCTCCTGAGCCATATTGTTCGTTAATTGGGCTTTCATCTTCATCATTATGGTTATACTGTAATAACCCCACAACGGTAGAATATTGCGGTTTATTAACATAATCGGTTAAGCCGGTAATATTTAATGGGCTACCGATACGCACTTGCATTCCAAACACTTTCGTTGCACATTGTTTTAGGTCTTCAATCTGTGCGCCACCACCGGTAATTACAATACCTGCGATTAATTCAAACTTCATTTGTTTGCTTTCAAGCTCATACTGTAATTGGTTTAATTCTTGGCGAACTAAGCCTAATAATTCTTCATAACGCGCAGAAGTCGCAACTGATAATTGTTCTTTTGTTAGCACACGCGGCGCACGTCCTCCGATGCCTGCCACTTCAATTCGTTTTTCTGGGTGTGAAGATGGCGGATTCCACGCACTGCTGTAATTAACTTTAATGCGTTCAGCTTCTGTTCTTGAGGTTTCACAGGCATAGGCGATGTCATCGGTAACACGATTTCCTGCATAAGGAATTACTTTACTAAAACGCAATGCGCCGTTGGTGTAAACCACAATGTCCATTGTGCCAGCGCCGAAATCAATTAAGCACACGCCAAGATCTTTTTCATCTTCCGTTAGCACGGAGCAACCTGATGCCACGCCCGAATAAACGATTTTATCTACTTTTAATTTACAGCGTTCTACCGCTTTTTTAAGGTTGTTTTGCCAATCCTGATGGCAGGCGATCAAATGCGCTTGCGCTTTTAAACGAACGCCCTGTAAGCCTAGAGGATCTTTAATATTTACCTGTTTATCTACGGCATATTCTTGCGGAATAATATGCAATAAAGAAAGCCCTTCGCCCATTCTCACGGAGCTGGCTGTGTGCATTGCGGAATCAATTTCCTCTTGCGTAACTTCGCCTTCAGCAATCGGCACAAAACCGCTTTCATTTAAGCTTTGAATGTGATCGCCCGTAATCGCTAAGGTAACGCTTATAATTTGGCAATCTGCCACAGATTCCGCCGCCTCGATTGCTCGTTGAATTGAGGTAACCACTGCGTTTAGGTCAGTAATGCTACCTTTATCAATGCCCTTGGAAGGGCAGCTTCCCACGCCTAAGATATTCACTACGCCGTCTGGCAACACTTCACCCACAACAGCGACGACTTTAGAAGTACCGACTTCCAATCCAACAATCGTTTTTGATTCCACAATCTTTGCCATTTTCTAACTTCTTATCAGGTAAAATTATTCGTTTATATCAACCATTCCTACGGCAGCCCCTACTTTATAGCGGAGATCGACATAGGATAACTTTTTATTTTCTGGAACTTCAATTTGCGGATAAATGGTGGCAAAACGATCGAGTTTGCTTTTCCATTCTCCCCGTCCCAATTTTAATAATACGCCATTATCAAGTTCTAATTGCCAAGCCTCTCGATCATCAATGGCAACGGATTTTAATGTTAGTCCTTTTGTTTTTAGATCTTGATAAATCTTTTTCCACGCATCTAGCACCACTAAACTCTGATAATCCGGCCCTGCTAAGTGCGGTAAATTTTTATCCTGTAATTTATCCACTGGCAATTTGAATACCACGCCATCGCTAGATAAAAATTCATTATCGTTCCAAACGGCGACAGGCGTATATTCACTGACCAAAATGTTTAGTCGGTCAGGCCAGATTTTTCTCACTACGGCTTGTTTAACCCAAGGCATTTTTTGGATTTGCTCACGCACTAAACTCACATCTTGCCCAAAGAAACCTTTAAGATCGCCCATTTTTATCAGCATATCACGCACATCTTCATCAGTGGTGAATGCCGGTGTTCCTACGAGATTAAAGGCACTAATAGGGCGATCATCTAGTTTTTCGAGCCAATTTTGCCAATTTGAGTAAACATAAAACATTAACCCTAGACATAATAGCACAATTAATGGCTTGACCTGCATAAAAAAGCGAGATCTTGGCTCTCCAGTGCGTATGCTTTGTGTCGCTTTATGTCGCCATAACTTCATTAAACACTAAGCTCCAAAATTTTCTCTACAAGCTGTTCGAAAGAATAGCCCACGGTTGCCGCTGATTTCGGGAATAAACTATGGCTGGTCATTCCTGGGTTAGTGTTCACTTCCACTAAGCGGAATTGCCCTTCAGCGTCCATCATCACATCAATACGACTCCAACCACGACAACCTACCGCATCATAAGCGCGCTTCACTAATTGACGCAATTCTTGCTCACGTTCCTCAGTTAAACCTGCTGGACAAAAATATTGCGTATTATCGGAAACATATTTCGCTTCATAATCATAAAACTCACCTTCAGGCACGATTTTGATCGCTGGCAACACTTCATTGTCTAAAACTGGCAGGGTAAATTCATCACCGGCAAGCCATTCTTCAATCAAAATGGTATCGTCAAAACCTAAGGCAAATTCCACCGCACTTTGTAATTCATCAAGTTGATTGACTTTTCTTAGCCCCACACTTGACCCCTCCAACGAAGGTTTTACCATCAACGGCAGACCTAATTTTTCGACAACTGCGGCAGGGTTTAGTTCGGATACTGTTGATTTTGTTACGATTTCCATATTCGCCACTGGTAAGCCAAAGGCTTTCCACAACATTTTAGTCCGCATTTTATCCATTGTTAAGGCAGATGCCATTACCCCACAGCCTGTGTAAGGAATACCAATTTGCTCAAGCAAGCCTTGCATTGTGCCGTCTTCCCCACCACGTCCGTGCAAAATATTGAATACACGATCAAAGCCCTGTTGTTTTAATTCCGCCACAGGAAAGGTTTTCGGATCAATCGGGTGCGCGTCATAGCCAAGGCTTTTTAACGCATTAAGCACGGCTTCGCCTGAATTAAGCGAAACCTCACGCTCGGCAGAAGTTCCACCAAGTAACACGGCAATTTTTTCTTGTTTTAATGTTTTTTTCATACTACTTCCAATTAATTTTCTGTCCACTTATCGGCTAATTGACGGGATAGTTTACTCACATTGCCAGCGCCTTGCGCCAAAATTAAATCACCGTCTTGAATAACCTGATCCAAAATTTCCGCAAGCGTTTCTTGCTCAGCTACAAAAATCGGATCAACTTTGCCTAAATTACGAATAGAACGGCATAACGAACGGCTATCCGCCCCTGCGATTGGTGCTTCGCCTGCTGCATACACATCAAGCATTAATAGCACATCAACTTGGGATAGCACTTGCACGAAATCATCAAACAAATCACGGGTACGCGAATAACGGTGCGGTTGGAAAATCATCACAATTCGTTTGTTTTCCCAGCCTTTTTTCGCTGCTTCAATGGTTACCCCCACTTCTGTTGGGTGATGCCCATAATCGTCCACTAACATCACTTTTCCGTTTGGACGAATAAACTGACCAAGCTGATCAAAACGGCGTCCTGCCCCTTGGAAATCTGCTAAGGCGGCTAAAATAGCTTCATTGCCAATGCCTTCTTCTTTTGCCACGGCGAAAGCTGCGGTTGCATTTAGCGCATTATGTTTACCCGGTACGTTAAGCAATACATTGACGCGTTCACCTTGTGGGGTAACCACGGTGTAATGCCCTTGAAAGCCCGTTTGCTGATAATCTTCAATGCGATAATCGGCATTTTCGCTAAAGCCATAAGTGATTACTTGACGTCCAACTTTTGGAATCAACTCAAGTAGCACAGGATCATCTGCACACATTACCGCTAAGCCATAAAACGGTAAATTATGTAAGAAATTCACATAGGTTTGTTTCATTTCTTCAAAATCACCGTGATAGGTTTCCATATGATCAGGCTCAATATTGGTTACCACCGAAACCATTGGCTGTAAGTGTAAAAAAGACGCATCGCTTTCGTCCGCTTCAGCGATTAAATAACGGCTTGCGCCTAAATGGGCATTTGTGCCAGCTGATTTCACCAATCCGCCATTTACGAACGTTGGATCAAGCCCTGCTTGCGCATAAATCATTGAGATCATTGCGGTTGTGGTGGTTTTACCGTGTGTCCCCGCAATGGCAATGCCGTGACGGAAACGCATAATTTCCGCTAACATTTGCGCGCGTTGAATCACAGGAATACGGTTATTGTGCGCTTCCACCACTTCTACGTTATCATCTTTAATGGCGCTGGATACCACCACCACACTCGCGCCATCAACATTGGCTGCTTGATGAGAAAAATAAATTTTTGCGCCTAACGCACTTAAGCGTTGCGTTACTGCATTTTCCGCAATATCCGATCCCGTTACTTGGTAACCTTCATTCAACAAAACTTCCGCGATACCGCCCATTCCCGCACCACCAATGCCGACAAAATGAATTTGTTTCACACGACGCATTTCTGGTACGGTTTGTCTTACTCGTTTTTGAAATTCTTTCATTACTCTGCCTCTTGCCTTTCTTCTTATTTTGCTACTGCCATAATCACCTCAGCCACTTGCTGAGCCGATTGTGGCGTTGCCATTGCCTTGGCTTTTTCCGCCATTGTTAATAATTGGCTACGATCAAATTGGTTCAACATCTCGATCAGTGCTTCTGGCGTGAGATCTTTTTGTTCGATAATTTTGGCTGCGCCCACGTCCGCTAAATATTTCGCATTCAAATATTGTTGTCTGTCTTTATGTTGGAATGGCACGAAAATTGCGGGCGTTCCTACGGCGGCAAGTTCACACACCGTTAATGCACCTGAACGACAAATCACAATATCCGCCCAGCCATAGGCTTCTGCCATATCATCAATAAAATCCGTTACTTGTACATCAGCCCCTTGCGGATAAAGTGCGGTGATTTTTTCCGACATATTTGCCCCCACTTGATGGCGAACGATCAATTTATCCCCTAAGGCTTCCACCACTTTCGGCAAAGTGAGATTTAACACGTGCGCCCCTTGGCTGCCACCCACCACAAGCACTCTTAATTTGCCTGAACGCTCAGCGAAACGCAGTGCAGGGCTTGGCATTTTAAACAAGGATTGACGCACTGGGTTGCCCACCACTTCCGTATTTGGAAAGGTGTTAGGAAACGCTTGCAACACTCGGGTTGCAATTTTGGCCAACCAAGAATTTGTTAGCCCTGCCACGGCATTTTGTTCGTGCAACACAATGGGTACACCGCATAATTTTGCCGCCACGCCCCCTGGCCCTGAAACATAACCGCCCATACCAAGCACGGCATTAGGCTGATATTCTTGAATAATTTTTTTCGCTTGGAAAATCGCACGTACAATTTTAAATGGTGCAGCAAACAACGCTTTTATGCCTTTGCCGCGCAAGCCCGAAATTTGGATAAATTTAATCGGGATACCGTGTTTCGGCACTAATTGTGCTTCCATACGATCCTGCGTGCCAAGCCAGCAAATTTCCCAACCTTGCTGCTGTAAATATTGTGCGACGGCAATGGCAGGGAAAACGTGTCCGCCTGTTCCACCTGCCATCACCAATAAACGTTTTTTTTGTTGTGCCACAATGTGTCCTTTTTCTTAATCATCACGCAAGCGTGCGTGTCCACTTCGCATTAGTCGATTTTCGTGATCAATGCGTAATAAAATCCCGATACTGACAGACATAATAATCAAACTTGATCCGCCATAGCTCACCAATGGGAAAGTCAGCCCTTTGGTTGGCAATAAACCTAACGCCATTCCTAAATTTACGAAGCCTTGGAAGAAAATCCAAAAACTAATGCCGAAAGCTAAAAATCCTTTGAAACGCTGTTCTAGTTGCAATGATTCTCGCCCTATTTTCATTGCTCTAAACACTAATAGCGCTAACAATGTGATCACAAAGAGAATGCCGATTAAGCCAAATTCTTCACCAATCACAGCCATCACAAAGTCAGTATGCGCTTCTGGTAAATATTCTAATTTTTGAATGGAATTTCCCAGTCCTTCGCCTGTAATCTCCCCTCGTCCAAACGCCATTAATGAGTTTGAAAGCTGAAAACCTGTGCCATAAGGGTCTTTAAACGGGTCCATAAATCCCGTTAAACGTTTCAGTCGGTAAGCCGATGAAATCGCTAACCATAATACAAGCAAGACGCCAGAACAAGCCAAGGCAAAGAACTGCCAGAAATTCGCCCCCACAATCCAAAGTAAACCAAAGGTAATCACAAATAAAACAACGGTACTTCCTAGATCGGGTTGCAATAATAATAAACCGCCCAATAATCCCATTACGACTAAGGGCTTGAATGCACTGAGTTTGCGACTACGCACTTCGTCATAACGGCGGGTAAAATAGCTAGCAAGGAAACAAGTGAGTGCCAACTTAGCAAATTCAGCCGGCTGGAAATTAAAGAAGATCATTGGAATCCAACGTCTAGCCCCATTAATTCTTGAGCCAATTCCAGGAATAAGCACCATAACGAGCAAAATCATTGCAATCCAAAAAATATAGCCATAATACTTTTCCCAGAAAGTCGTTGGAATATTTAATACGGTATAGCAAGCAAAAATTGACAGCACAACATAGATGGCATCACGTTTTGCAAAATAGAAAGAGTCATTGAATAATCTCGCTCCCACAGGAATTGACGCAGAGGATACTGCGATCAAGCCAATCACGAGCAAACTCACAAAGAGCCATAATAATGCTCTGTCGTAGAGCAAATTATTTGGCGTAATTCTTGAATGGGCTTTTAAATTTTCAATAAACTGCATTGATGATTCTCTAACTTAATTTGGCTAAGCGGGTAAATTCTTCGCCACGCTTTTCAAATGAGGCGAATTGATCAAGGCTCGCACAAGCTGGGGAAAGCAAGACCATATCACCAGCTTTGAGTTGCGGACGAAAGGCTTCAATCGCTTGTTCCATTGTGTCAAACAAATGACTTTGATCTGAAAGTTGCGCCAATTTTTCGCCATCTTGTCCAAAACAATAACATTCAATATGCGGTTGATTAATCAACGCAGCGAGTTCAGAAAAATCAGCGCCTTTGCCATCACCGCCAAGTAACAAATAAAGTTTACCAGACACTTGTAAGCCGGTGAGCGCAGCCACGGTGCTACCCACATTAGTGGCTTTGGAATCGTTAATCCAACGCACGCCTTGGGCAAAATGGGCTAATTGAAAACGGTGATCTAGCCCTGTAAATTCACGAAGTGCGGTGCAAATTCCTTGCAAATTTATCCCCGCACTTTGTGCTAGGGCAATGGCCGCCAAAGCATTCATATAATTATGACGACCCGTCAATTTTATTTCATCGCAAGGTAAAATCATTTCTTCATAAGCCATTAAATATTGCTTACCGTTTTCGCTTTTTAGCCAATAATCCGCATTCGTTTCGCCAAAGCTCACTTGATGCTTCGCTCGTACCGTGCCGTCTTGTTGGGTTAAAGGATCTTCTGCATTAATCACCGCGGTTTGGCAATGATGATAAATTTTTAATTTGGCTTGGCGATAATCTTCCAAATCCACATAGCGATTCATATGATCTTCGCTCACATTTAATACGGTAGCGGCAATGGCTTTTAAGCTGTAAGTGGTTTCCAGTTGAAAGCTCGACAGTTCTAGCACATAAATATCGTGGTTTTGTTCAAGCAAAGAAAGGGCTGGAATGCCAATATTGCCGCCCATTCCCACCTTTAAGCCTGCGGCTTTCGCCATTTCTGCTACTAAGGTGGTTACCGTGCTTTTGCCGTTTGAGCCTGTAATGGCAATAATCGGTTTATCAGCGGCACGGCAGAACAATTCAATATCGCCCACCACTTCAACGCCTGCTTGAAGTGCGGTGTAAATTTCTAGTGTTTTTACTGCAAGCCCTGGGCTGATCACAATCATATCGCTTTCCAGCAACCATTGTGGGTTTAAACCGCCCGTATGCACTGGCACATTTGAAGGTAATTGTTCCACACCCGCTGGCGATTGGCGGGTATCCATCACGCGAACCTTAGCTTGTTGTGCAAGCAAATAGTCCACGCAAGACAACCCTGTTTTGCCCAAGCCCACCACACAGATATTTTTATCTTGATATTGATTCATTGTTTGCTCTTAACCTTTTTAACGTAACTTCAAAGTAACCAAGCCAAGTAATACAAGCATTAAGGAAATAATCCAAAAGCGAATAATCACGCGCGGTTCAGGCCAGCCTTTTAATTCAAAATGGTGGTGAATGGGCGCCATACGGAAAATACGCTGTTTACGCAGTTTGTAAGAACCCACTTGCAAAATTACAGACAGAGTTTCCATTACAAACACACCGCCCATAATCACTAATAAAAATTCTTGGCGAACTAGCACGGCCACCACACCTAATGCACCGCCCAGTGCGAGCGATCCCACATCGCCCATAAACACTTGCGCAGGATAAGTATTAAACCAAAGGAAGCCTAATCCCGCACCGACAATGGCGGTACAGAACACCACCAGTTCAGAAGTGTATTTAATATGCGGAATATACAAATAATTTGACCATTCTATGTTACCTGTTGCCCAAGCAATCAAAGCAAATGCCCCTGCCACAAAGACAGTTGGCATAATGGCAAGGCCGTCTAAGCCGTCTGTTAAATTCACCGCGTTACTTGTCCCCACAATCACAAAATAGGCCAACACGATATAGAACAAGCCAAGCTGCGGCATCACTTCTTTAAAGAATGGTACGACAAGGCGCGTGGCATCGGTGTCTTTCCCCACGGCATACATACCAAATACCGCAACGAGCGCAATGGCCGATAGCCAAAAATATTTCCAGCGTGCAATTAAGCCGTCCGTGTTTTTACGAGTAATTTTGCGGTAATCGTCCACAAAGCCTACTGCGCCATAACCGAGCAACACAAATAAGCTAAACCAAACATAGGGATTGGCTAAATTCGCCCAAAGCAAGGTGCTAACGGTAATGGCGAATAAAATCATAATTCCGCCCATAGTTGGCGTACCTTTTTTGCTTAAATGGCTTTCTGGCCCGTCATTACGCACTTCTTGGCCAAATTTAAGAATTTGTAAACGGCGGATCACCTTAGGGCCGATCCATAATGAGATTAACAGTGCGGTCAATAATGCCAAGATCGCACGTACGGTAATATAAGAGATGACATTAAAGCCACTTTGATATTGCTGGAGATATTCCGCGAGCCAAACTAACATTGGAAATTATCCTTTAATAATTCAATTACATTTTCTAATTGCATTCGGCGAGAGCCTTTGGCTAACACCACAACGGATTGATTTTGCGCTAATTTTTCTTTAATTAAGCGAGTAATAAAATCCGCCAAGGCGGCTTGTTCAGTAAAATGCGTTCCGCCATTTTGGGCTGAAATCACCGCGCTTTCCTGACCAAAACTTGCCACAAAATCTAATTGTGCCGCTTTCGCCGCGTCCGCCACTTGCTGATGGCAAAGCTGACTATTTTCGCCTAATTCTGCCATATCGCCAACTATTAAAATGCGAAAAGCGGGATATTTTTGTAACACTTGAATCGCCGACTGCAAGGAATCCACATTGGCGTTATAAGTGTCATCGAGTAACAATAAATTTTCGCAAGGCTGAATCGGGAATAAACGCCCTTTCACTTTCGCGCCTTTTGCCAAGCCTTGTTGCACATCAGAAAGGCTTGCGCCCACATTCATCGCTAACGCTGCTGCTGCCAACGCATTGCTGATATTATGCTCGCCTAAATAAGGCAACTGAATAGCAATCTCGCCTTGTGGGCTGTGTAAGGTAAATTGCGATCCTTGTCCGTTGAGCTGAATATCCGTGGCATAAAAATCCGCTTGTGAATTTGTTAAAGAAAACGACCGCACTTGGTGATCACCAATATTCTTTTGCCAATCCGCCAGATAATTACAATCTAAATTGATGAGCGCAATGCCTTGATCTGCAAGACCTTGATAAATCTCACCTTTGGCTTGTGCCACGCCTGCAAGGCTACCAAAACCTTCCAAATGCGCTGCAGCCACATTATTCACCATCGCCACGTTAGGACGCACTAATTCCGTGGTGTACGCAATTTCACCTAGGTGATTGGCACCCAATTCAATCACCGCAAATTTATGCTGCGGCGTAAGACGCAATAAGGTTAATGGCACGCCAATATCATTATTGAAATTACCGTTGGTAAATAAAACTTGGGAAAAATCCCCCGCACTTTGTTGCAAAATGGCGGCAGTCATTTCTTTCGCCGTGGTTTTGCCTGATGATCCCGTGATCGCCACTGTTAAAGGGTTAATTTGTGCTTTTAGCCATTTACCTAGCTGCCCTAAAGCAAGGCGAGTGTCCGCCACGACAATTTGTGGCACATCTATTTCACATTGATGATCTACGATCACAGCCAATGCGCCTTGTTCCACGGCATTGGCTAAATATTGATGACCATCAAAACGCTCACCTTTTAAGGCAAAAAATAGCCCTTGCGGATTGGCTTGGCGGGTATCCGTGCTGATATTTTCAATCGCGATACGCCCATCGCCATAAAGCGTACCATTGAGAATATCAGCCAATTGTTGGGTGGTTAGTTTAATCATTTTGTTTCACTAAAATATTGTTTTACTGTCGCTTGATCGGAAAACGGCAATTTCGTTGTGCCAATAATTTGATAATCTTCGTGGCCTTTGCCGGCAATCAGCACCACATCTTGCGGTTGTGCAATGCTCAATGCGCGGCGAATGGCAAGATCTCGTTGATGAATAATTTCTACCTTTGTTAAATCACTAAATCCAGCTCGAATGTCTTGCATAATAGTTTCTGCATCTTCCGTGCGTGGGTTGTCGTCCGTAACAATCACGAAATCGGCAAATTGCTCTGAAATGCGTGCCATTTGCGGACGCTTCCCTGTATCCCGATCACCACCGCAACCAAACACGCAATAAAGCGCGCCTTCACAATGTAAACGGGCAGCTTGCAAGGCTTTTTCTAAGGCATCTGGCGTGTGGGCATAATCCACAATTGCAGTGGCTTGATTTAACTCATTCAAACGTTCCATTCGCCCACAAACACCTTGTAATTGCCCCGCACTTTGACAAAGTTCGTCTAAAGAATAACCTAAGGCAAGCAGACTGGCGAAAGCAAATAATAAATTGCTGACATTAAATGCGCCAATCAATGGGCTATGCAATTCACCCTCACCCCAACTAGACGTGAAATGAATAATCGCACCTTGGTTATGGAATTGCACTTGCTCTGCTTTGAGCCATTGTTTATGGCTTGGTTGATAATCCGCTTTACAGCTCACCGCAATGGCATTGGGTAATTGCTGTAACCATTGTGCGCCCACAGGATCATCAGCGTTAATCACCTGATGCTGGCTATTTAACTCGCTGAATAAACGGTATTTCGCAGCAGCATAATTTTCCATTGTGTGGTGATAATCAAGATGATCACGGCTCAGGTTAGTAAAAATAGCAACGGCAAATTGCAGTGCTTCAACACGATGTTGCACTAAGCCGTGCGATGACACTTCAATGGCGGCAAAATCTGCGCCAGCTTGTACAAATTCCGCAAGGGTGGATTGAATTTCAATGGCTGAACCGGTGGTATTTGCTGCTTCCTTAATTTGCCCAAGCAAGCCATTACCAATGGTTCCCATTACCGCACTTTTATGTCCAAGCAAGTTCGCCCATTGCGCCACAAGCTGAGCCACCGTGGTTTTGCCATTTGTTCCTGTTACGCCAACGAGGGTTAAATGGGCTGAAGGATCATTATAAAATTGCCCTGCAAGACGCGATAAATGTTGCGGTAATTCATAATAGGCAATAAGCGGAATGCCTTGTTCCATTTTGACGGTTAAGTGTTGCTGCGCAAAATCTGCTTCAAAAAGCACCGCACTTGCGCCATTAGCAATAGCTTGCGGAATGTAGTTTCTGCCGTCCGTTTGATGCCCTTTTATAGCAACGAAAAGACAGCCAGTCTTTGCAGAGCGGCTGTCTAACGTCATTTCGGTCAGCTCAACTTCTTGGGGCAAATGATCGATCCCCAAAAGTGCGGTGAGTTTTTTCATTATTTTTCCTTGATCAAAAATTAGTTCGTTGTTTCATCTTTTTTCTGAGTATTTAAACGAACGGTGCGTTTAGCGACTTTTTGTTGCTCCACCGCATCAGGCGGAACGTTATTCATTCGTAACGCATAGCCCATAATATTTGAGAACAATGGTGCAGAAACCGCCCCACCATAATATTGCCCTGCTTTCGGATCATTAATTAAAACAATCAGGGCATAACGTGGGTTACTGACTGGCGCAATGCCTGCGGTATAAGCAATATATTTATCCACATAGCGACCTTTTTCTAGCTTTTTCGCTGTCCCTGTTTTGATCCCAACGCGATAGCCTTCCACCATTGCGCGTTTATTTTTGATTGCCACTTTTTCCATCATATTCACCACTTCACGGGTGATTTTTTCAGGGAAAACGCGCTGCCCGATCACAGGTGGATCAACCTTGGTAATAGAAAGTGGGCGATAAATCCCGAAACTGCCTAAGGTAACATAAGCGCGTGCAATTTGTAACGGCGTTGCATTCAAACCATAACCATAGGCAACGTTGGCACGTTCAATCTCCGCCCAACGTTTACGATTTGCATTTAAGATCCCTGATTGTTCACCAATCAAGCCTAAATCTGTTGGTTTGCCTAAACCTGCGTTTTGGTAGGTTTCCATTAACGCACTTGGTGGCATACGCAAGGCCAAGCGGCTCACCCCGCGGTTACTGGAGTTTTCCAAAATTTCATCAAGGGTTTGGCGATCTCTTGGTGCAACGTCTTTGACTTCGTGTCCATTTAGCACTAGTGGCCCTGTGTTAATCACTTCGTTGCGTTTTACTACACCATTTTGAAGTGCGGTCAAAACCACGAAAGGTTTTACTGTTGAACCCGGCTCAAAGGTATCGGTAATAGCACGGTTTCGCATTAAATCAGCTTTTACACCAGCGCGGTTATTTGGATTGTAGGAAGGGGCATTAACCATTGCTAGCACTTCGCCTGTGCGAATATCCACTAACACCGCGGTTCCTGATTCTGCCTTATTTTCTGCCACCGCTTTTTTGATTTCGCGGTAAACCATTGATTGCAATTTTTCATCAATACTCAAGGTAACATCGTGTGCGTCATATTTTTTAACATCGGCAATGTCTTCCACAACGTGTCCAAATTTATCCTTGCGATAGGTGCGAGAGCCTGATTTACCCACTAATAATGAGTTAAAACTTTTCTCAATGCCTTCAATGCCTTCACCATCAATATTGGTGTAGCCGATCAAATGGGCGGTTTCTTCCACTCTTGGATAAAAACGGCGTGCTTCTGTTTTTAACACTACACCTTTGATTTTCAGCTGCTTAACATAATCAGCAACGGTTGGGGAAACCTGACGAGATAAATATACAAAGCGAGAAGAAGGATCTTTTTCCACGCGCTTAATTAAATTGCTATAAGAAACGCCAAGGGCTTTGGCAAGTGCTTGCCAACGTTCTTTATCTTGCAAAGAATTTTCTTCAAACACGAATTTGGCATCAGCCACCACAGAATACATCGGTACGCTGACAGAAAGAAGTTGTCCATTACGATCTAAAATTGAACCACGCACAGAAAGCACTTGCTGAGTACGCACTGAGCGTTTATCCGCCTCATCAGCCAGTGGATCGGCATTTACCACTTGTATATAAGCCGCGCGTGCAATCAAGGCACTTAATCCAAGTACAACAGCAGCTATCGACCAATAAAAACGACCTTTCAAAAAACTATTATGGTAGGAAATTTTAGGTTTGTTGCGTTTAATTGCACTGCCTGTGCTGGTGCTACGCTTTGTTCTGTGATTTTTCTTCTTGATCATTTTGCACCTTAGGGCCTATTAATTATTCCAATAATAAAACTTCTTGTTCTGGCACAACACGTTTCATCTGTAATTTTCCCGTAGCAATCGCCTCAACACGGGTATTATCGCTTTGGGTTGCTTCTTCTAACTTGAGATTTAAAAATTCATTTTCCAAGGCTTGGTGTTGTAACACTAATTCGCCTTTTTCTGCGATCAAGCCACGCGTTTTGTGAGTAATCCAAATGGTGCTTAATGCACTCACAATCACCAATACCATTAACGCCATCACTAATTTATTTGAGGCAAAGAGATCTTCAGCAATAATGCTACGCAATGGATAACGTTCTGAATTTTCAACCATTTTTATACTCTCTCCGCAATACGCAACACCGCACTTCTTGAGCGGGCATTTTGGGCAATCTCTTGTTCACTTGGCATAATCGCCTTGCCAATGGTTTTTAAGGTTTGGCTACGCTGAATTTGATCTTCACGCAACGGCAAGCCTTTCGGCAAACTTTCGCCCTTGCTTTGCTTGCGCATAAAATGTTTCACCATACGATCTTCAAGGGAATGGAAGCTGATGATCGACAAACGTCCTTGTGGCGCTAATACTTGTAAAGCCCCTTGCAAGACACGTTCTAGCTCTTCCAATTCAGCATTAATGAAAATACGAATTGCCTGAAAACTACGCGTAGCTGGGTGCTTATGTTTATCTTTAAAAGGAACCGATTGCGCAATCAGCTCAGCTAATTGCAAGGTGCGATTAAGTGGTTCTGTGCCATTTTGACGTGCATTTTTATTATAATTAACAATGGCTTGCGCAATGCGCTTAGCAAAACGTTCTTCGCCAAAGGTTTTCAGCACCCAAGCTAAATCTTGCTCAGAAACCTGTTGCAACCATTCGGCCACCGATAAACCTTGGGTGGTATCCATTCGCATATCAAGCGGGCCGTCTTTCATAAAACTAAAACCACGCTCGGCTTCATCTAATTGAGGGGAAGATACGCCAAGATCGAGCAAAATACCGTCAATTTTACCGACTAAACCTAATTTTTCGCAGATCTCAGGGATCGCGGAAAAGCTATTGTGTTCGATCTGAAAACGCGGATCTTGAATTTGCGCTGCCGCCGCAATCGCACGCGGATCACGATCAATGGCGATTAATCTGCCATCTTGGGATAAGCGAGATAAAATCAGACGAGAATGACCGCCGCGCCCAAAAGTGCCATCAATATAGATGCCTTTTTCTTTCAACGCCAAACCGTCCACCGCTTCATTTAATAAAACGGTGAAATGTTCAGGTGAAGAAAAAAGGTTCTGCGCGTTCATAAGTCGTTATTAAATAATAAAAATTAAATGTTAAAATGAGATAATGCGGTGTACCTAAGTACACCGCTTATCTCTGCTAGTGCCGCTGTCTTGGTGGAAGTTAATCTTCTCTTATAAAGACAACGTGATTAATTCAGGAGATTGGGCAAGCTGACCACTTGCACCGAGAGCCATATCTTGTTGAATTTGAGCCTGCCACTCCACATCGCTCCAAATTTCAAATTTATTTAACTGGCCCACTAACATTGTGCTTTTTTCTAGTTTTGCGTGCTGGCGTAATGGCGCACTGATTAAAATTCGCCCTACGCTATCCAGCTCACATTCCGTGGCATAACCGAGCATCACACGCTGTAAACTGCGTTGCACAGGATCAAAATTCGACAAACTTAATAATTTTTGCTCAACGATTTCCCATTCATCTAAAGGATAAAGTAACAAGCAAGGTTGGCGAATATCCACCGTGCAAACCATCTGCCCATTATTTTTTTCTAGGATCTCGGCACGGTAACGGGTGGGAATGGCAAGCCGTCCCTTTGAATCCAGATTTACCGATGATGCGCCACGAAACATTGTTTGAGATCTCTTGTTAAAAATAAGTGCGGTTATTTTTTACAGAATTTTGCAATTTTTACCACAAAACACCACTTTTTACCACTTATTCGTAAGTTTAGTATTAGTTTGACTAAGTTGCAAGCAGTTTGATCCGGATCTTATGTAAAGATTTGTATATTTCGGCCAAAAAGAAAGCCATTTGAGCAATGCGCCAAATGGCTTTGTAAGGAATGATTGAAAAATGAGAAATGTAAAGATCGCGATCTGATCCTAAGATTTAGCTACTTTCTCTTGCTCTGCTTTTTTTCGGTGGATCTTCATCAAATTTCACCACTGGCACACAGCTGCGGCAAGCGCCTTGATCGATCCCCAATTCTTTGCAAAATTCGCTGTATTTATCCCATAATCTGCGCAGCACACCTTTTTGTTGATTTGCCATTATTTCCCCCTATTTTGCGATTTATTCTTTGCCTTATGCATTCCTTATCATAAAAGAATTTTTGGCTTTTGCAACCATCGTTTTACTTCTTCGCGACAAGCTTGCCCCCATTGCTTTTTGCCCGTGCTTGGTAAGATTTTTTGTTCACAATATGCCGACAACAAAGGCAATGTTTCCCCTTGATTGCCCCATAATAAACGGCGAATAGCTGGGATCGTGCTGGCTAAATTTCGTTGATAATGAGCAAAATAATGTAACGCTTTGATGTCTTGTTCATTCAGGGAAAAATCTCTTGTTTGCAGCCCTTGTGGGCATAGCTGCGTGGCTAAAGGGTGGAAGGATAGAGGCATATCCCGCTCAAATTGTGCCAGTAATTTTGTACAAAACTCTTGCCCTGCGCGGCTTACGCCTTTTACGCTAATCGCGCTATAACAACCGCTGCTGGCTTCTTTATGGCTACCTAAATAAACCAAATTAAACCCGCACTTTTGCCAGAATTGAGCAAGCTCAGGCGTGTAGCCAAAACTTACCGATAAAAAATCTTGCGCGCGATCTTGGTTATGCAGACTTGGCTCATTCACTTCAGCCATTAGTGCTTGCCCTATCCCTTGATGTCGCCATTTAGGTTGCACGGCAATGCGAGAAATGCGTGCTGAACTCAGCTTGCACGCCGTTTCATTTAGGCTTACTTGGCACAATATTTGCGCCACTAAATTGCCTTTCGGACGGCGGATACCTTGCATTATGCCTTCAATCAACGTGCTGTCCTTCATTCCCCCTTCATTCAGTAGCCAAAGCGCACCCAATAAATGCTGATTGAATTTTGCCAGTAAAAATTGCTGATGCTTGCCATCGAGCAAACGACGTAAATCCACGGGGGACGTTTTATAATGAGCGAGAGTTAGCAATCCGTAAAAATCTTCATATTCCCCTTGCTGAAAAAGGCTGTGGCTATGATGCCAATGAAAATGCAAATCCGCATTAGGAACAAAATTAGGCTGAAACTCAGGCTGAGCCAACTGGCTTTCCGCTTCTAATAAAAGCAACTCAGAAATAAAAGGTTCGATCAGATCATCTGCTCGCCAACGCAACGGGGTGCTGAGTTCAAAATGTTGCAAAGTGCGGTGATTTTTTTGCATAAATTTAAGCAAGAAACCGCGCCCTGTTCCTTCATAGCTTTGTATCGTAGTGGTGCATAAAATCGCCCGAAAATGCTCTGTGAGCTGCATTAATAAGGGGAGTGGGATCATCGCCGCTTCATCAATAATCAGCCAATGATCGTTAAACTTATCGGGATCTTGTTGCACTTGTTGAACGAGATCATCGGGGGCTATAAAAAGCAGATCTTTCTCAGCAAAATCTTGCAAAATTTGCACCGCACTTTTGTTTGGCGCGGTGAGAATCACCTTATCTAAATGGGCGGCAAATAATCCTGCCAAGGCGGATTTTCCCCGTCCACGCTTGGCGGTGATCACATTAATTTCTTTCGGAGCATTTAATAGCTGTTGCAAAATACGTTGTTGATCCTGCGTGGCAGAATGAAAGGGCTTTATCGGATCAATGGCTGAGTTATGCGGTGCTGGCAAAAAGCTATCGCCATTTTGTTGCTGATAAATAGGAAAGCCGTATTCACGCACTTTTTGCTGCATAAATTGGACAAAATTCGGAGTGCAAATGCCTTGCGGAACACCGCTCCAACGCTGGCTATCCAAATCAATTTGCGTGGCTAAATGTTGCCAATGGTTGAACAATAAATAAAGCTGCCCACCCGCTTGTAATGTACCTGCGGCAATGGCAAGGGCATCAAGATTTAGGCTTTGTCTGGCATCGTAAATAATCAGAGAATGTTCGCGCCCAAGCTGATTTTTCGCTTTGCTAAAGGGAATTGACGTGATGTTTTGATCGGGAAAAAGTGCGGTGCAATTTTCATCAAAAAAAAGCACCGCACTTTGTTTTTCAAAGTGAGCTAAGTAAGAAAATAAAGGGGAAAGTTGAGTTTGTAACCACGCATTTTCCCCAACTAAGATACAAAGCTGACGTGGCTGCAAGGCTAGGCTTTTTCCGCTAAATAAGGATCGGCAAAGCCAAGATCTTGCATTATTTCCGTTTCAAGGCTTTCCATTTCTTCTGCTTCATCATCTTCAATGTGGTCGTAGCCCAGCAAATGCAAACAGCCGTGTACTACCATATGCGCCCAATGTGCCATCAAGGGTTTGCCTTGTTCTTGCGCTTCTCGTTCCACCACTTGGCGGCAAATAACTAAATCGCCGAGTAGCGGCAATTCCACTTCTTCAGGGCATTCAAAAGGAAAGGAAAGCACGTTGGTTGGGTAATCCTTACCACGATAAGTGGCATTTAAGCTTTGGCTTTCCGCTTCGTCCACCACGCGAATGGTGATCTCAGGTTGCCGGTTCTCTGCTTGCACTGCGGCGGTTGCCCATTGTTGAAATTGTTGTTCTGTCGGCAAGTTTTCGCTATTTTCTACTGCGATTTGTAAATCAACGATGACATCTTTCATTCTGTTTCTTCTCGTTCTAAGGCTTGTTGTTTCGCCTGTTCTTGCTGACGCTGTAAGGCGCGTTCTTTACGGCGAATTTCTTCCTGTTCGTCCCATTTATCATAGGCTTGCACCACTTTGGCAACCACTGGGTGGCGAACAATGTCTTTACTGTCAAAATAATTGAAGCTCAATTCTGGCACATTTTCTAGCACTTCAATGGCGTGGCGTAAACCTGATTTTTGGCTGCGTGGCAAGTCAATTTGCGTGATGTCGCCCGTTATCACCGCTTTAGAATTAAACCCAATACGGGTTAAAAACATTTTCATTTGTTCGGTGGTGGTGTTTTGGCTCTCATCTAAAATAATAAAACTATCGTTCAGCGTACGCCCACGCATATAAGCCAGCGGGGCGATTTCAATCACATTGCGTTCCATTAATTTCTGCACTTTTTCAAAGCCCAGCATTTCAAATAAGGCATCATAGAGCGGTCGTAAATAAGGCTCAATCTTTTGCCCTAAATCCCCCGGCAAAAAGCCCAATTTTTCCCCTGCTTCCACCGCAGGACGGGTGAGCAAAATACGGCGTACTTCTTGTCGTTCTAAGGCTTCCACCGCAGCAGCCACGGCAAGAAAGGTTTTCCCCGTGCCTGCTGGCCCAATACCAAAACTGATGTCATAACGCAAAATATTGTGCAAATATTGAATCTGATTTGCCCCACGCGGTTTAATCAAGCCACGCTTGGTTTTGATTGTGGTTTGATACACTTTTGGCACCGCATTTTGTTCTGCTTGTTCGCTATCTTGTTGTAATAACATTCGATTTTCCTGAATGGCTAAATGCACATCAGACAAATCAATTTCTTTCACCACGCCACGCACCGGTGCGGTTTCCAAATACAATGTTTGGATCAACGCCGCCACTTTATTTAATAATTTTGCGTGATGAGATTTCGAATTGGGATCTTTCGATTTCAGCGTAAAGGTAAAATTACGCCGTGCAATATCCAAGAAAAATTCTTTTTCAATCAACTGGATATTTTCATCAAATGCTCCGCACAATGCCTGCAAACGGGCATTATCTTGCGGTTCAAGAGTAAAGGTTTCGCTTAGTTCGCTCATTGGGTTGGACAAATTGTGTTCCTTTTATTTTGTTTTTTCCTGCTACTGTCAGAATCATTTGATTGTTGATGGGCATATTACCACGTTTTAAATACAGGCTCTAATGCTCTTTGAGAAATTCTCTTTTTGTAGAAATGCGAGAAATCTCTCATTTTTGATAGAAAATAAGAATGATTCTGTGAAGAACATCACGAAGTGAAATTATCATTATTTACTCCATTATGGAGCAAAAATATCATCAGCGCTGAGATACTCCTAATTTCACATCAAACAAAGGATGCCCTATGAAAAAAACAACATTGGCAGCTTTAATCTCCTCGTGTCTTATCAGCCAATATGCCATGGCGAGTAGCGAAGGAATCTTAGATTTCAAATCAAATACCGAATTTTTCAAGCCACTTAATATCACTGAAACCTTCACTAAAAATGATGTTTTTAATTTAGAGAATGGTTCTTTAACTTTTGGTTTTAAAACCAATGGTGGTGATAATGTTTATTCTCTTTTAGGTGCTTCAACCCAAGGTGGACACACCAACCACTATATTAATTTCTATATGTTAAGGAAACAAGGCACGGATACCTTTGGCTTAGAATTAAGAAATAATAACAACTATTTAATTAATAATTCCGCACTTACGGCGAATGTCAATAATCAAAATAAAGATTATCAAACCATTACCTATACGTTTGATAAAACAAATAACCAAATTAAAATTTATGTGAATGGCGAATTAAAACAAACACATAATAATTCTAAATTCTTCAAAGATATTGAGAACTTAAATATTGCTTATTTAGGAAAAACGCCAAGAAGCTCTGGCAATGAAATGCGTTTTAGTGGAAATATTTATTCTGCGGGGGTTACCGAACAAGTATTGTCAGAAGAAAAAATCAAAGCGCTACACCAAGAATTAGCGGAAACCTATCGCCGAAACGAAAGCGAGAATGCGGATAAGCATCGAGCTTCAGGAGCAATGCTAACGGAAAAAGAATCGCTCTTTCAACCAAATCAAGATGGCGCAAAAAATTACCGTATTCCTTCCTTACTCACCACGCAAAACGGCGTTGTTATTGCCGCTATCGACAAGCGTTGGCAACATTCTGCTGACTGGGGAAATATTGACACTGCAATCCGCCGCAGTTTTGATGGAGGCTTAACCTGGCAAAAAAGCCAAACAGTGATTGATCTTGCTAGCCAATCTTATGGCGGTCAAAATTCTGCGTTCTTAATCGATCCCCTTATGGTGCAAGACAAGCGCAATGGGCGTGTCTTTATGATTGTGGATATGTTCCCTGAAACAAAAGGTTTCTTTGGTATCCAAAATCCAAACGCAGAGGGATCGGGTTATAAAAATATCGGTGGGAAATATTATCAATTATTAACTGACGAATATAATAATCGCTACACCATTCGTGAAAACGGCATTGTTTATAATGATAAAAATAAACCAACAGATTATCGGGTTGTTATTAATGGTAATCCTGAATTGGCATTTAAAGATCTCGGTGATTTATATCAAGGCGATACACGTTTAGGAAATATTTATTTACAAACGAAAAATCCAAATAATGATAGTGCCCCACTTAAATCAACCATCACCAGCAATTTATGGCTCACTTATAGTGATAATGACGGTGAAACTTGGTCTAACCCGGTCAATATTAACTCTCAAGTGAAAGCCGATTGGATGCGTTTTATGGGAACAGGCCCCGGAACAGGGATTCAGCTTAAAGACGGCTCTTTAGTGATGCCGGTTTACTACACCAATAACAATAATAAACAAGCAGCAGCGGTTATCATTAGTAAAGACGGTGGCAAAACTTGGGAACGTGGTGAATCACCAATTGATAGCAGATTTGCGGCACAAGGCGGATCACGTCTGCTTAACGGCACTTATGGCTATGAAATTACCGAATCCCAAGTGATTGAATTAGACAACGGACAATTAAAACTCTTTTCTCGTGTAACACCACATAATCGCGTGCATATTTCCACCAGTTATGACGGTGGTTACACTTGGGAAAAAGACGTTATTTTAGATGACGTGTTACTAGAACCTTATTGCCAACTTTCAGTAATTAAATATTCCAAACGTATTAATGGCAAAGAACATATCCTTTTTGCTAATCCACATTCTAACAGACGCAGCAATGGTAAAGTCTGGCTTGGTGAAGTGCAAGAAGATGGTTCTATTGAATGGAAATATACCACCACAATTACACCAAATAATTACGCCTATAGCAGCTTAACTGAATTGCCAAATGGCGATATTGGCTTGCTTTATGAAGGTGCGGAAGGAAAAATTGATTTTGTTCGCTTAAATATTCAAGAGCTTGTATGGCAAGACAATATCTTGCATCGTGATAAACGGAACACGCCATTTGAATATGAGCGTAATAGCACCGTTGCTGAAACATTCTATAAAATTGGTGATGGGGAAATTATTAAAATCGGTGAAGGGGTAAACCCTGCCAAAATGGTGGTTAATGAAGGCACATTAGGCTTAAAACAGCAGGAAAAAGATGGTCAAGTTCAAGCCTATTCCGATATTATCGTAAACCCTGAAGGCACAGTAAAATTATATGGTGAAAACCAAATTAAAGCCGAAAATCTCAGCTTGAATGAAGGGACGTTTGACTTAAATGGCAATAATTTCACCATTGAAAATGGCCAGGATAAAGGGCTGCAAGCTGAAACAATTAACGGCAATATTATTAATAGCAATGCCACCAAAGCTAGCACGCTTAACTATTTTCAATCTGGGGTAAGAAAAATTAAGGGTGAAATGCTTGGTGATGATCAAGGTAAATTAAATTTTGCCTATAAACCAACCGCACTTAATAATAACCACTTAACCTTGGAAACAAATTCAACCTTAAACGAGCTTACCATCAACCAAGGTGAAATAATTTATGCACCAGATACTTCCCATTTAACGCAAAATGCAAATTTAGCGAATAATGCCACATTAAGCATAAAAGATAACGTGATTGCTCGCTTTGATACCATTGCACTTGATAACACAAGCCAAATTAATACGGATATTAGTGCCAACCAAACAAGCCGTTTATTTGCTGATACGCAAGGGCAAGGTAGTTTAAGCAAAAATGGAGAGGGTACATTATATTTAATCGGACAATTCAATCACAAAGGAAAAACCTTGTTAAATCAAGGGGTAACCATTTTAGAAGGGGAATTAAATCATTCGCCATTATATATCAAAGAAAATGCGAGTTTAACGGGAAATGGGATCGTTCATTCACATACTTATTGGCAAGCCAATGCCCATATTGCACCGAATAATGCCCCGCACTTAAATCATACGGCAAACGGCAGCAAATCCAGAAATGCCAATTTCCAACCTAAAACCCTATCCTTTGGGAATGTAACCAATGAGGGGGCGGATATTACATTAAATGTGGATAACGTTTCCGAAAATATGACAGAATGGCGTGCGGATCGCGTGCTGATTAATGGAGATTTAACCACCACCCAACCTATTCCGGTAAATATAAACTTACTCAATAGCCAGATCGGTAATTCCGATACTAATAAAAACGAACGCTACGATGCTGATGAGGGTATTTCACTCATTCAAGTAAAAGGCGAAACCAGCCGCATAGATGCGTTCAATTTGGCGAAAGCTGTTCATAATGATGAAAGCCATATTAATCGCTACACCTTAGTTAGCGTTGAAAAAGGGGCAACTACGGCAAGTGAAAATAGTTTTGGTGAGAACAACAGCAATTTCAACGATTACCGCTTGCAAACCTTGCTAATTAATGAAAATGGCGAACCGTTATCACCAATTATTAAAGCTCCAACAACACCACCAAAAGAGGAAAGCCCTAAACCTGATGACACAGCTGCACCGATTCCACCAACCGCGGACACGACAGTAACCCCTCCAGCAAACCAAGATGAAGGGAATACTGACAATAGCGGTGAAACTACCGCTCCTATGGATAATGCTGTGGTAACACCACCTACCAATCCAAATACAGAAAATACGGATAACAGCAGTGAAACCACTTCCCCAGTAGATAATGCTGTGGTAACACCACCTACCAATCCAAATGCAGAAAATACGGATAACAGCACAGAAACCACGTCTCCAGTGGATAATGCTGCGGTAACACCACCTACTAATCCAAATACAGGGAATGTGGATAACAGCACAGAAACCACTTCCCCAGTAGATAATGCTGTGGTGGTAGCAGCACCTACCAATCCAAATACAGGTAATGCAACAGTTACGCCATTAGCAGGCAATGTAGCAACCGCCAGTGCAACCGCAAGTGCCTCAACCTATCGCCCAGCATTAAATAGCCAAGTTCCAGCCTATTTGGTGACGAATTTAGCCTTGTTAGAACATAGTTATATGCAGGCTCAAACCTTTGCCCAAAACATTACGCAAGGAACGAAAAATTTCTATGTTTTACAACAACATCGTAAAGCCACTTATGATAACAACCTTGGCTTTAGTGATTATGGCTATGGCTACAAATCCACCACGAATAGCACCTTATTTGGTGGTCGCCTTGATCTCAACGATAAACAGCATCTTCACTTAGGGCTCGCTCTCAGCAAATTCTCGGTTGAACCAAAAACCACAGAAATTGAAGGCAGTAGCTCGGTAAAATATAAATCTGTGGGGGTATTGTTCACATTAGAAAATCAACTAACCGAACAAAGCTATGTTAATCTCAGTGGAAACTATCAATATGTGCGAGGTAAAATTTCCACTTCACAACATCAAGATTTAGCCAAAGTGAGAGGCCATTCTTGGGGAATTGGTGCAGAAACAGGCTATCATTTCTTACTAAATGAAGTCCGTTTAACGCCAATTATTGCGTTGCAATATCAAAATAGCAAAGCCAATATTGAGGATCATACCTTCAGTTGGAATATCAATAATGATCGACAATATATTTTCACTCAACAAATTGGGGGTGAAATTACGTGGAAATCATTGAAATTCCGTACAATGTATGAACACAATACAGGAAATACCCCTGTCTTAACTCTCAATGATGGAACAACTCAGCAATACAAAACGGGTAAATTAGGAAATGCCTTATTATTCTCTGCCAGCGCAGGTTATGATATTACACCAAACCTAAACATCAGTGCCCAAATTAGCCATAGAAAATCCCTTTCTGACTATGGACTAAAACAAACTTACTTTGCGGGTAAATTAGAATATCGTTTCTAATCAACTCACCTTTGAAGTGGGAGATAATTTATTTTTCTCCCACTTTTTATTCGCTCTCCATCAATTTCCCTAGCACTCTTTCTACTTCAGCGGGATCGGTTATTCCTTGCTTTACCTTTTCCAATCCGCTTTCTCGTAAGGAAGCATAATCCGTTTGATAGGAAATTTCCCCATTATTAAAGTGCGGTTGTAAAAATTGATAAATTCCGCAACGCCCTTTATAGCCTTGATAGCAATCGCAATTTTCGGTGTGATGCGTACAAATTTTGCGCACTAAACGCTGGGCGATAACGAGCAGCAAACTGCTTTCAATTTCGTGCTGCTGAATACCGAGCTGCAATAAGCGAGAAATTGCTGAATGAGCATTATTGGTATGCAGCGTAGAAAGCACTAGATGCCCTGTTTGTGCAGCACGCAAAGCAATCGCTGCACTTTCTGCATCTCGAATTTCGCCAAGCATAATGATGTCAGGATCTTGGCGTAAAAATGTGCGTAACAATCGGTTAAAATCTAGCCCAATTTGTGGATTAATTTGCGTTTGGATAATGCCCGGCAGTTCTATTTCAATGGGATCTTCGGCGGTGAGAATATGCTTTTCCGACTGATTCAACCATTCAAGTGCGGTGTAAAGGGTAATACTTTTTCCGCTTCCTGTTGGGCCTGTAACTAAAATCAAGCCTTGAGGCTGTGAAAGGGCTTGCTGCAAAGCCTTTTGCTGCGCTGCGTTCATTCCCAACTGTGAAAACGCTAAGCTGACAGGCTTGTTTTTCTGCAAACGTAACACCGCTTTTTCGCCATACTGGGTGGGCAAGGTGGAAAGGCGAAAATCTAACACATCAGAAAAGGTGGTTTTAAAATGAAAACGTCCATCTTGTGGCAAACGTGTTTCGCTTATATCAAGGCGAGCGAGCAATTTTAAGCGAGAAATTAAGCGCTGACTAATTTGCGTGGATAATGGCGTCTGGCACTGCAATACGCCATCAATACGAAAGCGGATTTGCAACTGCTCGCGCTGTGGCTCTAAATGAATATCTGAAGCATTCAGTTGTAACGCCTTTTCAAAAAGCCGATCTAAGAGTTGAATAACTGGCTCATCGGCTTTTTCTTGCACATTTTCCGTTTTAATCTGCTCAGTGGGGCGATAAAAATCGGGTACAGCAGGTTCTTCCGCCACATTTGGCGCAAGACTTTGCAAGAGCAATTTCAAATCTTGCCCTTGCAACAACACAGGTTCAACCACTTTTCCTGTTAAAAAAGAAAAGGTTTCGCAAGCAGAAAGGTTATTCAAATCATCAATGCCTAACCAAAGCGTTTGGGCATTTTCTTGCAATGGCACAGCAAAATAGCGAATTAGCAGGGCTTTTTGCTGTTGGTTTTGCTGCCATAAGTGCGGTGGAATTTCAAAAAATTTTCCATCTACCGCACAAACCGTCATTTGCGGCTGTAACGCATATTCCGCCATTATTTATCCCCATCAGCCACAAAATCCCGCCGGGAATAATTCAGCAGATTTATCGCATTTCACCGTCCAAGTAACCCCTTTGGCAGCATCACCACTTGCGCTTAAAGAATAACTTATCCCCGCCAAGTTCTCTCTGCCTGTAACGGTAATTTTCCCTTTTTGCACATCAATCGAGCCCACTTTGCCCTTATTGGTTAATTTTTCTGAATGCCATTTGTTCCCGCATTACATTTGTTGGTTGAATTTGTGTTATACACACAAAGTTCCACTTCAGAGCGATAAGGGCTTGCAGCTTGAATAAGCTCTGAAATTGCCGCTTTTTTCGTATAGTTTTGATAAGCTGGCACGGCGATTGTTGCCAAAATAGCCACAATGGCGATTACAATCATTAATTCAATTAACGTAAACCCCTCTTGATTCTTCAAACGAGTAGAAAATCTGTTCATAAGCTGTCCTTGTTGATTTCTCTTAACATTAATTTTCGATAGAATACGAGCAATGAATAACCCGCGCGAATAAGTGTGGCGCAAATTAAAAATAAAGCCAAAAAGCACCGCACTTTTTCTCGATCACGATCGCAAAAAAACTATGAAATCGATATTTTCCATTGATCAATCAGGCTGGTTGGCAAAACAAAAACATTGCCCCTCGCCCCACTATGATTTACGTCCCGATCCGCAAGATATTTCGTTGCTCGTCATTCATTACATCAGTCTTCCCCCCGAACAATTTGGCGGAAATTTTATTGATGCCTTTTTCCAAGGGCGCTTAGATCCAAGCCAGCACCCTTATTTTGAAGAAATCAAAGATCTCCGCGTGTCAGCGCATTGCCTGATTAATCGTGAGGGAAAAATTACGCAATATGTCAGCTTCAATGATCGTGCTTGGCACGCGGGCGTATCCTGCTTTCAAGGACGTGAAAAATGTAATGACTTCGCGATTGGCATTGAATTAGAAGGCAGCAACAATCAGCCCTTCACAGAGCAGCAATATGCAACACTAACAACGCTCACGCAAAGCATAATGCAACGTTATCCCAAAATTCGTAAAGATCGCATTGTGGGGCATAGCGACATTTCCCCCGGCAGAAAAATCGACCCCGGGCAATATTTTGATTGGGAAAAATATTTAAACAGCCTATAAACACAAGTGCGGTGGAAATTTTTTGAATTTTTCCACCGCACTTTGTTTTCATCAAATTTCTATTCTGCTGACATTTCGCTTAATGAGAATGCCCTAAATGCTGCCCCGCTATTGTGGCTTTCATTATGCTCAGCCCACTGCGCAAAATAAACATACTTAAAATAGCGCTGGCGACAATATCTATCCACTGAATTTGCCACAGCCAGGCGCTTAGCCCCGCAATGATCGCGATAACAGAGCCAAATAAATCAGCCAGAACGTGTAAATAGGCGGCACGAATATTTAGATTTTCGTGATCACTTTTTAGCATTAACCACGCCACAATCATATTGACCAACAGCCCCACTATTGCCACGCCTAGCATTGGTAAGGCATTAATGGGTAAAGGATTTTGCCAGCGTTCAATGGCTTCCCATAAAATCCAAATCGCCACAATAATTAAAGAAACCGCATTGAGTAGAGCAAAATATTTTTGTGTTTTATGGCTGAAAAACAGGGCGACAAAGGCAAGTAATAAAGAAAGGCTATCATTTGCCATATGACCTGCGTCCGCCATTAGAGTTAGGCTGTTGAAATAATAACCGCCGAGAAATTCGATCACCATATAAGCGATGATAATGGCAAAACTGAAAGCTAAAATACGTTGATTTTGTGAGCCGTGATCGTGGTGGTGATGGTGCATAAATGATCCTAAATAAAAATTTGCCATAGTATAAAGTTTAACAGGTGGTAAAGGTCAAGTTTTAGGGCAGATTTTGTAAAAAATGTGAGAGAAAACCACCGCACTTTGATCTTCGATTAATTAATAATCAGTCCTTTTTTAGCTTTTAATTCACAATGCGAAAACGCGTTTTTATTACTCTATCTTTTTGATTTTTAATGGTTTTATTCTTTTGGCTTATTATGCTTATGGCAAACTTAACATTTAATTCCCACCTATTCTGTATAAAACCACAATTTTATCCACAGAAATGCTGAATAACTCACAGTTTGACAATAAAAGTGCGGTGAAAATCCTGATAAAAATACAGTATGATTTTTTTCTAAGCGGTAATTGGAGTAAAAAAATGCGATCTTGGATCTTGATTTTAGATCTTAATGGTTAACAAGGATCTATTTTAACTTATTTTAAAATAAAGGATTTTTTATCCTTATGCACAAATAATTTAATTTTATTCCCGCACTTTTCACAATGTTATGCACAGCGTTGTAATTTTAATTCAATTTATTAACAGGTAGGAAGATTTTATCTAGTCAAATTCTGATAGAAAACCGCCTTAAAAGCGTGTTTGCGGGTTGTTAAAACCTTGAGTTTGTGAAACAATTCACCAATTCAGAATTTAAAATTTTTAAAACTAAGGTGAACGATAGTGATCGATTTCGATGGCTACCGTCCGAATGTGGGAATTGTCATTTGTAACCGTAAAGGTCAGGTTTTGTGGGCGAAACGCTATGGGCAAAACTCGTGGCAGTTTCCGCAAGGCGGCATAAACGATAATGAAACGGCTGAGCAGGCGATGTATCGTGAGCTTTTTGAAGAAGTGGGTTTAACCCGTAAAGATGTTAAATTGCTTTATGTTTCAAAACAATGGTTGCGCTATAAACTTCCTAAACGCTTATTACGCTACGACAGCAAACCAATGTGTATCGGACAAAAACAGCGTTGGTTCTTATTGCAATTAGTTTCGGACGAAAAAGACATTAATATGCAAACCACCAAATCGCCAGAATTTGATGGCTGGCGTTGGGTGAGTTTTTGGTATCCTGTGCGTCAGGTTGTGCCTTTCAAAAAAGAAGTGTACCGCAAGGCAATGAAGGAATTTGCGGCGGTATTATTTAATGGGAAAAATCAGCCAAATTCCTATTCTCAAGAACAGAAATCTTCGCCAAACCATTCTGCACCAAATACGGCGAACAAGTATTCTGGTAAAAAATATTCATCAGGCAAATTCCATAAACGTTCATTTCATCGAACAAGGGGGGCATAATGCTGAGCTTTTTTCTTATTTGTTTAATTGTCGGCTGTCTGGTCGGCTTTTTAGCGGGCTTATTTGGCATTGGCGGCGGGCTGATTATTGTTCCCGTGTTGGTTTATTTATTGCCAATGGTTGATGTGCCTAGCGAACTTTTGATGTCCACGGCATTGGGAACCTCTTTCGCCACCATTGTGGTAACAGGATTTTCTTCGGCGCAACGTCATCATAAATTAGGCAATATTGTTTGGCCTGCGGTGAAAGTGCTTGCCCCTGTGATTATGGTAACGACCTTTATTTCAGGACTTTTTGTCGGCAATTTAGATAAAAGCGTATCAAGCAAATTATTTGCCTGCTTGGTAGTGTATCTCGCGGTGAAAATGTTGCTTTCGATTAAACCGAAAGAAGTGAAAAAAGCGCTCACTACCACTTCTTCTGTGATTGGTGGAATCTTGATTGGAATTGCTTCCAGCATTGCAGGCATTGGCGGCGGTGGTTTTATTGTGCCATTTTTGAATGGGCGTGGTATTGAAATGAAAAAAGCCATCGGCTCATCAGCATTCTGTGGAATGTTGCTTGGACTTTCAGGAATGCTAAGCTTTATTGTGGGCGGCTGGGGACAAGCAAATATGCCAAGTTATTCATTAGGTTATGTGTATTTACCTGCTGTGGTGGGAATTACGGCAACCTCATTTTTTACTTCAAAACTTGGGGCTAGCACCACAGATAAATTGCCGGTGAAAACTTTAAAACGTTATTTTGCCGTGCTATTGATCTGCATTGCGATCAATATGTTAATAAAATAAAGGAACTGTATGACTTCACAATTTTTAACCTTTCCCCAATTTGATCCTGTCATTTTCCAGCTTGGCCCTGTTGCCTTGCGTTGGTATGGATTAATGTATTTAATCGGCTTTGTGTTCGCGCGCTGGCTTGCGGTTCGCCGTGCTAACCGCCCAAATAGCGGCTGGACAACAGAACAAGTGGATAGCCTATTATTTAACGGTTTTCTTGGTGTATTTCTTGGTGGACGTATCGGTTATGTGATGTTCTACCAGTTCGATTATTTCTTGCAAGATCCGATGTATTTATTCCGCGTGTGGGAAGGGGGAATGTCTTTCCACGGCGGCTTAATTGGGGTGATTTTGGCAATGTTTATTACCGCAAAATTACAACACCGCGGCTTTTGGGCGACAGCAGATTTTGTTGCGCCACTTATTCCTTTTGGCTTAGGAATGGGGCGTATTGGTAACTTTATTAATGATGAGCTTTGGGGGCGTGTAACGGACGTACCTTGGGCGGTATTGTTCCCTTCTGGCGGTTATTTACCGCGCCACCCTTCGCAACTTTACGAAGCAGTGTTAGAGGGCTTGGTGCTATTTATTATCCTTAATCTGTTTATCAAAAAGCCACGTCCAGCAGGCTCTGTGGCAGGATTATTTTTAGTCGGCTACGGCACATTCCGCTTTATTATTGAATATTTTCGTGAGCCTGATGCGCAACTCGGCTTATTCTTCCAACAGCATATTTCAATGGGGCAAATTCTGTCATTGCCAATGATTTTACTCGGTGCGCTGATTATGCTTATGGCTTACAAAAGTGCGGTGAAAAAATAGGGGAAATTTACAATGCGTCAATATTTAGATTTATGCAAAAACATCATTGATAACGGCACTTGGGTGGAAAATGAACGTACTGGAAAACGTTGTTTAACCCTAATTAACGCTGATCTTACCTACAATGTGGCGGACAATGAATTTCCACTAATCACTACGCGAAAAAGCTATTGGAAAGCGGCCATTGCGGAATTCTTAGGCTATATTCGTGGCTATGACAACGCCGCAGATTTCCGCCAGCTTGGCACAAAAACGTGGGACGCCAACGCCAATGAAAATCAGGCTTGGTTGAATAATCCACACCGCAAAGGCACGGACGATATGGGACGTGTTTACGGCGTGCAAGGGCGCGCTTGGCGTAAACCTAACGGCGAAACTCTCGACCAGTTGCGTAAGGTAGTGAATGATTTAACCAAAGGGCTAGACGATCGTGGCGAAATTATCACGTTTTATAATCCAGGTGAAATTGAACTCGGCTGTTTGCGTCCTTGTATGCACACGCACACCTTTTCTTTGCTTGGTGATATGCTCTATTTAACCAGCTATCAGCGTTCTTGCGATGTACCACTCGGGCTGAATTTCAATCAAATTCAAGTGTTTACTTTCTTAGCATTAATGGCGCAGATTACAGGGAAAAAAGCAGGAATGGCGTATCATAAAATCGTCAATGCGCATATTTATGAAGATCAGCTTGAGCTAATGCAAAATGTTCAACTCAAGCGTGAGCCATTGCCACTGCCGAAATTAGAAATTAATCCTGACATCAAAACCCTTGAGGATCTAGAAACTTGGGTAACAATGGATGATTTCAAGGTCATTGGCTATGAATCTCACCCTGCGATTAAATATCCTTTCTCGGTGTAAAGATTAAAATAGCAAAATGAAAAAATTGTGCCAAAAAGCACCGCACTTTATTTTCCCAATCAGCCAATATATGGCTGATTTTTCACATTCTTTCAGCTCATAAGGAAAACAAAAGTGCGGTCGGATTTTGATGAAAAAATGATGCGCTACGCCCTAAGCCTTGCCGATAAAGCCGAAGCCTTAGGGGAAATTCCTGTGGGCGCAGTGTTAGTTGATGATGCAGGAAAGATTGTGGCAGAGGGCTGGAATTTATCCATTATTCAGCACGATCCTACTGCCCACGCCGAAATTGTGGCACTGCGCCAAGCGGGGCAAGCGCAACAAAACTACCGCCTGCTCAACACTACGCTGTACGTTACCCTTGAACCTTGCACAATGTGCGCAGGGGCGATTTTACATAGCCGAATCAAACGGTTAGTGTTCGGGGCTTATGATCTCAAAACTGGGGCTGTGGGTTCACGCTTTCATTTTTTTGATGATTATAAAATGAACCACAGCCTTGAAATTACAGGTGGCGTGCTGCAAGAAGAATGTAGCCAAAAACTCAGTGCTTTCTTTCAAAAACGACGTGAACAGAAAAAGCAAGAAAAGCTAGCTCAGAAAAATATCAACGAAACTTTAGACCCAAAAAAATAGGCGATACACTCGCCTATTTTTATTTATTATGATGACCTTTTATTACGCCGCCACCATCACCATTGCAGGGCGAATCACCCTGCCGTTTAGCAAATAGCCTTTTTGTAATACGGCTGTGATTTGGTTGCTTGCGAAGCCTTCTGTCGGCTGCATTGAAATGGCTTGGTGTAAATCTGGGTTGAAAGTTTCGCCCACTTCACCCACGGCTTCCACGCCAAAGCGTGCAACCGTTGCCAATAAACCTTTTAAGGTTAATTCTACACCGTCTAGCACGCCTTTTAAGCTCTCATCTTCCGTGCTAACTGGGGTTGCTAGCGCACGCTCTAGGTTATCAATGGTTTCAAGCAGATCTTTAGCAAATTTTTCTAAAGCAAATTTATGCGCTTTTTCCACATCTTGCTCAGCACGGCGGCGGATATTATCCATTTCCGCACGACTGCGTAACAAAATGTCTTGCTCTTTTTTTGCTGTTTCAGCGAGCTGTTCTTCAAGCTCTTGCACGCGAGCAATGGCTTCTTCTAAAGCATCGCCTTCAAGATTTTCAGCACTTTCCTGCTGCTCAGCAGTTTCTTGTGCGTTTTCTGCTTGTTCCACTTGTTCCGTTTGTTCTTGATCTAATTCGTTTTTTTCCACTTGTTGTTCTTGTTCTGACATTGTTTTCTCCATCTGTTCAAAAGTTTGCGTTATTGTAACAAAAAACATAAAAATTGACAGTTGCTAGGGTCTGTTGATAATTCATTTTGTATTTGAGTTATCAACAGACCCTAAGACTAGCCACTGACACAGTTTATGTGTAATATAGCCCCTAATTTCTTGAATTCAAGTGCGGTCTGTTTTTCGCATAAAAATAAATATTATGTCCACAACTCATTTAATCGACAATAAAACCTTGCATAATTCTTTCCATACTATTGGATTGGTTGGGTGTCCGCGCAATGATGTAAATTTGCAAATGCACAAAAATTTATTTCAGTGGCTGTCCGAAAAAGGCTATCAAGTGCTAGTGGAAAAAAGTGTTGGTGAGCGCTTAGACTTGCCAGCGCAACATCTTGCAGGGTTAGATGAAATTGGTACACGCGCGCAATTAGCTATCGTGATTGGTGGTGATGGCAATATGCTTGGGCGTGCCAGAATCTTGGCAAAATATGATATTGCCTTAATTGGCATTAACCGTGGCAATTTAGGTTTTCTCACGGATATTGATCCGAAAAATGCTTATGCGCAGCTGGAGGCCTGTTTAGATCGTGGTGAGTTTTTCGTGGAAGAACGCTTTCTTTTGGAAACCGCAATTGAACGCGAAGGGCAAATTATTGCCACCAGCAATGCGGTAAATGAAGCGGTGATTCACCCTGCCAAAATTGCGCATATGATCGATTTCCACGTTTATATTGATGATAAACTGGCATTTTCACAACGTTCTGACGGCTTGATTATTTCAACTCCAACCGGCTCAACGGCTTATTCTCTTTCTGCTGGCGGCCCTATTCTTACTCCACAACTGAACGCCATTGCCCTTGTGCCAATGTTTCCGCACACGCTTTCTTCTCGCCCCTTGGTTATTGACGGCGAAAGTAAGATTTCCATTCGCTTTGCCGATTACAACACGCCGCAATTAGAAGTGGGTTGTGACAGCCAAGTTGCCCTGCCATTCCCCCCTGATGATGTGGTGCATATTTATAAAAGCAAACATAAACTGCGTTTATTGCACTTAAAAAATTACAATTATTACAATGTGTTAAGTACAAAATTAGGCTGGTTGAGAAATTCTGCATAAAAAATTTGCACAAAACCCTTTACTGTATATAAAAACAGTTATAAACTGATATACATACAGTTAAATGGGAGTGTATTATGCTTACTCAACTTACGATCAATAATTTTGCCATTGTTCATCATCTTGATATTGAATTAGCACAAGGAATGTCCGTCATTACGGGTGAAACTGGGGCGGGAAAATCCATTGCCATTGATGCCCTTGGCGTGTGTTTAGGGCAACGTACCGAAAGTGCGATGCTGCGTGAGGGGCAAAACCGTGCGGATATTTGTGCCACATTCCACATTGCGCCAAACAGCCCTGCGGATAAATGGCTCAAAGCCCAAGAATTGCAAGATGAAGATAATCCAGAAAACTGTATTTTACGCCGTGTGATAAGCGCAGATGGGCGCTCCAAAGGCTTTATTAATAGCATTCCCGTTTCTGCCAGCCAGCTTAAAGAGCTGGGCCAGTTTTTAATTCAAGTGAACGGACAACATTCCTCACAGCGTTTACTAAAAAATGACTATCAACTCACTTTATTGGATCACTATTGCGCTCATAATGATTTACTTGCCAAAGTGCAAAAACACTATCGCCAATGGAAAGATTTGCAACAACAAGTGGCAAACTTCCAACAAAAATGCGCAGAAAATGAAGCGAAAAAACAACTTTTGCAATATCAGGTGGAAGAACTTGATGAGTTTAATTTGCAAGAAAATGAATTTGCTGAATTAGAAGAAGAATACAACCGCCTTGCCAACAGTGAAGAGCTTACCGCCCTTTCTCAATCCGTGTTGAATTTATTGAGTGAAAATGATGAGCTGAACGTGGATAGCCTGCTCTATCGTGCGGTGCAAAATTTAGAGGAATTACACGCACTTGATCCGCACTACAATGATGCACTCACAATGTTGCAAGAAGCGCTGATTCAAGTGCAAGAAGCCAGCTCTGAGATCCAACATCTATCTAGCAACATTGAACCTGATCCTTATCGTTTACAAGAAGTAGAAAGCAGAATGAGCCAAGCGCTTCAACTTGCGCGTAAACACAATGTAAAAGCCGAGGAATTGGTTGCGTTACATCGCTCCTTAAGACAAGAACTCGATCAGCTGGTAGATTTTGCGGATAGTGAAGATGCACTCATTGAACAGGAAAAACAGGCTTATGCACAGTTGTTAGAAAATGCTCGATCTTTGAGTGCAAGCCGCCAAAAAGGGGCAGAAAAGCTCTCAACGCAAGTTACCAAAGGGATTAAACAACTGGCAATGGAAAATGCTGAATTTTCTATTCGCGTGGAACAAGCGGAAAATAAACTGACCACTCACGGAATGGATCAGGTGCAATTTATTCTGCAAGCGAACCTTGGACAATCTGCTCAGCCTTTGGCAAAAGTGGCATCGGGTGGGGAGCTTTCTCGTATCGCTTTAGTGTTACAGGTGCTGACCTCTGATAAATCCGCCATTCCAACGCTTATTTTTGATGAAATTGATGTAGGAATCAGCGGCGCAACCGCAAGCGTGGTAGGAAAATTATTACGCAAGTTAGGGCAAAAATGCCAAGTGATTTGTGTTACCCACTTGCCGCAAGTGGCGTGCTGTGGACATCAACATTTTTGCGTAGAAAAACAAACCATTGACGGAAAAACAGAAACAAAAATGACCGCACTTTCTCAGCAACAGCGTGTGAAAGCCTTAGCCAGATTGCTTGGCTCAACCAAGGTTACCGAAAGCGCCTTAGCCAATGCGGAAGAAATGCTCAGTTTAATTGCATAGTTTTATGGAAAGAACCCTAGCGACCTGCTAGGGTTTCTTATTGTGTGTTGTTAAGATGATTGAGATACAAATTGCTCAATTTCTTCCGTTTTTTCACCGCACTTTTTTCCACCACTCTTTGTTCCAGTGATTTTTTATAGTGAACCTGATTTCAGCATTAATTATCTCGGTGAAAACTTTTCTATGCGTTTCTTGATCACCTAGCAATCGGATTGCCACCTAAAATAGATACCACGTTTCAAAATACAAAAAACCTTAGCTATTTGCTAAGGTTTTTTACTTATTTGAACATATTAAATCACAACATTAATCAATTTCTTCTGTTTTTTCCACCGCACTTTTAATTGTGAGTCGAACTTCAGTAGAAATCATTTGCGCAAGAATTTCGCTGAGTTCGTCAAGTAACGCCTCGTTCACTTGGTTATTCTCATCAAAATAACCATATTGTTTTAGGTTACCCACAAACGCAGAAAACACCGCTTTATCAAAAAACTCTGGCGCATTAATACCGTGCAACACAGATAAACGTTGCGCTACCGATTGACTTTCTTTTTCCAATGTCGCACGAGAAATGGTTGGATCATTTTGTAGAATGCTCACTGTGATGTAATAACGCTGCAAAATCTCTCTCACGCCCGATGACCAAAGTTGCAACATTCTGACTTGCGGTTTATGAATTGCGAGCAAATTCTCATTGCACTGAATAATATTTTGTCGTTGCAATTCTTGAATAATATTTTCTACACGCTCTTTTAATTCATCATCGCTAAAATGTAAAAATAATTCACCGCGCAAGAACGGATAAATTTTTCCAACTGCCTCCAACACAAGATCTTTTTGGATTGCACCATAATGCAACACAATGCTGGCCACCAAAGAAGGCAAAGCGAATAAGTGCTGAATATTGTTGCGGTAATAAGTCATCAACACAGCAGAATTACGCTCTAAGCGAATAATTTCGCCAAAATTATCTTTTTCAACCAGAACGCCTACGCGGTCAAGGTTTAAAACGTGATCGAGCATTTCTTCTGGCGTTTCGCTTGGCACAATCACATCATCAGAATAAGGCACATTCTGCAAAAATTGCTGATAACTTGCTAACTGCTCTAATAACTGTTTACGCGTCAAGGCACGCTGACGAGATGACAACAATGCCGTCCCTGTTAAATTCATCGCATTAACCGCTGCGGCATTATTAATATTCACCATAACTTGGTTTGAAACAGAATCAACCGCTTTATTAAACCATTGTGAACGCTCATCTTCTGAATGTGGTTCTTTCCATTCTGGGAAATGTTGGTTCAAATAACTGCTTAATACAATCGGCTCGCCAAAATTCACATAGCCTTTGCCTAAATTACGCAATTTTTTGATTACGCGTAACACCAGCCCCGCATTTTCTTTCTCTTTTGCCGCACCACGCAATTCTTTGGCGTAAGTGTCCACTTCTAAAACGTGCTCATAACCCACATAAACAGGCACGACAGAAATCGGACGCGTTTGGCGTTGCTGCAAGGCTTGCAAGGTCATTGACATCATTCCTGTTTTTGGCGCAAGTAAACGCCCAGTGCGGGAACGTCCGCCTTCAATGAAATATTCAACTGAGTAACCACGATGGAATAATTCACCTAAATATTCACGGAAAATAGTTGAATACAGTCGATTACCTTTAAATGTACGGCGAATAAAAAATGCGCCACCACGGCGGAACATTGCGCCCACAGGCCAGAAATTTAAGTTTATTCCAGCAGCGATATGCGGTGTTACCAAACCTTGATGATATAACACATAAGAAAGCAATAAATAGTCAATATGGCTGCGATGGCAAGGCACATAAACGATTTCGTGGCCTTCAAGTGCCAATTTGCGCACACGATCAGCGTGTTGCACATCAATACCTTGATAAAGTTTATTCCATAGCCAACGTAAGAAACGATCCGCTACACGCAAGCCTTCATAGCTCACATTGGCGGCGATCTCATCTAAGATTTTATACGCCTCTTTTTGCGCTTTTTCCATTGGAATTTTCTTGCTTTTTGCTTCATCTTCAATGGCTTTTAGAATCGCAGGGGATTGCAGCAATTTATTAAACATCGCTTGGCGATTTGGCAAGCGTGGCCCTGTAGCTGAAATGCGTTGTTTAGAAAAGTGAATTTTCGCAACTCGCGCTAACTTCGCTGCAATTTTTTCATCTGAGCCGTGTTCATTCACCATATAACGCAATGAAACAGCTTGCGAAAAGCGCACAAAGGTATCACGCCCAAACCAAATCGCAGCGGCAAATTTTTGAATACCATTTAATAAACGTAAATTTGGCAAGCCTGTTTTATTTTCGTGGCCGGGCGAACGTCCCCATAATACCGAAACAGGAATAAGCTGCACATCAAGATCAGCTAAAGTGCGATGTAATTCTAGGTATTTATTAAAAATGGCGATGGTTTCCTTTTTTGCCCCTTTAGATTTAAAAATGCGGCGCCCTTCATCTAAAAACACAAAACGTGGCAACGAAATGCCACCAATTTCATTTTTCTCAAAAGGATCAGGCAAGCCAACATTTAAACAATTTTTGCGAAAAATCACTAAATCTGTTTGCGATGTATAAGGCAGCACATAAACGATAGGCTGCTGCACATTTAAAGATAATTCTTCAATAGGATTGTGAGGAATTGGATTATTTTTAACTAATACAGAAAGCGGTAATTCTAATAATTTTCTATATAAATTAAGCATACTTGCCATATAAATTCCGTAATTTATTTATCTAGATAAAAAGTTACGCCATTTTACCACAAAATTTTGGCATTTTTTTTCAATTTACGCTGATATAAATTGATTTAGCGCTAAAATTTCGCATAAATCTAACAAAAATCAAACAAATCCCATTAATAGAACAAAAGAAGATTGCAACAAATCTGTTTCTGTATATAATACCAGTGAATATGTATATAAAAACAGGGGAATAAAATGACAATGATGAAAGCCCTCACAGCCCGTCAGCAAGAAGTTTATGATCTACTAAAACGCCATTTAGAAACCACAGGAATGCCGCCTACTCGCGCGGAAATTTCGCGTGAATTGGGATTTCGCTCACCAAATGCGGCAGAAGAACATCTTAAAGCCCTTGCACGAAAAGGCGTAATTGAAATTATCCCAGGCGCATCGCGCGGTATTCGTTTACTTGCAGAAGAAAATGAGGAAGAAGAACTAGATGGCTTACCGCTTATCGGACGTGTCGCCGCAGGTGAGCCGATTTTAGCAGAACAGCATATTGAAGGCACTTATAAAGTAGATGCTAATATGTTCAAACCGCAAGCGGATTTCTTGCTAAAAGTCTATGGTCAATCAATGAAAGACATTGGCATTTTAGACGGCGATTTATTAGCCGTGCATAGCACCAAAGACGTACGCAATGGCCAAGTGATCGTGGCTCGCATTGAAGACGAAGTTACCGTAAAACGCTTTGAGCGCAAAGGTTCCATTGTTTATCTTCACGCAGAAAATGAAGAATTTGAGCCAATTGTGGTTGATCTTGCTGAAACAGAACAATTTGAAATTGAAGGGATTGCGGTAGGGATCATTCGTAATAATGCGTGGATGTAACCTATTTATTTGCTTTATTCGCTATTAAAAAATTCAAAAAATTGCACCGCACTTTTGTTTATAAATACAAGTGGTTACAAAGCTAGCAATGAGGTGACGAGAGCCTGAGTTTTACAAGCTATCTTTGAATTGTAATGCTCATCGGTTTTACTGAATGAGTTCCATTAAAGTGCGGGTGTTTTTTTGCGAAATTTTTTGAGTAATTTTGAGTAAATTGATGCTTTTTATATATATTAAAAGTGTGCAATTTGAAACTCAAAATTTCCTTATGAAATAACATAATTTTCCCTTGTGCTTTTTCGTTAATCCTGTATAATCGCACGCCTTACAGCTACATCATCATTTTCGTTCCTTGCTTCCGCAAGATTGGTAGCTGGTCTTACAGTCGGAGGCTGATTAACCCGTAAGGAGCAGTAATGCGTCACTACGAAATCGTGTTTATGGTTCATCCGGACCAAAGCGAACAAGTACCAGCGATGATTGAGCGCTATACCAATTCTATTAAAGAAGCGGGCGGTCAAATCCATCGTTTAGAAGATTGGGGTCGCCGTCAATTAGCTTACCCAATTAACAAATTACACAAAGCACATTATGTGCTAATGAATGTAGAAGCGCCTCAAGAAGTCATCGACGAGCTAGAAACAACATTCCGTTACAATGATGCAGTTCTTCGTAACGCAATTATTCGTACTAAGCACGCCGTAACAGAAGCGTCCCCAATGGTTAAAGCACGCGAAGAGCGTAAACCTTTAGCTGAAGTTGAAAACAACGATTTTGAGGATGCTGAAGAGTAATTCAAAAATTGATAATCGCTTCTCATTAATAGGGCAAGTCAGCGACTTTCCCAAACGAAGCAAAAGCCCTAACGGAATTGAACATTGCCGTTTTTATTTAGAACATCGTTCTGAACAACAAGAGGCAGGATTACCCCGTCAAGCGTGGTGTAAAATCGCAGTTCAAGTTAGTGGCAATCAGTTAATTGCAAAAACTCAAAGCATTACGGTCGGCAGTAATTTATTGATAGCGGGGTTTATCACTGCACACAAATCTGCAAATGGTTTAAGTCAATTAGTATTACACGCCGAGCAAATCGAATTTATAGATTAGGAGACTAGCCAAATGGCACGTTATTTCCGTCGTCGTAAGTTCTGCCGCTTTACTGCGGAAAACGTTCAAGAAATCGATTACAAAGATATTGCAACGTTAAAGAACTATATTTCAGAGAGCGGCAAAATTGTTCCAAGCCGTATTACCGGTACTCGTGCGAAGTATCAACGTCAATTAGCTCGTGCAATCAAACGCGCGCGTTTCTTAGCGTTACTTCCATACACTGATAATCAGTAATTAAGGAGAATACGGTAATGCAAGTAATTCTTTTAGATAAAGTTGTTCACCTCGGTAACGTTGGTGATCAAGTAAACGTTAAATCTGGTTATGCACGTAACTTCTTAATCCCACAAGGGAAAGCGGTTATGGCAACCAAAGCTAACGTTGAATATTTTGAAGCACGTCGTGCAGAATTAGAAGAAAAAGCAGCGAAAGCACTTGTGGCAGCAATGGATCGCGCAGAGCGTCTTGAAGCCCTTGAGTCTGTAACCATCGCAAGTAAAGCGGGTGATGAAGGCCGTCTATTCGGTTCTATCGGTACTCGTGATATTGCTGATGCTATCACAGCTCGTGGTGTTGAAGTAGCGAAAAGCGAAGTGCGTTTACCAAATGGTTTAATCCGTACTACTGGTGAACACGAAGTTCGTTTCCAACTTCACGGTGAAGTATTCGCAAACTTACGTCTTATCGTAGTTGCTGAATAATCACAGCTTTTTATAAGATAAAAAAACCCAGCACGCGCTGGGTTTTTGTTTGTAAGCGTATTTTCCCCTTGCTGTTTTACAAATGATAACGATAAAAAGCACTTTGCCTAAAATATCCCCAATTCTTTCCTTGCTTTCCCCTTCCTGCAATGTCAAACTTACAGCAATCTATGCCTTATAAGGAAATCATTATGGCTAAAAAAATAACAAAAAAAACCACCGCACTTTCCGATCCAAATTATCAGCAGGAATTAAAAAAATATAGCAACCCTGTGCCAAGTCGTGAGTTTATTCTCAATATTATTCGTGATCATAATGCGCCAATGTCAAAAGAAGAATTATATGCTGTTTTGGCGATTCACGATGAAGAGCGCCAAGAAGCAATGCGCCGCCGTTTACGCGCAATGGAAAATGAAGGGCAACTTGTTTTCACCAAACGTAAGCGCTATGCCTTGCCAGAAAAATTAGACTTAATCAAAGGAATGGTGATTGGGCATAAAGAAGGCTACGGTTTTTTACAAGTGGACGGTGCAAAGCAAGATTTATTCATTCCCAATGGACAAATGAAGCAAGTAATGCACGGTGATTATGTCCTTGCACAGCCAAGCGACTTTGATCGCAAAGGGCGTCAAGAAGTGCGCATTGTGCGTTTACTTGAAGGACGCAAAAAGCATATTGTGGGTCGTTTTTTTTTAGAAGAAGGGATTGGCTATGTTGTGCCTGATGACAGCCGAATCAATCGTGATATTTTGCTCCCAAATGAATATCGCCACGGCGCACGAATGGGGCAAGTTGTGGTGGTGGAACTCAAACCTCGCACCGCAATGTTTACTCGCCCTGTGGGAATGATTATTGAAGTGTTGGGCGAAAATATGGCAAAAGGAATGGAAACCGAAATTGCCATTCGCAATCACGATATTCCGCACGTTTTCCCAAGTGCGGTGCAAAAGCAAGTCAAAAAATTCACCGAAGAAGTGCCTGAAGCGGCAAAAAAAGGGCGGGTGGATTTACGCCAACTTCCTTTAGTCACCATTGATGGTGAAGATGCGCGAGATTTTGATGATGCGGTGTATTGCCAGCGTACTGAAAAAGGCGTCTGGAAACTTTGGGTTGCCATTGCCGATGTGAGCTACTATGTTCGTCTGCGCACGGCACTGGATAACGAAGCCTATAATCGCGGAAACTCGGTGTATTTCCCAAATCGTGTTGTGCCAATGTTGCCAGAAGTACTCTCTAATGGCTTGTGTTCGCTCAATCCACAGGTTGATCGTTTATGTATGGTGTGTGAACTCAGCATTTCGCCAAAAGGCAAAATGACCGATTACCGCTTTTACGAAGCCGTGATGAATTCTCACGCGCGTTTAACCTACACCAAAGTGGCACGCATTTTGGAAGGTGATGAAGAACTGCAACAACGCTATGAACCCCTTGTTCCCCATTTGCAAGAATTACATCATCTTTATCAAGCCTTGGTAAAAGCACGCCAACAACGTGGCGCGATTGATTTTGAAACCATCGAAAGCAAATTTGTATTTAATGAAATGGGACGCATTGAACGCATTGAGCCAGTGAGGCGCAATGATGCTCATAAGATCATTGAAGAATGTATGATTTTAGCCAACATTGCCGCAGCGAATTTTATGGAAACCCACAATGAACCTGCGCTATACCGTGTTCACGCCACGCCAAGTGAAGAAAAACTCAGTGCTTTCCGTGCTTACCTCGCAGAGCAAGGGTTAAGTTTAGGCGGTGGTGCGAAACCAAGCACAGAAGATTATGCCAAGTTACTGGCACAAGTGAAAGAACGCCCCGATCACGAGCTGATTCAAACAATGCTTCTGCGTTCGCTCAGTCAAGCTATTTATTCCGCCGACAACATCGGACATTTTGGCTTAGCCCTTACGCAATATGCCCATTTCACCTCGCCAATTCGCCGCTATCCCGATTTAACCTTACATCGTGGAATCAAATACTTACTGGCTAAATTGCAAGGTTCAAAACGCAAAACCACAGATTCAGGTGGCTATCATTATTCTTTTGATGAAATGGATAACCTAGGCGAACATTGCTCAATGACCGAACGCCGTGCCGACGATGCAACGCGAGAAGTGGCAGATTGGCTCAAATGTGAATATATGCAAGATCACGTTGGCGAAGAATTTACTGGCGTAATTTCTGCCGTAACGGGCTTTGGCTTATTTGTGCGTTTAGATGATTTGTTCATTGACGGGCTTGTGCATATTTCAACTTTGGATAACGATTATTACCAATTTGATGTAAACCGCCAGCAGTTAATTGGTGAAAACAGCGGACGGATTTATCGTTTAGGCGATAAAGTGGAAGTGCATGTAGAAGCCGTTAGCCTTGAACAGCGCCAAGTGGATTTCACACTCATCAGCACAGAACGCAAGCCACGCCGCGAAGGCAAAACCGCCAAAGATAAAGCGAAAAAAAGCTTCCGCTATGCTGAAAGTGCGAAAAAACAAAAAGGGAAATCCAACGCTAAATCAACGAAAAAAGCGAAAAACAAAAGTGCGGTGAAAAAATCAGAAATTTCTGCTAAGAAAAATAAGCGTAAATCGCACCGCTCTTAGTTAAAACACATTTAGTCAAAACGCACTTGCGAAAAAAATAGCGCAAGAAGATCGCTTTGCGAAAAACTGGCGGAAGGACGGCAAACAAGCGTATAATTCCGCCTAATTTTATGTATCAATGTAAAGGATAACAATGTCTGAAAATATTTATGGAATCCACGCGGTTAATGCGTTTTTGGCAAATGCACCTGAACGGCTGATTGAAGTTTATGTGCTAAAAGGGCGTGAAGATAAACGCTTACAGCCTGTTCTCAATACGCTTTATCAGCTTGGCATTTCCGTGCAATTCCTTAATCGCGAAACGTTGGATAAAAAAGCCAACGGTGAAGTACATCAAGGAATTATTGCGCGCGTGCAACCTGCCAAAGAATTAAATGAAAATGATCTGGATCGTATTTTACGCGATCAGCAAAATCCCCTTGTATTGGTGCTAGATGGCGTAACTGATCCGCATAATCTGGGGGCGTGCTTGCGTACCGCTGATGCGGCAGGCGTGTGTGCGGTGATCGTGCCAAAAGATAAATCGGCACAGCTCAATGCCACCGCACGCAAAGTGGCTTGTGGTGCGGCAGAAGTGGTGCCATTGATTCGTGTAACCAATTTAGCGCGCACCTTAAGAGAGTTGCAACAGCATTATAATATGTGGGTGGTTGGCACCGCAGGGGAGGCTACAGAAACCTTATACCAAAGCAAATTAACGGGATCGCTCGCGTTAGTAATGGGCGCAGAGGGGGACGGAATGCGCCGCTTAACCCGCGAAACTTGCGATCAGTTGGTGAGTATTCCAATGGCGGGTTCAGTTTCTTCCCTGAATGTATCGGTTGCGACGGGTGTGTGTTTATTTGAAATTGCAAGACAGCGCTTGGCAGGCTAATAATGAAAAAATTCGTTCTCACTTTTTTTATGAGTTTAGTTGCGGCTTGCAGCTGGCATAGTGCTACAACACCTATTCCAGCCCAATTTGCTGGGGCAGATTATGTGTTATCCGATAAAGATGCACAGCGTTGGGTTTCAGCAAGTCGCCAAGCGGAACAATGTATTTACCCTAATTTAACTCGCATTCAGCAAGCACATTTTAGTAAAGAAGACGCTTATATCCACGCGCAATATGTGTTCTTCTATCCATTAGAAAACATTATCGGTGAAGAGTACCTCAAAATCATTCAAGATGATGAAAAATCTATGGGTTATGCACAATACCAATTCAAAAAATTCAAACAAACCGAATTTGAACCTTTAACTCAGGCTGAATGTAATGTGCTACGCCTTAAAGCTCGCGATGATTTAGCCGTGGTAAAAGGGCAATATAAAAGTGGTATGGCAGAGGTTAGCAAAGAAGAAGACGGCAAAGCAAGCAACGGCGTTGCCACTAATGATAATAAGTTTTTCTTTGATATTATTAAATGGGGCGCTACCCTACTGCTATAAAAATCACAAAAATTTGCACCGCACTTTGTTTTGCACGAATGCGGTAAACACATAAGAAAAAAGGCTAGAAACTCTAGCCAAAAATTATTGATGACTAAGAAAGAGCGGAGATTTTCCGCTCTTTTTTCTTGTTATGATAAAAACTTCGCTTTGAGCTCTTTTGCCACAGCAATTTGTTGTGCGGTAGCTTTGGCGGTCATTGGTTCGCGGCAGTAGCCTGCGTCCACGCCTTCAAGTTTAAGCAATTCTTTAATGGTGAGATACAAGCCGTTTGCTAAAATGCCTTCAATCAGATCATTAGTAACGTGTTGAATTTCGCGGGCTTCAGCAAGTTTGCCTGCTTGGGTAAGTTCAAAAATTTGTCTTGCACGGATACCATTAACGTTGAACGTACTGCCGATCGCGCCGTCCACGCCAAGAGCCGCGGCTGGTAGCATCATTTCATCAAAGCCTGCCCACACAAGATGATCAGGGTAAGCTTTTTTCAAGCGTTCTAGCAAATAGAAATCGCCTGCGGTGAATTTTACGCCTAACACTTTCGGGTTTTTGTAAAGCTCGCCGAATTGCTCCACGCCAATATTTACACCAGTTAAGAATGGAATGGAATAGACGATCATATTATTGCCTGTTTCGGCAATGATGGTGTCGTAATAATGTTTGATTTCTGCAAAGCTAAATTTGTAGTAGAACGGGGTTACCGCTGAAAGGCTGTCGTAACCAAGTTCCGTGGCATATTTCCCTAATTCCACAGCCTCGTGTAAATTGACGCTCCCTACTTGTGCAATCAATGCTACTTGGTCTTTTGCTTCGTCTTTGGCGATACGGAAAATTTCTTTTTTCTCCGCAGTGGAAATCATAAAGTTTTCCCCTGTGCTGCCGCCCACATACAAACCGTCCACTTTCATTTTATCAATGTTGTAGCGAATAATTTCACGCAAGCCTTTTTCATTGATTGAGCCGTCTTCGTTGTAAGATACAAGCAAGGCGCTAAAAATGCCTTTTAAGTTTTTCATTGGTTTCTCCTAAACTAATTTATTTGATCCGCTGTTCTAAAATCACATTCACGGTTTTTTGCTTCATTTCTGTTGCATTTTCTTCTTCGGCTTGCACGATCAAGGCATAAATTAAATCTAACACAAAGAGCTGTGCAATTTTTGTTCCGATAGAATCTCCTTGTAGTTGCCCCTGTCTATGTCCGTTGATGAGAACATAATCGGCAACCTGTGTAATGGGCGAGCGTAAATTGTGGGTTAATGCCACCGTTGTTGCCCCATTTTTCTTGGCGATATTTAAAGATTGCGTGGTTTCTTTAGAATAACCTGAGTGGCTAATGCCAATCACCACGTCATCTTTATTCATCAGTGCGGCTTGCATATACATAAAATGGTTGTTGCTAATAGCGTCCACCTGTAACCCAATACGCATTAATTTGTGTTTTGTATCTTCTGCGGTAATGCCTGATGAGCCCACGCCAAAAAGAAACACGCGTTTTGCCTGACGCATTGCCAGCACCACTTGTTCAAGCTGTTTTACATCAAGCAAATTAATGGTTTCTTTAATCACATTATTAATGGAATTATGCAGTTTTTCTGCGATGTTTTGCGTATCATCATTTTTGGTAATGTCGCTTTCTAACAAAGAATTTGGCTGTTTTTCTTTAGTTGCCAATTCAATGGAAAGCTGCAATTTGAAATCGGTAAACCCTTTAAACCCGAGAGTTCGGCAAAAGCGAATAAAAGTCGCCTCCCCCACATCAAACTGCTGTGAAATTTCCGCCAATGAAAATTGGCTTAACAAATGTGGAGAAGATAAGATCGTAGTCGCAATTTTCTTCTCCGTTTTTGTCAGGCTGTTATACAACGCCCCGATGGTATCCAGAATATTCCCGCTTGTTGCAACCATAAAACTTCCCCCTGTGTTTGTTTAACTCACTAACTCCACTGGCACTTTTACCACTAATTTCTTGATAAATTCAGGATTTTCCCCAGCCACACAACCTGGTTTATGAGGCTCATAAGGGAAAAACACGGCAAACATTTTCGGCGTTAAACGCACTGCACTTTTGTTTGGAATATCTGGCGTGAGCTGATAATCATCTGCTTCGTTGTATTCATTATAAGTGCTGAGATCAGGCTCATTTACGCCATATTCAATCACTTCATTACCGCTAATAAGCAGTTGAATATCAATGTATTTATGGTGAAGCTCAGCTTGTTTGCTATCACTTGGTGCGGTATCAAACTCCATCACATTCATATAAATTTGATCGGTGAGATCGTGGCGGCCAACGGTTAATTTGGAGAGATCCATTCTTCTTAATTGATGACAAATTTCTGCCAGCACCATTGGTAAACCTCTGGCAAAATCATCACGGGTTAAATCGCCTAAAATCATTTTGTACTCCTTTGATTTTTATTGTTTTACTACTTGTTGTTCTAGCCAATAAGCCGCACCTAATAAACCTGCATCAGCGCCAGATTGAGCGGCTTCAACAGGGCATTGATAAAACTTGGGCATTGTCTGTAAATATTGTTGTACTAAAGGCAAATAACCTTGCGCCAAACCCACACTACCGCCTAGCACCACTTTTTGAATATCTAGGCTAATCACCATATCGGCAATTAAATTGGCAATGGCTTGTGCGGAACGTTGCACAAGTGCGGTGGCTTTTTCGTCATTTTTTCTAAAGCGTTCAAACACTTCTTTTGGTGAACAAGGTTCTGCCCATTGTGAAGACACCGCCTCAATGGCACGTCCTGATGCAATGGCTTCCACACAACCTTTACGCCCACAACCACACATTGGCCCGTTGGGATCAGCGAGGGTATGGCCAATATGCCCAGCAATGCCGTTCTCGCCTGTGGTTAATTCGCCATTTAAAATAATTCCACCGCCCACGCCAGTAGATACGGTAATAAATAAGAAATTTTTCACCGCACTTTGATTTTGTTCTTGTAATTGATATTCCGCACAGACCGCAGCTTGCACGTCATTGAGTAAGCCAATGGGCTTATCGGTGTAACGCGCAATGCACGCTTTCAGTGGAAAATTAGCAAGGCCACCCAAATTTTTCGGATTTAATGCGGTTAGCACGCCACGATTAATAATCCCTGTGGACGCCACGGCCACCGCATCAAACTGCCCTGCATAGCCTGTAACTAAGGTTTTTAACGCCTGCTCCATTCCTTGTGCAGACTGATCTTGAGGGGTGCTAATTTGCTGGCGTTGTGAAATCACGCCATTTTCCACCAATGCGGCGGCAATTTTTGTGCCACCAATATCTAATGCTAAACAACGCATACGCCGTCCTTGTGTTAGTTATGATTTTGCTGATTTCACCGCACTGGCAAACCAGCTCACAATATGTTCTAAGCGAGTGAGCGCCGATCCCACGGTAACCACATCTGCGCCAATTTCAAGGGCTTTTTTCGCCAGTTCTGGGGTGTTGTAACGCCCCTCCGCCATCACATAACAGCCTGCGGCTTTGAGATCTTTCACTAGCTGATAATCAGGCTCATCAGGCACTTCACCGCCTGTGTAGCCCGACATTGTGCTGCCCACAATATCAAAGCCGAGTTTTTGGCAATACAGCCCTTCTTCTAAGTTCGAGCAATCGGCCATCGCCAAACAGCCTAATTCTTTGATTTTTTTCACCGCACTTTCAAGGGATACAGGACGCGTGCGCAGCGTGCCGTCCACGGCAATAATGTCTGCCCCTGCCGCTGCTAAATCTTCAATATCCTGCAAAAACGGCGTAATGCGCACAGGGCTATCTGGCAAATCACGTTTTACAATCCCAATAATGGGCTTATCCACCACAGGGCGAGTGGCTTTTAAGTTTTCGACTCCTTCAATTCGCAATCCAGCCGCGCCTCCTTGCACTGAGGCTTGTGCCATTGCCGCCACGATTTCAGGCTTATCCATCGGACCGTCATCAACAGGTTGGCAAGAGGCAATAAGCCCGTAACGAATCTGGTTTAGCACATCTTGATGTGACAATTTTGACATATAAACTCCAAGATATTTTTAAGAAAGGAAGTTAATTTTCGCTGGGTGCTAGGATAGACCTCTGAAAATAAAATACAAGAAAAATAGTTTAAAAGTGAGATCTAGATCATAAATTGGAGTAAAATTTCATAAAACAATTTGAAAAAACTCCACTCGCCTTGTATTTTAAAAGGGAAATACGTTTTTTGCTGAAAATGCTGTTTCTCTCCTCTCAAACCAAAATTAGGATTTTCTTGAAATATTACTTCATTAAAATTTGAGAATGAAAGCATTACAAGGCAAATCTGTTTCGCATTTCATTATGGATAAATATCGCACTATTTAGTTGAACATCTTTGGAGTTCCTATGAAATATTTCAATAAATTAGAAGAATGGGTGGGTGGCGTTTTATTCCTCGTCATTTTTATCATTCTTCTTGCCCAAATCATCGCTCGCCAAGTTTTTGATTCTCCGTTTATCTGGAGTGAAGAGCTGGCTCGCTTACTCTTTGTTTATGTCGCTATGTTTGGCATTAGTATGGCAACGCGTTCGCAACAACACGTTTACATCGACTTTCTCACCAATTTAATGCCTGAGAAGGTGCGAAAAGCCATCAACTCTTTTGTTCAACTGATTATCTTTGCTTGTATTTTCTTGTTTATCTATTTAGGTTTCAAAGTCTTTTTAGATGCTAGCTTTGAAATTGTATCCTTGCAGATTTCGGAAAAATGGCTTTATGCGCCTCTGCCATTCATTTCAATTTTAGTGTTTGTTCGCTTTCTGCAAGCGCAAAGTGAAAATTACAAAAATCAACTGAGCTATTTGCCTGCCACTTTCTACATTATTTTCGCTTTGCTTCTGTTTGCAATTTTGATGACTCACCCAGAATGGTTCAAAGCCTTGCGCATTAGCAACTACATCAAACTTGGCAGCAATGCGGTGTATGTCTGCTTAATTGTGTGGCTTGTGATTATGTTCCTTGGCACACCTGTGGGCTGGTCGCTATTTATTGTTACTATTTTATATTTCGCAATGACCCGCTGGAATGTGGTCAATTCTGCCTCATCAAAATTAGTTGATAGCCTAAACAGCTTCCCACTGCTTTCCGTGCCGTTCTTTATCCTAACGGGGATTTTGATGAACACAGGCGGCATAACCGAACGGATTTTCAACTTCGCCAAAGCCTTGTTAGGCCATTATTCTGGCGGTATGGGACACGTTAATATCGGCGCAAGTTTGATTTTCTCTGGAATGTCAGGTTCAGCACTAGCAGACGCTGGTGGCTTAGGTCAGCTTGAAATTAAAGCAATGCGTGATGCCGGTTATGATGATGATATTTGTGGAGGGATCACGGCGGCATCTTGTATTATTGGCCCCCTTGTACCACCAAGTATTGCGATGATTATTTATGGTGTGATCGCCAATGAATCTATCGCCAAACTCTTTGTCGCAGGCTTTGTACCTGGGGTTTTACTCACGATTGCATTAATGGCGATGAACTATGCCATTGCGAAAAAACGTCATTATCCAAGAACGCCAAAAGCCTCACTACAACAACGTTGTGAAGCATTTAAAAAAGCCATTTGGGCAATCCTCACCCCAATTTTAATTATTGGCGGCATTTTCTCTGGCTTGTTCACCCCAACTGAAGCCGCCGTGATCGCCGCTGCCTACTCCATTATTATTGGAATGTTTGTGTACCGCGAACTCACGCTCAAAATGGTATTCAAAAGCTGTGTGGAAGCAATGGCAATCACTGGGGTAACCGCCCTAATGGTGATGACGGTAACCTTCTTCGGCGATATGATCGCTCGTGAGCAAGTGGCTATGCGCATTGCCGATCTCTTTATGGCAGTAGCTGATACACCAACAATGGTGCTTATTATGATCAACTTGCTACTCTTATTCTTAGGAATGTTTATTGATGCCCTTGCGCTACAATTCTTAGTGCTACCAATGCTCATTCCAATCGCGGTGCATTTCGGCATTGATCTGGTCTTCTTTGGCGTGATGACCACATTAAATATGATGGTGGGCATTTTAACACCGCCAATGGGAATGGCATTGTTCGTGGTAGCCCGTGTGGGGAATATGCCAGTGAGTACGGTAACCAAAGGGGTTCTACCATTCTTAATCCCTGTGTTTACTACCTTGGTGCTTATCACTATCTTCCCACAAATTATTACCTTTATACCAAATCTCTTAATGCCATAAGAGAAAAGCAAAAACAAAGTGCGGGTGAAATTCACCCGCTTTTTTATCGCCAATTTATCACTAAAAATTCCGAAAAAAAGCACCGCACTTTGATTTTTAGAAAAATCCTTTTTGCAAAAAATGGAGTATCATTTCATATAAAAAAATGCTTAATGCGTTTAAAACCAAGTCATTTCAAGAAAAAATACGTTTAAAAGTTTTTTCAACCTTTTTTCAATTTTGTGATACAGCTCTCAGTAATGAAATATTACTTCATTTATTATATAGCCATTAGGACATTTCCTCCGTTGTTTGGCGTTGTCGTATCCCCAAAGAGAAATATGCCCTAACTATTTAGATTGAAATGTTCTGTTCACTCTGCAAATCAATGAAAGGAGAATTGCAATGAAATTAAACAAACTTGCTCTTGCTACATTATGTTTAGGTCTATCTAGCTCGGTGTTTGCCGCAGACTATAACTTAAAATTTGGTATGGTTGCTGGTACAAGCTCCAATGAATACAAAGCCGTTGAGTTCTTCGCAAAAGAAGTGAAAGACAAATCTCAAGGTAAAATTGAAGTTGCAATTTTCCCAAGCGCTCAACTTGGTGATGACCGCGTAATGTTAAAACAACTTAAAGACGGCGCATTAGACTTCACCCTTGCAGAATCTGCCCGTTTCCAAATTTTCTATCCTGAAGCGGAGGTGTTTGCACTGCCTTATATGTTGAAAAATTTTGATGTGGCGAAAAAAGCGGTGTTAGAAACCAACTTTGGTAAAAACTTATTCGCTAAAATCAATAAAGAATTAGGCGTGAGCGTGCTTTCTATAGGTTATAACGGTACTCGCCAAACCACCTCAAACCGCCCAATTAACAGCATTGCGGATATGAAAGGCTTGAAACTTCGTGTGCCAAATGCGGCGACTAACCTTGCTTTCGCGAAATATGTCGGTGCAACCCCAACACCAATGGCGTTCTCTGAAGTGTATCTTGCGTTACAAACCAATGCGGTAGATGGCCAAGAAAACCCATTACCAACCATTCAAGCGCAAAAATTCTATGAAGTGCAAAAATACTTAGCGTTAACCAACCACATTTTAAATGACCAACTTTACGTTATCAGTAATGAAACCCTTGATGAGTTACCTGATGATTTGAAAGCTGTGGTGAAAGAAGCTGCACTTAAAGCTGCAGATTATCACACCAAATTATTTGTGGACGGTGAAAATGAGTTAATCGCTTTCTTCCAAGAAAAAGGCGTAACCGTAACAAAACCAGATCTTGCACCGTTCAAAGCGGCGTTACAACCATACTACGATGAATACTTGAAAAAGAATGGTGAAGTTGGAAAACAAGCTGTAGCAGAAATCTCTGAGTTAGCTAAATAGCGGTTTGCTTACTCAATTTATTAAGCAATAACCTTAACGACAAGAGGTCAATATGAAAAAAACAGCATTACACAGTGCATTATTTGCTGCCATTGCAATGACAGCCTTTGCTGCACAAGCAAGCCAATACCCTGATTTGCCTGTAGGGATTAAAAGCGGAACAGGGGCATTAATTGGCGATACCGTTTATGTAGGTTTAGGAACGGGTGGAGATAAATTCTATTCTCTTAATTTAAAAGAGAAAGACGCTAAATGGCAAGAACTGCCAGCTTTCCCAGGTGGAAAACGTAATCAGCCTGTTTCTGCTGGCGTAGATGGTAAGCTCTATGTGTTTGGCGGTTTCCAAGATACTGATGTGGCGAAAAATCAAGTGATTAATGATGCTTATCGCTATGATCCAGAAACAAACTCTTGGACAAAATTGCAAACTCGCTCACCACGTTCAGCTGTGGGCGCAAGTGTGGCAGAAACGAACGGTAAAATTTATTTTGTAGGCGGAATTAACCAAGAAATTTGGAACGGACTTTTCCAAGACATCGCAGCCGCAGGTGGCGATAAAGACAAAGAAAAAGCCATTTTTGATCCTTATTTCAATTTACGCGTACAGGATTTCTTCTTCTCACCAGAAATTGTCAGCTATGAGCCAGCCACCAATACTTGGCGTAACGAAGGCATTTTCCCATACTCAGGACGAGCAGGGGCAGCTGTAGCAATTAAGGATAACAAACTTCTTGTTGTAAACGGAGAAGTAAAAGCAGGATTGCGAACCCAGACCACGGAACTTGGTACAATCGGTAAAAATGGAGTTACTTGGAAAAAATTAGGTGATTTACCAACACCGAAAGGGCAAAAACAACAAGAAGGTATTGCAGGTGCAATGGGGGGCTACACCTACGGTAACTATATCGTAACCGGTGGGGCAAACTTCCCGGGCGCGCGAGCAAATTATCAAAATGGTATCACCGATGCACATCGCACTGGTGGGTTGAAAAAAACTTGGCATAGTGATGTTTATGCACTCAATGCCAAAAAAGGCACTTGGAAAATCATTGGTAACTTACCAGAGCCGATTGGTTATGGGGTAAGTGTCAGCTATGATAACAAAGTGCTATTAATCGGTGGTGAAGGTCAAGGAGGAAAAGCGCTCACCGCAGTTCAAACAATGAGTTATGACGGAAAAAAACTGGTTGTTGAATAAAACATACCGATAAACATAATCTAAAGCCTCGTCTAACGAGGCTTTTTTCATAAAATTGCCAAAATTACACCGCACTTAAAAATATCCATTTATAGTCGTTTAAGTTCAAAATAAGACAAGGCAACAAGCCGCAGACAGTACAACTAGTACGGCAAGGCGAAGTAACACAGTATTATTTTGAAATCAAACGACTATACTACAAATGTTACTCATTTCAAGGTAAACTATCGCTACGTTCAATTGACGAGAAAATTTATGCGTTTATTAATTTTTATTTTGGCGGGTTTTGCCTTACTTTTTCAATACAATTTTTGGTTCGGCAAAAACGGTTATTTAGATTACAAAAACACCGAAAAAGAAATCACCCTTCGCCAACAAGAAAATGAAAAACTTTCCCAGCGTAATCAAGTGATTGCGGCAGAAATTAAAGATCTCAAAGAAGGGGTGGACGCCATTGAAGAGCGCGCCAGATTACAGCACGAAATGGTAAAAAATAACGAAACTTTTTATCGCATTGTGAAAGAGCATAAGTAAAGGACATCAATAATGAAACATTCGCCCCGTGAAATTATTGCCGTTGTCCCAGCAGCGGGTATTGGCAGCCGTATGCAAGCGGATAAACCGAAACAATATTTAAAAATTCAGGGAAAAACCATTCTTGAGCATACCCTTGAAGTGCTAATTCACTACCCTGCCATTAGCCAAATCATTGTGGCGGTAACCTCCAGCGATCCTTATTTAGCGGAAATCGACTTACTCAATCATTCAAAAATTCAGCTTGTTGAAGGGGGAAAAACACGGGCGGAATCTGTGCTAAACGGCTTACAACAAATTAAAAACAACGCGAACACTTGGGTTATGGTACACGATGCCGCACGTCCTTGTCTGACTCATCAAGATCTCGATAAATTATTACAAATCAACGACATCAATGGGGCAATTTTAGCCATTCCAGCCGTGGACACCATAAAACGCACAAATTCAAGCTTACAAATTCAACAAACAGAAGATCGCTCACAACTTTGGCTTGCTCAAACGCCCCAATTTTTCCCCGCTCAAACACTAAAACACGCCTTACAGCAAGCCTTAGACAACGATTTCACCATCACAGATGAAGCCTCTGCAATGGAGTTAATGGGCTTTCACCCTCATCTCGTGGCAGGCAGAAGTGATAATCTCAAAATCACCCGCCCTGAAGATTTAGCGTTGGCGGAGTTTTATTTAAGTCGCAGAACAGCACTTACTTCATCATAAGCAAAAAGAAAGGGCAACGTTTCCTTTGCCCTTCATTTCAAAAACTCAAATTATTTCAACCGCTCTTTTGCTTCAGCAATGGCTTCTGCCACACGCAGTGGAGACACCCCACCTTTGGCGCAGCGTTTATCTAAGCAGGATTGTAGCGATAGGATCTCATATACATCATCGCTGATCACATCGCTAAATTGGCGGAATTCTTCTAAACTCAGATCTTCTAAGCCTTTGTGTACGCTGATGGCGTAAACCACGGTTTCGCCCACAATGTGGTGAGAATCGCGGAATGGTACGCCTTTCGCCACTAAATAATCGGCTAGCTCGGTCGCATTTGAGTAGCCTTTTAGTGCCGCTTCACGGGTGCGCTCAACGTTCACTTTAATATCATCTAACACGAAAGTCGCCATATCTAAGCAGTCTTGCCAAGTATCCAAAGCATCAAAAATACCTTCTTTGTCTTCTTGCATATCTTTGTTATAAGCCAGTGGCAAGCCTTTTACTGTCATTAACATTCCAGTTAGCGCGCCCATTACACGGCCAGCTTTACCACGAATGAGTTCGCAAGCATCAGGATTTTTCTTCTGTGGCATTAAGGAAGAACCCGAAGTAACGCGGTCAGAAAGCTCCACGAAATCTGCTTCACCGCTGTTGAAGATAATCATATCTTCCGCAAAACGTGAAAGATGAGCCATACTTAACGAAGCGGTGGAAAGCAATTCGATAATGTGATCGCGGTCGGAAACGCTATCTAAGCTGTTACGGGTTGCCATTGCAAAGCCGAGATCCTGTGCTAATTGCTCACGATCAATTGCATACGCCGTGCCAGCTAACGCACCGCTTCCCAAAGGACAAGTATTCATTCGGTGATAAGCGTCCGTGAGGCGAGAATAATCACGCTCAAGCATTTCCACATAAGCCATACACCAATGGGCGAAAGTGATGGGCTGCGCACGTTGCAAGTGGGTATAACCCGGCATTACGGCGTGTTGATTGTTTTCTGCGGTTTCCACCAATTTGGTCTGCAAGGCACGAATGGAATATTGCAACTCGGTTACACGCTGTTTGCACCACATTTTGATGTCTAACGCCACTTGGTCGTTACGGCTACGTCCTGTGTGCAATTTTTTACCCAGATTTCCCACTTTGTTGATGAGTTTACTTTCTACCCAGCTGTGAATGTCTTCAGCGTCATCTTGCAAAATACCTTGCAAATTCGACCGCACTTCAATCAGCAGTTCGTTTAAGGCTTGCTCTAATTGTTGCTGTTCTTGCGCGCTTAACACGCCAACGCTAACCAAGGCTTTTGACCAGCCGATTGAGCCTTCAATATCCTGTTCTGCAAGGCGATAGTCAAAGCGTAGTGAATCGTTGAAATCTTTAAAACGTTTATCTGCTGCTTGTGTGAAACGTCCACCCCAAAGTGCCATAGTTTATCCTTATCTTTTTGATTTTTATGATTAAAAAATGTAGAGGCGAACCCAAATGTTCGCCCATACCAAATTGCTTTACGTTTAAGGTAAAATTCTGGTGCCGATTATCTCACCTGCAAAAAGTGCGGTCAATTTTTCTGGATATTTCCAGTTAGCAATATCCACGCCTGTGTTAAGCATTTTTGCTGCATCTAAGGCAGCATTAACCTTCACGATCATTCCGTCTGTAATCACATCTTGTTGAATAAGTTGTTGAATTTGTTCGCTATTAAGCTGTGGCAAGCGTTGTTTATTGGCATCTAAAACGCCATCAACATCAGAAAGCATCACCAGATCGCCGCCAATTAATGCGGCAATTGCCGTTGCCGCTTGATCTGCATTGACGTTCATTAAACGCCCTTGATCGTCTACCGCAATGGAGCTAATAATGGGTAGAAAAGCTTCGCTTAGCAAGGTATTCAAAAGCGTAGGATTATTTGGCTTCACATTGGCAACGTGGCCAAGTTCTTCATCAAAAGCTTGGGCACTGGTGAGTTTGCCATCTGCCAAACAAAGCCCCACGGGGTTGAGATTAAATTTCGCCGCTTGTGCCACCAAGGTTTTATTGGCAATGCCTGCCAGCGCACCGACGATAATATCAATTTGATCTGCTGGCGTTACTCTTAAGCCATTTTTCTTTTGTACAGGCAATGCAAGGCGCTGCATTAATTCGTCCACCACGCAACCACCGCCGTGTACGATAAGCAAAGGGCGGTCGAAATTTTGCTGATAATTTGCCAGTGCGGTAAACAGATTTTCCATTGCTTGCGGGGTATCTAATAGCACACCGCCTAATTTAATTACTAAAGGTTTCATTCTTTTCTTCCACTAAATTAATCCCAAGGTTTCCGCAAAACCATAACGAATATTGGCACATTGCACCGCTTGTGCTGCCGCGCCTTTAAGCAGATTATCTTCTGCGCCAACAATGATAATGTAGCCATTTTTCACTGCAAAACCGATGTCGCAATAAGGCGTAAATTCCACCGCTTTAATGCTTGGCAAGCCTTGTTCATAAATACGAACAAGAGGACGATGCGCATAATATTGCTGATAGGCTTCACGGATTTGCTGTTCACCTACACCATCTTTCAATTTAGCTGTAATGGTGGCTAAAATGCCCCGTTTAAAATTACCTAAGTGCGGGGTAAAAATCACTTCTGTGCCTAAATGGGTGGCAATTTCAGGCTGATGACGGTGGTTAAATACGCCATAAGCATTCAGGCTGACCTCGCAAAAACTATTCGTGAGCGATGCTTTGCGTCCTGCGCCGCTTACCCCACTGACTGCATTAATAATAGGTAACTGATTGAGATCTAATAAATTATTTTCAATTAATGGTTTTAAACTCAGTTGCGACACCGTTGGATAGCAACCAGCTACTGCCACTAAATCCGTTTGCGCAATGGCACTGTCATTCCATTCAGCTAAACCATAAACCGCTTTTTCTAATAATTCAGGATAGCGATGTTCAAAACCATAATATTGTGGATAAAATTCCGCATTATTCACCCGAAATGCGCCAGATAAATCAAATACTTTACATTGATTTTGCAAGAAAATTGGCGCAAGATCGTGGCTAACTTCGTGTGCGGTGGCTAAAAAGACCAGATCATTTTGTTGTGCAAGTGCGGTTAAATTTTCGTCCAAAGGTTGCAACGGTAAATCAACAATCTGCTTCAGTTGTGGATAAATATCAGAAATGGCTTTATGCGCATCTTGGCTTTGCGCTGAAACATATAATCCATTGAGCTGAAATGCAGGGTGCAGGGTTAGAATACGAGCCAATTCAGCCCCTGTATAACCACTTGCCCCAATAATAATGGCTTTTTGCATAGAACACCTTGTAGATAAAAATATAACACTTGATTAATTATGCTATTATTGTGCATAATTAATCATAAATCAACCTTTAATTTAATACAGGATAAACTTAATGAAAAAATTGCCGCCTTTCCTTGAAATGTACTCTCAGCTTATCGCATTGCCCACTATTAGTAGCGTAGAAGCAGAATTTGATCAATCGAATAAAGCCTTAATTGAATTGCTTGCCACTTGGCTTGGTGATCTAGGCTTTAAAACCAACATTATTCCCGTGGAAGGCAGCCGAAATAAATTCAATTTATTAGCCACCTATGGCGAAGGGGAAGGAGGATTATTGCTCGCAGGGCATACGGACACCGTGCCTTTCGATGAAGGGCGCTGGCATTTTGAGCCTTTTAAACTCAGCGAAAAAGACGGCAAATTTTACGGCTTAGGCACAGCAGATATGAAAGGGTTCTTTGCGTTTGTGCTAGAAACCTTACGTCATATTGATCTCAGTAAACTAAGCAAACCGTTGCGGATTCTTGCTACCGCTGATGAAGAAACCACACTTTTGGGTGCACGCACCTTCAGCCAGCACAGCCATATTCGCCCAGATTGTGCCATTATCGGCGAGCCAACTTCCTTAAAACCCGTGCGCGCGCATAAAGGACATATCGGGCAAGCGGTGCGAATTATAGGGAAAACAGGGCATTCCAGTGATCCTGACAAAGGCATCAATGCCATTGAATTAATGCACGAAGCCACAGGTTATTTAATGGAAATGCGTAATGAGTTAAAGGAAAAATATCATCATTCCGCCTTTGCTATTCCTTATCCGACAATGAATTTTGGCGCAATCCACGGCGGCGATGCGGTAAATCGTATTTGTGCGTGCTGCGAACTGCATTTTGATATTCGCCCGTTGCCACAAATGCGTCTAGAAGATCTGAATGAAATGCTACAAGAAAAGCTCCGTCCAATGTTTGAAAGATGGGGTGATCTTATTTCACTCAAAGCCTTACACGAACCCACCCCAGGTTATGAATGCGAACATTCCGCTCAAGTTGTCCAAGTGGTGGAAAAATTACTTGGCGAAAAATGCGAAGCGGTGAATTATTGCACCGAAGCCCCTTTCATTCAACAACTTTGCCCAACATTAGTGCTAGGCCCCGGTTCAATCGAACAAGCCCACCAACCCGATGAATATCTCTCCGCCGAATTTATCAAACCTACTCACGAACTGTTGAGTAAGTTGATTGGGCATTTTTGCTAACGCAGAGATTTGCTAAAAATAAAAAGTGCGGTGATTTTTCACCGTATTTTTTGCGTCATTGTGCTAAGATACGCCCCTTTTTCTTTCCCATTCTTTTTAAGGAAATTTTATGGATTTATTAATGAATATTCTCGGCTATTTTGGCACTGCATTAGTGGTGCTTTCATTTATGACCAACTCACTATTAAAATTACGTTTGTTAAATGCCACAGGTGCTTTTTTCGTTACCATTTATGCGATCTACACAAATGCCTTACCGGTAGTGCTGTTAGACGGTTTTATCGTTATCATCAATGTTATTCAGCTGATTAGACATCGTAAAAACACGACAAGCCTTCAATCTCACTAAGGACTTGAGAAAGAACGCCCATCATCCCCCTGAGCGTTCTAACAACACCAACACTTCATAATGCGCCGTATTAGGGAACATATCAAAAAGTTGGATTTTTTGTGCTTGGTAGTTGGCTAATTCTTGCAAATCTTTGCCCATTGAAACCGCATTGCAGCTGGAATATAAAATAAAGTGCGGTTGTAATTTATTGAGAAATTGAGCCAACTCTTTGCCGATGCCACGGCGTGGCGGATTGACGATCAGCAAATCTGGTTTTTCATTTTGTGCTAAAGCGAAATTTGCTGCATCTAAGGACTGAAACTTCACCTGCGCTAACCCCAATTTTTCTGCTGACAAGCTAGCACTAGCAATCGCTGATGGGGAAATTTCAATGCCAGTTAATTGCACGTTTACGCCTTTTTGTTGCAAGATCGCCGCACAATGTAAACCAAAGCCACCTACGCCGCAAAACAGATCCCAGATTTTGCTAATCGGAAGATCTTTAATCCATTGCTGTGCCGTGCCGTATAAGCCTTCTGCCACCTTTGGATTGGTTTGGAAAAAGCTTTGTGGGCGAATAAATAACGGAATTTTGTTAAAACTTTCAGCGAGCTGCTTTTGTTCCGTGAGAAAAATTTCTTCTTCACCTTCTAAAATTGCCGCGTGTTTAGGCTGAATATTCAGGCTCACCACCTTTATTTGTGGCAAGTTTGCCAATAATTGTGGTAATTCTCGCTGAATAAGAGCCAGTTTGGCGGTAGATCGCAACACAAAACGCAACATTAATGTGCCGTTACTTTGGCTTTCGGTAAGCAAAATATATTTCAGTTCACCTTTGCGTTTTGCGATATGATAAGGCACTAAGCCCGCGCGCCCGATAAAGGTTTTTAATTGGGCAAAAATCTCAGCGAAATGTGCAGGGTAGAGCAAACAATCGGATAAATCCACCGCACTTTGTGGATCATTGGGATCGGTCAAAATGCCTAAAATCGGGCGTTCCACCGAACCGCTCACCACCATTTTCGCTTTATTACGAAAACCTTGTTGCGCAGAAGTATAAGCTGGCAACCATTTAAGCTGTGATTGATCAAGCCCATTAAGTTGTTGAACTAAATGGGCTTTTTTCTTATCAAGCTGTTTGGTATAAGGCATTTCAAGCCATTGGCAAGAACGGCATTGTCCTGCCATAAAGTGCGGACAAACTGGCATTGCTGACATTTAGACGCTCGCTAACCAAGTTTGTTGAAGTGCGGTCAATTTTTGCTGATTTTCTTGCCAACGGCTTGAGCGTTCAAGGCGTTGCCAATCAGACTTTCTACGCTTAAACAGGCGTTGCAAACGTTGTTGGCGAAGGGCATATTGCTCAGGGGATTCTTGCGGTTGGAAATGATCTAGCACTTGGATCACGCCCTCACGCTCATTGCAAAGCAATAGTAAATCACAGCCCGCATTAAGGGATTGCTGACAACGCGCCACAAAATCGCCCATAAAACCCGCACCTTTCATTCCCAAATCATCAGAGAAAATCGCCCCTTTAAAGCCAAGCTGTTGGCGGAGTACTTGTTGTAACCAGTAAGCAGAGCCGCTAGCAGGTTGCGGATCGCATTGCGTATAAATGACGTGCGCAGGCATCACGGCATCAAGATAATTTTCCGCGATGAGCTGTTGAAATGGCACAATATCTTGATTAAAAATCTCTGCTTTTGGGCGTTCATCATAAGGCGTTTCAAGGTGAGAATCTGCCAGAACCTGTCCGTGTCCAGGGAAATGCTTGCCTGTGCTGGCCATTCCTGCTTGCTTCATTCCAATAATAAATTGACGTGCAAGATCAAGGGTTTGTGCGGCTTCATCGTGAAAACTGCGATCACCAATAGCACGGCATTGATGGCCTAAATCCAGCACGGGTGCAAAACTTAAGTCAATATCCAGTGCGATCATTTCTGCAGCCATTTGCCAGCCAGCTTGCAATGCCATTGCTTGTTGCTGTTGCGGATCAGCGATTAGGCTAGCGAAACTTTGCATTGCGGGCAGTTGAGTAAAGCCTGCACGAAAACGTTGTACACGCCCGCCTTCTTGATCAACGGTAATCAATAAGGGTTTCTTTACTTTCTGCCGTAAGGTGGCGACAAGATGTTGAATTTGCTCACGATCATAAAAGTTACGGGTAAATAAAATTACGCCAGCAACTAAGGGGTGCGCAAGCAATTCTAATTCTTCTTGGCTAACTTCTTGTCCAGTAAGATCGATAAGTAACGCTGACATTGAAATCCTTATTGCAATTTATTCAAACGAAGATATAAACGGTAATTGGCGCTTTGTTCCGTTGGCGGAACAGGCGTTAAGTTGGTTTGTTGGCTTGGTTGCAGCAGCAAACTAGAGGGCGCGTTTAAATTCGGCTCTTCCCCTTGGGTTACGCCATTTTTGTCATACCAAAAGAAATAATAAGCCACATCAAGCTGCTGCTGACTTTTGTTTTTCAGCCAAACATTGTTGTGGCGTAATTTTGTTTCAATCAATGGCGCGAGATTGGCTTCTACATTTAAAATAGGCTCATTTTCGCTCACAATATTTTGCGAAAGCGTGGAGCTACAAGCCGCAAGCAATAGGCTTAATCCGCACAGAAAAAACAGTTTTTTCATTATTTTGCCAACATTTTTCCTAAAGGTTCACCACCAAGTAAGTGCATATGTAAATGATACACTTCTTGTCCACCGTGTTTGTTGCAATTAACGATAAGGCGATAGCCATCTTGCGCAATGCCCTCTTGCTCAGCTAACTTAGCCGCCACAGTAAATAAACGCCCTAATGCCACTTCATCTTGTTCGGTAACCTCATTCACGGTTGGAATCAGTTTATTCGGAATAATCAAAATATGGGTTGCCGCTTGCGGTGAAATATCACGAAATGCGGTGACTAATTCATCTTGATAGACGATATTCGCGGGGATTTCTTTACGAATAATTTTGCTGAAAATGGTTTCTTCTGCCATAGGAAGTCCTTATATTTTAAAGGGATATTTAGAGGTAAACACAATATTTATCGCTCACTTTTTATTCGCTCATTAATTGCTATTTTGCGATAAATTAAGTGCGGTTATTTTTATCAGAAAAGTCCCCAAATAGCAATTTGCAATCTATTTGTTAAATTTATGTTAATGCAAAACTTATTTTTTATTTCAATATGTTACACAAATGTAAACAAATTTGATTTTGAACAAATTTTATAAAAAATAAAATTTTTTTTAGTTTTAAGTTGTAGGTTTATACCTTAGAATAGGCACAGTTAATTTTTGTAGGGTGTGTGATGAAAAAAGAAAACTCTGTCAGCTTTATGGCAACGCCAACAGAAATGGCTCAATTTGCCGAAGATGTCGGTACATATAAAGCAACGAAAAATCAATTCTATTCTTTTCTTTCCGCAATTTCAGCAGGAGCGTTTATTGCGCTTGCTTTCGTCTTTTATACCACCACGCAAACAGGGTTAGCGAATGTGTCTTGGGGATTGGCTAAACTGGTTGGCGGTTTAGTGTTCTCTGTGGGCGTGATTATGGTGGTTGTCTGTGGATCTGAATTATTCACTTCATCAACAATGACATTGGTAGCGCGTGCAGGACAACGAATTAATACCATTCAAATGTTACGCAACTGGGTTGCCGTTTATGCAGGTAATTTTGTGGGGGCAATCATCATTGCAGGCTTAATTTGGTTTGCTGGGCAAACAATGGCGGCCAATGGACAATGGGGCTTGACGATTTTGAAAACAGCCCAACATAAGATTCATCATAGCTGGTTTGAAGCTTTTAGCTTAGGAATTTTATGTAATATTATGGTGTGCATTGCGGTGTGGATGAGCTATGCGGGAAAAACCTTAACAGACAAAGCCTTTATTATGATTTTACCGATCGGCTTGTTTGTTTCTTCAGGCTTCGAGCATAGTGTGGCGAATATGTTTATGATTCCCCTTGGGATCATCACAGCCCATTGTAGTTCAGCCGAGTTTTGGCAATCCCTTGGGCTAAATGCTACACAATTTGCTGATTTAGATGTTTATCATTTTGTCGTAAAAAATCTTATTCCTGTTACGCTTGGTAATATCGTTGGTGGCGGGGTATGTATTGCATTAATGCAGTGGTTTACTAACAAACCACATTCACATTAGTTTGGCGTAAGAGCGGTTGTTTTTTCGCCGTTTTTACATAGTTAAAATTTTATTTACGTTAAAGGAAAATAGTAATGACTCAACTAACAGAAGCGCAAAAAAAAGCGTGGGAAGGTTTTACTCCAGGTGACTGGCAAACCGAAGTAAACGTACGCGATTTTATTCAAAAAAACTACACCCCTTATGAAGGTGATGAATCATTCCTTGCAGGTGCAACAGAAGCGACTACGAAATTATGGAATGATGTAATGGAAAAAATTAAGGTTGAGAACAAAACTCACGAACCTTATGACATTGATACAGATATGCCATCAACCATTACTTCTCACAAACCAGGTTACATTGAAAAAGACTTGGAAAAAATCGTGGGCTTACAAACTGATGCACCATTAAAACGTGCCATTATGCCTTACGGTGGGATCAAAATGGTAAAAGGTTCGTGCCAAGTTTATCGCCGCGAATTAAAACCTGAAATTGAACATATCTTTACAGAATATCGTAAAACCCATAACCAAGGGGTATTTGATGTTTACACCCCAGATATTTTACGTTGCCGTAAATCTGGCGTAATTACTGGTTTACCAGATGCTTATGGCCGTGGCCGTATCATTGGGGATTATCGCCGTTTAGCCCTTTACGGTGCTGATTTCTTAATGAAAGATAAATTCAACCAATTTAATTCATTACAAGAAAAATTAGAGCGTGGTGAAGATATTCAAGCGACAATTCAATTACGCGAAGAAATTGCTGAACAACACCGTGCATTGGGTAAAATTAAAGAAATGGCAGCCTCTTACGGCTTTGATGTTTCTAACCCAGCAACTAACGCACAAGAAGCGGTGCAATGGACTTATTTCGCTTATCTTGCAGCAGTGAAATCACAAAATGGTGCGGCGATGTCTTTTGGTCGTGTTTCTACTTTCTTAGATATTTATATTGAACGCGATCTTAAAGCGGGCAAAATCACTGAACAAGAAGCACAAGAATTAATCGACCACCTTGTAATGAAATTGCGTATGGTGCGTTTCTTGCGTACTCCAGAATACGATCAATTATTCTCTGGCGACCCAATGTGGGCAACAGAAACATTGGCAGGTATGGGCTTAGACGGTCGTACATTAGTAACCAAAAACAGCTTCCGTATCTTACACACCCTTTACACAATGGGGCCTTCACCAGAGCCAAACTTAACCATTCTTTGGTCTGAACAGTTACCAGAAGCGTTCAAACGTTATTGTGCGAAAGTATCTATTGATACGTCATCTGTACAATACGAAAATGATGACTTAATGCGTCCAGACTTCAACAGTGATGACTATGCGATCGCTTGTTGTGTAAGCCCGATGGTTGTGGGTAAACAAATGCAATTCTTCGGTGCGCGTGCGAACCTTGCAAAAACCTTGTTATACGCAATCAATGGTGGTATTGATGAAAAATCAGGTATGCAAGTAGGCCCTAAAACTGCCCCAATTACGGATGAAGTGTTAGACTTCGATACAGTAATGGAACGTATGGACAGCTTTATGGATTGGCTTGCTACCCAATACGTTACTGCATTGAACATCATTCACTTTATGCACGATAAATATGCCTATGAAGCGGCATTAATGGCATTCCACGATCGTGATGTATTCCGCACAATGGCTTGCGGTATCGCAGGGCTTTCTGTGGCAGCAGACTCATTAGCTGCGATCAAATACTCTAAAGTGAAACCAATTCGTGGCGACATCAAAGATAAAGATGGCAACGTAGTGGCATCTAATGTTGCTATCGACTTTGAAATCGAAGGGGAATATCCACAATTCGGTAACAACGACAGCCGTGTTGATGATTTAGCGGTAGATTTAGTTGAACGCTTTATGAAGAAAATTCAAACGCATAAAACTTACCGCAACGCAACCCCAACACAATCTGTTCTTACTATTACATCTAACGTGGTTTATGGTAAGAAAACAGGTAACACCCCAGATGGTCGCCGTGCTGGTGCGCCATTCGGGCCGGGTGCAAACCCAATGCACGGACGCGATCAAAAAGGTGCGGTAGCTTCATTAACTTCTGTGGCGAAATTACCATTTGCTTACGCGAAAGACGGTATTTCTTACACCTTCTCAATCGTACCAAACGCATTAGGTAAAGATTACGAAGCGCAAAAACGTAACCTTGCAGGCTTAATGGACGGTTACTTCCACCACGAAGCGACTGTTGAAGGCGGACAACACTTAAACGTGAACGTAATGAACCGTGAAATGTTGTTAGATGCAATGGAAAACCCAGAAAAATATCCACAATTAACCATTCGTGTTTCTGGTTACGCCGTGCGTTTTAACTCTTTAACTAAAGAGCAACAACAAGACGTAATTACCCGTACTTTCACGCAAACAATGTAACTAAAAATGTAGTAAATTTTTAGAAAATAAAAAAGGGAACATAGAGAAATCTATTGTTCCCTTTACTTTATCTGCTATAATAAGTGCGGTAGTTTTTTACCGAATTTTTTAATGACTTTCCTACAACTTACTTTTCTACAGGAGAAGCGATGAAAAACACAAAATTCAAACTAGCTGTACTCACCCTTTCTTCCCTTTTTGCACTCACTGCTTGCACTTCAAGCCAGCAAAATGCGGAACAACAATTACAAGAGCAAGCGGTATTAGGCTTAAACTGGGTACAACAATCAGGGGAATACCAGGCCTTAACTTACCAAGCCTTTAATCTGGCAAAAGTGGCATTCGATCAAGCGAAAGCGGCTAAAGGTAAAAAGAAAGCGGTTGTGGTTGATCTTGATGAAACAATGATGGATAACAGCGCTTATGCAGGCTGGCAAGTGCAAACAGGCACAGGGTTTAATGGCGAAGATTGGACTCGCTGGGTCAATGCGCGTGAAACTGCTGCAGTGCCGGGGGCGGTAGAATTTAATAATTATGTTAATACCCACAACGGTAAAGTGTTCTACGTTTCTAACCGTAAAGATGCTACAGAAAAAGCCGCAACCCTTGATGATCTAAAAACCCTTGGCTTTATCGGGGCAAGTGAAGACGTGCTTTATTTGAAAAAAGACAAATCAAATAAATCCCCTCGCTTTGCTGAAATTGAAAAATTGGGCTACGACATCGTCCTTTATGTTGGCGATAACCTTAACGATTTTGGCGATGCCACCTATAAAAAATCTAACGCAGAACGCCGCGCTTTCGTTCAACAAAATAGTAAGCAATTTGGTAAAAAATTCATTATGTTACCAAATCCAAACTATGGCGATTGGGAAGGTGGTTTAGCTAAAGATTATTACAAAGGTGATGATCAAAGCCGTGTCAAAATTCGCCACGATGCTATCAAAGCGTGGAGTGGAAAATAAGTTTTTTCGCTAAGATTACGCTATAATACACAATCTGCCTTGCTGTTAGGCAGATTGATTTCCATTTAATGCTTTTTTGAAAGCCTTAAATAGAAATTAACGATTTTACATTCTCTCTAACAAAGGAACATTATGTCTGTTTTAGCTCGCTACCATTCTTATGAATCTTGCGGCACGGTTGATGGCCCGGGAATCCGTTTTATCCTGTTTTTGCAAGGCTGCTTAATGCGTTGCAAATACTGCCATAACCGCGATACTTGGGATCTACACGGCGGAAAAGAAATTTCCGTAGAAGATCTAATGAAAGAAGTGGTTACTTATCGCCATTTTATGAATGCTTCTGGCGGTGGCGTTACTGCCTCTGGCGGTGAAGCCGTGTTACAAGCAGAGTTTGTGCGCGATTGGTTTCGTGCTTGTAAAAAGGAAGGTATTCATACTTGCTTAGACACCAACGGATTTGTTCGTCATTATGATCATATTATTGATGAACTGCTTGATGTTACCGATTTAGTGCTACTCGATCTGAAAGAACTCAATGATCGCGTACACCAAAATTTGATTGGTGTGCCTAATAAACGCACCTTAGAATTTGCTCGATATTTACAAAAACGCAACCAGCCTGTATGGATTCGCTATGTGGTTGTGCCGGGCTGGACAGACAGCGATGAAGACGTGCATTTGCTTGGGCAGTTCATTCAAGATATGCACAATATTGAAAAAGTTGAGCTACTCCCCTACCACCGCCTTGGCGCACATAAATGGGAAGCGATAGGGGAAAAATACGAACTGGAAGATGTTAAACCACCAACAAAAGAATCCCTTGAGCATATCAAGCAAATCCTTGAAAGCTATGGGCATAAGGTGAGTTATTAATGGGGAAGATTATCCTTCCCCCTCCCCTCGTTTTCCTTGCTTGTGCGGGCGGAATGTATTTGCTTCCGCCCTTTGGATTATTTCACCTTTCTACACTTCTTATTTTGCCTATAGTGTTACTCGCAAGCCTTATCACCATTTGTAGCCTTTGGCAATTTCATCAAGCTAAAACCACGATCAGTCCGCTGTCGGTAGAAAAAACTTCGCAGCTTATCACAACAGGCATTTATGCGTTTAGCCGCAATCCGATGTATCTTAGTTTATGGTTGATTTTACTCAGCTGGTTTTTATGGCTAGGCAATGGGCTGGCAATTTCGGGGCTGATTTTCTTTGTTCTCATTATGAACCAGTTTCAAATTAAGCAAGAAGAACAAGTGCTATCACGGCTTTTCGGCAAAGCCTATCAACAATATTGCCAGCAAGTTAGACGCTGGATATAACTCACTGCACAGAAAGTGCGGTCATTTTTTAGTATTTTTTTCTACGCAAAAACTGTTTCACTTTTTCTTTCGGCAAGCGGTAGAAAATTAAGGCCATAAAAATTAAGCCGCAGCCTAGTGCCTTATGGGCTGTGAGTGGTTCGTGGAAAATTAGCATACTCAAAAACAGCGTCCATACCGGCTCAAGCAGCATAATTAATGCAGCATTACCGACACTGGAATATTTCTGCCCGAGCGTTTGCAGTAAAAAACGGAAATTAGTGGCGATCAACACACTAACAGCCAACCACCCCCAAGTTTCATTAGGAATATTCGCAGGCCAAGTTTCCATAAACATTGAATACAAACCACATAAAATCCCAACCATAGCAAGCTGAATGGTGGTGAGTGGCAACACAGGAATGTGCCGTGCATAATGATGATTAAGCACAAAATAGCTAGCCGCCAATAATGAAGTGAGCAAATATAGGCTGTTATCGGAAGAAAGATCAAAGCCATTGTTGCCTAAGGCAAGAAAGTACAAGCCTAAAACCGCAATGGGTAAACAGAGCCAAAAACTCGATTGTGGCTTTTGTTTAAACACGATCCAAGCGAGCAAAGGTGCGATCAACATTGATAAACTAGTAAGAAACGCACCTTCACCGAAATTGGTATTATTGGTGATGGCTAGAATCCAAACGCCAAGAAAAACTGCAAAAACACCACCAATTAGTACCGCACTTATCACTTGTTGGCGGCTTAAACGGCGTAAGTGAACGTAAGCAAAGGGCAGAAAAACCAGTGCGGCAAGAAAAAACCGCAAACCGATAAATCCTACCGAGGGCAAAGCATCAATGGCATATTTTGAAAAAAACCAGCCAATAGCGGCCGAAATGGTCACAAATAAAAGGATAATTTCCCCACGATAACGTTCTAACATTGTTGTTCCTTATAAATAGCACGCCATAACCACGGCGTTTTCTCGCCCACCGTCTAACGTTGGATAATAATTTTTGCGAATATCTACTTCGTTAAAGCCGCATTGCAGATAAAGTTTTTGCGCAATTTCATTGGATTGACGCACTTCTAACCATAACGTCAAAATGCCCTGCTCACGCAATTCATCAATTAACGAATGCAATAATTGCTTTCCTAAGCCTTGCCCTTGATAAGTTGGGTCAATGGCAAGGTTGAATAGAGTGGCTTCATCAAGCACTTTTTGGCAAATAGCAAAGCCGATAATACGTTGATCTTTCTCTAATTTTAAATTGAAATAACGCTCGCCTTGATTATTTTTTAATGTACCTAATGACCAAGGTACAAGATGCGCTTGCTGTTCGATTTCAAATAATCGATCAAAATCCTGAGATAGAATCGGGGAAATTTTTACCATTATGGGTTAATTCCTTGAATTTGTTGCCATAATTTACGTTTTTCTTGTGGGCTTTCCATAAAGGTTTGCCAGTCTGGCGAGCGCCATTGGCTCAACGCTTTTTGACAATAAGGTAAAGTGCGGTGGATTTTTTCAGAATTTTCACTTAATAGCCAATAATGCACTTCGTGGCTAACGTGAAGATGAGGGATAAAATCAAAATGGATCGCTAAATATTCATTTTGCTTTAGATCTAAGCCGCGCAAAATATCTTCTAATAACCGCGTAGGGGGATTTTCGGTTTCACTAATGATCACCAACCGCACCTGCTCATCAATAGGAATATTTACCACGCCTTGCAAACTTTCAGGGCGTACCAGTTGCCATTGGGAAAGCCCCATTTCTTGTAACAGAAGTTGATGCCGTTTCATTATGTTACCGTTGATTAAGAAAATTGCTGTATTGTAAACATTTAGCAAAGGTTCATCAAATAAAGCAAAATATTTCAGCATAAAAAATGCGGTGGAAACCCCCACCGCACTTAACATTAATACTTCATAACAAGAATTTATATAATCAGTTCAAACAAGCCCTTAAGCTATTTTTAAATAGGTTAATGCTTGTTTACATTCTCGACAAAAATACACCGCACTTTGCTTTTGCACTTTGTTGTGACGGCGTACGCTAAGATCGTGAGTGCGGCAACCACAGCGGTAAGTAAAGGTTTTCCCCTGCACACTTTTAACATCTAAATTGTGGTAAATTTCCGCAGGTTGCTGGAAAATGTTTTCCATCACCGCTTTCCATTCTTTGCCGTGCGGCGCTACTCGCCCAAACACTTGATAAACAATTAAATGGGCTAATTCGTGCGGAACAATTTGTTGCAAAAAATAGTCAGAATTTTCCAATAATAAAGTGCGGTTAAAACGGATTTCATTTTTCTGTAAATATGCCACACCCGCTTTCACCCCACGCAATTGGTAACTCACTATTGGCATTGGAAAAGTGCGTTGAAAATGTTGCTCCGCCAGTTGCAAATAATGGCGTAACTGGCGAAGAATTTGTATATTAAGTAAACGTAATGAAGAATGAGTGTCTGGCATAAATAAAAAATATAGCTAAATTTCTTTTATCCAATATAAGAACAAAAAGGATAAAATCAATTCAGCTATATTTAAAGTGTAATAATTTTTAAGGGGCTGTAGTAGATTAGCAACAATACTATACTACAAAAATGAAGATAACATATTGTAAATTAAAGAAATCTATACAGAAAAAACTGCTTGAGTTTTTTGTTGCAGAAGTTACTGCAAGAACAGCAGCAAATTTGCTAGATATTCAACCGAATACAGCCGCTTTGTTCTACCATAAAATCAGGCTTGTGATTGGCTATCATTTATCCCTTGAAGTTAACGAGATTTTTGAGGGGGAAATTGAACTAGACGAAAGCTATTTTGGTGGTCATCGAAAGGGAAAACGAGGACGAGGAGCGGCTGGAAAAGTTGCTGTTTTTGGGTTACTAAAACGACAAGGAAAGGTATTTACTGTTGTGGTTGAAAACACCAAGAGTGAAACATTACTCCCTGTTATTAAAAGAAAAATCAAGCCTGATAGCTGGGTTTATACGGACACTTATCGCAGTTATGATGCGCTTGATGTGAGTGAATTTCACCACGAACGAATCAATCATTCCGAGCTATTTGCGGTGAAACAAAATCATATTAATGGCATTGAAAATTTTTGGAATCAGGCGAAGCGGATACTGCGAAAATATAATGGAATTAACCGAAAAAACTTTCCTTTATTCTTGAAGGAATGTGAATTTCGGTTTAACTTTGGGACACCAAAAGAGCAGTTAAAAATATTGCGAAAATGGTGTGAAATTTAGGGCTAATCTACTACAGCCCCATTTTTTAATTTATTTCAACCCAGCTGCCGCTCTTAATTCTGCGGCGCGGTCTGTTTTTTCCCAAGGGAATTGTTCACGTCCGAAGTGACCGTAAGCAGCTGTTTGGCGGTAGATTGGTTGGATCAGATCAAGCATTTTGATTAAGCCGTAAGGACGTAAATCAAAAAATTCACGCACTAAATTTACCAACAATTCATTGCTCACTTTGCCCGTACCAAAGGTTTCCACCATAATAGACGTTGGCTCTGCCACGCCGATGGCATAAGAAAGCTGAATTTCACAACGATCCGCTAAGCCAGCGGCAACAATGTTTTTCGCTACATAGCGTGCAGCATAGGCAGCTGAGCGATCCACTTTTGATGGATCTTTACCTGAGAATGCACCACCACCGTGGCGCGCTGCACCGCCGTAAGTATCCACGATAATTTTACGCCCTGTTAAACCGCAATCCCCCATTGGGCCACCAATCACAAAACGTCCTGTTGGATTGATAAAATATTTGGTGTCTTTGCCGAGCCATTCACTTGGCAACACCGGCTTGATGATTTCTTCCATTACCGCTTCGTGCAAGGCATTTTGGCTGATTTCCTCAGCGTGTTGAGTGGAAAGCACCACCGCATCAATGCCAACAATTTTGTCGTTTTCATATTTTAGTGTAACTTGGCTTTTCGCATCTGGACGTAACCAAGGCAAAGTGCCGTCTTTACGCACTTGCGCTTGGCGTTCCATTAAGCGGTGTGCATAGGTAATCGCCGCAGGCATTAACACTTCGGTTTCATTGGTGGCATAACCAAACATAATGCCTTGGTCGCCCGCCCCTTGATCTAACGGACTTTCACGATCCACGCCTTGATTAATATCGGAAGATTGTTTGCCAATGGCGTTTAACACCGCACAAGAATGGCCATCAAAGCCCATATCAGAGTGCTTGTAACCAATATCACAAATTACTTGGCGGGTAAGATTTTCAATATCCACCCAAGCTGAAGTGGTGATTTCGCCGCCCACAAGCGCCATACCTGTTTTTACATAGGTTTCACAGGCCACACGGGCTTTCGGATCTTGTTTTAAAATTTCGTCTAACACCGCGTCAGAAATCTGATCGGCAATTTTATCTGGGTGCCCTTCTGACACAGATTCAGAAGTAAATAAATACGATGACATAGCTTTCCTTAAATTTTCAATTAAATTTGTTTAGATGTTTTTGCGTCTAGACGGCTATAATACGCTTTTTCGTTTAGAAAGCAAGCATTAATTCATTTGCACACTTGCTTCTACAAAAGAAAAAATGAGCAAAATTTACACCGCTCTTTTACGCATCATTCGCCACAACAAGAGATTCACACCACGCAATATTACTAGCAAAAAGCACAATAAATACAATGGCATATCACCTAATTGTGCATAAGGGGTTTTACCTACGGTTGGTGCAATACGCTGGGTTAGCGTGGTTTCCACGAACTGTGGCGCTTGGGCAATCACTTTACCTTGAGCATTAATAAATACCGTAATCCCTGTGTTGGTGGCACGAATTTCAGGCTTGCCTAATTCTAACGCACGCACTCTGGCCATTTGCAAATGTTGCCAAGGGCCAATGCTGTTACCGAACCACGCATCATTGGAAATGGTCAGTAAGAAATCCGTTTCTGCGTGCAGATTTTTCTGCACTTGCGCACCAAAAATAATTTCATAACAAATGGCAGGGGTGAATTTACGCTGTTTGGCTAAAAATGGTTGCTGAATTTCTTCCCCTGATTGGAACGCTGACATCGGCAAATTAAACACTGAGCCTAGAGGACGCAGCAAACTTTCCAACGGTACATATTCACCAAATGGCACAAGATGATGTTTGTTATAGCGGTTGCTGGTTTGCTCGCTATAAGGTAAATCAGGATCGCCTAAGTTTATGATGGAATTGAATAATTTCCCTTTTTGCCAGTCTTGGTAAATGGTGCCTATCATCACTTGCGTGCCGGTGTTTTGTGCCACTTGTTGCAAGGAAGCTAAAAACGGCTGAATACGATTTTCGAGCGTTGGCAGTGCGGCTTCAGGCAGAATGATCAGATCGCTTTTACCTAAATGTTGTGCGATAAGACGGCTATAAATCTCTAGCGTGGCGTTGAGGTATTCAGGATCCCACTTCAAATTTTGTTCAATATTTCCTTGCACAAGGGTGATGGTTAAGGCTTTTTCTGGCTTTTCTTGCGTATAATTGGCGGACGATGACCAGATCGCTAAACCGCTTACGATTAAACACAACGCCGATTGTGAAGTGATCACCAACCATTTTTTATCTTTTTGTAATAAGTGAGAAATCAGCGAAAAAAGCACCGCACTTACCCACATTACAAAGAAAGTTAGCCCTTGTACACCAAAGATGGGCGCAAGCCCCGAAAATGGACTGTCGATTTGTGTGTAGCCAAATTGCAACCACGGAAAGCCAGTAAATAACCAACCGCGTAAAAATTCGGTGAATGTCCAAAGCACGGGATAAAGTGCCAGATTATTCACCTTAAAGCGTTGAATTAAATAAGCAAATAACGTTGGAAACAGGGCAAGATAAGCCGCCAGCAGCACCACCAAAATATAGCTGAGCCACAAAGGTGAACCGCCAAATTGGTGAATACTAACGTGTAGCCAATTCACCCCAAAAGTAAAAAAGCTCAAGCCCCATAAAAATGCGCCACAAAGTGCGGTGCTTTTTTTCGTTGTTTTTACCACCCATAATAATCCCAATAGGGAAACATAGGCCGCACCCCAAAAATCAAAAGGAGAAAAGGCAAAAACGCCTAATCCCCCTGACAATAAAGCAATGAGATAAATTAATGCTGATTTCATTGAGTGTTATCGTTATTTTCTTCGTGAGTTTCCATTTCTTCCAAACATTCATCAGGCACGGTAACTCGCAACTGAATAATGCGGCGACTGTCTGCTGAAGTAACTTTGAAGTGCAGGTTTTCAAGGGTGATTTCTTCGCCCCGCTTCGGCAAATGACCAAAGGCTTGCATTACCACGCCGCCCACGGTATCCACTTCTTCATCGGCAAAATGGGTGTGGAATTGCTGGTTGAAGTCTTCAATATCCGTTAATGCACGCACGGCATAAGTATGACGAGAAAGCTGACGAATATCCGCCACGTCTTCTTCATCAAATTCATCTTCAATGTCGCCAACGATTTGCTCCAAAATATCTTCAATGGTTACCAAGCCTGACACCGCACCAAATTCGTCTACCACAATGGCCATATGAAAACGTTCGGAACGGAAATCTTTTAACATTCTGTCCACCCGCTTACTTTCTGGCACGATCACCACAGGGCGAAGCAGAGAAAGTAAATCAAATTCTTCGGCATTAGAACGCAAAAATTTGAGCAATTCTTTGGCGTGTAAAATCCCGGCGATGTTGTCTTTTTCGTCCGTGATCACAGGAAAACGTGAGTGAGCGCTTTCAATAATGGTTTCCAAGCAAGAATCCAGATCCTGATCTGTTTCAATAAACACAATTTGCGAGCGCGGGATCATAATATCACGCACGCGCAATTCAGCGATTTCCATTACCCCTTCGATCATCTCACGGGTATCTTGATCGATTAATTCATTTTGTTCGGAATCACGGATCACCTCCACCAATTCCTCACGATTTTTCAGCTCACCTTGGAAAAATCGCCCAAAAAGAGAATGTAAAAAGCTCTTTTTGTTTGCTGTTTCTAAGCCAGTATTTTGGCTATCATCGGCCATTTTGTTATCTCTTATCTTCTTGGTTTATGAAAAAATAGTCGGGCTATCATATCAAAACTTAACCACTGAGCAAGGGGCAGGGAAGATTTTCTTATATTGAAAGAAAAATTCCGTCAAAAAGCACCGCACTTTGTTTTATTTCGATTTTGTAGCTGGCATCGTGCGATACAGCTTTTGCTTATAAGCATAGCTACCCCACAAGGCGTAAGCTAAGGCTTCTTTTTTCATTGCTTCGGGAATTTCAGCTGGAATGAGCTTTCCTGCTTGCTCATCATAACGGAAGCCTTGTACAGGTTGATTTTGCTGTAAAATTGCCACATCGTCCCCTTTGCGATAAGCCATTGTGCGGTCAAATTGCATTAGTGCACGGTTTGGATCTTGCGGCTGGGTTAAATCATAGCCGATCATTGGATAATTGCCACTCGCTCCGATCAACGAAAGCAAGGTGGTCGGCATATCAATTTGACTCACTAAACGGTTATCACGGCGTGGTGCAATGCCTTCCCCTAAAATCAGAGCTGGAATATGGAAATGCTTGATTGGCACTAAGGTGCTGCCATTCACGCGCGAATCGTGATCGGCAATCACTAAAAACACGGTATCTTGCCAATAATTGGATTTTTTCGCTAATTGGAAAAAATACCCCAAGGCATAATCGGCGTATTTCGCAGCATTGTTACGAGTTTGCTTAGGCTGTTCATAAAGTTCAATTTTGCCATCAGGAAACTCGAAAGGATCGTGATTGCTAGACGTAAACACCAGACTAAAAAATGGTTTGCCACTTGTTTGCCATTGGCTAAATTGCTCATTGGCTTTGGCAAAAAGATCTTCATCACTTACCCCCCAAGTTGCGGTAAAGCGTGGATTTTTATAATCTTTTTCATCAATAATGGTTTCAAAACCATTGCCATAGAAAAAACTCGCCATATTGTCGAAGTGCTTTTCTCCGCCATAGATGAAGGAAGTTTGATATCCTTGTTGCTTTAAGAAATCAGCAATAGTGAAGAAATTATTTTGCGAACCCGATAATTTCACTACCGAACGGGCTGGAGTTGGAGGAAAACCTGCCGTTATAGCTTCAATACCGCGTACAGAGCGCGTGCCTGTGGCATAAAGATTCTCAAACAGCCAGCCTTCTTTTGCCAATTCATCAAAATACGGAGAAAGGGGCTTGCCGCCTAGGGTTTGGACGAATTGCGCGCCAAGGCTTTCTTCCAAAATAATCACTAAATTTTTTGGCTTGCCTTGATAGCTCGCCACGTTTTTCGTCATTGTTGGCAAGCTGTCAGAAATATAGTCGCTTTCAGGGCGGTTTCTCACTTGTTTCAGCGTAGCGACTACTTCGTCTAATGGCATTTTGCCGTAAATTTCAGAAGAGCGATCTTCGTCTTTCATTTGCTGAATGGCAAACATTACGGAATAGCTGGAATTTAATACCAAAGAATTCACTAAGGGATCAGAAGAAAATGCCACCATTGCTGGGTTAATACCGCGATGCTGAAAACTTGATCTCGCGCCAATAAAGGTCAGTGCGCCGACAAGCAAGAACACCACAGGCCGCCAATACCATTTTGGATAAGGCACATTTTTCCATAAATTAGCGGACAATCGCCAGAAGCCATAAGCAAAAAGTGCGGTCAAAATTGGAGTCAAAATTAACGCCAGAATATGGCCATTTGCGAGCATAGTAAACACTTCTTTTGGATTGACCAAATATTCTACAAACAAACGGTTTGGGCGGAAATCATAGGTTTCGATAAAAGCAGGTGTGGCAATTTCCATAAAAATAATAAACACACTACTTAACACGAGCCATATGCGCACAAAGCCATTTACCAGCCGTCCCATTGAACCATTGCCAGCAAAAAAGCAGGTAAGCAAAATAGGCAAGGCAAATAACCAGCATAGGCTTGCTACATCAATCCTGATGCCTTGTAAGAATAGTGGAAGCCAGCCATTAATGGCTGAAATGCGATCGGCTTGCCAAATGCTAAATAATAATCGGCTAATAGATAAAATAACGAGATTAATGCAGACAAAAATAAAAATAGGGAAAAACGCACCAAGTCGTTTTTTAAGGCGATTCATAATATTCCTAAAAAGAAAAAGTTTGTGCTTGTTAGAGCGGTAAGAATGATAAAAGTTCTTGTAATTGCTTGCTTTTTTTATTTAAAACAAAAAAATAAATTCAAACGCTCAAAAGCATTAATGTTTTCTTCACGAAATCTTCCAAACACAGAAATACTTTCCCTTTCATATAGCATAGCAACGCATATTCAGGTACAATCGCCCAGTTAAATTTTGTCAAATTTTAGAGTTTAGTTTATTTATAAAATATGAAGAACATTCGTAACTTTTCAATCATTGCGCATATTGACCACGGGAAATCAACCCTTTCCGATCGTTTAATTCAAACCTGTGGTGGGCTGTCCGACCGTGAAATGGCGGAACAAGTATTAGATTCAATGGATTTAGAGCGTGAGCGTGGGATCACCATTAAAGCGCAAAGCGTAACGCTCAATTATAAAGCGAAAGACGGCGAAACCTATCAGCTGAATTTTATCGACACCCCCGGACACGTGGATTTTTCTTATGAAGTTTCACGTTCCCTTGCTGCTTGTGAGGGGGCATTGCTTGTGGTGGATGCTGGGCAAGGTGTTGAAGCACAAACCTTGGCAAACTGCTATACCGCCATTGAAATGGATTTGGAAGTGGTGCCTGTGTTAAACAAAATCGACTTGCCTGCCGCTGAGCCAGAACGTGTGGCGGAAGAAATTGAAGACATTGTTGGCATTGATGCGATGGACGCCGTGCGTTGTTCTGCCAAAACAGGGCAGGGCATTGAAGATGTGCTAGAAGACATTGTGAAAAAAATTCCCGCACCTGAGGGCGATCCTGATGCCCCATTGCAAGCCTTGATTATTGACTCTTGGTTCGATAACTATCTTGGCGTGGTTTCTCTCGTGCGTATTAAAAACGGTACGTTACGCAAAGGCGATAAAATCAAAGTGATGTCCACTGGACAATCTTACAACGTGGATCGCTTAGGGATTTTCACCCCGAAACAAGTGGATACCCAAGTGTTAAACTGCGGTGAAGTGGGCTGGGTCGTGTGTGCCATTAAAGATATTTTAGGCGCGCCAGTAGGGGATACCTTAACCCTACACAATAATCCTGCAAGCACCGCGTTACCGGGCTTTAAGAAAGTAAAACCACAGGTTTATGCGGGTTTATTCCCAATTAGTTCGGACGATTATGAAGCCTTCCGCGATGCGCTAGGTAAATTAAGCCTAAACGATGCCTCTTTATTCTATGAGCCAGAAAATTCCACCGCACTTGGTTTTGGTTTCCGTTGCGGTTTCTTAGGCTTATTGCATATGGAGATTATTCAAGAGCGTTTAGAACGTGAATATAATCTTGATTTAATCACCACCGCGCCAACCGTAGTTTATGAAGTGTTGCAAACTAACGGTGAAGTGATCTATGTGGATAGCCCATCAAAATTGCCACCATTGAATAATATTAGCGAAATTCGTGAGCCGATTGCGGAATGTAATATGCTGTTGCCGCAAACTTATTTGGGTAACGTGATCACTCTGTGCGTTGAAAAACGTGGCGTGCAGACCAATATGGTATATCACGGCAACCAAGTCGCGCTGACTTATGAAATTCCAATGGGTGAAGTGGTGCTGGATTTCTTCGATCGCTTAAAATCCACTTCGCGCGGTTATGCTTCATTGGATTATGGTTTCAAACGTTTCCAAGCCTCCGATATGGTGCGTGTGGATATTATGATCAACGGTGAACGTGTTGATGCGCTGGCGTTGATTGTCCACAAAGATAACGCCCCTTATCGTGGACGTGAATTGGTGGAAAAAATGCGTGAGCTGATTCCGCGTCAGCAATTTGATATTGCGATCCAAGCAGCCATTGGTAACCACATTATCGCACGTTCAACAGTGAAACAGTTGCGTAAAAACGTACTCGCCAAATGTTATGGCGGGGACGTAAGCCGTAAGAAAAAACTGTTACAAAAACAAAAAGAAGGTAAAAAACGAATGAAGTCTTTGGGTAACGTTGAAGTGCCACAAGAAGCGTTTTTAGCCATTTTACACGTTGGCAAAGATTAACAAGGAAAGAGAATGTCAAAATCAAACATATTTTTTATTCTATTAATTGCCGCAGGCTATGGAATATGGAAATGGTTGGAGCATTTAGGCTTGCCAAATACTTTCACCATTTTATTGATTTTATTAACCGCACTTTGTGGCGCACTTTGGGCTTATTATCGTTTTGCGGTGCAACCTAAGCGTGAACGCCAAATTCAGCGCGTTGAACAGCGTAGCGGAAAATCGTTAAGCGAAGAGGAAAAAGCGAAAATCGAACCCATTTCAGAGAGCGGTGAGTTTTTAGCTTCACTTTTTCCTGTGCTTGCCTTTGTTTTGATTTTGCGTTCTTTCTTATTTGAGCCATTCCAGATTCCATCTGGCTCAATGGAACCCACTTTGCGTGTAGGCGATTTCTTACTGGTGGAAAAATATGCTTACGGCATTAAAGATCCCGTTTTTCAAAATACCTTGATCGAAACAGGCAAGCCACAGCGTGGCGATATTATCGTATTTAAAGCGCCACCAGAGCCAAATGTGGATTACATTAAACGCATTATCGGCGTTCCAGGGGATCGCATTGAATATAACGAAGCGGATCGCCATATTACGATTACTTATGGTAAAGACGGCAAAGAATGTACGGAAAATTGCGTAACTAAAGCGTTTACTTATAGCGAACCGCAGCCTGATGCGGATTTTAATATTATCATCGGGCAAGATCGCCAAGGTAAGCCGGTATATAGCAATGTTCACCCGTTAAAAGTAACCGAAACAGGCGATGTAACCCACCAAATTCATTGGGATCCACAACCGCCGAATGCCACTTACTTGTATCAAGGTTATCGCAACCAGCAAAATTACATCACCGAATGGGTTGTGCCAGAAGGGGAATATTTTGTGATGGGGGATAACCGCAATCACAGTGCAGACAGCCGTTTTTGGGGCTTTGTGCCAGAGAAAAATATTGTCGGCAAAGCGAAATATATTTGGTTAAGCCTTGATAAAAAACAAGGCGAATGGCCAACCGGTCTGCGCTTTGAAAGAATGTTTAGCAAAATTGAATAAAATCGAATAATCAGAATAATGACAAAAAACTTAGAACGCTTACAGCGTAAAATTGGCTATCAATTCCAAGATATTAATTGGCTTAAGCAAGCACTGACACACCGAAGTGCGGCGAAAAATCACAATGAACGCTTGGAATTTTTAGGCGATGCGATTTTAAACTACACCATTGCAGATGCTTTGTATCAGCAATTTCCAAAATGCAACGAGGGGGAGCTCAGCCGTATGCGAGCCACCCTTGTGCGCGAACCCACCCTTGCCCAACTGGCGCGAGAATTTGAGCTAGGCGAATATATGCTGCTTGGGCCGGGCGAATTAAAGAGCGGTGGTTTTCGCCGTGAATCTATTTTAGCTGATTGCGTGGAAGCCATTATTGGGGCAATTTCGCTTGATCAAGATCTGCCAACGAGTACGCAAGTTACGCGAAAATGGTATCAAGATCTGCTAAAAAATATCAAACCAGGGGAAAACCAAAAAGACCCCAAAACTCGCTTACAGGAATATTTGCAAGCGTCCCATTTCCCTTTGCCGAGCTACAAAGTAATTGATATTAAAGGGGAAGCGCATAACCAAACCTTTACCGTAGAATGTCGTGTGGAAAAAATCAAAAAAATTGACCGCACTTTTATTGGCGTAGGTTCAAGCCGCCGTAAAGCGGAACAAGCCGCCGCAGAACAAATCTTAAAAATATTGGATATAAAATGACACAAACAACAGAACATCACCAAGAACAGCCAACCTACTGCGGATTTATTGCTATCGTAGGGCGTCCAAATGTGGGGAAATCTACCTTATTAAACAAAATCTTAGGGCAAAAAATTTCCATTACATCAAGAAAAGCACAAACGACTCGCCACCGCATTTTAGGCATTCAAACAGACGGCCCTTATCAAGCCATTTATGTGGACACCCCAGGGCTGCATATTGAAGAAAAACGCGCCATTAACCGCTTAATGAACCGCGCAGCAAGTAGTGCCATTGGCGATGTGGATTTAATTATTTTCGTGGTGGACGGCACGCATTGGAATGCCGATGATGAAATGGTGCTAAATAAACTGCGCCGTGCTAAAGCACCTGTGGTGTTGGCGATAAATAAAATCGACAATATCAAAGATAAAGAGGATTTACTGCCATTTATCACCGAAATCAGCCAAAAATTTGATTTTAAAGCCATTATTCCTATTTCTGCACAACGTGGTAACAATGTGCAAGAACTGGAAAAAATTGTGCGTGAATCCTTGCGCGAGGGCGTACATCATTTCCCTGAAGATTACGTTACCGACCGTTCACAACGCTTTATGGCATCTGAAATCATTCGGGAAAAATTAATGCGTTTTATGGGCGAAGAGCTGCCTTATTCCGTAACTGTTGAAATCGAACAGTTCAAAACGAACGAACGCGGCACTTATGAAATCAACGCGCTGATTTTGGTTGAACGTGATGGTCAGAAAAAAATGGTTATCGGTAACAAAGGGCAAAAAATCAAAGTGATCGGTACAGAAGCACGCGCCGATATGGAACGCTTATTTGACAACAAAGTCCATTTAGAACTCTGGGTGAAAGTGAAATCAGGCTGGGCTGATGACGAACGCGCCTTGCGCAGTCTGGGGTATATGGAAGAATAGACGCAAAGCGATTAAACTTGTATTGCTGCTTTCTTTCCTTTTGTCTATGGTATAAAGCCAACAATCCACATGTAACACATGTGGATTTTCAATCTCCATATAATTCTATAGAGCATTACATACAGCTAAAGAATAGCTTAAATACTAACAGCCTAACAATAACGGACTTATCTGTTATATCACGAGAGATATAGAGAATATTTTCGCTATTCCGCTGCTTTGACCACATACACTATTCATAGCCAACCAAATTTAGTTATAAAAAAGGCTTGCACTTGCAAGCCTTAGAAAATTATAAATTATTCAACCGCACTTGGATTAAATCTGTTTCCACTGGGCTGGCATTTTTTAGACCTTGTTCAAAACTGGCTTTGGCACTTTCTTTATCGCCTTTGGCGAGTTGAATATCGCCTTTTAATAAGAATGCTGCGCTATTCCACGCGTCCCCTTTAACTTGATCAAGCGAAGCTAAGGCATTATCAAATTGCTGCTTCTGGAACTGCACGGCCGCCAAGCGTAATGCACTGACCGAGCGTAAAATGTCATCATCTGCATTGGCTAACGCTTGCTTTAATAAATTTTCTGCTTGCGCGAAATCTTGTTTTTGCACAGAAATACTGGCGGCATCTAATAAGGCAAACACGGCATAAGCAGTTTTGTCATTGCTTTGTGCGAATTGTTCTACACTCCCCACGTTCGCTTTATCCGCCTGAAATTGGCTAACAAGTTGCTCATACTGCACTGAACGTTGTTGATTTTGTGCAATTTGATGAGATTGCCAATAACGCCAACCAAAAACGCCCGCAAGGGTTAGCACGAAAATCGCGACAATCAATTTGCCATTTTCTTTCCACCACGTTTTCAGTTCATTCAGTTCTTGTTCTTCTTCAATGCTATAAGCCATAATGTTTCCTTACCTTATTAAGGTGCTGTCTTTAAAAAATCTACCACATCAGCTTGCGCTAAAACTTGCTGTTCGCCACCAAGCAAATCTTTGACCACCACTTGCTGATTTTGTGCTTCACTTTCGCCAATAACAAGGGCAAATTTTGCGCCCACTTTATCTGCGCGCTTAAACTGTTTCTTGAAATTTCCGCCGCTACAATGTGTCATTGTGCGTAAGTGCGGTAAATCTGTGCGAAGTTTTTCGGCCAATTGGAAAGCCGGCAAGGTTGTGCCTTCTCCTGTATGAACCACATAAATATCCACCGCTCTTGGCAGGTCAATATTCTGATTTACTTCTTGCACCAATAAGACTAAACGCTCTAAGCCCATTGCAAAGCCAACGCCTGTGGTGGCGTGTCCACCAAGCTGTTCAACCAAGCCATCATAACGGCCACCACCGCACACTGTGCCTTGTGCGCCGAGGGCGCTGGTTACCCACTCAAACACAGTTTTGTTGTAATAATCCAAACCGCGCACTAATTTTGGATTCACTTCATAAACAATGCCCATTTCATCAAGCAAGGTACAAAGCTGGGCAAAATGCGTGCGACTTTCTTCATCTAAATAATCTAGCAATTTAGGCGCGCCGTTAAGCACTTCTTGCAACGCTTGATTTTTGCTATCCAAAATACGCAACGGATTTTTTTCTAACCGCTCTTTTTCTTCATCGCTTAATAAATCAATATGTTGCTGTAAAAATTCAACCAACGCAGAACGATAATTTTTACGCGCTTCTAATGAACCAATAGAATTAAGCTGTAAGCTGACGTGCTGATCAATGCCTAATTCTTTCCATAAACGCGCGGTAAGCAAGATTAATTCCGCGTCAATTTCAGGATTCGCAATACCAAACACTTCTACCCCAGCTTGATGGAACTGACGATAGCGCCCTTTTTGTGGGCGTTCGTGGCGGAACATTGGCCCCATATACCACAAACGCTGTTCGTTATTATAAATCCAACCGTGTTCAATGGCAGCGCGTACGCAACCTGCTGTGCCTTCAGGGCGAAGGGTAAGCTGTTCATCATTATCCCAAAAGGTGTACATTTCTTTTGAAACCACATCGGTAACTTCACCGATAGCACGCGCAAAAAGCGGGGTGCTTTCCACAATCGGCATACGTACTTCAGAATAACCATAACTTTGTAAAACATTACGAACCTTGCTTTCCACCCATTGCCACAACGGGCTTTCCGTTGGGGAACAATCATTCATTCCACGAATTGCTTGAATTGTTTTCGCCACAATATTTTCCTTAAATAATTCGATTTTTTGGATCTTGTTGTGCCACTTTAGCACGAATCTTTGCTTCTAATTGATTGATTAAATCTTCATTATCAAAACGTTCTTTTTGGCGTTCACCATCAACATAATAACCGCTTTTCTTGTTGCCACCAGTAACGCCAAGGTCAGATACCAGTGCCTCGCCTGGTCCATTTACCACGCAGCCAATGATCGATACGTCCATTGGCGTGATGATGTCCTCAAGGCGTTGTTCAAGGGCATTCACCGTGCCGATCACGTCAAATTCTTGACGAGAACAAGTTGGGCAAGCAATAAAATTAATCCCGCGTGAACGAATGCGCAAGGATTTCAAAATATCAAACCCCACTTTAATTTCTTCAACAGGATCAGCCGCTAACGAAACACGTAAGGTATCACCGATACCTTCCGCCAATAACATTCCTAAGCCAACAGCGGATTTGACAGCCCCCGCTCTTGCGCCTCCAGCTTCAGTGATCCCTAAATGCAGCGGCTGTTTGATCGCTTTTGCCAATAAACGATAACTTTCTACCGCAAGGAAAACATCAGATGCCTTCACGCTCACTTTAAATTGATCGAAGTTAAGACGATCAAGGATCTCAACGTGACGTAAGGCGCTTTCTAGCAAGGCTTCAGGCGTAGGTTCACCAAATTTCTCTTGAATATCACGCTCCAACGATCCCGCATTGACACCAATACGGATAGGAATATTCTTATCTTTGGCACAATCCACCACGGCACGAATGCGATCTTCACGCCCAATATTACCGGGATTAATACGCAAACAATCCACGCCGTATTCCGCCACTTTCAAAGCAATACGATAATCAAAATGAATATCTGCCACCAATGGCACATTCACTTGTTGCTTGATTAATTTGAAGGCTTCTGCGGCGTCCATTGTGGGTACAGAAACCCGCACAATATCCGCCCCAACACGCTCAAGCGCTTTAATTTGTGCGACTGTGGCTTCTACGTCTGTGGTACGCGTGTTAGTCATAGATTGCACTGCAATCGGCGCATCACCACCCACTGGCACCTTGCCTACATAAATTTTGGTCGATTCACGACGTTTAATATTCGGTTTAAATGACGACATTGTAATCTCTTTGCTTATTGCAATTTGAATTTAGCGACACGGCCATCAACTTTAAGTGGATAAGCCTCGCCTTTATAAGTAATTTTTACGTTGCTTGGTGCGCCAATGGTTAAATCATAAGCAGTGTCTTGATTGAAATTCAGCACTTCACCTTGTTTATAAAGTTTTTCCGCTAACACTTTGCGATTGACATCGCGTACACGAACCCAGCAGCTCGCACCAGTAATTTCAATACGCAGTACACTATTCATTGCTGGCGTAGAAATTTCAGAATTTTCCACCGCACTTTCCATTGTACTGAGATTTTCACCCGTATTAATTTTATTCATCTCTGATTGTAATAGCTGCGCTGAAGTTTCAGATTGCGCCGCTTGGCGATCCGTATTTTCTGCACTCACAGATTGAACTGCTGCCACCTGTGGCGACGCATTTTCTACGCTCGCTTTCGCACTTGTGTTATTTTCTTCCACTGGCGTAATTTGTTCTACCGCAACAGATTGGGAAAGTGCGGTAGAATTTTGCGCTGTTTTTTCTACTTCGATCGGCTTAGGTGTAGGCACAATCAGGTTTTCTTGTGAAGTTGAATTATTTTGCGTGTGCTGTGTTTCCACATAGTTTTGCACTAAATCATCACGTTCTGCATTGGATTTTTGATAGTTTTCCCACCACCAAAGTGCCGTTACAGCTAATAAAGCGATAACCACCATCGCTGATACCCAACCAATCCAACGGTTATGTGAAGAATATTCATTCACGGCTTGAGTCGCTCGCACACCACGAGTTAAATCATTTTTTGTTGTTTCCTCAAGGGAATTTACCACGGACGACCAAAGGCTTTCAGGTAAACGCAAATATTTTGCGTAATTGCGGATATAACCTTTAATGTAAGTTGCTGAAATAGAACTATGAGTAAACTCATTATTTTCCAAACGTTCTAAAATTGAAGGACGTAAATTGAGTTGTTTAGAAACATCCTCTAACGATAAATTTAATGCTTCTCGCGCTTGGCGAAAATGTTCGCCTAAACTTTGTTGAATGGTTTCTTGGTTCTCATTTGAGGTTGCCATAAGGAATTCTCTTAAAATTTAATTGTAGGATTTCACTCAGCGCGACACATTAACAAAATGCGAAAATCAAGGCACTCAGCGTTAAAATTCAAAAGGTAAAGTTTAAAGTTGTCATTCCTGTTTTGCAACCATTAATCAATGAATTTCTTACGAATTAAGAAAGAAAGTTGGGTGATTCAAATCAGCAATGAAAAACGGCTTTAATTTTCCCAAAAACCTAAGAGAAATTTATCGTTGCACCACACTTGAAGGCAGCAATTTGGCGCGGGTTGGTGCTGCTTTTTCTAGCAATTCCCGATACTGCTGATAAAGTGCGGTATTTTTTTCTGCTAAAGCGCAAAGGGCGAGATTTTCGTAGGTATCCGTTTGCTGATAATAATTGGGTGAATTTAAGGCTTGTTGAAATTGCTGATAGGCTTGTGTAAAACGGCCTTGTTTGCATAAAAACACGGCGTAATTGTTGAATACGTTGCCTTGTCTATCATCTAATTTTAACGCGGTTAAATAAGCATTTTCTGCACGCTCATTATCGCCTTGTAGTTGATAAAAATAAGCCAACGCCGAATGCACTAAATAATAATTAGGCGCATAAGCCAAGGCTTTATCCAAATTTTGTTTGGCTAAACTCAGCTCTCGCTGTTCTAAATAACCAATACCCAGCTCCACTCTGGCTTTCGCGGCTTGTTGCTTGTCAAAATCCTCTTTGCTTGTTTGTGGGGAAACGCAAGCACAAAGCAAGAGAGAAAAAAGCATAACCAGATAACATTGACGCATTTTCATTTTTCTCTCTCCTTTGTCGATAATTTCTACTTATTGCACTTGCACTGCATTAATTGGGCTGCCAAAACGCTTTTTCTGTGCGGTGCGTTTCGTGCGGTCAATCACATCACCGGCTAACTGTCCGCAGGCGGCATCAATATCATCACCACGCGTTTTACGCACAATCACCGTAAAGCCATATTCCATCAACGTTTTCTGGAAGCGATCAATACGCGTATTAGAACTTTTCGCATAAGGCGCTTCAGGGAACGGATTCCAAGGGATCAAATTGATCTTGCAAGGTGTATTTTTCAATACTTCCGCTAACTGATGCGCGTGTTCTATGCTGTCATTAACGTGATCCAACATCACATATTCAATGGTTACTTTGCCGTGATTGGCGTTAGACACCGATAAATAACGATTAACGGAATCAATCAAGGTTTTGATGTTATATTTTTTATTGAGCGGCACAATTTCATCACGCAATTCATCATTCGGTGCGTGCAAAGAAATAGCCAATGCCACATCAATCATTTCGCTCAATTTATCCAACGCAGGCACAACCCCTGAAGTGGAAAGGGTAACACGGCGTTTTGATAAACCATAAGCAAAATCATCAAGCATAATTTCCATAGCTGGCACTACATTTGCCACGTTAAGCAAAGGCTCACCCATTCCCATCATCACAACATTCGTGATAGGACGCACACCTGTTACACCAAAATTACCAATGATTTTTGATGCACGCCACACTTGTCCGATAATTTCTGATACGGTTAAATTGCGGTTAAACCCTTGTTGCGCGGTGGAACAAAAAGTACAAGCCAACGCACAGCCCACTTGGGAAGACACACAAAGAGTTGCACGATCGGCTTCAGGAATATACACAGTTTCCACCTGCTGATCACCCACTTGCATTGCCCATTTAATTGTGCCGTCCGCAGAACGCTGCTCCACCGCCACTTCTGGCGCTTTAATTTCCGCTACGGCTTTTAATTTTTCGCGTAACTTCTTGTTAATATTCGTCATATTGTCAAAATTGTCTTCACCAAAATGGTAAATCCATTTGACTAATTGATCCGCGCGAAACGGTTTTTCCCCTAACTCTTGAAAAAATTCACGCATTTGCTGGCGTGTTAAATTCATTAAATTGATTTTTTTCTTAGGTTCTGCTGAAGGCTGGCAGCCTTCTTGTTGAGTTGTATTCTGTTCTAACATAAAGCCTCGTTATTACACATTACGGCATTGATATAGCTAAACTTTTTCGCTTTTTCAGGCTAAGTTTACCCGCTATAAATTAAGAAAGTTTCTACCGCTTAAAAAATGAGTTGCGATTGTACAGAGTTCTATTTGATTAATCTAGCAATTTCAGCCTAACCTGAACGCTATTTTAGCCAAAAGAAAAATAAAAGAAAAACCACCGCACTTTCTTTGCGATAGCGATCGCAAAAATTTTAGAGAAAACAATAAAATCTCAAAAACAAAGTGCGGTGGGATTTTTGAAAATTTTTTACTTTTGCCTGAAAGGGTTTTCTGAAAGGACAACTTTTCTATGATCACCCAATTTTCTAATGAAAAAATGCTCTTTCTCCCTAGCACCAATAGAAAGATAAACTTTTTTCACAGCATCGCTAACGCTAGCAGGATATTCTATATACATAGAGTTTAATTGTTCATCAACCTTTATGTTCGAATCTTTTGTTAAAGAACGTATGCTTACCATTCTACATTCTTGTTCTTCCTCAAAAGCATAATGCTTAACTAAATATTGTAGAGGCATTAATATATCATGTAATAATTCTTTGACTACATCATCACTCGTATTAATTTCACCTATAATATCCTTAATTAATTTAAAACTTACCCTTACAGTATCCTCTATATTTTCTAACTTATCTTGATATTCTTCCCATTTCTCTCTCCCACCTTCATACTGCCTAAAGAAAGTAATCTTACTTCTTTTAGCAATAGATAGATAATCACTTTTAGGATCAATATAAATACAACGATAAAGAGGAAACTTATTTTCTTCAGGACTATCATCGAGAATAGCCGAATCCTTATCTAAATTTGAAAAAGGTAAAAATCTATCTATATATTCAGAACTAAAAAAATTATCTACATTAAAAACCAAACTAACGCCAGAGGCTTCTCTATTATTTTCTTTACCATAAAGTCTAAACTGATTAAGGCTATCATGGTTAAAAGTAAAACAACTAATAAAAGAAATAAACTCTCTTTGCTCAATGAAATTATCTAAGTTTAAATATTCATTTAGTATCATTCCTTCTTTTGGATCATTTACGCCTCTGATTGAACTTAATCGAAACTTACTAACCTTTTACTTATCTTTTTCCAATAAAAGAAGTGCTGTCGAAGCTCGAGTATAGTGAGCGACTTCTGAACAATCCACTAAACCCCTATTTGGATATACAAACAAATTTCCAAGTATCAAATCTATTTTTTTAAATAACTCTCCCAGTTCCTCTTTATTATTACCAGAACTTATTTCTAAAATTCTTAAAAAGATATTAGCTTGATAAACAAAAGCTCTATCCCCAACTTTAATTACATTTTTATAACATTGTTTTGCTTTTTTATCCTCATTATTATTTTTATATAAATCACCTAAATTAAAATGGCTCTTCGCATAAACCTCCTTACTATCTTCACAACTTATGTTTGACCAAGTTTCTATCGCTTTCTCTTGATTATTAATTTCTTTATATAAAAGACCTAAATTAAAACGGCTCTTCGCATAAACCTCCTTACTATCTTCACAACTTATGCTTGACCAAGTTTCTATCGCTTTCTCTTGATTATTAATTTCTTTATATAAAAGACCTAAATTTAAACGACTATCTGCATAAATTTCTCTATCATCTTCACGAGTTATACTTGACCAAGCCTCTATTGCTTTTTCTCTTTCACCATTATTTTTATACAAATTACCTAAATTAAAACGACTCTTCGCATAAGCCTCCTTACTATCTTCACAACTTATATTTGACCAAGTTTCTATCGCTTTCTCTTGATTATTAATTTCTTTATATAAAAGACCTAAATTTAAACGACTACCTGCATAAATTTCCCTATTATCTTCACGAGTTATACTTAACCAAGCTTCTATGGCTTTTTCTTGCTCATCCGCTTTTTTATATAAAAGACCTAAGCCCAAACGACTCTTTGCATAATATTCCCTATCATCCTCACGAGTTATACTTGACCAAGCCTCTATCGCAGCATCTAAATTACCCTTTTTATAAAATTTCCAGCCTTCATTAAAAACTTTCTTAGCATTATTCATATTGATCACCTATAAAATATTTAATCAAATTACTTCGTTTCACCAAGCAATGCGGCATACTTCACCGTATCCGGGCTGGCTTCAAGGGCGATTTTGAGTACCATTGTAAGAGGAACGGAGAGGAACATTCCCACCGAGCCGAGCAACCAGCCCCAAAATAAGAGAGAGAGGAACACCACGAGGGTGGAAAGCCCGAGGGTTTTGCCCATCATTCGCGGTTCAAGCACGTTGCCGATAATCATATTTAGGCTGATAACCCCAATGGTTACGCCTATGCCGGTGAAAAAGCCATTAAGCAATAAGGCTTGGACGATAATAGGAATGGCGGCGATAATTGAGCCGATATTCGGGACATAATTGAGCAGAAAACTGAGCGTTGCCCATAAAATGGCGTATTGCACATCAAAAATTTTCAGCAGAATAAACACGCCTAAGCCAGTTAAAAGGCTGGTGAGAGTTTTCACGCCGAGATAATCCATTACACCTTTTAGAATACGGTCAATGTAGCCCTCGTACTGTGCCACTTGATTCGGTTTGCTGAATGCCACAGCAAATTTATGCTTTGCCGTTGGGGCTTCTAGCAGCATAAACAGCACCACGAGAAACAGTACGAAAACGTTGGTTACCACGCCAGAGAAACTAAGTAAAAAACCGCTGGCAACATTCATTATCATTGCGGGATCAAAGTGTTGCATAATTTGCTGGCGCAGATTATCCAGCGGTAAATGCAAGCTCTGCGTAATCGTGGCAAGCTCGTTTAAGCGTTGCGAAAGCAATAGGCGATATTGCGGGATCGACTGGGTAAATTCCCGTGCTGTGCTATTAATAAGGCTGGCGAGAAAGAAAAACACCGTCAAGATCATCAAAAATAGCAAGGTAAGTGCGAGCCAATGGGGAACTTTACGCTGTGTCATAAACTTCACCACAGGAGAGCAAATAATGGCGATAAACAGGGAAAGTAAAAATGGCACGACAATTTCCCCTGCCAATTTCACACCAGCCAGAATTACCACTAAGGCAGACAACGCCATTAATAACTGGCTGATCGGCAAACGCTTATCCATTACACCGCTTCCTCGTTTTCTTCGCCTGTGCGGATACGGATCACACGTTCGACATCATAGACAAAAATTTTGCCATCGCCAATTTTACCGGTTTGTGCGGTTTCCATAATGGCTTGAATGCATTGCTCCACCAGCTCATCAGGGATCACAATTTCCATTTTGACTTTTGGCAGAAAATCCACCATATATTCCGCGCCACGATAAAGCTCTGTATGCCCTTTTTGGCGTCCAAAACCGCGCACTTCAGTTACGGTCATTCCTGTGATCCCAATATCAGACAAGGTTTCACGCACATCATCAAGTTTAAACGGTTTAATAATTGCTTCAATTTTTTTCATTTTGATTTTCTCACTGGAATTAACTTTCACGTCTGGCAGATTTTGGTCTAAAGCTAGCGATAACTTCAGGTTTGGTATCAATATAAATGCCGTCGATCAGCTGTAAACAATAAGGCACGGCAGAAAAAATTCCCTTAACGAGCACATTGCCTTGCTCATCTTTCACGCCCTCTAAGGTCTCTTTAATGGCTTTCGGCTGGCCCGGTAAATTTAAAATTAAGCTATTTTTACGAATCACGCCCACTTGACGCGATAAAATCGCCGTTGGCACAAAATGCAAACTCACTTGACGCATTTGCTCGCCGAAGCCCGGCATTTCGCGATCTGCCACAGCAAGGGTGGCATCTGGTGTAACATCACGCTTGGCTGGCCCTGTTCCGCCTGTGGTTAGCACCAAGTGGCAATGATGCACGTCCACCAGCTCGCATAGGGTCTGCTCAATAATCGGCTGTTCATCAGGAATTAAGCGGGTTTCCACTTCAAAAGAATCAATTAAGGCTTGCTCGAGCCATTTTTGTAATTCAGGGATACCTTGATCTTGATACACGCCTTGCGATGCGCGATCAGACACTGAAACTAAACCAATTTTTAAAAGTGCGGTCATTTTTTCCTCTGTTTTTTATTAAATCCAATAATATCTCACAATATGGAAGAAAATCGGTGCGGCAAAGCATAGGCTATCCATACGATCTAACATTCCACCGTGTCCACTTATCATATTGCCCCAATCTTTCACGCCCATACTGCGTTTCATTGCTGACATCACCAGCCCACCTAAAAAGCCCATTAAACAAATAACCAAGCTAATTAAGGTAGCTTGCACGGCGCTAAATGGCGTTAGCCAAGAAAGCAATCCGCCCAATGCTGAAGCGCTTAGTACGCCACCGACAAAACCCTCTACGGTTTTGGACGGAGATAAGGTTGGCGCAATTTTATGTTTACCGAATAATTTTCCCCATACATATTGCAACACATCACTTGCCTGCACAATCAGGATCAAAAAGATCATTAATAATAAGCTTTTACCTTCAAATCCTGCAATATTTAGGGTGAGAATAGCAGGAATATGCGAAATACAGAACACGGAAATCATCACCGCCCATTGCACTTTGCTTGAACGATCTAAAAAATGTGCCGTGTCGCCTAGCAATGCGGATAAAATCGGTAAAAATAAGAACGCATAAACAGGAATAAAAATGCTGAACATACTAAACCAATCCACCGCGACAAAATAATATTGCAAAGGCAAAATGAAATAAAAGCAGGCCACTAAAGCGAGATGATCGCCACGGCGAATTTCAATCAGCGATAAAAATTCCCGTAACGCCATAAAAGAAACGATAAAAAATAAACCTAATACGCCATAGAAGCCGAGATACGCGGCGGCGAAGATAATTAAAATCATCACCCACCACGCATTAATGCGTGCGTTTAGGTTATCAATCATCGAATGGGGCGTGGAAAAACCCACTTTCCATTTCAGTGCATAACCAATGCCTGATGCCAATAACAAGGTGCAAATTAATCCCCAAAATAAATTCCACATTTCCATTTTATGCTCCTTGATGTTTCGGGTTAAGATTAAGCAAGGCCTGCTCTGCTCGCGCTAGAAATTGCGTTTTATCTTCTTGTGGCTGCCAATGAATCGGCTCGCCCAAATATAGATCACACAGCAAGGGAATTGGCAGAATAAAACCTTTCGGCAATAAATTATGGGTATTGCTGATCCAAACTGGCACGAGATCCACATTAGGATTGGCTTTGGCTAAATAATATAAACCACTTTTAAAGGGCTGGAGGGCAAGATCATCATTGGTTTTTCTTGTGCCTTCGGGGAAAATAATCAACGAATTTTCTTGTAGCGCTTGGCTAATTTGTTCTGTTACGACTTTAGGATCATTGCCGCCGCGCTCGATCAGCAGCATATTAAACACTTTTTCCGCAAGAAAACGGCGAATTTTGCCTTTCGTCCAATAATCCGCACCTGCCACAGGACGGGTTTTCTTACGCACTTCATAAGGCAAAGACACCCAGAATAAAATAAAATCTCCGTGGCTGTTGTGATTAGCGTAATAAAGTCTTGGCTTATCTGCGGAAAGCAGAGCGATATTTTTCGCAGGACGAACACCGCTAATAAAAGAGGTAAAACGGCATAAAAGAAAATCAACCAGTTTAGCGAGCATTTTCATTCTCCTGTGGCTTTTGTTGCGTGGAATTTTCTGCGGAAAATTCCACCGCACTTTGGTTTTCTGCTTGGTTTTTTGTGCAATTTTCTGCTTGTTCCTCTATTATTATAGCTTCTGAGTGCGTTTCTAAATTTTGTGCTTGGTTTTGATCAGCCTGATTTTCAACATTCTGATCTAAAGCCTTACCTTCCGCCAGCCCTGACTTCACGCGTTTCACGCAAGTCAAAATTAGCATCAACACCACAGACCAAGCCAGTCCATAAAACCAACTCGGCAAAATCGGCATAAAGGTATAAAGTAGCCCAAAGAATCCAAACAAAAGGGCACGATCACTTTTACCAAAAGGCCCGTCATAACGGCGTGTTTGCCCTTGCACTTGCCCTAACACGCCACAAAACTCCGTTAAGGCGGCGAGCCAAATAATCAGCCCGATAACAAGGGGATCAAAAGGGGCGATAAAAGCAAAAGGCAGATACAACGCCGCATCAGAAACCACATCGGTAATTTCATTAAGATAACCACCCAAACGCGATTTTTGCTGAAATTCTCGCGCTAACATTCCGTCAATGGCATTAAGCGCCATTCGCACAAAAAGCCAAATAGGGATTAAAATAAACAGCCAATGCACCGCAGAAAGTGCGGTCAAAAATAAGCCTAAAATCACTGAAATTCCACAGGCTGCAAGGGTAACTTGGTTTGCCGTAACACCTTTGCGTTCTAACTTCACCACCGTGGGACGAAGTAAATTTTGAAACTTCGGTTTTAAATCGTAAATGCTCATTATTTCTCCTTATTTAAACGGAAAGAATACTGGAACAAGAAACACCGTTGCCAACATAACCAGCAAAGTAAAAGGCACGCCAATTTTGACGAAATCGCCAAATTTATAATTCCCTGCGCCCAGCACCATTGTGTTTACTGGCGAAGAAATCGGCGTCATAAAGGCGGCGGACGAAGCAATCGCTACCGTCATTGCAAAAGGCAATGGGGAAAGCTGCAAATGCTGCGCCATTGTGATAGCTATCGGCGCCATTAAAATCGCAGTGGCGGTGTTAGAAATAAACAGACCAATCACCGCAGTCAGTGTAAACAAGCTGATTAAAATCCAATGTTTACCCATTCCCCCTACGGTGTTAATCATAAATTCTACGATTAAATTAATCCCGCCTGTTTTTTGTAGTGCGGTGGAAAATGGCATCATTCCCACAATTAAAATTAAGCTCGACCAATGAATGGACGCATAAGCGCTTTTCGCATCAACGCAGCGGAATTTCGCTAACATTAAACAGGCGATCAGGGCAGCAACCACATTCGGCACAACGCCTGTTACCATTAATGCCACCATCGTGACAATGGATAAAATGGCATAAGGCGCTTGGCTTTGCGCGGGCGCGGCGCGTTCAATTTCCGCAGGATAATCGAGTACGAAAAAGGCTTTTGTTTTATTACGCATTGCTTGGATCAATTTCCACGATCCGACCACCAACAGTAAATCACCAATCTTTAATGGCTGTTCAATCAAACTCCCCGTCAAAATCTCATTATTACGCTTAATGCCCACCACATTTAAACCAAAACGTGAACGAAAGCCAATTTCTGCCACTGTTTTGCCGAGATAATCCCCTTCAGGAATTGGCGTGATTTCCACCATTCCCATAAACTTAGCTTGTTGTTCAAAGTGGTAAGGACGCAATTCCGTTGGCTCAAGCTGATGTTGTTGGCAAAATTCATTAATATCTAGCTCAGGATCAGCGCAATCAATCAGCAAAATATCCTTTTCACGAATTTCGATTTTCCCTAAGGAATCAGCTAGAAATCTTGGACGAAAACGCTTCCAACGCTCAATCGCCAGCACGTTCAAGGCATAATTAGAGCGCAGATGCAAGGCTTCTAAGGGCTGCCCGATAAAATCCGATCCTGTTCGCACTACAAAACGTTTGGTGCGTGCTTGCAATTGATAATCTTCAATCAGATCTTGAATGGAATGACGATTCACGCCTTCGCTTTGTTCATTTTCCGCTTGCCCTAACCAACGGCGAGCCACCAGCATATACACAATGCCCAGCAACAAAATCACAATACCAATCGGCGTGAAGGAAAAGAAATCAAAACGCTGTTTGGTGAGATGGATTAATTCTGCGTTAATCACCAAATTTGGTGCAGTGGCGATTAAGGTCATCATACCGCTGATTAGCCCAGCCATACTCAACGGCATCATCAGGCGTCTTGGCGAAATGTGCATTTGGCGGCAAATCACCAATACCACAGGGATAAAAATTGCCACAATCCCCACGGAACTCATAAAAGATCCCAACCCTGCTACCGCTAACATCACTAAAATCAGCACACGGGTTTCGCTATTTTTCGCCGCTTTCATCAGCCATTCACTCACTTGATAGGCTACGCCAGTGCGCACCAAGGCTTCCCCCACAATAAACAGCAAGGCGATCAAAATAATATTCGGATCGCTGAAGCCTGCAAAGACTTCCTGTACGCTCAAGATCCCACTCACACAAAAAGCAAGCATGACCAACAGGGCGATGACGTCCATTCGGATTTTGTTGTGGATAAACAAGAGTACAGCGATGGCAAGAAAAATCACAACGCTAGCAAGGGGGATATTGGTGATTGAGGGCATTTGGGTCTCCGTGGTTAGGGTTTTGGTCGTTTTGTTTATTATTTGGTTAATTACGGTTTTCTTTGTAATTATAACGGGTTTCGCCGTTGGCGACTTCCTTTCTTTTGCGTTCCCAAAAGAAAGGAAGCAAAGAAAAGGGAACCCCTACTAAATTGCTTTTCCTCATTACAATAAAATTTTTTTGACGAAAAGTAAGCCCATACTCGCTTCGCTGCGTTCAGGCGTTACTTTTCTAAAAATTTTATTTCCATTCGGGCAATTTACAAGGGGATTGCCCCGATATTTCACATTAATTTTAAATTTAAAGTGCGGTGCGATTTTTTAAAAGATTTTGAAAATATGATCGTACTTTATTATTACTTATTTTTACTTTTGGCTAATTGTGGTTTTTTTGTTGTTATAACGGGTTTCGCCGTTGGCGACTCCCTTTCTTTTGCGTTCCCAAAAGGAACGTAAGCAAAGAAAAGCGTCCCCGATCAAATTGCTCTTCCTCATTTCGACAGAATTTTCTTAACGAAAAGTAAGCCCATACTCGCTGCGCTGCGTTCAGGCGTTACTTTTCTAAAAATTTTATTTCCATTCGGGCAATTTACAAGGGGATTGATTATCCGATGGTTCACAATCTATTTTGCATTAAATTGTATTTAAAGTGCGGTGGAATTTTAAAAACTTTTTGAAAAAGTACCGCACTTTGTTATTACTTATTTTTACTTTTGGCTGATTGCGTTTTTCTTTGTAGTTATAACGGGTTTCGCCGTTGCCGACTTCCTTTCTTTTGCGTTCCCAAAAGAAAGGAAGCAAAGAAAAGAGAACCCCTACTAAATTGCTTTTCCTCATTCCAATAAAATTTTCTTTACGAAAAATCAGCCTGATGTTCGCTTCGCACTCGCTCGGCGTGATTTTTTTAAAAATTTTATTTCCATTCGGGAAATTTACAAGGGGATTGTCCCGATATTTCACGCTTAATTTTTAATTTAAAGTGCGGTGGGATTTTAAAAACTTTTTGAAAAAGTACCGCACTTTGTCGTTGCTTATTTTTACTTTTGGCTGATTGTGATTTTCTTTGTTGCTATAACGCGTTTCGCCGTTGGCGACTTCCTTTCTTTTGCGTTCCCAAAAGAAAGGAAGCAAAGAAAAGGGAACCCCTACTAAATTGCTTTTCCTCGTTCCAATAAAATTTTTTTGACGAAAAGTAAGCCCATACTCGCTTCGCTGCGTTCAGGCGTTACTTTTCTAAAAATTTTATTTCCATTCGGGCAATTTACAAGGGGATTGTCCCGATATTTCACATTAATTTTAAATTTAAAGTGCGGTGGGATTTTAAAAACTTTTTGAAAAAGTACCGCACTTTGTCGTTGCTTATTTTTACTTTTGGCTGATTGCATTTTTCTTTGTTGATATAACGGGTTTCGCTCGTTGAGCGACTTCCTTTCTTTTGCGTTCCCAAAAGAAAGGAAGCAAAGAAAAGGGAACCCCTACTAAATTGCTTTTCCTCGTTCCAATAAAATTTTTTTGACGAAAAGTAAGCCCATACTCGCTTCGCTGCGTTCAGGCGTTACTTTTCTAAAAATTTTATTTCCATTCGGGCAATTTACAAGGGGATTGATTGTCCGATAGTTCACATTCTATTTTGCGTTAAATTGTATTTAAAGTGCGGTGGAATTTTTTGGGAAAAACGACCTCACTTTATTCTGTAATCAATTTTCTTACTGGGGCAAAACTTCGGCGGTGTTGGGGTAAGGGGCCGTGTTCTGCCAGTTTTTCTAAATGTAATTTTGTTGGGTAGCCTTTGTGTTGGGCGAAGGCGTATTGGGGATAGCGTTTATCCAACTCTTCCATTTCTAAATCGCGGGCGACTTTGGCAAGAATGGAGGCGGCGCTGATTTCTGCCACAAGGCTGTCCCCTTTCACCACCGCTTGGGCGGGCATTGGCAATGGGGGAATTCGGTTGCCGTCCACTAGCACAAAGTGAGGGGTGATTTTAAGCTGATTGACTGCACGTTGCATCGCTAACATTGTGGCGTGCAAAATATTGAGTTCGTCAATTTCTTCAGGTTCAGCGCGCCCTAGAGCCCAAGCTTTGGCTTTTTGTTTAATTTCTTCGGCTAAGGCTAGGCGTTTTTTGTGCGAGAGTTTTTTACTGTCCGTTAAGCCTTCAATGGGATTATTAGGATCTAAAATCACCGCGGCGGTGAGCACTGCGCCCACTAAAGGCCCACGTCCCACTTCATCAACGCCTGCGATCAGTTCATAATCAGGATAGACAAATTCGCTCATTGTTTTTCCTCTTGCAATAATTCAATCACTGCTTCGGCGGCTTGTTTATCCGCATCGCATTGGATCATTTTATGCAGATCAATAAAGTGTTGCTCCAAATTGTGGCGATTTTGCACCGCACTTTCTTCTGTGGAAAAATAAGGGGCGAGCTTTTCTACCAATTTTTCTGCGGTGCAATCTTGCTGGATCATTTCTGGCACAAGCATTTCATTCGCCAGTAAATTCGGTAATGAAATATAAGGGGTTTTCACCAAGCGTTTGGCTAGGAAATAAGTGAACGGCTTCATTTTGTAGCCCACGACCGTTGGCGATTTACATAGCATACATTCTAATGCTGCCGTGCCTGAAGCAAGCAAGGTGGCTTGGGCGGCGATCATCGCTTGGCGAGCCTGCCCATCAAGCAAGATCATTGGTAAATCAGGGGCAACTTTTGCTTTAATGCGTTCAAATTGTTGGCGACGTTTTTCATTCACTAAGGGAACGAGGAATTGCACGTCTGGATATTGTTCTTTCAGCAATAAGGCGGTTTGCAAGAAAGGTTCAGCAAGGAATTCCACTTCTGAGCCACGGCTGCCAACCAGCATCGCTAAATAGCGTTGTTGTGGATCAATATTAAGCATTTGGCAAGCGGCAAGGCGATCAGGTTTTAACGGAATGGCGTCTGCCATTGTGTGTCCAATAAAACGACAAGGTACGTTGAAACGATCGTAAAAGACTTTTTCAAAGGGTAAAAATGCGAGAACAAGGTTGGTGGCGCGTGCAATTTTGTGAATGCGATTTTGTCGCCACGCCCACACTGATGGGCTGACGTAATGAATGGTTTTGATGCCTTGTTCTTTAAGTTTAAGTTCAATGTCAAGATTGAAATCGGGCGCATCGATGCCGATAAATACATCGGGCTTTTCTTGCAACATTTTGTCGATCACTTGGCGGCGAATTTTCAGCAAGCGTGGCAAATGTTTCACCACTTCTGCTAAGCCCATTACGGCAATTTCTTCCATATCCACCAAGGTTTCGCAACCTTCTGCCAACATTTGTTTACCAGCAATGCCGATAAAACGTGCGTTAGGATAACGGATTTTCAGGCTACGCATTAGCCCTCCTCCTAGAATATCGCCAGAAACTTCACCTGCGACAATACCGATGGTTGGAAATACTTTTGCTTGTTCCATGAATAAATTTCTCATAAAAAACAACCGCACTTTATATTGCGAGCGTTAAGCAATAAGCAAAGTGCGGTGAAAATTTTTAACTTTTTATACGCGGTTGTTCGTTAAATTAGCGAATAATGCCACGTTTTGAACGCTTGAAGAAATCAAGGAAAAAGCTAATCGCACTTTCCGTTTTCGCATAATGCTCAATTTCTGGCATCACTTCTTCTAAGGTTTTTCCGCTGCGATAAATCAATTTGTACACATTACGAATGGCGTGCAATGTTGGCTTATCAAAACCGCGACGTTTTAAGCCTTCAATGTTTACACCGAATGGTTGTGCGTGGTTGCCTTGCGCCATTACATAAGGCGGAACATCTTGGCTGACCATTGAACCACCGCCAAGCATAACGTGTGCGCCCACAATAACAAATTGGTGAATGGCCGACATTCCGCCCACAATCACGAAATCATCTAGCTCAACGTGTCCTGCCAGAGTAGCGTTATTGGCAAGAATACAGCGATTCTTGATTTTACAATCGTGCGCAATATGGGCATTGATCATAAATAAATTATCATCACCCACGCGCGTTACGCCACCACCTTGCACCGTGCCTCGGTGAATCGTTACACTTTCACGAATACGGTTACGGTTGCCGATAATGGTTTTCGTTGGCTCATTTTGGTATTTCAGATCTTGGTTTTTCTCACCAATACTAGCGAATTGGAAAATTTCATTGTCTTCGCCAATTTTGGTCACACCATTAACCACGATATGCGAGTGCAACACGGTGCCTTTGCCAATTTCTACATCAGCACCAATAATACAAAACGGGCCAATCACCACGTTTTCGCCAATTTTTGCCCCTTCTTCTACAATGGCTGTAGGGTGAATTTTTGCACTTGAATGGATCATATTGACCTCTTGTTTTTGTAATGAATGTTTATCTGCGCGCGCACATTAACTTTGCTTCACAAGCCACTTCACCATTCACGGTAGCAATGCCTGTGAATGCGGTAATACCACGGCGCTCTTTGATCACTTCGACATAAAGTTCCATTTGATCCCCTGGTAATACGGGACGTTTAAAACGCGCATCATCAATCCCTGCGAAATAGAACAATTCTCCGCCCTGTAATTCGTGAGTTTTAAACGCCAAAATCCCCATTGATTGTGCTAGCGCTTCTAAAATTAACACACCCGGTAAAATAGGTTCACCGGGGAAATGCCCAGTGAAACAAGGCTCATTAACGCTGATGTTTTTGATTGCTTTTAACCATTTCCCTTCTTCAAAATCAGTTACACGATCCACTAATAAAAAGGGATAGCGGTGCGGAAGTAAGGTCATAATTTCTTTTGCTTCAATGACTTTTGCGGTTTGTTCTGTTGTCACAATAGTACCTTTTTAATTTAAAAATAATAGAAAATAAAATTGCTGCAAATTATACGATATTTCATCGTTTAATACAAAACGCACCACATAAAGTGGCGCGTTTGAGAAAGGAATTAAGCATTATTGAGCTTTTTTTCTACCGCTTTTAGACGCTTGTTCATTTTGTCAATATCTAAAGTCAGGGCGGCGGTTTTGCGCCATTCTTTATTTGGCTGTAATGGAATACCGGAAGAATACACGCCCGGTTCAGTGATTGGTCGCATTACCATTCCCATTCCCGTAACCGTAACTTTGTCGGCGATTTCCATATGGCCATTGATCACGCTTGCGCCACCGATTAAGCAATAGCGCCCCACTTTTAGGCTACCTGCCATAATCACACCGCCAGCGACCGCTGTACCTGTACCGATATGCACGTTATGGGCAATTTGGCAAAGGTTGTCGATGATGACGTTATCTTCAATCACCGTTGCGTCTAACGCACCGCGGTCAATACAGGTGCAAGCCCCAATTTCAACGTGATTGCCGATAATCACTGTGCCTGTTTGTGGGATCTTGATCCAACGCCCTTTATCATTCGCATAGCCAAAGCCATCACTGCCGATGACAGCGCCAGATTGAATTAAGCAATGTTCGCCAATTTGCACTTGGTGATAAATGTTTACATTTGCCCAAAGCTGAGTATTGGCGCCAATTTTTGCGCCTTTACCGATGAAACAACCTGCGCCAATAATCACGTTATCACCAAGTTCCACATCATCTTCAATCACTGCATTTGCGCCGATAGACACATTTTCGCCTAATTTTGCAGTGGCAGAAATCACCGCACTTGGGGCAATGCCAGCAGCCGCTTTTGGCGTAGAATCCATATATTGAGCTAGCACGGCGTAAGCCACATAAGGATCTTTGACAATAAGCAAGTTGCTTTCAGGCGAACAAAATTCCACATCATTTTCGCTTACCACTAAAATCCCTGCTTGGGATTGTGCAAGTAAATCACGGAATTTAATGTTTGAAATAAAGGTGAGCTGGTTTGATTGTGCTTTGTCGAGCGGGGCGATACTATCAATAAGCACATTGGCGTTACCACGAATGGTAGCGCCAATTTGTTGTGCTAATTCTTCAAGAGAATAAGACTTTTGCATTATTTAGCCTGTGCTGGAGCCGCCGCAGGTACAGGAATTGCTTTAAGCACATCTTCAGTAATATTTTTGCCTTCTACTGCATAAATAGCCGCTTTTTCATCAAGTACAGCCGTAAATTTCTTATCTTTAGCCACTTTTGTTGTAGCTTGTTGAATTTCTGTTAATAATTTACGCTCAACTTCAATTTGACGTTTTTGTACATCTTGACGGAATTTAGCTAAATCTTTCTGATATTCTTGCGCCAATTTTTTATACTCTTCATCACGTTTTTGTAATAATTGTGAGATCTCATCTTGGCGTTTTTTGATATCAGCTTGACGCAATTTAGATGCCTCTTTTTCCAAAGCTTTCACTTTCCCATCAACTTCTTTTTCAAATCCTGTTTTCTTATCTTGCAAAGCTTTTTCCGCAGCCTGTAATTTTTCAGATGGTGCTTTAAATTCATCATCTAATTTTTTAATTTCAATCTGACGCGCAGGATGATTTGCAAATAAGTAATCTACATTAACAAAAGCGGTATTATCATCAGCCATCGCTACAGAACTGAATGCTAATGCCAAAGAAAGTGCGGTTAATTTCACTGCTTTTTTCATTTTTTAATTTCCTTTAAAAAGTTAATTATTAATCGTATTATGATAGATAAAACACTATCAGCTTTGAACTTCCACTTAGACTATAAAAAATCAAATGAGTTCCAATTAAAATGAACCACCAATACTAAATTGGAACTGTTCAATTTCATCACCTTCATATTTTTTAATTGGTTTTGCATAAGAGAATACTAAAGGACCAATCGGTGATTGCCACTGAAACGCAACGCCTGCAGACGAACGAATTCGACTTGGATCACTGAAATCAGGTAAATAAGGGAAGTCAGATTTACCTTCTTTTTTCCATTTAGTGTTCCACACACTTGCAGCGTCAACAAAAAGTGAGGTTCTGACACTACGTTGATTTTTATCTGCTACAAATGGTGTAGGAACAATAATTTCTACACTTGCAGTGGCCATAGCATTGCCACCAATGATATCATTACTTACTCCTGCTTGACAATAACCACCGTTACCGTTATTGCAAACATCTGCCCAATAAATAGCTTTTGCACCAATAGCTCCATTAGCAAAGCCACGCAAGCTCCCCATGCCCCCTGCACTATAATTTTGGTAGAACGGTAAACGCTTTCCACCAAAACCATTCGCATAAGCTGCAGAAGCTTTAGCAGAAATAACCCATTGATGATCTCGATCTAGTGGATAAAATCCTTGTACATCTGCAGATACTTTATAATATTTATTATCCGACCCAGGGATAGTAATTTTTCCACCAATAGAAGCTCTTGCACCAGATGTAGGGAAATACCCACGATTTAAGCTATTATAATTCCAGCCAAAAGAAAGATCGAAATCTTGAGACTTAAATGTCCAATCCTCAATATTCATTGACTCACGGTAAAGATCTCGATTATATTCAGGTCGCACATCTTTTAATTTATTATAAACATAACCTAACCCGATATAATATGAATTGTTTTCGTTTACTGGAAACCCAAGCGTTCCATTTACGCCGTAAGTCGTACGACTATAAGAAGCAGAAGTATTATTTTTTGAGTTATCATATTTTTCAAAAAATGCATTCCCCCCCAAACTTACGCCATCTTTAGTAAAATAAGGTTCCGTATAACCTAAATTAACACTGGTACCATAATCATTACGTGAGCCACCTAAACTGATAGAAGACCCCATTCCTAAGAAGTTATCTTGTTTCACACTAGCTTGATAGCTAAATCCACTTTCGGTGCCATAACCAACACCAAAGTTAATGCTACCAGTATTGCGTTCTTTTACCTTATAGATTACATCAATCTGGTCATTAATATTTGGGACTACCTCTGTACGAGATTCTACAGTTTCAAAAAATCCCGTTCTTTCCAATCGCACTTTGCCCAATTCAATTAATTGAGAAGAAAGCCATGCACCTTCTTGCTGACGCATTTCTTGACGTAGCGTACTATCAGCACTTACCGTGTTACCTTCAAAACGGATCTGACGAACATAATAACGATGCCCTACATCAACAACAAAAGTTAATTCAATTGCACGGCCCTCGTCATCAAATACAGGGGACACATTAACTTGTGGATTAGCATATCCTTGCTCACCTAATGTCGCCTTAATAGCATTTTCTACAGCATTTATATCGCTACGACGGAAAGATGAATTAATACGAATCAACCGCAGTAAAGGTGACAATTCTTTCTCCATTCCTGCTACATTACCTACTATACGTACACTCTTAACAATATATTCAGCACCTTCATTAAGAGAAATTGAAATATTTGCTTCTGTTTTTTCATTATTCAACTTGACATCCGTACCCGTAATTTGGAACTTAGCATATCCTCGTTCTAAATAAAAATCTCTTAACAATTCAAGATCTTTACCAAATTGTACGGAATCAAATTTATTACCAAAAAGTTTCCACCAAGCATCAGGTTGTAATTCCATTTGCTCTTGTAATTTACTTGAGCTAAAGGCATTGTTTCCTTCAAAGGTGATCCCTTTTAACAGTGCCACATCATTTTCTTTAATTTGGATTTTTACTTCCGCACGATTATTTGGCAATGGCGTAACAATCGTTTCCACTTTTGCGTTATAGCGACCTACACTGTGATAATGATCAAGTAAACTTTGACGGAAAGCCTCTAATTTATCAAAATTCAATACATCACCAACGGCAAAGCCATTAGAATCTAAATTATCTTTCAAGGCTTCATTTGGAATTGAACTATTACCGTCAAGAATCACATCGGCAATAATTGGGCGTTGTTGCACAGAAATAACTAGCGTATTTCCTTCTCGTGCGGCTTTAACCCCTTCATAACCTTGTAAGAACAAGGTTCTTACAACATTGGCAATATCTTTATCTGTTGCTCGTTGCCCAACTCGAACGGGTAAATTCGCAAGAATTTTGCCTTCCGTGCCAGCCTGAACGCCATCGACACGAATATCTTGCACAACAAAAGGGGCAGCCATCACCGTGGTTGAACCCAATAATAAACTTGCGATTAAAAGTTTTTTCATTGTTACTTTTATCCTTGTAAAAGAAAGAGTTATAAACGTAAGAAATCGTTAAACAAAGCAAATGCTGTTAAAGCTAATAAGCATATTGCACCAATTTTATAAGCGGTATCTTGCACCTTTTGCGAAAGCGGTTTGCCCTTTATCGCCTCAGCGGCAAGAAAAATTAAATGTCCGCCGTCTAACACAGGTAACGGGAACAAATTCATAATGCCTAAATTTACACTAATTAATGCCATAAAACTTAAATAATAAACAAAACCAATTCCCGAGGAAATCCCTGCGCCCTTGGCAATAGAAATCGGTCCACTTAGATTATTTAAAGAAAGATCACCGGTAAATAATTTACCAATTACTTTTACCGTCAGTAGCATTAAATCCTTGGTTTTTTCTACGCCTTTCTGTAAAGCCTCAAAAACACCATATTTTAATTCCGTGCGATATTTTTCATCAAGGGGCTGAACCGTTGGCGATACGCCAACAAACCATTTACCTTTTTCATTTAACACTGGCGTTAAGGTTTTATATAAGGTTTCCCCTGCTCGTTCAATTCTCAATGTAAAAGGCTGCCCTTTTTGCACATCTTGAATAAAATCTTGCCAATTCATTGGCTCGCCAGTATTGGTATAAAATTTATCCCCCACCTGCAAACCTGCTTTTTGTGCAGGGGAATTTTCCGCCACTTTAGACAAGGTCATTTCAACTTTAGTTCGCACTGGAATCATACCCAACGCGCCAAAAGCACTTTCTTTTTCAGGGTCGAATCGCCAATTGGCTAAATCTAAAGTTCGTTGCTGTTTTACATCTGAACCAAAAGGCGACAGGGTAATTTCTACATTTGGATTGCCCATTTTGGTGGCAAGCACCATATTGATGGTTTCCCAATCTGGTGTTGCTGTGCCATCAATGGCGATAATTTGTGAATCAGGTTGAATTTGCGCTTGTGCCGCAATGGACGCTGGTCGAACCTCTGCGATCACAGGTTTTACGCTAGGAATCCCAATGGAATACACCAGCCAATAAGCCAATATAGCAAAAATAAAATTCGCCATCGGGCCTGCTGCAATCACAAAAGCACGTTGTGCCACAGATTTATTATTAAAGGCTTGAGATTTCAACCCTTCTGGTACGGCTTCGTTACGCTCATCAAGCATTTTCACATAGCCGCCTAAGGGAATCAGTGAGATAGAAAACTCGGTGCCTTTTTTATCAAAGAACGACCACAGCACTTTGCCGAAACCGATAGAAAAACGTTCAACTTTTACACCGCACTTTCTGGCAGCCCAAAAATGTCCGTACTCGTGTACAAAAACCAGTACACAAATGGCAATCAAAAATGAACCTAGCGACCACAAAAAGGACATATCTGTTTTTTCCTACAACACATAAAAATAGAAATACGCAAAGAATGGCACGGCGGCGGTAAGACTATCGATTCGATCTAAAATCCCACCGTGTCCAGGGATCAAATTACTGCTGTCTTTAATCCCACTTTCGCGCTTAAACATACTTTCCGTTAAATCGCCCAGTACAGAAATTGCCACTGTAGCAACAGATAAAGTGATAAAAGGCGCAGTTGGTACATTGAATAAATCTTGTGGGGCGACTTGCATAAAAATCCCTGCTAGCACGCCAGCGGTAATCAGCCCACCGAACACACCTTGCCACGTTTTCCCTGGGGAAACTTTTGGCGCAAGTTTATGTTTTCCGAATTTGCGACCAGCAAAATAAGCGCCAGAATCCGCTGCCCATACCAAAATAAACACATAAAAGAGCAACATTAAGCCGTGATAAGGGTTGGCAACGTAACCATCTAAACGCAAGCGCAACACGGCTACAATAAAAGGCACAAGGGTTACAATGGCGAAAACGCCTTGCAAAATCACCGATTTTGCCCATAACTTGGCAGAATTTGGATAACTCACCACAAAGCCAAGTGCCACAATCCACCAAATCACTGCGCTTAATAAAATTGGCTCCGCATAATGTTCAAACACACGGCCTGCATTGAGATAATTGGCTTCGCTTAAAATCCATAAAAAAAGCACCGCACCCGCTAAACCTGCCACCACAATGCGCCAAAATTTATTTTTAACTTGCGCAAATTGTGTCCACTCCCAAATCCCTAAGCTCGCCACTGCGCCTAAGGCTAAGGCAAAATAAAAAGGCGAAAATAAAAATAGCGCTGCACAAACAATGGCAATTAAAATAATTGCGGAAATAACACGTTGTTTAAGCACAGTTTAGTCCTCTTGTTCTGCTCCACCAAAACGGCGATTTCGTTGTTGATAAGCCAAAATAGCTTGATTAAATTCTTGTTCGTTAAAATCTGGCCATAGCACATCAGAAAAATAAAATTCTGCATAGGCTATTTGCCAGAGTAAAAAATTACTGACTCGCTGTTCACCACTGGTGCGAATTAATAAATCCACCATTGGCTGATCTTGAGTAACCAAATGTTGTTGAAAACGTTCTGTTGTGATCTCATCAAGTGCTAACTTTTCCGCTTTAACAAGGCTTGCAAGCTGTTTTGCTGCCTGCACAATATCCCAGTCTCCACCATAATTAGCTGCAATGTTTAAAGTAAGTGCGGTGTTATTTTCGGTTAATTTTTCTGCTTTTTCGATTTTTTGTTGTAATTTTTCGCTAAAACGGGATGTATCCCCAATAATGTTTAGACGGATATTATTTTTATGCAATTTTTTCACTTCTAAATCCAGTGCTTGCATAAAAAGTGTCATTAATGCACTGACTTCTGTTTCAGGACGCGTCCAATTTTCACTGCTGAAGGCATAAAGCGTCAGCACCTTAACACCAATTTTTCGTGCATAGGAAACCGCTTGACGCACTGCCGCCACACCATTTTTATGCCCGAATATACGCATTTTTCCTTGCTGTTTTGCCCAGCGCCCATTGCCATCCATAATAATGGCAACGTGTTGGGGAATATTGTTTAAGTCAATCTCAGTCATTCATCAAGGATTTTCTAGTTACAAAATTAATGGCTGAATATATCATAATATGCTATTACTTACTATGAAAACGCACAGAATTATGTATAAAAATCAAGGCGAACTTTCGCTAGCCCTGATTTATTTGTAACGAAAACAAAATGTTATTTTGCTTGAATAATTTGCCACGCTAAAGCGCGTGCGTTTTTATCCACGTCTAACACATCATCAATAGATTGAATCTGTTGCGGGCTAATTTTTTCTACCACTTGCGTATTCACTTTAGCAATATCGGTAAATTTAATTTGACGATTTAAAAAGGCTTCAACGGAAATTTCATTCGCCGCATTCATTGCGGTTGTGGCATATTGCCCTGCGGCAAAGGCATCAATGGCCAATTTTAAACAAGGGTAACGCTGATAATCTGGCGCTAAAAAAGTCAGCCCATTGAGTTGATAAAAATCCAGTGGCGCAACACCTGCAAAGGTACGCTGTGGATAAGCCATTGTTTCCGCAATTGGCGTACGCATATCTGGATTGCCCATTTGCGCAATCACTGAGCCATCAATATAACGCACCATAGAATGAATGATAGACTGCGGATGAATGATCACTTCCATTTCATCTGCACTGGCATTGAATAACCAACGGGCTTCAATATATTCCAAGCCTTTATTCATCATTGTGGCGGAATCCACTGAGATTTTTTTGCCCATTGACCAATTGGGGTGAGCTACCGCCTGTTCTGGCGTGATCTGATCAAATTCTGAAAGATCCGTATAACGGAAAGGCCCGCCCGATCCCGTGAGTACAATTTTGCTGATGCCTAATTCTTGCAACGGACAAAAACCGATTTTTTCTTGCGCTTGCGGTGGCAAAGATTGGAAAATCGCATTATGTTCACTGTCCACAGGCAGTAACTGAGCGTGATTTTTCTTCACTTCATCAATAAAAAGCTGCCCGCAGGTAACCAAACTTTCTTTATTAGCCAACAACACTCGCTTGCCTGCTTGCACCGCTGAAAGGGTGGGTAACAAACCTGCTGCGCCAACAATGGCAGCCATCACTTGATCCGCTTCAGGGTGAGCCGCCAACTGGCAAATGGCTTTTTGTCCGCTTAGCACTTGGGTTCTTAGACCAAGTGCGGTCAATTTTTCTGTTAAATTTTTTGCTGCACTTTCGTCATCTAAGGCAGCAAAAGTCGGCTGAAATTTAACGCATTGCTCCACCATTAATTGCACGTTACGTCCGCCCACTAAGGCAAACGCTTGATATTTCTCAGGGTTGTGTTCTATCACAGAAAGGGTGCTAGTGCCGATGGAGCCTGTCGAACCAAGAATGACGAGTTTTTGTTGTTTTTGCATAAATTTTTGACCGCACTTTAAAAGGGTTAAGGTTGCTAAAATTGTCGTGAATATACTCAAAAGCCTGTAATTCAGCAAGAAAAAATAGGGCGAACCCTTGGCTCGCCCTTTATTTCCTTAAGAGGATTAGAAATCTAATAATTCTTTCTCTTTGTCCGCTAACACTTCGTCCACTTTTTTCACATAAAGATCAGTGATTTTTTGGATTTCGTCTTGTGCTTTGCGTTCTTCATCTTCGCTGATTTCTTTTTCTTTCAACAACGCTTTGATTTGATCATTGGCATCACGGCGTACATTACGCACTGCCACTTTGCCTTGCTCCGCTTCGCCTTTCACGATCTTGATAAGATCACGACGACGCTCTTCTGTTAATGGTGGAAGTGGTACACGAATGGTTGTGCCAGCTGATGATGGGTTTAAGCCTAAATCAGAGGTTAAAATCGCTTTTTCTACTGCTCCAATCAAACTACGATCAAACACGCTTACTGCTAAGGTACGCGCATCTTCCGCCACTACGTTGGCTAATTGACACAATGGGGTTAATGCGCCATAGTATTCCACTTGAATACCGTCCAGTAAGCTTGGCTGCGCACGCCCTGTTCTTACTTTGGCAATATGATGCTTGAATGTTTCAAGGCTTTTTTCCATACGCAACTGCGCATCTTGTTTAATTTCGTTAATCACAAATATTCCTTTTTATTTAAGTTTAATCAATTAGTTACAAATTAGCGTGCCTTCACGCTCACCTAAAACGACTTTGCGTAATGCGCCTGGTTTGCTCATATTGAACACACGAATTGGCATTCCGTGATCCCGTGCAAGGGTAAAGGCGGCCAAGTCCATTACTTGCAATTCTTTGTCTATCACATCGGCATAAGTGAGTTTTTCATACAATACTGCATCTGGATTTTTAGCAGGATCGCAATCATACACGCCGTCCACTTTCGTGGCTTTAAGCACAACATCGGCTTCAATTTCAATCCCACGCAAGCAAGCCGCTGAATCGGTGGTAAAGAATGGGCTACCTGTTCCCGCAGAGAAAATCACCACGCGCCCTTCACGCAACATTTTGATCGCTTCAGACCAGTTATAGGTATCGCAAATGCCGTTTAGCTGGAAGGCGGACATTAATTTTGCATTCACCTCTGCGCGGTGTAAGGCATCACGCATTGCTAAGCCGTTCATTACGGTGGCAAGCATACCCATATGATCGCCCACCACGCGGTTCATTCCCGCTTTAGCCAGTTTTGCGCCACGGAATAAATTTCCGCCACCTAACACAACCCCGACTTCTACGCCCATTTCTAGTAATTCTTTAATTTCGAGCGCCATTCTGTCTAAAATTGAAGGATCAATTCCAAAACCTTCATCACCTTGTAAAGCTTCACCACTCAATTTGAGCAGGATTCTTTTATATACGGGTTTGCTCATTTTTTCCTCACAAAAGTTGGATACAAAATTCTGCATATTATAGAGCAACATCTTTGCAGTGAAAATAGCTCAAGGCAAAAATCGCATAGAACCAATGAAAAAAATTCAGTAAAATGAAGCGAAATAAAAAATAAGGAACAATGTTGTGGCAGAAAAGAACAAAAAAGGAACATTTCATCTTTCATCATTGCTAGTAAGTGCGGTGTGTTTTGCGCTACTTTATATTGTCAGCCTGTTGGCACTACAGGGTTCAGGTTATTTTCCGCAACCAAATTGGCAACAGATCAGCCTTTTTATGTCTTTCATTATTATTTTTTCTAGCTCGAAAAAACTCTTTTATTTCATTGCATTACCTATTTTATTTATCTATGCCTGCTATGCGCCCATTGGGCTACATTTTGGCGCGCCCTCTTATCAATATATTGCCTCAGTTTTCGCCACCGATTTACAAGAAGGCAAAGAGTTTTTCGCACAAATTCCTTTCATTGCCTATACCTATCCGATTGCCATAATCGGGGGATTATTGCTTTATCGCTGGTTAAGCCAAAAATTTCACTTGGCTTTTTATAAAAATAAGGGGTTATTGGCGCTCATTTTTGTTAATGCACTTTGGGGAAATATTCCCTTTCAACCGCTGCAAGAAAGCTATTTAGCAGGGGAAAAAGTGGTCGAAGAATTACGCTTACTCAACCGCTTTGATGTGCCAAGCGAATGGGGCGAAAGCCAACTGGATAGCCGTTCCCATTATGATGATTACATTTTAGTTATCGGTGAAAGTGCAAGAAAAGATTATCACCACGCTTACGGCTACCCTGTTGCCAACACGCCTTTTCTTTCTACAGCCAAAGGCACGTTAATTGATGGTCTAACCGCAGGTGGCACAAACACCATCGCCTCGCTTAAATTAATGTTCACCAAGCCTAACAAGCAAACTTGGGAAGGGAATTATCGCTTAAATTTCATTGACTTAATTAAATCCGCAGGAATCAAAACCTATTGGCTTTCCAACCAAGGTTATTTAGGGCAATACGACACACCAATTTCTGCCATTGCCAATAAAAGCGATGAAAAAATCTTTTTACGCGCGGGCGATTCCATTAGTAATGATGTGAGCGATTTCAACTTATTAAGCCGATTTGATCAACTCATTCAAGCGCCAACCACAGGCAAGCGTTTTATTGTGGTGCATTTATATGGCTCACACCCGTTGGTTTGCGAACGCGTTACCGATTACAAGAAAATTTTCGATGAAAATCAAATTGCTAAAAAATATCAGGACGTGAATTGCTACATCAGTTCGATCAAAAAAACCGATGAAGTGTTGAATAAAATTTATCAGGATCTGGTCAAAAATCAGCAAAAAAACCACCGCACTTTTTCGATGGTTTATTTTTCTGATCACGGTTTAGCCCATCAAATGGGCGATGATTACATTGCCATTCACAATAGCAATGGAAAAAGTAAACGTCATTACGATATTCCGTTGTTTAAAATTTCCAGTGATGATCAACAACGCCAAGAGAAAAAAGTATCAAAATCAGGCTTGAATTTTGCGGAAGGCTTGGCGAATTGGATTGGCATTCGTAACGCTAACATTGACCCCAATGCGGATCTTTTCGATGATACGCCACAGCCAGATTACGGTTTGAAAGAAAAAATTGAAAAAATCACCGCACCTGATGATCCAGCGGTGGTGATTCCAAATCATCACTCACTGATTTCTGTAACGAGTGATTAATAAATCTCATTCCCTGCGGCGAGACTTCTAGTACAGAAGAAGTTTCGCCCCAATCGCCCAATACAATTCGTTCAAAGTGCGGTGGGGTTTTATGCAAATTTTGCCGATGCGTATGTCCGTGGATCAGCTGTGGCACGTTAAATTGTTGCATTGTTTGCAGCACGAAATCCGCATTCACGTCCATAATTTGATTGGATTTATATTGCTTGTCCTGTTTGCTTTTAGCACGAATTTTTTCGGCAATTTTTAACCGCACTTTTAAAGGCAAATGTAAAAAAAGCCATTGACGCCATTTTTGATGCACTTTTTTACGATAGCGTTGATAAGCCACATCATCAATGCAAAGGGTGTCGCCGTGGCAAAGCAAGGTAGGCGTGCCATATAAATCAATCACTTGATAAGTTGGCAACAGCGTTAAACCGCAAGATTGGGCAAATTTTTTGCCGATAAGAAAATCACGATTGCCGTGCATAAAATAGCATTTCACGCCTTTTTCCGTTAAGTGGCGAATTTGCTGTTTCACCAAATCAATCAAAGGGGAATGCTCATCATCACCAATCCAGAAATCAAAAAGATCGCCTAAAATATACAAACTTTCCGCCTCTTTGGCTTGATTTTGCATAAAATCCACAAAAAGTGCGGTTAAATCTGGGCGATTTTCGCTTAAATGTAAATCTGCAATAAAATAGGTCTTTGCCATTGTTGAATATCTTTGGGAAGAATGAAATTGCTTGATAGCCTAGCATTTTTTTAGCGGATTGATACAAATATTTGCGGATTTTCGCTATACTTGAGCAAATTTTTTTCAGGGTATGTGTTTATGCTAAAACTTCTTCGCATTATTGTGGTTGTGTTGTGCTGTATTTTAATTTGTTTGCTCGGCACGATTTATTCTCTCATTCGTTTCAGAAATCCAAGTAACGTGGGCGATGTGGCGCGTTGGTTCGGGCGTTTGTATCCCCTTTTCGGTTTGCAAGTGGAACATCGTTTCCCTGCCAATGCGGAAAATATCGGGCCGTGCATTTACATTGGCAATCACCAAAATAACTACGATATGGTTACCATTTCTTATATGGTGATGCCGCGTACGGTGAGTGTCGGGAAAAAAAGCCTGATTTGGATCCCGTTCTTCGGCATTTTATATTGGGCATCGGGTAACATTTTTTTAGATCGTGATAACCGTTCCAAAGCACATAGCACAATGACTCAACTGGCTGAACGTATTAACCGTGATAAGCTTTCTATTTGGATGTTCCCTGAAGGCACGCGTAGCCGTGGGCGTGGTTTGCTGCCATTTAAAACTGGCGCATTTCACGCTGCCATTGCCGCTGGTGTGCCGATTGTGCCTGTGGTTTGTTCCACCACGCAAAATAAAATCGATCTTAACCGTTGGGATAATGGCAAAGTGATCTGTGAAATGTTGCCACCTGTGGATACTTCGGCTTACACCAAAGACAATGTGCGTGAATTGGCGAGCTATTGCCATTCTTTAATGCAACAACGAATCAACGAACTTGATGCGGAAATTGCCGCTAGCCAAGCTCAACAAGATGCCACAAAATAAAATGAATCATTTTTCTCGCCGTCAATTTTTTAAAACTGCCCTCACTGCGGGGGCTTTTTCAGCCATTCCTGCGCCATTATGGGCGGCCGATCGCCTGCCTTTGCGCGTTCCACCATTAATGGAAACTCGCCGTGGTAAGCCTGTTTTTTTAGAAATGAACAGCGCGCAAACCCAATTAGAGCGGGGAAAAGCCAGCGAAGTGTGGGGATTTAATGGTAATTATTTAGGCCCAACATTAAAAATGCGCCAAGGGGATTTTGCCAAGCTGAACTATCGCAATAGCTTGTCGCAAATGGTGGCGCTGGCCATTCAAGGACTGCAAGTGAGTGCTGAATCACTGGGTGGCGTTTCCCACCCTTTCAAACAAAGGCAAGGCTGGTCGCCTATTCTGCCGATCACTCAGCCTGCTTGCACTTGCTGGTATTCCGCTTGCACCTTAGGGCATTCCGCTTATCAAACCTACCGCGGCTTGCTCGGACTGTGCATTATTGAAGATAACGAAAGCCGTAAATCGAGCCTGCCACAAAAATATGGCGTAAACGATATTCCTTTGATTTTGCAAGATATGCAATTAAATGACGAAGGGGTGCAATTATTCCAACAAAATCGACCGCACTTTTTCGGCAATCGTTTATTTGTCAATGGGCAAGAAGCGCCTTATTTAGAAGTTCCGCGCGGAGTTGTGCGTTTACGTTTGCTGAATGCTTCCCTTTCACGCCGTTATGAATTACGTTTTGATGACGAGCGCGATTTCCAAATCATCGCACTTGATCAGGGCTTTTTACCGCAAGCAAAAACCACAAAGGTGCTTTTTCTTGCACCGAGCGAACGCGCTGAAATTCTTGTTAATCTCAATAAGGGGGAAAACGCCACCTTAATTGTGGGGAAAAAACGAAATTTCTTCAGTAAACTCACGGGCTTTTTCGCCAGCGATGAAGAATTGCTCGACAACACGGTACTTGAGCTACGCCCACAAGGCTTAAGCAGTGCCTTTGCACAAAACAACACAATGCAGTTTAACACCGATGCACCGCAAGCATTAAAGGCGGAAGTTCGCCGTGAACGCCAGTTTCAACTTGATGCGAATAATGGAATGCTCAATCAACAACGTTTCGACCCTAGACGCATTGATGTAAATGCCGAATTAAACAGCACGGAACGCTGGACAATCACCAGCAACGAGCCAGCAGGATTTAAAATTCAGGGAGCAAAATTTATCATTGAAAGCATTAATGATAAGCCTGTGGCAGAAAGCGATCTGGCGTGGAAAGACAGCCTCTGGATTGAGGGCAAAGTGCAGATTTTAGTTCGCTTTCAACAGCCGTCTTCTAACGGCCACCCTTTCACCTTTGGCGCGGCAGATCTGATGGCAGCAGACAAAGGTTGCTTAGGCTTAATGGTGGTGCAATAAAGGAAATAACGCCAAGTTATGTGATATGCACCTTTAATCTAAAAGTGCGGTTGAATTTTTGTGAATTTTTTTGTTAAATCAAACAAGATTTAGGAAGTTAAAATCAGTTAAGGTTTCGTTATGTGTCAGCTATTAGGAATGAATTGCAACACTCCCACCGATATTGTGTTCTCTTTTGAAGGATTTCGCCGCCGCGCGGGGCTCACCGATAGCCATTCTGACGGCTTCGGCATTGCCTTTTTTGAAGGCAAAGGCGTGCGTATTTTTCGCGATAACCAAGCCGGGCATAGTTCCCCTATTGCAGATTGCGTAAAACAATATCATATTAAATCTTTCAACGTGATTGCCCACATTCGTAAAGCCACACAAGGCGAGGTAACCATTGAAAACACGCACCCATTTATTCGTGAAATTTGGGGCGAAAACTGGGTATTTGCGCACAACGGCAATCTGACGAGTTTCCCTGATATGTCGGAAAGTTTCTGCCAGCCCATTGGTTCAACCGACTCAGAAGCCGCTTTTTGCTATATGGCTGAACAGTTAAAAAATCGCTTTCGTAAAAAGCCCACAGAAAAACAAATTTTCCAAGTCATTCAAGAAATTACTAAAGAATTAGCACAAGGCGGCACGTTTAATTTTATTCTCTCGAACGGGGAATGGATGATCGCCCACTGCTCCACCAATTTGCATTACATCACGCGCAAAGCCCCTTTTGGTACAGCGCAACGCATTGATGATGACGGCGTGATCGACTTCCGCCAACATACCACAGAAAAAGATAAAGTAACCATTATTACCACCTTTCCACTCACTAAAGATGAAATCTGGACAAAAATGGAACACGGCGGTTTTGTGTTTTTCAAAGATGGCGATAAAGTTTACGAAGTACTTGGCACGCCGAAAGAAGCTATTGATGATGGCACATTAGGTAATGCGAAAGCCGCTTAATTATTCTCTCGTTGTAAGCTCTTTTATTGCCATTAAAAGTGCTTTTTATCCAATTATTAACAATCTTGCGCTGCCTTCGCTCTAATCATTCAATAAAACGAAATATTTACAATTTTTGATAACCCATTCTTAATAAATAAAAAATACTCAACTTTGTTGCTTGTCGAAGCAAAATATCGCGAAATCGAAAGTCTAAAAAGACAAAATGTTAAAAATAAGTAAACACTTCGCTATTTTCTAGTCAATTACTCCAGCAAAAGTCGATCATTCTCACAAATTCCATATTTTGTCCTGTTTCGTATTCGCAGCCGCTATATCATCTGCGGCGGTGAGATTAGGGTATTCACATACACTAATCCAAGTTTATATTACGGAGTTAAACAATGTTTAAAACAACAATAACAAACAAATTCGATTTACTTTGGACGTTAAATTTATTCGGCACGGCGGTGGGAGCTGGCGTACTGTTTTTGCCGATAAATGCTGGAATGGGCGGATTTTGGCCGTTAATCGCCATTATGCTGTTGGTTGGGCCGATGACTTATTTCTCACACCGTGCGTTATCTCGCTTTGTGCTGTCATCTTCCAAACCCGGCAGCGATATTACAGAAGTAGTGGAAGAACATTTTGGGCAAGGCGCAGGGAAAATTATCACGCTGCTCTACTTTTTTGCGATTTTTCCTATTTTGTTAATTTATGGTAATGGCATCACCAATACGGTGGAATCCTTTATTATCAACCAGTTAGGACTAAGCGCCCCAAACCGCATTTTGCTTTCTTTCATTTTGATTGCAAGCCTGATTTCGGTGATGCTGATGAGCGAAAAAATAATGCTCAAAATGACTGAGTTTTTGGTCTATCCCCTTGTTTTCATTTTATTTTCTCTTTCCATTTATTTAATTCCGCAATGGAACACCGCAATGCTTCACCAAATGCCTGATGCCACCAGTTTTATTAGTACGCTGTGGATCACCATTCCGGTGTTAGTGTTTTCTTTTAATCATTCCCCTGCGATTTCTTGCTTTTCGCAATCACAACAACGGGAATACAAATTGCCAGAGCTGACCGAATGCCACGCAAACCAAGCGTTGAAAAACACCTCAACCTTACTGCTATTTTTCGTGATGTTTTTCGTGTTTAGCTGCGTGCTAACTCTCACCCCAGAAGATTTAGTGCAAGCCAAAGCGCAAAATATCAGTATCCTTTCTTTTTTAGCCAATAAATTTGATAACCCTTATATTTCCTACTTTGGGCCTTTAGTGGCGTTTCTTGCTATTACCAGCTCTTTCTTTGGCCATTATTTAGGCGCGCGAGAAGGCATTCAGGGGCTATATTTGAAATTTTCGGGCAAACAAGACATTACGAATCGAAAAAAATTGAATTTTTTCACCGCACTTTTCTTTTTATTGACCTTATGGGCGGTGGCAATTATCAATCCAAGCATTCTTGGTTTAATTGAATCCATTGGCGGGCCAATTATCGCCGCAATTCTGTTTTTAATGCCAATGTATGCCATTCGTAAAGTGCCTGCGATGGCGCGTTATCAAGGCTATGCTAGCAATGTTTTCGTTACCATAATGGGCTTAATTGCCATCTCTGCGGTAATCTATGGATTATTTTATTAATTCCGCTAGAATAGCCCCCTTTTTGTGAAATGAAACATTAGGCAACGCAAGGTAAAGAAATTATATGATTAGTGTTTTTGATATGTTTAAAATCGGCATTGGGCCTTCTAGCTCTCATACCGTTGGGCCAATGAAAGCGGGTAAGCAATTTGTCGATGATTTGGTGGCGAAAAATTTACTCGCCAAAGTAACCCAAGTTAAGGTCGATGTTTATGGCTCACTTTCAATGACAGGGCGTGGGCATAACACAGATATTGCCATTATTATGGGCTTAGCGGGCTATTTACCGCACGATGTGGATATTGATTTAATTCCTAAATTTATTTCTGATGTAAAAAGCACCGCACTTTTGCCATTAGCGCAAGGGCAGCAAGTGGCGAAATTTGATTATGAAAGCGATATGGTCTTTCATCAAACCTTTCTGCCTTTACACGAAAACGGAATGACGCTGTCCGCCTATGAAAATGACAACTTGCTTTATCAGCAAACCTATTATTCTATTGGCGGCGGATTTATTGTTGATGAAGCCCATTTTAATCAGCAGGAAGAATCCGACATCAATGTGCCTTTCCCTTATCAAAGTGCGGCAGATATTTTGCATCATTGCAAAGAAAATGGCTTAGCCTTATCGAGCGTGATGTTACAAAATGAAATTGCCTTGCACGGAAAAGAAGCCACGCAAACGCACCTAAAACGCATTTGGCAAACGATGAAAGAATGTATCGAACACGGCTTGGCTACGGAAGGGTTATTACCCGGCCCGCTTAAAGTAGTTCGCCGTGCGGCGACTTTACATCGTTTATTGCAAGCTAATAATGGGCTTTCCAACGATCCGATGAAAGTGATCGATTGGGTCAATATGTATGCGCTTGCGGTCAATGAAGAAAATGCAGCAGGTGGGCGTGTAGTTACTGCGCCAACCAATGGTGCTTGCGGTATTGTGCCTGCGGTGCTGTCTTATTATGAAAAATTCATTTCGCCAATTACCGATGAAATTGTAGAACGCTATTTACTTGCTTGCGGAATGATCGGATCACTTTACAAAATGAATGCGTCCATTTCAGGGGCAGAAGTAGGCTGTCAAGGCGAAGTGGGGGTTGCTTGCTCAATGGCAGCGGCTGGCTTAACAGAAATTTTGGGCGGTAGCCCCGAGCAAGTTTGTATGGCCGCTGAAATTGCGATGGAACATAATCTGGGGCTGACTTGCGATCCTGTGGGCGGTCAAGTACAAGTGCCTTGCATTGAGCGCAACGCCATTGCTTCTGTTAAAGCCATCAACGCTAGCCGAATGGCATTGCAACGCACCTCTAACCCACGCGTGAGCTTAGATAAAGTGATCGAAACAATGTACGAAACCGGTAAAGATATGAACGCCAAATACCGCGAAACCTCGCAAGGCGGTTTGGCAATCAAAGTGGTTTGTACCTAAAATTTGCAGCGAAAAAATAAGGCGGTTTGTTCCGCCTTATTTTATATTTCAATTATTTAAACTCAATTTCCACCGCACTTTCGCCTAGCATTTCCACTAGCGTATTAATCAATTCATCACTTGGATTCACTGACCACTGCACGCCAAGTTTCACTAACGCGCGTCCTTGTGGACTTTGGTAATAAATATTAATGGGTAACGCACCGCCACTATATGGGCTAAGAGTATCTTTAAATTGCTTAATAAAATGTGGTGAAAGCTGTTCTTGCGTTAAGCAAATTGCCAGACTTTTGGCATAACGACTGCGCGCTTCATCAAGGGTCATTAATTCACGCACTGACATTTTTAACCCCTGAGTAAAATCGTCAAAACTCACCTGCCCTGAAGCAATTACAATGGTGTCTTTCTGCAATTTTTCACCAAAACGATCGAGGCTCTCACCGAATAACGTGAGATCTAAACGCCCCGAGCGGTCATCTAAGGTGGCAATGCCTAAGCGGTTGCCTTTTTTCGTGATCGCCACACGCGAACTCACCACTAAACCGCAAGTTGTGCTAATTTGTCCACGATAATTTGGCACAAGATCTTTTAATCTTGTTGAGCTGTAATGGGCGATCTCTTTTAAATAAGGGCTAATCGGGTGGCTGCTTAAATAAAGTCCGAGAGTTTCCCGTTCGCCGTCTAAAATTTGTTTTTCGTTCCAACGTGGGGTTTTCGCATAAGCCTGCTCTACTTCTTCTGGCGTTTCAGTTAGCACGCCAAACATATCTGCCTGCCCGATAGCTTCATTTTTAGCATATTGATCGGAGGCTTTGAGCGCATCTTCTAAATTTTTTGCCAGCGCAGCACGGTGTGGGCCTAATTTATCGAATGCACCTGACATTATCAGGCTTTCAAAAGTGCGGCGGTTAATTTTCTTTAAATCTACTCTGGCGCAAAGATCGAATAAATCTTTAAAAATGCCTCCTTGCTCACGCGCAGAAATCAAGGCTTCAATCGGGCCTTCACCCACCCCTTTAATTGCGCCAATGCCATACACAATCTCGCCATTATCATTCACGCTGAAATGGTGTTTTCCGGTATTAATATCTGGCGGCGTAACCGTTAAGCCCATACGCAAACATTCATCGTATAGCCCAACGATTTTTTCTGTGTTATCCATTTCAGAAGTCATTACCGCTGCCATAAATTCCGCAGGATAATGGGCTTTGAGCCAGAGCGTTTGGTAAGAAACCAAGGCATAAGCGGCGGAGTGAGATTTATTAAAGCCATAACCTGCAAATTTTTCCACCAAATCGAAAATTTTCATTGCAAGGGTGCCGTCAATTCCGTTTTTAATCGCCCCTTCTTCAAACACCGAGCGCTGTTTCGCCATTTCTTCTGGTTTCTTTTTCCCCATTGCACGGCGTAATAAATCCGCACCGCCGAGCGTATAACCAGCTAGCACCTGAGCAATTTGCATTACCTGCTCTTGATACAAAATAATGCCATAAGTTGGCTCTAAAATTGGTTTAAGCAAAATGTGCTGATATTCCGCATCAGGGTAGGAAATTTCTTCTTCACCGTGTTTACGGCGAATAAAGTTATCCACCATTCCCGATTGCAATGGCCCTGGGCGGAATAACGCCACCAACGCGATAATATCTTCAAAACAGTCCGGTTTTAGGCGTTTGATCAAATCTTTCATTCCGCGCGACTCTAGCTGGAACACCGCGGTTGTTTCTGCATTGAGTAACACTTGGAAAGATTGCGGATCATCAAGGGGTATGCGATTAATGTCCACTAACGGCTTACCCTCTTTGGCAAGACGCGTGTTAATCATATCTAATGCCCATTTGATGATGGTTAGGGTGCGCAGTCCCAAGAAGTCAAACTTCACTAGCCCTGCATATTCCACATCATTTTTATCAAAATGGGTAACAGGGTGTTTGCCCTCACTATCACAATAGAGCGGTGAAAAATCGGTAATCAGCCCTGGGGAAATCACCACGCCCCCAGCGTGTTTCCCTGCGTTACGGGTTACCCCTTCAAGCTTGCGCGCCATATCAATTAAGGCTTTGACTTCTTCATCGCTTTCATAAATTTCAGGCAAGCGAGGTTCTGCGTCAAAGGCTTTGGCTAAGGTCATTCCCGGATCGGGCGGCACCAATTTGGAAATGCGATCCACAAAGCTATAAGGGTGTCCAAGCACACGCCCCACATCTCGGATTACCGCCTTAGCCGCCATCGTACCAAAGGTGATAATCTGCGACACCGCGCCACGTCCGTAGGTTTCCGCAACGTGTTCAATCACGCGATCTCGCCCGTCCATACAGAAATCCACGTCAAAATCGGGCATTGATACCCGTTCTGGATTTAAGAAACGCTCGAAAAGTAAATCAAACTCAAGGGGATCAAGATCGGTAATTTTCAACGCATAAGCTACCAGCGATCCCGCCCCAGAACCACGCCCCGGCCCAACAGGAATATCATTATCTTTCGACCACTGGATAAACTCCATTACGATTAAGAAGTAACCAGGGAAACCCATTTGGTTAATTACGTCTAGCTCAACTTGCAAGCGTTCATCATATTCCTTGCGTTTTTCTGACCGCTCTTTTTCATCGGGGAACAAAAACGCCAAGCGTTCTTCCAAGCCCTCGCGGGATTTTTGTACCAAATAATCTTCCGTGCTGAGATCCCCTGTGGGAAATTTTGGTAAGAAATACTCGCCCAAACGAATCGTTACATTACAACGTTTGGCGATTTGTACGGTATTCGCCAGTGCGGTGGGAATATCAGCAAATAATTCGCACATTTCCTGTTCAGTGCGGAAATATTGCTGATCGCTGTATAATTTTGGACGTTTTGGATCATCTAACGTGTAGCTGTCGTGAATCGCAACGCGGATCTCGTGCGCCTCAAAATCTTCGGAAGACAAAAAGCACACATCATTGGTGGCCACAAGAGGAATATGATGTTTTTCTGCCAATTTTAAGGCAGCTTGAATATAACGCTCTTCTTCGGGTCGGCCTGTGCGACAAAGGCTTAAATAAAAATGATCAGGGAAAAATTCTTGATAAAAACGCACCGCACTTTCTACATCCGCAGGATTATTTTTCAGTAATTTTTTCCCCACATCGCCATTGCATCCGCCAGAAAGAATAATCAAGCCTTCGCGGTGTTCCACCAACCATTGCTGATCAATATAAGGTAAATCCGTGTAACCCCGTTCATACGCTTTGGATAATAATAAGGTGATGTTGTGATAGCCTGTGTTATTTTTCGCAAGCAAGGTGAGTTCAAAATGTTCATCACCGAGCAAATCGCTTTTCACTAGCACGTCAGCCCCAACAATGGGCTTCACCCCTGAGCCAAGAGCTTCCCCATAAAACCGCACTAAACCGCAGAAGTTGGTGAAATCCGTCAATGCCATTGCCACCATTTCGTTTTCCACGCAGGCTTTGACCAACGGTTTTACTTTCGCAATACCATTAATCATTGAAAAATCGCTATGCACACGCAAATGCACGAAACGCGGTTCTGACATAAAAAATCCTTGTTATTTTGCTATTGATGAGATGAAAAAGGGAAATTAGCCTGCCATTTTAACGAGATTTTAGCGCGGATCAAATTTCTTTTTGCAGGCAATAAAAGTGCGAAATTAGCCTATAAACTGGCAATATGATTTGCGCAGGCATAAGCGGAACTCCACGCCCATTGGAAGTTATAACCACCGAGCCAGCCGGTTACATCTAGCACTTCACCAATAAAATACAGCCCTTTGACTTTGCTACTTTCCATTGTTTTTGACGAAATTTCGTGCGTATCCACACCGCCCATTGTTACTTCTGCGGTACGATACCCCTCCGTGCCATTAGGGAAAATTTGCCAATGATGAATGAAATTTTCTAAATTTTCCAACCGCACTTTACTTAAATTCGCCAAGGTTTCCGCTGGAATCATTTCACGCTCTTGCCAAAGCTCCACTAATTTCGTTGGCAGAATGCGTGATAATGCGGTTTTTAGCTGCAATTTCGGCGAAGTTTGGCGTAGTTCTTGCAAATAATCGCCAATGGATTGATTTGGTAATAAATCCACTTCCACCCACTCATTAGGTTGCCAATAATTAGAAATTTGTAAGATCGCTGGCCCAGAAATACCGCGGTGGGTAAACAATAATTGATTGAAGAAAGACTGCCCATTTTCAGCGCTCACACGCACAGGCAAAGAAACGCCAGCAAGTGCGGTGTAAAATTGCTCTGTTTCTCGCCAACGGAATGGCACAAGGGACGCACGCGGTGGGATCATGCCCAAGCCAAACTGTTCCGCAATTTGATAGCCCAAAGAAGAAGCACCTAAAGCGGGCATTGAAAGCCCACCCGTTGCCACCACAAGCTGATGACAATGCCAAGTTTGTCCATTCGCTTGCACGGCAAAACCACCATTTTCCAAGGCGGAAACTTGCTCTATGTGCTGGCGTAACTGAATATTAACCTGATATTTCGCACATTCCGCAAGCAATAAATCCACAATCTGTTGCGCGCTTTCATCACAAAATAGTTGTCCAAGTTCTTTTTCGTGATAAGCAATGCCATATTCCGCCACTAATGCGATAAAATCCCATTGGGTAAAACGTGCTAAAGCAGATTTCACAAAATGAGGATTGTGCGAAAGATAATGCTGTGGCGTAATCTCTAAATTAGTGAAATTACAAAAGCCACCGCCCGCCATCAAAATCTTCCGTCCCGCTTTTTTACCGCTATCTAAAACCGTTACCTGTTTGCCTTGCTTGCCAAGCTGACCTGCACAAAACAGCCCTGCTGCTCCTGCACCAATAATCAGCGTATCAGAAAAATAAGGTGTCATTGCGCGGCTCCTTTTTTGGCGTTTTGTAGCATTTCTGCCATTTGCATACTTTGAATAATGGTACGCCGATCGATCCCTGATTTCTCAGAATCTAGCACCTTTTGCCAAAGGGCAATGGCTTTGGGATAATCCGTTTGTACAAAGGCTTCTCCAGCTAACAGCGATAAACTCGATGCTTCTTTCGGATCTTGCGAGAGCGCTTGATCAAGCATTGCTTGCACCTGTGGAGTGATTTTTTGCCCTGCTTTTTGATACAACGCATTTGCCGCCAAGCCTAAAATTGCAGGTTTTCCGCCTGTTAAGCGATCGGCATAAGAATAGGCGACCAAGGCATTATCAAACTCATTATTTTGCATATAAGCCTGCCCTAACTCGATCCAAGCCTCACTATTGTTGGGATTTTGGCGCAAACGTTGCTCAATTTTTTCCGCATAAGTTTCATTTTTTTGCCCCGCACTTTGCCCATCAAATGATTCCGCAAAGGGATCGGTAGATTGCGTTGTAATCGTTTGTTTTGCTTGAAGTTGCTGCTGATGTTGCTGTTCAGCAGAAAAGCGATCAAGGGAAAAATAATATCCCATAGGCAACGCAATCAATAATAGGCTCAATGCCATAAAATAAGGGCGGCTTTTCAATGTTGACACCATCGCAAAGTGCGGTTGTTTTTCAAGCTGTTTTTCATCATCAAGTAAACGTTGGGCAAATTCCTGCGCTAATTCTGGATCAAGCTGACCTTTCGTTTGTTGCTGATAAAGGGCGATATTTTGCTGTTGGCGATAATTTTTCTGCCAATTTATTCCACGTCCTAAAGGCAACCAAAGCCCAAGGCTAATCAAGAGTAAAAGGATTACGCCGATGAAAAAAGTCATTCTGATTTATCCGTTTTGGCTAATAAACTGTTTAATGCTTGTTGTTGCTCTGCGCTGAGCGCTGAATTTTGCGGCTTTGGCTTCACGCGCAACATTCGCCACATTGCTAGCGCCCCAAGCAATAGCAAGAAGAAAGGCAAGCCCCACAATAACAGGGTGGTGGATTTCACTGGCGGATTATAACGCACGAAATCACCGAAGCGGTTCGTCATCACGTCAATGATTTGCTCGTTACTGCTGCCTGCTTCCACCATTTTATATACTTCAATACGCAGATCATAAGCAATAGGCGAATTGGATTCCACCAAGTTTTGATTTTGACATTGTGGGCAACGCAGGGATTTCGCCAAGGCTACGGCTCGGGTACGCTCGGCAGGATTGCTAAATTCAAAGGTATCCACCATTTCTGCCTGAGCCAGCTGACTGATTGCGAAAAATGTCATTACCGCTAACCACCACTTTTTCATTCTTTTCCTTCCTGTTTAGCCGTTTCTTGCTTAGCTGTTTCTTGCAACGCTAAGTGCGGTGCATTTTTTGCTAATTTTTGCAATAAGGGCAGAAATTCTTGTTGCCAAATTTGCTGATCCAACGGCCCTGAGTAGCGATAACGAATAATGCCATTGGCATCAACCAAATAGGTTTCTGGCGCGCCGTCTACACCCAATTTCATTGCGAATAAGCCTTTGCTATCATCAATCACCTGATGAAAAGGATTGCCCATTTCCTGCAACATTAGCAAGGCATTTTGCCGTTTATCTCGATAATTTAGCCCCACAATCGGCACGCCCTGTTGTTGCAAGTGCATCAAAAAGGCGTGTTCTTGCTTGCAATAGGCACACCAACTGCCCCATACATTAATGAGATAAATTTCTTTCGGCAAAGATGCGTTGCTCACATTGATTTCAGGTTCAAGCAGATCGCTTTGATAAAATTCAGGCACGGGCTTGCCAATTAACGCGGACGCTATTTTTTTCGGATCATTATGCAGTCCTAGCAACAAAAGACCACACACGCCAATGATCAAGAATAAGGGTAGAAACACAATGATTTTTCTATTCATCTTTCGCTCTCCTTGTGCGTAAGGCAAAGGCGCTCAATAATGCACCAAACGCCATTAAGGTTGCACCAATCCATAGCCAGCGAATAAAAGGCTTGTAATGCAGACGGAACGAAAATTCGCCCGCGCCAAGTTTATCCCCCATCACAATATAAATATCGCCAAGCAAGTTCCAATATAGCCCCACTTCCGACATATTCATCGTGCGCACTTCGTAATAACGGCGTTCAGGATAAAGTGCGGTGATTTTTTCGCCGTTTTTTGTTATCTCAAATTGCGCCACTTCACTGGTGTAATTCGGCCCGAGTTCATTACGAAAACCAAGGTAGTGAAACGCATAGTCGTTGAGCATTTGGCTTTGGTTAGGCGATAAACGCACGCCAATTTCACTGGCAAAATAGCTCGACATTGTTGCGCCAATCACCGTAAGTGCTAACCCACAATGGGCGATCACCATTGCCCAACGCTTTAAGGAAAGGGATCGCAACGCCCCCCAAAGGGTAACGCCAAGCAACCAAAACGCCAAGCTAATTAACGCAAAAGGCAAGGTCTGAAAATGTAAGGTTTCATCATTTTGAATGGTGAATGCGATCATTGCATAAGCAAGCCCACAGGCAGGAATCAGCAATAAGATATTGCGGCGCAACAAAGTGCGGTGGATTTTTTTCCAAAATGCACTGACGACAAAAATCATCGCCAGCAATGCCAGCACAATAAGAGGCAAGAAAATGGTGTTAAAGTAAGGCGCACCGACAGAAATCGAACCCCAGCCCATTGTGCTAAATAACATTGGATAGAATGTGCCTAAAAATACGCTTGCCGTGGCGACCGCCACCAAAATATTGGCAATGAGCATTAGGCTTTCTTTAGAAAAAAAGGAAAAATGCACCGCACTATTTTCACTTGGGCGTACATTCACTTTCAACGCAAATAAGGTGAGCGAGCAAGTTGTGAGCAAGAAAAAGAGCATTAACAAGGCCATTCCCCGCTCTCCGTCCATAGCAAAAGCGTGTACAGAAGTTAGCACGCCCGAACGCACAATAAACGTACCTAATAAACTGAATGCAAAGGCAAACAGGGAAAATAAAATCGTCCAATAATGGAAAACGCCACGTTGTTCGCTTACGGATAAACTATGCAATAGCCCCAACCCAAGCAACCATGGCATTAATGAAGCGTTTTCAACTGGATCCCAGAACCACCAGCCGCCCCAGCCAAGCTCGTAATATGCCCACCACGCGCCGAGCATTATGCCTAAGGTTAAAAAGAACCAAGAAACCAGCACCCAAGGACGTGTCCAGCGAGCCAGCGCGGCATCAAAATGTCCGCTGAACAGGGCGGCGAGGGTGAGAGCAAAATTCACCGCAAAGCCCACATAGCCGAAATAAAGTAGGGGCGGGTGAAAAATCAGCCCGACATCTTGCAGCATTGGATTGAGATCTCGCCCTTCCAAGGGGCTAGGAAATAAACGCTCAAAAGGATTGGAGAAAAATACGATAAACAGCGCAAAACCAAAACACAGCAAGCCTAAAATAGACAGCGTTCGGCTAGCAATAATAGGGTCGATTTTACGGCTAAAAAAGGCAAAAGCCATTGTCCATAATCCCAACGAAAATAGCCAAAACAGCATTGAACCTTCGTGTCCGCCCCAAGTGGCAGCAATTTTGAAAAATCGTGGTAAGGCAGAATTGGAATGCGCCGCCACATATTGCACGGAAAAATCATCAGTCGCAAAGCAATAAGCTAGCCCAAGCAAGGAAAGGGTGGTAAAAATCCCAAACAGATAACTCAAATTCCACGCCGATGTAATTAGACGTGGATTACCTTGTTTAATCCCAATATGCGGCACAATCGCCAACAGCAATGCGGAAACAAGAGCAAAAAGTAAAGCAAGAAAAGCAAGTTCTGGGATCATTGTAATATTCGTTGGTTAATTTGTTGTGTATTTTAGAGAAAATGCGTAGCAATGTCATTGTGTTATGCAGAAAAATCATCAAGCTCATTCTCAATTCAAGCAGTGATAAAATGCGTAAAAATGCACCGCACTTTATTTTCTGCAAATAACTTTTCTCGTCAGTTTTCCCTTTGCCATTAGGGGATTTACAGCAAAAAACGCCATTAAAATAAAGGCGAACACCTTGGTTCGCCCTGATAATCATTGATTGTTTTGATTAGGCCAAAGTCATTTGCCCTGCGTATAAAATGAAGTAACGCAAGCAAAGTACCCCGATTAAGCCCAATCCTGCCACAATCAGCATAAAGCCTTTTTGGTGTTTGAGCTTCTCACCTGCAACAGCGTTGAGTAAGAGGGGTAACACAATCCCAATGCCTACCACGCCGATCCAGAAGACATTCGCCCAGAAGCCCCCCGAAAGTGCGGTGTGAAATGCCACGGTTTTTTGTCCGCCACCAAGGTATAAACCAAAGAAGAAAGCGAACAATAAGAAGGCTTCAATCAATACCACTGGCTGTTCAAATTTATGCAAGAACGCCAAGCCTTTGGAATGAGTGCTTTCTTTGGTGCATAAAATGGTGAAGAAAATCAATGCCGCAATGCCCGATGACGTACCTGATGCCAAGAATAACACCGGCAAGACAGGGTTATTTAGCATTGGATAGCTCACTAATGCAGAAAGTAGGAAACCAGTATATGCCCCTAGTGCCACACTAAGCAATAAAGTAATAATCTCAATGGCGTTAGTAAATTTAGCTGCAATATCAATGATTTTCTCTGCAAGATTCGCAAGTTTCGGCACAAAGCGTTTCACAAGGCTCAACACCAGTGATTTGAAGATAATCGCTAACCATAATACCAAGAACAACATATACACTTGGAACAACATCACCCCTGCAGACATAATTGAAGTGTGGTGATAATTGAACATTAAGTACCAGAATGTCCAAGGTTTGGTTAAGTGGAAAATCAATAACAATAAGCCAATGGTAATGCTAATCGGTGCGAGCAAGGCATTAACCTTTAAGATATTGTTTTCTTCCGGGCGTTCCCCTGCTAATCCTGCACGTTTTAACAATACCGCAAGCATTGTTGCCCCTGCGGAAATCCCTAATAAAAAGAGATAAATCGCAATCGGCCCGTCCCATACTAAAGATGGGAAATGAAATGGACTGTTCATCGTCTGATCTCCCCTGCTCTAGCTGGAACGTGGTAAAGATTTGGATCTGTACCTAATTCAACTTTTGTACGATACGTTTGTTTTTCTTTCAGTTTCAAAGAAATTTCACTTTGCGGATCATTGGTATCACCAAAGGTTAGAGCTTTGGTTGGGCAAGCTTCTACACAAGCGGGTTGTTTGCCTTTTGCCAAATTCGTATCGCGACAGAAATTACATTTATCGGCGGATTTATACACCGGGTGAATAAAGCGCACGCGATATGGACATACGGCAATACAGTATTGGCAGCCAACACAGAGATCTTTGTTGACATCAACAATACCAGTGGAAGCGTCAATATATGAAGCCCCTGTTGGACACACAGCAACACAAGGTGCATTGGTACAATGCTGGCACGAATGACGGAAAAACTCATATTTCACGTCAGGAAATTCGCCATAAGGTTCGCTACGAATAATTTCTAAACGTGAAACGCCTTCTGGCACTTGGTTGGTTTCACGACACGCGTCCATACAAGCGGTACAACCAATACAAGCGGTTTCATCGTGCAACATTGCATAACGAATTGGCTTTTCTTCTGCCTTATCTTGTGCTACTGACTTAATTGTTGTTCCTGTCATTAGGATCAAAGCGCCCATTCCAGAAACAAAATTACGGCGTGAGCAAGTTGTCATTTGTTATCCTTTTGTTCGCTGGTCGGGTCAAGATCTTTTAAGGCTTTGCGTTTTTGTTGTTCTCCGTGACAATCCACGCAAAGTTTAACGCGTTGTTTTTTCTCAATGCCTTTCATTGCGTCTTTTTCTGGGTGCAAGGTATGGCACGCAGCACAAGGCAATTTCATTGCGTGAACATCGTGCGCCCAAAGTTTCTCGCGTAATTTTTCAGGACGGTGGCAAGAGAAACAAACTTGATTTTGCTCTTGCACTGAGAACATTGGTTTTTTATCCGAGAAAATATCGCTTTCAAAACGCATTACATCTTTTGCACCACGGCGGTGATTTTCCGAAATATTACCGTGGCAGCTCACACAAGTAATGGGTTTGCCTGTGCTTGGATTGGTTTTCGATAAGTGCGTACCGTGGAATTTACCAAAATGTAAATCACCGCCAGATTGTTCATCAGTGGCTTCTAATTTGTGGCATTTCGCACAGTATTCATTTGGATTACGCTGATTTTCTAACGTAGGTTGATAGCTTAATTCAGAGTTTTCTGTATTAGCTTGTGTAGGCAAAGCCAAGATCATCGCCCCTAATAAGGCGGTAAGCTTTACCATTTTCTTTAATACAACGTTCATTTCTTATTACCTCAAATTTTCGTTCAAAATAGACCGCACTTTAGTTTTCTTCCCACTTTAAGGTTTCTTCCTAAGTCGGCACTTAATAAAGTGCGGTTACTTTTTGGCTTATTTTGCTGGTGGAGCTTTCTCCATTAAGCCTTTTTCTAACGCTTCTTTATTCCATTGTGGAACAACTTCTTTGAGGAATTTCGCTTTCGCTGCACGTTCTTTTTCAATATCAATGCCCATTGCTTTCCACGCTTTATCCGCAGTTGAAATATCTGGGTAATTGATTGGCTGTTTCACTCCGTGTTTGGTGAGAATAATGGCTAATTTAGTACGCGCGTCAGCAATACGATCTAAGCCTGTTGCGATGGTTTTTAAGATAATATCTGGTGCGTGAATATGACCACCGTGGCCTGCAGCAGAATAATCCCAACGCCATTGTGCGTGACGGATAGCTTGTAATGCTGGTTTCATTTCTTCTTCTGTGGCACCTGCGTCCCAAGCCGCTTTCGCTTCAAAGTGCGCTTTCACGATTTGGTCTTCAAGTTTAATCATCACATCTTTGATGTCTTTTTTATGACCTGCTACCACTTTGGTTAAAGTTTCTTTACTTTGATCGTGGCAGTTTGCACAGGTGTTTTCAAAAGAATCAAGCGGATTACCAATTTTGTGGTCTGTGTAAACTTTGCCATCAGCCCCTTGTACTTTTGGCATATGACAATCCACACAGGTTACGCCATTTTTGCCGTGTGTACCTTGTAACCAAGTTTCATAGTCTGGGTGCTGTGCTTTTAACATTGGTGTTTTAGAGATAGAGTGAATCCAATCGTAGAATTCGATATTGTCATAGTATTGTTCCATACTATCCACATCTACCCCTTTCATCCAAGGGAATACCACATTGTTTACCACTTTTTTATCAAAGTAATATTCAACGTGACAGTTAGCACAAATTGCGCCACGTTTGTCTGTTTTATCTAAATGAGCGAAGTCTTTTCCGATCGCATCTAAGGCGCGTAAAACGTGCGGACGAGCAATACGTAAAGCAGGTTTACCTTCTGCAAAATCTTTTGATGTGGTGTCGTGACAATCAGCACAGCCGATAGAATTTGCCACTTCAGCCCCACCTTTTGCCCATTTGCCGTTGAAGTATTCTTCTTCACCCCATTCAGCAATCAAACGTGGTACATCGGGGCCTTTACACGTCCAACACGCCATTGGTTGTGGGCCGCTGTTAGCATCAAATGGCGCACCTGTACGCAAGATATTGCGCACGTCAGTTACAGTATAAAAGTGGCCACGCGGTTTGTTATATTCTTTTGAGAACGCATAGCCGCCCCACATTACGATCATTCTAGGATCAACTTCAATTGCCGGAACAATTTCCGTAGATTCTGCGGTTGCAGCCCAACTGTTATATTGTTTTGGATATTTTTCAGCAAATTGTTCACTGATCGCTTGAATTTTCAAATCAGGATTTGGTTTTGCTAATTCCTCACGAGTTGGAGCTCGCTTTTCTGCTACACTATTATCTGCCGCCATCAAAGGTTGCGCAGACACTAAAGTCAATCCAGCAATTGCCAGAGAAGCTAAAGTTTTTCTGAAAATGTTCACGATAATTACTCCATACATTGATCAATGTTGTACAACAAATAAACTTAAGCAATAAATGATAATTTTTCTCATTAAAAACAATATGATAATGAATTAAGAGAAAGTTTTTCACGCTTAAAAATAACAAATTCATTCTCATTTTTCAGCGCTATTTTGCTATTCTTTGCGTTTGATCAATGTTTTTATTAGGAATAACCCTTTTGAGTTATTTTTGCTACATAAAAATAACCATTAAGAGTTATTAAAATCCTAGGAAATTTGCCTTTTCTAAGCATAACGGGGTAATTTACCTTTGCTACAAAACAAAATAAAAAGTAATAAAAAACAACCAATAAATGCTACATTTTTAACCGCATTTTATTTATTTCCTTTCTTAGAAATAAAGAAGAGAGAAAAGAAGAATTTTTGGGGATTTCTGCCCTTCGTGCTATGCTTAGCACAATTTTTTCGTCAAATCTAAAATAGTCAGATAACTATGCAAAATGATCATTTAACTCAGCAACGTTTTGCTGATTTACCGCTAAATCCAAGCGTATTACAGTGTTTAGAAAAAAACGGTTTTGAATACTGCACACCAATCCAAGCCCTTTCTTTGCCTATCACCCTTGCAGGGCGTGATGTAGCAGGGCAAGCGCAAACAGGCACAGGCAAAACAATGGCCTTTCTCACCGCCACCTTTCATCATTTATTAAGCGAAAATTCGCAGCATAATGCCACGCAACCGCGTGCGTTAATCTTAGCGCCCACGCGCGAGCTTGCCGTGCAAATTAGCAATGATGGCGCGGCGCTCTCACAAGCCACTGGGCTAAAAATGGGGCTAGCGTATGGGGGCGATGGCTACGATAAACAGCTTAAAGTGATTGAGCAAGGCATTGATATTTTAATCGGCACAACAGGACGCGTGATTGATTACGTCAAACAAGGCATTATTCGCTTAACGGATATTGAAGTGGTGGTGCTAGATGAAGCAGATCGAATGTTCGATCTAGGCTTTATCAAGGATATTCGCTACTTACTGCGAAAATGTCCGCCCCCTGCTGAACGCTTAACAATGCTCTTTTCCGCGACTCTTTCTTATAAAGTGCGTGAGCTTGCCTTTGAAGATATGAATGATCCAAAGTATGTGGAAGTTGAGCCGCTGCAAAAAACAGGCCACCGCATTAAAGAAGAACTGTTTTATCCGTCTAACCAAGACAAAATGGCGTTATTAATGACATTGTTGGAAGAAGAATGGCCTGAGCGTTGCATTATTTTCGCGAACACCAAACATCGCTGCGAAGAAATTTGGGGCTATTTAGCCGCTGATGGGCATCGTGTGGGGCTACTCACAGGCGATGTGGCACAGAAAAAACGCCTTGCCTTATTGCAACAATTCACTGAAGGCAAATTAGATATTTTAGCGGCCACCGATGTTGCTGCGCGTGGCTTGCATATTCCTGATGTTACGCACGTTTTCAACTATGATTTGCCTGATGATCGCGAAGATTATGTGCATCGCATTGGCCGCACAGGGCGCGCAGGCGAAAGTGGCGTTTCCATTAGTTTTGCTTGTGAAGAATATGCAATGAATTTACCTGCCATTGAAGAATATATTGGCCACTCCATTCCAGTGAGCCAATATGATCCGCAAGCGCTACTCAGTGATTTGCCAAAACCTTACCGCAAACGCACTGGACAAAGCCATTATCAAAATAATAAACGCAATTTTAAAAAGCGTTATTAATCTCAAAAAATCGCTAAAATTCCACCGCACTTTTATAAACAAAACATAAACAAGAAAAGTGCGGTGATTTTTTCTATTATTTCTGTTTTATCTCGTGATAGAATTGACGGATTTTTAACACACAAATTTAATGAGCGATAACATTTCGTATGACAACATTAGTAGATTTTTTAATTAACAAATTAGACGATTTAAAAGCCGTTGATATTTTGCATTTAGATGTGCAAGGCAAATCAAGCGTAACGGACAATATGATTATTTGCACAGGCACATCAAGCCGCCATATTAGTTCTTTGGCGCAAAAACTAATTGATGAAAGCAAGCAAGCGGGGTTTGAATCTTTCGGTGAAGAGGGCAAAGCTACTGCAGATTGGGTGGTGGTCGATTTCGGGCAAGCGATGGTGCATATTATGCAAGCAGACAGCCGTGAAATGTATCAATTAGAGAAACTTTGGGGCTAAATGAAAATCCAATTAATTGCGGTAGGCACAAAAATGCCTGCTTGGGTAACCACAGGCTTTGAAGAATATCAACGCCGTTTCCCAAAGGATATGCCCTTTGAACTAATCGAAATCCCTGCGGGCAAACGTGGCAAAAATGCAGACATTAAACGCATTTTGGAGCAAGAGGGCAAAGCAATGCTGGCGGCTTGTGGGCGCAATAAGATTGTGACCTTAGACATTCCCGGTAAACCTTGGACAACCGAACAACTGGCACAACAGCTGGAGGGTTGGAAAAATGATGGACGGGATTTATGCCTATTGATCGGCGGGCCTGAAGGTTTATCGCCAGAATGTAAAGCTGCCGCCGAACAAAGCTGGTCGCTTTCCCCTTTAACCTTACCCCACCCTTTAGTGCGCGTGGTGGTGGCAGAGAGTTTGTATCGTGCTTGGTCGATTACTACCAATCACCCTTATCATCGAGAGTAATCAATGGATTTAAAGAAATTGCTTTCTCAGCCAACAATGGAGCCGATCCGCGATAAAAAAGCGGAGCGCAATCTATTTATTCGCCGCGCCTTGGTGTCTTTTTTAGGCGTGCTTGGGCTGTCTGCAATTTTGCTCACCAATTTATACCATCTGCAAATCGTCAATTATGACACTTATCAAACCCGTTCTAATGGCAACCGTATCAAATTATTGCCGTTGCCACCAACACGCGGTTTGATTTACGATCGCTATGGCAAATTGCTTGCCGAAAATCTCACCTTTTTTGGCTTATATATCGTGCCAGAAAAAGTAGAAAATTTAGACCGCACTTTTGAACAGCTCAAAAAAATGGTGGGCTTAAATGAAGACGATATTGCGAATTTTAAGAAAGAGCGCCGCCGTTCTTCGCGCTATACGTCCATTTTACTCAAGCCCGATCTCACCGAAGAACAGATCGCACGTTTTGCGGTAAATCAGCATCAATTCCCGAGTTTATCCGTTAAACCTTATTTTAAACGTCATTATTTGTACGGCGAACCGCTCACCCATATTTTAGGTTATGTGGCAAAAATTAATGATAAAGATGTGGAACGCCTGAAAAAAGAAGACAAATACGCCAATTATGCTGGCTCGCACAATATCGGCAAGCTCGGTATTGAACGCTATTACGAAGAACAATTACACGGTGAAGTGGGCTTTGAAGAAGTAGAAATTAACAACCGTGGTAAGGTGATCCGTAAATTGCGCGAACAGCCTGCAGTAGCGGGTAAAAGCATTCATCTCACCATTGATTTAGAATTGCAACGTTATATCACTGATCTGTTAGCGGGACATAAAGGCGCGGTGGTGGTGCTAGATCCAAAAGATAGCAGCATTTTAGCGATGGTTTCAACCCCAAGTTATGACAATAACCTTTTCGTAGATGGCATTTCAGGTAAAGATTACAAACGCTTGCTTGAAGATCCTGAGCGTCCGCTTTATAGCCGCGTTACGCAAGGGGCTTATCCGCCAGCTTCTACGGTAAAACCGTTTATTGCGGTAGCTGGGTTGCAAGAAGCCTTGATCACGCCAAGCACAACGGTGTTTGATCCGGGCTATTGGATGTTGCCAAATAGCACCAAACGTTTCCGTGACTGGAAAAAATCAGGCCACGGTTATACGGATCTCAATAAAGCGATTACCGAATCTTCCGATACTTACTTTTATCAGCTCGCTTACAATATGGGGATTGATAAACTTTCTGGTTGGATGAAAGCCTTTGGTTTTGGCCTGCCAACGGGTTTAGATATTCGGGAAGAAACCTCGGCAATTATGCCTTCGCGCGAGTGGAAACAAAAACGCTATAAAAAACCTTGGCTGCAAGGTGATACCATTTCCGTGGGTATTGGACAAGGCTATTGGACAGCAACGCCATTGCAAGTGGCAAAAGCCTTAGCCATCTTAATTAATAATGGCAAGGTAAATACACCGCACTTAATGAAAGGGGTAGAAGGCTCTTTCTTTGAACCTTACCAAGATCCTTTTTTATATCCCGACATTAAAGCCAATGATAGTTATTGGGCGCAAGCCAAACGTGGTATGTATAACGTGATTAATGCGAGCAACGGGACAGGGCGTAAAGCCTTTGCTGGCACGAACTATCACGTTGCTGGTAAATCAGGCACAGCGCAGGTTTTCAGCTTAAAAGAAAACCAAACCTATAACGCTAAATCGCTGAGCAAAGAATTGCACGATCACGCGTGGTTTATCGGCTATGCCCCTTATGAAGACCCGAAAATAGTGGTTTCTATCATTTTAGAAAATGCAGGCGGTGGCGGTAGCAACGCCGGCCCCGTGGTAAGAAAAATTATGGATTATTATCTTAATCAACGGCTTCCACAAGTAAACCAAATGGAAAATAAACAGAACGAAGCACAACCCCAACAAGAGGAAACAGAATAATGAGTAAAAGGAAAATCTGGCTCGGCTTGTGGCAGCGTTTACACATTGATTTCTGGCTATTTCTTGGTCTTGTAATGATTTCCGCCTATGGATTATTCGTGCTATACAGCGCCTCTGGTGGCAATGAAGTGATGTTCCGCAACCGCATCATTCAAGTTACCCTAGGCTTTGTGGTGATGTTTGTTATGGCACAATTCTCTCCACGCTTTTATCAGTCCATTGCCCCTTATTTATTTGGTATTGGCATTATATTGCTGATTTTAGTGGATTTGGTGGGAACCACCAGTAAAGGGGCGCAGCGTTGGTTAGATCTCGGCTTATTCCGTTTTCAGCCTTCGGAAATCGTCAAACTTGCCGTGCCGTTAATGGTGGCGGTGTATTTAGGTAAACATCCGCTTCCGCCAACCTTAAGACATACCTTTATTGCACTCTTTATCATTATTGTGCCTACCCTATTGGTTGCCATTCAACCCGATTTAGGCACATCAATTCTGGTAAGTGCGTCTGGAATTTTTGTCGTTTTTCTAGCAGGAATGAGCTGGTGGCTAATTTTAATTGCGGTGATTGGGTTGGCTGGTTTTATCCCTATAATGTGGTTTTACCTAATGCACGATTATCAACGCACAAGGGTGTTAACCTTACTTGATCCAGAAAAAGATCCCCTTGGCGCGGGTTACCATATTTTGCAATCAAAAATTGCCATCGGTTCGGGTGGTATTTGGGGCAAAGGTTGGATGCAAGGCACGCAGTCCCAGCTAGAATTTTTGCCTGAACCCCATACCGATTTTATTTTTGCCGTATTAAGTGAAGAACACGGAATGGTTGGTTTCGCCGTTTTGATGTGCCTTTATTTATTTGTTGTGGCAAGAGGTTTGGTGATTGGCGTGGAGGCCGAAAGTGCTTTCGGTCGCACCCTCGTTGGAGCATTAACGCTGATCTTTTTTGTTTATGTTTTTGTGAATATTGGAATGGTGAGCGGCATTTTGCCTGTGGTGGGTGTGCCGCTCCCGCTAATGAGCTATGGTGGAACATCTTTTGTTACATTAATGGCAGGCTTTGGCTTGATTATGTCCATTCATAGCCATAAAGAACATTTCTTTAGGGGAACTAACTAAGAATTTATTGTTCTTAACCAGTATTCCAACAAAATTTTAACTAAAGTGAATAATCGAAATGAAATTAACACAAATAATTAAGCTGAGTTTGGCATTTCTACTCACATTAGCGAGTGTGAATAGCAATGCCGAAACGCAAAAATTATATGGGGTGAAAGGCCCTAAACTGGTGCACCAAAAAATGTCTGATAAGACCTACACCTATGTGGTCAATGGCGTCAGTTACACCACCAAACACCCGAGTACGGCTAAGCACTACGCCAAAACAGGGGGAGGAAGTTACTACCACCAAAAATTTTCAGGGCGTAAAACCTCCAATGGCGAATATTATGATCCTAATCGCTATACGGCAGCACACAAAACTCTGCCATTAAATTCTTACGCCTTGGTCACCAATTTACACAACGGTAGAAAAGTGATCGTAAAAATCAACGATCGTGGGCCTTTTATAAAAGGAAGAATTATCGATCTTTCCCTTGTTGCCGCAAAAGAACTGGGGATTATTCATCGTGGTGTTGGACAAGTTCGCGTTGAGGCGCTGCACGTTAATCATAAAGGGAAAATTCTCGGTGCAGGAACGCACAGCCTTGCTAAAATGGCGAAAACACCTGAGGCTGCAAAGCGTTTGGATCTATCCGCAAAACAAAGTGCGGTGCTTTCTGACACCGATTTTTCAGGTTATAAAGTAAAAATGCTAAACTTAACCTACAAACAAGCAATACAAATGGTGAAACAAGCCAAACGCTTAAAAGTCAAAACAAAAATTGACTCAAATAAAAAATCTCACAGTATTTCCTTTGGGCCATTTAAAACTAAACGTGAAGCACAACAATTTAAAGCCAAACTTCATAAATTAAATGGCACTAAGCCAGTGATTATTTATAGCCACAAATAAATTTAACTCTATTTAGGACGTAATGAACTATGTTTAAACATATGCTTAAAAAAACCAAATTTGCCCTTATCACTGCTACATTATGTGCAAGTCATTCTGTAATGGCAGAAGATATTCAATATGGCATTGCCGCACCACAACTTAATGCGCAAACCTATATTTTAATGGATTACAATTCTGGTGCAGTGTTAGCGGCATTTAACCCTGATCAACGCCAATATCCAGCTTCACTCACCAAAATGATGACAAGCTATGTGGTCGGCGATGCGTTAAAACAAGGTAAAATCCACGATTCAGATATGGTTACCATTGGTAATAGCGCTTGGGGTAAAAATTTCCCGGGTTCATCAAAAATGTTCCTAAATTTAAACCAACAGGTTTCCGTTGCCGATCTTAATCGCGGGATCATCGTGGTATCAGGCAATGATGCTTGTGTGGCAATGGCGGAACACGTTTCAGGCTCAACACAAAATTTCATCAATGCAATGAATAAATATGTGGAACAATTTGGCCTAAAAAATACCCATTTCACCACCGTACACGGCTTAGATGACGAAAATCAATATTCTTCCGCCCGTGATATGGCACTAATTGGCGCGCATATCATTCGTGATTTACCTGAAGAATACAAAATCTATGCGGAAAAAGAATTCACTTTCAACAAAATCCGCCAACCAAATCGCAATGGCTTATTGTGGGATAAAACCCTTAAAGTTGATGGTATGAAAACAGGCCATACAGACAAAGCAGGCTACAACCTTGTAGCTTCTGCATTGGGCAACGGCAATATGCGTTTAATTTCGGTGGTGATGGGCGTACCAACTTACAAAGGCCGTGAAATTGAAAGCAAAAAATTATTGCAATGGGGATTTGCTAACTTTGAAACCTTCAAAGCCTTAGAAGCCAACAAAACCGTTTCTGAACAAAGCGTTTATTATGGCGATAACAGCAAAGTGCAACTTGGCGTGTTGCAAGATCAATTTATCACCTTGCCAAAAGGTCGCCAAGCGGAAGTGAAAGCCCGTTATGATTTAGACAAAAAATACCTTGAAGCACCATTAGCAAAAGGTCAAGTGGTGGGAAAAATCACTTATCAGCTTGATGGTAAAGACATTGCTAAAGTGGATTTACAAGTAATGAACAATGTTGAAGAAGGCGGTTTCTTTGGCAAAATCTGGGATTGGTTAGTGCTAACTGTAAAAAGTTTATTCAGCTAAACTTGAAATTGGTAAAATCTTCCCAATCTAAAGCTCAAATGGCCGCACTAAACAAAGTGCGGTCTAAATTTTTAACAAATTTGAGGACAAAAAATGGCAGAACAAGAAAAAGTCGTAAAACTTGAAGATATTCCACAGAAACAACTTAAAGATCTTCTTGAATTCCCTTGTGATTTCACTTTCAAAGTGGTGGGCGCAAACCGCCCAGATTTAGCAGATGATGTGATCGCTGTGGTGCAAAAATATGCCAAAGGCGATCATAATCCACGTGAAAATGTGAGCGGAAAAGGCACATACAAATCTATTTCAGTGGATATTGTGGCTGAAAATATTGAGCAAGTGGAAACCCTTTATAGCGAACTTGCCAAAATTAACGGCGTAAGAATGGTGCTTTAATCTGCATAAACAATAAGGTAAAGGCGATGACCCAATCCATTATTATCCGCCAACTTGGCGTGCAAGATTATCAAGAAATTTGGCATAAAATGCAGCAATTTACCGATAATCGTGATGAAAATACCCAAGATGAAATCTGGCTCGTTCAGCACCCTGCGGTGTTCACCCAAGGCTCTGCGGGCAAGCCTGAACATTTATTGCAACAAAGCGCGATCCCTGTGGTGCAATCGGATCGTGGCGGACAAATCACCTATCACGGATTGGGTCAGCAAGTTATGTATGTGTTGATCGACATTAAACGCCTAAAAGCACAAGGCAAAGATCTCAATGTACGCCAACTGGTTACCGCCCTTGAGCAATCGGTGGTGCAAACGCTGGCAGATTACGGCATTGAAGGCTATCCCAAAGCCGATGCACCAGGGGTGTATGTGGACGGCAAAAAAATCTGCTCGCTCGGTTTACGCATTCGCAAAGGCTGTTCTTTCCACGGTCTAGCGCTAAATATTAATATGGATCTTACGCCTTTCTTATACATTAACCCCTGTGGTTATGCCGGGCTTGAAATGTGTCAAATGGCAGATTTTATCCCGCCAGAAGAAGCACAACCAGACAAGGTTTCGCCCAAATTAGTTACACACTTCACCCAATTATTGGGGTATAATTCCGTAACAAATTCTTAACAAAAATAGGAGCGTTAATGGCAACGCCTTTTAAAATGGAACGTGGCGTAAAATATCGTGATGCCGCAAAAACTTCCATTATCCCAGTAAAAAATATTGATCCCAACCAGCCTTTATTGAAAAAGCCTGAGTGGATGAAAATCAAACTGCCAGCCAATTCAGCAAAAATTGATAGCATCAAAAATGGAATGCGCCGCCACGGCTTGCATTCTGTGTGTGAAGAAGCCTCTTGCCCTAACCTGCACGAATGTTTTAACCACGGCACGGCAACCTTTATGATTTTAGGGGCGATCTGTACCCGTCGTTGTCCATTCTGTGATGTGGCACACGGCAAGCCATTGCCGCCTGATCCGGAAGAGCCTCGCAAATTAGCCGAAACTATTCAGGATATGAAATTACGTTATGTGGTGATTACCTCGGTGGATCGCGATGATCTACCTGATCGTGGGGCTGGGCATTTCGCCGAATGTGTGAAAGAAATCCGCGCGCTTAATCCAGGGATCAAAATTGAAATCCTTGTGCCTGATTTCCGTGGACGTATCGAACAAGCGCTAGAAAAATTAAAAGATAATCCACCAGATGTGTTCAACCACAATTTGGAAAATGTGCCACGCTTGTATCGTGATATTCGCCCAGGGGCAGATTATGAATGGTCGCTCAAATTATTGCGTGAGTTCAAAGCAATGTTCCCTGATATTCCAACCAAATCAGGCTTAATGGTGGGCTTAGGCGAGACCAACGAAGAAATTTTGCAAGTGATGCAAGATTTACGCGCCAACGGTGTAACAATGCTCACACTCGGGCAATATTTGCAACCAAGCCGCCATCATTTACCTGTTGCGCGCTATGTTCCGCCTGAAGAATTTGATGAGTTCCGTGATAAAGCCAACGAAATGGGCTTTGAACACGCCGCCTGTGGGCCTTTCGTGCGTTCTTCTTACCACGCTGATCTCCAAGCCAGCGGCGGATTGGTGAAATAATCCAGCAACTAAATGACTCTAATACAAAGAGCGGTAGAAAATTTCAAGATTTTTCACCGCTCTTTTTCTGCATAATAAAAACCCCGCAAAATAAAGTGCGGGGCTTTTTTTCGTTATTTTTGGCTTAGTGTTGTTCGATATGACCTTGATCTAAATGTACCACATCAACTTGATTATTCGGTGCAACTTGGAAGGCTTGACCAAAACCTTTAACGAATAATCCTTGCTGTGGGATCAAATGAAATAGCGAAAAATCTTGGAATTGAACCAATTCTTGCATCACCTTGCTACTTTGAAAACCTTAATATCAGTAATTAAGTGATAACATAAGATAGCATAAGAATGGTAAGATCAAGCGGAATACATTAAGATTATCTGACAATGTTTATGCGATTTATTACTGTATTACTGTTTAGCCCTAACTAGCCAATTTTTTTATTATTTGCCCCTTTATTTTCTAGACATCACCGCTATTTAATGGTAACTTTACGCCCATTCTATATTCAAGCATCTTCATAACAAATTCATTTTCCAATCTAACCAACATTTCAAATTATTATGCATTTAACAGAACTTAAAAATATGCCTGTTTCCGAGCTGGTAAAACTCGGTGAAGAGCAAATGGGTTTAGAAAATCTAGCCCGTTTACGCAAGCAAGATATTGTTTTCGCAATCCTAAAACAACACGCCAAAAGCGGTGAGGATATTTTCGGTGGTGGTGTGTTAGAAATCCTGCCTGATGGCTTTGGTTTCTTACGTTCCGCTGACAGCTCCTACCTTGCTGGTCCTGATGATATCTATGTTTCCCCAAGCCAAATTCGCCGTTTCAATTTACAAACTGGGGATAAAATTGAAGGGAAAATTCGTCCGCCAAAAGAAGGGGAACGTTATTTTGCTTTGCTAAAAGTGGATCAAGTTAATGATGACAAACCTGAGGTTTCACGCAGCAAAATTTTATTTGAAAATTTAACCCCACTTCACGCCAATTCACGTTTAAGAATGGAACGTGGTAACGGCTCAACAGAAGATTTAACCGCGCGTATTTTAGATTTAGCCTCTCCTATCGGGAAAGGACAACGTGGCTTGATTGTTGCCCCACCAAAAGCAGGGAAAACAATGTTGCTACAAAACATTGCACAGAGCATTACCCATAACTATCCAGAATGTGTGCTTATCGTGTTATTAATTGACGAACGTCCAGAAGAAGTAACGGAAATGCAGCGCTCGGTAAAAGGCGAAGTGATTGCTTCAACCTTTGATGAACCCGCCTCGCGCCACGTTCAAGTTGCTGAAATGGTTATCGAAAAGGCAAAACGTTTAGTTGAACATAAAAAAGATGTAGTGATTTTATTAGATAGTATCACGCGTCTTGCCCGAGCTTATAACACCGTAACCCCTGCTTCAGGTAAAATCCTTTCTGGTGGTGTAGATGCCAATGCGTTACATCGTCCAAAACGTTTCTTCGGTGCAGCGCGTAACGTGGAAGAAGGCGGAAGTTTAACCATTATTGCGACCGCACTTGTAGATACAGGGTCAAAAATGGATGAAGTGATCTTCGAAGAATTTAAAGGTACGGGGAATATGGAGCTACATCTTTCGCGTAAAATCGCTGAAAAACGCGTGTTCCCAGCCATTGACTTTAACCGTTCGGGTACGCGTAAAGAAGACTTACTCACTACCCCTGACGAACTACAAAAAATGTGGATTCTACGCAAAATCCTTAATCCAATGGGTGAAGTGGAAGCAATGGAATTCCTTATTGACAAACTCGCCGTTGCCAAAACCAATGAAGAGTTTTTCGAGATTATGAAGCGTTCTTAAGCCCATAAAAAACCTCGCCAAATGCGAGGTTTTTCTTTGTAATACAATCTATTACACAAATTCTTGCAAGGTTTTTTCTAAACGAACAAACCCTTCTTGCAATTCTTCATCGCTAATATTCAACGCGGGGGCAAAGCGCAAAACATCAGGGCCTGCAACTAAAATCATTAGTCCATTTTTAGCCGCACCTTTCACAAATTCGCTGGCTTTTCCTTGATAATTCGTATTTAGCTCTGCACCAATCAACAAGCCCTCACCACGAATTTCGCTAAATAAATTCAACGCTTGATTTAGCTCAGCCAATTTCTGCATAAATAATTCAGAAGTGCGGTGGATTTTTTCCAAGAATTTTTCATCAGAAAGCACGTCTACCACCTTTGACGCCACAGCACAAGCAAGGGGATTGCCGCCAAAAGTCGTACCGTGTACACCAACAGAAAAACTTTTCGCAATCTCATTGGTGGTGAGCATTGCGCCAATCGGAAAGCCGTTGCCCAAGGCTTTGGCAGAAGTCAGAATATCAGGCACAACGCCATACTTCATATAAGCATAAAGATAGCCCGTGCGCGACAAGCCTGTTTGTACTTCATCGAAAATCAATAAAGCGTTATTTTCATCACAGAGTTCACGCAAGCCTTGTAAAAATGCACCGCTGGCAGGCTTAACCCCCCCTTCCCCTTGGATCGGTTCAACAATCACAGCGCAGGTGTGATCATCAATTACCGCCTTTACTGCATCAAGATCATTAAAAGGAACATGGATAATATCCGCAGGTTTCGGCCCAAAGCCATCAGAATATTTCGCTTGCCCACCTACGCTCACCGTGAATAATGTACGTCCGTGAAAACTTTGCTTAAAGGCAATAATTTTGCTTTTCTGCGCGCCAAAATGATCCACCGCATAACGGCGAGCCAATTTCAACGCTGCCTCGTTAGCCTCTGCGCCAGAATTAACAAACATCACCCGATCCGCAAAGGTTTTCTGTACCAATTTTGTGGCTAATTGCAAGGTTGGCTCACTGGTAAACCAGTTGCTAGAATGCCACAGCGTTTCCCCTTGCTCCTTCAACACCGTCACAATCTCATCAGGGCAATGCCCCAACGCATTCACCGCAATACCGCTTGTGAAATCAATATATTCTCGCCCTTGCTGATCCCAAACTATACTCCCTTTCCCTCTCACAGGAATAAACTCTGCGGGCGCATAATTTTGTATCATCACTTCGTCAAAGGTTTTTCTGTTATAAGCACTCATTTGCGATCCTTAAATTTTCCAAAAGTGAGGATAGCATAGTTTAAAATGAATAATTAATCAATTTATTTGAATAAATAGTAATCTTACAGATTATATTCCCCAATAAAAAAGCAGATCTAATAAGATCTGCTTTTTCTATTTATGCTTTTATAATGATTATTTAGTCATTGCAGCAACTTCTGCTGCGAAGTCAGTTTCAACTTTTTCGATACCTTCGCCCACTTCAAAGCGTAAGAATGAAACCACTTCTGCACCTTTCTCTTTTAATAATTCACCTACTGATTTAGAAGGATCCATTACGAAAGGTTGGCCAGTTAAAGACACTTCACCAGTGAATTTCTTCATACGACCTTCAACCATTTTTTCTGCGATTTCGCGTGGTTTACCAGATTGCATTGCAATATCCACTTGAATTTGGCGCTCGTGTTCAACAACGTCTGCAGGTACATCGCTTGGATTTACATATTCTGGACGGCTTGCTGCAACGTGCATTGCAACGTGTTTCACTAATTCTTCATCAGCGTTTACTGCGCCCACTAATACCCCAATTTTCGCACCGTGTAAGTATGAACCTACTACAGGCGCTTGTACTGAACCAACGCGGCGAATTGTCATATTCTCACCGATTTTTGCCACTAATGCAGCACGTTTTTCTTCAAATTCAGCTTGTAATGCTTCGATAGTTACGCCTTTGTTGTTTAATGCGTAATCTGCTACTTCATTCGCTAAGCCTAAGAAACCAGCGTCTTTTGCTACGAAGTCAGTTTCACAGTTCATTTCGATCATTACACCGTAGTCGCCAGCAACACGCGCGATGATAACACCTTCAGCAGCAACACGGCCTGCTTTTTTAGCCGCTTTTGCTTGACCTGATTTACGCATATTATCAATCGCTAATTCGATATCACCGTTTGCTTCTACTAATGCTTTTTTACATTCCATCATACCAGCACCGGTACGATCACGAAGTTCTTTTACTAAAGATGCTGTAATTTCAGCCATTTTAAAATCCTCTATCCACAAAATTTGATGCGATTTTTGACCGCACTTATGTAAAAAAGCAGGGAACATAAGCCCCCTGCTAACCAATTAATCGTTGTGATTAATAAGGGCTTTCGCCGCATTCACCTGAATTATTCAGCTGCTTCTGCTTCAGCAAATTTCTCTTCGGCTACCACTTCTTGTTGGCGACCTTCTTTTACTGCTGCCGCTGCTGCTGCAAGATATAGTTGAATTGCACGTGCTGCATCATCGTTACCAGGGATAACAAAATCAACACCGTCTGGCGCAGAGTTTGTATCAACCACTGCAAATACTGGAATACCAAGGTTATTTGCTTCTTTGATTGCGATGTGTTCGTGATCTGCACCGATAACAAATAATGCGTCAGGAAGACCCGCCATATCTTTGATACCGCCAAGGCTTAATTCAAGTTTTTCCATCTCACGGCTACGCATTAATGCTTCTTTCTTAGTTAATTTGTCGAAAGTACCATCTTGAGATTGAGTTTCTAAATCTTTTAAGCGTTTGATTGATTGACGTACTGTTTTCCAGTTAGTCAACATACCACCTAACCAACGGTGATTTACATAGTATTGCTGACAGTCTAATGCTGCTGCTTTCACTGCTTCACTTGCTGCACGTTTTGTACCAACAAATAAGATTTTACCGTTGTTGCCCGCAATGCGAGTTAATTCTGCTAATGCAGCATTGAACATTGGAACGGTTTTTTCAAGGTTGATGATATGAACGCCGTTGCGTGGTCCAAAAATGAATGGTTTCATTTTTGGGTTCCAGTAACGAGTTTGGTGACCGAAGTGAACGCCAGCTTGTAGCATTTCGCGCATTGAAACTTGTGCCATAATAATTTTCCTTTTGTTTGGGGTTTAGCCTCCACATACCAAATAAATCGACCGTTTGGCACCCCGATTTATCCGTGCGATATGTGTGTGATTTATTGTTAAAAATTAAGTTTGAAATTATTTCGTCTAAAATAAAAATTGCTTTCTAATTCTAGCCAAAATAACGCCGCACTTTATACCACAAAGTGCGGTGAAAAACTAGAGAATTTTTTAAAAGCCAATAAAAAACGGCAATCTGTCATCACAAATTGCCGCTTTAATTTTGGTGCTGAGAATTATTGCTCTTGCTGAGCTAAAAACTCTTGGTTAATTTCAATTTTTGCTTTCGCACGTAACGCTTGTAATAACGCTTGTTGTAGCTCTACTTGCTGTGCTTGTTTTAGCTGTGCATCAAACTGTTTAAGCTGTTCTGCGTTTAACTCACCATCTTTAACATTAGCAAGTTCAATCACCACAATGCTATTATCGCCACTCTTCGCTGCGGTATAAACAGGTTTATCAGTGTCTTTTTTCATTGCGAAGATCACATCACGCAATTGTGGATTTTTATTTTCAGCATAAACCCATTGCGCTTTCTCGCCGAATTTAATGCCATTTGGTAGAGCGACATTGCTATTTTCATTTAGCGCTTGCGCCACTTTTTCAGCTTGAGCTAGCACAATTTTTTCCGCTTTTTGCTGTTTTAAATATTGAGCAATTTCATCTTTTGCTTCATCAAGTGTTTTCACACCTTCTGGTTTATGTTCCACCACACGAACAATCAAAGAATGCTGATCGCCCACATTGATGGCTTCTGAGTTTGTTCCGCCTTGGGTTAATTCAGAATCAAATAATGCAGAAACCACATTGCCATAATTAAGGGCAGCTGGAATATCGTTGCGTGAGAAATAACCCGTTTCTTGTACACTCACACCCGCCGCTTGTGCTGCTGCTTGTAAGGAATCTGGCTGCTCAAAGGCTTTCTCATTGGCTTGTTTTTCCATTGCGTAGAATTCTTTCGCGCTTAATTCGCTACGAAGTTTGGCTGCAATATCGTTTTTCACTTGTTCTAACGGCAGGAATTTTTCATCTTCCACTTTGATGATATGGTAAGCGTTATCCACTTTAACTGGTTGGCTATATTCCCCCGCTTTTAATTCACGCGCTGCGGCTTCAAATTGTGGGGGCATCATTCCTGCCACAACCCAATCTAAATCACCACCATTTGCACCAGAAATTTTGTCGCTAGAGTAAAGTTTCGCTAACGCCGCAAAGCTTTCGCCTTTTTGTAAATCCGCATAAACTGCTTGGGCTTCTTGCTCCGTTGGCAGTTGAATGTGGGCTAAATGCTGAGTCATATATTGCACTTTGTTATCTTGATAATATTGCGCAATTTCTACATCAGTAACCTTCACATTTTTTTCCGCAGATTGTTGGGTTAAATCAAGATATTGCACTTTCACTAACTCAGGCACAGCAAATGCAGCTTTATTCGCATTATAGTAAGCGCTAATTTCTTCTTCATTCACCAGTTGTTGCGCCACAGTAGACACTAAAGGAAACTCAGCCAAACGGACATCACGCTGTTGGAAAAATAGCTGGGCTACACGTTCATTTTGGCTAGATACGGTAAATGCAGAACGCGCAATACCGTCATTAAGCTGTTGTAAGGTTAATCCTTGGCGTAAATATTGTGCATATCGTTCACCGCTTAACCCATTGTTTGATAACATTTGTTGATAAAGCGCGTTATCAAATTTGCCGTCTTTTTGGAAAATTGGGCTGGTCACGATAGCTTGTTGAATTTGGCTATCGCTCACGTCAAGCTTTAATTCCGCAGCATATTGGCGCAATAATTCTTGGTTAATTAAACGCTCTAAAATGGAGCTGCGTAAACCATTAATAAATTCTGGAGAATCTGCTACTGCGGTAAATTGTGCGCCGAGCTGTTCACTAAAACGTTGATATTCTTGGTTATATTGTTCTAAGAAAATTTGTTGGGAAATTTCTTCACCATTTACTTTGGCAGCAGAAGTATCAACGCGTGTGAACATATAGCCTGCCACGCCACTTAATACGAATGAAACCACAATTAGTGCGAAAATAATCTTCCACAAGATGCTGTTTGACGCATCGCTGAGTTTTTCCATTAACATTGAAGTTATCCTTAAATGTAAGATTAAGACAATTCTTGAGAATTATAATCGAAAGTGCTTTGATTGCCAGCATAAAAATAAAGAAGTCGGCAAAGATTGTTCTTTACCGACTTTATTATTAAAAAACTTACAATTAATTCACCGCACTTTCCGCACGTTTACTTTTACGGCGTGGCGTTGTTTTTTCTTCTTTTGCAATCAAGTGAGAAAAATCAACTCCTTCAGGCGGATTTTCTAAGGCAATGCTTAGCACTTCATCAATGGTTTCCACTGGACGAATATCTAAGCTGTTTTTCGCATTCTCTGGGATTTCTTCCAAATCTTTTACATTATCTTTTGGAATAATCACCGTTTTAATGCCGCCACGGTGTGCTGCGAGTAGTTTCTCTTTCAAACCGCCAATTGGCAGCACTTTACCACGCAAGCTGATTTCCCCTGTCATCGCCACTTCAGACTTCACAGGATTTCCCGTTAAACAAGACACCAAGGCGGTACACATTGCGATCCCTGCACTTGGGCCATCTTTTGGTGTTGCACCGTCTGGAACGTGAATATGAATATCGCGTTTTTCGTGGAAATCAGGCGCAATGCCTAATTTTTCTGCACGGGAACGCACCACGGTCATCGCTGCTTGAATGGATTCTTTCATCACATCGCCTAGCGATCCTGTGTAGGTTAATTTGCCTTTACCGATAACAGAAGTGGCTTCGATAGTGAGTAAATCACCGCCTACTTGCGTCCACGCCAAGCCCGTTACTTCACCCACGCGATTTTGTGTATCTGCACGGCCAAACTCAAAGCGTTTTACGCCCAAATATTCGTTCAGGTTATCGCTGTTTACCGTGATCGATTTTAATTTCGGGTTCAATAGTAAGTTTTTCACTGCTTTACGGCAGATTTTAGAAATCTCACGTTCAAGACCACGCACGCCCGCTTCACGGGTGTAATAGCGAATAATATCTAAAATGGCACTATCTTCGATTTTCAACTCGCCTTTTTTCAACCCGTTACGCTCAATTTGTTTGTTAAGCAAATGGCGTGTGGCGATATTGAGTTTTTCATCTTCCGTATAGCCCGATAAACGAATCACTTCCATACGATCAAGCAGCGGCCCTGGGATATTCATTGAGTTTGAGGTTGCCACGAACATCACATCAGAAAGATCATAATCCACTTCTAAATAATGATCGTTGAAGTTGGCGTTCTGTTCTGGATCAAGCACTTCTAACAACGCAGAGGCAGGATCACCACGCATATCCGATGCCATTTTGTCGATCTCATCAAGTAAAAATAGCGGATTTTTCACCCCCACTTTTGCCATTTTTTGGATCAATTTACCCGGCAATGAGCCGATATAGGTTTTGCGATGCCCACGGATTTCCGCTTCATCACGCACGCCGCCTAACGCCATACGCACATATTTACGTCCTGTAGCATTGGCAATAGATTGTCCTAGGGAAGTTTTCCCTACCCCTGGTGGCCCAACTAAGCAAAGGATAGGCCCTTTAAGCTGATTTAAACGGCTTTGAACCGCTAAATATTCCAAAATGCGATCTTTCACGCGCTCTAAGCCATAATGATCCGCATCAAGAATTTCCTGCGCTTTAACAATATCTTTTTTCACTTTGCTGCGCTTATACCAAGGCACTTGCAACATCCAATCAATGTAACTACGCACCACCGTTGCTTCCGCAGACATTGGCGACATCATTTTCAGTTTCTGCAATTCTGCTTCCACTTTTTCTCTCGCCTCTTTTGGCATTTTGGCTTCTTCCACTTTTTGACGAAGTTGTTCCACTTCATCAACGGTACTTTCAGTTTCGCCTAGCTCTTTTTGGATAGCTTTGATTTGTTCGTTAAGGTAATAATCGCGCTGGCTTTTTTCCATTTGTTTTTTCACGCGGCCGCGAATACGTTTCTCAACTTCTAAAATGCCTGCTTCGTTAATCATTAAACCAAGCAAATATTCAAAACGCTCAGCAACATTTGCAATGCCTAAAACTTCTTGCTTACGCGCTACTGAAACCGGCATATGGGCTGCCATTGTGTCACTTAAGCGTTCTGGATCTGCAATATTTTTCAAGGCGGAAAGCACATCTGGCTGCACTTTTTTGTTGAGTTCAATGTATTTTTCAAACTCTTTCAGTGCCGTATTCTGTGCCACTTCTAATTCTGTTTCATCACCAAATTGGGTATCAATTAGCTCAATTTTTGCCTCGAAGAAACGCCCATTGTCTTCTAAATGGGAAATTTTGGCACGTTGCTGTCCTTCCACTAGCACTTTTACTGTGCCATCTGGCAAGTTGAGTAATTGAATAATATTCGCCACCGTGCCGACATCATACACATCGTCCACCGTAGGCTGTTCTAACTCGGCTGCTTTTTGCGAAACTAATAATAATTGTTTGCCATTTTCCATTGCCTCTTCAAGACTGGCGATGGATTTTTCGCGTCCCACAAACAATGGCATAACCATATATGGGAAAACCACCACATCACGTAATGGTAAAACAGGCATGGTTTTTTGTTTTGTTCGTCTGGCGTTCATATTTTCTCTCTTTCCTTAAAACTTGAAATTACTCTCCCATATTGGGGCAATTTAGTAAAGTTCAAGTTCGTGACATAAATTATGCTAAATAAGATTTATGCCGTTCAGTGTACCCCATTCAAATTAAAAGTGCGGTCATTTTTTCACACAAATTTTATTTTTTCTTTTTTCACAAAAGAAAAAGATTAAAAAACATTCAATTTGTGCGTGGATAAATAAAAAATCCAACCCCGAAAGGTTGGATTGATTAAAAATGATGAAAATTTACACCGCACTTAACATTAACGCATTGTTACAAATTCTTCCGAACCCGTTGGGTGGATAGCAACGGTGTTGTCGAAATCCGCTTTGGTTGCGCCCATTTTAATGGCAACGGCAAAGCCTTGAATCATTTCATCAACACCAAAACCAATGCCGTGTAAGCCGACAATTTTTTCATCTTTGCCCACGCAAACCAATTTCATTCGGCAAGGTTGGCGATGTTGGGTTACTGCGCTGTACATTGGCGTGAACGATGATTTATACACTTTCACGTTTTCTGCGCCATATTGCTCAATGGCTTGCGGCTCAGTTAAGCCGATGGTGCCGATTGGTGGGTGGCTGAACACCACAGTTGGCACAAGATTGTAATCTAAATGTTCGTTTGGTTTATTGTTGAATAAACGCTCAGACAAGCGGCGTCCTGCAGCAACAGCAACAGGGGTGAGTTCAATGCCACCTTCGATAATATCGCCCACCGCATAAATGCCTTTCACATTGGTGTTTTGATATTTATCTACTTTGATGAAACCTTTATTGTTGGTTTCCACGCCAGCTGCTGCAAGGTTGATGTTCGCGGTATTTGGTTTACGACCAATCGCCCAAATTACTTTCTCAACTGTTTGCTCACGTCCATCTTCTAATTTTAAGGTAAAAGATCCGTCAGCATTTTTAACCACTTCTTTTGGAATGGCGTGAGTGTGTAGGTGAATGCCATCTTGTGCCATCACTTCCACAAGGGTTTCAACGATAAGCGGATCAAAACTACGCAGTGGGCTTTGTTTACGCACGAATAGGTGAGTGTCCACGCCTAGGCTGTTTAATACGCCCGCTAATTCCACCGCAATGTAACCTGCGCCAACAACCGCAACGGATTTTGGTAACGCGTTTAATTCAAATACGCCGTCAGAATCAATGCCGTATTCTGCGCCTTTAATTTCAGGGTGAGCAGGATAAGCCCCTGTTGCGATCAAAATATGATCGGCAGTGATTTTCTCGCCGTTTACTTCAACGGTGTGGGCATCAACAAATTTGGCAAAGCCTTTGATTACGTCCACGTTATTTTTGGCTAATACATTGTTATAAGAATTGTGGATACGTCCAATATAAGCCTGACGATTTTCCACTAACTTACTGAAATCAAAGTCTTTTACCGCAACATCAAAGCCATAATCTGGTGCATACAGGTTGATCGCTTCTGCCACTTGCGCACCATACCACATCACTTTTTTCGGCACGCAGCCCACGTTTACACAGGTTCCGCCCAGTTCTTTTGCTTCAATAATGGCACATTTTTTGCCATAGCTTGCCGCACGGTTAATTGAAGCAATACCGCCACTTCCGCCACCAATGGCGATGTAATCATAATGTTTTGTCATTTTTAACTCCCTAAATTGGTGAATTGGGCTTGTGAATGCGAAAAAGCCCATAATAAATCTGCGCTTATTTTGCCGAAAAATACGAAGTAAAGCGACTAATTAATCTAATCGGTAAATTCTTACTCTGGTGTAATCCATTCCACCTTCCAACTGCCCGTTCCTTCTGGCACAAGGGTTTTGGTTAAATAAGGCAGAATTTTTTTCATTTGCGCTTCTAGCTGCCAAGGGGGATTAACCACGATCATTCCACTTGCGGTCATTCCACGTTGATCGGAATCAGGACGCACCGCCATTTCAATTTGGAGAATTTTGCGAATGCCGGTGTTTTCCAACCCTTTTACAATACGCTTGGCTTGCTGACGTAGCACCACCGGATACCAAATGGCATAAATGCCCGTGGCAAAACGCTTCACTCCTTCTTCAATGGCTTTTACCACCAAATCATAATCTTCTTTTAATTCATAAGGGGGATCGATCAAAATCAGCCCGCGTCTTTCTTTGGGTGGCAGCGTGGCTTTAATTTGCTGAAAACCGTTATCGCGTTTCGTAGTAACATTATCAAATTCTTTGAAATTATTGCGTAATAATGGGAAATCCGCTGGGTGTAGCTCCGTTAATAAGGCACGATCTTGCGGACGCAATAAATGTGCGGCGATCAGCGGTGAACCGGCGTAATATCGTAGCGATTTGCCGCCATAATTCAGTTTTTTAATAAGGGCGACATAACGTGCTACTTCTTCAGGCATTTCTGTTTGATCCCACAAACGCCCGATCCCTTCTTTATATTCACCAGTTTTTTCAGCTTCATTGCCGAATAAGCGATAATGCCCCACACCGGCGTGGGTGTCTAAATAATAAAAGCCTTTGTCTTTTTGTTGCAGGCTTTCAATAATCAGCATTTGCACAATGTGTTTTAACACATCGGCAAAGTTGCCCGCGTGAAAGCTATGACGATAACTCAGCATTTGTTTGCCCTTAAAAATTTGATAAAAAAAGACCGCACTTTATTTTTGCGGATTATGATAGTTAAAACGAAGGGCGAACATTCTGGCTCGCCCTGTGTCATCAAAGAACTGCTTGATGACAATTTATTTGGCTAAAATCGCTTGCAAGGCTTGGTAAATAGACTGCGCTTGATTACCCGAAAGCGCATTGCCGTCTTCATCGCTAATCACCACCGCACTTTGTCTGCCTAAATCAGAAAGTTGCATTGCATACTCCCCTTTTTCTAATTCAGGCGCAGCCACGCCAAATCTCGCCCATTCTGTTTTTTCTAATGGACTATATTTTAATTCACGATAGCCACGCCCCGGATTTTCTGACGTGGTTTCAAAGCCTACTTGATTTAACGCCTCGCGTAAACGTTGCCACGCTTGGTTAAAAGGTGCATTTAACGCTAACGCCGCACGACCGTTTATATCTGTGGTTAATTGCGTTTGAATTGGCGTTACTGCAGTGCTATTTAATTCACTTTGCTGTTTACGATACGCCGTATTTAACTCACCAATCAGCTGATTTAAACGATCAGACGTATAACGCTGCTTTTGTGCCACCGTTGGGGTGAAAATAATATTATCGCGTTTCATTTGCAGAATTGACACCACCAACGCACTCGCCCCTTGATATTGCACTTGCTCAATCAAATAACGAATTTGTGTGTCGCCAATATCATCGGCACGCCCCGTTGCCGCCCAACTGGTTTCGATACGATTATCTTGATATTGATAAGTAATCCCTTGTTCTTTTAATAAACGTGCTACTTGATTTAAGCTATAAACTGCTTCTTTTGATGAAGGATAAACAATCAAAGAACGCTCACCGTCAAACTGTGCAATGGAATTATTAATCACTGCGATTGGTGTGCTTGGTGGGCGAATATCCACTTTTTGATGTGCTTGTTTATTAAGCTGCGGCAATGCATAAGTGTTATCTTGTGCAGGTAAATTTACCCCACCGCTTGCTAGGGGTGCAAAAACCACTTGCTGTTCAGCGTATTTTTCAAAGTTATCATTAGCTTGCTGTTTACTTTCATTGCTTGCTGAACAAGCCACTAATGTCATTAAAATTGGCGTGCTTAATAACCACTTTTTCATCAATTTATCCTCAAGGTTAAACAAATTTCATTGCCAGTTTTGACAATCAGAATGCAGAAAAGTTTAAGGGGCATTGACTGCTCAACACCCCTCAGTGGATTTTTAATAAAAATTATAACAATCCTGCAATTTTCAAGGCTTCAATCACTTTTGGTTGTGCGGCTTCACTTAATGTTGTCAGTGGTAAACGCAACACTGGCTCTGGAATTAAACCTAATTTATAAGCCGCCCATTTCACAGGAATTGGGTTAGATTCAACAAAAAGATCTTTGTGTAATGCCATTAAACGCTGGTTGATCACCTCTGCTTCATCAAATTTACCCGCTGAAGCAAGCTCACACATTTTCGCCATATCTGCGGCAGCGATGTTATTTGTTACCGAGATCACCCCTTCACCGCCGGCTTTGATACTTTCTAACCCTGTCGCATCATCACCACTTAACACGATGAAATCTTCACCTGCAAGCTGTTTAATTTTCGCCACACGGCTCACATCACCTGTTGCTTCTTTGATTGCCACAATATTATCAATTTGTGCTAAACGCCCCACGGTTTCAGGCTGCATATCGCTGCCTGTACGTCCCGGCACGTTATATAAAATTTGTGGTAAATCAGTGCATTCTGCAATTGCTTTAAAGTGTTGATACATTCCTTCTTGCGTTGGTTTGTTGTAGTAAGGCACCACAGACAAACAACCCGCAACGCCGCTGCCATTTAATAATTTTGTCATTGTAATGGCTTCACTGGTGGCGTTTGCGCCCGCACCAGCAATTACAGGGATACGTCCATCGGCAAATTCAACGGTCTTCAAAATTGTTTTAACGTTTTCCTCTATGCTTAATGTGGCAGATTCCCCTGTTGTTCCCACAGACACAATACCGTGCGTTCCCGCAGCAATATGATACTCAACCAATTTTTTTAGTGCGTCAAAATCAACCTCACCGTGTGAGTCCATAGGGGTAATCAATGCGGTAATACTACCGTAAAATAAAGGATTCGTTACTGACATAAAGACCTCCGAATTATTTTTGTTATGTCTATTGAGTTTGCTTGAAAAAGTTTGTTTAAGATCGCTAAAATAACCAAAATTTGCAAGCAATTTTTTGCATTTTTTCTCAATAACATCAAATTTTTAAGGATATTTACTATGCAAACATTAAAAGCGGGCGATTTTGTCCCGCACTTTGCTTTACTTGATCAAAACGAGCAACTAGTTTCGCTTACCGATTTTAAAGGCAAAAAAGTCTTGGTTTATTTCTATCCCAAAGCCCTCACGCCCGGTTGCACTACACAAGCCTGCGGACTGCGCGATAGCAAAGCGGAACTTGAAAAACTCAATATCGTGATTCTTGGCATTAGCCCTGATAGCCCGAAAAAACTCGCTAATTTCGCCGAGAAAAAAGCCTTGAATTTCACGCTGCTTTCCGATGAAGATCACCAAGTCGCAGAACAATTTGGCGTATGGGGTGAGAAAAAATTTATGGGTAAAACCTATGACGGCATTCATCGCATTAGCTTCTTAATTGATGAACAAGGCAAAATCGAAAAAGTGTTTGATAAATTTAAAACCGGTGAGCATCATCAAGTGGTGCTAGATTATTTAACACAAAAATAATCTCTGACTGCTCAAATTAAAGCGCGGTGCAAATTTTTTAAATTTTTCTACCGCACTTTGTTTTTCGTGATTTTTATTAATGCGCTTTTTTGCAACTCGCCAAAATATCCAAATCCTTTTGATATACGTCCGTTTTTAAATTCATATCCATCATTCCAATCACGGTGCTAAATAAATTATCGTGGGAATAATGCTGGGCGCTGGCGTTGTGGCGCAGGCAGTCTAAATCCACGCCTTCATTTTGCTGCCACGTTTTGGAAAACCAAAAGAACATCGGCACTTTGGTTTGATAATCTGGCGCGATGGCATAAGGCGTGCCGTGCAGATAAATACCGTCTTCGCCAAGGGATTCACCGTGATCTGACACATAATATACCGCACTTTCCAAATCATCACGGTGTTCCAATTTTTGGATCACTTGATCAAGGAAATTATCAATATACAAAATACCGTTATCGTACGTATTCACTAATTGTTCGTTGCTACAAGTTTGAATTTCGTTTGTGTCGCAAGTTGGCACAAACTTTTTAAATTCTGGCGTGTAGCGTTCGTAATAGGTCGGCCCGTGGCTGCCGATAGTATGCAAAATCAGCACCGTATCTTTTTGGCTTTCATTAAGAATTTTGTCGAAATCTTTCAGCAAAATCTCATCTAAACATTCGCCGTCCGTACAGTATTCTGGCGTTTTCATATTGGTAACTTCATTTGGCACACGCAAGCAAACGCCTTTGCAATCGCTGTTATTATCCAGCCAAAAAATATTCACGTCCGCACGTTGTAGCACATCAAGCAAATTATCCATTTTTTGTGCTTTGCCGCCATTGTATTGGGCTTGGGTGAGATAAGAGAACATACAAGGTACGGAAATAGCGGTTGATGTGCCACAGCTGGAAACGTCCATGAAATTGATGATGTCTTTGCCACGCGCTGCCAGTTTTGGGGTGGTTTGGCGAGCATAACCATTTAGCCCCCAGTTTTGCGCGCGCGTAGTTTCGCCCACCACAATCACGGTGAAATGGCGATATTCATCAGGTTTGGCTTGTTGTGCATCTAAACCGATTTGTTCATAAGGGCGATTGGCTTCACGCACGCGTTTCACTTTATTCACGCCTGCACTAATGAAATTAGACGGTACAAGCAAGCTCACAACGGGCTTATTATTGCGAACAAAGGCGGCGTAATCTTGATAAAAACCTTTCGCAATGCCCCAAATCACTACGCCAGAAAGAGCGATCAAGCCCACGCGCAAACCAAGCTCTTTCCACCAAGTGCGATAATCCACCTTTACCATAATGTATAAAATGGCTGGCAACACGCCAAAAAACGCAATCCACGCGAGATATTGCCAAGTGAGCATACGAACACTTTCCGCCGGCGTGGTTTGCAGCACATTTTCAAGCATATCCGTGGTGAAATGCACATCATAAAATAAGGCTTGATAGCCAATGGCGGCACTAATAATCAGCAACAGCGGAATGATCACTTTGTGCAAAATAGGCAATGCAAAAAGCTGAAAAACCGCATTTAGCGTAAAGAAAATGAAGACGGGAACGGTGAGAAGAAAATAATCTTCAGGCTGCCCCGCAAATGGGTGCAGCGCCCACACTTTTTTATAAAATGCAATATTTAGTACTAAAGTAAAATAAAGCGCAATCAGTGCAATAAGGGTTGAGCTTTTTAATTTAAACCGAGAAAATAACATAAAAAGAATTTCCTAATTTTAAGATTATCATTGAATAGTCGTTGAATTAGTCAGATAAAAAATTAAAAAGTTCTTTACGAAAACTTACAAATAAAATGAGGAAAAAATGAACATCAGCCAAGCAGCCGAGAAAACAGGTTTATCCGCCAAGCAAATTAGGGATTATGAAAAAGCGGGATTATTACCAGAGGCGCAACGCACTTTATCGGGTTATCGCTTTTATTCTGAGCAGGATTTAAGCCAGCTGCGCTTTATTAGTAACGCGCGTAAAGTGGGATTTTCATTGCAACAAATTCGCGAATTGTTAAGGTTAAATAGTGATCCGAATCGTACCAGTCGCGAAGTAAAAGCCATTACAGAACAACATATTACGGAGCTAAAAGATAAGATTGCGAGCTTACAAGAAATGTTGGATTTGTTGCAGCGCTGGCATTGTTCTTGCCAAGGGAATGATAGCCCTGATTGTTCTATTCTTTCAGGGCTAACGGAAAAAACGAAATTATAGGCGCTTGTAGGTTAAGAAATAATAGCAGCTGACCGCTAAAAATGAGCAGCCGACCATGGTTAAAAGCATTGGCGCGGCGCTGTTAATTTTCATTAATGCAACGAGCGATCCCACACAAGCGCCCGTGCCGAAACGCACACTGCCTACCATTGAATTTGCTGTGCCAGCCATTGCAGGGAATTTTTCTAAAATTGATGCCATTGCGTTTGAGCTAATGAGTGAATTCTGCCCAACAAACAGTGCTACGCCAATGGCCATTGACCAAAAGCCAAGATCGAAAAACACCACTAATAATAGCCAAATCGCCGCAAGAAATTGAATGATCAAACCTGTTTGCAGCATTTTTTCTGCGCCGACTTTGGTTACCAAGCGTCCATTCAAAAACGAACCTAAGGTCATCACGCTAATATTCAGCATAAAGAAATAACCAAAGTTTTGCTCTGGAATACCATAAATGCCGATATATACGATCGATCCCGCAGTTAAGAACGCAAACAAGCCACCAAAGCCAAAGGCGCTCATAAACATATAACCCAACACTTCTTTTTTCTGCCATAAATTGACGAAATTGCGTACTACAATGTTTAAGCGTAAAGGAATGCGATTTTCTTTTTTATGGGTTTCAGGAATGATGAAAAACACCAGCAAGGTACTCAGTGCGCCCATTACCGCAATCACATAAAAGATCGAGTGCCAATGGAAATAAGTTACCAAATAGCCACCAATAATTGGTGCAACCAGTGGAGCTACCATAAACACAAGGGTGATTGTGGACATTGTGCGTGAAAGTTCATTTTTACTGAACAGATCGCGTAGCAATGCGCCTACTAAAACCACTGGCGCTGCGCCAAAAAAGCCTTGCATAAAGCGTAGCACGGTAAAACTGCCAATTTGATTGATTGTCGTGAGAATTAACGCAGTAATGGCACTGACAATCACGCCTAGCAGAATAATGGGTTTGCGCCCATAGCTATCGCCCACAGGCCCCCAGAAAAGCTGTCCTGCTGCCATTCCGTAAGCGAAAAAGGTTAGGGTATGCTGAATTTGTTCAGGGCTAACGTGCAAATCTTGCGACATTCGCAAAAAGGCAGGCAAATACATATCTACCCCAAGCGGCGGCAACATTGAAAGTAGCCCAAGGGTCAAAATGAAAATAAAGCTGGGTTTATGAATCGTTTTTTCGCTCAAAATGCTATCCTTATTTTAATGCGTTTAATTCTTCTGCGCTTAACGGGCGGTATTCCCCTTCTTCTAATTGCTCATCTAGCACCACATCGCCAATTTTCCAACGGTGCAGCCCAATCACTTTGTTGCCTAAGGCGGCAAACATTCGTTTTACTTGATGATAACGCCCTTCGCTTAGGGTGAGATTTACATTGTAATCATCAATAATTTCAAGTTTAGCAGGCTTGGTAGGGTGTTTTTCACCACGCAATAAAATGCCTTCGGCGCAGGCTTGTTGATAATGATTTTCTACGGGATCGGCAAGGGTAACCAAATAGGTTTTCTCGCAATGATGTTTTGGTGAAGTGATGCGATGCGACCACTGTCCATCATCAGTGAGCAACACCAGCCCTGTGGTATCCACATCTAGACGCCCTGCACTGTGCAATTTGCCGGCAAGGGGATAATCAAAGAATTGATAAATTGTCGGATAATCGCCATCATCATTGGAGCAAACATAGCCTTGCGGTTTATTCAGCATAATATAATGCCCCGCTTCAAACCAAGTAAGGCGTTCACCATCAAAGTAAATCTCATCTTCCGCACTCACTTTGGTTGCGCCGTTTTTCTCAATTTTTCCATTAATTTGCACCGCACTTTGGCGTAGCGCTTTATTGGCTTGAGAGCGCGTTAGTCCTGTTTGCTCGGCTAAAAATTTATCTAATCTCATTGCGTGATTTTCTCGTTTATAAAAACGAAACATTGTACAACATCTCGGCATAAAACCCTAGGGGCTGTTCAAAATCAAGAGTGCTTCTCTTGGTGAGAAGCCCCTAGCTACACCGAAAACAAAAGTGCGGTTGATTTTGTGAATGAATTGTAAATAATGTGTTGTAAATCACAGATTTTCTGATTTTTTCGCCTATAATAGGGCGTAGAATTATTCTCACAACCTTTTCAAATTGTTATAAGGACTGTTTTATGGACGCACAATTACGCCAAGCGGCGCTTGATTTCCACGAATTTCCAAAGCCGGGAAAAATTGAAGTTACCCCAACCAAATCTCTCGCCACACAGCGTGATCTTGCTTTAGCTTATTCACCGGGAGTAGCAGAGCCTTGTTTAGAAATTGAAAAAGATCCTGCCAATGCTTATAAATACACGGCTCGCGGCAATCTTGTTGCGGTAATTTCTAATGGAACCGCGGTGCTAGGCTTAGGTAATATCGGCGCCTTAGCAGGCAAACCCGTAATGGAAGGGAAAGGCGTGCTATTTAAAAAGTTCGCTGGCGTAGATGTGTTTGATATTGAAATTGATGAAAAAGATCCTGATAAATTAGTAGAAATTATCGCCGCACTTGAACCAACTTTCGGCGGTATTAATCTTGAAGACATCAAAGCCCCAGAGTGTTTTTACATTGAACAAAAATTGCGTGAGCGAATGAATATTCCCGTATTCCACGATGATCAGCACGGCACAGCCATTATTTCAGCCGCTGCAGTGATCAACGGTTTACGCATTGTGAATAAAAAAATTGAAGACGTAAAATTAGTGGCATCGGGCGCAGGCGCAGCGTCTATTGCTTGCTTGAACTTGTTGGTTTCTCTTGGAATGAAAAAAGAACACATCACCGTGTGTGATTCCAAAGGCGTGATTTTCAAAGGCCGTGATGAACGAATGGACGAAACCAAAAAGCTTTACGCCATTGAAGATAACGGCACGCGTACCTTGGCAGATGCAATGCCGAATTGTGATATTTTCCTTGGCTGTTCCGCCGCAGGGGCATTAACCCAAGAAATGGTTAAAACTATGGCAAGAGATCCGCTTATTCTTGCCTTGGCTAACCCAGAACCTGAAATTTTACCGCCACTTGCCAAAGAAGTTCGCCCTGATGCAATTGTTTGTACAGGCCGTTCAGACTACCCGAATCAAGTAAATAACGTGCTTTGTTTCCCATTCATTTTCCGTGGTGCATTAGATGTGAGCGCCACCACCATTAATGAAGAAATGAAATTAGCTGCGGTGTACGCCATTGCGGATCTCGCCTTGGCAGAGCAAAGCGAAGTGGTTACTTCCGCCTATGGTGGCGCGGAAATTTCTTTTGGACCAGATTACTTAATTCCAAAACCATTCGATCCGCGTCTTATTGTGAAAATTGCCCCAGCGGTTGCGAAAGCGGCGATGGATAGCGGCGTGGCAACTCGTCCAATTGAAGATTTTGATGCCTATTTAGAAAAACTCACTCAATTCGTTTACAAAACGAATTTATTTATGAAACCAGTGTTCGCCCAAGCGAAACAAGACAAAAAACGTGTCTTACTAACAGATGGCGAAGAAACGCGCGTGCTTCACGCCGTGCAAGAAATTGCCACCTTAGGCATTGCGCAACCTGTGTTGCTAGGACGTACGCACATCATTGAAGAAAAAATCAAAAAACTTGGCTTGCATCTTGAAATAGGGCGTGATTTTGACATTATCGACATCGAAAACAATCCTTACTATGACGAATGCTGGCAACGTTATCACGACAAGTTAAAACGCCAAGGAATGACGCCATCAGGCGCAAAACGTAAAATGTTGCATAATCCGACCGCACTTGGCACAGTGTTATTAGAACTTGGCAAAGCCGATGCAATGCTCTGCGGATTGGTTGGGCCTTATGCTTCTCACTTAGGCGCAATCAAAGATTTCACTGGTGTGAAAGCAGGCGCAATTCCCGCTACTGTAAATGGTTTGGTGTTACCAACGGGCAACTTGTTTATCGCCGATACGTTCGTTAATCCAAATCCAACGGCAGAAGAATTAGCGGAAATTACCTTAATGTCTGCCGCAGAAGTTCGCCGTTTTGGTATCGAGCCACAAGTGGCACTGGTTTCTCATTCTAACTATGGTAGTTTCAATGATGAAAATGCAGTAAAAATGCGTGAAGTGTTAAAACTTGTGCGTGAAAAAGCGCCAGAATTAATCATTGATGGTGAAATGCACTGCGACATTGCCCTTTCCGAAAGTTTACGCAACGAAGTGATGCCAGATAGCCCGTTAAAAGGCGCAGCAAACTTGCTAATTATGCCAACAATGGAGGCGGCACGCATCAGCCTAAACCTGCTACAAGGCACGGCAACGCCAATCACCATTGGACCAATCTTAATGGGGGTAAATAAAACTGCCCATATTTTAACCTCTGCCTCGTCCGTTCGCCGTATTATCAATATGGTGGCAGTTGCCGCAGTGAAAGCGCAACAAGAAGTGTAAATACAAGGATAAATGAAATGGGGGCAGATAATTTTGCCCCCATTTTTATTTATAACTGGAAAAGTGCGGTGTTTTTTCTAATTATTTATTTGCCAAAATCACCGCTCTTTTTGGTGCAGGATAGCCTTCAATGGTTTTGCTGTGATCGTTTGGATCAAGAAAATCAATCAAGCTCTCATTTTCTAGCCATTCGGTTTTACGTTGTTCTTCAAGGCTGGTTACTGCCACATCTACACAGCGCACATTGTGGAATCCGCTTTTTTCTAGCCATAAAATCAAGGCCTTGACGGAAGGGATAAAATACACATTTTTCATTTTGGCGTAGCGATCTTGCGGCACAAGCACGGTGTTTTCATCGCCATCAATAACTAAGGTTTCAAGCACCAATTCACCGCCAGCTCTTAGCTGATTTTTCAATTGTGCAAAATGTTCAAAAGGCGATTTGCGATGATATAACACACCCATTGAAAACACAGTATCAAACACACCTAAAGGTTGCATTTGCTCAATGCCAAGGGGAATTAAATTGGCACGGCGGTCATTATTTAGTAATTTACGTACCGCTTCAAATTGGCATAAAAATAATTCAGTAGGATCGATGCCGACTACCATTTTTGCCCCTTCGCCCGCCATTCGCCACATATGATAACCACTGCCGCAGCCCACATCTAAAATTACGCGATCGTTGAGTGGGGCAAGGTGTGGCAGCACGCGATCCCATTTGAAATCAGAACGCCATTCACAATCAATATGAATGCCATAAAGATGATAAGGCCCTTTGCGCCAAGGCATCAATTGTTTGAGATGATAAATAATGCGCTGACGCTCGCCTGCGCTGAGTTCAAAATCGCTCTCAGATTGCACTGCACTTTTTAAATTAATCTGGTTGGCGTGCAAATCAGGCAGAAAATCTACAATTTTTGCCCATTTGGCGTAATCACTGTGGGTTTGCTTTTCCCACTGCTTAAGTTGAGCGGGTAAGGTTTCGAGCCAAGCAGAAAGCGGGCTGGTTGCAATTTGTTGATAAAAAGGACGAAAATCGATCATAATTTATAAACTGAACATTCCAAAAGAAATGGTTAAAATTTGAGAAAGGTCATATTTTACCTGATTTGGTACTGTTATTCTATTTCCCTTTTCGCTAGACTAGCTAGCAGAAAAATAAGTAAATAAGATTAATATGGAAACCGTAGAATTATTAGTTAATGTAACGCCAAGTGAAACCCGCATCGCCCTTGTGGATACGGGGATTTTGAAAGAAGTGCATATCGAACGCCAAGCCAAACGTGGCATTGTTGGTAATATTTATAAAGGGCGAGTAACGCGCGTGCTGCCCGGAATGCAATCGGCTTTTGTGGATATTGGCTTGGAAAAAGCAGCATTTTTACACGCTTCTGATATTGTTTCGCACACAGAATGTGTAGATGAGAACGAGAAAAAACAGTTCATCGTCAAAGACATTGCGGAGCTTGTGCGCGAAGGGCAAGATATAGTGGTGCAAGTGGTGAAAGATCCCCTTGGCACGAAAGGCGCAAGGCTAACCACGGACATTACGCTGCCTTCTCGCTATCTCGTGTTTATGCCAGAAAATAGCCACGTTGGCGTGTCGCAACGGATTGAAAGCGAAGAAGAACGTGCGCGCTTAAAAGATCTGGTATTGCCATTTTGCGATGAATTAGGCGGCTTTATTATTCGTACTGCGGCGGAAGGGGCGCGAGAAGAAGATTTATTACAAGATGCCGAATTTTTAAAACGCTTATGGCGCAAGGTAATGGAGCGCCGCGCAAAATACCCAACACGTTCAATGCTTTATGGAGAACTTGCACTTCCGCAGCGTATTTTGCGTGATTTTATTGGGGTCGATTTAGAAAAAATCCGCATTGATTCCCATCTTTGCTTTGATGAAGTGAAGCAATTCACCGAAGAATTTATCCCAAGTTTGACGGACAAGTTAATGTTGCATTCAGGCAAGCAGCCCTTGTTTGATGTCTATGGTGTGGAAAATGCTATTCATACTGCTTTGGACAAGCGTGTTAATCTCAAATCGGGCGGTTATCTTATTATCGAACAAACGGAAGCAATGACCACTATTGACATTAATACCGGCGCATTCGTGGGGCATCGTAACCTTGAAGAAACCATTTTCAATACCAATATTGAAGCCACCAAAGCCATCGCTCAACAGCTTCAGTTACGCAATCTTGGCGGTATTATCATCATTGATTTTATTGATATGCAAAAAGAAGAGCATCAAACCCGCGTGCTGGAATCCTTACAAGAAGCACTGGCAAAAGATCGTGTAAAAACCAGTGTGAACGGCTTTACTCAGCTCGGTTTGGTGGAAATGACACGCAAACGCACCCGTGAAAGTTTAGAACACGTTTTATGTGATGAATGCCCAGAATGTAGCGGACGTGGACGGGTGAAAACCGTAGAAACCATTTGCTACGAAATTATGCGTGAAATTATTCGCGTACACCACCTTTTCGACAGCGAAAAATTTGTGGTGTATGCTTCAAGAGCCGTGGCGGATTATTTGATCAACGAAGAAAGCCACGGACTTGTAGCAGAACTAGAAGTATTCGTTGGTAAACAAATTCAAATAAAAACCGAAGTGTATTACCACCAAGAACAGTTTGACGTGGTAGTAATGTAAAACTTCACCAGAAAGCACCGCACTTTGTTTGCAAGATAGATTAAGGCTGATCAAAGTGCGGTCTTTTTTTACGAATTTTTTGCGATAAGCCCTGCGGAATCAGCATTCCTTTCTTGCACGACTTGAGAAATTAGCGTAAATTATTGGCGTATCATTTGATGATACATAACTGTTTTGTGAAAGTGAGTAAAGCAATGAACATCAAAGTTGAAATCAAACAGTGGGGAAATAGCAAAGCCGTGCGTTTGCCAAAGGATTTTGCTGCTGCAATGAATTTAAACGCGGGAGATATGTTGGAATTTGCGCAAGTTGATGAACAAACCATCAAGGTTGTTGTGCTACCCAATCCAAGCAAAGTTAAGAAAAAAAGATTGAGCCTTGCGGAACGTATCGCAATGACATCGCATAAAACGTTGCCTACTTGCGATGAATGGGATTCCATTGAACCTGTGGGAGGCGAAGTTTAATATGGTAAAATCGCCCTTTGATCGTGGTGATATTATCTCGGTGTGTTTAAATCCGACTGTTGGCAAGGAAATTCAAGGAGAACGTAGACCTGCGTTAGTGCTGAGTAGTCGTGCTTTTCATCAATTGGGTTTTATGAAAATTGCGCCGATTACACAAGGTAACGCTGAAATGGCAAGAGAAAATGGCTTTGCTGTTACCTTAATCGGTACAGGCTGTAAAACGCAAGGTATTATTCTAGCTTATCAAACAAGAACCATTGATTTTAGAAATCGAGATGCGAAGAAATTAGAATCTGCACCAGATTATATTGTGTCAGAAGTTCAAGATATTGTGGAATCCATACTCAGAGATTAACATTATGGTTTAAGCTGTTAGCTTGACTAACAGCTTTTTTATTTTTAATGATGATTAAAACGAGAAAACAATGCTAAATAAAGTAACCCAATCCCTACTTGCGCCGAGTCAGTTGGCAACGCAAGATTTAATGAATGTGTTTAACCTAATGGATCACCGCAATATCGATTATGCGGATTTATATTTCCAGCTTAGCCAAGATGAAAGTTGGGTGTTAGAAGACGGTATTATTAAAGAAGGCGGTTTTCATATTGATCGTGGCGTGGGCGTGCGTGCGGTGAGTGGTGAGAAAACTGGTTTTGCTTATGCGGATCAAATCAACTTGGCGAGCTTACAGCAATGTGCCAATGCGGTAAAAGGCATTGCCCAGCCTTCACAGCAAAGCTTTATTTTGCCACAGCGATTTATGCCTGTTTCTGCGGTGCAACGCTATGTAGCGATTAATCCATTGGAAAGCCTAAGTAAAGAAAAGAAAATTGAATTATTACATTTGGTGGATCGCACTGCGCGTTCGGCTGATCCCCGTGTAACCAAAGTATCCGCCAGTTTAAGTGCTATTTATGAAGAAGTGCTGATTGCTGCCACTGATGGCACATTAGCCGCGGATATTCGTCCTTTAGTGCGTTTGTCTATTTCTGTTTTGGTGGAAGAAGATGGCAAGCGTGAGCGTGGTGGGGCAGGCTGCGGCGGACGCTTTGGATTAGATTGGTTCTTTGATATAGACAACGGCGAAATGCGCGCAGTGGCGTTTGCCAAAGAAGCGGTGCGACAAGCTTTGGTGAATCTTAATGCGATTCCAGCACCTGCTGGATTAATGCCTGTTGTGCTTGGTGCGGGCTGGCCGGGCGTGCTATTGCACGAAGCGGTCGGACACGGCTTAGAAGGGGATTTCAATCGTAAAGAAAGTTCCTTATTTACGGGCAAAGTGGGCGAGCTGGTAACTTCACCGCTTTGCACCATTGTTGATGACGGCACATTGCCAAATCGCCGCGGCTCGCTCACCATTGATGATGAAGGCGTGCCAAGCCAATGTAACGTATTGATTAAAGATGGTATTTTACAAGGCTATATGCAAGACAAAATGAATGCGCGCTTGATGGGCGTTGCACCTACGGGCAATGGCCGCCGTGAAAGTTATGCCCATTTGCCAATGCCAAGAATGACCAATACTTATATGCTTGAAGGAAAAAGCAAATTTGACGATTTGATTGCTTCCGTAGATCGTGGCATTTTTGCACCGCACTTTGGTGGCGGTCAAGTGGACATTACTTCAGGCAAATTCGTATTCTCAACCTCTGAAGCCTATTTAATCGAAAATGGCAAAATCACCAAACCAGTCAAAGGCGCAACCCTTATCGGCAGCGGCATTGAAGTGATGCAAAACATCTCAATGGTGGCCGACAGCGTAGAAATCGACCACGGCATCGGCGTATGCGGCAAAGAAGGCCAAAGCGTCCCCGTTGGTGTTGGGCAGCCCGCATTAAAAATTGAAGAAATTACGGTGGGTGGGACGAGTTAGTCATATTTTTCAAAGTAATTAGCCTCTATTTTTAGAGGTTATTTTTTTATTCTTCTTTATGCGCTTTCCATTTCAACATTCGCTCTACTAAATTAAGTAGTTCAGCGCGTTCATAGCCATCTAATCCTTTTAATAACTGTTCTAATTGCCTGGCTTGATCCATAGAACGATTACTACTATTTGTTAATAAATCTGCAATTTCACAGTGAAATATTTCAGATAATTCTAATAAACGTAAAATATTTGGTACGGATTTCCCACGTTCCATTCGAGAAACAGCATCATTACTAATTTCCAAAATTTCTGCCAACTGCGCTTGAGTCAATCCTACTGCTTGGCGGTATTTTGCTATGGCTTGTCCTACATTGAGTAGTAGCTGCTTATTCTTATCCAGCATTATTTTCTCCCTTAAAAGAGAGAAATAATAGATATTGACTTCTATTCATAAATAGCACAATATACTTATACTAGATGTTAAAAGTCTAATTTTAGAGCAAAAAATAATTTACAAAAAATAAAAAAATTTTGGGGCTGTAGTAGATTAGCCCTAAATTTCACACCATTTTCGCAATATTTTTAACTGCTCTTTTGGTGTCCCAAAGTTAAACCGAAATTCACATTCCTTCAAGAATAAGGGAAAGTTTTTTTCGGTTAATTCCATTATATTTTCGCAGTATCCGCTTCGCCTGATTCCAAAAATTTTCAATGCCATTAATATGATTTTGTTTCACCGCAAATAGCTCGGAATGATTGATTCGTTCGTGGTGAAATTCACTCACATCAAGAGCATCATAACTGCGATAAGTGTCCGTATAAACCCAGCTATCAGGCTTGATTTTTCTTTTAACAGGGAGTAATGTTTTACTCTTGGTGTTTTCAACCACAACAGTAAATACCTTTCCTTGTCGTTTTAGTAACCCAAAAACAGCAACTTTTCCAGCCGCTCCTCGTCCTCGTTTTCCCTTTCGATGACCACCAAAATAGCTTTCGTCTAGTTCAATTTCCCCCTCAAAAATCTCGTTAGCTTCAAGGGATAAATGATAGTCAATCACAAGCCTGATTTTATGGTAGAACAAAGCGGCTGTATTAGGTTGAATATCTAGCAAATTTGCTGCCGTTCTTGCAGTAACTTCTGCGATAAAAAACTCCAGCAGTTTTTTCTGTATAGATTTCTTTAATTTACAATATGTTATCTTCATTTTTGTAGTATAGCATTGTTGCTAATCTACTACAGCTCCTAAAATATTCCGTATTATTTGGAACCACGCACAACAAAACTGGGTGGTAACCTCAGAATTAGCTAAAGGACACACAAAAGCTCAAAGCTCAAAATCATTTTTTCAATCCATTTTCAATTTTAAACTAAATGCGTTAGCAACAACCTTGGCGCTGTTTTTAGTCGGGGGAGAAGCATTGGCGGCTGATCCGATTTGCGTTTCCTCTACGGGGACTAATTCGATTGCTTGTGGCGTGGACGCCATAGCGAGTGGTGCTAAAAGTGTAGCTGCTGGCGTGCGCGCCAGCGCGAGTGGTAATGAAAGTGTAGCTGCAGGGAGTAATGCAGCAGCGGTCTCACGCGCTGATGTGGCAATGGGTTCAGGTGCAGTCGCAGATGGTACAACAACAAATACTCAACCAATTAATAATGCTAATGTTCAACGAGAAGTTGCCTCTGCAGCAGTAGCATTAGGTGCAGGTGCAAATGCCACAGGTCGCAATGCTGTGGCAATTGGTGCGGGTGCTCAAGCGGATACAACTGGTTTACCAAATTCCCTTGCCGCACAAAAACGTGCAGATAATGTTGCCATTGGTGCGGCAGCAAAAGCGGCTTATAACGCAGTGGCAAGTGGTTTCAAATCTAAAGCAACGGGAATAAGCTCTGTTGCAATTGGGCCAGAGGCCACAGCGGATGCTGACTATATGATTGCGATTGGAATCAAGGCAGGTGGTGGTGGCAATGCAACGAATACCCATGGTATTGCGATTGGTAACGGTGCAGGTGCAAGAGCAACTTCTGGTACTGAAAACGTGGCTATTGGTCGATATGCAGGGGTGGAAGTTAACGGGAATACCAACTATGCGTTTGGTGTGCTAGCCGGTAATAATGTTGAGGGGGCAGATAACTTCTCTGGGGTTATCAAAGCAGGGCAATATGTTAAAGGAAGTCAAAATATTGCATTAGGTTACTGGTCTGGTCAAAATGTAACAGGTAATTCGAATGTGGCATTGGGCAAGAACGCTGGTCAATATATCGGCTCAAAAGCTCAAGCAGATAGAAATATTGCAGCACATAGAAATATTGCGATTGGGGAAAATGCGAATAAATTTACTGCAGATACAGCACTAGCTACCTCAGATAATATTGCGGTTGGTTCAGAAACTATTGCTAAAGGTGGTAATTCTGTTGCCATTGGACGCTTAGCACAAGCAACTCTCGCAGGTTCTGTGGCGTTAGGGGAAGGAAGCAACACGGCCGGCGACGCAGTTAAAACCTCAAGTGCAAAAGTCAATGGCATTACTTACTCAGGTTTTGCGGGCGATAAAATTGGAACTAGCCGTGTTGTTTCTGTCGGCACAACAGAAGAAGGTAAACAACGCCAAATCAAAAATGTGGCTGCTGGGCAAGTTACCGCCACTTCAACAAACGCTATTAACGGTTCGCAACTTTATATGGTAGCGAATACGGTTGGTAATGTGGCAACTACTATGAAAAATATTTTAGGTGGCGATGCGAAATTAGCTCCTGCGACTGGCAATATTACAATGTCGAATATTGGCGGCACAGGTCAAAACACTATTAATGACGCTATTAAAGCAGCAAACTCTAAAGTGCAAGCTGGTACAAATATTGCTAACGTAGCCACTTCAACAGATACGACAGATGGACGTACCGTTTACACCGTAAATGCGAAAGGCACAACAGTGAGTGTTTCCGATGATTTAGCTTTAACGACGGACAGTGAAACGAATAAAGCAAGTAACATCACGGACTACAAAGTTGCATTAAGCGATAAAACCAAAGAAGACATCAAAAAAGGTGTTGATGCGAAAGAGAAAGTGGATAGCGCAACCTTTGGTTTGAAAGGACAAAACGGTAAGACAGTAACAAACACCTTAAATAACACTGTTGAAGTGAGGGGTGCAGATAAAAATATCAGCACTAAAGTTGAGGGTGGTAAGTTACAAATCGAACTTGCGAAAACCTTAGATTTGGGTGAAAACGGTAGCGTTACAATGGGTGATACCAATGTTAATGGTAATGGCTTAACAATTACTGGCGGTCCAAGCATCACGAAAGGCGGTATTAACGCAGGTGGTAATAGAATCACAAATGTTGCAGCTGGCGAAAATCCTACTGATGCGGTGAATAAATCACAATTAGATGAAGTAGCGGGTAATGCAGCAAAACATAATACTGTGGTAGGTACTGCGTCAATTACCGTAGATGGTAGCAACACAAATGCAGGCGGTGGTATTGAATATCAAATTGGTGTTACCACTTCTGCTTTAGCAGCTAACGCGAATGGCAGCATTGAGACACCAGCGAATACCGATGCACTCATTACCGCAGCAAATGTAGCAAATGCAATTAATGCTTCAGGCTTTACTTTAACCACAAGTCAGAGTGGGGGAGAAGTTGAGGGAACAACGAATGAATTAGTGAACCCTGGTGAAACGGTTACCATTGATGCAGGTAAGAACATTAAAGTTACCCAAGCAGCTGGAAAAATTACAGTGGCGACTGCAGATGATCTTAATGTAAATAGCGTAAAAGCTGGCGATACCTTACTGAATAAAGACGGTGTTAAAGTTGGCGATAACGTTGCACTCACCAAAGATGGCTTGAAAGTGGGAGATGTGAATATCTCAACTAATGGCATCAATGCAGGTGATAAGAAAGTAACAGGCGTTGCTGATGGGGACATTAGTGCGACAAGCAAAGATGCAGTAAACGGTAGTCAGCTTTACACTGTTCAACAAGCCGCGAAAGCAGCGAAAACAGAAGTTGAAGCGGGTGACAATATCAAAGTAACTTCAAAAACTGGTGGTAATGGTCAAACTATTTATACTGTTGCGACTAAGAAAGATGTAAGTTTTGATAATGTCAATGTTGGCGGTGTAAGCATTAACAAAGATACTGGAATTAACGCAGGTAACAAGAAAGTAACTGGCGTTGCAGCAGGTGATGTAAATGCAAATAGCACTGATGCAGTGAACGGTAGTCAATTACACGAAACTAACCAAAACGTAGCGAAAAATGCTGCGAACATTGCAAACAACACTGCGGCGATCAACAAAGGCTTGAACTTTACTGCAGATGACGGCAAAACACTTAACCGTCAATTAGGTGATACAGTCGCCGTTAATGGTGATGAAAACATTACCACCTCTGTTACTTCATCTGGCGTTAAAGTTGCGTTGAACAAAAACCTTAAAGTTGATAGCGTAACTGCCGGTAACACCGTTGTGAATAACGATGGTGTAACTATCGGCACCGGTGATAAAGCTGTGAGCTTAACGCAAAATGGCTTAAACAACGGCGGTAATAGAATTACTAATGTTGCACCGGGCAAAGATCCTACAGATGCAGTGAACGTTGCACAGCTTAGCAATGTTGCGAATCACCTTGACAACAAAGTGAATAAAGTTGCTGGCGATATGAAACGTATGGACAAAAAACTCCGTGCGGGTATTGCTGGAGCTGCTGCGTTAGGTATGTTGCCTCAACCAACTAGACCAGGTAAATCAATGGTTTCTGTTGGTGGTACAACTTACCGCAACGAATCAGCAGTTGCATTAGGGGTTTCTCGTGTATCTGACAATGAGAAATGGGTGATTAAAGTTGGTGCATCGGCAAATACTCGCAACAATTACATTGTGGGTGGTTCTGTCGGTTATCAATGGTAATTGCCAAAAAATACCACCGCACTTTGATTTTACTTAATTTCTAAAGTGCGGTTGGATTTTTCAAAATTTTAAGCCCTGCATATTGCGGGGCTTATTTTTTTATCATTTGACTCCAAATGATAGATGCGATTTTCTTTCCTTTGTTAGCTCTTATCTCTGCTGATTTTCCTTATCCTAAATTTGTATTGTGATCATCACATAAGCCTTACGCAGCACTGGGATAATTCCCTATTATCCAGTATAATGACCGCATTTCTTTAACTTATGAAAACAGAACACTTATGGATACAAAATTTAATGTAAAAACTTTCCAAGGAATGATCCTTGCCTTACAGGCTTATTGGGCAGAGCAAGGCTGTACTATTGTGCAACCTTTTGATATGGAAGTGGGGGCAGGCACGTCCCACCCAATGACGGCATTGCGTGCAATTGGGCCAGAGCCGATGGCATTCGCCTATGTGCAACCTTCACGCCGTCCAACTGATGGTCGTTATGGCGAAAACCCAAACCGCTTGCAGCATTATTATCAATTCCAAGTTGTGATCAAGCCTTCCCCTGACAACATTCAAGAGCTTTATCTTGGCTCATTAAAAATGCTCGGCTTCGACCCAACACAACACGATATTCGTTTTGTGGAAGACAACTGGGAAAACCCAACCCTTGGCGCGTGGGGCTTAGGCTGGGAAGTGTGGCTAAATGGTATGGAAGTGACCCAATTTACCTATTTCCAACAAGTGGGCGGCTTAGAATGTAAACCTGTTACAGGTGAAGTCACTTACGGCTTGGAACGCTTGGCGATGTATATTCAAGGCGTGGATAGCGTGTATGACTTAGTTTGGTCAGACGGCCCTCTCGGCAAAACCACCTATGGCGATGTGTTCCACCAAAACGAAGTAGAGCAATCCACGTACAACTTTGAATACGCTGATATTGATTTCTTATTCAAAGCCTTTGAGCAATATGAAAAAGAAGCACAAGAGCTATTAGCCCTAGAAAAAGCATTGCCATTGCCTGCCTACGAACGCATTTTAAAAGCCGCACACAGCTTTAACTTGCTCGATGCACGAAAAGCCATCTCCGTAACCGAACGCCAACGCTACATTCTGCGTATCCGCGCCTTAACCAAAGGTGTCGCGGAAGCCTATTACGCCAGCCGTGAAGCATTGGGTTTCCCTGGGTGTAAAAAATAGGTGCGGTCAAAAATTTAGGAATTTTTATGATGGATAAACCCGTTTTATTTTTCGCCGAAACCTGCCCTGATACCGCGCCTTTTGTAGCTCGCTTGCAAGAATTAGGCGTGCAATATGAGCCAGTAGAAATTCAATCATCATTAGGCAATCTCAAGCGCTTCCTCGCTTTGCGTGATAGCCGTGCAGAGTTCGAAGCGGTGAAAGCGCGTGGGGCGATTGGGGTTCCTGCGTTGTTGTTGGATAACGATAACGTTGTGTTGGATGTTGAGGGATTGGTTGAGGTTTTTGCTAAGTAAATAGAATGCAACCTTATTCTAAAAACTTAAAAGAGCTTTCACAGAAATTGCGTTTAGATCAGACGGATGCTGAACGTAAATTATGGCAAAGGATTAATCGAGATCAATTATTAGGGTTTCGATTTAATCGCCAAAAGCCTTTGTTAAATTATATTGTTGATTTTTATTGTGCAAAAGCAAAACTGGTTATTGAACTAGATGGTAGTCATCATTATGAGCCGGAATACCAAGAAAAAGATCAGCTACGAGATGATGAATTGAGATCGTTAGGCTTTACCGTGATGCGGTTTAATAATGATGAGATTTATTATGAGATTGAGGGTGTTGTAGAACAGATCTATCTATTTTTAGAACAAGTACAAATATCCCTTAGAGGCTATGAGGATTGACAAATCTCCCCTAACCCCTCTTTACTAAAGAGGGGGACTGGGTAGTTAGAATGATGGGAATGGAACTTGGAAAATACAATATTGAAAAATATAGAATAGCCCGCAACTCTTTCTTACTAAAGGAAAATCCCTTTCTTTATTAAAAAGAGAAGTTGATTATTTGTAGTTGTGAGGATAATGAAATTGACAAATCTCCCCTAGCCCCTCTTTACTAAAGAGGGGGAACTGGGAGTTAGAATAATGAGAATGGAGCTTGGAAAATACAATATTGAAAAATATAGAATAGCCCGCAACTCTTTCTTACTAAAGGAAAATCCCTTTCTTTATTAAAAAGAGAAGTTGATTGTTTGTAGTTGTAAGGATAATTAAATTGACAAATTCCCCCTAGCCCCTCTTTACTAAAGAGAGGGACTAGGTAGTTAAAATAACGAGGATTGAGCTTTAAAAATACAATATTAAAAATATGGAATAGCCCGCAACTTTTCTTTACTAAAGAAGGTCCCCCTCTTTAGTAAAGAGGGGTTAGGGGAGATTTGTCCCATACCAGATATATTTTAAAAGAGAAAACCAAAATGACAAAAAACTTCCTCGCCGAGATCGGCACTGAAGAGTTGCCTCCAAAGGCACTCAAAAAATTAGCAACCGCGTTTGCGGAGAATGTAGAAAATGAATTAAACCAAGCTGGTTTAGCATTTGAAAAAGTAGAATGGTTTGCCACCCCACGCCGTTTAGCGGTGAAAGTGTTGGGACTGGCGGAAGCGCAGCCAAGCAAAGAAGTGGAAAAACGTGGGCCTGCGGTTGCGGCGGCGTTTGATGCGGAAGGCAAGCCAACCAAAGCGGCAGAGGGCTGGGCGAGAGGCTGTGGCATTAGCGTGGATCAGGCGGAGCGTTTAGTTACCGATAAAGGCGAATGGCTGGTTCATCGTGCGGTGATTGAGGGGCAACCGACCAAAAATCTTCTGCTAGGTATTATCAGCAATGCCCTTGCGAAATTGCCAATTCCAAAAACAATGCGTTGGGGCGATAAAAGCGAGCAATTCGTCCGCCCTGTGCATACGGTAACGTTGCTGTTTGGCAATGAGCTGATTGAGGGCGACATTCTTGGCGTGGCGAGTGGTAGAACGATTCGTGGACACCGTTTCTTAGGCGAACAAGAATTTACCATTGACAATGCCGATCAATATCCTGCCATTTTAGAGCAAAAAGGCAGCGTGATCGCGGATTTTGAACGCCGTAAAGCGATTATTTTGGAAAATTCTCAACAAAAAGCCACCGCACTTGGTGGTGTGGCTGATATTGAAGAAAGTCTGCTTGATGAAGTTACTGCGTTGGTGGAGTTTCCAAATGTGCTAACTGCAAAATTTGAAGAGCGTTTCCTTGCTGTGCCTGCGGAAGCCTTAGTTTACACAATGAAAGGCGACCAAAAATATTTCCCGATTTACGATAAAAACGGAAAATTATTACCGCACTTTATTTTCGTGTCGAACATCAATCCGCAAGATCCAACGGCGATTATTGAAGGAAACGAAAAAGTGGTGCGTCCACGTTTAACGGACGCAGAATTTTTCTTCAAAACCGATTTAAAACAGCGTTTAGAAGACAACTTGCCACGCCTCAAAACTGTGTTATTCCAGCAACAACTCGGCACGTTATTTGATAAAACGGAGCGTATCGAAAAACTCAGTGGCGAAATTGCCGCCCAAATTGGTGCGGACGTGGCGAAAGCAGAGCGCGCAGGCTTGTTATCAAAATGTGATTTAATGACCAATATGGTGTTTGAATTCACTGATACGCAAGGCGTGATGGGTATGCACTATGCACGCCACGATGGGGAAGATGAAGAAGTGGCGGTGGCATTGAATGAGCAATATATGCCACGTTTTTCGGGCGATGAATTGCCACATTCATTGGTTGCTTGTTCGGTGGCATTGGCAGATAAATTGGATACCCTAACGGGAATTTTCGGCATCGGTCAGCACCCGAAAGGGGACAAAGACCCGTTCGCTTTACGCCGTGCGGCGTTGGGCGTGTTGCGGATTATTGTGGAGAAAAAACTGCCGCTGGATTTAGAAAAATTGGTGCAAGAAAGCACCGCACTTTTCGCCGACAAGCTCACCAATAGCAATGTGGTGAATGACGTGGTGGACTTTATGCTCGGGCGCTTCCGTGCGTGGTATCAAGAAGAAGGCATTGCGGTAGATGTCATTCAAGCGGTGCTGGCACGCCGTCCTACTCGCCCAGCTGATTTTGATGCACGAGTGCGTGCAGTGGCACATTTCCGTACCCTTGACGCAGCAGAAGCCTTAGCCGCTGCGAATAAGCGTGTAAGCAATATTTTAGCCAAAGCAGAAGGTGAGATTGGCGAGATCCATTTAGATCGTTGTGTCGAGCCTGAAGAAAAAGCCTTGGCGGAAAGTGTGCTAGCGCTACAAAGTGAAGTACAGCCGCTGATTGCCAAAGGCGATTATGTGGCAGTGTTGGATAAACTCGCCAACTTACGCCAACCGGTGGACAATTTCTTTGAGAAAGTGATGGTGAACGCGGAAGATCCACAACTTCGTCAAAATCGCTTAGCCATTCTGAAAACCTTGCAAGGATTATTCTTACAAGTGGCGGATATTTCCTTATTGCAATAGTTTCTCTTTTTAAACCTTAGCCCCGTTCTACAAAGTGCGGGGCTTTTTTTGTAAATTTTTCTGAAAAAAGCACCGCACTTTAAATAAGCTATGCACAACATTTTCTATATCTTATTGAAATTACAGATAAGAAATAAAATTAATCCTGTCTTGTGAATGATTACTAATGACTTTTCGCAATGGGTATTGGTTAAGATTTTGGTAAAACTGCTCAAGGGCATTGTCCAACAAATGCTTTAATTGGCATTGTGCTTGTAATCCGCATTTAGGTGAAACGCAGTTTACCAACGGCTCATTGCCTTGAAAGGTGCGTAGCATCTCGCCTAAAGGCAAATCTAATGTGCTTTCCGCCAAACGAATACCGCCGCCTTTACCGCGACTGGTAATCAGCCATTGTTGTTTCGCCATAAAATGGACGATTTTGACCAGATGATTTTGTGAAAGGTGAAGCTGCTTGGCAAGGCTGGCGATTGTGTGCGTGCATTCCTGCTGACGCGCAAGATAGATCAGCACACGAAAACCATAATCAGTAAATTTATTAATTTGCATTGCAACTCCTTGGGTGGTGTATTGTAGTCTATTTCACCACTTCTCGCTAGATTATGGATTATTGATAAATAATTGCTTGTCAGCCTAGTATTAAAAATGTATTTTAAATATATCTTTAATAACCCAAAAGGACTTTCTATGTCATTAACAGCAAATCAAATTGAATTAGTGAAAGCCACAGTGCCAGTGCTACGCGAAAATGGTGTTGCGCTCACTTCTTATTTTTATAACAGAATGCTCACCAATCATCCTGAATTAAAACAAGTGTTTAACCTTGGACACCAACGCAGCGGTGCGCAAGCGCGTTCTTTAGCGAATGCGGTATTAGCTTATGCGGAAAATATTGAAAATCCAGCCGTGCTATTGCCAGCAGTTGAATTAATGGTGCATAAACACGTCAGCCTTGATATTCAAGCACCGGATTATGCCATTGTGGGCAATAACTTACTTCATTCGATTAGTGAAGTATTGCAAATTTCAATGGACGATCCATTAATTGAGGCGTGGACTGCTGCCTACAATCAATTAGCGGATATTTTGATTAGCACAGAAAAAGCCATTTATGACGAACATCAGCAAACTAAAGGTAGCTGGTTAGGCTGGCGTAAATTCAAAATTGCCAAGAAAGTGGAAGAAAGCAGTGAAATTACCTCTTTCTATTTGCAGCCTGTTGATGGCGGTGATTTGCCAACTTATAAAGCAGGGCAATATATCTCGGTGCGTGTTTTCGTTCCAGAATTAGGCTTAAAACAGCCGCGTCAATATACCCTTTCTGATAATCCAAAATCAGACTATTTACGCATTTCAGTTAAACGTGAAGATCCAAAAGGTGAGCTAGCAGGCGGCTGGGTTTCTACCACCTTGCACGGGTTAAATGAGGGTGATGAAATTGAAGCCACTGCGCCAACAGGCAACTTCTTCTTAATTGATAGCCAAAAACCAAATGTGTTTATCAGTGGTGGCGTGGGCTTAACTCCGATGATTGCAATGCTTAACCAGTTAGTAGAGCAAAATGTACCTTCGCCGGTGAGCTTTATCCACGCTTGTCGTAATGCCGATGTACACGCAATGAAAGCGCACGTTGATGGGGTAAAAGCGCAATATCCAAATGTTAGCACCTTTACCGTTTATGAAGTGGAAGATGCGCAAGCAGACGCCACAGGGCGTTTAGATTTAAGCCAAATTCCAACCGCACTTTTACCGAAAGACGCGGATTACTACCTATGTGGCCCAATGGCATTTATGCAAGCGCAGTATAAATCTTTAGTAGATTTAGGTGTGCCAGCAGAGCAAATTCATCTTGAGGCATTTAATACAGGTGGCGTTAAGTTAGATTAATGTTTTCACTTCAATACCAGAAACAGGGCGGAATAGAGATATTCCGCCTTGTTTTCTGGTGATTAAAAAGTAGCTAAAAAAACACCGCTCTTTCTGTTTATAACAAAATAAAGTGCGGTGTTTTTATGGTAAGTTTTTGTTTACTTATCTTTCTATTTACCTTGATTTTCTAAGTAAATCCACTCTGCCACCTGTTTGGCAAAATAGGTGAGAATGCCGTCTGCCCCTGCGCGTTTAAAGCACAACAGGCTTTCCATAATACATTCTTTTTCTTTCAGCCAGCCATTTTGAATCGCTGCCATATGCATTGCGTATTCCCCTGATACTTGGTAAGCAAAAGTTGGCACGCCAAAGTGTTGTTTCACGCGGTACACCATATCTAAATAAGGCATTCCCGGTTTCACCATCACCATATCCGCACCTTCTTGAATGTCCAATGCCACTTCTTGCAAGCCTTCATCGCTATTGGCTGGATCGAGCTGGTAGGTTTTCTTATCGCCGCCTTTCAAATTGCTTGAAGATCCCACTGCGTCGCGGAATGGGCCATAATAATTCGAGGCATATTTGGCGGAATACGCCATAATTTGCGTGTTGATAAAACCGCTGTCTTCAAGTGCGGTGCGAATTTTGCCAATTCTGCCGTCCATCATATCGCTTGGCGCAACAATATCAGCACCTGCTTCGGCGTGGGAGAGGGCTTGTTTCACCAGCACTTCCGTGGTGATGTCGTTTAGCACATAGCCGTCATCATCAATAATGCCGTCTTGACCGTGTACGGTGTAAGGATCTAACGCCACATCGGTTAAAACCCCTAGCTCAGGATAATGAGATTTCAACGCTTTCACCGCACGTTGCACCAAGCCGTTAGGATTGTAGGCTTCTTCCGCCATTAGAGATTTTTTACTTTGATCAATTACAGGGAACAAGGCGATTACAGGCACGCCATATTTCACTAATGACCCTGCTTCAATAAGTAGCTGATCTAAGGTTAAACGCTCCACTTTAGGCATTGACGGCACAGGTTCGCGATAATTTTCACCTTCAATAATAAACACTGGATAAATTAAATCATCTGCCGTGAGCTTGTTTTCTGCCATTAAGCGGCGGCTGAAATCGTGCTTACGCATACGGCGTAAACGGCGTGCAGGAAAGCCTGTGAAAATTTGTTGAGTCATCATTATTCTCCAAAATCTTTTCGTTATAAGTATAACGGGCGAACACATTGGTTCGCCCTAAAACTGGTTGGAAAGAAATTATTCTTTGTGTTGTTGTGCTTCATTCTCACTGCTGTCGGTGTCGTTGCCCGTATCGTCATTATCTTCTTTCGGGCGATAAAAACGCGCAAATAATAACCCTACTTCAAACAATAGACACATTGGAATGGCAAGCAAGGTTTGTGAAAAAATATCTGGCGGTGTAAGCAACATTCCCACCACAAAGGCGGCAACGATGATGTAAGGGCGTTTTTTCTTCAAATCGTCAATAGTGGTAACGCCAGACCAGCAGAGCAAAATAATCGCCACAGGCACTTCAAAACACACGCCAAATGCAAGAAATAAGGTGAGAACGAAATCTAAGTAGCTACTAATATCCGTGGCAATGGCAACGCCTTCTGGTGCGGTTTTGGTGAGAAAACCAAACACGAGTGGAAACACCACATAATAGGCGAACGCCACGCCTAAATAAAACAGCACAGTACTAGAAAATAACAGCGGATAAATTAAGCGTTTTTCGTGCTGATACAGTGCTGGTGCGATAAATGCCCACACTTGGTAAAGTAAGAATGGCACAGAAATAAACACCGCAACAACACCCGTTAATTTCAATGGGGTAAAGAAAGGCGTCGCGATATTAGTTGCGATCATACTCGCCCCTGACGGCATTACGCTGAGTAATGGCGAGGCAACAAAATTATAAATATCGTTGGCAAAATAAACCAAGCCTAAAAAGACCACCGCCACCACGAACACGCAACGCAACAGACGATCACGCAGTTCAAGTAAATGGCTAATTAAAGGTTGGGTTTCTTCAACAGTCATAAAATGCCTTTATGCTTTTTCTGATTGGGATTTTGTTGAAGGGGCAACATCAGCAAGAGTATCATCTTCAGGATAGTACGCACTGGTCAGCTCCAATTGAGATTCATCTTGCTCGGCAAGCTCTGCCATATCCGCAGGGGAAAGTGCGTTTTCTGCTGATTTATCACTTTGAGTGCTGTCGTGATGTGCGGTTTCTTGCGGAGAAATTTGTTCAGAATTTTGCACCGCACTTTTTAATTCTTGCACTTGATGCTCAAAGGACGTTTGCGTGCTTGCCGCTTTTTCTTCTAAATTGGCTTTAATTTTTTCCGCAGAAGCCTTTAATTCTTCCACTGTTTGGCTCAATTCAGGAGAAAGTTGCTGTAAATTAAGATGTTCGGCTTTTTTGATGCTTTCCTGTAATTCCTGCAATTTTAATTCTTGGCTTAATTCATTTTGTACATTCGCTGCTAAACCACGAATGGTGCGAACCCAACCCATCACGGTACGAATCGCCACGGGCAAGCGTTTAGGGCCTAGCACCACTAAGCCCACAATAGAAATTAACAGTAATTCAGAAAAACCAATATCAAACACGGATTATGCCTGTTCTTTGTCTTTTACAGTTTCCGCTTTCGCTTGTTGTGCGTCATCGGCAATTTTTTTCGGCTCTGCAGCTGTTTCATCATCTTTCATTGCGTTTTTAAAGCCTTTCACTGCAGTCCCTAAATCTGAACCCACATTACGCAATTTTTTTGTGCCGAAAAAGACTAATACGATTAACAAAACAATGAGTAATTGCCAAATACTTACGCCACCTAAACCCATTTTTTTACTCCTATAACTAACTTAATGAAATCGTGCCAAAATATAACTTTTTTATTCATCTTGAACAATAGACAATTTGCATTATTTCACATTTTATTGATTTATCGCCAAATTTTGCCTGTAGCTATAAGGCTATGGCATTATCAACGCCATAAGCCAAAGTAGCCCACCGCCCGTTAATAAACCGATATTTGCCCATAGAGGCAAGGCGGAAAATTGCCATAATGTTCCCAAAAACAGCACCGCTCCCATTATCAGCGCAAAGGCTTTTTTCTGCCAGCGTTGCTGTTTTGCCAACTTTTTATTGATTTCGTGTAACTGTTGGCGAATTTGCGTTTGCTGCTTTAACGCGTCCATTAAGGCTGCGGGGAATTGCGGTAAATGTTCGGTGATATAAGGCAGGCTAGCCTTTAAATTTTTCGCCAAGGCTTTCACGCCCATTTGTTCGTCCAACCAATTTTGTAAGAAAGGTTTAGCGGTGTCCCATAAATCTAACTGCGGATAAAGCTGACGCCCTAATCCTTCAATGTAAAGCAAGGTTTTTTGTAATAACACTAGCTGCGGTTGCACCTGCATATTAAATTCGCGCGCCACATTGAATAAATTGAGCAATACCTGCCCGAACGAAATTTCCGATAAGGGCTTGGCGAAAATTGGCTCGCACACTTCGCGGAACGCCTGTTCAAATTCATCAATATTGGTATCTTGCGGTGTCCAGCCCGCATCAACGTGCATTTGTGCTACGCGGCGATAATCACGGTTAAAAAAGGCGACAAAACTTTCTGCTAAATAGCGTTTATCGTTATCGTTCAAACGTCCAACAATCCCGCAATCAATGCCGATGTATTGCGGATTTTCAGGGTGTTGTGGATTAACGAAAATATTCCCTGGGTGCATATCCGCATGGAAAAAGCTATCGCGGAACACTTGGGTGAAAAACACTTGCACGCCACGTTCTGCCAGCAATTTCATATCCGTGCCGTTGGCTTTTAGGCTTTCCACATCAGACACAGGAATGCCGTAAATGCGTTCCATTGTGATGACATTTTGGTGGCAAAATTCTTGATACATTTCAGGAATATACAGCATCGGACTGTCGGCAAAATTGGCTTTGAGCTTGATAGCGTTCGCCATTTCGATGCGTAAATCTAGCTCATCACGCAAGGTTTTTTCATATTCACGAATCACTTCCACCGCGCGCAGACGATGCCCTTCACTTGATAAACGCGGAATCCAGCTGGCGAGTTTATACATCCAGCTTAAATCTGCTTCAATTTGTAGCTGAATATTCGGGCGTAGCACTTTCAGCACCACTTCTTTCCCCGCAAGGGGCTGTGTAGCGTTAAATCTTGCTGTATGCACTTGTGCGATAGAGGCGGAAGCAAGCGCGGTTTCATCAAAATCCTCAAACCAAGTTTCTAATTTGCCCCCAAAGGCTTGTTCAATTTGTTCACGTGCTAGCTTGCCGTCAAAGGGTTCAACTTGATCTTGCAATAATGCCAATTCATCAGCAATATCAGGGGGAAATAAATCTCGTCTGGTGGAAAGCATTTGCCCGAGTTTGATCCAAACTGGCCCAAGCTCTTGCAAGGCAAGGCGTAAACGCAAGCCAAACGCCTGTTCTTTATGCTGATTGCGAAGCCAAAATAGGGTTTTCCGCCAGCAACGCAAGGGGCGCGTGTAGGCATTGTGAGGTAGGGCTTCATCAATGCCATAAATGAGAAAAGTGCGGATAATTTTGTATAAACGTTTGAAATCTTTAAAAGTCATTGGCTTATTTTCGTGCTTGCTGAAGCTGATTGAGTTTTTGTTCTAAAAGCGCGGTCTGTTTTTCCAGCTTTTTTACTTGCTCGCAAAAATCTGCAATGGCAAGGCTTGGCGAGATAACTGCCCATTCTTCCGTTAAACGCTCCCCCCAATATTGCTGGCTTTGTTGCAATTTTCTTTTTGCCATCTGAGCAAAATTGCGTAAAAAATTCACCGCACTTTGTGCCACCACATCACCCACAAAAGGGGAAAGAAGTTCGGCAGGATCTTTCTCTAAAAACTCCAACAAGGTAGTGAAATCTTGCAAGACTTGCAAATCCCCTTGTAGCTGAATGGATTGATCGTTTAAATGGGCGGATAATTGCTGCTTACTCGGCATTTGTAACAATAACTGCGCTTTGAGATTCACTGCACAATCCACTTCACCTTCATATTGATTGAGCAGATCAATGCGCTGTGGAGAAAATACAAAATATATCGGAAAATCAAACTGTTGTGGCTGAATTTTCAGCACCTTGCCGTTAAGTTTGCGTAAATAAATTTCGCTATGTGCGGTACGTTTTAGCAAATAATTTAGCAAGGATTCCAACGCACCGTTGAGCCATTGTGGTAGCATTAATTGTTGCAGAAAGTTCATTTTTTGCTCGCTTAAAATTTATAACCACGGTGCAACGCCACAATGCCCGCGCTGAGATTGTAGTAACTCACTTGCTCGAACCCCGCTTGCTCCATCATTGTTTTAAGATCTTCTTGTTTCGGGTGCATTCGGATTGATTCGGCTAAATAACGGTAACTATCGCCGTCATTCACCACCACTTCGCCGATTTTCGGCAAAATATTGAAAGAATAAAAATTATAGATTTTGCTGAGTGGATCTAGGATCGGCTTAGAAAATTCCAACACCAACAAACGTCCACCGGGTTTCAGTACGCGAAACATTGAACGCAATGCTTTGTCTTTGTCTGTAACATTACGCAACCCGAAACTGATAATCACGCAATCAAAGGTGTTATCGGCAAAAGGCAAGGTTTCCGCATTGGCTTGCACATAGTTAATGTTGCCAATCACGCCAAGATTGCGTAATTTATCCCGCCCCACGTTGAGCATTGAGGAATTGATGTCAGCCAAAATCACTTGCCCCGTTTCCCCCACAAGACGAGAAAACTTGGCACTGAAATCGCCCGTTCCGCCTGCTAGATCCAACACTTTTTGCCCTTTCCGCACGCCACTGCAATCGATCGTAAATCGTTTCCAAACGCGATGAATACCGAAAGAAAGCAAATCATTCATTAAATCATATTTACCTGCCACCGAATGGAACACGTTCGCTACGAGCTTTTGTTTTTCTGCTTTTGCTACGGTTTGGAAACCAAAATGGGTGGTTTCTTGCTCGTTATCAATAGGCGCTGCATTAGACTGTTCTACGTCAGTTTGCGCAAAGTGCGGTGCATTTTCTTGCTGTTTTTTGTGGGTGTTGTTGTGGGAAGTCATAACCTTGTCCGAAAATAATCTGAATGCTGCTTAGGATAACAAAAAATAGCGGATTTCTCCGCTATTTTTATTCGATGTGAAGAAGAAAATAAGGGCGAAAGGTTGCTTTCACCCTTATCATTTTAGAACCACAATAAATAAGCCACTGTACCAATCACAAATACGCTAATGAGATTGAGCAAGATACCTGCGCGGATCATTTCACGTTGTTTCACTTCGCCAGTACCAAATACAATCGCGTTTGGCGGTGTGGCGACTGGTAACATAAAGGCACAAGATGCCCCTAAGCCGATGATTAACGCAAGGCCAAGCTCTGGCATTCCTAAAGATTGTGCAATGGAGATAAAAATCGGTACTAGTAAGGCCGCACTTGCGGTGTTAGACGTAAATTCCGTTAAGAAGATGATAAATGCTGCCACCAATAAGCCGATGAGATAGAAATGTCCGCCTTCAATTAAGAATACGATACCATCAGCCAAAATGCGGCTCGCGCCTGAATCACGCAATACGGAACTTAGGGTTAAACCACCACCAAACAGCATTAACACACCCCAGTCCGTGTTGTTTTGTAATTGTTTCCAAGAAGCAACTCCTGTGGCACAAATCACCACCGCAGCGAAGAGCGCAATCACACTATCAAAGCTGGCAATTTTTTTCTCAAGCCCTAGCAAAGAAGAAAGCATTGGGTTAATTTTGCTGCTGAACACCCAGCATAGCGCGATTAAAACGAAAATCGCAAGGGTGATAATGCGTTTAGAATTAAACTCAATTTTTTCAAAATCTTGTTTGAAATGTAGGTTTAGTTTCGGGCGGAATACCATATATAGCGTACCAATCATAATTGGCATTAATAGAATCATCACTGGTAAACCGTAACTTAACCAATCGGAGAAAGTGAGTTTTAGTTGAGTTGCCACAATGTTATTTGGTGGGCTACCTACGAGCGTTCCCATACCGCCGATACTTGCACTATAAGCAATCCCTAATAGTACGAAAACATAGGTATTATGCTCACGCTCTTTATCCATTTGGCTTAAAATCCCCATTGCCAGTGGTAACATCATTGCCGCAGTTGCGGTGTTACTCATCCACATTGATAAAAATGCGGTAATGGTAAAGAGATAAAGCACCGCCACCAATAAACGCCCGCCAGCTAATGCCATAATTTTGTTGGCAATCATACGGTCAATATTTTGTTGGTGTAAGGCTGTAGCAAGCGCAAATCCCCCAAAGAATAGGAAGATATTTGGATCAGCAAAGGCAACCAGCGCCTGCTTGGTGGTAACCAGATCCAACACTATAGCCAATAGCGGCACTAAAAGCGCAGTGATGGTAACGTGCAAGGCCTCAGTGAGCCATAACACGGCGATAAATGCCAGCATTGCTAAGCCTTTGTTCGCTTTGGGATCGAAAGGCAGAAAATTCAATAAAACAAAGAAAAGCACCATATCGGCAATAAGAATAATTCCATTGCGATGTGAGGTAGTTTGAGTTGATGTTGCATTCATAGTAATTCCTCTTTATGGTTGTTATTTGTGCTAACTTTTTTGGGTTAGCCATAAAGACAAGCTAACGTTATCAACTTGTTAATAAAAAGCAACAAAAAATTTGTGGTTTTGTGAGGCAGGTCAGAAAAATAATTGGGGGAAATCGCAATAAAGGGATAACAAAAGGAAAACAAGGACAAAAAATAATGGCAAGAAAAACTTGCCATTATGTTAATCCTTAATCAAATTATTCTTCTTCGACATCTTCTAACTCTAACGGCTCTTGCGAAAGAATAATGCCGGTTAAATCTGCATACACATAGTCTTCTGGGTAGAAAGTAACACCACCAAAATTCACTGGTACATCAACTTCCCCTTGCGTATCATCACTTGCACCCACTGGAATTGGTGCAAGGGCTTGAATACCAATATCTAAATTTTCTAACTGTTGAATTTGGCGAACGGCACCGTAAACAATAATTCCTTCCCAGCCATTATCTAGAGCAAGCTGAGCAAGATCCGCATCAATCAAGGCTTGGCGCACTGCACCACCACCATCAACCAATAATACGCGACCTTCACCGTTTTCTTCTAAAATCTCGGCAATTAAGCCATTGCTTTCAAAGCATTTTACCGTGGTAACCTTGCCGTAAAATGAGGTCAATCCACCAAAATTAGAAAAGATCGGTTCAACAACATCAACTTGATCTAAATAAACATCGCACAATGTGGAAGTATCAATACACATAAGTTCACCTTTTTACGCTGAAAATGATTGTTCTAGTATATGCCTATTGCTAGCCCACTAGCAAGCCGAAACTAAAAAGTAAGTTGGTTAAAAGCGCTAACATTGACATTTGCCCGAGCATTGGACGCAATAACAGGGGATCTTGGCTACGATAAACATACAAGGCGTGCTTCACCAATAAAGGATACGCCAAAAGAAAAATAAAGCTCAATAAATGGTGGAAATTCGCCAAGGCAAAAATCACATAACACAACGCCCCTACGGCTAGTAAAGTGCAGTGATAAATTCGTCCATTTTTCGCCCCAAGACGAACGGCAAGGGTGTTCTTACCTGCTTTTTTATCTTGCTCAATATCGCGTAAATTATTGATATTTAATACCGCAGTAGCAAAAAGCCCCGTTGCAAGTGCGGGTAAAAAAATCATTAAATTTAATTGATGCGCTTGTAAATAATAAGTGCCACATACGCCCAAAATACCAAAAAACAGCAGCACGGAAATATCGCCCAACCCCATATAACCATAGGGCTTTGCGCCTACGGTATAAGTAATCGCGGCAATAATGGCAAGCCCACCTAAAAGAGAAAATGCCAAGAGATCCGCATAACTTTGATACGCAATGCCAATTAACAGAAAACCGAAAAACAAACTTGCTAAGATCACCGCAATAAGCCCTTTTTTCAGCTGTTGCGCACTAATCACGCCGTGTTGAATGCCACGCAACGGGCCGATACGCTCTGCGGTATCACTGCCTTTTTGATGATCGCCATAATCATTGGCAAAGTTAGAAAGAATTTGTAGCAACAAGGTGGTAATCAAACATAACAGGCTGATTTGCCAGCTAAATTTATGATCCCAATAGGCAAGTGCTGCCCCCATAACAATCGAAGCGGCAGCTAAAGGCAGGGTTTTTGGTCTTGCGGTTTCCACCCACATTTTAACAACTTGTTTATCCATATTTTTCACTTATCTTTCTAAATCCTGATTTTGGCGTAAAATATCCCAAAGGATGGGCTATTGTACTCATTTATTTTCGCCATTTTAACTGTTTAAGGAAAATATGTCGCAACTTAATTTAACCCTTTCCCCCATCGGGATTATTCACACGCCTTATAAAGAGAAATTTTCCGTGCCACGCCAGCCTAATTTAGTACAAGACGGCATTGGCACAATCCGCTTACTCGCACCTTATAACCAACCTGAAGCCGTGCGTGGCTTGGAGCAATTTTCTCACTTATGGCTTATTTTCCAGTTTGATAAAATCCCCACGGGCAAATGGCAGCCCACCGTTCGCCCACCACGCCTTGGTGGTAATCAACGCATTGGCGTATTTGCTTCACGCGCCACACACCGCCCCAATCCCTTAGGGCTTTCCAAAGTAGAATTGAAACGCGTTGAAATCAATCAAGGTGAAGTGTTGTTGCATTTAGGCTCGGTCGATTTGGTGGACGGCACCCCTATTTTTGACATTAAACCCTATATTGCCTATGCCGACAGCGAGCCCAATGCCAATTCAGGCTTTGCCCAACAGCCCCCCGAAGCAAAGCTACAAGTGTGCTTTTCCCCACAGGCTCAAGCGCAATTAATCAAGTGCGGTGCAAAATATCCAAATTTTCAGCGTTTTATCACGGAAGTGCTACAACAAGATCCTCGCCCCGCTTATCAACAAGGAAAAACATCTGATCGTATTTATGGAATGAAATTGTATGAATTTAATGTTCGGTGGTGGGTGAAAGGTGATGAGTGGGTGGAGGTGATTGAGATTGCAGAAGAATAGGGCTAGCCCCACATAAAAAAAGCGTTCAAATATCCTCAAATTGAACGCTTTCCTTTTTCCTATCCATTCTTACATTAAGGCGTTGTACAGTAAACCTGCCAACACAGCCCCTGTAACTGGGCCTAAGACAGGTACCCAGCTGTATTGCCAATCTGCACCTGTATTTAAGGTTTTACCTAATAAGCCAAGGGTTAGACGAGGGCCGAGATCACGGGCTGGATTGATGGCATAACCTGTTGTACCGCCTAAGCTCAAGCCAATTGCCCACACTAAGATTGCTACCGGTAATGCGCCAAGAGAACCTAATCCAATTGGTGTGGCAGAGCCTTCTGGAAAATTCAGGCTTGCGCCAGTGATGTAGAAAATCACGAATAATAAAACAAAGGTGCCAATGAGTTCGCTAATAAAGTTGCTAGCATAGTTGCGAATGGCTGGTTCTGTACAGAAACACGCGCGTTTTGACCCTTGATCTTCAGTAGCTGCAAAATGATCTTTATAGAAAATATACACAAGTAGCGCGCCGAACATTCCTCCTGCAATTTGCGCGGCTACATAGCCTAAAATCATTGAAGGCGCAAAACTGCCAATTACCGCCAAGCCAAGGGTTACTGCAGGGTTAAGATGTGCGCCACTATAAGGCCCTGTTACGACCACCGCCACATAAACCGCAAACGCCCAAGCGGTGGTGATCACAATCCACCCTGAACTTTGCCCTTTGGTTTTATTTAAGCAGACATTTGCAACGACACCATTTCCCATTAAAATCAGTAATGCCGTACCAATAAATTCAGCCAGATAAGCATTCATAATGCACTCCTTTTTAATCCATTTTATGAGATCTGTAATTTTCTTTCGTTTAGATCCAAAAAGTGTTCTTTTGAATATTATTGGTGCGTATTTCATTATTAATAGAAAATCTTATAAAGCAATACTTTTTGTAAGGATTTATCTACTTTTCCTCCAATTTGCTAGCTGGATCACATTTTTAATTTATTGATTATTATTGAAATATAGTGAATAACTCATAATAGGGAGCAGTAAAAATATTTTGTGAGGTGGATCAAAAATTTGAATATTGCTCATTTTAAATTTGAGCGTTTTCGGTTATTTTCTTTCAGGTAATTCTTTCGTTTTAGCTCAAAACTAATGTTCTCGCGAGTAAAAAGGTGCAACATTTTACTTATCTAACAGACAAAAGAGGATCGGTTATGACAGAGAAAAAATATATCATCGCCTTAGATCAAGGCACAACCAGCTCTAGAGCGGTATTGCTTGATCATAATGCCAATGTGGTTGAAATTGCACAGCGTGAATTTACTCAAATTTACCCGCAAGCTGGCTGGGTGGAGCATAATCCAATGGAAATTTGGGCAACACAAAGTTCCACCTTAAACGAAGTGGTGGCGAAAGCAGGTATTTCTTCTGATAGCATTGCCGCAATAGGGATCACGAATCAGCGTGAAACCACCATTGTATGGGAAAAAGAAACGGGTAAACCTGTATATAATGCCATTGTGTGGCAATGCCGCCGCACTGCGGATATTACCGATAAACTCAAAGCTGACGGCCACGAAGATTATATTCGCAAAACCACAGGATTAGTGGTAGATCCTTACTTTTCTGGCACTAAAGTGAAATGGATTTTGGATAATGTAGAAGGTGCAAGAGAAAAAGCTGAACGTGGTGAATTGCTTTTTGGTACGGTGGATACTTGGCTGGTGTGGAAACTCACGCAAGGGCGGGTACACGTTACGGATTACACCAACGCTTCCCGCACAATGTTGTTCAACATTCATACCAAACAATGGGATGACAAAATGCTCGAAATTTTGGACATTCCAAAATCAATGTTGCCAGAAGTGCGAAATTCTTCGGAAATTTACGGGCAAACCAACATCGGCGGTAAAGGGGGCGTGCGTATCCCCGTGGCAGGGATTGCAGGTGACCAACAAGCCGCCCTTTATGGACATCTTTGCGTTCACGCAGGGCAAGCGAAAAATACTTACGGGACGGGCTGTTTTATGCTAATGCACACGGGTGATAAAGCGGTGCAATCACAGAATGGTTTGCTTACCACCATCGCTTGTAATGCCAAAGGCGAACCTGAGTATGCTTTAGAAGGCTCTATTTTTATGGGCGGGGCTTCCATTCAATGGTTGCGTGATGAACTGAAAATTGTTCACGATAGTTTCGACAGCGAATATTTCGCACAGAAAGTGCCTGATTGTAACGGGGTTTATGTTGTTCCCGCCTTTACTGGTTTAGGCGCGCCTTATTGGGATCCTTACGCCCGTGGCGCAATTTTAGGCCTATCCCGTGGCGCAAACCGCAACCACATTGTGCGCGCTACCCTTGAATCTATCGCCTATCAAACTCGTGATGTGTTAGAAGCAATGCAATTTGATTCAGGGGAAGAAACTTAAATCCTTACGCGTGGACGGCGGCGCAACTGCTAATAATTTCCTAATGCAATTCCAAGCCGATATTCTCAACACCCCAGTTGAACGCCCCGTGGTGAAAGAAGTTACCGCACTAGGCGCAGCTTATCTCGCTGGGCTTGCCACCGGATTTTGGAAAGATTTAGACGAACTGCGTGATAAAGCCGATGTTGAACGCACTTTCCTGCCTGATGACGATGAAGCTAAACGCATTAAACGTTACAAAGGCTGGAAAAAAGCCGTGAAACGTGCATTAGAATGGGAAAAAGATGAAGATTAATATTCCTTGTTAGAAAAAGTGCGGTGGTTTTTATTAAATTTTTAAACCGTATATACATATAAGAGAAAAGGCAGCGTATCAATATTTACTTGAACGCTGCCTTTTTAGTACGAAATATATTAAGCCTTATTTCACAAACTCACTAAACGTTAATTCATAATGATCGCCATCTTTATCGTAGGAAATATAGCGTGGGAATTGTTCACCTGCGTATTTTTTCACTACAAAAGATTTTTCACCCGTGCGGAATTGATAGGTGATTTCGGTGTGCGATTGATTATCCTGCGTTACTTTTCGTTCGCTTTTTTTCACCAATACATTTTTCATTGGATACAATTTTTTGCCGTTAGTAATTTGGAAATTTTGCGGCAATTTATCGTAATAGCTAAGCTGGAACGCCACAGTGAATAAATCAAAGGTTGGCATTTCAAGTGGCTCGCTTTTCAAACCGTTTTTCACTTTACCATACGCAATTTCATTGCCTTTGATGATCGTTTTGGCATAAGGCTTACCATTACGCACATCTTGGTAATTAGTCATTTTAAAATCCGTTTTGCTTTGCGTCCCAACGGATTTGAATTCAATGTTATACAGCGGAATATTAATCTTAGCATCAACGCGATATTGCGATCCGTTGGCGTTAAAATGCACATAAGCAGGCATTAAATAATTTGAGCTGTATTTGATATTGGTATCTAAATTTGCCCAGGCATTAGGCAAAGCAAACAAGCTAAGCAAAAGCACTTTGAATAGTTTCATTAACATTCCTTCTAATACTAATTAAATGCAGTGTTTATTTAGATTGCATTGCAGAACAATAGTTCATTGCAAAAGAAAGTGCGGTGAAAATTAGGCGAATTTTTCGCCTAATTTATGATTAAAATAAAATCGCGATAAGTATTAAAGGGCAACAAAACCGATAGCTTTGTACACCGAATCTAATGTAGCTTTCGCGCGTGCTTGGGCTTTTTTCGCCCCTTCGGCAGCGATTTTATGCAATAAGGCTTCGTTATTACGGAAATGGTGATAGCGCTCTTGCAACTGGGTGAGCATTGCAGATACTTCATCGGCCACGGCGGTTTTTAAATGACCGTACATTTTGCCTTCAAATTCTGCTTCTAATTCGGCAATGCTTTTGCCGGTAATTCCCGCTAAAATATCTAACAAGTTAGACACGCCTGCTTTATTTTTTACGTCATAACGAATTACAGGTGGCTCATCGGAATCTGTTACCGCACGTTTAATTTTTTTCACTACAGACTTTGGATCTTCCAACAAACCAATCACGTTGTTGCGATTTTCGTCTGATTTCGACATTTTTTTCTCTGGCTCAAGTAAGGACATCACGCGCGCGCCCGCTTTCGGAATAAATACTTCTGGAATGGCAAAATGTTCGCCATAAAGTGCGTTGAAGCGCTGCGCAATATCACGGGTGATTTCTAAATGTTGCTTTTGATCTTCCCCCACTGGTACTTGATTGGTTTGGTAAAGCAAAATATCTGCCGCCATTAAAACAGGATAGGTAAATAATCCAACATTCACATTTTCGGCGTGGCGTGCGGATTTATCCTTAAATTGGGTCATACGCCCCATTTCACCAAAATAGGTGTAGCAATTTAGCACCCACGCAAGCTGAGCGTGTTCTGGAACGTGCGATTGAATAAAAATTGTGCTTTTTTCAGGATCAATGCCGCAAGCTAAATATAACGCTAGCACATCAAGGGTGGCAGAATGTAATTTTTGTGGATCTTGACGCACTGTGATGGCGTGTTGATCCACGATACAAAACAGGCATTCATAATCATCTTGCATTTTCACCCATTGGCGTAACGCGCCAAGGTAGTTACCAATAGTCAATTCACCAGAAGGCTGAACGCCACTAAATACGATAGGTTTGGTCATTGTTATATCCTTTTTAATTCATATTAAACAATTTGCAGAATTTGCGCGAAATCATCAAAAACCCAATCAGGGTGCGCTTCTGCAATAGGAATATTGTAGTTGTAGCCGTAGGTTAATCCCACCACAGGGCAGCCTGCAGAAGTGGCGGCAATGATGTCATTTCTTGAATCACCCACAAATAAAATCTGTTTTGGGTATAAGCCGAATTTACCGCATAAGTAATACAGTGGCGCAGGGTGCGGTTTGATTTGCGGTAAGGATTGCCCGCCCAAGGTTTCGCTAAATAAATGATCAATGCCAAAGGCTTTTAGCACAGGGAGAACGTGTTGCGTTGGCTTATTGGTTACCACGGCTAAAATAAAGCCACGTTCTTTTAATGCGGTGAGCGTTTCTTTCACATTAGGATATAAACGGCTGAGATTACACAGGTTTTCGCCATAATAAAAATTAAAGCGCGTTTTTACTTGCTCAATTTCCACCGCACTTAATGTTTTGCCAGTTTGTGCGGTTGCCCATTCCAATGCGCGTCCAATCAATACGCCCGCGCCATTACCGATCCAAGTTAGCACTAATTCTTCAGGCGCTGGCGGCAAATCTACTTCACTTAACGCAGAATTCACCGAAAGGGCTAAATCAGGCAGGCTGTTTACTAACGTGCCGTCTAAATCGAAACCAATAAGTTTAAATTGTGATGTCATTATTTGCTTACCTTACTTAATTCTTGACGCATTTCGTCAATCACTTTTTGATAATCGGGTTGATCGAAAATTGCCGAGCCAGCCACAAAGGTATCCGCCCCTGCGCGTGCAATTTCCGCAATATTATTCACTTTAACCCCACCATCGACTTCTAAACGAATATCCAAACCGCTTTCATCAATGCGTTGGCGTGCTTGTTTTAATTTTTCCAGCGTTGCAGGAATAAAAGACTGGCCGCCAAACCCCGGATTTACTGACATCAGCAAGATCATATCTACTTTATCCATCACATAATCCAAATAGCTCAATGGCGTGGCGGGATTAAACACCAAGCCTGCTTTGCAGCCATTATCACGAATAAGTTGCAACGAGCGATCAATATGCTCTGTGGCTTCTGGGTGGAAAGTGATGTAATTCGCCCCTGCTTTGGCAAAATCAGGGATTAAACGATCCACCGGTTTCACCATTAAATGCACATCAATGGGCGCGGTAATGTCGTAATCACGCAGGGCTTTGCATACTGCAGGGCCAAAGGTTAAATTTGGCACATAATGGTTATCCATTACATCAAAATGAATTAAATCTGCACCGCACTTTAGCACGTTTTCCACGTCTTCGCCCAAGCGGGCTAAATCCGCTGATAAAATAGATGGCGCAATTAAAAAAGGTTTCATTTTATCCCTCTAAATAGGCTGAAAATATGTGTCGATAGTGTACTACTTAATAAGGCAAAGTTTAAGGAAATTTGCCCTTTGCGATTGATTATTTTCACCTATGGCTTTTATAATCGCCGTTTTGAATCATTAGGGAATAACTAGGGGAAAGCAATGGAATTTTATCTACAGGGTTTTTTAATGTGCTTTGGTCTTATCGCTACCATTGGCGCACAAAACACATTTTTACTTAAACAAGGTTTGCTCAAACAGCACGTTTTCTTGCTTTGTGTGCTATTTTTCCTCTGTGATTGCTTGTTATTTTCCCTTGGCGTGTTTGGTTTAGGGCATTTCATCAGCCAAGAAAAAATCGCCAGTGTGGTATTAGCCTTAGTGGGGGGATTATTTTTGCTGGTTTATGGTGGCCGCGCTTTCCTTTCCGCTTATCGCAACAACACCGCGCTCGCCTTAGAACAAGGAGCAAGCTTATCCCTTAAAAGAACGCTGGCGATCGCCCTCGCGCTCACTTTTCTTAATCCGCACGTTTACTTGGATACCATTGTTATCGTAGGCGGTATTGCTGGCACGTTAAGTATCGAGGATAAAACCGCGTTTCTGCTCGGCACAATTTCCGCGTCAGGATTATGGTTTTTCAGTGTGGGCTATGGCGCAAGATTGCTGATTCCCTTTTTCCAAAAACCAATCACTTGGCGTTTGCTCGATTTCTGCACGGGGATCATTATGTGGTTTATTGCTTATGGGCTAATTAAGTATGCCTTGGCATAATCAAGAATAAAAAGAGCGGTGATATTTTTCCTTATTTTTCGGTATTATGTAGCAGTTGCACAAAGATTTAACTAGGTGTTTCTGCTACATTTTTCTTATCTCATTGTAATTTAAAGGTAAGAAAAAATGAATGCGTTAGAAAAATTATTGATTGAAGAAATTTCCCTTGCAGAACAAGAACGGGTTGAATTTGAAGCAAAGATAAAGGGATTAAATCAGAAAATTTTAGACTATCGAACTGCGCTAAATCACGCAAGAGATTCAGATTTTTTATTAAGCAAGAAATCTCGCAATGTACGCTTTCAGTCGTCTCCATGCCAATTAGTGGCGCATATCCTTAAAAAGCAACCTGAAAAATGGTTTCATACGAATGAAATTACCCTTCAAGCATTGAAATTAGATAACCAGCCTATTGATAATGGTGTGCCACGCTTACACTTGCAAACAATGCATAGTACGTTAAATCATCTTGTTAAACATTCATTGGTTGAGAAAAAGGTAGAAGGGAAAACGTGTTATTGGCGTTTGAAGGCAATGTAGTTATATTTTCAATCTCCACCGCACATCATTTGCTTTTAATGCCACTCGTTCTACCACACCTTTATTGAGCCAGTGTTTTAATGCACCACGCACTGAAACCGTATGTTGCGGTTGAATGATTGGTTCTTGTTTATCTCGAATAAGAACGAGCTTAATCAATTCATTAACGGTAAAATCATGGTTTGGTTGAGCCTTCATCTCTGCCAATACCATTTGGCGTAACTTGCCTTTGAAATGGCGTTTATGAGTTTGATAAGTATAAAGCTCCGTATTGTATTCATCAGTCAGGGCTTCTTCCTGCATAATTTCAATGGCAGCTTGTAGTTTATTGAGTTTATCTTCCACTAACGTAAGGTGTTCTAGCACTTGTTTTCGCTCACGCTGCAAGCGGTCAATTTTTGCCTGAATTTGACTTAAATAGATTTTCTTTGCCATTACATTACCAGTCTTTCTACTTATCTGTGATTACCTTGCCAATAGCCTTTCCAAGCATTATCTGATGATGTACTGAGGCATTTACTGGTCACATCATTGAAAATGGTTAAATTATCCAGTTTACGAGTATCTTCACGATAGGCGACTTCATTGGCATAATTATCAAGATACACGTTACTCATCTTGTGGACTTGTCCGTAATACATACGTTTAAAGCGTGCGAAATAGCTTTCAGCAAGGTTGTTGGTAATGCCCTCATCGCTACGATATTCACGTTGATGGTTTACTCGTTGTAGGTCGTAATTCACCATCAATTCATCGTAGGCTGAGTTTTCGTCCGCATGAATACGGCTGTTTGGCTCAATGTACGCCGTGGCTAATTTCTTCACCGTTTCTGTGTTCTCTGAGAGAATAGGGAAAGTGATGGTTTTCTTTGCACCCACTAATTGCGGATTAGAAGCCCTTTCTTGTTCTGAATAACGCTCACGCATCACTAATACTGCACGTTTGTTAGGATTAGTATTTTCTTTTAATCGTCTATCTACACGTTCCGCCTTTTTATTCTTTGGGCGTGGCGCAGAATGTACATAAGTTCCATCTATATGTATTTCGCCTACTAGGGGGAATAACTCACGTTGGATAATCAGGCTTTCACGAATCTTATGCGCAAGGGTAAAAGCCGTTTTGTATTGCACATTCAAATCTCGAGAGAGCTGGCAAGCGGAAATCCCTTTTACCGCATTTACAAATAATGCAATAGTAAATAGATAGGTTTGAAGCGGCAACTTATGATTCGCAAAAATTGTACCTGATGTAATACTAAAAGTATGCTTACAATGTTTGCATCGCCACTGCTTGCGAGTAGAGATAAAGTAGGCTTGATGTTGAACACCGCATTTAGGGCAAACTTGTTCGTTTTCACTTCTCCAGCGTAGTTCATGCAATAAAGAAAATGCTTCCGCATCAGATAGGCGAGCTATCTTAAGTGGACTTAATTTTCTTGCAGAGCTAGATAATAAAAAATGCTGTGCCATAGATCTAAAAAAATGTACAATATGGGTATATAAGATGATTTAATCATACTCAAAAACTACATTTTAGTCAATATGGAATACAAAAATGAGTATAAGCAACCGTTTAAGAGAAGTGATGGAGTATAAAGGCTTGAATATCAAAGCCTTTGCTGAATTACTTGATATGCCTTACCGTACCCTTCAAAACTATTTGCTCAATGAACGTGAACCGAGTGCTGAAGTTTTAATCAAAATTAGTGATGTGCTGAATGTCGATTTGAATTGGCTAATGCGTGGAGAAGGAGAAATGTTTCGTAGTTCTACGAATAAAAATGAATTAAGCGAAAAAGAAAAGCAATTAATCAGCTACTATCGAAAAATGTCGAGTGATATGAAAATTGCTTTTGATGTATCCTTTAAATTCTTATCTAGAAAGTGACTATTTAGCAAAGCAAAGCTTAAATGTATTTGGATTATCCAACATCTATACTGTCTCTTACTCTCTATTTAAATATAAATAAAATTATGTGGTACATTCAAGTTATTAAGTGATATTCATGGTAAATAATTCGAAGAACTAAAACGAGAAAATTTGATCACAAAATAATAGACAAGATTCTACAAATAAAATTGTATGTAATTAGATTTAATCATTAATTTCATGATAAATATAGATAGGTTATTTATGAAAAAAAATATAATGGGATTATCTCTTTTTTCTAGTGCAGGAATAGGAGAATATTTCTTATCGAGAGTTGGTATTGATATTATAGTTGCTAACGAATTAATAAAAAAAAGAGCTGATTTATATCAAAAAATTTATCCAAACCATAAGATGGTGATAGGGGATATTAGAGATCAACGTATTTTTAATAAAGTATTAAATATTGCCCTTACTAATCAAGTAGATTTTTTAATTGCATCTCCCCCTTGTCAAGGTATGAGTGTAGCAGGAAAAAATCGAGATGTTAGTAATATGGCTAATGATAACAGAAATTATCTCATTATGTATGTGATAGCGATGATAAAAAAACTTAAGCCAGCTTATATTTTAATAGAAAATGTTCCGTTTTTATTAAAATTAGAGCTTTATATTGATAATAAATTAACACCTATTAAGAATATTTTAGAAGATGAGTTTGGAAGCGAATACCATATACATTTTGATATTCTAGATGCTGCAGACTATGGGACGCCACAAAGAAGAAAAAGGGCTATTATTAGGCTAAATAAAAAAGGAACAATTTGGAATTTACCTTTAAAACAAAACATAGTAAGTGTGGAGCAAGCAATCGGCAATTTACCTTCTATTGAGTCAGGTAAACATTCAGGTTTGAAATGGCATTATGGCAGGGGGCATACAGAGCAACAAATAGAGTGGATGAAGCATACTCCTACAGGAAAATCAGCATTTGAGAATTTAGTTCATTATCCTAGAAAAGCAAATGGTGAAAAAGTTAAAGGATATCACTCTAGTTATCGTAGAATTCGATGGGATGAACCAGCTCCAACAATAACTATTCGTAATGATGCAATTAGCTCTCAACGTAATGTTCATCCAGGTAGACCGTTATTAGATGGTACATATTCTGATGCTAGAGTATTATCTGTTTTAGAATTAATGAGATTAACAGGGTTACCTGATAATTGGGAAATCCCAGATGATACTCCAGAAATATTGATTAGACAGATCATTGGAGAATGTATCCCTCCATTACTTATAGAAAATATAACTAGGGAAATATTTAATGAAAATTAATGCAATGTCGCTTTTTTCTAGTGCAGGAATTGGTGAGTTAGATCTCCATAAAGGAAATCTAAATTTTGTTGTTGCTAATGAATTACTTAAAAAACGTGCGGACACTTATCAATTCTTTTATCCAGAAACAAAAATGTTTCAAGGTGATATCTCAGACGAAAAATTAAAACGTGAGATACTTCTTTCCGCTCAACAAAATAATGTAAAATTTTTATTAGCAACACCACCTTGTCAAGGATTAAGTTCAGTAGGAAAAAATAAACATCAAGATCATTTTATTAAAGATAATCGTAATTTTCTAATTTTTGAAGTATTTGAATTTATTGATGTTCTTAATTTGGATTTTATCCTAATTGAGAATGTTCCTAGATTCATTGAGATGTATTTCCCATATAATGGACAATTATTACTTCTAGAAGAAATTCTAAAAATAAAATATGCTTCAAAATATCAAATTGATATTGTTATTTTAAATGCAAAAGATTATGGAATTTGTCAGTCAAGACCTAGAGCTATAATAAAAATGTATAAATATGGTATTACGTGGAAACTACCTACTATACAAGCAGAAATTTCTTTACAGCGAGCAATAGGGCATTTACCGCCGCTTGAACCAGGGGAAGTTTCATCTATCAAATGGCATTCTGCTCCTAATGTAAAACCATCTATCATAGAAGCTATCCGTCATACAAAACCAGGAACAAGTGCTATTAGTAATCCTATTTTTTACCCAAAGAAAGATAATGGGGAAAGAATTAAAGGTTTTCACAATACTTATAAAAGAATGGAATGGGATAAACCAGCTCCAGCAAGAACTACATATAGTGGTAGTATTAGTTCACATAACAATATTCACCCAGGTAGATTACAATTAGACGGTACTTATTCTGATCCTAGAGTGTTAAGTTTATTGGAAACTTTCATTGTGAGTTCTATCGATGAAAATATAGAATTTCCACCAGGCTCCAGTGAGACTTATATTAGAACTATTATTGGTGAGGCTATTCCACCCAAATTACTTTCAGCAATATGTTTTCCTGATGGAGAAAATATTAATGTTAAATGATGATCAAATTTGGATATTTAAAAAACATACTAATAATATTCAGCTATTAATTGAAGTTGCTTTGTATTTAAAAAGCAATAAATCTTCTGTTTCAAAAAAAGATAAAGATGCGATGTATGATATATTCAGTGAATCTGAATTATATAATCCAAGAGAATCTTTACGTGATAAACCTTTGGACACAATTAATCATAAATTAGATGGGTTATCTTATTTTATGTTTGGGTACTCAGATAGAATAAATGATGAAAATAAATTTATTTTTAGTCCATTAGGAAATCTTTTCCTGAAATATCTACATGATAAAGATAAATTAAGCAAAATTTTTTCTTGTATGCTTATTAGTATGCAGTTTCCTCATCCATATAGTAAGCCTAGTGAATGCTTTTTACTATATCCATTTAGATTAATTTTTAAACTGCTTTTAGATAAACGCCTACAAGGTAGGCTATATCATTATGAAGTATATAAAATTATTATTCATACAATATCTATAGATGAAGCCAAATATGAATTTCTAGTCAAGAGTATATTAAATTCTAGAAAAAAATCTTGGAATGAGAAACTTAATGAATTATCAGAAATACAACATAAAGTTGTTAAATCTGTATATGAGTGGCAATACTACATTGTGCCATTGTTAGGTAGCTTACACATTTTTAAAATTAATAATGGAGATATAGAGCAAAAACTTTATCATCCTCAAAAAGATGGAAGTAAATCACCTCCAACAGCAAGAAAGGCAAATAATGGCTATGTAGAAATTAATGATAATTTGACTAATTTTATTGATAAATTATTGAACAAGTATTCTTTTTTAGATACCCCTATCTTATTATCTGATAGTCAACGAAAATCAAATGATGTGACTAAGGAAATTTATTCTTTTTACCCAGAGCTTCTTTTAGCAGAAATTGGCGAAACAATCTCTTTTGAATCTCATATTTTAAATATTCCTAAATTAATCACAGAATATTCCAAGAATCCAGATAATAGCACATCTGGCAAATTTGAGAAAATTCTTGAGGAAGCTTTTAATTTATTCATTGATGTAGAAGCTCAATGGTTAGCAGGAGCAGGCAGAACAGATATTGAATGTATGTATTTGCCAATAAATGAAAAATTTTCTATTGAAGCTAAATCAACAAAAAATAAATTAAGTATGATTAATTCAGGTAGATTAAAACGCCACAGAACTTTAATTAGTGCAAATTATACTATTGTTATTACTCCAAGATATGTACCTAGTGTACGTTATGATATTGAAGCACAAGATATAGTTCTCATAACAGCCGATACATTAGCAGAGTATTTATACAATAATATTATTTCTAATAATCGAGATATTTCTTATGCTGATATACAAGCTATCATTGTTGCTAATTTGGGAAAAGATATTAGTACTCAAATTTCAAATTTAACACTTTCCAAATTTGGTTGATGGATAAATGAATATGCATAAGAACATTACAGAAAAAACTATTGTATGATAGCAATCACAAAATTGTGATCTACATACCTCATAACTTATACAGTTTTAAAAGGGTTAAATCGCCATTCCTATATTCGAGTGGGCGATTTTTTATGTCTAGCGTTTAGCTTTGAGTACCTTGTACACACAAGGAATACTTATGGATCATTACTTACTTTCAAGCAAATCTAAAACATTATCCCTTAAACATATCTTCCGTCTAAGTGAAGATGAAGCCTTCCAACTTTTGAAAGCAAACCGTTGGGAAAATCCTGATAAAATCCTCCAAAGTAGTACGTCTAAATTATAGAATAAGCCACTTAAGATAATCACTCAAGGTGTTTAAAATATCATCAATTAAACTTGTCAAAAAATTTCTCTTGACAGAACTAAGACCTTTTTGGCACTCGCTATATTCAAAAATGCAGAAAATTTCAAAAAGCACTTGACAAAAGAAAACGCTTGACAAGCACCCTATAAAATAATATCTTTTTGCCCACCGAGAATAGTCCCTTCATTATGACTTTGTTTTTTAAGCCTAAAAAGGCTTGGAAATTTCAGAGTTTTAATGAAGGGATTTTTGTTTCTATGGCACAACATTTTCGGTTATCAGCGACAGCACGCCAGCTATCTATGGATAGCTTGGTGAGCTTGTCTGATGACGAGATTTTTCAGCTATTGAAACAAGCTCGATGGGGTAATGTAGATGAAATAAACGATGTTATTTGTCCGCATTGCCATACTCGCCACCACGCCTATTTCATTTCTACTCGTAAACAATGGCAGTGCAAACATTGCCAACATCGTTTTTCTATTACAGCAGGCACTATTTTTCAAGGTGCAAAACTTTCTTTGCGTAAAATTGTATTGGCAATTTTCTATTTTTCGACTGAAAGCAAAGGATTATCTGCTATTACACTATCACACAAGCTCAACGTGCAATATAAAACAGCGTGGGTATTGCTACATAAATTTCGTGAATCGCTTGATAAAGCCAAAGATTTAACACATTTAAGTGGCGAAGTTCATATTGATGGCGCTTACATGAACAACTACATTCGTCCTAAAAACTTTCTCCATAAACGTATTGATAGATGAAAGAAACGTTATCAGCGTGCAGATAAATCTTGTGTATTGGTATTCCGTCAACGTGCCGCTAATCAAGAAGTGATGAAAGGGGCTGATAGAAGTATTGTAGCCTTAATCAAAGAAGAAAATACGCAAGATATACTTCATTTAACGCAACGTCTAGTCAAGCCAAATAGTACCATTCATGCTGATGAAAACTCTGCTTACGACAGTTTAGCCTTTCATTATGATTTATGGCGAGTAAACCATTCGAAAGAGTACTGTTCGATTGACGGCGTAACGAATAACCTAGCCGAATCCTTTTTCGCACGGCTACGGCGAGCAATTACAGGTGTCTATCATAAGATGAACAATAAATATCTGATGTTTTATGCAAATGAAATAGCGTGGCGAGAAGATAATCGCCGAAAAAGTGTAAAAGAGAAATTTGAGCAATTACTAAAATGTTGCTTAAACACCTTGCCATCACGAGATTTTATAGGGTATTAGCAAGGTAATAAAAAAGCCGAAGCCTTGTTTGGTTTAGCAAGCCTGACTGCTTCAAACGATTCACGCTACCTAAATGCAGCGTAACATTGCAACAAAGAGGAATACAAAATGACTGAAAAAAGAATCAATACAAACCTTACTAAAATGTCTTACGAGCATTTTCAAGCGTTTATGCAAGGGATTGCTTTGCTTTATTCTAACGTGAGCTTTGAGCGTAATTACATGTCTTTATTTAGTGATTTAAGCTCAATGGCGAAACATGTTGAACGACTACCTTCGGATTTCTTTACTTTTTATGGGGCGTATGAAATTGCGGATAATCAAGTTGTGCTTGCTGTGTTTAGAATTAACCTCTCTGAATCAGAGAGCGATGAAAGTCCAAATATCTCAGATATTGAAGTGAGTTTTGCAGAAGATGAACGTAATCTACGATGCTCGGTTCGAATCAGAAAATATCTCACCCAATCGGATTTTGTAGCAAGGGCAAATGTTGCCTATCCACCAGTAATGGAAGATTTGTTATGGGAAAAAGATTCTGTCAGTAAAAAATCATCTAAAAAGACATCTTCTACTGAAATGGAAAATCCTGTTTGGGATTTCGATGACGATGTTTCTTTTTAAGTGAGTTATATTTTTCAATATCCTTTAAATCAGAAAGCCTTTAACTTATCATTAAGCTAAAGGCTTTCTTTTCAACGGTTAATTATTCAAGTTTTGGTTTTGTGCAACTGCTACATAATACCGTTATTTTTTGTGATTATTATCTACAGATAGAAATTCCATATCCTTTGGAATTTCTCACCGCAATGGCTTCAATTTCTACACCCACATCTTTTGGCAATCGAGCCACTTCAACACAAGAGCGAGCAGGGAAATTAGGGTGATTATTTTCTTTAAAGAAACGTTCATATTCTGCATTTACAGTAGCAAAATCATTCAAGTCTTTAACAAAAACCGTCGTTTTCACAATATCAGCCACAGTTAAACCTGCTTGCTCAATAATGGCTTTAACATTTTCTAAAGATTGGCGTGCTTGAGCCACAATATCCACCGGCACTTCACCTGTTGCAGGATTAACCGGAATTTGCCCAGAAGTTAGTACTAAATTGCCTAAATCCACCGCTTGTACATAAGGCCCAATCGCCGCTGGCGCTTTTTCGGTATGAATAATTTTTGTCATTTTATTTCCTTTTATTGAATGAAAAGATGGTTTTATTCTATGTAATCTTGCCGAAAACTGAAAGGAAAATCTATTTATATAAAGAGCTTATTAAGGACGTGGATAAAGCCTGCGACTATGGATAATGGTTTTGATATGCACTTCATCGCCTAAAATATCATAAACAATACGATAACCACGGCAAAAGGCTTCGCGCGTTCCATCATTGCGCATTCGACCGATAGCTTGTGGCATAAAGGCGATAAGTTCAAAAGTTTTGTTAAATTCTTGCTGTAATTTTTGTGGCGTGGAAATAAAACCAGTAAATTCATAAACACTGGCTAAAATCTCATCGATGTCATTGAGGGCTAAATCAGATAAAATGATATTAGTCATAAGCTCCACCGAGCAGAGCTTCTTCTTGTGCGGCGAGTTCTGCTGCTTTTCGTTCAATCGTTGCCTGCCATTTTGCATTGGCTTGCTCAAGGGTAAAAACACGCCCCGCTTTAAAATCTTCATCAGCACGGCGGATTTTTTCTGCTAAAAATTCATCATAACCTTTTTCTTTAAACATTTGGCTTCTCTCTAATAAACTTGAACGAATATTGAACCGATCCTAGCACTTTTTACAGTGAACAACAACAGATTCAAGGGGCTTTAGTGCGTAGGGGTGGACCTATGTGTCCGCCCGACATTTCCCCCCATTCGAGCAGGCACACAGCCTAGCCCCTACACAAATCATCAAAAGAACGGTTAAAAACTCACAACGGATTTAACGCATTAATCAGTCTAATTTCCTCATAATCAGCTAAATCAGCGAGAAAAATTGACCGCACTTTGATTTTATTTTGTTGCAGTAATGCGGTGCGTTGGGTACCGATTAATAAGGGGCTGTCGGGGGTGAACCATTGTGAGCCTTGGCGTAACACAAGATTACCAATGGAGCAATCCGTTACCTTACCATTTTTGATAATCATAATCTCATCACAATCGCCTTTTTGTTTTAGCAATTCGTTGAAGATAGCACGATCGCTGTATTTCAGGTGGTAGTCAATGTCATCGCAAATCACAGGCTGGAAGCGTTGGTAGGTTTTACGCTGATAGGGAAAACATTGCAGGTGATATTGCGTGGCGTTGTAGTCGATACGGCAGCGGATAATCGGGCTTTGAAGATTTGCCCAAAGTGCGGTGTTTTTTTGCAGAATTTTTGCGAGGGAAAAAATTTCATAAGATTGTCCTACATAAAATTCACGCAGGCTGTTTTCATAACGCTGTTGGTGCAGGGCAAGATTTTGCACTTGCCCATTTTCAATGCACAGGGTTTCAAACAGGGGAAAATTCATCATTTTGTTCCTTGCTGAAATTTAAGAGGGACATAAATTTTCTCTAACAATTCTTGATATTCTTGTGAGGCACTGCTTTGAATGGTGATGCCGCCGCCACTGTGGAAAGCATAGTTTCCGTTTTGCTGAGAAATAAAGCGAATGGCCACCGCACTTTCTAGGCTTTCGCCGTTAAAAATGCCAAACACGCCAGTGTAATAGCCCCGTGGTGCTAATTCCGCTTGTTGAATGGTGGCAACGGTTTTTTCTTTCGGCGCACCGCTGATTGAGCCTGCGGGTAAAAGCTGGCTGAGTATTGTGCCGATGTTGGCTTGCCAGTTTTTCTTAAGGTCGGCACAAATCTCTGAACTTGTCTGCCAGATCGCACCACGTTCGGTGAAAATCTTTTCTAAATAACGAAAACGCTTTACTTGCACATTTTGCCCTACGATAGCCAGATCATTACGCATTAAATCCACAATGGTGTAATGTTCCCGTTGCTCTTTTTCACAATTGAGTAATTGCTTCTCTGCATCAGGCAAGTTGGCGTTAATCGTGCCTTTCATTGGGTAAGTGAAAATTTGGTTATGCGCGATTTTCACGAAAGGCTCAGGGGAAAAACAGACAAACTCGTTTTTAAACAAGAGCTTATATTTCGCTTGCGTGGCATAAAACAGCGTATTGAGATCGTAATTTATCGCAATCGGCGTGGCGTAAGTGAGATTAAGCAAATAGGAATTTCCTTGCTGTAACGCCTGTTGCACAATCTCAAAGCTTTGCTGATAAGTGGCGAAATCGATGGGAAATTTTTCTAGCTTAAAGGGCTGTTTTAGGGTTGCTTTTTGTGCCGTTGCAAGATTATTTTGGCTGGCAAATTCAAACCAAATACCTTGTTCAGCGCATTGTGCAAGGGGGCAAATAACAGGTTTTTGCTGTTCAAAATCAATCAAAAAGAAAAAGGGCGCTCGCTGGTTTCCTAGTTGGTTGGCTTGCGAAATAAAGTCATTCAATAGCATAAAAAGGGCTAATCAAGTAAGATAATCAAATGCCAGCATTGTAGAAAATCTTCAGAATGAACACAAATTTATTAATTATCAATAATCACGATTCTTTTACCTATAATTTAGTGGATTTAATTCGTCAATTTGACGTGCCGTTTTCTGTGGTGAATGTGGAACAGCTAAATCTTGATGAAGTGGATAATTTCAGCCATATTTTGATTTCCCCCGGTCCTGATGTGCCGAGTGCTTATCCACAACTGTTTGCGATGTTGGAGCGCTATCAGCATCGAAAATCAATTTTGGGCGTTTGCCTTGGGCATCAAACCCTGTGCCAGTTTTTTGGTGCAACCTTGTATAATTTGCCGCAGGTGCGACACGGGCAGGCAAAGCAAATCAAAGTGCGGTCAAATTCTGTCTTATTTTTCGGCTTGCCTACGCAATTTCAAATTGGGCTTTATCATTCGTGGGCGGTCTCACAGCAGCATTTTCCGCCACAATTGGAGATTACTGCCACTTGCGAAGACGATGTGATTATGGCAATGCAGCATCGCCATTTGCCAATTTTTGGCGTACAATTTCACCCAGAATCCTATATTTCAGAACAGGGCAAGGCATTAATTGCTAACTGGCTGAAAACTTAAAGCTATCAATGGATTTGTGATGAATAGTTTTAAACTATTAAATCTATCATTTATATCCATTTTATTTGTAAGGGATTAATCCCTATTATATTTCCAACAAAACAGAGGAGAACATACTATGGCAACAAATATCGGCTTAGACAAAGCGACTTCAGAAAAATTAGCACAAGAACTCAATAATTTACTTGCGACTTATCAAGTATTTTATATGAACGTGCGCGGTTATCACTGGAACATTAAAGGGGTAAACTTCTTTGAATTACACGCAAAATTTGAGGAAATTTATGATGATTTAGTGGTGAAAGTGGACGAAATCGCAGAGCGTATTTTGACGTTAGGCTACACGCCAAGCAATGCGTTCAGCGAGTATTTAACCAAATCTTTAATCAAAGAACATACAGGCGTGAGTGCAGCGCAAGACTGTTTAAGTGGCACATTAAGTGGTTTCAAAACCTTGTTAAAACAACAACGTGAAATCTTAGCCTTAGCCGCTGATGCAGATGATGAAGGCACCGCTTCACAAATGAGCGACTACATCAAAGAGCAAGAAAAATTAGTGTGGATGTTTACTGCAGCTTGTGAAAGTTGCAATAGCTAACTTTTGAATAAAAGGCTGTGTTTTAACAATCCGTTGATAAAGGCAACACCAGTAAAGAGCGTTCGAGGAACGCTCTTTCTGATTCTAGGTAATTAATAAAATTGCTTTATATATTGTTAGCGATGAAAATATTCCGATCTTTCTTGTAATCTCATTTAAAAATAATTTGATTTGGAGCTGTAGTAGATTAGCCCTAAATTTCACACCATTTTCGCAATATTTTTAACTGCTCTTTTGGTGTCCCAAAGTTAAACCGAAATTCACATTCCTTCAAGAATAAAGGAAAGTTTTTTCGGTTAATTCCATTATATTTTCGCAGTATCCGCTTCGCCTGATTCCAAAAATTTTCAATGCCATTAATATGATTTTGTTTCACCGCAAATAGCTCGGAATGATTGATTCGTTCGTGGTGAAATTCACTCACATCAAGCGCATCATAACTGCGATAAGTGTCCGTATAAACCCAGCTATCAGGCTTGATTTTTCTTTTAATAACAGGGAGTAATGTTTCACTCTTGGTGTTTTCAACCACAACAGTAAATACCTTTCCTTGTCGTTTTAGTCACCCAAAAACAGCAACTTTTCCAGCCGCTCCTCGTCCTCGTTTTCCCTTTCGATGACCACCAAAATAGCTTTCGTCTAGTTCAATTTCCCCCTCAAAAATCTCGTTAACTTCAAGGGATAAATGATAGCCAATCACAAGCCTGATTTTATGGTAGAACAAAGCGGCTGTATTCGGTTGAATATCTAGCAAATTTGCTGCTGTTCTTGCAGTAACTTCTGCGACAAAAAACCCAAGCAGTTTTTTCTGTATGGATTTCTTTAATTTACAATATGTTACCTTCATTTTTGTAGTATAGCATTGTTGCTAATCTACTACAGCCCTTTGATTTTTATGATTTTAATTAGCCGATGGGAAATAACTGCTTGAACTTTTCATATTGTTCAGGACTTTTCTCTTTATCAGCAAAAAAGGGCAAGCCAATCAAACGATAATGCGGTGTATCGCGACGCAAAATTTTATCTTTACCATATTTATTGGTAATCTTATTCAAAAACTGTTGTTTCCAAGCATCTGCTTCTAGTAAATGATTTCCTTTTGGTTCAATAAAAATTTGATAATGTAATAAGCCATGAGTTTGATGGCTTTGAGATCGATTTTTATCTTTCAACAACAAAATAAAATCAGGCATAAAACCCTCGCCATCATCAAAATTGGCTAATCTCAACACTTCTTCATTGCGAATTAACCTTACATCATAATTGGTTTGCAAATTACCCAATTGATTGGCAATAAAGGTAATCAAATTTTCTTCCAAAGCGTTGCCGATAAAGTTATCCATTACATACCAATCATACTTTTGAATAACAGATTGTTTAATTTGGGATTTTTCAACCCATTTCTGTTTTGGTTTGCCAAAAATTTTCCACAAGTTTTTAGGCGTAAATTCGGTTGTTCCTATAAATGGCTTATCGCTTTGATTTAAATGGGTTTCAACTTTATCCAGCACCATCAAACAAGCCTGTAACTTATCAGCAGGGCTAATGTTTTTACTTTCGTCTAAACCCAAAAATTCAATCTTCCAATCTTTGAGTAAATCCATTTGCAATTCATCACGTCTGGCAATATTCAGCTTAGTTTGCAACTGGTTAAAATGAAACAAAGAATTTGCCTTTTTTCCTTTAATATGCAACGCCTTATTGAAAATATGCCTATCCATTTCTGAAACTTTGATTATTTGGGTAAATGCAGTCTGTTTGCCAATTTGTTGGGATTGTTCATCTTTTTCATCGGCTTTAAATTGAGTTTCCAGCAAAATTTGACTGCCGTGTGTGGTAAACGACAACGTTTGTAGATTAGCTTTCAAGCTATCCGCATTATGGGCTTTCGCATGTGGATTGGCTTTTTTTTCGTTTACCCAAATCAGAATGTTTCTAAAACTTTCATCTTGTGCAAATTTTTCTTTCAATCCAATTTTGACTAAAACCTTATCTGTATTTTCAGGCAGGAAACCATCTTTACGTAATTCCGCCTTTAATTCAGAAATATAACGAGATTTTTCATCGTGCGTGTAATAAAACAATTCTTCCAACACACGCAAATCGTGTTGTTGGTTTTCATCAAATTTACGCTTATTGGGTAATTTATCTTCAAACATAAAAGGAAAATAACGTACACCACGCCCGATTAACTGCTTTTCTGAAACTGTTGCAGATGCTGTTTTTCCTGCTTTTTTGTTTGTACCACCGCCATTTTGCCCTTCATACAAACGCACAATATCAAACAAATTCAATACGTCCCAGCCTTCGGTTAATCTATCAACAGTAAAAATAGCTCGGATGGGATTATCTGCCGCTTCCAAATTGTTCAACAATTTTTCTGTTGCTTCATCGGTTTTTTCTTTTTTTGTTTTATTGGTTTCAGAGTTGGTTATGATCACATTATGTGCTTGATACGACTGGTGAATCCAATCAGCAATATTGCTGTGTTCTAAGCCTTGTTCACGCATAAATGTCAATGCTTGCTCGGTGCGTGTTTTGCCTTGTTCATTTTCGTTTTCGTCTGTTTTTAGGTTATCTGAAAGTCGATTTAAAAATGCAAAATCCGCTGCTTGAATATGCTGTACCCATTGTAAAAATTCTCGATAATCCGCTTTGGACTCATCAATCGTTTTACTGCGAAACAGCATCACAGGCTTGAAATTTGCAATCCCATATTTCAATGCAATTTGATGGCGATACCAGGCAAAAAACAAAGCGTGCAATACACGTTCTCTTTTATCAAAAGTGGAAGAAACCAAGTTAATCGACTTGGTGTAACCTTTACTCAAAAAATCTTTTAAATCAAACTTCGTGATGATTTTGTCACAGTATTTTTCTTGCACTTCCGTGTTTTCAGGTAGCGTAGCGGTAAATTCCAGCAATACATTTTCACTAGGATTACCGTTTTTATTCAGCAATAACTCTAAAACCATATGCTCCCAGCCCTTGCGTTCAATTTCCGCTTCACTGGTTTGTCCTGTAATTTCCTTATCCAAATCGAGTTCTGCTGATTTCCCCTTTTTGGTTTGTGCGTTCAAATGGTGTGCTTCATCACCCAGCATCACAATCTTCAGCTTATGTAAATCCGCCAATGTTGTTTGATTTTCGCGTTCTGTGTGAATATCGTTATATAGCTTTTGAATACTGGTAAATTTAATTTCAATTCCGTTTGGATTGGGGCTAAACGTATCCACGTTTTTAATTTGGATAACATCATCATTATGCAAAATTTTTTCCTTAAACAAATATTTTGCATGGTTGGAATCGGTAAAGTTGTTTTCTGTTTTATCAACAATATTGTTTTGATTCACAAAAAACAGAAAATGGCGATAACCCTTTTCAAAATAATACAAAATGAGTGCCGCCATCATCAGCGTTTTACCTGCCCCTGTTGCCATATTAAACAGCAAATGTGTGGGACGATTTTTAATATCAGGGAAATCTTTCAATATGGCAATGCGTTCAAAAATCAAGAAATTTTCTAGTGCGGATTTTTGCCATTCAAATAAGCCATATTTCAAATTCTCAGTGATAAATTCAGGTAGCTTGAATTTACTTTCATCGCCATCTTCCATGTAAATGGCTTTGCGATTTTCAATCACATCAAATAACGTTTTGCTCATTCTTTATCTCCGTCTTGATAAAATTGCTTATTCAATGCTTTATCTTCATCGCTCAAGCTGTCTTTGTATTGTTCATCATTCATTTCAGAATACGATACATACATTTGATTTAAATCCAACATTTCCAATATCATTTGTTTTTGTTCATCAAGTGATAATTGTGCAAATTCAGGCTCTTGCAAAATATTAGTAAACTCCGCTACGCTGACGTTGTATTTCAAGAAATATTTATTACACAACTCATCAAACAAAGCTTTGATGCCGTCTGAATCTTCACAAGCCAAAATCTGTTGTTTTGCCGTTTCGTTAAATGGTGCGATTTCCGCATACACGAATTCGCCTCCGCCTTGCCAATTGACGGCTTTAGAAATACCGCCTTGTTCGCCATCAATCACTTTTTTTATACGCTCAACAGCAAGTGTTTCGATATAATTCATTTGCTCAATGCCGATATATTGACGGTTCATTTTATGGGCAACAGCGGCGGTTGTGCCGCTGCCTAAATGGTAGTCTAGGATGATGTCGGATTCATTGGTTGCTATTTCAATAATTCTTTTTAGTAATTGTTCTGGTTTTTTCCCACCATTAAAAGCCACTCCGCCTTGGGTTCTACAATTTCCAAAACTATCTTTGTAATCCCAAAAATTATCTATATAGATATCTTCATCTTTTAATAAATTTTTTATTGGAATGGTCTTTGCATTTTCATTAGAACATTGTTTTTCAATAGGGATTCCTGTATAAAATTTACCATTTATAGCTGTTGCTTGTTTGGGACCCGTAATATATCTGTATCCTAAACCATCTCCTTTTGTTCCCATTCCAATCACTTTATATAAAACACCTAATCCATCTTTATCTTTACGTTCTTTAAGATATAAATGTAAAAATTCAGCTGCTGAACCACCTTGTTTAACTAATGAACCCGTTGCCCATGTTTCTTTTAAGGCATTTTTATGTGGTTTAACTTTATCTATTCTATATTGATGCGGTTTAAAAATAATAACTTCTCTACCACCAATAATTTCAGTTTTACCTTTTTCTAATTCCTTAATTTCATAACAGAAAGAATCATATGAATATTCAATTTTATCTTTATTAGGTCTATAATTTGTATTGGAATATACAAAAATATGTTCAATTATTTTCTGATAATCGTTATCTTCATTTAATGTCTTATTAGCAAATCTTACTTGAACATATAATGTAACTTTACTATTTTCTCTACCAAAAATTTCATCCATTAAAACTTTTAAATAAGCCTGCTCATTATCATCACATTGCACAAAAATCACACCATCATCAGCCAATAATTCCCGAGCGACTTCTAGCCTATTTTTCATAAAAGTTAGCCAAGTAGAATGGTTGAATTTATCGTTATATTTAAAACCATCGTTGCCTGTGTTGTAGGGGGGATCGATATAAATCAGCTTCACTTTGCCACGAAACTGCGTAGCAAGTGAATGAAGTGCAATCAAATTATTGCCTTTAATAATCAGATTTTCAGTAGGTGTGCCATCGGCACGGCGTTTGATTTCTTTTACAGGTTGTTTACCGTCTTTAGTGTAGCGTGCAAAATTTGAAAAGGCTTTGGCATCTAATAAACGATCAATTTCATCAAATGCAAGAATTTGATTAAAAAAGATTTCTTGTCTTTTTCGTGTTAATTTAGTGTATAATTGGCTGGCTGGCTATTGTTGCGTTTGAAATAAACTTCTTCGCCTTCTTCGCTGCTTTGCCCGCCATTCAACACACAATCTTTAAAGGGAAAGTCCAACACAATATCGCTGCTGTCTTTTAAAAAACGTTTACCATCCGTTAAGCCAATGCGGTTGGCAAATCGGGTGTAAGAGTTGTTTACGCTGTGTTTGTCCAAGAAAAAACGAAACTCCTGCATTTTAAACACCCACGCCCCGCCAATTTTAGTAAAAAAATGACGTTTCAACGTTTCGTTTTGCAACAATAATCCGATAATGACAGGGTCGGTTTTTTCCGCTGCATCAATCAGCTTAGGTTTATTGAGTGTGGTTTGGTTTTCGTCTGCCCAATATTCTGGCTGTGATTTTAGGGCTTGATGTAGTTCGTCTTGAATCATATTACTCATCATTTAAAATCCTTATTTAATTGGCTGTGGCAGCATAACAATTTATTGTAGATTGTATTAGAATAAAAGGGCGTGTAGCCACGTCTGATCGCCCGACTGTACATATGGTTTTGCGAATAAAATCTAGCAAAACTGCTTTTTATTTGCCGATGTATCTTTGACGAAATTTAAAAAATCGTGATACACCAAATACTTGTTCAAGTATTTGTTTGTCATAATCCTTGCCATTTTTGACCTTTTCTTTTTGGCTGACGGAAGACAAAAAGCCTGTTCGTGTCAGATAAATTCTCAAAAAAGCGGTTTTAAAATGCCTAACTCTTTTGTTATACCTGATATGACAAAATTTCTTACCGTTCAATTAACTATAAAAATTTTATCAAGTACAATTAAAATATCAACGGATTATTAAAATACTTTCTAATAAAAAAACCACCGCTCTTTTAAAACGGTGGTTTTTTATTTTTACCAATTAATACTGGCTTGCTTCATAGCCATAATAAGCATTGGTTAAAATAACTTCCATATCTTCCACTAATGGCAAGCGTGGGTTCGCCGGTGAGCATTGGTCTTCAAAGGCAAGCAAGGCAATATCACGGCGTGCGTCAAGCCAAGTTTGCTCATCAATGCCTTGTTCTTTGAAGGACATTTGAATTCCTACGCTAGCGGCTAAATCATAACAAGCTTGGGCGAAAGATTTCACGCCTTCTTCTGGGGTTGCGCAAGGTAAGCCGAGCATACGCGCGATTTCTTGGTATTTCACATCTGCTTTGTAATGATTGTATTTCGGCCAAGTTGCCACTTTTTGCGGACGTGTGCCGTTATAACGAATAACGTGCGGCATTAAAATCGCATTGGTACGTCCGTGTGGTGTGTGGAAACGGCCACCAATTTTGTGGGCGAGAGAATGGTTCATTCCTAAGAACGCATTGGCGAATGCCATTCCCGCCATTGTTGATGCATTGTGCATTTTTTCGCGCGCTTCAGGATCTTTTTCTTTCACTGAACGCTCAAGGTTTTCAAAGACCAATTTGATGGCTTGTAAGGCTAAGCCGTCAGTGAAGTCGTTAGCAAGCACGGAAACATAGGCTTCTGTTGCGTGTGTAAGCACATCTAACCCTGTATCTGCGGCAACGTGTGCAGGAACTGTCATTACTAAAGCAGGATCTACAATTGCAACGGTTGGGGTGAGTGAGTAATCGGCGATTGGATATTTTTTATCCCCCTCGGTGATCACCGCAAATGGTGTTACTTCAGAACCTGTACCTGAAGTGGTTGGAATACCAATAAAACGGGCTTTGCGTCCTAATTGTGGGAATTTGAACGCGCGTTTACGGATATCCATAAATTTTTGTACGAGATCGCGGAAATCCACTTCAGGTTGTTCATAGAATAACCACATTACTTTCGCCGCGTCCATTGATGAGCCACCACCTAGGGCAATAATGGTGTCTGGTTTGTAGCTACGGATTAGCTCAACCCCACGGCGTACGGTTTCAATGCTTGGATCTGGCTCAACATCGGCGAATAATTGATAGGTAACGTGATTGCCGCGTGCGGTGATTTGTTTCGCAATTTTTTCTACAAAGCCTAAATCTACCATTGTGCGGTCGGTGATGATCACCACGCGTTCCATTCCTTTCATTGATTGTAAATATTGGATTGAATCCCGTTCAAAATAGATTTTTGAAGGCACTTTAAACCATTGCATATTATTTCTCCGTCTGCCCACTCGTTTAATATTTAATAAATTCACCGCACTGACGTTGTTGCCTACGGAGTTTTTGCCGTAAGAGCCACAACCAAGGGTTAAAGATGGCAAGAAGGAGTTATAAACGTCCCCGATACCACCGAAAGTGGACGGTGAATTCCAAATCACACGAATGGCTTTCACACGCTCGCCAAATTCTTTGGCAAGGGCTGCGTCTTTGGTGTGAATGGCTGCAGAATGGCCTAAACCGTTAAATTCCACCATTTGTTCGGCAAGTTTCACCCCTTCTTCACGGGAATGGGATTTAAGCAAGGCTAGCACTGGGGAAAGTTTTTCACGGGTGAGTGGTTCTTTTGTCCCAACTTCTTTACATTCAGCTAAAAGAATATTGGTTTTTTCTGGCACTTCAAAACCAGCTTGTTGCGCAATCCAATGGGCAGGTTTACCCACTACGTTGGCGTTTAATTTTGCCCCTGCACAGTTTGCGCTGTTCGTTTTCGCGCCGAACATAAATTCTTCCAACATCGCTTTTTCTTTTTTATTGACTAGGTAAACACCATAAGATTTCATTTCTTTAATGAAATCGTCATAGATTTCCGCATCAACAATCGCCGCTTGTTCAGAAGCACAAATCATTCCGTTATCAAAGGCTTTAGACATCACAATATCGTGTACTGCTTGTTGAAGATCGGCGCTTTTTTCTACATAGGCTGGCACATTTCCTGCCCCTACGCCAAGGGCGGGTTTACCGCAAGAATAAGCCGCTTCAACCATTGCGTTACCGCCTGTGGCTAAAATAGTTGCGATACCAGGGTGTTTCATTAAGGCTGACGTGCCTTCCATTGATGGGGCTTCAATCCATTGCACACAATTTTTTGGTGCACCTGCTGCCACCGCAGCATCATAAACAATGCGCGCTGCGTGAGCGGAAGATTGTTGTGCAGAAGGGTGGAAAGCAAAAACGATTGGGTTACGAGTTTTAAGGGCGATAAGGGCTTTGAAGATGGTGGTGGAAGTTGGATTAGTGGTCGGCGTGATACCGCAAATTACCCCAACCGGGTCGGCAATTTCGGTAATGCCTGTTACATCATCTTCACTAATCACCCCAACGGTTTTGAGATTTCGCATATTATTCACCACATATTCGCAGGCAAATAAATTTTTCGTTGCTTTATCTTCAAACACACCGCGCCCCGTTTCTTCATAAGCGTGCATCGCAAGCACACCGTGCTGATCGAGCGCCGCCACCGAGGCTTTCGCCACAATGTAATCAACCTGTTCTTGGTTGAGCTGGCGGAATTCTTCTAAGGCAACCAAGCCTTTTTCCACCAAGGCGTTCACTTCTGCTTGAGCTGGGCTAATTGTGTTTTCAACCACGTTACTCATAATGATTTCTCCTAAAGTTTTAAATTGATAATTTTTTTCTGCGAAAAATTATACCTACTTGGAGGGATAAGAGCGTAAACAATTTTGCATTAAAAGAGTAAACTGTGATCTAGATCAAATGGCAAAAATACGCTTATTTTACAAGCATTTAACTCCATTTTAACAAATGGCAAAATTGCCTTATTTTTTAAAGAGATCCAACCATCAGCAAAGCAAAGTGGAATTAATTTAAAAGGTGAAAAAAATCGCTTAAAATCTGTGTAGTTGATAATTATTCCTATTTATAGAGGTTAAGTATGAACGAACGTATTTCTTTTGCTCAATTACTCAATTCTTCTATTTTACTCGGCTTTCTCGTGCTGGTTGGCTGGTCGGTGGCTTATTGTTATAACTGGGGATTGGCTTGGTATTATGGCTATCCTTGGGATATTGTTGAAGTGGGAAGATCGGATATTGCACGCAGTTTATTCCACGTTCTAGGCGTATCTGCGTTTATGCTGCTGACCTATGTTTTAGGGATTAAGCTATTGATTTTATTAAAAGCGAAACTCTCATCATCGCCTTTTAACTTTGTTCGCACGTTGCTAACTTGCTTCATTTTAAGCTTCCCATTATTTTTAGAAATTACCGTGCTGATTAAAGTGTTCACACTTTATAGCTTATTAATTTATCTTGCTGGGCTGCTCATCATCAGCCTGCTACTATGCCGTTTTTTCACCCGTTACAACATCTGTATGCTATGGCAATTTCTCACCACAAAACAAATCAACATCGTGCCGACAATGGTGGTGATTTATTTTTACTTTGTGATCCTTGCTTGTCTTGTGGGTTACCTGCGCCCTTTTAACAAAGAGATGTATCATAAGCTAGACATTAATGCCGAGCAGTATTTTATCCTAGCCAAGAACTGTAACAGCCTGATTTTAGGTAAAAGTTATGAAAAGGGCGGTAAGGATTTCTATTTAATGCCTTGTCATTACGGTAACAAAGGGGATATTTGCCATATTGTGGCGGGTATGGCAGCAAAATAATTTCCTTCCTTAAAAGAAAAATGCGGTGGAAAATACCGCACTTTTTTTGCCATTTTATTTATAAAAGCAAAGGTTTTTTGCTTTATTGTTTACTAATAAGAAAAAATGTATTCACGAAAGAGGGCTTTATCTCCCAATTCTGCGGCGTAAAATACACCCCGTAAAACAAATTAATTAAACAGAATTAGGAGCGTAAATATGAATACAGTATTTCATTCAGCAGATAGCCGTGGTAATGCAAATCACGGTTGGTTAAAAAGCCGCCATACCTTTAGCTTTGCCAATTATTATGATCCAGCGCGTATCCATTTTGGTGCATTGCGTGTGATCAATGATGATTATGTTGAAGGGGGAATGGGCTTTGGCACACACCCACACGACAATATGGAAATTATTTCTATCCCATTAAGTGGTGATTTAGCGCACAAAGACAATATGGGCAACGGCAGTGTGATTCGCCAAGGTGATATTCAAGTAATGTCAGCCGGCACAGGCATTACGCACAGCGAAATGAACCCAAATGCGGATACACCAGTGCAATTTTTACAAATTTGGGTGTTTCCAAATCAACGTAATGTGACACCACGTTATCAGCAAATTAGCATTGCTGAAGGGGAAAAACGCAATGATTTCCAACAAATTCTTTCACCGAATGCCGATGATGAAGGCGTGTGGATTCACCAAGATGCGTGGTTCTCTCTTGCGAAATTTGATCAAGGTACGAGCAAAACTTATAACCTTCATAAAGCAGGCAATGGCGTGTATGCTTTCGTATTAAAAGGCAACGCGACAATTGCAGGAAAACCGCTATCAAGCCGTGATGGTTTAGGTGTTTGGGATACCGAAAGTTTCGATGTGGTGGCAGATTCCGACACAGAAATTCTGTTAATGGAAGTGCCAATGGAATTACCACAATAAGGGCTTAAAACATAAAATTGCTTATCTTTCGGGATAAGCGATTTTTTTATAAAACAGAAGTGCGGTGGAAAATTTCCGAGTTTTTCACCGCACTTTATCTTTCACCGTTAGTTAAAGGTGTTACATTGGCTTGGCTCACCAGTTTGTAAACCACGTTTGAACCAAGTTAAACGCTGTGCAGACGTACCGTGGGTAAAGCTGTCTGGCACGGCATAGCCTTGCGAGCGTTTTTGTAAGCGATCGTCTCCAACCGCTTCAGCAGCGCGGAAGGCTTTTTCTAAATCGCCCGTTTCAAATAAGCCAGTTTTTGCCGCTTGATTAGCCCACACACCGGCAAAACAATCTGCCTGCAATTCTAATTTAACCGAAAGCTGATTGGCTTGTGCTTGGTTAAGGCTTTGTTGCGCGCGGTGGACTTTAGGCAAAATACCAAGCAAGTTTTGAATATGGTGTCCTACTTCGTGAGCGATCACATAGGCAAAAGCAGATTCCCCTTCTGCACCGAGTTGATGTTTCATATCACTATAAAAAGACAGATCCAGATAAACACGATGATCGTTGGGGCAGTAGAACGGCCCCATTGCAGATTGTCCTGTGCCACAGGCGGTGGAAGTTGCGCCATTGTACAGCACCATAATAGGCGGGGCATAACGCTGATTTTGTTGCGCGAAATAGTTTCCCCACACGGTTTCTGTATCCGCTAATACCACCCGAGAAAGGCTATTTAGCTCTTGTTCTTCTTGGCTACTTACCGTATGGTTAGCTTGGCTGCCAAAATCAGGTGTGCCGACAATCCCTGATAAATCAACACCATAATAAGCACCAACCAGTAAAATAATAAAACCAAGCACGCCCGTTTTTTTACCGCCACCAAAACCGCCTCTTGCACTTCTTCTGTCTTCCACATTGGAACTTTCTCTACGACCTTGCCAACGCATAATTTTTCCTCAGTTACTAAAATTGGCGGCTATTTTAGTATAAAAGAAAGAAAAGTGCGGTGCTTTTTTGCGGAGAATTTTCAATTAATGTAAAGATCAAGATTATTTACAGAAGGCATATAGACTTATGAAGATGAATTGGGTAGGCTTAGCAACCTAACTCAATGTTTTATAAATAAGGAGCTAAAAATGGGTTTATTTGATTTTGTTGGCGATATTGGTCGAAAACTTTTCTCTAAAAAAGAAGAAGCCTCGGAAGCTGTGGAAAAACACATTGCGGAAGATAACCCAGGGGTGGAAAATCTTTCTGTTAAAGTGGAAGATGGCGTGGCTAAAATTGAAGGGAATGCAGCCTCTGCGGAAGCCTTAGAAAAGGCGATTTTAATGGCAGGTAACGTGGTAGGCATTAATTCAGTGAATGTCGATGGTGTAGCCATTGAAAACGGTGAAAGCCTAGCAACTGATGAAGAATTTTATGTGATCCAAAAAGGCGATACGCTTTGGAAAATTGCAGAAAAAGCCTATGGTAATGGGGCAAAATATACCGCTATCGTTGAAGCCAATAAAGAAGTGATCAAAGATGCGGATAAGATCTTCCCGGGGCAGAAAATTCGTTTACCAAAATCACTTTAATTAATCGCATAGCAAAAGCCTTATTCTGTAAGGCTTTTCTTTTTTAGCGTAAAAAATAGCCAGTTGTGGTTTTTTATTTCTCAACATCTCGACTGGCGAGCGTTGTATCGCTATAATTTGGTGTCTTTTTAACTTTTTACTAACGTGTTCGGTGTTAGTGTTCGCCGAGTGCAAATTCATTTTGAGGTAACATAATGTCATTTAATATTGAAACAACTCAAGGTCTTGAGCGTCGTGTAACTATCACCGTTCCTGCTGAAACCGTAGATCAAGCGGTGCGTGAAGAATTAAAACGTGTCGCAAAAAATGCACGCGTAGATGGTTTCCGTAAAGGTAAAGTACCACCACATATTATTGAAAAACGTTTTGGTGCATCTGTGCGTCAAGATGTGTTAGGTGATTTATTACAAAAACACTTCTTCAACGTACTTGTAGATAGCAAAGTGAATCTTGCTGGTCGTCCAACTTTCAACGTTGAACAGTTTGAAGCTGGCAAAGATCTTGTTTTCACCGCAACCTTTGAAGTGTATCCAGAAGTAGAATTAAAAGGTTTAGATCAAATCAAAGTAGAAAAACCTGTTGTTGAAATCAGCGAAACAGACATTGACAAAATGGTTGATGTGTTACGCAAACAACAAGCAACTTGGGAAGAAACTCAAGAGCCAGCAAAAGCTGATGATCGTGTAACTATTGATTTCGTTGGAACCGTTGATGGCGAAGAATTTGAAGGCGGAAAAGCAACAGACTTCGTATTAGCGATGGGGCAAGGCAGAATGATCCCTGGTTTTGAAGAAGGTATCATTGGCCACAAAGCCGGTGATCAATTTGATATTGATGTCACTTTCCCAGAAGAATATCACGCAGAAAACTTAAAAGGTAAAGCCGCGAAATTCGCGATTACCTTGAAAAAAGTAGAAGTAATGATATTACCTGAATTAACAGATGAATTCGTGGCAAAATTCGGCCCGAACACCAAAACTGTGGCAGATTTACGCGCAGAAATCGCGAAAAATATGCAACGTGAATTGAAAAATGCCTTAACTGCACGCGTAAAAAATCAAGTTATCGAAGGGTTAATTGAACAAAACCCAATTGATGTACCAGCTGCAGCCGTTGAGCAAGAAATTGAAGTGTTGCGTCAACAAGCAGCACAACGTTTTGGTGGCAATGCACAACAAGCGGCACAATTACCACGCGAATTATTTGAAGAGCAAGCAAAACGCCGCGTTCAAGTTGGTTTATTGCTTTCTGAAGTGATCGCATCAAATGAATTAAAAGCGGACGAAGCACGCGCTGACGCAATGATTCAAGATATTGCTTCTGCTTACGAACAACCAGCAGAAGTGGTGGAATACTACAAAAACAACAAAGAATTAATGAACAATATTCGTAACGTTGTTTTAGAAGATCAAGCCATTGATGCCGTGTTAGCGAAAGCACAGGTAACTGAAAAACCAGCATCATTTGATGAAGTAATGAATCCACAAGCATAATTTGCTGTAACTCATTGATTTCAAAGTGCGGTCGTTTTTTTCACAAAAATGACCGCACTTTTGTTATATAATTCACCCTTCAAGTGGCTTGAACTTAACTCAGTGCAAAGCAATGGTTTAAATTCAATTTACTATAATTTTTATAACCCTTTGATAGAAAAGGAAAACCAATGGAGAATACAATGGCTTTAATTCCTATGGTGGTTGAACAAACCGCGCGTGGCGAACGTTCTTACGATATTTATTCACGTTTATTAAAAGAGCGTATTATTTTTCTAAGCGGTCAAGTTGAGGACAATATGGCGAATTTAATCGTGGCTCAACTGCTGTTTTTAGAATCAGAAAATCCAGATAAAGATATTAGCCTGTATATTAATTCACCGGGCGGTGTGGTAACGGCAGGAATGGCAATTTATGACACAATGCAATTCATCAAACCTGATGTGCGTACCCTATGTATTGGGCAAGCCTGCTCAATGGGCGCATTTTTGTTAGCGGGCGGCGCACCGGGTAAACGTGCAGCATTGCCAAATGCACGCGTGATGATTCACCAACCGTTAGGTGGCTATCGTGGACAAGCTTCGGATATTCAAATCCACGCACAAGAAATCTTAAAAATTAAACACACCTTAAATGAAAGATTAGCGTTCCACACAGGACAGCCTTTTGAAAAAGTGGAACAAGACACCGACCGTGATAATTTTATGACCGCCGAAGAAGCGAAATTATACGGTTTAATTGATGAAGTATTAGTGAAAAGAGAAACGGAATAAGTTATGACAACAGAACAACAGCTCCATTGCTCAATGTGCGGCAAGGAACGCAGTGAAGTGCAAAAATTGATCGCAGGTGAAGACGGTGCGATTTGTAACGAATGTATCGAGCTTTGCCATAATTTGCTGGTTGATGCCGAAAAGCAAGAGCAAGCGGAAGCAAATCAAACTACAGAATTACCAACCCCACACGAAATTCGCGCCCATTTAGATGATTATGTTATCGGGCAAGATTATGCCAAAAAAGTGCTAGCGGTAGCAGTATATAACCACTACAAACGCCAGCAAGTAGGGTATAAATCAGATGACGTGGAATTAGGTAAAAGCAACATTTTGCTAATTGGTCCAACAGGAAGCGGAAAAACCTTGCTCGCGGAAACCTTAGCAAGAACCTTAAATGTGCCTTTCGCAATGGCAGATGCCACCACGCTAACCGAAGCAGGTTATGTGGGGGAAGATGTGGAAAACGTGCTGCAAAAATTATTGCAAAATTGTGATTATGACATCGAAAAAGCAGAGAAAGGCATTATTTACATTGATGAGATTGATAAAATCACGCGTAAATCTGAGAATGCGTCAATCACCCGTGATGTATCAGGGGAAGGCGTGCAACAAGCCTTGCTGAAATTAATTGAAGGCACAATTTCTTCCATTCCACCACAAGGCGGACGCAAACACCCACAGCAAGAAATGTTACGCCTTGATACGTCTAAGATCTTGTTTATTTGTGGTGGCGCGTTTGCAGGCTTAGAAAAAATCGTAGAAAAACGTGTTCACGTTGGCAGCGGCATCGGTTTTGGCGCGGAAGTAAAAGGGCAGAACGATAAAGCCACACTGACCGAATTATTCACTCAAGTTGAGCCAGACGACTTAATGAAATTTGGCTTAATTCCAGAGTTTATCGGACGTTTACCTGTGATTGCACCGCTTGCAGAATTAGATGAAGAAGCCCTAATTCAAATTCTTACCGAGCCGAAAAACGCACTCACCAAGCAATACCAAGCCTTGTTTGGGTTTGAAAATGTTACCCTTGAATTTACGCGCGAAGCCTTAGTGGCAATGGCGAAGAAAGCATTAGAGCGTAAAACAGGCGCGCGCGGTTTGCGTTCTATCGTAGAGGGATTGCTGCTTGACACAATGTATGACTTACCATCAATTGAAAATCTTGAAAAAGTGATTATTGATGAAAATACCGTTGTGGATAACGAACCACCGAAAATGATCTACAAATCTTAAGGGCAAAAGGCTTAAACGCGTTTAAAATAAAGTGCGGTGGAAATTTTTTCAATTTTTCCACCGCACTTATTTTTTTAGCTAAATTTTTGTTGGCGTAAGCGTTTTAAAATCTCTTTGAGCTTACTTTCAAGTGGCGCAGTGAGCGTTAAGGTTTCCTGCGTTTTTGGGTGTTCAAGGCGAATGGCATAAGCGTGCAAAAACAACCGATCTAAACCTAATTCCGCCATTTGACTATCAAACTGTTTATCGCCATATTTGCTGTCTAAGGCGATGGGGTGGCCAGCATATTGTGTATGCACACGAATTTGGTGAGTTCGCCCAGTAACAGGGGAGGCTTTTACCAAGGTGGCATTGTCATAGCGTTCTTCAATGCTAAATAAGGTTTCTGACGGTTTGCCTTGCTCGCTTACGCGCACAATCCGTTCGCCGCCAGCTAATTCATTTTTCAGCAAGGGCGCTTTAATCGCTTTGCAGTGAGATTGCCATTGCCCACGTACTAAGGCGAGATAATCTTTGCGTACGGTTTTATTACGCAGTTGCTCGTGCAAATGGCGTAATGCCGAGCGTTTTTTCGCCACTAATAAAATGCCTGAAGTATCCCGATCCAAACGATGAACTAATTCTAAAAAACGTGCTTCAGGACGCAATGCTCTTAAGGCTTCAATTACGCCAAAATCTAATCCGCTGCCACCGTGTACCGCAATGCCCGAAGGCTTATTGAGTACCAATAACGCATCATCTTCAAAAATAATTTGCTGTTCTAATTGTGCAACTTTGTTGAGCTTTTTCGATACTGGCGCTTGCGTTTTCTCACTCACGCGTACAGGCGGCACGCGCACAATATCACCACTTTGCAGTTTATATTCTGGCTTAATTCGTCCTTTATTTACCCGCACTTCACCCTTGCGCAAAATGCGATAGATTAAACTTTTCGGCACGCCTTTGAGCTTATTTAACAAATAGTTATCAATGCGTTGGCCTGCTTCATCTTCGCTAATCTGCAACATTTTTACGCTAGGATTTACAATTTTTTCATCAGTTTTATTCGACATTGGTTTCAATTTATCCTTTGCAAAATTGGGCGGATTATAGCACAAATGCACGGATTTACCTTGCTAAAAAATCCCTATCGTTAGATAATAGAGCGAATTTTTGCCAGCTTACTGGGAAAAATGAAATAAGTGTAAAGAATAACGCTGCAAACGGCATAAGACGTTGTTTTATAAAATAAATTTCGTCTAATTTGATTTTGTTACTGTGATGGCAGAATGAAAATTAGACAATGAGTGTGATAAAAATCACCCACGCTTGCAAAATAATTATTTCAGTCATTTTGTTTGTATCGAAAATTGTTCTTCGATAACGCAATCAATGCACCCAGCAACTGACAGTCGAGAGAATGACATTTTGCGACAGACACGAGGTCGATTGCGAAGCCAAAGTGCGGTGGTTTTTTATGACAAATTTAAGATGAAAATATAAGAGAAAATCGAATGAAAAGAATGTTAATCAACGCAACCCAAAAAGAAGAGTTGCGTGTTGCCCTTGTTGATGGGCAACGTTTGTTCGACTTGGACATTGAAAGTCCAGGCCACGAACAAAAAAAGGCCAATATTTATAAAGGCCGTATCACCCGTGTTGAACCTAGCCTTGAAGCCGCATTTGTTGATTACGGTGCGGAACGCCACGGTTTCCTTCCTTTAAAAGAAATTGCTCGTGAATACTTCCCTGCGGATTATGTGTATCAAGGTCGCCCAAATATTCGTGATATTTTGCACGAAGGGCAAGAAGTTATCGTTCAAGTAAACAAAGAAGAACGTGGCAACAAAGGGGCGGCGCTCACCACTTTCGTTTCCTTAGCAGGTAGCTATTTGGTGATTATGCCAAATAATCCAAGAGCTGGCGGAATTTCTCGCCGCATTGAAGGGGAAGAACGTTTAGAATTAAAAGAAGCCTTAAGCTCGCTTGATGTGCCTGAGGGTGTAGGTTTAATCGTGCGTACTGCAGGCGTGGGCAAATCCCCAGAAGAATTACAGTGGGATTTAAAAGTTCTGTTACACCATTGGGAAGCTATTAAACAAGCCTCTGAAAGCCGTCCAGCGCCATTTTTAATTCACCAAGAAAGTGATGTGATTGTCCGCGCGATTCGTGATTACTTACGCCGTGATATTGGCGAAATTTTGATTGATAATCAAAAGGTTTATGAAAAAGCCAAAGCGCACATTAAATTAGTGCGTCCTGATTTCATCAATCGCGTTAAACTCTATCAAGGCGAAATGCCATTATTCAGCCATTATCAAATTGAATCGCAAATTGAATCCGCCTTCCAACGTGAAGTGCGTTTACCGTCTGGTGGCTCGATTGTGATTGATGTGACTGAAGCGCTTACTGCCATTGATATTAACTCGGCACGCTCAACTCGTGGTGGCGACATTGAAGAAACCGCGCTCAACACGAACCTTGAAGCGGCTGATGAAATTGCTCGTCAATTACGCTTGCGTGATTTAGGTGGCTTAATTGTTATCGACTTCATTGATATGACCCCAATTCGTCATCAACGTGAAGTGGAAAATCGTATGCGTGATGCGGTGCGTCAAGATCGTGCGCGTATTCAAATTAGCCGCATTTCTCGTTTTGGCTTATTAGAAATGAGCCGCCAGCGTTTAAGCCCGTCTTTAGGGGAGTCTTCCCATCACGTTTGCCCGCGTTGTCAAGGCACAGGGAAAATTCGTGATAACGAATCCCTCTCGCTGTCCATCTTACGTTTATTGGAAGAAGAAGCGATCAAAGAAAACACCAAACAAGTTCACACCATTGTGCCGGTCCAAATTGCTTCTTACCTGCTTAATGAAAAACGTAAAGCCATTAGCAGCATTGAAAAACGCCATAACGTAGATATTGTGGTTGCCCCAAATGAGGCAATGGAAACACCGCATTTCAGCGTATTCCGTGTGCGTGAGGGGGAAGATGTTCACGAGTTAAGTTATAACTTAGCCAAATTACATCAAGATCAAGATGATAATTTCGCCGCAGAAGAATCTTTGGTTACGCGCAATATTGAAACTGCGGCAGTAACTACTGAAAGCGTGCTAGAAAATGCAGCGGTATCTTTAGCGATTGAAACGCCAGCGCCAATGCCTGTGGCGAAGAAGGAAAATAAACCTTCATTAATTTCGCGTATTTTAGCGAAAATTAAATCGCTCTTTGTGGAAGAAAAAGAAACAAAGAAAACGCCAAATCGTTCTAATAAAAACAACCGCCGCCGCAATCAAGAACGCCGCAACACGCGCCGTAATCGTAATGAAAATGGGCGTAATGTGGAAGATAAGCGTCAAGAGAAAGTGGTGGAACAAGAAACACGTTCGTCCCGTAAGGCAAAAAAAGCACAAGCTGATGAAAACCAGCAAAATCATCTTGTTGAAACTAAGGTGATTGAAGAAGTGGTTGAGCAAGCGCAACCACGCCGCCAACGCCGTGATTTACGCAAAAAGGTGCGTGTTGCCGAAGTGCAAGAACCTGCTGCAGCAACAACAGAAACAGCGGAAGTGGTGGAAACGCACCAATTTGCAGCATTACCTGTTCAAAAAGACTCTGTTGAAGTCAATGCAGTAGAAAATGTGGTAACGCCAGCGCTTGAAATTGAGGAAAATACAGAGAGCGGTGAAAAACGTCGTGATAATCGTCGCCGTTTACCACGTCATTTACGCGTGAATAATCCTCGCCGTCGTCGTCAATCGCAAGGTGAAGAAAAATCACCAATGCCATTATTTGCCGCCGTGGCATCACCAGAATTAGCCAGTGGTAAAGTGTGGATTGATAGTAATGTATTTACCAATAATAAAGGCAATGCGTTTTTATCCGTAGATGAATTGCTTGAGCAACAAAATAATCAATCAGAAGCTGCAGTGGTAACGCCGGCAACGAAATTGATTGTGCAAAACAGTGCTGATGAACCTAAACCATTAGCGGGATTTATTACCCAGCCTGCGAATGAATCGGTAGAGAAGAAAGTTCAGGCTTCTTTACAGCGTTTAAATTCAGTGAGTGCAGAGCCTGCGGCTAATGCAGTGGAAGGGGTTTCTCAGCCAGCCAAAATTGAGGAAAAAACCGACCGCACTTATGAATTTACAGGGCGTTTAGGTACGGTATCTGCCGTGGAGCATACCAAAGCGCAAATGACTTTGGCGAAAGCGATTGAAAGTGAAAATACGGCTTACCCAATCGTACAATGGAAAGAATCACGTTACTATTTCTATGGGCGTGGTTCAGCTGGTCATCATAGTGCGATTAGCCACGTTTATTCCGAGCCAACCAAAGCGGTAGCTGAAGAATAATTGCTTTCCTGATTGAATTAAAACCGAGCATTAATATTCTTAATGCTCGGTTTTTTGTTTAAGCCCTAATCAAGTTGATGTAAAAAAAAGCAATCAAATTAATTTTTTATTTTCTTGCTTGACTTGGTATAGCAAAATTCGTATTATTCACCTCGCTTAAATCACGGAGGAATGGTCGAGTGGTTGAAGGCACCGGTCTTGAAAACCGGCGAGGGTTTACGCCCTCCGTGAGTTCGAATCTCACTTCCTCCGCCATAAAATTCTTGAGAAAGCCCTCTTTAATAAAGAGGGCTTTTTCTTTGCCTAAAATTTTATTTGTTATTTTCTGTTTAGGGTTATTACGAAATTCTTTTCATTTTGTTATCTCCCGTTTTTCCTAAATAAAAATCTTTAAACCACTTTAAAATACAGCGATGAAAGACATTGTGAAAATTGTTCTCACCTAATCGCAGTGTGGAATTCATTGTGCTGTTTTAGGAAAATGCCAGCATTGCTTGCGTGATCAAACTTGCCTTGGTACGTTGGTAATGGAACTAAAGAAAGGAAAAGTATTTTGTTTAAGCACAATATTCAAATCAAATTGATTGGTAAGATTAGTAATGATACAGCAAATCAGGTAGCAAAACTGCTTACATTTGCGGTGTTAGCTATGGCGTTAGCTGTTTTGTTGGGAATGGGGGCGACACTGTTTAGTTATTTTTAGTGAATACATTCTTTCATTGGTTAAAAAATAAGTGCGGTGGAAAATTTGGAAATTTTTCACCGCACTTAATTATTTTGTTAAATGTGATTATTCTTCTTCGGTAAAGCGAGTAGCTTTATAGCGTGGATTCATCAGATTTTCTAAAGAAAGAATATCATCAAGTTGCTCTTCCGTGAGCAGGCGGCGTTCAAGGACAACTTCACGCACGCTTTTTCCTGTCTCGGCGCAGATCTTACCTACAATATCACCATTATGGTGTCCGATAAACGGATTCAGGTAAGTTACAATTCCAATAGAATTTAGTACATAGTTTTGGCACACTTCACGGTTTACGGTAATGCCATTTATGCATTTATCACGCAAGTTCACGCACGCATTGCTAAGAAGTGAAATGGATTCAAACATTGCTTGACCAATCACCGGTTCCATTACGTTGAGCTGTAATTGCCCTGCTTCTGCGGCGAAAGTCACGGTGGTGTCGTTACCGATCACTTTAAAGCACACTTGATTCACCACTTCTGGCACAACAGGGTTTACTTTGGCTGGCATAATGGACGAACCTGCTTGTAATTCTGGCAAGTTGATTTCATTTAAACCTGCTCTTGGGCCTGAAGATAAAAGACGTAAGTCATTACATACTTTGGATAATTTCACCGCAGTGCGTTTTAAGGCACTGTGAACCATCACATAAGCGCCGCAGTCGGAAGTGGCTTCGATTAAGTTTTCAGAAGGTACGCAAGGTAGTTGGCTTACTTCAGCAAGGTATTTCACCGCTAGTTCCGCATATCCTTCAGGGGTGTTTAACCCCGTACCAATGGCGGTTGCGCCAAGATTGACTTCAAGCAGTAATTTTGCTGTGCGTTTTAGGTTACGCACTTCTTCTTCCAATAACACGGAGAAAGCCTTAAATTCTTGCCCTACGGTCATTGGCACGGCATCTTGTAATTGGGTGCGTCCCATTTTTAGCACATCGGCAAACTCTTTGGCTTTAGCTTCAAAACCTTTTTGTAGATAACGGATATTTTTCAGCAAGTGCATAATGCTGTTATATACCGCAATGCGGAAGCCCGTTGGGTAGGCATCATTGGTGGATTGGCTGGCATTAACGTGATCCATTGGATCGATAATGTCGTATTCGCCTTTTTTATGCCCGAGCAATTCCAATGCAAGGTTGGCAATCACTTCATTGGTGTTCATATTCACGGAAGTGCCTGCACCGCCTTGATACACATCGGTTGGGAATTGATCCATACAGCGTCCATTTTCTAGCACTTCATCACAGGCTTTGACAATGGCATTGGCAATTTTTTTCGGAATTGCCCCTAGCTCACCATTGGCTAGCGCGGTGGCTTTTTTCACCATCACCATTCCGCGTACAAATTCTGGCACGTCAGAAATGGTATCATCTGAAATGTTGAAATTTTCCATTGCACGCAACGTGTGAATGCCCCAATAGGCATCATTTGGCACTTCGCGTTTGCCTAATAAATCCACTTCAATACGAGTATTTTTCATAATAATTTCCTTATGCTCGGTTGTTCGTGAAATCATTATAGTCATTTCATTAGGCGAAAAAATTGAGCTAGATCACATTGCGAAAAAGGGATCTAAGATATTAATTTATTGCTAGAATTAGATTTTTTTGTGCTTCGAGGCGGAAAGCATTTTACCGCCTTAACAGGAAAGCGAAAAAATGTTCCTTAAACTTAATGCAATGCCGTTTTCATCATTGCTCGCAGTGACTTGTTTGGCAATGCGTTTAATTTCCTCTGGTGAATTGCCCATTGCAATGCCTAGGCCCACATATTGCAGCATATCAAGATCATTAAAATTATCGCCAAAAGCAATGATGTCTGCTTTATCTACGGCTGCTCGCTGTGCCATAAATTGAATGGCATTGGCTTTGGTTGCCGCTTTGTTCATTATTTCTAAATATTCTTTTTTAGAACGGTAGATAGAAAGCTGTGGAAATTGTTGTTTGAGCAAAGGTTCAATTTGCTCAATCAGTGCTGCTTCTCCCATTAATAAAATTTTGTGAACATTGCTTAAATGTTGCGGTTTTTCTTTTGCTCTTAGCCCTGTGATGCCGCTTTCTTGCTTAATCCAATGGCTGTCTAAATCTGTGGTAAACCAATCAAGATGAGAATAATAGCTCACTGAAAGCGTAGGGTACTGGGCTAAGATCTGATCCAGTTGAGGCAAAAGCGTATTTTCTAAGGTGATGGAATAAAGTGCGGTGAGATTTTTGTCTAAAATTAATGCCCCGCTGTAGCAGACAATTTCATTTTCATTATGAAGTTGTTCCATATAAGGCAAAATAGCGTAAGGGGGGCGCGCGGAAACAGGAATAAAAGGAATGCCTTGCTGCATAATGCGTTGTATGGCTTGTGCCGTTGCAGGGCTAATTTGATGTTGGCTATTTAGCAAGGTGCCGTCCATATCTGAGAAAACCATTTTGTATGCCATTGTCTTTACTCCTTTTCGAGCCAAATTGCGTTTTCATTCTAAAAATCCCTCAGTAAAAAGTAAAGGTTATGTAAATAGCTGATCTTTTCTTCGTTTCTTTTTGTGACACAGATCATATTTTCAACAAAAAGACGTTTAATCTGCCAAAAATTAGGATTACACTTTCTGAGTATTTGCAATCGGTTGCATTGCTTTACTTATTTTGCTGAAACGTTTTTTCAAACAAGTTTGGAGGTTATATGACCCATATTATTGTTGCAACGCACGGTAAATTTTCAGAAGAACTGGTAAATTCAGCGGCAATGGTTTACGGCGAAGATGAAAATACCCACGTTGTAACCTTTTTACCAGGTGAGGGTGGTGAGCATTTAGTCGAGAAATATCAGGCGATTATTGCCCAATTACCAGAAAATGAACCCGTTTTATTTTTGGTGGATTTATTTGGTGGTAGCCCTTATAACGCGGCAAGCCGTGTTGCCACAATGCGTGGAGAAAATACGGATATTGTAACTGGCGTGAATTTGCCAATGCTGCTTGAAGTGCTGGATGCGAAAGACGGCGCTTCTCTCGCGGAATTAGTGAGTACGGCAAAAGAAGTAGGGGTGGCGGCAGTGCGTTCGTTCCAGCCTGAGAAAACCACAACAAAACAGGCAGCGCCTGCTCAAGTTGCCACTTCAGAAACGCCAAAAACTTCAGAAAAAAGCACCGCACTTACTGGCAATATGAATATTTCCTTATTACGTATTGATAGCCGTTTAATCCACGGTCAGGTTGCGACTTCTTGGGCAAAAGCGGTGAAGTGCGAAGCGATTTTTGCGGTGAGTGATGAAGTGTCTGAAGATCCCATTCGCCGTGATTTGCTTTTGCAAGTTGCGCCAGAACATTTGAAATCCTATGTGATCCCCGTAGAAAAAGCCATTAAGGTTTACCACAATCCGAAATACGCAGGGAAGAATATTCTGTGGCTGGTAACCAATCCAACAGATATTGTTCGCCTAATTGAAGGGGGCGTGAAAGTGGATAAAGTAAATGTGGGCGGTATGACTTATAAAGAAGGCAATCAACAGCTTTCACAAGCGGTTACGGTTAATCAACAAGATGTGGAAGCCTTCCGCAAATTATTAGACTTAGGGGTTGATTTGAGCTTACAACAAGTGGCAAGCAGCCCGAAAGAACCATTAACCAAACAAAAACTTGACGCATTAAAATTCTAATTAAGAGGACTTATTTATGACGACTATGGAAATTATCCTCGTTACCCTTGTTGCCGCAATTTGCGGTATGGGAAGCGTGTTAGATGAAAGACAAACTCACCGTCCACTAGTGGCTTGTACGCTAATTGGTTTAGTGCTAGGTGATATTACTTCTGGCATTATTATTGGCGGTACGCTTGAAATGCTTGCGCTTGGCTGGATGAACGTTGGGGCAGCAATGGCGCCTGATGCAGCCTTAGCCTCGGTGATCGCAGCTATTTTGGTGATCAAGGGCGGGCAAGATAAAGGCACGGCGATCGCTATCGCCATTCCTGTGGCAGCCGCAGGGCAGGTGCTAACCATTTTTGTGCGAACCCTCACGATTTTCTTACAACATAAAGCCGATGATTTTGCTAAACAGGCGAATTTCAGAGGTATTGAATTGTGCCATTTTTCAGGCTTAGCCTTACAAGCATTAAGGGTAGCTATTCCAACTTTCTTCGTGGCATTAGTGGCAGGCACAGATACCGTAACCACAGCTTTAAATGCGATTCCTGACGTGGTAACTCGTGGCTTGCAAATTGCAGGGGGCTTCATCGTGGTTGTGGGTTATGCAATGGTGATTAATATGATGCGTGCTGGCGCATTAATGCCGTTCTTTTTTGTGGGCTTCGTGATTGCTTCATTCTCTAACTATAACCTTGTTGGCTTAGGTTTATTAGGGGCTTGTTTAGCATTAATTTATATTCAATTAAACCCACGTTTTAATCAGGCAACCTTGCCTGCTGCAAGTGCGAAAAAAGAACTTGCCGATGATGAACTTGAAGGTCTATAAGAGAAGGAATTGATTATGTCAGAGAAAAAACAATTAACTAAAGCAGATATTCGTAGCACTTACTGGCGTTCGACATTTTTATTAGGCTCATTTAACTTTGAGCGTATGCAAGCAATGGGTTTTTGTGTATCAATGATCCCCGCAATCAAGCGCTTATATAGCAAAAAAGAAGATCAAGCCGATGCGTTAAAACGCCACCTTGAATTTTTTAATACGCAACCTTGGGTTGCCTCGTCAATCATTGGTGTTACAGCAGCAATGGAACAAGAACGCGCTAACGGCGCGACAGACATTGATGACGCTGCGATTAGTGGCGTGAAAGTGGGGCTAATGGGGCCATTAGCTGGTGTGGGTGATCCTATTTTCTGGGGAACATTACGCCCTGTTCTCGCCGCCTTAGGGGCAGGTTTAGCCATTAGCGGAAGCCTATTAGGGCCATTGTTATTCTTTATCGGCATTAACATTTTCCGTGCCTTAACCCGTTGGTATGGTTTCCATTATGGTTATGCGAAAGGAACAGAAATTGTGCAGGATATGGGCGGTGGTCGCTTACAAAAACTCACCCAAGGGGCCTCTATTCTGGGGTTATTTGTAATGGGGGCGCTGGTATCCAAATGGACAACCATCAATATTCCACTTGAACTCTCGCGCTATGTCAATTCACAAGGGCAAGAAGTGGTAACGACAGTGCAAAGCGTGTTAAATGAACTGCTTCCGGGGCTTGCCGCGTTAGGTTTAACCTTCTTATGTATGTATTTATTGCAGAAAAAAATTAATGCAATGTATATTATTTTTGCCTTGTTTGGTGTGGGCATTGTGGGATACTATTTCGGTATTTTAGCCTAACTAAAATTTACTAAAGGGCGGTGTTAAAAACCGCCTTTTTTATTAGAGTAAATAAATTGATAATGATAATAAAAAGGAAAGTTTGATGAAGTTAAAAGATCTAATTAATCCACCAGAAAATGAAAGCTATTTAAAAAATAGTTCCAAATTAATCACCGCACTTTTTATTATTGGCGGCATTGCTTATTACCCAACCAAAGGCTATGGCACGGTAATTGCTCTTGTGATCGCCTTAATGATATTAGTCGGACAAAAATTATTACTTTCACAAATTAATAAAGATTTTGCCGATATGTATTTTGCCAAAGAACAATTTGAAAAACTGGGCAATAAAACCTATTTAGAATTTATTGTCGCCCGCTCAAGCCAAATTTTACAAGACAATAAAGTATTATCTGAAAAAGGAAAGCAAGAATTAAACGCATTGCAACAATACGCCACGTCAGCCTTAGCAAAGCACCAATAAGATTATTTAAAGAATAAAAAATAGGCTTAAAAATTTAAGCCTATTTTTATTAAAATTTAGAAAAAAAGCACCGCACTTTAGTTTGGCAATTCTGGGAATAACATTTTAATCACGTCCAATGTGAGGCGGCGGGATTTTCCTGAGTAAGGGAAAATGTGCATCATCATCATTGGATTAAAATTGGCTTCAATTACGCCCCAAGATTGCAAGCTTGGCTCAGCGGGCTTGTGGAGATCAGGAATAATGAGATCCACGCCGCAGACTGCAGCGCCCATTGCCTTGGTGATGCCAACTGCGAGTGCTTTATAGCTCGGGTGCATTTCATCGGTCATATCAATGCTATCACCGCCTGTGCTGATGTTTGAATTGGCACGCAGTTGCACGATACGCCCCGCATCGGGAATGCTGTCCACGGTTAAACCTTGTTCTTTGAGCTGGAGTTTTTCAATATCGCCAAGAGCGATTTTTTTCAGCGGGGTACGGCTGCCGTCGCCACGCAATGGGTGATCATTTTTTGCTGCCACTAATTCCGCAACGCTATGTTTACCATCGCCCACCACGTTAGCAGGAACGCGTAACAGCACGGCAAGGGTTTCTTCACCCAACACAAAGAAACGATATTCCGTACCACTTAAATAATCTTCCACCATCACTTCTTTATCTTCACGGAAAGCGATTTCAATGGCTTTGGCAAAATCTTCACGGTTGCTGACGCCTTGTTGGAAAATAGTAATGCCTAAGCCGTAGTTGGTGGATTTGGGTTTAATCACCACCGCACGCCCTTCAAATAAGCCGTAATTCGCAATGGCTTGTTCTGCGGAGGTAAATTCCAAACTTTGTGGCACGTTAAAGCCTGCTTTATGCAACACTTTTTTGGTTACCACTTTGTTTTCCATAATTAATGGTGAAATGTAGCTGTCTTTTGAGGTCATATTGCCGTTTTTCACATATTCAATATGATCGCCCACTTGCAAGCATAGGAACTGATCCTGCTCGTCCAAAATTTCTGTTTTAATGCCTTTTTGGATCAAATCAAACAATAACGCTTGAGTGGATAATTCCATATTATCAAAGGCTTCCAATGCATAAAAACGCTCAAAAGCATTGGCTTTATATTGTTGCGCAAGGGCTGCCCCAAGTTTTTGATAATCACCTGCTTTTTCAATGGCTTGCACTAAACGTCCGCCAAGGGTTAAAGCAGGATCGGCAAACTGTTGTAATTTTTGTTGCACGATTTCACTGATTTCTTGCGGTGCGTGAATCTCTTGCAACATGGCTAATAATTGATTTAATAATTGTTCACCTTCTGCGGCATATTGGGTTGGTGAAAGGGGATTTTCTAGTGCTACTTCAGCCAATCTTACCTTGCCTAATTCCACGCCATTTTGATCCACTGTTTCATCAAGCCAAATCATTAATAAGACGAAATAATGGATAAATTTCGCATCAGCAAGGGAAATGCCGTATTGTTCAAATGGGTTAAGATCGAACAATCTAAATTCTAAATATTGAATGCCGTTATTAAGTAATTCGCGGGCTTTTTTCGCACCGCGCAAACGCACATTAGAATAAAATTCTTTTTCGGCAATGAGCTTGCCTGTTTTCACCCAATGCTCAAGGCTTTCCACATAGCTTTCAATGCTATCAAAAGACACTTTAATTTCAGGATCATTCACATAGCCATATTGGCTTGAGCGCAGGCTACGTACATATTGTCCTGCTTTTAATGGGCTACCTTGTTTGAAATAATTGTCTTGCACCGTTGGTGTTGCAGCCAGCAAATAAAGTAAAACCCATTGATAACGAAGGAAATTCTTCGCCATTTTGAGGTATAAATCATTCTGAAATTGCACCGCACTTTGATATTCTGACTGCGCTTTAAAAAGGGTTTGTACTAGTTCAGGATCAAGCTGGAAGTTGTAATGAATCCCACTCACCATTTGCTTATTTTTGCCATAAGATTTCACTAAGTGTTCGCGGTAAGCCACATCTTCAGCATTGTCTAATTGCGCCACTTGAATTTGATCTTCTGGTGGTAAGCCTGCTGGCATACTGAGTGGGAACAAATATTCATCTTCTGGAATAGAACGCAGCACCACTTGATGAATGGCAGAAAGCCAACGCAGGCTATCTTCCAATTTATGCTGTGGCGGGGTGATTATTTCTACTTGGCTTTCAGCAAAATCCGTTTGAATATAAGGATGATACGATCGATTGCCAAAAACCTTAGGGTGTTCAGTGGTTACGATAGAACCGTCTGCGTGTACACGCTGGCTCTCTTTTTCAATCCCAAATGAGCCTTGTTGGAATAACAGCCCAAGATGGTTTTGTTTAATGGTTTGTTGGATTTTCATATTTTTCCTTCTATTCAAGGTCAGGACAATGCTGACTATTATCTAAGCTCATTACTAAAAAGGCAAAAACTAAATCTTTATGAGTTATAGCGATTTGATCTTAAACAAATCACGACATATTTCGCCATAAAATAGATAGGCGGATTTTACTCCGCCCCAGTTAAATCTTAGTTAGTTTGCTTAGCGATGCTTAATGCTCTTCTCTTGCGTGGTTTAAGCTGTATTTTGGAATTTCCACCACAAGATCTTCATTACCAATTTGGCACTGGCAGCTTAAACGGCTATCTACTTCTAACCCCCAAGCCTTATCTAGCATATCGTCTTCCGCTTCGCTGCTTTCATTTAAACTATCAAAGCCTTCGCGAATAATCACGTGGCAGGTGGTGCAAGCGCAGGATTTATCGCAAGCGTGTTCAATTTCAATGCCTGCATCTAATGCCACATCTAATAAATTATCCCCTTCGGCAGCGTCCACCACCATTCCTTCCGGACAAAGGGTTTCGTGAGGTAAAAAAATCACTTTAGCCATAATCACTATTCCTTAAAATTCTCAATTTCATCAATAGAATGCCCTGAAAGTACCGTTCTGATGGATTTATCCATACGGCGTGCGGCAAATTCTTGCGTGGCACGATCCAAGGCTTTAATGCCTTGCTTAATGGCAAGGCTATCTTCTTGTTGTACTAATTCTTGCAGCGAAATTAACGCATTTTTCACCGCACTTAATTCTTCATCATTAAGCAGACTTTCGTCTTGTTGCAAGGCAGAATGCACGCTTTCAATCACGCGAGTGGCTTCCACGCGCTGTTCCGCTAATAAACGTGCTTGAATGTCTTCTTTGGCGTTTTCCATTGAGGCTTTCAGCATTGCAGCAATTTCTTCATCGGTTAGCCCGTAAGAGGGTTTCACCTGAATGGAAGATTGCACACCAGTGGATTTTTCCATTGCGGTTACACTCAGCAAACCGTCTGCGTCCACTTGATAGGTAACACGAATATGCGCAGCCCCTGCTGCCATTGGCGGAATACCACGCAAGGTAAAACGAGCTAGGGATCGGCAATCTGCCACCATTTCACGCTCACCTTGCACAATATGCACGCTCATTGCGGTTTGGCCGTCTTTAAAGGTGGTGAACTCTTGCGCTCTTGCCACAGGAATGGTGGTGTTGCGTGGAATGATTTTTTCCACTAAACCGCCCATTGTTTCAATCCCTAATGAAAGCGGAATCACGTCCAGTAGCAGCATTTCGCTATCTGGCTTGTTGCCCACTAAAATATCCGCTTGAATAGCCGCACCAAGTGCTACAACTTTATCAGGATCGATAGAGGTTAATGGTTCACGTTGGAAAAACTCGCCCACTTTTTCACGCACAAACGGCACACGGGTTGAACCACCCACCATCACTACTTCACGCACATCTTGCGGACTGATGCCTGCATCTTTTAATGCACGGCGACAAGCCATTAATGAACGTTTCAGCAAAGGCTCAATGAGCTGATTAAAGGTTTCGCGGCTAATCTCACCTTGCCAATTTTGATATTCAACGCGGCTGCTTTGCGCGTCAGACAACTCGGTTTTCAGCTGTTTCGCTAAATTCCAAAGCTCACGGGTTTGTTGATCATTTTGCGGTGCAATGCCAGATTTTTCCACGATCCAATCGGCGATGAGATGATCGAAATCATCACCGCCCAATGCGGTATCACCGCCCGTAGCCAGCACTTCAAACACGCCTTTGGATAAACGCAAAATAGAAATATCAAAGGTGCCGCCGCCTAGATCGTAAACGGCAATAACGCCTTCTTGTCCACTGTCTAAGCCATAGGCAATGGCGGCAGCGGTGGGTTCGTTAAGTAAACGTAATACGTTTAACCCTGCCAATTTCGCGGCATCTTTGGTACTTTGGCGTTGTGCGTCATCAAAATAGGCTGGCACGGTGATCACCGCCCCTTGCAATTCGCCACCTAGGCGTTTTTCTGCAAGTGCGGTCAATTTTTTCAGAATTTCGCTTGAAACTTCAATCGGGCTACGCACACCTTGCGCGGTTTCAAATAAAGGCAAACCATTTTCACTTTGTTGAAAACGGTAAGGCAAATTCGGGTAGCGATGTTGCACGTCTGCCAAGGAACGGCCGATTAAACGCTTAACAGAAATAATGGTATTTTGCGGATCAAGACTGGCTAATTCCCCAGCTTCATACCCCACAAGCACGGGCTGATTGGCAGAAAAATTAACAATTGAAGGCGTTAATGCACGCTCTTTTTCGTCCAATAAAATTTCTGCCATTCCACTGCGCACGGTGGCAACAAGGGAATTGGTTGTGCCAAGATCAATGCCCACCGCTAATTTGTGTTGGTGCGGCGCGCTGGTTTGTCCTGGTTCCGCAATTTGTAATAAAGCCATTGTTATTCTCTTTAAAAATCCATTAAGTTGTCTTCAATGCGTTCAACTTCAAGTAACAGTTTTTTGATGAAACGTAAACGATCCGTCAGCATTTGTGCCGTTGCCCAATCTTGCGCAGAAAGTGTGGTGTTTAATTGGCTTAAAATTTCCTGCCGTTGTGCGCTGATTTGCTCAGAAAACTGCATTAGCACATCGCTGTCTTTCTGCTGTTCAATGTCTTCAAGCTCTTCGCGCCATTGCATTTGTTGCATTAAAAATGCCATATCTTGGCTGGTTTTTTCTTCCACATTTTGGCTGCCTAAATGCAAGGCAATAATGCTATCAGCACGGGCAATGGGATCTTTTAATATTTGCAAGGCATCATTCACTTCTGCCGATTTTTGCATTGCTAAACGCTGTTCTTGCGTTGAACGATGTGCAAAATTATCGGGATGCAGGGATTTTTGCAATGCCAAATAACGGTTATTCAAGAGATCAAGATCAAGTGAAAATGCCACTGGCAAATCAAACAATGCAAAAGGATTGTTCATTGGTGTTCCTATTAAACGTTAAAACTTTCGCCGCAGCCACATTCATCTTTCACGTTAGGATTGGTGAATTTGAACCCTTCGTTTAAGCCTTCTTTGACAAAATCCAGTTGTGTGCCGTTGAGATACACCAAGCTTTTGGTATCCACGATTACTTTCACACCGTGATCTTCAAAAACTTGATCGTCTTCGTTTAAGGTATCCACAAATTCAAGCACATAAGCCAAGCCTGAACAGCCTGAGGTTTTAATGCCTAAGCGTAACCCAATGCCTTTGCCACGGTTAGCAAGGAAGGTTTTGACGCGATTTGCTGCACTTTCGGTTAATGTTACGCTCATAAGGTTCTCCACAAAATGATGAAAAGTGGGGTTAAATTTCACCGCACTTTTATTTGCTTAAATTATTCGCCGCGTTTTGCTTTGTAATCAGCGATAGCTGCTTTAATGGCGTCTTCTGCCAAAATGGAGCAATGCACTTTTACTGGTGGAAGTTCTAATTCTTCCGCAATTTGGCTATTTTTGATGGCTTGAGCTTCATCAAGAGATTTGCCTTTCACCCACTCAGTGATCAATGAGCTTGAAGCAATGGCTGAACCGCAGCCGTAGGTTTTGAATTTTGCATCTTCAATAATGCCGTCATCATTCACTTTGATTTGTAACTGCATTACATCGCCACAAGCAGGCGCACCCACCATTCCGCTTCCCACGGTGGGATCTTTTTTGTCGAATGAACCTACGTTACGCGGGTTCTCATAATGATCGATTACTTTGTCGCTATATGCCATTTTTCTGTTCCTTTTGCTAAATTAATGGTGAGTCCACTCAATTGAGTTAAGATCAATGCCTTCTTTGAACATATCCCATAATGGGGATAATTCTCTTAATTTTTCCACCGCACCTTTCACCAGATTGATGGTGTAGTCAATCTCTTCTTCGGTGGTGTAACGTCCCACAGTAAAGCGGATTGAGCTGTGTGCAAGCTCATCGTTTAGTCCTAAAGCACGCAACACATAAGACGGCTCAAGGCTGGCTGAAGTACAAGCTGAACCTGATGAAACGGCAATATCACGCAATGCCATCATTAAGCTTTCACCTTCTACATAGTTGAAGCTGATGTTTAGGTTGTTGTCCACACGGTGTTCCATTGAACCATTTACATAGGTTTCTTCAATGTCTTTTAAGCCGTTGTACAAACGATCACGTAATGCTTTTAAGCGTGGCATTTCGGTTGCCATTTCTTCTTTACAAATGCGATAAGCCTCGCCCATACCCACGATTTGGTGAACAGGCAATGTACCTGAACGCATACCACGTTCGTGGCCGCCGCCGTGAATGATCGCTTCTAAACGAACGCGAGGTTTACGGCGTACATATAGCGCACCAATCCCTTTTGGCCCGTAAAGTTTGTGGCTTGACATAGACATTAAATCCACGTTCAGTTCCGCTAAATTGATCGGTAATTTACCTACGCTTTGGGTGGCATCGGTGTGGAAAATAATTTTGCGTTCACGGCATAGATCGCCAATGGCTTTAATATCTTGGATCACACCAATTTCGTTATTAACGTGCATAATCGACACTAAAATGGTGTCATCACGCATTGCATTTTTTAATTCTTCTAAGTCGATTAAACCGTCTGATTTCGGTGTTAAGTAGGTAACTTCAAAGCCTTCACGTTCTAATTGACGGCAAGTATCCAACACCGCTTTATGTTCGGTTTTGCAAGTGATGATGTGCTTGCCTTTGGTTTGATAAAAATGGGCAGCCCCTTTAATGGCAAGGTTGTCCGCTTCTGTTGCGCCTGACGTAAACACGATTTCACGGCTATCCGCACCGATTAAATCGGCAATGTGATTACGCGCCACATCAACGGCTTCTTCTGCTTGCCAGCCGAATTTATGAGAACGGGAAGCAGGGTTCCCGAACGTGCCTTCGATGGTTAAAAACTCCATCATTTTTTTGGCAACACGTTCGTCCACAGGGCAAGTTGCCGCATAATCTAAATAAATAGGTAATTTCATTCTACACTCCTAAAAAAATCTATTATTTTGCACCGCACTTTATTTATTAAAGCTAAGGGCTTCACTTTATTAAAGCTAAGAGCTTTATTTTTAAGGTAAAAGATTTTGATGATAAAACACTAAGCGCTTTCGTTTAGCATCACTAAATTGTCAAAATCTTTATGATGACGGTGCTGAGGCTTTTCCTGATGATGTTTTTCCACCAGTTCCGCCAAAGTAATTTCATTTAAAAAATTTTCAATTCGCTGGCTGAGTTCGTCCCATAACGAATGGGTTAAACATTGCTGCCCGCCTTTGCAATCCCCTTGTCCTAAGCAACGGGTTACGGTGATATTTTCATTCACCGCAGCGATGATCATTCCAATGGAAATTTTATCGCTTGGCTGCCCAAGCTGATACCCCCCACCGGGGCCACGCACACTTTTCACCAAACCGTGGCGGCGTAATTTTGCGAATAATTGTTCTAAATAAGAAAGGGAAATATGCTGTCTTTCTGAAATATCAGCCAAGCTAACAGGGCCATTTTCAGTATTTAATGCAATATCTAAAATCGCAGTTACAGCATAACGACCTTTTGACGTTAATTTCATCTTCTACTTCCTTCTAGCAATTAGGCGGCTATCTTACATAACCTTCTAAATTAGTCAACTATTCCCTATTGAAATTTCCGCTTTTTTCCACCGCACTTAACATTCCGCGTAGGATATTTAATTCATTTTTTTCCACTTCAGCACGCAGATATAAACGTCTTAATTTTTGCATAACCCCTTGATTTTGAATAAAACCTAGCTGTTGATAAAGGCGTTCCGTATGGGCAAAAAAGTATTCTAATTCCTGCGCCGTTGGATAGGTGCTTTCTATTGATGAAAGTGATAAATCCACATCTTGTTTATTTTCTTCCAACCACGCCATTCGTAATTCATAGCATATTAATTGCACTGCCATTGCTAAATTCAGCGAAGAATAATCAGGATTGGCAGGAATGGTTAAATGATAACGACATTTCAGCAATTCTTCATTGGTTAGCCCAATACGTTCGCGCCCGAACACGATGGCAACTTTATGGTGCTTTGCAAAGACGACCGCTTTTTCCGCACAAGCTCGAGGTTCAAGTAAGGTGTTTTGCAAATGACGCAGGCGAGCGCTTGTGCCAATAACAAATTCACAATTTGCCACAGCTTGATCAAAGGTTGGCACGATAACCGCGTTCTTCACCACATCATCAGCCCCCGCCGCTAACGCAATGGCTTGCTCATCAACAGCTTGTTTTGGCGCAACGAGATAAAGCTGGCTTAATCCCATTGTTTTCATTGCACGCGCCGCTGATCCAATATTGCCGCTATGAGAGGTTTCTACAAGCACAATGCGAATATTTTCTAACATTTTGATTCTGCATTATCTGACTACAAATTGTGGTCATTCTAGCACAATACCCACAAAGTGCGGTCAGAAATAGGAAAATTTTTCACGCCCAACAGGGTTTTTCTCGCTTTTTGCTTAAAAAATCACTATAATCCTTACCCCTAAATGATGTTCTTTAAAATTTGGTGGAAATATGAATCCAATGTTAAATATCGCTATTCGTGCGGCACGAAAAGCGGGCAATATTATTGCTAAAGGTTATGAACGCCGTGATGATATTCAAGCGGTGGCAAAAAGCGCGAATGATTTTGTTACCAATATTGATAAAGCGTCTGAGGCAGCTATTATTGATGTGATCCAAAAAGCCTATCCTGACCATACCATTATTACTGAAGAGAGTGGCGCGTTAGAAGGTAAAGAAAGCGATGTGCAATGGGTGATTGATCCACTAGATGGCACGACAAATTTCATCAAAGGATTACCGCACTTTTCGGTTTCTATCGCGGTTCGCGTGAAAGGCAGAACCGAAGTTGGCGTGGTTTATGATCCTATCCGTAATGAACTCTTCACCGCTGTGCGTGGACAAGGCGCAAAAATCAACGAACTACGTCTGCGTGCAGAAAACACCAAACGTGAATTGCAAGGCGCAATCTTAGCTACCGGTTTCCCATTCAAAAAAATGTCGGCAATGCCAACGCAATTTGCAATGATGAGCAATCTTGTCAATGAAGGAAAAGTGGCTGACTTCCGTCGTACTGGCTCAGCTGCGTTAGATATGTGCTATGTAGCCGCTAACCGTGTTGATGGCTATTTTGAAATGGGCGTGAAAGCTTGGGACATTGCAGCAGGTGATCTTATCGCCCGCGAAGCTGGTTGTTTAGTCACAGATTTTGAAGGCGGACACAGCTATTTAACATCAGGCAACGTGGTCGCCGCCCCTGCACGTTTAGTAAAAGAAATCTTAAACCAAATTCAGCCTTGTTTAAGCGTTGCTCGCTAAACAACGCATTTTTAATCTAAACCTCTTAAATTAGCTAAATCGGAAAATAGGCGAGTGAATAACTTGCCTATTTTTTTTAGAAGAAAGATAAAAAAATCCCCTCATCAAAGAGGGGATAAGATGAAATTCATTTTGAATGATGAATTAGATGTTCACTTTTTTCTCAAAACGCTCTGCTGCGTAATCCCAGTTTACTACGTTCCAGAATTCTTTAATGTAGTCTGGACGGCGGTTTTGGAATTTTAAGTAGTATGCGTGTTCCCAAACATCTAAACCGAAAATAGGGTAGCCTTCGCAACCTGCGATTTCTTTACCCATTAATGGGCTGTCTTGGTTTGCAGTGGAAACTACTTCTAATTTACCGTTGTTTAACACTAACCACGCCCAGCCAGAACCGAAACGGGTTGCCGCAGCTTTTTCAAATTCTGCTTGGAATGCTTCCACAGAACCGAAATCACGGATAATGGCGTCTTTTAACGCGCCTTGTAAGGTAGTGCCTTTTTTCAAGCTTTTCCAGAACAAGCTATGATTAACGTGGCCGCCGGCATTGTTGCGTAAACCTGTGCGTTTATCTGCTGGCACTTCTGCTAATTTGGTGATTAACTCACCCGGGCAAAGCTCAGCAAATTGCGGTAACGTTTCTAAAATGGCGTTAGCGTTGTTCACATAAGCTTGGTGATGCTTGCTGTAGTGAATTTCCATTGTTTGCGCATCAAAATGCGGTTCTAACGCATCATAAGCGTAACCTAATTCTGGTAATGTATAAGCCATAATTTTTTCCTTCTGAATAAAATGTTGGAGTTAAAATTCTGTGTGATTCTAGCAAAAAACTTGATTAAGATCATTAAAAGTTTAAGAGCTATCCTAGATAATGACTAAAAATTCTATTTAGCTTAGAATGAGCCAATGAGAAAAAGTTGTCTAAGTTAGCGCAAACAAAATAAACTCATTGAATTATTTGTTGCAGGTATTACTGTAAAGGCTCCTGCAGAATTGAGCAATATAAACAAAATAACTGCGGCATATTACTTTCATCGTTTACATCTGCTTATCTATCAAAGCAGCCTTTATTTAGATATATTTAAAGCTGAAATTGAAGCTGATAAAAGTTATTTTGGTGGAGGCAGCAGAGGTAAATGTGGCTAAAATTGGGGGGTAGGCTTCTTAAGCGTAATGGCAAGATTTACACCGTTGCGATTCCAAATACTCAATCTACCACCTTATTACCAATTATTCAGGAATTAGTAAAGCCTAGTAGTATTGTTTATATGGATACTTATCGTAGTTATGATGTGCTTGATACGAGTAAATTTAGTTATTTTCGCCTCTTTGGAGCCAAGCAAAACGCCATTTACGCAAATTTGATTGTATCCCCATTGAACTTTATTTAAAGGAATGTGAATAACGCTTTAATCACAATAACATGAAACTGAAATTTACATTTAAAAACAATTAGTTAAAGAGAGAACGGTCTAGTTATCCAGGGCTACTCCTAAAATAAAGCGAGATATATTATTTCGCTATTATTCTAAGAGTAGTAGGCTAATTTATATATTAACGAATCAAAAAGAGCGTAATATCAGGAAATAAAATTAGTAAAGCGAGTAATACAAGCTGAATTGCAATAAAAGGTAAAACTGATTTAAAAATATCAACTAATTCAACACCTTTTGGGGCTACACTATGCAAATAGAAAGCGGCTGGGCCAAATGGAGGGGATAAAAAAGATACTTGCATATTAACACAGAATAAAACCCCAAACCATATTGGATCATAACCAAGATTTTGCACAATAGGTACAAAAATAGGCATTGTTAACATTGCAATACCAATCCAATCCAGAAATAAACCTAAAATGAAAAGGATTGCCATCATAATTAAAATAATTCCCAAAGGTGGTAATCCAGAACTAATTAACATTGATTCAACAAATCGATTCCCTCCAACTAAATTGTAAATCCCCACAAGAATATAGGCACCAATACCAATCCACATAATCATACCGCAAGTTTGCATTGTTGTATAAGAAGCCTCTTTTACTACATTAAAGTTAAGCTCTTTTCGATAGAATGCCACACATAGTACAGCAATAACCCCAACTGCTGCCGCTTCTGTTACGGAGGCTATTCCTCCATAAATACTTCCTAAAACAAGTAATGCAATCATTGCTGGCAGAGCAATATTAATTCTAGCTCTTTTTCTTTCTTCTGGTGATATAGGAGCATTTCTTTCATCTTCAGGAATATCAGGTAACAGTCCTGGATTTAATTTTCCTCGAATTACAATATAGACTATATACATAGTAGCAAGTAAAAATGCAGGAATAAAACTAGCCGTAAAAAGATCACCGATAGAAACTGAAGCAACTAATCCATAAATAATTAGAACAATACTAGGGGGAACCATTGTTCCTAGGGCTCCGGAAGCTACTACAGTTCCAATCGCAAGCTTCTTGTCATACCCTAGTCTTAACATTTGTGGTAATGCTAGTAAGCCCAATAAAACAGTTTCGCCTCCAATGATTCCTGACATTGTCGCTAAGAAAACACCTATCAATACTGTTTGTAATGCTACCCCAGTTCTAAATTTTCTTGTTGTAAGCCACATTGCGTTATACAGATCTTTTGCTATTCCCGTTTTATCCAATAATGATGCCATTAATACAAACATTGGGACTGCCAATAACGAATAGCTAGTCATAAAACCATATACTCTATTTACTACAATTGGTAATACATCTGGTGAAAACCAACCTACTGCAAGCAGAGTAGCAATAAGACCAGTCAAAAATGCAAGAGGAACACCCGTGACCAATAAAAAACACATTGCTAAAAATATAATTAATGTGACAATATCAATTCCTAGTCCACTAAATCCAAACATAGCTCCTCCTATTTTTTAGAAATTATGATAGATGATTTTATTCTTACGAAAACCTGAATAAAGAAAATAACTGATAAAATAAAAATTGAAACCTTTAATAATGAAGGAATAGGAGGATTCCAAGCAGACCCTGAGCGCTCTAATATAATCTCTCCCCCTGGGGAAACTACAGAACTTTTTGCAATAAAATAACTTGAATATACTAATAAACCTAAGAACAATAACGTTATAAGATTACTAAATAGTTCTAAATATTTACGAGCTTTAATAGAAACACGATCTAATAAAATAGGAACTCTAATATGTTTATTTCTACCATAAGAAAATAATCCAGCATAAACCATTAAAAATCCTGCTATAGCAATGCTTGCTTCATGAACCCAGGATGTTGGAGAATTAAATATATATCTAGCTACAATTTCATAAAAAGAAATTAATACTATCAATAAATATCCCCAAGATAGTTTTTTTCCTATTTTCTCTATGATAGAATCAATAAAGGAAACTTCTGTAATCTGAGTACTATTTTTATTCATATTATTACTCCTAATATTTCTCTAAAGTCAGGCTATAGCTGTATAGCCTGACTTTTCTAAAAGTTATTCAACCATACCTTTATCTTTCAAATATTTCATTACTACATTATAATATTTTTCAGACATAGATGATTTCTTTGCCCAGTCTGGCCACATTTGTGTTGCTACATTTCTTACTTTAGCAACTTCATCTGGTGACCAAGTAATAATAGTAATATCTGCTTTTTTATTTTTTATTGCATCTTCATCCAGTTTTTGATGCATAGCTAAAAAACCTGTAGCATATTGCTGACTTGCCTTAGATAATACATCTTTCAGATCTTGAGGTAATTTGTCATAAATTTGTTTATTAAGAGTCACTTGATTAACAGGCATAGAGTGCCAGCCTGGATGAATTGGATACTTCGCGATATCATTCATTCCACTATCTTGATTTCTCGCAAAAATTGAATAATCTGATGCATCAATAACGCCTTTTTCAAGAGATGTATATACTTCTGAACCAGGTAAATTTACTGGAGACGCTCCCAAATTCTTAAATAATGCTTGCACAAGCCCCTCAGGAGCGCGAACTTTAACACCTTTCAATTCTTGTATATTATGAATTGGCTTTTTAGATACTAGAGACTCTCCCCCAACTGTACTTACAGCTAACAGTTGAACCCCATATTTATTTAGCAATTCATTAGCAACTTCAAATCCTCCACCGTTATACATAAAATCAATAAGATCTTTAGGATTATTCCAAGCGCCAATTAAATTGCCATATAAAGCGAACGCAGGATCTTTACCAGAAAAATAAGATGGATCTGTAAAATCACCTTGAAGGATATTCATGCTTATAGAATCTAATGTTTGGTTATGCTCAACTACTGAGCCTGCTCCAAGTACATTAATGTGAATACGGCCATCTGATAATTTTTCAACATCTTTTGCCCATTGTTGTTGATATTTGAAAGCATCATCTCCTGGTTGATCTGAGGATTGAAAATTCCAATTATATTCTGCAGCAAAAATACTGGAAGATAATGCGAATAATGATAAAGCTAACGTTTTCTTGAATAATTTCATTTTATAATTCCTCTTATTAAACTCCTTATCGATCCTTTATTACCACTCAGCAAAAGAACCATCCTTATTTCTCCAAATAGGATTGCGCCAACGAACATCTTTACTATTCTGTTCTTGCATAAAAGACTCATCAATATTTATGCCTAGCCCATCACCTTTTAATAACTCACAATAGCCCTCTTTAAATTCAAAAACCTCCTTATTTGTCATATAATCTAAAACATCATTATCTTGGTTATAATGAATCCCAATACTTTGTTCCTGAATAACAGCATTTAGACATACACTATCAATTTGTAGTGATGCTGATAATGCGATAGGCCCTAAAGGGCAATGAGGAGCAATAGCTACATCGTAAGCCTCAGCCATCGTTGCTATTTTTCTTAATTCGGAAATACCACCGCAATGAGAAACATCTGGTTGTAAAATATCAATCCCACCTCTTTGTAATAAATGTTTAAATTCCCATCTAGAAAACATTCTTTCCCCAGTTGCAATAGGAATTGCGCCATATCTAGCTATTTCATGAATCACTTCAAAATGTTCGGCTAATACAGGCTCTTCAACAAACATCGGATTGAAAACAGCAAGCTCTTTTAACAATATTTTTGCCATTGCTTTATGCACTCGACCATGAAAATCAATCCCTATACCGAAATCTTTTCCTACCGCATCTCTGATTGCTTGTACTCGCTCTAAAACAGCATCAACTTTCGAATAATCATCAATAAAATGAAGCTCTTCAGTACCATTCATCTTAATAGCTGTAAAACCAGCGTCTCTCCGTTCTTTAGCCATTCGTGCAACATCATCAGGTCTATCTCCACCAATCCAGGAATACATTCTCACTCGGTCTCGGCACTTCCCTCCTAATAATTGGTAAACTGGAACACCTAAATCTTTTCCTTTAATATCCCAAAGAGCTTGATCTATCCCTGCTAAAGCGCTCATCATGATCGGTCCACCGCGATAGAATGAAGAACGATAAAGAACATTCCAATGATCTTCTATATCTCTAGGATCCTTTCCAAGTAAATATTCCATCAATTCATCAATACAAGCATGAACTGTATGGGTTCGACCTTCTAAACAGGGTTCTCCCCACCCAACAATACCTTCATCAGTAACTATTTTTAAGAATCCCCAACGTGGTGGCACAATATATGTCTGATAACCAATAATTTTCATATATTTTCCTTATTCTCTAATTTCTTGCCAAATCTCTTGGAATCTGCTCGCATTTTCTTTAAAAGAATCAAATAACATACCTTCAGAATACAAAGAATTCCCAAGTCCAAATCCTTTAGCCCCAATAGATATATATCTACTCATCTGCTCTTTATTCGCTTTAATTCCTCCGACAGGAAAACATTCAATCTCTTTAGGCAATACACTTAAAAGAGCTTTAAATCCATTTTCTCCTAGTAATTCTGCAGGAAATATTTTTAGCAGCTTAGCTCCAGAATTAATTGCTAAGAAGGCTTCTGAAGGAGTCATAACACCTACAAAAATTAAACAATCAAATTTATTTGCTAATTTAATTACTTCTGGATTCACATTAGGTGTAACAATAAACCTAACACCTAATTTTATAACTTTATTTAATTGTTCTACATTTGTTACTGTTCCTGCTCCTATGCAGCATTTACCGTCAAATTTTTTATATAACAGTTCGATTGTTTCAAATGCATTTGGACTATTTAAAGGAACTTCTATATAATAAAAACCAACGTCTATTAAATATTGTACAAATTTTTCCGCATCATGCGTACTAATTCCCCTCAAGATCGCAACTAACGGACAATGTTTCAGAGTAGTCATGATAAATCCCCCATAACCCGTTCAGAAATGAACCTAATACCATTAAGAAAACAAGCCTCTCCATCTATAAAATAATTTTTATAACCCAAATGAGATAATGCTTTACAATAATACTTAGAAATATTTTCTCCACCCACAACATAAATATTCTTTATTCTACTCATCTCTCTAATCTCATTACCTATGATTATTCCAGATAAATAACTTTTAATCTGTTCTCTTTTTAAACTTGAATTTAAAACACTTGTTCTAGCAGAAAATAAGCAGTTAGATAGTGGCCTAGATGAAAAAGAAATTTCAACACCTTTTATAAAGCTATCATCGCAATCTATTCTATTAGATATATCTTTTGCTAAGATGCTATACTCACCTAAAATAGAAAATAATTCGCCACTCATCATCGTATAAAAGTCAATAACCTTTCTATCTTTAATATAGACATGTTTACTATGAGTTCCTGGTAAAATAACTGAAAACTCATCATCATTAATCAAATTACAAAGCCCAAGCAACTGAGTTTCTTCTCCTCTCATAACATCATATAAAGAAAACTTATTAGTGATAGATAATCCTGGTACAATAAAAGCTGGAGTTCCTGAGAATAGAGAAAACTTATATATAAAATTAGGCAAATTATCTAAAAAAACTGGTGATTCAGCATAAGGAACTTCATGCCATCCCTTATTCGAACCAACCATACCAGACATAGCAATAAAATTTTTATCTTGCAATAAGAAACGATTACTCTCAAAAAGCTGTTCAACTTTTTTCTCAAAACCAGAAGAATCAAAAGATGCGATACCACAATTACTGTTTTCTAACAATGTAACCTGATTATGATTAACATGGTAAGCTCTAAAATTTGTTGTACCCCAATCAATAGCAATCATACCCCCTCCAAAATCTTGTGTGACAAGATAATAATAGATAAAAATAGTCATTTCCGTGATACAAGTCACAATTCAAGAAAAAATTTTAGTAAAAAGGCATGTTTTTTAGTTTTTAAAGCTTGTAGAATAAGAGAAAAGATAAGCTAGTAAGACAAGAAAAATGAAAAAATCAGATATTATAATGCATCATATTATGTCCGAAATTCTTGAGGGAAAATATTCAGAAGGAGAGTTACTTCCCGGAGAAATAGAGCTATCACAGCAATTTAATTCATCAAGAACATCAATCAGAGCTGCACTTCAGACAATTGCGAATAAAAAAGTTATCTCTATTCTCCCTAAAAAGGGCAGTATTATCAATAATATAAATCAATGGAATTGGTTAGATGAGGAAATTCTAGCTTTCTTTTCCCAGAATGAAATCAGTAAAAATCTATTGCTACATTTGCTAAGTACAAGATTAATTTTTGAACCTAGTATTTGTTCTATGTCAGCCTTAACATCCACAGCAGAAGATCTTGCAAAAATAGAAAACGCTTATTTATTAATGAAAAATAGCATTATAGAAAACGATAGAGCGCTTTTTATCAAGGGGGATAATTTGTTCCATCAATCAATTATGCAATCTTGTAGAAACCCATTTTTATCATCGTTAGACTCGTTACTATCAACAGCAATGTCAATATCATATGAAAACACATTAGAAATCAACCTGAAAGAATCTGAACAAGCTATTGAGTTACATGGAAAGTTATTAGAAAGTATAAGGAAAAGAGAAAGTTATACAGCACACAATATATCAAGAACAATTATAATTCATGCGATAAAAAAAGTTCTTCCTTCTCAAGACGTTGATAAATTAGCAAATAATATATTTTAACTAATATGTACAAGAATAAACTTGATCTCTAATCTATTCATTGTTCCAGTAAGGCTCTTATCCCAGAGCCTATTTTTTACCTAAACCATTTCTCTTAAAGTTTTTTCCAAGCGCAGAAACCCTTCTTGCAATTCTTCATCGCTAATATTCAACGCGGGGGCAAAGCGCAAAACATCAGGGCCTGCAACTAAAATCATTAGTCCATTTTTAGCCGCACTTTTCACAAATTCGCTGGCTTTTCCTTGATAATTCGCATTTAGCTCTGCGCCAATCAACAAGCCTTCACCACGAATTTCGCTAAATAAATTCAACGCTTGATTTAGCTCAGCCAATTTCTGCATAAATAATTCAGAAGTGCGGTGGATTTTTTCCAAGAATTTTTCATCAGAAAGCACGTCCACCACCTTTGAGGCCACAGCACAAGCAAGGGGATTGCCGCCAAAAGTTGTACCGTGTACGCCAACAGAAAAACTTTTCGCAATCTCATTGGTAGTGAGCATTGCGCCAATTGGAAAGCCGTTGCCCAAGGCTTTGGCAGAAGTCAGAATATCAGGCACAACGCCATATTTCATATAAGCATAAAGATAACCCGTACGCGACAAGCCTGTTTGCACTTCATCAAAAATCAACGAAGCATTGTTTTCATCACAAAGCTGACGTAAACCCTGTAAGAATGCCGGATCAGCAGGTTTTACACCACTTTCGCCTTGAATCGGCTCAACAATCACTGCGCAGGTATGGTCATCAATCACGGCTTTTACCGCTTCAAGATCGTTAAAAGGAACGTGGATAATATCCGCAGGTTTCGGCCCAAAGCCATCAGAATATTTCGCTTGCCCACCTACGCTCACCGTGAATAATGTACGCCCGTGAAAACTTTGCTTAAAGGCAATAATTTTGCTTTTCTGCGTGCCAAAATGATCTACTGCATAACGCCTAGCCAATTTCAACGCAGCCTCGTTAGCTTCCGCGCCAGAATTAACAAACATCACCCGATCCGCAAAGGTTTTCTGCACCAATTTTGTGGCTAATTGCAAGGTTGGCTCACTGGTAAACCAGTTGCTAGAATGCCACAGCGTTTCCCCTTGCTCTTTCAGCACCGCCACAATCTCATCAGGGCAATGCCCCAACGCATTCACCGCAATACCGCTTGTGAAATCAATATATTCTCGCCCTTGCTGATCCCAAACTCTGCTCCCCTTCCCTTTCACAGGAATAAACTCTGCGGGCGCATAATTTTGTATCATCACTTCATCAAAGGTTTGTCTGTTATAAGCACTCATTTGCGATCCTTAAATTTCCAAAAGTGAAGATAGCATAGTTTAAAATGAATAATTAATCAATTATTTTGAATATAAAATCAATAAAGCCATTAATTCAGAACTATCTCACTTAACAATCAAGAATGCTACAAATAATAAAAGAAAGACTTTATCCTTTCTTCAATATTTCACAAACTTCAATATTTAAACTAACAAACTCTTCCCATATTGAGATCAACAAGCAAAGCACTGATACGTTGAGCTAACTGATTGGTTCTACTACTTTTTGTCATAACTTAAAAATCGGTTTGGTTATTGATTGAAAGCTATTGTAAATAAGTTTTAAGTAAGACTTACGTCAGGTTGTGTCGAGCTAAAAATTTTGGGGCTGTAGTAGATTAGCAACAATGCTATACTACAAAAATGAAGATAACATATTGTAAATTAAAGAAATCTATACAGAAAAAACTGCTGGAGTTTTTTATCGCAGAAGTTACTGCAAGAACGGCAGCAAATTTGCTAGATATTCAACCTAATACAGCCGCTTTGTTCTACCATAAAATCAGGCTTGTGATTGACTATCATTTATCCCTTGAAGTTAACGAGATTTTTGAGGGGGAAATTGAACTAGACGAAAGCTATTTTGGTGGTCATCGAAAGGGAAAACGAGGACGAGGAGCGGCTGGAAAAGTTGCTGTTTTTGGGTTACTAAAACGACAAGGAAAGGTATTTACTGTTGTGGTTGAAAACACCAAGAGTGAAACATTACTCCCTGTTATTAAAAGAAAAATCAAGCCTGATAGCTGGGTTTATACGGACACTTATCGCAGTTATGATGCGCTTGATGTGAGTGAATTTCACCACGAACGAATCAATCATTCCGAGCTATTTGCGGTGAAACAAAATCATATTAATGGCATTGAAAATTTTTGGAATCAGGCGAAGCGGATACTGCGAAAATATAATGGAATTAACCGAAAAAACTTTCCTTTATTCTTGAAGGAATGTGAATTTCGGTTTAACTTTGGGACACCAAAAGAGCAGTTAAAAATATTGCGAAAATGGTGTGAAATTTAGGGCTAATCTACTACAGCCCCTTAAATTTAGGTTGCGAATAATAGCACAAAACCGCGACATTACTAGGCAATTTCGCGTAATTAGTTGTAAATTTTATGTAAAGTAAACACTCCCTAACTATTGGAAAAATGATTCTTATAACCTATTGCTCTTTTTGACAATTTGTTTATAACAATAAACAATTAAATTCACCGAAACAGCCATTCTTATCCAAGAACACATTGAGATAAATAGAAAATTTTTCACTCGCAAATATAGCAAGATAAATCATTGCCTACGCTAAGCACTCAAATAGAGTGAAATTGTAACGTAGCATTAATTAAGGATTTGTACGATGAACAGCGCATTAATGCAACATTGCCCGAAATGCCGAAAGGCGATCACAACGACAATGTTAGCTTGCCCTAACTGTGGGTTTTCCTTAGATAAAAATCATTTAGCCCAATTCCGCCAACAATGGCACAACCGTTATTTGCAAAACCAAGAAATCAATAGAAAAAGCAATAGGTTACATTTAATCTGGCTCGCTATTTTTACGATTGTTATCGCTGTAAGTTGGTTAGTGAATGGCTAATAACATAAGGGAAGGATTATTTCTTTATGATTATTGTTGGAAATGGTGAACGGGCTGACCTATGTGTCAGCCCGTTTGATATAGCGTTATCTTAGTTAAGGTAGGAAATATTAAGTGCGGTAATTTTTTTGCGAATTTTTCACCGCACTTATTTTTTCTTCGCGTATTTGAGCGAGTCAATGGCAACAGCGAAGATGATAATGCTACCTTTGATGATGTATTGCCAGTAAGGGTTTACGCCGATGTAGGTTAAGCCGTAATTGATCACGGTGAAGATAAGCACCCCTGTGATAACGCCGATCACTGTTCCCACACCGCCTGCGAAGGAAACGCCCCCTACCACGCAAGCGGCAATGGCATCAAGTTCGTACATAAAACCAAGGTTGTTGGTGGCACTGCCGATGCGTCCTGCTTCGAGCATACCGCCGAAAGCGTAAAATACCCCTGCAATCATATAGATAACAACAAGGTTGCGAGTTACGTTTACCCCTGAAACACGCGCCGCTTCTGGGTTGCCACCAATGGCAAAGATGTTTTTGCCGAAGCGGGTTTTATTCCATAAGATCCATACAAATAGCGAGCAAATTGCGGCATAAATGGTGATGTAGGAAAGTTTAAAGCTACCTAAGCGGAAAAAGCCTTGCGCAAAGGTGGAGAATTGTTCGTTAAAGCCTGCAATTGGTGATGATCCCACGGCGTCATAGTAAAGGGAGTTAATTCCGTACACGATAATCATCGTTCCCATTGTGGCAATAAATGGCGTTACATTAAGGTAGGCAATCACTACGCCGTTGACTAATCCAATTACTGCGCCAATGGCACAAACAATAAGAATAACCACAGGAATTGGGATTTCGGCAAGATCAGGGAACACACGGTTCATATTATCCATTGCTTGCAAAAGTGTCGCAGAAATTACCGCGGCAAGCCCCACTTGACGCCCTGCGGATAAATCCGTGCCTTGGGTTACCAGCAAGCCTGCCACGCCAAGGGCGATGATTAAACGCACGGAAGATTGGGTAAGAATATTACTAAAATTTCTTAAACTTAAAAAGCTGGAATCTTGCATAATGATAATGCCAAGAAGCACCAACAGCACAAAGTAAATAGCGTTTTGTTTGAGGAAATCTAGCGATTTATTTTGTTTTAAAGCTGACATAATTCATTTCCTTCTAAATTAGAGATATTTCGCTGCAAGTTGCAGAATTTCTTCTTGCGAAGTTTTTGCGGTTTCAACAATGCCCGCCACTTTTCCGTTACTCATTACTAAAATTCGGTCAGTTACGCCTAACAGTTCTGGCATTTCAGAAGAAATCATAATAATGCCTTTCCCCCTTTGTTGGCGAGTTCCATAATTAGTTGGTAAATTTCAAATTTCGCCCCAATATCAATGCCGCGTGTTGGTTCATCAAGCATTAATATTTCAGGCTGAGTGAGCAACCAGCGCCCGATAACCACTTTTTGCTGGTTTCCGCCCGAAAGCGATCCGATGGTGGTTTTGTGCGATGGCGTTTTCACATTCATTGCATCGATCACCCACTGGGTGTCGCTTTTCATCTTCTCACCACTTAGCAAACCTAGCCGCCCTAAATAAGATTTAATATTTGAAATCAATGAGTTAAATTCAATATTTAGGTTAGCATAAATCCCTGTGGAACGGCGTTCTTCCGTGACCAAGGCAAAACCGTTATTAATGGCTTCAAGTGCGGTGCGATTTTTCATTGTTTTTCCGTGCAATTTAATTTCGCCCGTTTTACGTTCACGCACGCCAAAAATGGTTTCCACAATGTCCGTGCGTTTTGCTCCAACAAGCCCTGCGATGCCGAGAATTTCCCCTTTACGAAGCTGGAAGCTGACATCTTGAATAGAAGGTTGGTTCAGTGCCGTTAGGTGTTCCACTTCTAAAATGACTTCTTGTGGTGTGTTGGTTTTTTCAGGGAAACGTTGCGTAAGTTCACGCCCTACCATCATTGCCACAATTTCGTCCATCGTGCTGCCTTTGACTGGCACGGTGTTGATCCATTTGCCATCGCGTAAAATGGTAATTTCATCGCAAATTTTGAAAATTTCGTCCATTTTGTGCGAAATATAAATAATTCCACAACCGCGTTCTTTGAGCTTTTCGATGATCTTAAATAAATGCTCCACTTCTTTTTCAGATAGCGATGAAGTGGGTTCGTCCATAATCACAATTTTTGCGTTATAAGAAAAAGCCTTTGCAATTTCAATCATTTGCATTTGTGAAACAGAGAGATTTGCCACTTTTTCTTTAGGATCAACATCAATATCCAATTCATCAAAAATGGCTTTGGTATCACGATACATTTTGCCGTGATCGACAAAAATCCCTTTCAGTGGATAGCGTCCAAGCCAAAGGTTATCCATTACATTACGCTGACGTACCAAATTGAGTTCTTGGTGAACCATTGAAATGCCATTTTCGAGCGCTTCTTTTGAGGTTTTAAAATTAACAGGTTGATTTAAAAAGAGAATTTCCCCTTCATCTTTGGCGTAAATGCCGAATAAGCATTTCAGTAAGGTGGATTTGCCCGCACCGTTTTCTCCCATTAACGCGTGAACAGAATGAGAACGAACGGTGAGATTTGCCCGATCTAGGGCTTTAACACCGGGGAAAGTTTTGCTTACGTTCGTCATTGTAAGCAGCACTTCTTGGTGGTTTGGCGTTTGTGTTTGTACTGTCATATCCAACCTCATACAAAAGGGGAGCAATGCTCCCCTAGCAATAGCACAATTATTTTAAGAATTCATTTAAGTTATCCGCGTCCACACCAACATAAGGAATACGCACAACTTTGCTTTCTAATTTCCATTGTGTGCCTTCTGTGGCTGGTTTTTCATTCGCCAGATTATTAGCTAATTGCACCACGGCTTTACCTTGGTTTACACCGTCATTTAACACAGTCCCTGTGATTTCGCCTTTCTTGATAAGCTGTAACACTTCAGGCAAGGCGTCCACACCAAAGATAGGCAGTTTTTTACCGTGTGCTTTCGTGGCTTCCAATGCCCCCATTGCCATTCCGTCATTGTTAGAAATAATCACTTCAATGTTGTTCGCTTTAGAGCTGGATAACCACGCGTCCATTTTATCTTTGGCTAATGCTGCGTCCCACATTCCGGTGTCGATAAAGAGTTGTTCCGTTTCAATGCCGTTTTTATTTAATTCTTCAATCACATATTTAGTACGCGCTTCCGCATCTGGGTGTCCCGGCTCACCTTTTAATAAAACATATTGGATCTTACCGTCTTTGTTTAAGTCAAAAGCTGGATTGGCTTTCCAGTGCTTGGTGATAAGCTGCCCTTGGATCACGCCAGATTCTTTCGGGTCAGTTCCCACATAATAAGCTTGTTCATAACTATTAATCGCTTTTGCACCGGGATCTTTATTAAAGAACACCACAGGAATATCTTCAGATTTTGCTTTGCCAATAATGGTTGGCGCTGCCGCGGGATCTACAAGGTTAATAGCAAGCGCTTTCACCCCTTTAGAGATCAACACATCAACTTGGTCATTTTGTACCGATTGGGCGTTTTGTGAGTCGTTCATTAATAATTCGACATCTTTAAGTGTTTTCGCTTCTTTATCAATTTCTTGACGCATTAAAGACATAAAATTATCGTCATATTTGTAAATAGTTACACCAATGCGGTTCACCGCTTGTGCTGTTGTTGCAGCAAGACCTAAGCCCACAGCAAGTGCGGTGGTTTTTAATACAGTTTTTTTCATAGATAGCTCCTTAAATGGATTAAACGATCACGAAGATGTTGTACATACTGCTAAATTTATTTCATACAGCACAAGGATTTGTTGTGAAATAAATTCAATAACGGCACAGAGCATAACGAAAAACAGCCTATAAGACTGTGATCCCTCTCACATTAATGGAAACGATTACAAAAAAATATTTAAAAATGTGACGATGATCATAAATTAATCGCAGGGTTCTGTGGAAAATCGTCTGACTAGGGTGGGGTTAAATTGGGTGTGAATCGGCGTATTAATGCGGTTATCCACCAAACTTAACGCTAAATTTGCCGCATAAGTTGCCATTAAATCAATGGGATAGCGAATGGTGGTGAGCTTCGGAATCAGATAACGAGCAATGGGCATATCATCAAAGCCGATAATGGAAAATTGTTTCGGCACGTTGATATTGTTTTCATTCAGCACCGAAATTGCGCCTGCCGCCATTGTGTCGTTATAAGCCACCACGGCGGTCAAATCAGAATTGTAGCTCAACAAATGGATCATCGCCTGCTCGCCCCCTTCAAAATCAGGCGAAACTGTGCGCAATACGATGTTCCGCCATTGGCAAATTGTGCTGCGCAAGAGCATTCAAATAGCCTTGAATGCGTTCCGCCTCATCACTGATTTGGTGATTTGAGCCTATATAGCCAATTTGCTTATGCCCAAGGCGGATTAAATTTTCCGTAGCAATAAACGTCCCTTTGGTGTTATCTAGGCTTACGCAACGATTTTCATAGCCTTGTACCACGCGATTAATCACCACCATTCCCGCAATGCGGCTTAAATATTGGCTAAGTTCTTCATCACTCAAGGCTTTGGTGTGAACCACCAAACAGCTACAACGCTTGCGTAGCAAGGTTTCAATGGCATTACGTTCCTTTTCCGCATTATGATAACCAATGCCGATCAAAATGCTTTTGTTGTGCTGTTCCGCCACTTTATCCACTGCTTTCACTAAAATCGCAAAGAAAGGATCGGTAACGTCCGTGACCACCACGCCAATGGTGTCAGTGTTTTGCAAGGCAAGGGCTTGCGCATTAGCATTCGGGTGATAGCCCAATTCCTGCACCGCTTTTTGCACTGCAAGGCGTGCCTTTTCACTGGCGGAAGAATGATTATTCAACACGCGCGAAACTGTTGCCACGGAAACGCCCGCTTGTTTTGCTACATCACGAATGGTAATCATCTTCTCCCCTAAAAACTCTGCAAATTTACACCGCACTTATCATATAAAGAATTTTCTGTGATTGAAAACGCTTACTTTAAAAAATGAAAACTACATCACAAAAAAATCACACTTTTTTTCTTAATTTGTGATCTAGTTAATAGTTTATTTTTGGCAATCTGCTATTTTATAGCAGTTTATTTTTGTAACCGCTTTCATATTTTCACTTAAGGAGAACATTATGTCTGAACAATTTGTTGCGGCAGATCATCCACACCGCCGCTATAATCCGCTTATCGATCGCTGGGTATTGGTTTCTCCCCATCGAGCAAAACGTCCATGGCAAGGTCAGCAAGAAAAAAATGAAGAAAAGCAAAAACCGAGCTATGATCCAAGCTGTTACCTTTGCCCAAACAATAAGCGCATTACAGGCGAACAAAACCCAGATTACCGCAAACCCTTTGTGTTTAAAAATGATTTTTCCGCCTTGTTAGAACAAACGCCAGCCCCCGCGCCGAGTGATGATCCCCTTTTCCAAACTGCCGCTGCTGAAGGGGAAAGCCGCGTGATTTGCTTTTCACCGGATCACAGCAAAACCTTACCATTACTCACGGTGGAAGAAATTGTTGATGTGATTGACGTATGGCAAGCTCAGCTTAACGAGCTAGGGCAGCGTTATCCTTGGGTACAAATCTTTGAAAATAAAGGTGCGGCAATGGGCTGTTCCAATCCGCACCCGCACGGACAAATCTGGGCAAACAGTTTTCTGCCGAATGAAGTAGCGCAAGAGGATTTAGCCCAACAACGTTACTTTGAAAAACACGGTTCAGTGCTATTGGTGGATTATGTGCAACGTGAATTAGCGCGGAAAGAACGCATTGTGGTGGAAACCAAACACTGGGTTGCCCTTGTACCTTATTGGGCTGTATGGCCTTTTGAAACCTTATTACTGCCAAAAGTTCATATTAAAAATTTCGCCCAGCTCAGCCCTGAACAACAGCAAGATTTGGCGCTTGCCTTGAAGTTGCTCACCACCAAATATGACAACCTGTTTGAAACCTCTTTCCCCTATTCAATGGGCTTTCATTTTGCCCCATTTAATGGCAAAGAAAATGATCATTGGCAGCTACACGCGCATTTTTATCCCCCATTATTACGCTCCGCCACGGTGCGAAAATTTATGGTGGGCTATGAAATGCTAGGCGAAAGCCAGCGCGATCTCACCGCAGAACAAGCGGCAGAACGATTGCGTGCCTTAAGCGATATTCATTACAAACTACGCTAGGATCTGTTGATAACTCAAATGCACAATGAATTATCGACAGCCACTAAATCGAAGGAGACAACTGATGAACCCACAACAACGAGCAGAACAATTATTTTCCGAAAAATTCCACCGCACTTTTGATCTGCGTGTTTATGCTCCTGGGCGTGTCAATATTATCGGCGAGCATACGGATTACAATGACGGCTTTGTAATGCCTTGCGCGATTAATTACGGTACAGCAGTATGTGGCGCAAAGCGTGATGATAGCCTTTTCCGTGTTTATGCCGCCGATCTTGATGAATTTGACGAATTTGATCTTGCTAAACCCATTGAGCCTAATCCCACCCACAAATGGACGGGCTATGTACGTGGCGTGGTGAAATTTATTCAAGCGCAATGCCCTGACTTCAAACAAGGCGCGGATTTAGTGATTAGTGGTAACGTCCCACTTTCTGCGGGGTTAAGTTCTTCTGCTTCGCTTGAAGTGGCGGTGGGGAAATTTTGCCAACAGCTCGCACAACTTCCACTCAGCGATACCCAGCTGGCGTTAATCGGGCAGCAAGCAGAAAACAAATTTGTGGGCGCGAATTGCGGTAATATGGATCAGCTTATTTCCGCCCTTGGACAAAAAGATCATTTATTGATGATCGATTGCCGCAGCCTTGAAACTCAGCCAACCCCTGTTCCTAATGATGTGGCAGTGATGATTGTCAATTCGCACGTTAAACACGATTTAGTGGCTGGTGAATACAACACACGCCGCGCGCAATGTGAACAAGCCGCAGAATTTTTTGGCGTGAACGCCTTGCGTGATGTGTCCGTAGAACAATTCGAAAAAATGGAGGAAAAACTCACCGCACTTGATCCTATCGTGGCCAAACGCGCCAGACACGTTGTTAGCGAAAACGCTCGCGTGCTTGCCGCGGTGGAAGCCTTAAAACAAGGCGATCTCACAAAACTTGGGCAATTAATGGCACAATCCCACGATTCAATGCGCGATGATTTCGAGATCACCGTGCCACAAATTGATTACTTGGTGGAATTAGCCCAACTTGCCGTGGGTAACACGGGCGGCGCAAGAATGACAGGCGGCGGCTTTGGTGGTTGTATCGTGGTGGTTGCGCCGTTGGATAAGGTGGACGCCGTGCGTAACATCATCGCAGAAAACTATGAAAAACAAACAGGATTAAAAGAAGATTTCTATGTTTGCACCGCCTCACAAGGGGTCGCCGTATGTTAAGACAATCTCACACAGGGCTTGCGCCAGACGGCAAGCCCTTCAACCTATTTACCCTAACCAATCAACAAGGAATGCGCATTCAATTAATGGATTGGGGCGCAACTTGGCTTTCTTGCCAAGTGCCTGTCGATGGCGGCTTACAAGAAGTGCTATTGGGCGCGCAAGTGCCTGATTACCTAAAACAACAAGCCTATTTAGGTGTAACCGTGGGGCGTTATGCCAACCGTATTGCCAACAGCCGTTTTCGTTTAAATGGCAGAACGGTTTACCTTAACGCCAATCAAGGCAAACACCAACTTCACGGCGGCGAAGGCTTTGATAAACGCCGTTGGCAAGTGGAAAAGTGCGGTGATAATTTTGTCCAATTTTCCCTATTCTCGCCAAATGGCGATCAAGGTTTTGTCGGCAATGTGCAAGTAAAAACCACTTATCGCTTAACGGAGCAAAATAGCGTTCGCATTGAATTTGAAGCCCTAACCGATGAAGACACACCGCTTAATCTCACCAATCACGCCTATTTTAATTTAGATAATGCAAGCCAAGGCACGGACGTTCGCGGGCATTTTCTGCAACTGAATGCGGACTATTTTTTACCAGTGAACGAACAAGGCATTCCGAATGCTCCACTCAAAGCGGTGCAAGGCTCAAGTTTTGATTTCCGCCAAGAAAAAACGCTCGCACAAGATTTCTTACAACAAGAACAGCAGCTCACCAAAGGCTATGATCACGCCTTTTTACTCAATGGCACACAACCTTGCGCGGTACTGACTTCTAGCAATCGCCAGCTTTCCCTTGCCCTTTCCACCTCACAACCAACATTGCAAATTTACACAGGGAATTATCTGGCTGGTACGCCAAATCGCCTAGGCCATACTTACCAAGATTATCAAGGCATCGCCCTTGAACCAGAATGCCTGCCTGACACCCCAAATCACCCAGAATGGCAAAAATACGGCGGCATTGGTAAGAAAAATCGGCCTTATAAACAATGGATTGAGTATCAGTTTGGGGTAAACAATTAAATGGTTTTGATTGGAGTATAGCATTACACATTAATAGTTCTTGTAAAGAACCACTATCTTGAGTAAAATCTTCAGCAACACACTCGCCAGGCCTCTTATCATTGTATATACAATGATATTGCACAAATCGGCGAGTTTTTTTATATATGAGGAATGTCAATAATAAAATGCTTACTTTTAAGAAACCCGAAAAAAGTAATACTGAGTTGATTAAAGAATGGAAGAAAAGAGGATTAACCATTCCTGATGAACAACGTGCGGAACGTTATTTAGAATTCATTAGTTATTATCGACTTTCAGCCTATACGATTCCTTTTCAAGCTCCATCTTCTACACAACCTCATCAGTTTAAGCCAAATACTACATTTGATGATATTTTAAATTTGTATATCTTTGATAGAGAGCTTCGGTTATTAGTTATGGACGCGATAGAACGTATCGAAGTTGCGATACGTACGCAGATTTGTAACGTACTTTCTTTACAAAAAGATGACAATGAAGATTCTTTAGGCGCTTTTTGGTATTTAGAAGGGAAACATTTTCTGCATAAATTCGCTCATTTTCAGTTTTTGTCAAAGCTAGAAAAACATCTTCTAGATGAAAAGAATAAACTAGAGCGTGATATTAAAAAGATTGAAAAAAGGGAACATCTTTCTAGAGAGCAGAAAGAAACCCTAATAGAAAAAGCCCAAAAAGAAAACTTTGTACGCCATTATGTATCTCAATATGACAATCCCAAACTTCCCCCTTGCTGGATGATGGTTGAAATGCTTACTTGGGGTGAGTTAAGCAATTTATACGCACATTTACGTTCATCAAATTTAAGAAAACAAATTGCTACTAATTTAGGCGTAACTGCTGAAATATTAGAATCTTGGCTAAAAGCGTTTAATACGATTCGCAATATTTGTGCACACCATAGCCGCCTTTGGAATCGTGAGTTAGGAATTGCAATTAAAATACCTCATTCTACTAAAATCCGCTGGCTATCTACTATTCCACAACGAAACCAGCTTAATAATATCCAATTTGAGCGCCGGATTTATTCTATATTGGTAGCACTACAAACAATACTTTATACCGTAAGTCCCAAATCAAGCTGGGCAAAACGATTAAAAGCACTAATAGAGAAATATCCCCAACTCTCTTTGTTTAATATGGGAATCCCTGAGAATTGGCATCAAGATAGCTTTTGGAAAAATGCCTTAAAATAAAAACAATGAAAAAACTACCGCTCTTTTCTAAGTGTGGTAGTTTTTTCCATAATTTATCTACAACACCACCATATCATCACGATGCACTGCAACAGAGCCGTATTCATAGCCCAAAATTTGCGGAATATCTTGCGATTTTTTGCCTTTGATTAAATTCAACGCATCGCTGTTGTAGCGCGGAATGCCAAGGGCGATAACTTTACCGTTAGGCTGCTGGATTTTCACCACTTCACCGCGTGAGAAGCGCCCTTCGATTTGTGCAATGCCTGCTGAAAGCAAGGATTTATGCTGAATTAACACCGCACTTGTTGCCCCTTCGTCAATGATGATCGTGCCTGCAGATGGCGCAGCAAAAAGCCATTGTTTACGGCTTTCAAGGCGATCCCTTTGCACAATAAATTTTGTTCCGATATTTTCCCCATAAGCCAGATCCACAATCACATTTTGGCGATTGCCGGGGGCGATAATGGTTTCTACGCCTGAACGGGTGGCAACATCCGCGGCGATCACTTTGGTGGACATTCCGCCCGTGCCAAGGGTTGTGCCACTTCCGCCGGCAATTTGGCGAATGTCATCAGTGATTTTTTCCACCACGGAAAGCAATTTGGCTTGCGGATTTTTTCTTGGATCGCTATCGAACAAGCCTTGTTGATCGGTGAGCAAATAAAGTTGCTCCGCTTGTGCCAAAATTGCGACTAGGGCGGATAAATTATCGTTATCGCCCACTTTAATTTCTGCGGTAGCAACGGCATCATTCTCATTAATTACCGGAATAATGCCGTTATCTAACAAGGCGTTAAGGGTATCTCGCGCATTAAGAAAACGCTCGCGATCTTCAATATCAGCACGGCTGAGCAAAATTTGCCCGATATGAATATCATAAATGGAAAACAGCTGTTCCCAAGTTTGAATAAGCTGGCTTTGCCCCACGGCGGCTAATAATTGCTTTGATGCAATAGTAGGCGGAAGTTGTGGGTGGTTGAGATAATCGTGCCCTGCCGCCATAGCGCCAGAAGTAACAATAATAATGCGAAAGCCTGCTTGATGCAGTTGGGTGATTTGTCGCACAATTTCCATCATATGTGGACGATGAAGCTTGGTTGTGCCTTGGGTTAAGGTGCTTGTGCCAAACTTCACCACGATGGTTTTCTTTTGTTCCATACGAAATTTTCCTGTTAATGTTGAATGCCCGAAACCCTATCATTAAATGAGAAAAATTTCATTAAATTTTCACCACACTTTCTATGATTTAAAACAATCTTTATTACCTAAAAAGAGTTATAATATCGACATTTTTTAATCAACTCATCTTAGCCAAAATGTCAGAGCAAAGTCGTATTGAACGCCAACGTGAAGTAACAAGGTTATGTATAAAAGTCGCATTAATGCTACTTCAACACGGGGCAGAAAGTGCTGTGGTGGTACAAATGTCGCATAGATTAGGGCGCGCTTTGGGAATGGATAGTGTGGAATGTGCATTAACGCCCAACGCTGTGATTATCACCACGCTATATCATAATCATTGCATTACCACCGCACGCAAAAATGTGGATCAGGGCATAAATATGCATATTGTTACAGAAGTGCAGCGGGTGGTGATTACTGCCGAGCGCCGTATTTATGATATTCATCAAGTGCGTAAACGCCTTGAGCAAATTAAGCCGTTTAAATATAACCGCTATCTCGTGGTGCTGATGATTGGTTTATCCTGCGCCTGTTTTGCCCATTTGTCTGGCGGCGATATTCGGATTTCAGTCATCACCTTTGTTGCCGCTGCCGTTGCGATGTTTATTCGCCAAGCTCTTGCCCATCGACATTACAATCCGATTATTGTGTTTTCCATTACCGCCTTTATTGCATCGATTATTTCAGGAATGGCGCTGAAATATCAGTTAGGCAATGATCCGCAAATCGCCCTTGCTTCTAGCGTGCTTTTGCTCGTGCCGGGCTTTCCATTGATTAATTCGCTGGCGGATATTCTCAAAGGCCACGTTGGTATGGGCTTAGGGCGTTGGACGATTGCCACCATTCTCACCTTTGGCGCGTGTTTGGGCATTGTTTTTGCCCTTGTGCTGTTGAATATTCCCTATTGGGGAGAATTAAAATGACCCTATTGCTGAATTTATTCGATGATATGCTATTCGCCGCCATTCCTGCGGTGGGCTTTGCTTTAGTTTTTAATGTTCCGCCTAAGGCCTTGAAATATTGTGCCATTTTAGGCGCATTAGGACACGGATTGCGAACCTTGTTAGTGCATTTTGATGTACCGTTAGTGTTTGCTACCTTTGCTGGCGCAAGTTTAATTGGTTTTATCGGCGTGCATTTATCCCATCGTTATCTTGCCCACCCAAAAGTGTTTACCGTCGCGGCGATTATTCCGATGATCCCAGGCGTTTATGCTTATAAAGCGATGATCGCCATTGTGCAAATTCACCATTATGGCTTTTCCGATGTGTTATTTGCCCAAATGATTGATTATTTTATTAAAACTGGCTTTATTCTAGGCGCATTGGTTTTTGGCTTGGCGCTACCGGGCTTATTGTTCTATCGACAAAAACCTGTAATATAATAGGCAAAGCAAGGTAAATAAAAGGAAAGCAAATGACGCTCAGTTTAATTGTGGCAATGACGAAAAATAATGTGATCGGGAAAGATAATCAAATGCCGTGGCACTTGCCTGCGGATCTTGCGTGGTTTCGCCAAAATACGCAAGGCAAGCCCGTGATTATGGGGCGAAAAACCTTTGAGAGCATTGGTCGTCCGTTGCCAAAACGCACCAATATTGTGCTTTCCCGTTCTCCTTTTCAGCACGAAGGCGTGATTTGGAAAAGTGATTTTGCAAGTGCGGTGGATTTTGTCAAAGATTTTCCCGAAATAATGCTTATCGGCGGCGGTGAGTTATTTAAACAATATCTTCCCATTGCAGATAAACTCTATTTGACTGAAATTCAAGCAGAAATTGACGGCGATACGTTTTTTCCACAAATTGATTGGACAGAATGGCAAATTGAATTTGAACAATATCACCCCGCTGATGAAAATAATCCTTATGATTGTCGGTTTTTAATTTTGCAACGAATTAATAGAACGCATCCATAACAAAAAAGGAAGGTCGATTTGGCTTACCTTCCTTAATTGATTAGCTTTATACAAGTGCGGTGCTTTTTTAGCTATTTTTATGCTTTTTTCTGACATTTTGGGCAGAAAAAGCTATTACGTTGCCCGATGACTAAACTTTCAATTTTGGTCCCACACGTTGGACAAGGTTTATCTTTATTGCCGTAAACCCTTAATTCTTGGGCAAAATAACCGGGGCGGCCGTCAGGTTGCAAGAAGTCTTTCAACGTTGTACCACCTTGCGCAATGGCAGTGGCAAGCACTTGTTTAATGGTTTGCACCAGCAATTCGCATTGAGCTTTAGTTAAGTTTTTGGCTAATTTTAGCGGATGTAAACCGCATAAGAAGAGCGTTTCATTGGCATAAATATTGCCCACGCCCACCACCACAGCATTATCCATTAAAAAGGTTTTAAGTGCGGTCTGTTTTTTACGAGATTTTTTGAACAAATATTCCCCAGTAAATTCTGCTGAAAGGGGTTCTGGGCCAAGTTTGGCAAAAAGATGAAAATCTGCCAGATTATCCGTCCAAAGCCACGCACCAAAACGGCGAGGATCGTTATAACGCAGCACCTTGCCATTATTCATCACAATATCTAAATGATCGTGTTTATCAATGGGGCTATCCTGTGGCACGACACGCAAAGATCCCGACATACCTAAATGCCCAATGATCGCACCTTTTTCCGTATGAATGATCAGATATTTGGCACGGCGGGAAAGATGACTCACTTTAACCTGCTTAAACTCACTTAATTGCGGGCTGATTTCCCAGCGTAATTTAGGATTACGCACTACGATTTTTTCAATGGTAAATCCTGTTAAATAAGGGGAAATCCCATTTTTAGTGGTTTCAACTTCAGGTAATTCAGGCATTTTTTCTCCGTGTAAATGATATAGTTCTAGTGAAAATCTCTCTGCGTTACGCTATAAATAGGGGCAATCAATAAAAATCCAAGAAAAGCGCCTATAAAAGACATAAAAAAACCCGAACAAGTCGGGTTTTTCTAATTCATCAAAGCCAAATTATTTGATTTTAGCCTCTTTGTAAATAACGTGTTTACGCACAACAGGATCAAATTTTTTGATCTCCATTTTTTCTGGCATATTACGTTTATTTTTTGTTGTTGTGTAGAAATGACCGGTTTCAGCTGTTGAAACTAAACGGATTTTTTCACGAGCACCTTTAGCTGCCATTTTTTAGCTCCTTAGATTTTCTCGCCACGAGCACGGATTTCAGCTAACACTGCATCAATGCCTTTTTTATCAATAATACGCATACCTTTCGCTGTTAAGCGTAAAGTTACGAAACGTTTTTCAGACTCAACCCAGAAACGGTGAGTATGTAAGTTAGGAAGAAAACGACGACGAGTCGCGTTCATTGCGTGTGAGCGGTTGTTACCAACAGCTGGACGCTTGCCTGTTACTTGACAGACTCTAGACATATTAATCTCCAATAAATCAAATATAAGCTCGAGCTTAGGGTTCGGATTACTGCAAACTAGGTTTGCAAGCCACCTCGTCAGGTCGCTGTAACCGACCCGCATACTATATTAAAGGTGGCAAATTATACTCACTTTATTTGCTATACTCAAGCCTAAATCACTTAATTAACGCAATAAATGACAAAAAAATCAGCAATTCCACCGCATCATTCTTGCTAAATGGCTATTATAACCACCCTTTTTCACTAAAAGAAACATAACAGCCTTTGCCGATCACAAAATGATCCAGCACGCGAATTTCCACTAATTCTGCCACTTTTTGGATCTTTTCTGTGATGATCCGATCGGAATTGCTCGGCTCCGCAATGCCTGATGGGTGATTATGTGCCAAAATAATCGCCGCCGCATTACAAAAAAGTGCGCTTTTAACAATTTCTCTGGGATACACAGCGGCTGTGTTGATCGTACCTAAAAACATTTCTTCTTTTTTAATCAGGCGATGCTGATTATCTAAAAAAAGTACCAGAAAAACTTCCCGCTCTTTATGTTCTAGCTCCGTTTGCAAATATATTCTCACCAACTCTGGGCGAGTAAATGCCTGTGCCATTTCCAATTCTTGCAATAAATAACGCTTTGTCATTTCCGTGCTGGCTTGCAGCTGGATAAATTGTGTAATGCCCAAGCCTTTAACGTTGCAAAAGGCTTTTTGATCCGCACTGATTAATTGTCGCAATGATCCAAAATGATCAAGAACCACACGAGATAATTCCATTACCGAACAGTTCTTGATTCCCGTGCGTAAAAAAATGGCTAATAATTCGCTATCATCAAGGGCTTCTGCACCAAATTTTAGCAGTTTTTCCCGTGGCATTAAGGTGGTCATTTGCAGTGTTTGTTTCGGCTTTTTAGTATCAAATTGCGGATCTTTTTAACATAGATAACAGCGCTCTGACAGGCTTCCCTACGACTTTTGCGATCCTGATCGAAAAATTGAATTTTTTATTAGGGAAAATTACAGTAAAATTAACCGCACTTTTAATTTGGATTGATTGGAAATAATGCAAGATCTTCAAGGAAAACGTATTGTTGTTGGTATAACAGGTGGGATTGCTGCTTATAAAAGCATTGAGCTGATTCGCTTATTACGCAAAAGCCAAGCGGAAGTGCGCGTGGTTCTCACCCCTGCTGCGGCAGAATTTGTTACGCCACTCACGTTGCAAGCCATTTCAGGTAATGCGGTGGCGCAGTCATTGCTTGATCCCCAAGCGGAACTAGCAATGGGACATATTGAACTGGCAAAATGGGCAGATCTCATTGTGATCGCCCCTGCCAGCGCAGATTTTATGGCACGCTTAAATGCAGGAATGGCCAATGATCTGCTCACGACTATTTGTCTTGCCACCGCTGCGCCGATTTTGCTTGCGCCCGCGATGAACCAACAAATGTTCCGCCAACCCATTACCCAACAAAATTTGGCCAGTTTAAAAGCCCGTGGCATTGCCACCATTGGGCCTAACAGTGGTGAACAGGCTTGTGGGGATATGGGCTTTGGAAGAATGTCAGAACCGCAAGAAATTTACACCGCACTTTGCGAAATTTTGTTACCGCCACAAGATCTTAGCCACTTAACGATTGCGATCACCGCTGGCCCAACTCGCGAAGCCATTGATCCTGTGCGTTATATTAGCAATCATAGTTCGGGCAAAATGGGCTTTGCTATCGCTGAGGCCTTTGCTAAACGGGGAGCGAAAGTCAAATTAATTGCAGGGCCTGTGAATTTGCCTACGCCAGCTCAGGTGGAACGAATTGAGGTGATTTCCGCACAAGAAATGGCGAACGCCTCTCTTTCCCTTGCGCCACAAGTGGATATTTTTATTGGTTGCGCTGCAGTGGCGGATTACCGTGTTGCGCAAATCGCCGAGCAAAAAATGAAGAAAACTGCCGATCGCGATACGCTCACCTTAGAATTGGTGAAAAACCCTGATATTATTGCGGCGGTGGCGGCGCTGACTGAACACCGTCCATTTGTGGTGGGGTTTGCTGCAGAAACGCAAAATGTTGCACAATATGCACAAGATAAATTAGTGCGTAAAAATTTAGATCTGATCTGTGCCAATGATGTGTCTAACGGACAAGGCTTTAATGGTGATGATAACCAGCTTCAGCTGTTCTGGCATGATGGCAACGTGCAATTACCGCGTAGTCACAAAAAAGATCTGGCGGTACAACTTGCGCAACAGATTGTAGAACGCTTTCAAGCTCAAGTTTGAACGAAGGAATAAACAAAAAATGAAAAAGATTGACGTAAAAATTTTAGATAGCCGAATTGGCACGGAATTTCCCTTGCCAGCTTATGCCACAAGCGGTTCTGCAGGTTTAGATCTGCGCGCGTTGGTAGAAGAAAGTTTTGAAATTCAACCAGGAGAAACCAAATTAATCCCAACTGGGCTTTCTATTTATATCGCCGATCCTAACCTTGCGGCAGTGATTTTGCCTCGTTCAGGGCTTGGGCATAAAAATGGGATTGTATTGGGCAATTTGGTGGGCTTGATTGATTCCGACTACCAAGGGCCGTTAATGGTATCAATGTGGAACCGTGGCTCGCAGCCTTTTAAAGTGGAAGTAGGCGATCGCATTGCACAGCTAGTTTTCGTACCAGTGGTGCAAGCAGAATTTAATATTGTGAGTGATTTTGAACAAACAGAACGTGGTGAAGGCGGATTTGGCCATTCAGGCAAACAATAGAGGAACTATGGTCGAAGAACAACTGGAAATTGCAGGCATTGAGCCTGCGCCTGAGCAAACTAAGCCAAATAACCCAACTAAGCTCAGCGAAAAAAATACAGAAAAAGCACCGAAAAGCGACAAACGCAGCGTAAAAGAACGCCGTCAGCAAGTGCTAACTGTGCTCACTCATATGCTTCATTCTGAACGTGGAATGGAACGAATGACCACCGCACGCTTAGCTGAAGAAATCGGCGTGTCCGAAGCTGCGTTATATCGTTATTTCCCAAGCAAAACCAAAATGTTTGAGGCTCTCATTGATAATTTAGAAAGCAATTTATTCAGTCGCATTAACCATTCGATCAAAAACGAAACTAACACAATGAACCGCGTGCGTGATATTTTGCAAATGATCTTAGATTTCGCACGCAAAAATCCGGGGCTAACTCGTGTGCTAACAGGCCACGCCTTAATGTTTGAAGATCCAAAATTACAAGCACGCGTGGCGCAATTTTTCGATCGCTTAGAATTTCAATTTGTGAATATTTTACAAATGCGCAAACTGCGTGAAGGGCGCGCCTTTAGCATTGATGAGCGTATTATCGCCAGTTATTTAGTCAATCTCTGCGAAGGGCAGTTTATGCGTTATGTGCGGTCGAATTTTCGCCATAATTCAAACCAAAACTTTGAACAACAGTGGAAACTTATTGCAGTACACTTTGCATAATAGTAATTTTTAGGTAAGATGATGATTATTCCTTGGCAAGATTTAGAAGAAGAAACGCTCATTAATATTGCAGAAAGTTTCATTCTGCGTGAAGGGACGGATTACGGTGAACAGGAGCTTTCTCTGCAACAGAAAACTCAAAACTTGCTGACCAACATACGTCAAGGAAAGGCTGTAATTGTTTGGTCGGAATTACACGAGTCCATTGATATTAAAGATAAAATGGAATTTCTTAATCATAGATGATAAATGTAGGAGGACACCGTGCAAGAACAACAAGGGCAACACACTCCACCAATGGATCCAACCTTAGAATGGTTTTTATCCCATTGCCATATCCATAAATACCCAACCAAAAGCTCAATTATTCACGCAGGTGAAAAAGCGGAAACCCTTTACTATCTCATCAAAGGTTCTGTAGCAATTTTGGTGAAAGATGAAGACGGCAAAGAAATGATCCTAACTTACCTAAATCAAGGGGATTTTTTCGGCGAAGCGGGATTATTTGAAGAAGGTCAGGAACGTTCCGCTTGGGTGAAAACGAAGACGACCTGTGAAGTGGCAGAAATTTCGTACAAAAAATTCCGCCAGCTTATTCAAGTGAATCCCGAAATTTTAATGTATTTATCAGGGCAGCTTGCACGTCGTTTACAAAATACATCAAGACAAGTGCGCAACCTTGCTTTCCTTGATGTTGCTGGTCGCATAGCACAAACTTTGCTAAATCTGGCAAAAATGCCTGATGCAATGACCCACCCTGAAGGAATGCAGATCAAAATTACACGACAAGAGATTGGTCAAATGGTCGGCTGTTCTCGTGAAACCGTAGGGCGAATTTTGAAAATGTTGGAAGATCAACATCTTATTTCTGCTCATGGTAAAACTATTGTGGTTTATCATTCAAGATAAAAATATCTATTAACGAAAAGAGCGGTGGAAAATTTAGAAATTTTGCACCGCTCTTTCTTTTTTCACTTTCACCACTAGTGCTTATTACCAAAAGGCGGTTTGGCGAACCACACTACAACGAAAAGCAACATAAACATTATGGCGGACAACCAGAAAATTTCATTGGCGCCGATGATAAATCCTTGCGCGGTAATACTTTGTGCTAAGGACATTGATGTTTGCGTATCATTCAAACCCACTTGCGCCATTGTGTCGTAATAGGCTTGCGCATTGGGGTTATAAGGATTAATCGCCTCGGTGAATTGGGTGTGATGCACTGCTTCACGGTTGTACCACAAAAAGGTAGTCAGCGATGTACCAATTGAACCTGCAAGGGTGCGCAGAAAATTAAATAAACTTGATGCAGACGCCATTTTTTCTGGCGGTAAACCTGATAGCGTAATGGTGGTGAGAGGCATAAAAAAGCACGCTACGGCAATCCCTTGAATCAGCTGCGGCAAGGCGACATCAGCAAAGGTCATCGCAGGTTCAAAGGTTACGGCACGCCAATGGAAAGTTAGCGCATACACCATAAAACTGATTGTAACCAAAATGCGCATATCAATTTTGTAGCCAAAACGTCCGATTATTGGCGAAAGCAAAATCGGGAATAGGCCCACAGGCGCAGCAGCAAGCCCTGCCCAAGTGGCGGTGTAGCCGTACACTTGTTGTAACAATAACGGAATCAGCACCACTGAACCGAGATAGATTAAAAACGCAAGGCTGGTACACAGGCAACCAACACTAAAATTGCGTGATTTGAACAGGGAAATATCCACCACAGGGTTCTCGTCCGTCAATTCCCAAATAATCAACGCAATTAAGGCGATAGCGGAAACGATAGTTAGCACCACGATTTCAGTGGAATTAAACCAATCCTGCTCGCGCCCTTGATCGAGCATTAATTGCAAACAGCCCACGCCTACCACAAGCAGAATTAAGCCCATCATATCAATAGGTTGTTGGAAAGTTTTGGTTTCTCGCTTGCCTAAGATTTTCCAACTGAGAAAAATCACACATAGCCCAATCGGCACATTAATGAAGAAAATCCAGCCCCAGTGCAGGTTATCACTGATCCAACCGCCAAGAATCGGGCCAAAAATTGGCGCAACTACCACAGTCATAGACCAAAACGCCAGCGCCATACTGCGTTTTGCAGGGGGATAATTATTAAGCAATAAACTTTGTGAAAGGGGAATAATCGGCCCTGCTGCTAGCCCTTGGAAGATGCGGCATAAAATCAACATTCCTAGGCTATGAGAAACGCCACATAGCCAAGAAGCCAGCACAAATAATCCTGTGGCGATTAAAAACAAGCGCACTTCGCCAAAGCGTTTGGCTAGCCAGCCTGTAATGGGAATAGATACCGCATTTGCCACGCCGAATGAGGTAATCACCCAAGTGCCTTGACTGAACGATGCGCCCAAATCCCCTGCGATGGTGGGAATTGCCACATTAGCAATGGTGGAATCCAGCACTTGCATAAAGGTTGCTAAGGATAGGGCAATGGTCATCACCGCAAGGGCTGCGCCCTGAATCGGTTTTTGCATTTTATTCACCTGCATTGGCTTGAATAATTTGTTCGGCTAATTGATGCACAGGGCTTAAATCGTAATCTAGCACCTTGGTTTCATATAGCACTTGGTTTGGACGAGATTCACGCAGCACCTTGCCTTGCGTGTCTGCCACATTCACTTCCACCGTGGCAGAAAGCCCTATGCGTAACGGATATTTTTCCACTTGTTCAGGATCGAGATCAATGCGTACTGGCACACGTTGCACCACTTTGATCCAGTTCCCTGTGGCGTTTTGTGCAGGTAAAAGAGAGAATGCACTGCCCGTTCCCATTGAAATGCCGCTGATTTTACCGTCAAACTTCACATCATCACCGTATAAATCAAAGACTAATTTCACAGGCTGACCAATACGCATTTTGCCGAGCTGGGTTTCTTTAAAGTTCGCGTCCACCCACATTTGTTGATTGGACACCACCGCCATTAATGGGCTGCCCACCGCGACTTTTTGCCCCACTTGCACATTACGGCGCGCCACATAACCATCAACAGGGCTGACAATTTGACTGCGTTGTAAGTTCAACCAAGCAAGGGTTAAAGCACTCACCGCATTTTTCACCGCAGGCTGCTCCCGTAACGGCAAATCTTTTAATAAGGCTTGATTAGCTGCTAATTGATTTTGTGTGGCTTGCAGATCCGCTTGCGCCATATTCACTGCTTCTCTGGCGTGCTGTAAGGTTTCTTTATCAATAGATCCCGTTTTGGCTAATTGCTCACGGCGTTGCAAATCACCTTTGGCTTTATTAAGTGCGGTGCTTTTTGCGTTCAAAACCGACTGTAATTGCTTCACCGTAAAACCTAACTGTTCAATTTGACGCACGCTGCTGGCGAGATTATCTTGCGCCTGCTGGAAATGCAGTTTGAGATCCGTATCATCAAGTTGCAATAACACATCGCCTGCGTGGACAAAATCCATATCGTCCACATTTATTTTGCTCACATTGCCACTCACTTGGGCAGAAATCATCACTTGGTTGCCTGCTACATAGGCATCTTCCGTTTCTTCATAATTTCGCACAAAGAAAAACCAATACACGCCCGTGATAATCGCGATCAGCAACAAAATCGTAATGAAATAGCCAAGGGCTTTTTTACGTTTGGCTTTTGGCGAAGCTGGTTTTTTGTATTCTGTTTGTTCGGTCATTTTATTTACCCATTAAAGATTTTCTAAATTGCTGAGCAGTTTGAGTAATAATTGCTTTAACTGCTGTTGTTCTTGCTTGTCTAACACGGAAAAAATGTCATCGACTTGTTGCCATTGATTTGGCAACAGTTGCTCCAAAAACTGTACACCTTGCGCCGTGAGTTTTAAGGAAAAAGCACGGCGATCGCCCGCTACTTCCGTTCGTTCTAACCATTCCCGCTTCACCAATTCATCGGCAATGCGTGTGGCATTGGTTTTAGAATAACCAAAAATCTCACTTAATTTGCTCGGCTGCAAAGAATGATTAGGCTGGCAATACAGCACGGCCAACGCCATAAATAGGGTGTCGTTGAGTTGATATTTTTTTAATAACTGATTGCGTCTTTCCACATAATGGCTGCTGTTGTGTAGCAACAAACGTGCCAGCAAAATTTGCTCCACAGGCATTGTGGGATTATTTTGTGCTGATTGACGAATTAACTTTTCTTGTTCTGAAAACGAAATCGGCATAGACATAATAATAACTAAGTAGAAAATAAACTGCGTAATAGTAACTTGAGTTACTATTTAAGTCAAAAAAATACCGCACTTATTTTTCTTACATAAATAAAGTGCGGTGCTTTTTCTCAATGTTTTTGGCTTGCTTAGTTCAACCTGAATTTATCCTAAAAGATAAGTGAAAACGAGATTAATCCCTAATCCCCCTACAATTAACCAAATCCAAATAATTGCGCCTAATAATAGCGGTTTTGTTCCAGCTTGTTTGAGAGAGTTAATATTGGTGGTAAGTCCTAATGCCGCCATTACCATCATTAATAAAACGCTATCAAGCTGAACCAAAAAACTCACCACCGCTTGCGGTAATACATTGAAAGAATTAAAAATTGCTACGCCAATAAATAATAACGCAAAATAAGGAATCACAATTTTGCCTTGTTGCTCCCCGCTTTCTTTGCGTAAAAAATAGGACAACGCAAGCAAAAGTGGCGCGAGCATCATCACACGCAACATTTTAGAAATCACCGCTGTATCCGCCACTTGTGAACCTATATTCGCGCCAGCTGCATATACTTGCGCTACTTCGTGAATTGTCGATCCAATATAAATACCAAACGCCTGATCAGGCAAATAGGCTTGCAAATAAGGGTACAACACAGGGTAAAGAAACATACTCAGCGTGCCAAAAATCACGATCAACGCCACTGCTACAGAAACTTTATAAGATGGTGCTTTTACGATCGGCTCTGTCGCCATAATCGCCGCCGCCCCACAAATGCTACAACCTGCTGCAGTGAGCTGTACGATTTGACGATCGATCTTCAGCCACTTAATCCCTACCCAACAAGTAAGCAAAAAGGTTAAAATCAGCACGGTGGCATCGGCAAACAGCGCACTTAATCCCACTTGGCTAATATCCTGAAAGGTTAAACGAAAGCCAAACAACACAATACCGCAACGCAGTAAAATTCCTTTCGCAAACAACACGCCAGCTTTCATTTGTGGCTCAATATAAGGATAAAAGGTATTACCACCCAAAATCCCCAACACAATGGCTAAGGTCAAGGCGCTAATATGCCACTGCACCGCCAACTGAGTTTGCGCAACCCAGCTCGCCAGCACACTAATTAAAACAGTTAATAATAAACCGGGGATAAGGGGGAGGTGTTTCATAATCTCTGACAATGTTAGAACAAAGTGGCTATACCATAACCAATTTTTAAAAGAAATAAAACTTTTAATTTGGGGCTGTAGTAGATTAGCCCTAAATTTCACACCATTTTCGCAATATTTTTAACTGCTCTTTTGGTGTCCCAAAGTTAAACCGAAATTCACATTCCTTCAAGAATAAAGGAAAGTTTTTTCGGTTAATTCCATTATATTTTCGCAGTATCCGCTTCGCCTGATTCCAAAAATTTTCAATGCCATTAATATGATTTTGTTTCACCGCAAATAGCTCGGAATGATTGATTCGTTCGTGGTGAAATTCACTCACATCAAGAGCATCATAACTGCGATAAGTGTCCGTATAAACCCAGCTATCAGGCTTGATTTTTCTTTTAACAGGGAGTAATGTTTCACTCTTGGTGTTTTCAACCACAACAGTAAATACCTTTCCTTGTCGTTTTAGTAACCCAAAAACAGCAACTTTTCCAGCCGCTCCTCGTCCTCGTTTTCCCTTTCGATGACCACCAAAATAGCTTTCGTCTAGTTCAATTTCCCCCTCAAAAATCTCGTTAACTTCAAGGGATAAATGATAGCCAATCACAAGCCTGATTTTATGGTAGAACAAAGCGGCTGTATTCGGTTGAATATCTAGCAAATTTGCTGCTGTTCTTGCAGTAACTTCTGCGACAAAAAACTCAAGCAGTTTTTTCTGTATAGATTTCTTTAATTTACAATACGTTATCTTCATTTTTGTAGTATAGCATTGTTGCTAATCTACTACAGCCCCAAATATTTTTCTATTCAAAGAAACTTCATATTTCAATAAGTTAGCTAGGAGGCTTATCATAATTGCTCACTTTAGATAAATCCAGATGATGGGTGAAGTTCCACATAATAGGATGTTTCTCTTTGATCATTGTCGCCAGCGTTTGAGTAATATGCCCTTTTTCCTTTCTCAACCAACTAAAACAAAAAGGAGAATTCGCTCTTGGGTGAACAACTTGTCGTGCGATAAGCTGTCCCGAATCTAGATAAGGTTTAGCAAGAAAATAAGGGAGAAAGCCAACACCAATACCATCAATATGCATAGCTAGTTTTGTTGCAAGGTTAGGGACAACAATTTCATGTTGCCCTTTCAATAACCAACCTTTTCGTTTTCTGATATGGATACTCGTATCTGCGACATTAATTGCAGTGAACTGCCTTAAGATATCATTGGATAAAAGTCCGTGATAGTGGCGGATTGGATGTTTAGGCGAAGCAACAAAGACCCAAATAAGTTCTCCCATTGGATAATGATCTAAGCGATTGCTAATAGGCGTCCAACCGGGGGCACCAATTGCGAAATCAGATTTTTCAGAAAGTAATCTACTCCATACACCATTATAAACTTCTCTCCGAACTCTAAAATGCGTTTTGGGGTAATTTTTAGATAAAAAACCAAGCAAAGCGGATACCGTATATTTATCATACATTAGATTATTGATAGAAATGTCAAATGATAACTCAATATTTTGATGAATTTGTACTAATTCGGTTTTTAAGTTATTCATATCATCTAGCATCATTTCTAAACGTTGCTTTAGGTGTTCTCCCTCTTTCGTGAGCCTAACCTGCCTTGTATTACGATGAAATAATGCAACGTTCAAGTGAGACTCTAAGGTTTTTACACGATAAGTTATTGTGGCGGTTGTTTTATGTAACTTTTTTGCAGTAACACTGAAAGATCCATTTTCAGCTAAAGTGAGAAAAGTCTCAATGGCATTAATATCAAATTTTGACATAACTACTCCTTGTTATCTAAGATATTGATACTTAATTGATGATTAGAGTATCCATTCTAGCAATAAAGAATTAATACAATACATCATACAGTTAGTTGTCACTTGAGTATGTAAAATTTTTTAAATTACCTTTCACTCAATATCACTACCAAGTAGCAATATCTACAAATAAAGTTATACCATATTGATGACTAAAATATTGACTAAAATCAATGCAAATAAAGATATTGCGTAAAAAGGGAATAAGAGTTTAACTGTTTGTTCATAGTTCAAGGCGCCAATTTCTTTCGCCACAAATAAACTTAAACCAAATGGTGGCGTGTACATCCCAATTGCCCCATTAATTGCCATTATCGCACCAATTGCAATAAGAGGAATATTTGTTGCGACACTAATCACCATAATAACACTACTTAAAATTACAGCAAGGGAAGTAATGTCAATAATCATACCAAGTGATAGGAATAAAATATTAATTAAAATGAGCGGTATCACATTACTTTCAAATCCCAGAAAGAACTCATGCACAACATCAAGATAATTACTTTCCGCTAATAGCCAACCCAGTAAACTAGCAGACGTCATAATAATCATTATTTGACTTGTCGTTTTTACTGAATCCAATACTATTTTAGATAGTCGTTTTATAGTAAGATCTTTATATACAAAAAAACCTAAGAATAGCCCATAAACAAGGATTGCAATACCTGCTTCCGTTGGACTAGTAATACCTGTAGAAATGCCTAAAATGACAATAAATGGCAGTAATAATGCAAGAAAGCCATTTTTTAGCTCTTTATAAAACTTATTTGCTGAAATTTCTCTGTCACTTTTTATATTATTGAACCACGCATAAAAAATAGTACTAATAAGGAATACTGATCCAAAAATAAATCCCGTATAAGCTCCATAAATAAAAAGCTCTTTGATAGAGGTATTGGTTACCACCCCATAAACAATAAGAAAAATGCTAGGTGGAATAACAATACCTAGAGAGCCAGTACTAATTATCAGTCCTAATGTAAAGTTTTTTGAGTAGCCCGATGAATACATAGATTCGCGCATTAACTTTCCTACTGTTAATACAGTTGCTGGCGCAGAACCACTAATAAGAGAAAAGAATAAAGCGCTTAGAACAGTAACGATGCCTGCTCCACCATAAAATGGTGATAATAACACTTTCAAAAATGAAACAATGCGTTCACCAATTTTTGAACAACAAATTAAATTCCCAGCCAAAATATAAAGTGGGATGGCTAATAAAGAATATTTATCAATACCACTATATAATTGCTGTATAATGAGCCCCACAGCAATATCACCACGCAATAGAATATAACCTATACAAGAGAATAAAATACTTATATAAAGAGGAATACCTAATAAAATTAATAAAAAAAGACATAAAAAAAGCAGTAAAAAACTCATTTATTCACCCTCCTTATATCTAATCAACAAAGATATTATAAATACCAATGGAATTATAAGATAATTTATCCATTGTGGTAATCCTGTTGTAGGAGAAACTTGGTTGAAAGGGATAATGATTAAGAGAAAATAAATAGAGAACACGGATATAAAAAGATAAACAATACGTTCTACTATAAGCTTTACAAAAGCAAACTTTTTATTATCAAATAATAAAATGGAAATGTGATCATTTTTAATATTTAGTAATAAAGCACCTAAAAAAACATCCCAAATCATTATTACTCTAGCCACTTCATAGGACCACTTAATTGAGAGACTAAACATTGATCTTAAGATTATTTCTAATAATAACAACAGAAACAATACTATCAGTAGCCCTATACAAATTCTTTCAATATACCTCACAAACATAGCCACCCCTTACATTCAATAAGTTGATAATAAAAAGTTTTTTCTTAATGTAGAAATGTAATCAGGAGAAACAACTCTAATATGTTTATTTGTTAAAATTTCCTTTAAATAACTCTCTTCTAAGTTGCTAACTTGCTGTCTTTGTAAATTACGAGCGTATTGTTCAGCTTTTCTTAATTGCAACTTATCTTCTAAAGAAAGCGTATCATACCAAGATTTAGATACAATAAATACATAGCCTAGATAAGCATGATTACTGAGTAAAAGCTCATTTTGTACTTCATAAATTTTCGTTGTTGCAATAGTCGTTATAGGGTTTTCTTGGCATTTTACGATACCGTGTTCAAGTGCAACATATAGTTCACTAAACGGTATCACTAAAGGGAGGGCTTTAGCTGCTTTATATTGACTAAAAAGAATTGGACTAGACATTATTCTAACTGAAATACCATTTAAAGGATAAGGATTATCTGGTGTCAGACGTTGAAATACATTATTGCAAGTAATTTGCTTAAAGCCAGCTTCCCAAAAGCCTAAACCAATCATACCTTTCTTATTCAAATCCTGAATAAGTTTATTCCCCATTTCGCCATCTAGTTTTTGGTATGCATCCAGTTTATCTTTAAAAATAAATGGATAATCGAGTTTTTTTAATGGAGGATGAAAATTTGCTAATTTTGAAGTTGGAATAACTGCCGCGTGAATAACACCCAATTGTAATAACTCTGTGGAATAAATGTCATCACCTAAGACATTATTCGGATAAATATTAACTTGAATTTTATGATTACTCAGTTCATCAAGTTTCTCTTTAAATTTTTCTACACCATAATGAACAGGGCTAGTTGAACTCATATCATGATGAAATCTAATACGCATTGCTGCATATGTATGAGATACGCCTACTATAGATAATAAGAAGAATAAGAAACACCTAACTATAATTCTCATACTATCACCATTGCCAAAAGAGAAAAAACGTAGCACTAATATATCACTTTTTATCTAGCGCAAGATTTTTATAATTAATTTAAATAAATAAATTAAATAGATTTAAAGATCAATATTTGATTGTTTAATTTTTTTAAAAAATAGACTAAAAACATTTTTTTCATATAGAAAGTCAGATTGTAATTTCTTTAAATTAAGCCGTATGAAATTTTTCTTTTATATAGGAGTTATCTATGAATAATCATATCCCTAAAAATAATAAATTCCACATTCCCGCTTGGTGGATTACTGTATTTATGTTCTGGTTAGGCTGGATCTTTATGTATGCTGATCGCACCATCCTTAATCCTGTAATGGGTGATATTCAAAAAGAATTTTCTCTCTCAAATACGCAGTTAGGATTAATCAGCTCAGCATTCTTTTTTGTCTATGCGGCTTTTCAAGTACCATCTGGTATCTTGGGAGATAAAATAGGTAAGAAAAAAGTATTGGTACCGGGCTTCATTTTATTCGGTATCTTTACCGCAGTCAGTGGTTGGGCAAAAAATTTAACAATGATGCTATTTGCCCGTGGAATAACAGGAGCCGGTCAAGGTACATATTATGGTCCACAGTTTGGTTTATCTAGCGAACAAATTCCAGAGGAAAGACGCTCATTTGGTGCCGCAATTATCAATTCTGGTATGGCTGTAGGTACTGCTGCTGGTTTTATCATCGCAAGCTGGTTGGTCTATGATCTCGGTTACAACTGGCGTATGCCATTTTATGTTATGGCAGTGCCTACCGTCATCGTAGGATTATTGATTCTCTTTTTTGTAAAAGAAAAGGTTAAAGAAAAGAAAGAAGCTGAAAATATTGAAGCACCAAAAGCAAGCATTAAAGAGCTTATTCATAATAAAGATTTACTTAAAATTTATGTCACAGTGTTCTGCTCGCTCTTTGGTTTCTTCGTCATTCTTACTTGGCTACCTTATTATTTACAAGCTGAACGTGGTATTGATGGCAGTGAAATTGGTTCCATTTCATCACTTGTCGCTTGGGTATCTATTCCCGGGGCATTACTCTGGGCAAAACTCTCCGATCATTTAGGTAAGCGTAAAATTATTGCGGCCCCCCTTCTCATTGCTGCAATTATTAGTATTTCTTGCATTGCTTATTTGCCTACAACGAATATGGTGATTGCCGCTATTTGTCTCTATGGTTTGGTTGGTAAATTAGCCTTAGATCCCATTCTCGTAGCCGCTGTCGCAGACAATGTTAAGCCAGAACAATATTCATCTGCTTTTGGTGTGTACAACTTCGTTGGTATGAGTTCATCCGTTGTTGCCCCTACTTTAGCAGGCACTATTAGTGATAGTACAGGTAGCTTAGCTTCTAGTTTCTATCTATCTGCCGTCTTACTTACTATTGGCTTGATAGCTTTTATTTCTATCAAAGAAAAGCATTCTACTAAAAATTGAGGATAACCATATGATTACAGCAGCAATTAAATCAAATTGTTTCCAAGATTCTGTAAGTTTGATGATTATTTCAAAAACATTATCTGCAATGGAATCAGTAAAACAAGTTTCCGTAATGATGGGAACACCAGCAAATAAAGATTTGTTTAAAACAACAGGTCTATGGCACGACCTATTTAATGAAGCAACACCAAATGATATTTGTATTGCTATTGAAACGGAGAATACCGCAAATTCTGAGGTGATATTAGCTGAAGTTTCAGATGCTTTAGACAATGAGCTTGCCAATATAGCAAATGCTTCACGTGGTAAAAAATTACCCACTGTGCGTAGTTGGGCGCGTGCAGAAAAAGCATTACCTGATGCTAATATTGCTCTTATTTCTATTGCTGGAGAATACGCTTCAGGAGTAGCAAATCAAGCGCTTGATAAAGGTTTGAATGTCATGATGTTTTCTGACAATGTGTCTATTGAAGACGAAATTGCATTGAAACAGAAAGCTAAACGTAAAAATCTGATTGTTATGGGGCCAGATTGTGGAACCTCTTATATTGCCGGAATTCCTCTTGCATTTGCCAATAAAATGCCAAAAGGCAATATTGGTATCGTTGGTGCTTCAGGTACAGGTATCCAAGAATTATGCTCTCAAATTGCACTAGCTGGTTCTGGTATTACACACGCTATTGGGTTAGGAGGACGAGATTTGTCTGAAAAAGTCGGAGGTATTAGTGCAGAAATGGCGTTAGATTTATTAGAAAATGATGAAAATACACAAGTCATTACTTTCGTCTCTAAACCACCTGCACCAAATGTACGTCTGCGTATAATAGAAAAAATGCAATCTCTTACAAAACCTGTTGTTGCTATTTTCTTAGGAGATAAGCCTGAACAGAAACGTTTAAGTGGAGGAGTTCACTTAGCTTATACCCTTGATGAAGCAGCAAAAAGTGCGGTGCATTTTCAAAAAGTTTTTTCCTTATTTAAACAATCAGGCAAAGCATTAACATTTACCTCTATCCGTGGGCTTTATACAGGAGGAACATTGGCAGCAGAAGCAGCGATGCTACTTGCTGACGCATTAGATGAAAAACTGGAAACATCCCACGATAAAGGGCTAATGTTTAATGCGCAAAATCACACAATTATTGACTTAGGTGATGATTTCTACACCGTAGGACGTCCTCACCCAATGATTGATCCTTCTACACGCACAGATCAAATTTTAGCCTTAAAAGATGACTCATTTGGCATATTACTTGTTGATGTGGTGCTTGGTTATGGTAGCTGTGCTGACCCAGCTAAAGCGGTGATTGAAGCTGTTACATCCTTACGCCAACAAAAAACAGAGCCATTTGTCGTCATAGCAACAGTTACTGGTACTGATCAAGATCCACAAAATCGTCAAGCACAAATTCAAGCATTAGAGGCAGAAGACATTATTGTTGCCAATAGTGTACAAGAGGCGGTAGATATGGCTTTGATTGCAGGACAGCTTTCATTAACTACACACCAAGGCTTTTCGCAAAACAATCTCTTAGCAGAACCAAAAGTTATTAATATTGGATTAACGAATTTTGCGGAAGATTTACTACATTGCCAAGCGACAGCGATCCATTATCGTTGGGCGCCTATTGCGGGTGGCAATGCAAAAATGATCCAGTTACTTAATAAATTGTCCTAAAGAGGAAAATCACTATGAAATACGATATTAATCAAGCAAATCAAGAAGTTATCACTAAAATTAAATCTGCTAGACCATTTTGGTTAGGGGTAAAGCTAGCAAAAGAGGTTATTCCAGAATTTAATGAAGGAAAACTCTTATTACATGCGGGGCCTCCAATAACTTGGGATGAAATGACAGGGCCAATGCAAGGTGCTTGTATTGGTGCTGCATTCTATGAAAAATGGGCAGAAACAGAAGAGCAAGCCAGAGAATTATTGGCTTCAGGACAAGTACGCTTTATGCCTTGTCATAATGTTAATGCAGTTGGTCCAATGGGAGGAATCACTTCTGCGAATATGCCAGTATCAGTGCTAAAAAATAAAACCCATGGAAATTATTCTTACTGTAATTTGAATGAAGGAATAGGGAAAGTGATGCGTTTTGGGGCTTATGGTCTTGATGTTCAAACGCGTTTACAGTGGATGAGAGATCATTTAGCCCCAGTGCTTAATGAGGCTTTACAAAGTTTACCCGAAGGCTTAGATCTCACTGCATTAATGGCACAGGCGATTACAATGGGTGATGAATTTCATCAACGTAATATTGCCGCCTCAGCATTACTTTCAAAAACACTTGCACCACTTATTTTTAAACAAAAACGCGATGTATCTGAATTAACCAAAGTGATGGAATTTTTAAGTGCAACGGATCAATTCTTTCTTAATCTTGCAATGGCATATTGTAAAGCGGTAATGGATGCCGCTGCGACCGTAGGTAAAGGTTCTGTTGTTACTGCTCTTACTCGTAATGGTAAAGATTTTGGAATACGTGTCAGTGGATTAGGCAATCGTTGGTTCACCGCACCAGTTAATACGCCCCAAGGTTTGTTCTTCACCGGATTTACGCAAAATGATGCTAATCCAGATATTGGAGATAGTGCAATTACTGAAACCTTTGGGATTGGTGGTGCAGCAATGATCGCAGCACCGGGTGTAACACGCTTTGTTGGAGCCGGAGGTTTTGATGCTGCTCTCGATGTTTCAGAAGAAATGAGCGAAATTTATTTAGATAATAATGAAATGCTGCTTATTCCAACTTGGGATTTTAAAGGGGCTTGTGTTGGGTTAGATATCCGTCGAGTCGTAGAAACGGGCATTACCCCTCTAATTAATACAGGAATAGCACATAAAGATCCGGGCATTGGACAGGTTGGAGCCGGTACCGTTCGTGCGCCTCTAGCTTGTTTTGAAGCCGCATTAGAAGCATTAGCCGAAGAAATAGAATAAATAGCAAGGAGAGGGGCGGATATCTCTCCGCCCTTTTAATAAAATGAAAATAATCTCTCGTTTTTATGCGCATCATTTTTCAGCTTTCGGTGATTACTCAGTATTGAGTCTTCATCGTAAAGCGATTAATTTTGTGAACGCACAAGGACAATTATTTTCTATTCATCCTTCTGTACGCTATATAACGCCTTTTGGAATTGTTGTATCACATACTGATTTTCAGTATCTATATAAAACATTAATACCTACACAGACTATTCTATGCAAAAAAAATCAATTAATTTTAAATAATGATGTCCATCTAGTATTCTCAGGTAGAATACTTAATACAACACTTCATGTTCGTAATATTCCAAGTAATCATCAATTTTATCTACAAAATTTTGATCGAAATTTTTCTGATTATCCATTGGAACAGAAAAAAAGACTTGGACTCATTACCAATTTTTTGATAAAACCAAATAAAGCTACAACACTCGAACTTATCAATTCAATTGGCTTTGGGCGTGGACTCACTCCTAGTTTCGATGATTCTCTCATTGGGATGTTAGCAATCTTATATTTGAAAGGGCAAAAAGAACGCTATTTTCCTATACTAGATTCTTATTTAAAACCTCAATTTTTATTACAGAACACAACATATCTTAGTGCGAATTTTATTCTATCTGCTTTACAAGGGGCTATCTCTTATCCTTTTTACCGTTTTTTATATAAATTGACTATGCCAAGAACAAATTTTCCTTTCGCCTTAGCAAACTTTCTGAATTATGGTCATAGCTCTGGGTTTGATACTTTATTAGGTATGAAAACGACCCTTCTTACATTACAACAGGAGAAAATATAATGAAATCGACTATCGTCATCGCCCTTGGTGGTAATGCTTTATTGAAACGTGGACAATTAATGTCTTATGAGAATCAATTAGAAAATATCCAAATTGCAGCTAACGCAATAAGTAAACTAACTGAAAAATACCAAATTGCGATTGTACATGGTAATGGTCCACAAGTTGGTTTACTTGCTCAACAGAATGATAATTATAAAGAAGTTCCAGCTTATCCTTTAAGCTGCCTTGTTTCTGAGACTCAAGGGATGATCGCAACGATGCTGGTACAAGAGTTACGTAAAGTGACGAATAAACCTATTGTCTCTATACTTACACATGTTGAAGTTGATGCTAATGATCCTGCTTTTAGCGATCCTACTAAATTTATTGGTGCGATATATTCAGAATCTGAAGCAAAAATCTTTGCGGAAAAATATGGCTGGTCGATAAAACCTGATGGTCAACATTTTCGTCGTGTCGTTGCTTCACCAAAACCAATCAAAGTAAGAGAAAGTGCCGCAATTAAGACCGCACTTGATAATGGCAATATTGTTATTTGTGGAGGTGGAGGCGGAATCCCAGTCACACAAATTGAGGGTACATTTAGTAATATTGATTGTGTTATTGATAAAGATGCAACAGCAGCACTGTTAGCAACTCAAATTCAAGCTAGTTATTTAGTCATTTTAACTGATGGAGATGGTATATATCTTAATTGGGGAACACCAGAGCAAATAAAATTAGATGAGATAGATACAAATAAATTAGCAACATATACCTTCGCGAAAGGCTCTATGCAGCCTAAGGTAGATGCTGTGATTGAGTTCGTTAACTCGGAAAAAGGACGAATTGGTCTCATTGCAGATTTACAACTAGCCTCTGAAGCACTGTCTGGTAAAGCAGGTACGCGAATTACCAATTAAGAAACGTAATTTTCTTAAAAATTCAGGGATGATTGTTATTCTTATTTAGAATAAATATAACATCACCATATAAAACGATATCACAATTTAATGACATAAGGAGGGGCTTATGACTCAATTAATTACTTTATCAAGTAATCAACTCCATGATTTAATTTGGAAAAAACTTACCGCTGCCGGATTGCCGAAAGAACAAGCGATAGAAACAGCAAATCATCTACTTTATTCTGATGAGTCTGGCATCCATTCTCATGGAGTAATGAGAGTTGAATATTACGCAGAAAGGATAACGAAAAAAGGAGTAACGCTTCTCCCCAAAATTCATATAGAAAAAACAAGCCCGAGTACAGCCATTATTCATGGTGACAATGGTTTCGGTCACTTCGTTGTAAATCAAGCTATACCAGATATCATTCATATGGGTAAAAGTGCAGGTATCGCAATGGTAGGCATCTCAAAAACGAGCCATGTTGGGACAATGGGATATTATTTAGAGAAAATTGCAAAAGCTGGATTGATAGGAATTGCGATGTGTCAATCAGATCCAATGGTTATCCCATTCGGTGGTACAGAAAACTATTTTGGAACGAACCCTATTGGATTTGGTTTACCTTACAATGATGATACCGTGGTTTTCGATATGGCAACAACCGTCCAAGCTTGGGGAAAAATTCTTGATGCCAGAAGTAAAAATATTTCAATTCCAGATAGTTGGGCAGTTGATAGCGATGGTAATCCTACAACAGATCCTTATAAAGTCAGTGGTTTATTACCTATTGCTGGCCCCAAAGGTTATGGTCTTATGATGTTAGTCGATGTTCTATCTGGCGTATTACTTGGTTTACCATTTGGTAAACACGTTTCTTCAATGTACACAGATCTCTCACAAGGTCGAGATTTAGGTATGGCATTTATTGTCATCGATCCAAATAAATTTATTGGGCTTGAGCGATTTAAACAAAGCATCAGCATAATGCTCAATGAGCTTCATTCAATAAAGCCTAATAGTAAAACAGATAAAGTGCTATATCCCGGTGAGCTTTCCGTTATTAAACGTAAACAAAGTCAGGAAAAAGGTATTCAAATTCCGAAAGACATTATTGATTATTTACAAAGTGAGGCAATTCATTTTGATCGCTATGATCATAAAACAAATTTTGCAAAATAAAAATAAACAAAAATTGATCTGCTCCCCAAAAGTTGGACATCATCCACAAATTAAGGAGCAGATTTTTATGGGAAAACATTACTCAACAGAATTCAAGCTACAAGCTATTTCCTTTGTCTCTGAGCAAGGAATGAGCGTGCGTCAAGCCGCGGAATATTGAGGCATACCCAACCATAGCCAAATTGTGAGTTGGTTGCAACGTTTTAAAAAATACGGTATTAATGGACTCGTTCGTCAGCCAAATCGGAAGAAAAATACGATGAAAACACCCAAACTCCCTATCAAAACCGATGAAAAAAGCCTTTTATTACAAGAGCTTGAGTATCTTCGTGCGGAGAATGCCTATTTAAAAAAGCCTTTGGAGCTCAGGAGGCTCAAACTCAAGCGGAAAAATGTGCCACCGTCCGAGAATTAAGAACGCAGTTTCCCCTTTCCTTATTACTGAAGAAAGCGTTGTCAAAGCGCGTTTCGGGTGCTACTCCATTTATTCATAGTGACCAAGGCTGCCTTTATCAATTAGCAGCGTGGCGTGAAATGTTCGTGGATGAAAAGAGTGTGCTCAAAGCGATTCAGAGTTTAACTTCCTAGGTGTCTAGGATTTGGGGGGCGGATCACTTTAATTATTCATTTTTGAATACCCGCATTGGTGCTATAATTTTCGACCATTTCATTAATAACATTTTATTAATAATAGGAAAGAATATGATACGAATTGGGCATGGGTTTGATGTACACGCCTTTGGCGGTGAAGGGCCGATTGTGATTGGCGGGGTGGCAGTGCCTTATGAGAAAGGTTTGCTAGCGCACAGTGATGGCGATGTGGCGTTGCACGCGCTAACTGATGCCTTGTTAGGTGCGGTGGCGTTGGGGGATATTGGTAAATTATTCCCAGACACCGATCAGCAATATAAAGGGGCGGACAGCAAGGGCTTGCTGCAAGAGGCTTATCGCCAAGTGCAGCAAAAAGGATACAACGTTGGTAACGTGGACATTACGATCATTGCCCAAGCACCGAAAATGCGTCCGCACATTGATGCGATGCGGGCTGCCATTGCTCAGGTTTTAGCTTGTGATGTGGATCAAGTGAACGTGAAAGCCACCACGAGCGAAAAGCTGGGTTTTACTGGGCGCGGCGAAGGGATCGCTTGTGAAGCGGTAGCGCTTTTGGTGAAGGCCTAAAATGCAAGAAAACATAATGCAAGAATTAGCTTTTTTACAATCCCACCCCATACAGCAAGCACGTTTAAAAGCAGAATGCTCGGATTTTATTGTCAAAGAAGAATTAGGCTATGAAATGGTGGGCGACGGGGAATTTGTTGCCCTTTATGTGCGAAAAACCGATGCTAACACGCTATTTGTCGGCGAAAAATTAGCGGAGTTTGCGGGCGTTCCAGCGCGTAATATGAGTTATGCTGGATTAAAAGATCGCAAGGCGGTTACTGAACAGTGGTTCTGCTTACATATGGCAGGCCAGCCCACCCCTGATTTCAGCCAGTTTCAGCTAGAGGGCGTGGAAATCCTCAATGTAACACGGCATAACCGCAAAATTCGTACAGGCAGCCTAGACGGCAATCATTTTGAGATTTTATTGCGTGATGCCAAAGAAACAGAGGATCTCAAAGTGCGGTTGGAAAATCTGAAAAATTTCGGTTTTCCTAATTATTTTACTGAGCAACGTTTTGGCCGTGATGGGCATAATCTCACTCAAGCGATGCGTTGGGCGCAAGGCGAAATTAAGGTGAAAGATCGCAAAAAGCGCAGTTTTTATCTTTCCGCCGCGCGCAGTGAAATATTTAATTTGGTGGTGTCTGATCGCATTCAAACAGAGCTTACACAGCAAATTTTACTGGGCGACATTGTGCAGCTCAACGGTTCGCACAGTTGGTTTCAAATTGATGAAAATGAAGATTTAAATGCCTTAAAAGAGCGGTTAGAAAATCAAGATATTTTGCTCACCGCACCTTTAGTTGGGGAAAGCATTCAGTCTGCCAATCCGCGTGAAATGGCGATCGTGCAGCAACATCAAGATATTTTAAATTTAATGCAAAAAGAACGAATGAAACCAAGCCGCCGCCCGCTCTTAATGCAAGCACAGCATTTGCACTGGGAATTTTTACCCGAAGGGCTAAAACTGGCGTTTTATCTGCCTGCTGGCAGTTATGCCACAGCGCTCGTTCGCGAATTAGTACAGATTATTGAATAGGAAATGCAATGAATATTTTACTCTCTAATGATGATGGCATTCACGCCGAAGGCATTAAAGCGCTTGCCAAAGAATTGCGTAAAATTGCCCAAGTTACCGTGGTCGCGCCCGATCGTAATCGCAGCGCAGCGTCCAGCTCGCTCACCTTAGTCGAGCCGTTACGCCCAATGAAATTAGACAATGGAGATTACTGCATTAATGGTACGCCTGCAGATTGCGTGCATTTGGCGTTAAATGGTTTTCTTTCAGGGCAAATTGATTTAGTGGTATCTGGCATTAACGCTGGGGTAAATTTAGGCGATGATGTGCTTTATTCAGGAACGGTTGCCGCCGCCTTTGAAGGCCGTCATCTTGGCTTGCCTGCCATTGCGGTATCCCTTGATGGGCGTCAGCATTATGAAACCGCTGCACGCATTGTGTGTGAACTTGTGCCGAAATTGCATAATCAGTTACTGAAAAGCCGCGAAATCATTAATATTAACGTGCCAGATTTGCCTTATGAAGAAATTAAAGGCATCAAAGTTTGCCATTTAGGCTATCGTGCTGCGGCTGCGGAAGTGATTAAACAACAAGATCCTCGTGGCGACACAATCTATTGGATTGGCCCTGCAGGCTTGGCGGAATATGAGCAAGAAGGCACGGATTTTCACGCGGTGAAAAATGGCTATGTTTCCATTACGCCAATCCAAGCAGATATGACCGCTTATCACTCACTTCAATCTTTACAAGATTGGTTAAAAAGTGAATAATGCAATGTTTTACAACAGCTTGAGGATAGTCGATTGAAAATTTTTGGTACGCTGTACGATAAAGTGATGCAATGGTCAACCCACCGCTATGCAACGGGTTGGCTGATTTTTACTAGCTTTATTGAATCCATTTTTTTCCCCGTTCCGACCGATGTAATGCTGATCCCAATGGCGATTTCTCAGCCCAAACGTGCTGTGCGTTTTGGCGTTTATGCTGGCGTCGCTTCCCCAATTGGCGGGATTGTGGGCTACGCACTGGGCTATTATGCCTTTGATAGTATTCAGCATTATCTCGTTAGCCTTGGTTATCAAGCACAATTTGACACCCTGCTCAGTTGGTTTCAACGTTGGGGCGTTATGGTGATGTTTCTTGCGGGCTTTACGCCGTTGCCCTATAAACTTTTTACTATCTGTGCGGGTGTAATGCATATGGCATTTGTGCCTTTTTTGCTCATTTCCCTCGTTTCACGGCTGGCAAGGTTTATCTTGGTGGCGAAATTATCCGCTTGGGGCGGGCAGAAATTTGCCCATCGGCTACGTCAATCCATTGAGTGGATTGGCTGGGCTGTGGTGCTTCTTGCTGTGATCATTTATTTCATTTTTAAATAAAAGTGCGGTCAAAAATGCAGAAATTTTTAATCTTATTTGCTTGCTTTTCTCTGTTAGGGGCTTGTTCATCAGAACCACAACAGCAAGATGAAAATGCCCTTCCACCGGGAATGATGCAGCCTGTGCTTGGCACTGGAGCAACGGAAGATGCCCAATGGCAACCGATTATTGAAAAACAACCTATGCCAGAATCAATGAATTAATAGAGGAACTACAATGAAAAAATCATTTTTACTTTTACCTATTAGCGTGGCAGTGCTATCCGCTTGTTCATCAAGCGCACCAGCGCCTGTAGAAAGTGCTGATGGCGCATTACCACCAGGCACAATGCAGCCCGTAGATAGCAACGCAGGCAATACTTGGGAACCACAAATTCAGCAACAAAGTATGCCAGCGACAATGACTGCACCAGCAACACAACCGGCTTATCAAGCGCCGCAGGTACAAACGCCACAAGTGCAAGCACCGCAGGTTGCCCAAGTGCAACGACAAACAACTCAGGTGCAACAACAAGCAAACCAAGTGGTTCAACAAACTAAAAAAACTGTGACTAACACACAAGCCAAAGCACAGCAGGTTTCGCAAAATTTTGAGATTCCGCGTAATCCTGAAACCAATGCGCCAGATTACAGCAAAATCGACAAAGGCTTTTATAAAGGGAATACCTATAAAGTACGCAAAGGCGATACGATGTTCTTAATCGCTTATATTTGTGGCATTGATGTCAAAGAGCTTGCAGCAATGAATAATATGTCTGAGCCTTATACCTTAAGCGTAGGGCAAACTTTGAAAGTGTCTAACGAAACCGCACCAGCGCCAACACCAGTGAATACCACTAGCACAGCAAAACCTGCTGAAAAACCAGCTAAACCTGTTGAGCCTGCGGTAACCTATACACCAGGCCCTAACGGCACACAATATGGCTCTGATGGCTCAATTATTGGCCCAGTCAAATCAAATACTGGCACACCAGCACAAGCCACTGCGCAAGCACCTGTAGCGGTAACCCGAACTGCACCAGTTGTGGCAAAACCCGTGCAAACTCAAGCGCCAGCTGTATCAAATGTGGCGTGGCAATGGCCAACTAGCGGTAAAATCGTGCAAGGTTTCTCCACTTCAGATGGTGGCAACAAAGGGATCGACATCAGCGGTTCGCGTGGGCAAGCGGTTAATGCCGCCGCTGCGGGGCGTGTCGTTTATGCTGGAAACGCGTTGCGCGGTTATGGGAATCTTATCATCATCAAACATAATGATGATTTCCTCAGTGCCTATGCGCATAACGAAAGCATTTTAGTGAAAGATCAGCAAGAAGTACGCGCAGGTCAGCAAATTGCAAAAATGGGCAGCTCTGGCACAAATAGCGTAAAACTTCACTTTGAAATTCGTTACAAAGGTAAATCCGTTGATCCTGTAAACTATTTACCAAGACGCTAAGATGAAAAAACGTATAACATTATCTTTACTTAGTACAGCCCTGATAATGGGCTGTACTTCCCCTTCGCCGATGCCTTTAGTGGGCGCAGACAGCGATGAAAAAGGCTGCATTCCTTCTGCGGGCTACACTTGGTCAGAACTCAAACAGCAATGCGTACAACCTTTTTCTATTGCCGATATTCGTTTAACCGATCCTGAAAACCCAACCCTTGCGGTATATGTCATTCTTGCCCAAGAACAAGGCAAAGCCGAAGTCTTCTCAGCGAATTTACCGCAAAATTTAATTTTAGATGTGGTAAAAGGCGGCTACGCGGCAAAAGATAAAAGCCTTTATTTAATCAAAACCCAAACAGGCTGGGAACTGAGAAAACCAACTCGTTCTTAGAAAAGGTAAAAATAAGTGCAGTGTAAAATTTCTGAATTTTCCACCGCACTTTGTTTTGTCTATTTGTAAATAATTACTTACTCACTTTATAAATCGCCACAGCCTCCGGCATTAGGCGAAGTAGATTTTGTTGGCGATCTTTATCGCTTGGGTGAGTGGAAGAAAGTGCAGCAAGTACACCTTGTGAACTCGATGACGCTTTTTGCATTTTTTCCCATAATCTAGGTGCGGCTTCTGGGTTGTAGCCCGCTTTTGCCATTAATAATAAGCCGACTTCATCGGCTTCTGTTTCAGCGCTGCGAGAATAAGGTTTATCGAGCGCCCAATCTTTGGTAATTCCGATAATAAGTCCGCTACCTTCTGAACCAATTTGAGTGGAAAGTGCAACGTGAGCCACTTGTGCGACAACATTGGTAAATGCTCCCATATTTACTTTTTTCTTACCGTGTTCTTTGAGTGCGTGCGCCATTTCGTGTCCCATTACGGTAGCGATTTCATCATCACTGAGCTGTAATTTATTCACTAATCCGGTATAAAATGCCATTTTTCCGCCCGGCATTGCCCACGCGTTTAGCTCATCGGATTTAATCACCGTAATTTGCCAGTTGAACGGCTGCCCTGTGTGGTTTTCTTGATTCGCATAAGGATACATTTTGTTAAAGACTTTATGAATGCGTTTTGCGGTGGTGGAAGTGGTATCCACAGCCCCTTGCTGTTGTGCTTGATTCACCGTTTGGCGGTAATTTGCTGCGGCTTGTTGGTTAATGCTCGCGGAATCCGCACAGGCGTTAAGCATTAATGCCAATACAGAAAGTGCGGTGATTTTTTTCAAGGTTTTTAACATTTTCACTCCTTAAGTTTACACATAGAAAAATACCGCCCTACGAAAAGGCGGTATTAAAAGTAAAGGAAAAATTATTTTTTCGCGCGCTCAAAAGACTCTAAAATCTCTTGGCGAGCAGCTTCAACACCTTCCCAACCATCAACTTTCACCCATTTACCCGCTTCAAGGGCTTTGTAGCTTTCAAAGAAGTGTTGGATTTGGGCTTTTAATAAAGCTGGTAAATCACCTACATCTTTAATGTGATCGTATTCTTTGCTTAATTTTGTGTGTGGCACGGCGATCACTTTCGCATCTTGACCTGATTCGTCCGTCATTTTTAACACACCCACTGGGCGGCAACGGATCACAGAACCTGGTTGTAATGGATAAGGAGTTGGTACTAATACATCAACAGGATCGCCATCTAAAGATAAGGTGTGGTTAATGTAACCATAGTTCGCTGGGTAGAACATTGCGGTTGCCATAAAGCGATCAACGAATAATGTCCCAGTTTCTTTATCCACTTCATATTTGATTGGATCTGAATTAGCTGGGATTTCAATAACAACATAAATATCATCAGGAAGTTCTTTTCCTGCTGGAACGATTTCTAAACCCATTTGGTCTTTCCTTCTAGTTAATGAATGGTAATAAAACCCTTGAATTATAGCTTGATTTTTTTGCTTTTGCCAAGCTAAACGGGCAATTTAGCCATTGTATTTTTATTTTGTACTATTATAATAGTTCATCGATACCAATATTAAACTTTAGGTGAATTTATGAAAAAAAATCCTTCCTTATTCGGCGGTGCAATGATTATCGCTGGCGGCACCATTGGTGCAGGAATGTTGGCAAACCCTATTGCCACTTCTGGCGTGTGGTTTATCGGCTCTATTTTGATCCTTTGCTACACTTGGTTTTGTATGACCACATCGGGCTTAATGCTACTTGAAGCTAACTTGCATTATCCCACAGGGGCAAGTTTTGACACCATTGTAAAAGACTTGCTCGGCAAAGGCTGGAACGTGCTAAATGGGCTTTCCGTGGCGTTTGTGCTCTATATTCTCACCTACGCTTATATCACCTCTGGCGGCGGTTTGACGGAAAGTTTTCTAAATCAATTATTTAGCAGCGAACAAAGTGCGGTGGAAATTGGACGCATTTCTGGCTCGCTGATTTTCTGTGCGGTACTCGCCTTTTTCGTGTGGTTTTCCACCAAAGCCGTAGATCGCTTTAGCACCGTTTTAATCGCGGGAATGGTGGTTGCTTTCTTACTCTCTGTAACCAATTTGTTAGGAATGGTAAACACCGATATTTTGCTTGATAGCCTAGCCACAGAAGATAGCCAATATCTACCATTCGCCCTTGCTGCCTTACCGGTTTGTTTGGTGTCTTTTGGTTTCCACCAAAATGTGCCGAGCTTAGTGAAATATTATGATCGCGATAGCAGCAAAGTGACCAAATCTATTATTTACGGCACATTTATCGCATTAATAATCTATATGTTATGGCAGCTTGCCATTCAGGGCAATTTGCCGCGTAATGAATTTATCCCAGTGATCCAAAAAGGCGGCGACATTGCAGCATTACTTGAAGCCTTGAATAGCCAAATTCAAACAAATTTTGTGGGCTTAATGTTGCGTTTCTTTGCTTATATGGCGATTGCCAGCTCATTCCTTGGCGTAACCCTTGGTTTATTTGATTACATTGCGGATTTATTCAAATTCGACAACAGCAGCGCGGGCAGAACAAAAACCGCATTAATCACCTTCTTACCGCCGTTGATTTTAAGCCTGCTTTTCCCTTATGGCTTTGTGATCGCCATTGGCTACGCAGGGCTTGCGGCGACCATTTGGGCGGTGATTATTCCCGCGCTTCTTGCCAAAGCTTGCCGCACTAAATATCCAAACCAAACCTACCAAGTTTATGGTGGCAACGGAATGATTTACTTCGTTATCCTGTTTGGTCTGCTCAATATCTTTATTCAACTGGCCGATCTCTTTGGCTTGTTACCGGTATTTGGCAGATAAACCTAAATCGCTTAAAATAGGCTTAAATTTCAACCATTAGCACGGGAAACCGTGCTAATTTTTTCACATAACAATAATGAAAACCTCCGTTTACGATAAAGAAGGCTTTTTTGAGCTTTACCAAAAATTACGCCAAAACCCCATTAGCCTGAATGAAATTGTGGAAAAGCCCACAATGTTAAGTTTAATGCCTGATTTAACGGGCAAAAAACTGCTCGATCTGGGTTGTGGAATGGGCGAGCATTTACAGCTTTATTTGCAAAAAGGCGCAGCATTTGTGGTGGGAATGGATTTATCTCAAGCAATGTTGAGTCAAGCGGCAAAAAATCTCGCCGAAAAACAACCGCACTTTACATTACATCAACTCGCAATGGAACAGCTAAATACCTTGCCTGATGACAATTTTGATGTGATTACTAGCTCTTTCGCTTTTCATTATGTGCAGGATTTTCCTCAGCTGCTCGCCAATATTTATGCCAAGCTCAACACCAACGGCACACTTATTTTCTCGCAAGAACACCCGATTGTTACCTGCTATCAAGGCGGGGAGCGATGGGAAAAAGATCAAAATAAACAGCAACTTGCCTATCGTCTGAATTATTATCGCGATGAGGGCGAACGGCAGCGAAATTGGTTTAAACAGCCTTTTAAAACCTATCACCGCACCTTGTCCACCATTGTAAACGATCTCATCAATGCGGGCTTTCAAGTGGAAAAAATGCTTGAACCAATGCTGGCGGATCAGCCCGAATGGCAGCAAGAATTCAAGGATTTGCAGCATCGCCCCGTGTTACTTTTCATTAAAGCGAAAAAAAGTTGAAAATTTTGCTTGCATAAAAAAGTTTTTTTGCATAGATTAGTAGGCAGTTATTTTTTGGAGAAACACAAAATGAATTTTAATCGCAATACTCATCATCACCATCACCCTGAATAATCTTTCAGGCGATGGCTATTGCTTGGAAGATAGGACTTCCGAGCGAGTGTTGCCAATCCTACTAATTTAAAAATTAGCGATCTCTCGGAAGTTTCTTTCGAGAGATTTTTTTATACCCAATATTTTTAATTAGAAGGAAAACACAATGACTAACCCAACTCGCTTAAGAATCGCCTTACAAAAGAAAGGTCGCCTCAGCAAAGATTGCGCCGAGCTGCTCAAGCAATGTGGCGTAAAAATTAACTGGAACGAACAACGTTTAATCGCTTATGCGGAAAATATGCCCATCGAAATTCTTCGCGTGCGTGATGACGATATTCCCGGCTTAATTTTTGATGGCATTGTAGATCTCGGCATTATCGGCGAAAACGTGCTGGAAGAGGAAGAACTCGGCCGTCTTGCCACGGGCGAAAGCGTAGCGTACAAAAAATTACGCACCTTAGATTTTGGCGGTTGCCGTTTATCGCTTGCCATCGATCGCGATCGTGCTTACAACGGCGTGCAAGACTTCGCTAATTGCCGCATTGCTACCTCCTACCCTAACCTACTCAAACGCTATATGAACGAACAAGGTGTAGCCTTCAAAAGCACTCTGCTCAATGGTTCGGTGGAAGTTGCCCCGTCCGCAGGTTTAGCTGATGCCATTTGCGATCTAGTGTCATCAGGCGCGACCCTTGAAGCAAACGGCTTAAAAGAAGTGGAAGTGATTTATCGCTCCACCGCCTGCCTGATTCAACGCAAAGAACCGTTATCAAACGAAAAACAAGCCCTTGTGGACAAACTCCTCACCCGCATTCAAGGCGTGCAACAGGCGGGTGAATCCAAATACATTATGCTCCACGCACCGAAAGCCCAACTGGAAACCATTATTTCCCTGCTTCCTGGGGTGGAAAACCCAACCATTTTGCCTCTCGCTCACGATGAAAGCAAAGTGGCACTGCACGCAGTGAGCCAAGAAACCTTATTCTGGGAAACAATGGAAGAATTGAAAGCACAGGGTGCAAGCTCGGTTTTAGTGCTACCCATTGAAAAAATGCTCGCTTAAAGTGCGGTGAAATTTTGCAACAAATTTTAAGGAAGAACACAATGCAAACCCTAATCTGGAAAAACTTAACCCAACAAGAAAAACAACAAGCCTTAATGCGACCTGCCATTTCGGCAGCACAGTCCATTAAAGACGCTGTGGACGCCATTCGTGAAAAAGTGCAAGGTGAAGGCGACAAGGCGTTATTTGAATTAGGCGAAAAATTCGACAAGGTCAAACTAGACAGCCTCGTTATCTCGCAAGCGGAAATTCAAGCAGCAGCGGCTCGCTTACCTGATGAATTAAAAACCGCCATTCAAAATGCCAAAGCCAACATCGAACGCTTTCACCAAGCTCAAATCCCCCAAGCGGTGGACATTGAAACCCAAGCGGGCGTGCGTTGCCAAGTGGTAACTCGCCCGATTAATCGGGTGGGCTTGTATATCCCCGGTGGCTCTGCCCCGCTTTTTTCCACCGTCTTAATGCTTGCCATTCCTGCCAAAATCGCGGGCTGTAAAAAAATCGTACTTTGCTCCCCTCCGCCTATCGCTGATGCCATTTTATATGCGGCAGATCTCTGCGGGGTCGAAACCATTTACCCTGTTGGCGGCGCACAAGCTATTGTCGCAATGGCATTCGGTACAGAAACCGTTGCTAAAGTGGATAAAATCTTCGGCCCCGGCAATGCCTTTGTTACTGAAGCCAAACGTCAAGTGAGCCAAGCACTGAACGGTGCTGCCATTGATATGCAAGCAGGCCCTTCTGAAGTATTGGTCTTGGCAGATGAAAATGCCGATCCCGATTTTGTCGCCAGCGATCTGCTCTCTCAAGCGGAACACGGTGCAGATAGCCAAGTGATTCTGGTTACCCCGAGCGAAACGTTAGCAAAAAGCACCGCACTTGCTATCGAACGCCAACTTGCCCAATTACCCCGTGCTGAAACAGCACGACAAGCCTTGGATCACAGCCGTATTTTTATTGCCGAAGACTTAGCGCAAGCAGTGGAAATCAGCAATCAATACGCTCCAGAGCATTTAGTGGTGCAAGTGGAAAACGCCCGTGCGTTGCTCGATCAACTGGATAACGCAGGATCGATTTTTCTCGGTGCATACAGCCCTGAAAGTATGGGCGACTACGCCAGCGGCACCAACCACGTTCTACCCACCTATGGCTACACTCGCACCACGTCCAGCCTAGGCTTAGCAGATTTCAGCAAACGAATGACCGTGCAAGAACTTAGCCCACAAGGCTTCCAAGATCTCGCACCAACAGTGATCCAAATGGCCACCGCCGAACAGCTCGATGCCCATAAAAATGCCGTGTTAGTGCGGTTGGAGAAGTTGCAAAAATTGTACAAATAACGAATAATTAACTGTTTTTATATACAGTTATATATCGGAGAGAATATGCAAAATCAAATTGAAATTTATCAATCGCAAGATGGTTCAACACAGGTAGAGGTTCAATTTAACCAAGATACTGTTTGGCTTTCTCAAGCTCAAATGGTATCCCTATTTGGACGAGATGTTTCTGTTATTTCAAGGCATATTCGTAATGCAATGAAAGATGGTGAAATCTCAGAAAAAAGCAATTTGCAAAAAATGCAAATTGCTTCTTCTGACAGACCAATTACCTTATATGATTTGGATACCGTAATTTCTGTGGGATACCGCGTGAAATCACCAGAAGGTGTTTCATTTCGCCGTTGGGCAACCCAACGCCTTAAAGAATATCTGGTTCAAGGTTATACGCTAAATCAAAAGCGTTTAGCTGAAAAAGGTGTAGAGTTTGGTCAAGTTATCGCCCTGCTGGATCGTACATTAAGCAATCAAACGTTAGTGAATGAAGAAGGAAAAGCTGTGCTTGCCGTGGTGCAAGAATACTCACGCAGCTGGAGCTTATTACAGGCTTATGACGAACAAAGTCTAAATTCCAATCAGCAAAAACAAAATAAAATGCGCCCATTATTAATACCAGATGTCGAAAACGCGATTGCACAATTAAAGCAAACGCTCATTGAAAAAGGCGAAGCCACACCATTATTTGCCAACCCTCGCAATGACGGGCTGGCGTCTGCTATTCATACCATTGAACAAGGTTTTGGTGAGGAATTATTTTAGGGGCTGTAGTAGATTAGCAACAATGCTATACTACAAAAATGAAGATAACATATTGTAAATTAAAGAAATCTATACAGAAAAAACTGCTTGAGTTTTTTGTCGCAGAAGTTACTGCAAGAACGGCAGCAAATTTGCTAGATATTCAACCGAATACAGCCGCTTTGTTCTACCATAAAATCAGGCTTGTGATTGGCTATCATTTATCCCTTGAAGTTAACGAGATTTTTGAGGGGGAAATTGAACTAGACGAAAGCTATTTTGGTGGTCATCGAAAGGGAAAACGAGGACGAGGAGCGGCTGGAAAAGTTGCTGTTTTTGGGTTACTAAAACGACAAGGAAAGGTATTTACTGTTGTGGTTGAAAACACCAATAGTGAAACATTACTCCCTGTTATTAAAAGAAAAATCAAGCCTGATAGCTGGGTTTATACGGACACTTATCGCAGTTATGATGCTCTTGATGTGAGTGAATTTCACCACGAACGAATCAATCATTCCGAGCTATTTGCGGTGAAACAAAATCATATTAATGGCATTGAAAATTTTTGGAATCAGGCGAAGCGGATACTGCGAAAATATAATGGAATTAACCGAAAAAAACTTTCCCTTATTCTTGAAGGAATGTGAATTTCGGTTTAACTTTGGGACACCAAAAGAGCAGTTAAAAATATTGCGAAAATGGTGTGAAATTTAGGGCTAATCTACTACAGCCCCTTATTTTATCCAAATATCGCTAGCCGCGCAGCTCACTTGTTATATTTTATCATTAAAAATCATCCACTTACTGATGGAAATAAACGAACTGGCGCATTTCTATTCCTTTGGTATTTAAGATTAAATCAACATTTGCTTGCCAAGCCAGTAGAACAGCTGATTAATGATAATACCTTAGTGGCGCTTGCTCTGCTTGTGGCAGAAAGTTTACCAGAACAAAAAGAATTAATGATAAAACTTATTGAGCATTTTATTTTAATCAAATAAAACTGCGGTCAAAAAAACAAAAATTTTTAGAGAGAACAAAAATGACAATCACAACATTATCACGCAAAAATATTCAAGCCTTAACCCCTTACCAATCGGCGCGCCGTTTGGGGGGCAAAGGCGATGTATGGCTTAATGCCAATGAATACCCGCTTTCCCCCGGTTTGAATTTGCAGCAGCGCCAATTTAATCGTTACCCTGAAGCGCAGCCTGAAAAACTGGTGAATGCTTATGCTGCTTATGCGGGGGTAGCACCTGAAAATGTACTTGTTACACGTGGGGGCGATGAAGGCATTGAGCTGATTATTCGTGCCTTTTGCGAAGCGGACGATCAGGTGCTTTATTGCCCGCCAACTTATGGAATGTATGCCGTGAGCGCAGAAACCTGTGGTATCACAGCAAAAACCGTGCCATTAACGGCAGATTTTCAGTTAGATTTAGCCAATATTGCAAATAATCTTGCTAAGGTGAAAGTTATTTTCGTTTGCAGCCCAAATAACCCCACTGGCAATCTTTTACGCCGTGCGGATTTAATCCAATTATTAGAAATGACCAAAAACCGTGCAATCGTAGTGGTGGACGAAGCCTATATTGAGTTTTGCCCTGAAAGCACGATGGTGCAAATGCTGACAAACTACCCACATCTTGCCATCATTCGCACCCTTTCCAAAGCTTTTGCTTTGGCTGGATTACGTTGTGGTTTTACGCTTGCCAATCAAGAACTTATCGGCGTATTACAAAAAGTGATCGCCCCTTATCCAATTCCCGTGCCGGTTTCGGATCTTGCCACGCAAGCCTTATCGGAACAGGGGTTGAGTGAAATGCAAAATAATGTCGCGCAAGTAAAAGCCCAACGCCAATGGCTAATTGAACAATTACAACGCTTGCCACAGGTAGAAGATATTTTCCCGAGCGAAGCCAATTATATTTTAGTGAAATTTAAAAATGGTAACGACATATTTAAATCACTTTGGGAACAAGGCATTATTTTACGCAATCAAAATAACGCCTTAGGGCTAGAAAATTGTATCCGAATTACCGTGGGAACGGCCGAGGAAAATTTACGGGTGGTTGAGGCAATTAGCTCGCAAAAATAATGAAAAAAACCACCGCACTTATTTATTACAAATAAAAGGAAAACCAAAATGACACAGAAATCAATCTTATTTATCGACCGTGATGGCACATTAATTGACGAGCCGAAAACCGATTTTCAAATTGATCGTTTAGAGAAATTAAAATTTGAAAAAAATGTGATTCCTGCGCTATTAAAATTGAAAAAGAAATATCATTTTGTGATGGTTTCAAATCAAGATGGCTTAGGCACAGATTCCTTTCCTAAAGAAGATTTTGATAAACCGCATAATGCAATGCTTGATCTTTTCCGTTCACAAGGCATTGAATTTGATGATATTTTAATTTGTCCGCACAAGCCTGAAGACAATTGCCAATGCCGTAAACCCAAAACAAAATTGCTGAAAAAATATATTGAAAAGCAGTTATTTGATCCTGCCACCAGCTTTGTAATTGGCGATCGCGCCACCGATGTGCAATTGGCAGAAAACTTAGGCATTCAAGCCCTGCAATATCACCCAGAAAAACTCAATTGGGATCTGATCGCAGAAAAACTGTTGAACGAGCCTGTAACCAATATTGGAGAGCGCCAACCGCGCTATGCTGAAGTGGAACGCAAAACCAAAGAAACCGATATTAAAGTGCAAGTTTGGCTAGATGAAACAGGCGTAAATAAAATTCAAACAGGCGTGGGATTTTTCGATCATATGCTTGATCAAATTGCCACCCACGGCGGTTTTAGAATGAACGTAAACTGCAAAGGGGATTTACACATTGACGAACACCACACCGTGGAAGACACCGCACTTGCGCTCGGCACCGCGTTGAAACAAGCCATTGGCGATAAACGCGGCATTGCGCGCTTTGGTTTCGTGTTACCAATGGACGAATGCAAAGCAGAATGTGCGTTGGATCTTTCAGGGCGTCCTTATTTCAAATTCAAAGCCAAATTTAAACGAGAAAAAGTGGGCGATTTCAGCACGGAAATGACGGAACATTTCTTTCAATCCCTTGCATTTACAATGCTCGCCACCTTACACTTAAAAGCCAGCGGCGACAACGATCACCATAAAACCGAAAGCCTGTTTAAAGTGTTCGGACGTACATTAAGACAAGCTATTCGCATTGAAGGGAATGAAATGCCGAGTAGTAAGGGTGTTCTTTAATTATTACCTTAAATTTCAAGGAATTAGAAATGCTAACCAACACAACCATCATTACTGATATTAAACAGATCATCGCACAATCGCGTGAAAATGCGGTGAGAGCGGTGGATTTTCAGCGCGTGCTGATGTATTGGCACATTGGCAAGCGTATTTTTGAAGAAGAACAGCAAGGACAAGAGCGGGCAGATTATGGTACTTACTTAATCAAATATCTTGCCAAACAACTTGAGCCAGAGTTTGGTAGTAATTTTGGTCGCAGGCAATTGGAATTATTCCGCCAATTTTACCGCACTTTTCCAATTGCGAACGCACTGCGATCGCAATTGAACTGGACACAATATCGCCAACTTTTACGCATCGGTGATCCTGATAAACGCGAATTTTATATTGGTGAAAGTATCAAAAATAATTGGAGTTCTCGCCAGTTAGAACACTAAATTAATCCATCAAAATTTAGGGCAATGAAGATCATATTTTTAACAAAATAAAGCTAATTATCTTCATTACAAGATTAAAGCATACTTAAAATTAATTTTAACTAAGAGGATAAAATGACTAATAAAACAAAAAGCTACAAAGGAGTTATAAAAACATATGACGAATTACCTGATGAAATTAAAAAGTTTTTTAGATACGCTCCTAACCTTATAAAAGCATACCCATTCGAAGTTGTAATTGCATATTTATTTATAAAAATAGAGGAGGCTCAGAATAGAGCTTTGTATGGAGGTATCATCAAATTACATAAGGCAGATACAGGGGTAACAAAAAATATTATTGAGTACGAGCATTTAACTAGAGAAGGGTTCAAAAATTTATATCGAAATATTTTTGGCAAAGCATTACCTAATCACATAGTAAAGAAATTAGAATTTGCCGAAAAAGTTAGAGATAAAACCATTCATGGAAAAGATGTTTCAGATAGTGATTTAAGAAAAGCTATATGCAATTGTTTTAGTTATGCTGAATCAATGAATACCGAAATAGATAAAATAGCTAAATTTAAACCTTTTGGAAGTATGCAAGGTTTTAAAGGGAGGGCTACACCTACCATGACAACGAAAACAACCCAATGGTTATTAAAAGGTTTTGGGTTCAGCGTTAGGCGCTAAAAACCATAAAGGGGAAAACAATGAATAATATCACCATCATCAACACAGGCTGCGCTAATCTTTCTTCAGTGAAATTTGCGTTTGAGCGTTTGGGCTATCAGGCGGAAATTACCGATGATTTAGCCAAAATTCAAAGTGCAGAAAAACTTATTTTGCCGGGGGTGGGGACTGCGTCAGCCGCAATGCAAAGTATGCAATCTCGACAATTAATTGAAACAATTCAACAGCTCACTCAGCCTGTATTAGGCATTTGTTTGGGAATGCAACTAATGACCGATTTTTCCGCTGAAGGTGAAATAGAAACCCTTAGACTGATTAACGGCAACACGCAACGCTTGCCAAATAAAGGACTGCCATTGCCGCATATGGGCTGGAATAAGGTGCATTATCAGGATAATCACCCGCTCTTTATCGATATTCCGCAAGATAGTTATTTCTATTTCGTGCATAGCTATGCGGTGTTGCCAAATGAAAATACCATTGCCACCTGCGATTATGGCGTGCCATTTTCTGCGGCGATTGCAAGAAATAACTTCTACGGCGTGCAATTTCACCCCGAGCGTTCAGGTAAGGTGGGCGAACAATTATTGCGGAATTTTATGGAAAATCTGTAATGAATAAAATCAAAAGTGCGGTGAAAAATCTGCTCGTTTTTACCTTATTATTTGGTACGATCTCTTTCGCAATGGATTATTGGCGGCGACCGGGTGCCCCAGAAAATGCTTTGCAACAGACTTTGCTTGCATTGAATGGGGAAAGTATTCAGTTAGCTAAGCTCAGCAAAGAGAAACCTGTCCTACTCTACTTTTGGGGCAGTTGGTGCAGCATTTGCTCGCTCACTTCACCAAGCATTGCAAGCCTTGCCAACGATGGCGTGCAAGTGGTGAGCGTTGCGTTAAAATCAGGCAATGATCAGGCGGTACAAGACTATCTACAGCAACACCAATATGATTTTTTGACCATAAATGATCCACAGGGAGCACTTTCCGCCCAATGGCACATTCAGGTTACGCCAAGTATTATCATTATTAAAAACGGTAAAATCGTTCACACTACCACAGGATTAAGCAGCCCATGGGGGTTGAAATTACGTTTATGGCTTAGTTAATAACAACAAAAAAGAGAACACAACAATGAAAAAAACATCACAAATTATCCCCGCACTTGACCTTATTGACGGCAAGGTTGTGCGGTTGTATCAAGGGGATTACGCCCAGCAAACCCAATATAGCGACAATCCCATCGCACAATTTCAGCATTATTTATCACAAGGGGCGAAGCAGTTGCATTTAGTGGATTTAACAGGCGCGAAAGATCCGAGCCAACGCCAAACTAAACTTATTGGCGAAATCATTGCCGCAACGCAAGCTAATATTCAAGTGGGCGGTGGTATTCGTACAGAGCAAGATGTGGCAGATTTATTATCCGTCGGGGCAAATCGTGTGGTGATTGGTTCAACGGCGGTCAAGCAACCTGAAATGGTAAAACAATGGTTCGCTAACTATGGTGCGGAAAAGTTTGTCCTCGCCTTAGATATTCATATTGTGAACGGTGAAAAACGCATCGCCATTCACGGCTGGCAAGAAACTAGCCCATTGACCTTAGAGCAAGTGATTAACGATTTCCGCCAAGTAGGCTTACAGCACGTTTTATGCACTGATATTTCCCGTGACGGCACATTGCAAGGCTCGAATGTGGCGTTATATCAAGAAATCTGCACCGCCTTTCCACAGATTGAATTTCAATCCTCAGGCGGCATCGGCTCATTAGCAGACATCGCTGCTTTAAAAAATACAGGCGTGGCTGGCGTGATTGTTGGTCGTGCATTACTAGAAGGAAAATTTGACGTAGCGGAGGCAATCCAATGTTGGCAAAACGCATAATCCCTTGTTTAGACGTTCGTGATGGGCAGGTTGTGAAAGGCGTGCAATTCCGCAACCACGAGATTATCGGCGATATTGTGCCGCTAGCAAAACGTTATGCGGAAGAAGGGGCGGACGAGTTGGTGTTTTATGACATCACCGCCTCGTCAGACGGCCGCACCGTAGATAAAAGCTGGGTGGAACGTGTGGCGAAAGAGATCAATATTCCGTTCTGTGTGGCTGGGGGAATCAAGGCTATTGCCGATGCGGAGCAAATTTTCACCTTTGGTGCAGATAAAATTTCCATAAATTCCCCCGCACTTGCTGATCCCGAGTTAATCTCTCGCTTGGCGGATCGCTTTGGCGTGCAGGCCATTGTGGTGGGGATCGACACTTGGTATGATGCCGAACAAGATAAATATTGGGTCAATCAATACACTGGTGATGAAAAACGCACCCGTCAAACCCACTGGCAAACGCTGGATTGGGTGCAAGAAGTACAAAAACGCGGGGCAGGTGAAATCGTGCTGAATATGATGAACCAAGACGGTGTACGTAATGGCTATGACTTAGTCCAACTAAAAAAAGTGCGTAATGTGTGCAACGTGCCACTCATTGCCTCAGGTGGCGCGGGTGAAATGGTACACTTTCGTGATGCCTTTATTGAGGCAAATGTGGACGGCGCGCTCGCTGCGAGCGTGTTTCATAAGCGGATTATTGATATTAGGGAGTTAAAAAGCTATCTCGATTGCCAAGGTATTACTATCAGACGATAATGGAGATGTAATGAAAGCATTAGGTATTATTGGTGAAATGAGCCCTGAAAGCAAAATCACTTATTACCAAGGTATTAACCAATTGATTAACCAGCATTATGGTAAAAATCACTCCCCCCCCCATTCTACTCAATAGGGTTGGGTTTGAGCAGATTGTTGAATACCAAAAATCAGGAAATTGGCAAAAGGCAGGGGAAGTATTAGCTCAAGCCGCTCGCGTTTTAAAAAACAGTGGTGCAGATGCTATCGTGCTTGCAACTAACAAGATGCACAAAGTTGCACCACAAATTATTGAGACGACCACGATTCCTTTTTTGAATATTATTGATGCATCCAACCAAGCTATTTTACAGCGTAAACTGCATAAAATTGGTTTACTGATTCAACAAACCGACTGCAAATTACCATTTTTTGATACCGCACTGCTGCATATTCAAGCTGCGGCAGATTTCTTATTTTCAGGAGAATAATATGTTACCACCGCCAAACCTTAGCCCAATTTTAGCGCAACAATGGCAACCCTATGCCAGCTGGCTAGATGCGCAAGCCTGTCCACCTAAATCGTATTTACTGCACCCAATAAGTTCGCCAGAGGAATTAAAGCAACTCAAACAAGCAGTCAAAAAAGAGTTACATTTTTCATTAGGGTGCTATATCCGCTTAAAACGCGTACATTTTCTTCTGCACACACCCCAGCCACAGTATCAAAATCAGCTAACCGCCTGCACAATGGTAACCCCTCTGGGTGAAATGTTGGCACTTTTCTGGCAAGAAAAACTCTGTTTATTAGAGTTCTACGATCGAAAAATGCTAGAAAGTGAACTGACTGTGTTACAAAAACAGCTGAATGCGAATATCTATTGGCAAAAAAGTGAGAGTGCGATAACCTTACAACAAGAGTTGGACGCTTATTTTACGGGAACGCTCACAGAATTTCGCACCAAACTTTATTTGCAAGGTACCCCCTTTCAGCAGCAAGTGTGGAACGCCTTACAACAAATTCCCTACGGCGAAACGCGCAGTTATAAACAGCAAGCGGAATACATGGCGCAACCCAATGCCATAAGAGCGGTAGCAAATGCGAATGGTAAAAATAAAATTTCCATTTTAATTCCTTGCCATCGTGTTATCGGAGCAGATGGTACACTAACGGGTTATGGTGGTGGCATTGAACGTAAAAAAGCATTATTAACCTTAGAACAAAATCATAGGATATATTATGAGAATAGTTAAATTTTCCCTTTTTATGCTCTTCCCATTATCACTTTGTGCTTGCGCAGCCATAACGGGAAGTGATGATCTAGCCAGTGATTTAAAGACACTTTCGATTGTGCAAGAAAATCATGCGGTTATCACCGAAAATGCGGAAAAATATGTACTGGATACTTATATTCAACTCTTTTCTCGCCCTTATTTTATTTATATGGTCAAACAAAACGCGACGCCAATTAATGAGCAAACAGCGATTAACATGGCAAAAGCATATATTCAGCCAAGAAGCTGCACTAGCCCAATTGAAAATGTGCAGATAGTTAAAAAATTGTCGAATCAATCACAGCTTATCATTCGTTTGGAGTGTTAACATGCAGCAAAAAATCAACTGGCAAAAAGTGGGAGGTTTACTGCCTGTTATTGTGCAAAATGCCCGCACTTGTGAAGTATTAATGTTGGGTTATATGAACTCAGAAGCCCTTGAAAAAACTCTTGCAGAACAACGTGTTACTTTTTATTCACGCACCAAACAACGTTTATGGACGAAAGGGGAAAGTTCAGGACATTTTCTTAATGTGGTGGATATGAGTTTAGATTGTGATAATGACACCCTATTAATTCTTGCCGATCCCATTGGTGAAACTTGTCATACTGGCGCGGAAAGTTGCTTTCATCAATTTGAAAAATCAAGCGAGCCTGATTGGATCTTTTTTAGCAAATTAGAACGTTTGATTGCCAGCCGCAAAGACGCTAATCCTGAAAGTTCTTACACCGCGCATTTGTATTCCCGTGGTACGAAACGCATTGCGCAGAAAGTGGGGGAAGAAGGCGTGGAAACTGCGCTGGCGGCAACTGTGAAAGATCGCGAAGAAACCATTTGCGAGGCGGCGGATTTAGCCTATCACTTAACCGTGTTATTGCAAGATGCCGACTTGAGCTGGGCAGATGTTATCGCTAAGCTGAAAGAACGTCATCAAAAATAAGTCTAAAAAATGGATTTTGAACGTTATCGTCAATTACTCGCTCGCCCTGATTGGCAAACATCAGGGCATTTTGCTGCGCCTGAAATTGCCCAATGGGTGCAACATCAAGGTTCGCTAACGCAGAAATTACAGCAAGCCTGCCAGCAACTTAGCGTAGAAGTCATTTATCAAGGCTGGCAAGAAAACTTAAGCGAAAAAATTTCGCCAAAAAGCACCGCACTTGAGCAAATTTGGTTACGCGAAGTGTTGCTGAAAGGCGATGGCACACCGTGGATTTTTGCGCAAACGACACTTCCTCAAACCACTGTGCAGAATGTGGCGCAATATGTGCTTCAACTGGGTGAACAGCCCATTGGTTTGTGGTTATTTAAACAACCTATGCAGCGTATTTCGCTATATTGGCGGCAAGATCCTGAAACGGGGCTTTATGCGCGCTATTCTGATTTTGATCTCAAAGGGTATCCTTTACAAATCAAAGAGTTATTTCTCGCAGAGTTTCCTTTTCCTGCCTGATTTTTCCCTTATATAAAAAATCAGTGAAAACGCACCGCACTTTTTTCACTGATTTTGCTTAATTTCGCTGTTCATTTTCATCACTTTGATTTAGAATTTGTCGATTTTATTTTTACGGGTCGAAATAAGGGGTTACAGATGAAAATTGTTGAAGTCAAACATCCATTAGTCAAACACAAACTTGGTTTAATGCGTGCCGCTGATGTTAGCACCAAAGATTTCCGTGAATTAGCCACGGAAGTGGGTAGCTTGCTCACTTATGAAGCAACGGCAGATTTAGAAACGGAAAAAGTCATCATTGACGGCTGGTGCGGCCCTGTGGAAGTGGATCGCATCAAAGGTAAGAAAGTAACCGTTGTACCAATTCTGCGTGCTGGTCTAGGAATGATGGACGGCGTATTAGAGCATATCCCAAGTGCAAGAATTAGCGTGGTGGGTATGTACCGTGATGAAGAAACTCTTCAACCTGTGCCTTACTTCCAAAAACTCGCCAGTGATTTAGAAGAACGCTTAGCGATCGTGGTCGATCCAATGCTGGCAACAGGCGGTTCAATGATTGCAACCATTGATTTGTTAAAAGAAAAAGGCTGTAATCAAATCAAAGTATTAGTGCTAGTGGCTGCACCTGAAGGGATTGCGGCGTTAGAAAAAGCGCACCCTGATGTGGAATTATACACCGCTTCTATCGATCAAAAATTAAATGAGCAAGGCTACATTATCCCGGGCTTGGGTGATGCAGGCGATAAGATTTTTGGCACAAAATAACCTTTTTTAGAAACGGCATTTATGCCGTTTTTTTCCGCGCGTTTTATGCAAATAAAGCGTTTTTTAAAGTTAATTCAGACAGAGAGTTGAAACTTAAAATGACAAAAACCAATCCAAATGCACCTGTCGAGGTGGAAAGTAAAGCGAAGCAGGCGTTTGTTGGCTTGCAAATGTTGTTTGTGGCCTTTGGTGCCTTAGTGCTTGTGCCATTAATTACAGGGCTAGATGCCAACACCGCCTTATTAACCGCTGGCGTAGGGACATTGCTTTTCCAATTATGCACAGGCAAACAAGTGCCAATTTTTCTGGCGTCTTCCTTTGCGTTTATTGCCCCAATCCAATATGGCGTGGCCACTTGGGGCATTGCGGTAACAATGGGCGGACTTGCCTGCACGGGTTTGGTGTATTTCGCACTGAGTACCTTAGTTAAATTAAGAGGCGCAGAAGCATTGCAAAAAGTGTTCCCGCCTGTGGTGGTTGGCCCTGTGATCATTATTATCGGTATGGGATTAGCGCCTGTGGCGGTGGATATGGCATTAGGTAAAGGTTCCGCCTATGAATACAATGATGCAGTGCTTGTTTCAATGGTTACCTTGCTGACTACCCTTTCTGTTGCGGTGTTTGCGAAAGGCATTATGAAATTAATCCCGATTATGTTCGGGATCACCGCAGGTTATGTGCTGTGCTTATTTTTAGGCTTAATCAATTTCCAACCAGTACTAGACGCACCTTGGTTCAGTCTGCCAAATATCACCACGCCAGAATTTAAACTTGAAGCGATTTTATATCTCTTACCTATCGCCATTGCGCCTGCGGTTGAACACGTTGGCGGTATTATGGCGATTAGCTCGGTAACGGGTAAAGATTTCCTAAAAAAACCGGGTTTACACCGCACTTTATTGGGTGATGGCGTGGCAACCACTGCGGCTTCATTATTAGGTGGGCCACCAAATACCACTTATGCTGAAGTAACCGGCGCGGTGATGCTAACACGCAACTTCAATCCAAATATTATGACTTGGGCTGCGGTATGGGCGATTGCTATTTCTTTCTGCGGAAAAGTGGGGGCATTCCTTTCCACCATTCCAACCATCGTGATGGGCGGCATTATGATGTTAGTGTTCGGCTCGATTGCTGTTGTGGGAATGAGTACCTTAATCCGTGGTAAAGTTGATGTTACCGAAGCGCGCAATCTGTGCATTATTTCCGTGGTGATGACCTTTGGTATCGGTGGAATGTTCGTGAACTTCGGCGAAATTTCACTAAAAGGCATTAGTTTATGTGCGGTTGTGGCGATTATTCTTAACTTGATTTTACCGAAAGCGAAAGATCAGGTCGAAATTCAAGAATAAAATCCCACCAAATTCAACGCAGAAAATAGGGGTAGGCTTTATTTATCCCTATTTTTTTTGTATATTCTTACCGCACTTTAGTTTACAAACACATTGGTTATTAGATTTGCAGTTACCGCTTCCTATTCATCAAATTGATGAAGAAACTCTTGAGAATTTTTATGCTGACAATAATTTATTGTTGCTGGATTCCTTGCATAAAAATTTTGCAGATCCGAAACAGCAGTTTTTCTATGTTTGGGGATCGGAAAGTAGCGGAAAAACGCACTTGCTAAAAGCCTGTTCAAATGAATTTTTAGTGCAGCAACGCCCTTCTATTTATGTGCCATTGAGCAAATCGCAATATTTCTCCCCAGAAGTGCTGGAAAATTTAGAACAGCAAGATTTGGTTTGCCTAGATGATATTCAATCCGTAATCGGCAATGATGAATGGGAACTGGCCATTTTTGATCTGATTAACCGTATGCGCGAACAAGGGCGAGGCATTTTGCTCATCAGTGCTAACCAATCGCCAAATGCCTTGCCAGTGAAATTGCCTGACTTACGATCACGCTTGTCTTGGGGGGAAAGTTACCAGCTTGCGCCTTTAGATGACGAGCAGAAAATCAAGGTGCTGCAACAAAAGGCCCATTCTCGCGGCATTGAATTGCCTGATGAAACCGCTAACTTTCTGCTTAAACGCCTTGATCGCGATATGCACACCCTATTCCAAGCGTTGGCGGATTTAGACAAAGCGTCTTTACAGGCGCAACGTAAACTCACCATTCCTTTTGTGAAAGAGATTTTGCAGCTATAAAAAAGGGAAGTAATCATACCTCCCTTTTATCTTTCAATCATTTTATCGACAAATTGTTTTTTTCAACATTTCTGAATTTTTTGCAATATTTTGTGTTGCCACTTGTTTACCGTATTTATTTTCTTCATCTTGTACTTGCTGGGCAAGTTTTTCATCTTGAATGTTAAATACCGGCGCATATTGCACATTTTCTGGCGCATTTTTAGAATAAATCGTTGCGCCTGCGATGCTTGCATAATATTCATTATTGGCTTGATCAATGTAATAAGTGCGAGAATCGGTCAGATCCACGCCATAATGAGATTTAAAACCACGACAAATCCCAGCGCCCGATTTAAATACCGTGTGAGCAACACGATTTTCGCCAACTTCATACACTTCAAACTCAATGCTTTTCGCTAGCTTTTCCGCATCGCTCATTTTCTTTGGATTAAGTTGTTTTGATTCTTCCTTGCTCACATAAGTTTGATTTTCTGGCTCACTTTCAGAAAAACGAAAAACTTCCACATAACCAGAAGGCTCTGCCGTTTCTTCAACAGCCATAATAGTATGGCTAAAAAAGCTAAGGAAGATAGCCGTTGCTATATTTAACTTTTTCATTTTGTTACCAAATATTTTATTCAATTTCATATAGTTCCAAAGGCAAGCCATCAGGATCTTGAAAAAAGGTAAATTGTTTACCCGTTAATTCGTCCACTCTGATAGGTTCACAAAAAATGTTATGTTGGGCTAAATATGCCACAACTTGATGAATATTTTTTACTTTAAACGCCAAATGGCGTAAACCGCAAGCCTCTGGTCTTGTTGGTCTGGCTGGCGGATTTGGAAAGGAAAACAGCTCAATTTGACTGCCATCAGGCAAGGCAAGATCCAGCTTATAGCTTTCTCGCTCCGCCCGATAGGTTTCTTGAATAACCTTTGCCTGCAAAATCTGCGTGTAAAAATGTTTAGATTTCGCATAATCTGATGCAATAATTGCAATATGATGAAAACCTAAAAATAATGAATTCATTTTTCACACAAAATTAAAAATCTAAAATTTGCAAGCTAATAAATTATTTTGTTTTTAGACTTTTTTCTAAAGTGACAGCAAGTAGCACGCACAGTGCTGCCATAATACCAAGCCCAATTGTAAATGCCATTTACTCCTCCTTTTCCGTTATCAATTTCTCTAAATTCTTACGCATAAAATCTGCACTGAATAAACAGGCATAAGCAGAAATAACAAGAAATAGACAATTTAATACTTTATAGCCTATCGCATTCTCTCCATATAGTACTACAGGAGCAGCTAAAATCGCAACTTTTGCAATATCATCAAGGATTTTGCACCAAGATTGTAAACTTTCCTTATTTACTGGTCTTTTAAAAATATTAAACATTACTCGCTCTTTTAGTTACACATTAATCTTAAGTAAACAAGATTATTTTTTCTACTCTGCCTTTTCCTTTTCTTCTTGTGCATCGCGGGCGGCGCGGATGCTTTTTTCAAGAAGTGCGACTCTTGGATCGTTTTCGGGGATTAGGCGTAACATCATCGCCCAAGTTACTGCGGCCATTTTGTATTCTTCGCTTTCAAAATATTGGAACGCGAGTAAACCAAGGGCTTGTAGGTTGCTGTGATCTTTGCGAAGAACACCTTTGAGCAAATCCATTCCTTTGTTTTTATCCGTTTGGTCATCGGAAAACATTAAAATGCGCGCATAAGAAAGCTGATATTCGATATTTTCAGGATCTAATTTTACCGCACGGGCGTAGCTGTCATAGGCTAAGCGTGCCTTATCCAGATTCATTGCAATTTGCCCAAGCGTCCACCAGTCCGCCGCGTTGTTAGGTTCTTTTTGCAATTTTAAGCGCAAGGCGGTGGCGAATTGTTGCAATTCTTGATCGTTCATTGGATTACTTTCTTCTTCCTTTAAACGCTCATAAAAGTGCGGTAGTTTTTGGTAGGTTTTTTCGAGCATAGCTTCTTGCTGCCAAGCGCCTGCTTGCATATAGCCTAGCCCTGCTAAAATTGCTAAGGTTAAAAAGCCCGATACAAACCAGATTTTGCCGTAGCGTTTGCCATCTTGCTGAAGTTGTTCATTTTCAGGAATATCTTGCAATAAGGTTTGCTGTAATTCCGTGCGTAACTGCGAGGCGTTTTCAATTAAACCTTGCTGTTCATCTTCTTCAATTTCTTTCAAGCGATTGAAATAAAAGGCTTTATTTAGCTTGTTACGCTTGTTGCTATCAAGCGCTTGTTTGCCTGAAAATAATAAGGGATAAAAACAAATTAGCGCCACAATAAGGGTGATCGCAAAACTGATAAGCCAAAAATTCATTGTTTATTCCTTATCCTTCAATAATTGTTGTAAACGTTGCTGTTCCGCTTGGGTTAAATTTTCATCATTAATTTGCACCGCACTTTGTTTTGCCTGTGGTTGTTTTTTCGGTTTACGGCGTAACACTAAAATGCCGCCGAACAACACAAGGCAAACTGGCACAGCCCAAAGTAACATCGTTGCGGGCGTGAGCGGTGGGTTGTAGGTAACAAAATTGCCGTAGCGCTGTACCATATAATCCACCACTTGCTGTTTGCTTTGCCCTTGGCTGAGCAACTCATAGACTTTCTCGCGCATATCCACGGCAATGGTCGCGTTGGAATCAGCAATATTATTGTTCTGACATTGCGGGCAACGTAGCTCTTGGGTTAGGCTTTGGTAATCCTGTTCCTGCTGCGCTGAAGCAAAATTTCGCACTTCAATGGCTGCCTTTGCCGTGATGGCACAAAATAAAAGTGCGGTGAAAAAATAAGGAATTTTTCGCATTATTTTTGTTCCATTAATTTTTGATAAATCGGCTGCAAGGTGCTTTGCCATACTTTTTCGTTCACGTCCCCTGCATAACGATAATGAATGATACCTTTGCCATCAATAATGAAAGTTTCTGGCGCGCCATATACACCCAAATCCAGCCCGAAAGCTCCTTTTTCATCTTTAATTACAAGCTGATAAGGATTGCCCAGATCTTTCAACCATTTAATGGCTTTGTCCGTTTTGTCTTTGTAATCCACACCGATAATGGTTACCCCTTGTGAATGGAGCTGATTCAAATATTGATGCTCTGCATAGCAAGTAGGACACCAAGTCGCCCACACATTCAATAAGATCGGTTTACCTTGTTGGAAAATGCCTTGATCGTGCGTTTTATTCTCAAACAGATCTTGCAAAGTTGCCGCTGGCACGGGCTTGCCCACTAAAGCACTTTCCAAGGCTTTAGGATCATCACCGTTGGAATTACGTTGTAATTGCACGAAAAAGGCGATGGTTAGCGCCAAAAATAAAATCAAAGGAATAGCATATTTTTTATTCATCACGACCTTCTTATTCTGTTTGAGCTTTGGTTAATAACTGTTTGAAACGGTAACGTCTGTCAAGCATACAGAGCAAGCCACCTAACGCCATAAATACGCCGCCGAACCAAATCCAACGGATAAACGGTTTGTAGTATAAACGCAATGCCCACGCGCCATTGCCAAGGCTTTCGCCTAAGGCCACATAAAGATCGCGACTAAAGCCCCAGTCAATCGCCGCTTCTGTCATTGACATTTTACTCACGGTATAAAAACGTTTTTCAGCATACAATGTGGTTTCGTATTTACCGTTTTTGCTGATTTCAATTTCCGCTTTGCCGCCGAGATAATTCGGGCCATTGGCATCACTAATGCCTTGGAATTTAAAATCATAGCCTGCAATATCAATGCTGTCGCCTACGTTCATTCGCACATCACGTTCAATGCTGTAGTTTTGGCTAAAGGCAATGCCCCAAACGGTCATCGCAACGCCAAGATGTGCCAACACCATTCCCCAATGGGAACGAGAAAGTTTGCTTAGCCCCACAAAGAAATTGTGGCGGTGCGTGGCGCGCTGTTGTAATTCGTATAATGCCAATACAGTGATAATCACCGACATCATCACGCCAAGCACGGAGGTTGCGGTGATGCGATCTTGTAACCAGTAAGGCAGTACAAAGCCAGCAATTAGCATCAAAATTAGGCTGATAATCACTGGCGTTCTAATGGCAGAAAATTGATCTCTGCGCCATTTCACCAAAGGCCCAATGCCAAGCAATAAGGCAAAAGGAATCATAATGTATAGGAACATTTGATCGAAGAATGGCGCACCAATAGAAATACTGCCCAAGCCAAGTTGTTTATGCACCAAAGGCAATAATGTGCCTAAAAAGACCACTGCAAGTGCGGTCATTAATAAAATATTATTGAGCAATAACATGGTTTCACGGGAATAACGCTCGGCGTTATCTCTTGAGCGAATACGGTTGCCTTTGTAGGCATACAGGGTAAGCGAACCGCCAATCACCACGATCAAATAAGCCAAAATATAAAGCCCACGGGTTGGATCGGAAGCAAAGGCGTGAACAGAAACCAAAATGCCTGATCGCACAAGGAATGTGCCGAGCAAGCAAAGGGAAAAGGCTAAAATCGCAAGCAATACTGTCCAAGCTTTAAACGAGCCACGCTTTTCGGTTACTGCAAGAGAATGTAATAATGCCGTTCCTGCCAACCAAGGCATTAATGACGCGTTTTCAACTGGGTCCCAGAACCACCAGCCGCCCCAGCCTAGTTCGTAATACGCCCACCACGAGCCGAGAACAATCCCTAAGGTTAAGAAAACCCAAGCGGCCATTGTCCAAGGGCGCGACCATCTTGCCCAGGCGGTGTCTAGTTTGCCTGTCATTAATGAGGCAATGGAAAAGGCAAATGCCACGGAAAAGCCTACATAGCCCATATAAAGTAGCGGTGGGTGGAAAATCAAGCCGACATCTTGCAGCAGCGGATTTAACTCTCGCCCCTCCACTGGGAAATCAGGGAAAGTGCGATCAAATGGATTGGAGGTGAATAAAACAAAAATTAAGAAACCAATGGTAATCACCCCCATTACCCCTAGCACGCGCGCGACCGCTTCTTGCGGTAACGGCTTGCTGAAAAAGGCAACCGCCGCACTCCATAAGGTGAGCAACCAAATCCATAGCAACAGAGATCCTTCGTGTGAACCCCACACGGCGGATAAGCGGTAAGCCAACGGCAAGTTAGTATTGGAATTATTCACCACATATTGCACGGAAAAATCGTTGGTGGCGAATAAATAAAATAAACTGGCAAAGGCTAAGGTTAGGCTGAAAAATAGCCCATAAGTCATTGGGCGCGCCAAAGCCATTAGCTGCGCGTTATTTTTTTCTGCACCATATAAAGGGAAAAACGCCAACAGCAGGGAAACGCCCAAACTCAAGGCTAACGCATAGTTTCCTAATTCTGCGATCATTATTTACCTTCTTGTTTTTCTTGACGATCACGCTCGCTTTCGCCCGTTAAATCTGAAATACCCATTGGTTTATGCACTTTTTTCATTTGCTCACCTAATTCTGGTGGCACATAATTTTCATCGTGTTTCGCTAACACTTCACTTGCTTCCAACACCGTTGGCGCTTTTAGCACGCCTTGTGCCACAATGCCCTGCCCTTCACGGAATAAATCAGGCAAAATACCTTCATATTCCACGGTGATCGAAGGCCCAATATCGTTAAGATCAAACACCACTTTCAGGCTTTTGTCATCACGTTTCACTGTGCCTGCCACCACCATTCCGCCCACACGGATACGTTGCCCTACTTTCGGTTTGGTTTCCGCATCGTCATTTTTACCGTAGATCACTTCCGTTGGGGTGTAAAATAAATCAATATTTTGACGCAACGCATACAGCACTAATGATGACGCCACCGCCACGCCAATTAACACAAATAACACAATGGTTAAACGCGATTTACGTCTTGGATTCATAGGCTTTCTCCTGTTCTGCGGTTTTGTTCATATTGCGTGCGTTGTTGTTCGCGTTTAATTTCATTGATAAGCTTTTTCTTGCTCATTACGCCTTGCAAAATCAAGCCTGCAATGGCTAAAAAAGAAACGCCATAAGAAAGCCAAACGTAAAAACCGTAGCCCCCCATATTCAGAAAATCACTCACAGATTCAAAAAACATCATCTTATCCTTATAAAATTAAAAATTCTTGAAAAAACCACCGCACTTTATTTTTACGAAAACGAAAGTGCGGTGCAAATTTGCTAAATTTTTTTCTGACTAACTAACGCTTTCACCCAAGGGCGTTTTTTCTCATCATTTAATAACGCTAAGCGGTAACGCACTAAGGTTAAGCAAATGCTCAGTGCCATAAAGCCAAAAATCGACAAAATCAGCGGGATTAACATCGGCGTGGCGATAGAGGGCTTTTCAAATTTAGTAATGCTCGCCCCTTGATGCAAAGTGTTCCACCATTCCACCGAAAAATGAATAATCGGAATGTTGATCACACCCACGATAGCCAAAATCGCCGCGGCTTTCATTCCCGTGGTGCGATCTTGGAATGCCGAATACAGCGCAATCACACCTAAATATAAGAAAAATAAGATTAATGATGCGGTGAGGCGCGCGTCCCACACCCACCAAGTTCCCCACATTGGCTTGCCCCAAATTGCACCTGTTGCCAAGGCGATAAAGGTGAACACCGTGCCGATCGGCGCCATTGCAATGATAGAAAGATGCGCTTGGCGAATTTGCCACACCAAACCAATCACACCCGCAATCGCCATTGAAACATAAATACTCATTGACCAAATCGCCGCTGGAACGTGGATATACATAATACGAAAGCTGTTGCCTTGCTGATAATCTGCTGGCGCATAGGCCAAGCCCCAAACTAAGGCGGTGCCAATTAATAAGGTTGAAAGCACCACAAACCAAGGAATAAATTTTCCGCATAAATGGTATTGGGTTTCTGATTTGGCATAAGGGTGAAGCCATTTCCACATAATCAATCTTTCCTTTAATCAAAAAATAAAAACTTGTGCCTTATTCAAGGCTAATTCGTAATGCCCCCGCAATGGCAAAAGGCGATAAGGTCAGTGCCGCACATAACATTGCGCCCAAAATAGCAAGTTGCCCGTTATAAGGCAAGGCAAGCGCGGCTGCTTCAAGGACGGACGCAGAAAAAATCAGCACTGGAATAAATAAAGGTAACACTAATAAACTCAGCAACACGCCGCCTTTGCGCAGCCCAACAGTGAGCGCCACGCCGATCGCGCCAAGGCAGCTTAAAATTGGCGTGCCGAGTAATAAAGTTAGCACCAACGCCCACCAAATATGGCTATCCAAAGAAAGCAATAACGCCGCAATGGGTGAAAGTAAAATGAGCGGCAAGCCGGTTAATAGCCAATGCGCCACCACTTTCGCCAAGGCGGTTAAGGCTAAATGTTGAGAGCTGAGCATTAATTGCTCCAGCGATCCGTCAATAAAATCATCGCGAAACAAACGTTCAAAAGAAAGCAAGGCAGAAAGCAGCGCCGCCACCCAAGCCACACCGGGGGCGATTTCTGCCAGCAATTTTGGTTCAGGGCCAATCACTAACGGGAACAGGGTGATAATAATCAAAAAGAACCATAACGGATTGAGAATCTCCGTTTGTTTTCGCATCGCAATGCGTAATTCCCGTTTGATGATTTGCGCAAATATCTGCATAAAAAATTCTCTAATTTTGCACCGCACTTTATCTATGATGAAGCTATTCGCGGTGTGAATAACATTTATATTTTTCTAAATCTAACACTTGTAATTGTTCGCTTGGAATTTCTTGGTGGCTAGTTAAAATCACCATTCCGCCTTTTTCCACTTGCTGTTCAAATAAACGCGTTAAAATGCGCACGCCATTTTTGTCAATGGCGGTAAAAGGCTCATCTAAAATCCATAATGGCGCTTGGGAAAGCCACAGACGCGCAAGGGCAATTCGCCGTTGTTGTCCTGCGGAAAGTTGCCCTGAAATAATGTCTTCGCGCCCAATCAAGCCCACTTTTTCCAGTGCTTGCCAAAGGGCTTCTTCCCCTTGCTGACATTGGCTAATGGCTTGATAAAATTCCAAATTTTCCCAAGGGGTGAGTTCTGGCTTAATGCCTGCGTGATGGCCTAAATACAACAGTTGGTAATAATAATCTTCGCGGCATTGTTTGATCGCCTGTCCATTCCAACACACTTGCCCTGCCAAAGGCGGTGCAAGGCCAACTAAAATGCGTAACAAGCTGGTTTTGCCAATGCCGTTATGTCCTTCAATCTGCACAAAATCACCGCTTTGCCAAGTGAGCGATAAATCCGTAAACAGGGTTTTATCACCACGCTGGCAGGCAATTTGTTCGAGCTGTAATTGATTGATTATTGACATAAAATCTACCTTTGACGAAAAATGCCCTGATTTTATCACAAGGGCATAGGTGAGCGTAGTTATTCCACAAAAGAAAAACTAACTCTTTTGTAGTATTTATAGGTGGTTATTGATTTAACGCAAAAATCCTTTTTGCCTATTTGAGTGGTTTGAACAAATTCAAAAGAAGTGAAAGAAGAAAATCCTAGCCATAAGCTAGGATTTTTAGCACGTTATCAGAGATGTAAGAGCCAGCCTAAACCAACTCTTAGCAATGATAATTAAAATGTGTAATTTACGCCGATACTTAGATTTCGTCCTACACCTGCAAGGGTTTCACCGCGTTGTGTATGCGGATAGTAAAATTTATTGAAGGCATTATTTAATGAAATATTCACATTCATATCATCATTATTAAATGGCTTCCAGTTCACATAAAAATCATGAACACTATATCCTGCACGTTCTACTACGGTGGTGCCGTTATTTTCTCTGACTAACACAGAACCTTTGCCACGTTCAGCGGAGCGATTACGATACCCAATTTCTAAATTTGGTGTTTCAAATCGATAGGCAAGCCCTGCCGTCCAAGTTCTTCCTGTTTGTACAGCAAATTCTGGGTTGCTGCTAAGTAGGTTATCTGGGTGAGTATCATAAATTCTTGGTTTGCTATGAGAAACGCCCATACTTGCAGTTAAGCCTTGGATAGTATAAGCCACGCTGAGTTCATAGCCGTGATTGCGAATATAACCCGCGTTTACCGTCTCTCTCGTACCCATAATTGGCATACCATTTGCATCATGTCTTTGTTGCGGATTAGCAATAGCATTACTAATTTTTTGCCAGAAATAGCTTCCTGTTATTAACCAATTACCATCTTTATAATTAAACCCAAGCTCAGTATTGCGCGCGCGCTCAGCGACAGTACCATCAGCAATAGAAATAATACCTCTCTTACCATGTGTCATTAACGCATCATAAAGACGTGGGCTGCGCGAAGCGTAGTTGTGGTTAGCGCTAAAGCTTAAATTATCATTCACCAACCAAATTAACCCTAAACTAGGATTGAATTTATCCGCAGAAACGGTTTTTCCATCCATTGCTTTCAACTTGAAGTAATCATAGCGAAGCCCTGTGGTTAAAATAAAATCACCCATTGAATGAATCGCCTCTAAATAAACGCCGAAATCATCTTTTTTAGGTTCACTTAAACCACTTTGGAAAAATTTATGTGGGGTAATTTTCTGATTTCTATAATTCACCCCATATTTTAATAGCACATTTTCACCAACTGGCGAGTCAAAATTGATATTCGCACCACGAGTTTCGATGAGCGTGGTGGTTTCTCCTTCAATATTTCCGCAATAGCCACAACCACTATCATCTGCAGAATAACGTTTATTTTTCATTAAATAAGCATTTGCAGTTAATTCACTCACAAAGCCCAAATTTTTCGCTGTCCATTCAAAATTGGTATTTTGTAGGGTGGTTTCGCGGTAGGCAGGTGCTTGGCGAGCCAAACTTAAGCGCGGGTTTGTTCCCACGGTAAATTCTTCTCTTACCGCTCGCACGCCACGATGTTGATCTTGCAAGTGGCTAAGTACAAAACGGTGGTTATCAAAGGTTGCGCCTAATTTGATTAAATAGCTACGTTTATCTAATCCGCTGTAAGGCACAGTTTTTCCACCATTATAGTTAGTATAACCTTTACCCGGTTGATAATCGTGATCGTTTACTCTGGTATAAGATACTAAGGCATCAAAATGTCCAAATTTACCAAAAAGGGTTGAGCCATAAGTATATCCATCATTGGTTGAATAGCCGGTACTAATTTTAGCCCCAAAATTCCGTTCACTGTTCGCTAAAAGATCTAACGCATCAACAGTTTTGGTAATAATCGCCCCATTCGTTGCACCAATCCCTGCACTGGCAGAACCTGCCCCTTTTTGTACAGAAATACTTTTAAGTAATGACGGATCTATAATAAAACGGCCTTGGTGGTAAAGTATTTGGCTATCTGAATACGCATTATCAACCTTGATATCAACAGAATTTTGCCCCATTCCACGCAAAGTCAAAAATTGTGATGTTCCGTTTCCTGCCCCGATATCAATGGAAGGTTCTTTAGATAACAAAGAACGAATATCAGTTGCGGTGCTTTCATTCATTTCACTTAGAGTGACAACATTCGTTTCGATTTTCTTACCTTGGTGTTCAGAGACAAGAATTTCATCTAATACATCTTCATTTGCCAAGGCTGAGCCAGCTGCAAAAGTATGCGCAATGGCTAAACTAATAAAAGTTAAGGTAAATTTCTTAGACATTGTTATTCCTTCCATTTAGGGTTAATACAGATATGTACGAGAGTAAACTCAAAAGCATAATAATCTAAATGATATTAGTTATCAATATTATTTAGATTATTTTTGTTTGTTTTTAACGAACACACCCGCAATTTGAAAGATCGAGTAAAATAAATTTTATCCACGCCATTTATAAAAAAGTGCGGTATAAAAAAGTAAACTTTTTACCTAATTCAAAATATTTATCCTTTTATGCTTAAAATAATAGTGTATTCATCTAATTCAAATTCTTGTAAATCGTTTACTTTGGATAAAAATGCTAAAATTTTGTTTGACAGTTTATTTTTAACGAGTAAGATAAAACTCGTTTTCAAGAAGGATTATGTTTTATGTTTACTCGTGTTTTGCTCTCACTCCACCTGCTTCTCTCACAGTTTTTGTGCGGCTAGCTTGTGGATGAAAAACACCAAAGTAAAAACTTCCCAAATTTGACCCGCACTTTTTAGGCGGGTTTTTTTATATCTTCAAAATGAAAGGACAGATTATGCAAGATCAAGTGATTATCTTTGACACCACCTTACGCGATGGTGAACAAGCGTTGAAAGCCAGTTTGACAGTAAAAGAAAAATTACAAATCGCTTTTGCCCTCGAGCGTCTTGGCGTGGACGTAATGGAAGTGGGCTTCCCAGTGTCTTCCGCGGGGGATTTTGAATCCGTCCGTACCATTGCGGAAAACATTAAAAATAGCCGAGTTTGTGCCTTATCACGCGCGGTAGATAAAGATATTGATGTGGCGGCAGAAGCGTTAAAAGTGGCAGAAGCCTTTCGTATTCATACTTTCATTGCCACTTCTGCCTTGCACGTTGAAGCTAAATTACGCCGCACGTTTGATGATGTGGTAGAAATGGCGATTAACGCCGTAAAACGCGCGCGCCGTTATACCGATGATGTGGAATTTTCTTGCGAAGATGCAGGGCGTACGGGCATTGATAATATTTGCCGCATTGTAGAAGCTGCAATTCAAGCTGGGGCGACCACAGTGAATATTCCTGATACCGTGGGTTATTGCTTGCCGATGGAATATGGCAATATTATCGCCAATGTAATGAACCGTGTGCCGAATATTGATAAAGCGGTGATTTCCGTGCATTGCCACAATGATTTGGGTATGGCGACAGCAAATTCGCTAACAGCGGTGCAAAATGGCGCGCGACAAATTGAATGTACGGTAAACGGCATCGGTGAGCGTGCAGGTAACACGGCGTTGGAAGAAGTGGTAATGGCGATTAAAACCCGTCAAGCCTTGTTTGGCGTGGATACGCGCATTAATACGCAGGAAATCCACCGCGTCAGCCAAATGGTTAGCCAATTATGTAATATGCCAATTCAGCCAAATAAAGCTATTGTTGGATCGAATGCTTTCGCCCATTCTTCGGGTATTCACCAAGACGGTATGGTGAAAAATAAAAACACCTATGAAATTATGTCGCCAGAAACCATTGGCTTGAAAAAAGAAAAATTGAATTTGACTGCCCGTTCTGGTCGTGCGGCGGTGAAAAACCATATGGATTCAATGGGTTATCAAGAAAATGAATATGATTTGGATAAATTATACGAAGCCTTTTTGAAATTAGCGGACAAAAAAGGGCAAGTCTTTGACTACGATTTAGAAGCCCTTGCCTTTATTGATATGCAACAGGGTGATGAAGATCGCTTAACCCTTGATGTGATCACCTCGCAAATGATTAGTCATTTGCCTGCTTCCACTTTCGTGCAAGTGGAATTGGACGGCGAGAAATTAAGCCAAGTGTCGAGTGGTGGGAATGGACCTGTTGATGCGGTGTTCAATGCCATTTTGAAAATCACAGGCATTGAGTTAAAAATGCTGAACTACAACTTAACTGCCAAAGGCGAGGGGGCGGAAGCACTCGGGCAAGTGGATATTGTGGTGGAGCATAAAGGTCGCCGCTTCCACGGTGTGGGCTTGGCAACGGATATTGTGGAATCTTCAGCGCGTGCGCTTATCCACGCCATTAATGCAATCTACCGCTCACATAAAGTAGAAAATTTAAAATTAAGCAAAAATGCAATCAATTAAGGAGTGATGTGATGAAAAATTATAATGTCGCCGTATTAAGTGGCGATGGCATTGGCCCAGAAATTATGGCTGAAGCCCTTAAAGTGCTTGATGCCGTACAGCAAAAATACGGTTTTCAACTTAACTTTCGCCATTTTGATGTAGGCGGTATCGCCATTGATAAACACGGCACGCCATTACCAGCAGAAACCTTAAAGGGCTGCGAAGAAAGCGATGCAATTTTATTTGGTTCAGTGGGTGGGCCAAAATGGGAAAACTTACCGCCAAATCAACAACCTGAACGCGGCGCATTATTACCGTTGCGTAAACACTTTGCTCTATTTTGCAACTTACGCCCTGCAACCCTATACAAAGGTTTAGAAAAATTCTGCCCATTGCGTGCAGATATTGCGGCGAAAGGCTTTGATATGGTAACAGTGCGTGAATTAACAGGCGGGATCTATTTCGGTCAGCCTAAAGGCCGTGAGGGCGAAGGAAAAAACGAAAAAGCCTACGATACGGAAATCTATCACCGCTATGAAATTGAGCGTATCGCCAAAGTCGCCTTTGAAACCGCGATGAAACGCACTAAACACGTTACTTCAGTAGATAAAGCCAACGTGTTGATCAGCTCTACCCTATGGCGTGATGTGGTGGAAGAGGTGGCAAAAGACTATCCTGAAGTGAGATTGGATCATATCTATATTGATAACGCCACGATGCAATTAATCAAACAACCTGAATTTTTTGATGTGTTGCTATGCTCAAATATTTTCGGCGACATCATTTCTGATGAATGTGCAATGATCACGGGATCAATGGGAATGCTTCCTTCCGCCAGTCTAAACGAACAAGGCTTCGGTTTATACGAACCCGCAGGTGGCTCAGCCCCTGACATCGCAGGCAAAGGCATCGCTAACCCAATCGCACAAATTCTTTCCGCCGCAATGATGTTGCGTTATAGCTTTGATCTCAATGACGCCGCCACCGCAATAGAAAGTGCGGTGAAAAAAGTACTAGAAAATGGCTACCGCACCGCAGATCTTGCAGATGAAAGCGCACCTGTTTCAACAGAAGAAATGGGGGATCTTATTGTGGCTGAGATTTAAAAATCTCCCCCCACCCCTCCTTATCAAAGAGGGGGGAATTGATAAGTGAAATAGCTTAGTTACTTTCTATCAATAAGGGATAAATAAGAGAAATTGATGATGAAATCTCCCCCTAGCCCCCTCTTTATTAAAGAGGGGGAATTGATAAGTGAAAGAGCTTAGTTATTTTTTATCAATAAGGGATAAATAAGAGAAACTGATAATGAAATCTCTCACGAGATCCCCCCTCTTTGATAAAAAGGGGAATTGATAAGTGAAATAGCTTAGTTATTTTCTATCAATAAGGGATAAATAAGAGAAACTGATGATGAAATCTCTCACGAGATCCCCCCTCTTTAATAAAGAGGGGGTTAGGGGGAGATTCTAAACAAGAGATAATAGAATGACTAAAAAAACCCTATACGACAAATTATTCGATGCTCACATCGTTTACGAATCAGCAGGCGAAACGCCGATTTTATACATCAATCGCCACTTAATTCACGAAGTAACCAGCCCGCAAGCCTTTGACGGATTGCGTGTTGCCAATCGCCAAGTGCGTCAAGTGGGTAAAACTTTCGGTACAATGGATCACAGCATTTCAACGCAAGTGCGTGATGTGAATAAATTAGAAGGACAAGCCAAAATCCAAGTGTTGGAACTTGCGAAAAACTGTGCCAATACAGGCATTGAATTGTTTGATATGAACACCAAACAGCAAGGGATCGTCCACGTTATGGGGCCTGAGCAAGGGCTAACGTTGCCAGGAATGACGATTGTTTGTGGCGATTCCCACACTGCCACGCACGGCGCATTTGGCGCATTAGCGTTTGGGATTGGTACATCAGAAGTGGAACACGTTCTTGCTACCCAAACCTTAAAACAAAGCCGTGCTAAAAATATGAAAATTGAAGTGCGTGGCAAAGTTGCCCCGGGAATTACGGCAAAAGACATTGTGCTTGCTATTATCGGCAAAACCACAATGGCAGGTGGCACAGGACACGTTGTAGAATTTTGCGGTGAAGCCATTCGTGATCTTTCTATGGAAGGAAGAATGACCGTCTGCAATATGGCCATTGAACTTGGTGCAAAAGCAGGATTAATCGCGCCAGACGAAACAACTTTTGAATACTTGAAAGGTCGTCCTTATGCCCCGAAAGGCAAAGATTGGGACGATGCGGTAGCTTATTGGAAAACGTTGAAAACCGATGAGGGCGCAGAATTTGACACAGTGATCGTATTAGACGCGAAAGACATTTCGCCACAGGTAACTTGGGGAACAAACCCAGGGCAAGTGATCGGCATTGATCAAACCGTGCCAAATCCCGCTGAAATGAATGATCCTGTGGTACGCGCTTCTGCTGAAAAAGCCTTAGCTTATATTGGGTTAGAACCGAATGCAGATTTAACTCAAATCCCTGTTGATCAAGTCTTTATCGGCTCTTGCACTAACTCGCGTATTGAAGACTTACGTGCTGCTGCCGCGGTGATGAAAGGACGTAAAGTTGCTGATAACGTAAAACGCGTGTTGGTGGTTCCGGGATCGGGTCTTGTGAAAGAACAGGCCGAAAAAGAGGGCTTAGATAAAATCTTTATTGAAGCAGGGGCTGAATGGCGTAACCCCGGTTGTTCAATGTGTTTAGGAATGAATGATGACCAATTAGGCGAATGGGAACGTTGTGCTTCCACCAGCAACCGTAACTTTGAAGGTCGCCAAGGGCGTAATGGCCGCACTCATCTTGTCAGCCCAGCAATGGCTGCGGCGGCAGCGGTGTTTGGTAAATTTGTTGATATTCGCCAAGTGGAATTATATTAAGGAGATATTATGGCAGGCTTTAAACAACATTCAGGCATTGTTGTGCCATTAGATGTGGCAAATGTGGATACCGATGCCATTATTCCAAAACAATTTTTACAAGCCATCACGCGTGTTGGCTTTGGCAAACACTTATTCCACGAATGGCGTTATCTTGATGCAGAGGGCAAGCAAACTAATCCCGAATTTGTACTCAACTTCCCACAATATCAAGGGGCAAGCATTTTGCTGGCGCGTAAAAATTTAGGCTGTGGCTCATCTCGCGAACACGCCCCTTGGGCATTGGCAGATTATGGTTTCAAAGTGATGATCGCGCCAAGTTTCGCGGATATTTTCTATAACAACAGCTTAAACAACCATATGTTACCCATCCGTTTAAGCGAAGAAGAAATCGAAGAAATCTTCCAATGGGTGTGGGCAAATCAAGGGGCGACCATTGATGTGGATTTAGAAAAAATGACCGTAACCGTTGGCGAAAAAGTCTATCCCTTTGAGCTAGACGAATTCCGCCGCCACTGCCTATTAAATGGCTTAGATAACATCGGACTCACCCTTCAACACGAAAACGCCATTGCAGAATATGAGAAAAATATTCCTGCGTTTTTACGATAAACCTAAGGCTGACACAACGTCAGCCTAATTTTTACCGCAGCACTAGCAATCTTAACCATTTTCACGCATACTTAGCCCCAGAATTTTTCATTTTGGTTATAATTTATGCTTAATAAACGTTATTCTTTTGGTTATTTATTTGTAAACACTGCTGTTTCAATTTATTTTTTATCTATATTTCTTTTTAAGCGTAGCTATAACATAGCACCCGCCTTGCTCATTTTAGCGGCACTGATTCTTTTTATAATAAGTAAAGAAAGAAAAAATATCTTTAAATTTAATAACGAACAAAAGACATTAGCGCTCAGTTATCTTTTCTACTTTGCAACACTTGCATTTTCTGTATTATTCCATCACGGAAAATTAAACGAATTAGATAATCCTAGTCGCATTTTGCTATTCTTACCAATCATTCCATTATTAGTTAATTACAAACTTAGCTTTCATATTTTAATAAAAGTTATTCCTTTCTCTGCCTTATTAGCTGGGATTATTGCACTTATTCAACGTTTTTATCTTGGGTATGAACAAGCATACAGCAATGTTATGCATATTCAAGGCGGTGATATGGCTATGAGCTTAGGTGTTTTTTCAATTTGTATTAGTCTATATTTTTGGACAAATAAAAATAAGAAATTTGCTCTACTCGTATTATTTTGTGCCTTAATGGGAATGTTAGGAAGCATTTTATCTACCGCTCGTGGTGGCTGGATTGGTGTACCATTTATACTGGCTTTCACCTTATATATTTATCGCAAAAAACTGCCTAAATATTTCTTTCCTATCCTATTTTCTACAATTTCAACATTTGTTGTTATTGTTTCACTCACCAATACAGGGGGCATTATTGATCGCATCAATGCGGCTAAAGCAGATATTACGCAATATGTGAGTAGCGAAAACACTTCTACTTCTGTTGGTGCACGTTTCGATATGTGGAAAGCTTCTTGGATTGCTATTCAAGAAAAACCTATTTTAGGTTGGGGAAAACAAGGTATTTACGACAAAAAACAAGAACTGGCAAAAGAAGGCGTTATTAGTGAATATGCAGCAAGTTTCGTGCATAACCATAATCAATTTATTGATGACACAGTAAAAAAAGGATTAATTGGACTTATAGCCTTATTATTTGTTTTTATTGTTCCTTTACGCTTTTTTATTAGCAACTTAAAAAAAGATAATCCAGAACTATTATGCCTTTCTAGTTTGGGTATCATTCACGTTACATCTACAATGTTTTATAATTTTTCACAAAGTTTCTTTAGCCATAATTCAGGAAATATTTTCTATTTCTTTTTGATTGTAATTTTTTATGCTGCCATTAAAGTGGTAAAGAATAAAAGTTAAGACATAAAATAATGCCCTATCATAAGGGCATTATTTTTAAAAGTGCGGTGCTTTTTTCTATTATTTTTTGCTTTATTTATTATCAACTAAATGCTTTTCATAAGCATACAACGTATTAAACATTAACATCGCAACGGTCATTGGGCCAACGCCGCCTGGCACTGGGGTGATGTAACCTGCTCTTTCTTTTGCTTTGTCAAATTCCACATCACCAGAAAGTTTGCCGTCCACACGGTTAATTCCTACATCAATCACCACTGCGCCTTCTTTAATCCATTCACCGGGGATAAATTGTGGTTTTCCTACGGCAACCACTAGAATATCCGCTTGTTTCACGTGGTGTTCTAAATCTTTTGTGAAACGATGCGTTACCGTAACAGTGCAGCCTGCAAGTAATAATTCTAACGCCATTGGACGCCCTACGATGTTGGACGCTCCCACAATCACAGCGTGCTGACCATAAAAACCAATACCAGTGGTTTCTAACAGTTTAATGACACCGTAGGGAGTACAAGCACGCAGTGTAGGAATACGCTGGCATAAACGCCCCACATTATATGGGTGGAAGCCATCTACATCTTTGTTCGGTGAAATACGTTCAATAACAGAAGTGCTATTAATATGAGCAGGTAAAGGCAGCTGAACTAAAATACCATCAATTAGTGGATCTGCATTTAGCTCATCAATCAGAGCAAGCAATTCTTGCTCGGTTGTACTTTCAGGTAAATCATAAGACTTAGAAAACATTCCGATTTCTTCGCAGCTTTTGCGTTTGCTGGCAACATAAACTTGCGAGGCAGGATCGGCCCCGACTAAAATCACCGCTAACCCCGGTGCACGCTTGCCTTGTTGAGTATATTGTTGAATTTTTTCAGCAATTTCTGATTTGATTTCTTTAGAGAGAGCTGTGCCAGAGATGATTTGTGCCGTCATTACGTTTTCCTTAAAATGAAATACTGAGAAAGTAAACGTTTGCTATTTTCTCAAAAAAAACATTCCAATGTAAGCCTAATTGAGATAATTTTGAGCGATTAAATAAAAAATAGAAAAAATTCATTGACTGATAATGAAAGCTACTTATAATGCTACACATCTGTCGGCGAGTAGCGCAGCTTGGTAGCGCAACTGGTTTGGGACCAGTGGGTCGTAGGTTCAAATCCTATCTCGCCGACCACTTCTTTTTTTATCTATATCCATTTGAAATGCGCCCTTAGCTCAGCTGGATAGAGCAACGGCCTTCTAAGCCGTAGGTCATTGGTTCGAATCCAATAGGGCGTGCCATTATAATCATTTCTGCTTAACAAACTTTCATTTATTCTTATTTTATATTTATGTTTCTAAAAACATATCCGCACTTTTTGACAAAACAAGCAATCGTAACTCATTTTCTAACTTGTTCTTCTTTTATGCTGATGATTTTTCCCTAACGTATTATTCCAATGATAAAAAACTCCCCGCAGCTAAAACTACGGGGATTTGTGCAATAGAAATCTAAAAATCAGAAAAATTTCCACCGCACTTTAAAAATGAGGCTTCGGGACGAATTACATCATACCGCCCATTCCACCCATACCGCCCATACCAGCGCCTAGGTCTGCTTTATCTTCTTTTGGAATTTCGGTTACCATCGCTTCAGTGGTAATCATTAATCCTGCGATAGAAGCAGCGAATTGAAGGGCTGAACGGGTTACTTTAGTTGGATCTAAGATACCCATTTCAAGCATATCGCCATATTGCTCAGAACCTGCGTTGTAACCGAAGTTTCCTTCACCAGATTTCACCGCACTTGCCACCACAGAGGCTTCTTCCCCAGCGTTGGTAACGATTTGGCGTAATGGTGCTTCCATTGCACGCAAGGCAAGTTTGATGCCCACGTTTTGCTCTTCGTTATCGCCTTTTAAGCTTGCTGCAACTTTGGTTGCCGCACGGATTAAGGCAACACCACCACCGGCTACGATACCTTCTTCCACAGCTGCACGAGTTGCGTGTAAAGCATCTTCAACGCGATCTTTTTTCTCTTTCATTTCAACTTCAGTTGCCGCACCCACTTTAATTACAGCCACACCGCCAGCTAATTTAGCCACGCGTTCTTGTAATTTTTCTTTGTCGTAATCTGAAGTGCTTTCTTCAATTTGCTGACGAATTTGTGCCACACGGCCTTTGATTTGTGCTTCTTCGCCCACGCCGTCAATAATGGTTGTGTTGTCTTTGTTGATCACAACACGTTTCGCTTGACCTAAATCTTCTAAAGTCGCTTTTTCTAACTCCATACCGATTTCTTCAGAAATCACAGTACCAGCGGTTAAAATCGCAATATCTTGTAACATTGCTTTACGGCGATCACCAAAGCCCGGTGCTTTTACCGCAGCCACTTTCACGATACCACGCATTGTGTTCACTACAAGGGTCGCAAGGGCTTCGCCTTCCACATCTTCAGCGATAATTAACAATGGTTTACCTGCTTTCGCAACAGCTTCTAACACGGGCAATAATTCACGAATGTTAGAGATTTTTTTGTCCACTAAAAGAATGAACGGGTTGTCAAATTCTACGGTTGCAGATTCTGGCTTGTTGATGAAATAAGGTGAAAGGTAACCACGATCGAATTGCATACCTTCAACCACTGCCAATTCATCTTCTAAACCTGTGCCGTCTTCTACGGTGATCACGCCTTCTTTGCCCACTTTCTCCATTGCTTCGGCAATAAGTTTACCGACTACATTATCTGAGTTTGCTGAGATTGTTCCCACTTGTTCAATTTCTTTTGAGCTTTCGCACGGTTTAGAAAGGGCTTTTAATTCTGCCACAACAGCGCTCACAGCTTTATCAATACCGCGTTTTAAATCCATCGGGTTCATTCCCGCAGCCACGGCTTTTAAGCCTTCGTTTACGATAGCTTGGGCTAATACGGTTGCCGTTGTTGTACCGTCCCCTGCCGCGTCATTGGCTTTAGAGGCCACTTCTTTCACCATTTGTGCGCCCATATTTTCGAATTTATCTTCTAATTCGATTTCACGTGCAACGGATACACCGTCTTTCGTGATCGTTGGTGCGCCAAAGGCTTTGTCTAAAATTACATTACGACCTTTCGGGCCAAGGGTTACTTTCACTGCGTCTGCAAGAATGTTTACACCGTTAAGCATTTTTACGCGAGCATCATTGCCAAATTTAACGTCTTTTGCTGCCATTTTTTATTCCTTCTTAATAATTAATTTTGCTAAAAGTGCGGTGAAAAATAACCGCACTTTTTGATGATTGATTTGGGATTATTCTACGATAGCTAAAATATCGCTTTCAGAAATGATTAACACTTCTTCGCCATCAATTTTTTCCGCTTTCACGCCATAGCCATCATTGAAGATAATGGTGTCGCCAACTTTTACATCTAAAGGCAACACAGTGCCATTTTCTAAAATGCGCCCTTTACCCACGGCAAGCACTTTTGCACGGGTTGATTTAGTCGCCGCAGAACCAGTTAAAACAATTCCGCCAGCAGAAAGGGTTTCCACTTCTTCACGTTTGATGATCACACGATCGTGTAATGGACGAATATTCATTGTAATTTCCTTCTTAAGTTGAGGTTTTAAACAAAAAAGTATCTTCAATATGGGGCAGGATTTTTTCCTTTCAAGAGAATAACAAAAAATTTTTTGCAAAAACAGGTAAAAAAAGCCCTGCACTTTTGAGATAAAGATGAGAATAATTTTTATTTACTTACTGCATTTTTTTCGGTAAAGTCAATGCTAGCTAAAACAAAGCTTGGCTAAAAAGTTTCAGCTAAATTTAACAGGCGTTTTTCACTGAATTCAAAAGGAGAAATTCTATTTTCTACGCAAAGTGCGGTGCAAAAACGCAGAGATTTTAACCAATCACTCAACTTTAACCACGGAGAACGTGCAATGAAAAAAACATTATCTGCTTTGGCCTTATTAACCACATTTGCAGCGCCTGCTTTCGCCGCCAACGAAGTGAATGTCTATTCTTATCGCCAACCTTATTTGATCGAACCTATCTTGAAACAATTTGAGCAAGAAACGGGCGTGAAAGTGAATTTTATTTTTGCCGATAAAGGCTTAGTTGAGCGGGTAAAACGTGAAGGTGAGCTTAGCCCGGCTGATGTACTATTAACCGTGGACATTAGCCGTGTGATGGAAATTGTTAATGCAGGTTTGGCTCAATCGATCCAATCTTCTGTATTAGAAAGTAATATTCCTGCAAAATTCCGTGATAGCCAAGGCAAATGGTTTGCGCTAACCAGCCGCGCGCGAGTGGTGTATTCATCGAAAGATCGCGTGGGTAAATTGCCAGCAAGCTTCACTTACTACGATTTAGCCAAACCTGAATTAAAAGGCAAAGTTTGTGTGCGTTCAGGCAAACATTCTTACAATGTTTCATTAATTGCTTCAATGATTGCTCACGATGGCGTAGAAAAAGCTAAAGATTTCTTAACAGGATTAAAAGCGAACTTGGCACAAAAACCACAGGGCGGCGACCGTGATCAAGTGAAAGCGATTAAAGAAGGCGTGTGCGATTATTCATTAGGCAATAGCTATTATTATGGCAAAATGCTGGAAGATGAAAAACAAAAAAACTGGGCGGAAGCGGCTTATATCAACTATCCAAACCAAGAAACCGTGGGAACGCATATGAATATCAGCGGTGTGGTAGTAGCAAAATATGCACCAAATAAAGACAACGCGGTGAAATTGGTGGAATTTTTAAGTGGCGACAAAGCACAGCATCTTTATGCCGAATTGAACCACGAATATCCAGTAAAACCGTCTGTACAAAAATCTAAATTGGTGCAATCTTGGGGTGAATTTAAACAAGATAATCTGCCATTAGAAAAAATCGCAGAAAACTATGAAAATGCGTTGAAATTAATCGATGAAGTAAAATTTGATCTGTAATAGATCCAATCTATGCTAGCCTATACCCATCAGGGATAGGCTAGTTTTATTTTGATTATGGATAATTCCGCAAAACATAAAAATTTTTTCGCAAAAAGCACCGCACTTATCGCATTATTGGCGGTATTGGGGTTCTTCTTGCTGCCGATTATCGCCTTGTTGTTTTCGGCGTTTGAAGGCTCATTGCACAGTTTGCAACATTTATGGCAAACGGTGTTTACCGACTATTTATTCAATTCTCTAAGCTTAGTATTCGGCACAACTGCGCTCAGTTTATGCTTTGCCTTGCCCTGCGCATTTTTGGTGTCGCGTTATCATTTTGTTGGCAAAACGCTGTTGCAATGGTTACTTTGCCTGCCCCTTGCCATTCCTGCGTATTTATCTGCCTATCTTTACACGGATTTTTTAGACTATCCCGGCATCGTGCAACAAAGTTTGCGCACTTGGTTTGATTGGCAAAGTAAGCAAGATTATTGGTTTCCTTCCATTCGTAGCCTAGGCGGCGCTTGCTTTATTTTGGCGTTGTCGTTGTATCCTTATATTTTCTTATTAGTCAGAATGGCGTTGATGGAGCAAGGCGACAATTTACAGCAAAGCGCAAAACTATTGGGCGCAAGCCGCTGGCGTGTGTTTTACAAAATTACCTTTGCCCTTATCCGACCAGCTATTGCGGTGGGTTGCGCCTTGGTGGCAATGGAAACCTTGGGCGATTTTGGTACGGTGGCGTTTTTTGCCATTCCTTCACTCACTACGGCGATTTACGACACTTGGCTTGGCTTTGGCGATTTGCAAGCCGCGGCACAGATTTCTCTGTTTATGCTCGGATTGTTAGTGCTATTTATTAGCATTGAGCGTTATGCACGCCGCCAACAACGCTATTATCAACGTTCAGGACAGCGCCCTGCGCAAACCCAACGGCTCAATGGACTAGGCTGGGGATTATTGTTATTCAGCACCCTGTTAATTATTCTTGCATTTTTTATCCCGCTCTTTCAGCTAAGTTATTGGTCAATTATCTATTTTGAACAAGCGTGGACAGCGGATTTCTGGCAATATAGCCAAAACAGCTTGCTGGTTTCTGGGCTAGCAATGATCATCTGCGTATGCTTAGCGTTATTAATGCACTTTTGGGCAAGGTTACGCCCAACGCCTTTGGCTAAAATAGCCGTGCGTTTTTCTGCGCTAGGTTACGCCATTCCCGGAACAGTTCTGGCAATCGGCTTGTTAATTCCTTTTACCTTTGCCGATCATCAACTTAACCGCTTGTTAAAATGGCTTGATTTGCCAATGCTTGGCTTGGTGTTTTCTGGCTCCATTTTCGCCCTTGTGTCCGCTTATGTGATCCGCTTTTCGGCGATGGCATTGGGCAGCTTAGAAACCAGCTTGAGTCAAATTCCGCCGTCTTTAGATATGGCAGGCAGAATGTTAGGCTATAAATCTTGGGGAATTTGGCGCAAAATCCACTTACCCTTAATGCGCAAAGGCATTTTCACCGCATTATTGCTAGTTTTTATTGAAAGTATGAAAGAACTCAATGCGTCTTTATTGTTGCGTCCGTTTAATTTTGATACGCTCGCCACCCACGTTTTCACCTTTACTTCAGATGAACAGCTTGAACGCGCCGCCTTGCCTGCTTTGGTGCTTATTTTAGTGGGGATTATTCCCGTGTTGATTTTAACTCGTTCTTTACTGCAATCAGGGAAAAAAGCTTAATAATGAATACCTTAGATATTACCCATTTAACCTGCTGCTATAACAATCAGCCCATTTTGCAAGATCTTAATTTATCCATAGAAAATGATGATATTGTGTGTTTGCTCGGTGCAAGTGGCTGCGGAAAAACCACCTTGCTCAAAGCCGTTGCAGGATTAATTCCGCTAAGTGCAGGTAATATTCGTCTGCAAGACAAAGAAATTCAACATCTTGAGGCGAATGAGCGAGAAATAGGGCTGATCTTTCAAGATTATGCCCTTTTCCCCCATTTAACCGTGGCAGAAAATATTCTATTTGGTTTGCATCAAATAAATAAAAGCGAGCAAGCAAAAACCTTACAAAAAATGACCGCACTTGTGCATTTGCAAGGGTTAGAAAAACGCTATCCCCACGAGCTTTCGGGCGGGCAACAACAGCGCGTTGCCATTGCCCGCGCGCTAGCTTGTCAGCCCAAATTATTATTGCTTGATGAGCCTTTTTCTAACATTGACAGCCAAGTTCGTCATCAAATGATCGAAGAAATTCGCCATATTCTAAAACAACAGCATATTCCCGCCATTTTCGTTACCCATAGCAAAGAAGAAGCCTTTCTCTTTGCGGATAAATTAGCGGTAATGAACCAAGGAAAAATCTGCCAAATCGGCGCGCCAAGCACGGTTTACCAACAGCCAAACAGCCCTTTTGTCGCCAATTTTTTGGGGGAAATGAATTATCTGCCTTGCCACCCTATTGATGATCAGCGTTGCCAATCGCTACTTGGCGTGCATTTGTGTTCCACGCATCAATCGCAACAAGCACCGAGTTATCTCGCAATCCGCCCCGAACAGCTACAATTACGCGTGGCAGATACCCCAACACAAGCCAACGGCATTATTCGCCAACAACGTTTTCTAGGTGCTTATTATAAATATCAAGTGGAAATGGCTGGCTTAGAACTCATCATTACAAGCCAACAATCTTTGCCCCTAGGTGCGAGGGTTCAAGTATTATATGAGAAAGAAAGTGGAGTAATCTTTGCTGAAAAATAATGTGTTGAAGATTAGAATATTATATAGGCTATAAAAAGTAAAAGCCTTGAAATTTCTTTCAAGGCTTTAAAATCTGGTGGAGATAATCGGGATCGAACCGACGACCTCTTGAATGCCATTCAAGCGCTCTCCCAACTGAGCTATATCCCCGTAAATATGTCGTTTATAATAATTAGCAGAATGAACGCTGTCAATATTAAATTCACTGCATTCATTCGCTAGCTTAAATATTAAGCGCTTTATATTAGGCGTTTTTTGCCTTGATGAAATCAATGGCTTTTTGAATGCGGGCGAGGGAGCGATTGCGCCCGATGCCAACTAGGGTAACGTCCATAGATGGAGATTGCCCTGCACCAGTTACCGCAACACGCAATGGCATTCCCACTTTGCCCATTCCTACGCCGAGTTCTTCCGCTGTTTGTTCAATGGCTTGGTGAATTGGCTCAGCCGTCCATTGAGAAAGTGCGGTCAATTTTTCTTTGACTTTTTCAAGTGCTTCAGCCGCCCCAGATTTAAAGTGTTTTTTCACCGCACTTTCGTCAAAATGATCAAAATCTTCAAAGAAGTAACGGCTTGCAGTCGCCATTTCTTTTAAAGTTTTACAACGCTCACCGAGTATTACAACAATCTCACTTAATGCGGGCCCATTGCTGGTATCAATGCCTTGATGTTGATAATGCCAAGCAAGGTGTTTAGCCACATATTCAGGTGGTAATTCGCGAATATAATGATGGTTTAACCATAACAATTTTTCTGTGTTAAATGCGCTGGCAGATTTGCTTACCTGAGTTAATTCAAATAGCTTGATCATTTCTTCTACGGAGAAAATCTCTTGATCGCCGTGCCCCCAACCTAAGCGTACTAAATAGTTAAGCAAGGCTTCAGGGAGAAAGCCATCATCGCGATATTGCATTACGCTCACTGCACCGTGGCGTTTAGACAATTTCTGTCCGTCATCACCTAGGATCATTGAAACGTGCGCATATGTCGGAATTGGCGCATTTAACGCTTTCAAAATATTAATTTGACGTGGGGTATTGTTAATATGGTCTTCGCCGCGTACAACGTGTGTAATGCCCATATCCCAGTCGTCAATCACTACGCAGAAGTTATATGTTGGTGAGCCATCAGTACGGCGAATAATTAAATCATCAAGCTCACTGTTGCTGATCTCAATGCGTCCACGCACGGCATCATCAAATACTACCGAACCTTCTTGTGGGTTTTTGAAACGTACAACGTGAGGAGCATCTGGATTCTCAGGCGCGTGATGTAAGCAATAGCCATCATAACGTGGTTTTTCTTTATTTTTTTCTTGCTCATTGCGTAAATTTTCTAAACGCTCTTTTGAACAATAACAACGATAAGCCAAGCCCTGTTCAAGCATTTGATCAATCACTTGATTGTAACGATCAAAGCGCTTCGTTTGGTAATAAGGGCCGTGATCCCAAGCTAAGTTAAGCCATTCCATTCCTTCTAAAATAGCTTGCGTGGCTTCTGGCGTAGAACGTTCTAAATCAGTATCTTCAATGCGTAATACAAATTCACCTTGGTTATGTTTTGCAAATAGCCAAGAATATAGTGCGGTTCTAGCACCGCCAACGTGCAGATAGCCTGTTGGGCTAGGCGCAAAGCGAGTACGAACTTTCACGGACGGATCTAAATTAAATAGCGGTTCTGCTTTCATTTTATTTATAACCTTTGTTTACAGTAAAATTAAATCGGCGGTATTGTACTATGAGTTCATCTAATTCACGATAAAAAAAGCAAGTTTATGTTTATTTTTGCAACACTTAAACAAAAATATGCAAAAACTTATTGACTGTGTTTTGAGAACACTTATAATGCCAACCCACGACACAAGGGCGATTAGCTCAGTTGGGAGAGCACCTCCCTTACAAGGAGGGGGTCACTGGTTCGAGACCGGTATCGCCCACCACTTTTTTAAGGACTTGTGTTGTAACGCTTAAACTAACGTGGGCGATTAGCTCAGTTGGGAGAGCACCTCCCTTACAAGGAGGGGGTCACTGGTTCGAGACCGGTATCGCCCACCACGCTAGTTTAAGTTCCCAGTTTAACTTTTCACAAAGTTAAATCCGATAGCTAGAAATAGCATTCTGTCGGGCGATTAGCTCAGTTGGGAGAGCACCTCCCTTACAAGGAGGGGGTCACTGGTTCGAGACCGGTATCGCCCACCACTCTTTTTCTTTTATAATTCTATTACATCTGAAAACTTTACTGGTTTTTGTTATATTTCTTATTCAACAATAAAAATCTCTTTCAATTTAATTTACTAATTAAGTTTATCCAATTAAAAGAGATCTAAATTATTTCTAATTCATTAGCAGTATTATCCAATATGGAATTGCTTTGCTACTTTTCTCAATAACAAGAATATCCAAGGCCATAATACGCCAGTGGTAATTGCGCCAAAAATCTCTTGCCAATTAAAGACTGCACTATGCAAGAATAGCTCAACGATAAAAATTCCTATTCTTACACCAAAAACAGCGAGAATAACAAATATTCCTTGCATCCATAAAGATAAATTCCGGATTAATACACTATTCACTGCAAGCAAATAAGCAAAAATAGAAAGCACTAACGCGTGGATTCCCAAGGTTGAACCGAGTACAAGATCCCAAGCAATTCCCATAAGAAATGCTGTACCGACACTAATTTTTGAAGGCATTGCTAAGATCCAATAAGTTAAGACCAACAATAACCACGCAGGCTTGAAATTATGCAGGCTAGTTGGCCAAGGTGCAATTTCTAACACCATTGCAATTAAAAAGGTGGATACAATAAACAATAATTGTAAAACAGCACGACCTCGCATTAATCTTCCTCTCGATAATGTTGCAATTCAGGATCAACAGGTTCAGAAGGCATTTCCATTTGTTCCGTATGAATCTCCTCTAAAGTTGGAGTTGATGGTTTTTCTTCTGGCTCTTCCGCTGTCATAGACGGTTGCACAATTTCTTGCTTTTTCTGAGTTTCAAGACGCTGACGAACGGCTTTGCGCACATCTTCTGGCGTACTAGAATTTACTTTACGCATATCTTCATTGGTTGGCCATAAAAGTAAGACATAACGTAAACGCTCAATCGATGCGAGTGGTTTCGCTGTGATAGTAGCGAAATAATTCTTTCCATCACGCGATACATTTTCCACAATGGCGACAGGGTAGCCTTCAAGGAAACGTCCACCTAGCCCAGATGTAACCAGTAAATCCCCTTTCACAATATCCACTGAGCGTGGCACATTGTCTAGGGTGAGTTCATCACTGTGCCCTGTACCACTGGCGATCACACGCACATCATTACGCAATACTTGCACAGGAATGGAATGGGTAACGTCCGTTAGTAACAGCACGCGACTGGTGTTGCTTCCTACAGAAATAATCTGCCCAACTACACCTTTTTCATCGATAACCGGCTGCCCCACATAAGCACCGTCATTTTCCCCTTGGTTAATGACCACTTGCTGGCGATAAACATCAGTTTCTGCGGTTAAAACCTCAGCGATTTTTTTGTATTCATCTGTACGCAATGGCGAATTTAGCAATAAACGTAAGCGTTGGTTTTCTACTTTTAGTTGATCCAATAACAGTAAGTCGGCATTTTTTTCGCGCAGTTGTTCTCTTAGGACTTTGTTTTCGATTTGTAATTTGTTGGTATCAACAAGATTGTAAGACACACCGTCTAATACGGTTCTAGGGGTGTTGGCAAGATAATAAACGCCACCAATTGCTGTTTCCATTATGCTACGTGCTTTTATCATTGTGTTGGTTTGCCCATCAAATAAAATCAGCACAATAGAAGCAATCACGGCAAAAATTAAACGAATGCCAAGGTAGGGAGCTTTTCCAAAGATCGGTTTCATTAATATGGCTCAGAAAGAAGTGCGGTCAAATTTTTAGCATTTTTTGACCGCACTTTTATAACATTGCAAATTAAATATCGTCGCTGAAAATATCAGCACCGTGCATATCTAATGCTTCGCCACCGCCACGAGCAACACAGGTCAGTGGATCATCAGCAACAATCACAGGTACGCCAGTTTCTTTCGACAATAAAACATCAATATTACGCAATAACGCACCACCACCAGTTAGCACGATACCGCGTTCAAAAATATCCGCAGCGTGTTCTGGTTGGCATTCTTCGAGCGCAGTACGCACGGCAGTAACAATGCCGTTTAATGGCTGTTGAATAGCTTCCAACACATCGCGTGAATTTAAGGTAAAGGTTCTTGGCGCCCCCTCTGCAAGGTTGTGTCCGTGAACTTCTAGCTCTTTAATTTCATCGCCTTCTTGAATATAGGCTGTACCAATTTCTTCTTTGATGCGCTCTGCGGTTGGTTCACCAATAATAGAACCAAAAGTGCGGCGTACATAGGCGATAATTGCTTCATCAAAACGGTCGCCACCAATGCGCACAGAAGAAGAATAAACAATACCATTTAAAGAAATCACCGCGACTTCAGTTGTACCGCCACCGATATCAATCACCATTGATCCTGTTGCGGTGGAAACAGGCAATTTTGCCCCGATTGCCGCAGCCATTGGCTCTTCAATTAAGTACACTTCGCGCGCGCCTGCACCTAAGGCAGATTCTTTAATCGCACGGCGTTCCACTTGGGTTGCACCTGCTGGTACGCAGACTAAAACTCGCGGGCTTGGGCGCATAAAGTTGCCGCTATGTACTTGTTTAATGAAGTATTGCAACATTTTTTCGGTTACCGAGAAATCCGCGATAACGCCATCTTTCATTGGGCGAATGGCTAAAATGCTTTTCGGTGTACGGCCAAGCATTAATTTTGCTTCTTTCCCTACCGCTGCAATGCTTTTCATCGATCCTGCACGGCCTTGACGAATTGCCACCACAGAGGGTTCATTTAGCACGATTCCTTGCCCTTTCACATAAATTAATGTGTTCGCTGTACCTAAATCAATAGAAAGATCGTTTGAGAATAAACCACGAATTTTTTTAAATAACATAAGAATTCCGTTAAAGTAACTGTATAAAAAACACTCACGCGTAAGTGTGAGAAAAATTGCGCTAAATGTATCAAAAAATCAGCATTGATAACAGAAATTTTTTATCAAATCTGCTGAAAAAATTACCGCACTTTTATTTTGTTCTTTTTACTTTGCAAGAATTTGTTTTAAAAACCGTGCTGTGTGCGAGCCTTTCACTTTCGCCACTTGCTCTGGCATTCCTGTAGCAATAATTTCACCACCGCCACTTCCCCCTTCAGGGCCAAGATCCACAATCCAGTCTGCGGTTTTAATCACATCTAAATTATGCTCAATCACCACAATGGTGTTGCCCTGATCACGCAAGCGATGTAGCACTTCAAGGAGCTGTTTAATATCCGCAAAATGTAAGCCAGTTGTGGGTTCATCAAGAATATACAAGGTTTTTCCCGTATCGCGTTTTGATAACTCGGTCGCCAATTTCACCCGTTGCGCTTCACCGCCAGATAGGGTGGTGGAAGATTGCCCTAGGCGAATGTAGGATAGTCCCACGTCCATCAAGGTTTGCAATTTGCGCGCAATTTGCGGAATGGCATCGAAAAATTCTCGCGCTTCTTCCACCGTCATATCCAACACTTGGTTAATCGTTTTGCCTTTGTAACGAATTTCTAAGGTTTCGCGATTGTAACGTTTTCCTTTGCATTGATCACAAGGGACATAAACATCAGGTAAAAAGTGCATCTCCACTTTGATTACCCCATCTCCTTGGCAGGCTTCACAGCGTCCGCCTCGCACGTTAAAGCTAAATCGACCGGGATTGTAGCCTCGCGCACGGGATTCTGGCACGCCTGCGAATAATTCGCGAATTGGTGTGAATAAGCCCGTGTAAGTGGCAGGATTGGAACGCGGTGTACGTCCAATTGGGCTTTGATCAATATCGATCACTTTGTCAAAAAATTCTAATCCTTGAATAGATTTATGCGGTGCGGCTTGCGCATTTTCCGCACGGTTTAAAGCACTTTGCGCCAGTGGGAATAGGGTATCGTTAATCAGCGTAGATTTACCCGACCCCGATACGCCTGTTACACAAGTAAACAAGCCCACAGGGATTTCTAAATTGACATTTTTCAGATTATTGCCCGAAGCGCCTTTGAGTTTTAAGATTCTTTCTTTATCAAGTGCGGTGCGTTTTTTTGGAATTTCTATTTTTTCTTTGCCTGATAAGAATTTCCCCGTCAGTGAGTTTGGATTTTGCATAATTTCTTGTGCTGTACCTTGCGCTACCACGCTACCACCGTGCACACCAGCACCAGGGCCAATATCAATGATGTGATCTGCGCTCAAAATAGCATCTTCATCGTGTTCCACCACAATCACTGTGTTACCTAAATTTCTTAAGTGAATCAAGGTGTTAAGTAAGCGCTCATTATCTCGTTGGTGCAAGCCAATGGAAGGCTCATCAAGCACATACATCACGCCAACCAAGCCAGCACCAATTTGGCTAGCTAGACGAATACGTTGCGCTTCACCACCAGAAAGGGTTTCGGCAGAACGAGAAAGAGAAAGATAATTCAGCCCCACATTAACCAAAAATTGCAAGCGCTCTTTGATTTCTTTGAGAATTTTATCGGCAATTTGCGCGCGCTGTCCGCTTAGGGTAAGGCTATCCACAAAATTAAAGGCTTCACCAATGCTCTTTTCGGAAACCTCAGGCAGATTTGTTTCGCCAATAAAAACATTACGCGCTTCAGGGCGTAAACGCGAGCCACCGCAATCCTTACAAGGACGCGTACTGATATTTTTCGCCAATTCTTCACGCACAGACATTGATTCTGTTTCTTTATAACGGCGTGCCATATTATTGAGAATGCCTTCAAAACTATGGCGGCGTAGCACCACATCGCCACGGTCGTTCATATATTGGAATTCAATTTCTTCTTTGCCTGAACCGTGCAAAATAATGTGCTGAATTTTTTTTGGTAAATCTTCAAACGGGCTTTCCACATCAAAGCCATAGTGTTTGGCGAGGGAAGTCAGCATTTGGTAATAATAGAAATTACGTCGATCCCAACCTTTAATCGCCCCACCTGCTAAGGAAATGCTTGGATTTTGCACCACGCGTTTTTCATCAAAATATTGCTGAACCCCCAAGCCATCACAAGTCGGGCAAGCCCCCGCAGGATTATTAAAGGAAAATAAACGCGGCTCGAGTTCAGGCACGGAATAACCACAATGCGGACAAGCAAAATTCGCGGAAAACAGCAGTTCTTCCGCTTTCGGATCGTCCATATTCGCCACCACTGCCGTGCCGCCAGAAAGTTCTAACGCTGTTTCAAAGGATTCCGCTAAGCGGGTTGCTAAATCTGGACGAACTTTAAAGCGATCCACCACCACTTCAATGGTGTGCTTTTTCTGTAATTCTAATTTTGGTGGATCAGAAAGATCGCAAATTTCCCCATCAATTCTAGCGCGGATATAACCTTGCGCGGCAATATGTTCTAAAATTTTAATATGTTCCCCTTTGCGATCTTTCACCACAGGGGCGAGCAGCATCATTCGGCTTTCTTCCGGCAATGCCAGCACCTTATCCACCATCTGACTAATGGTTTGCGCCGCTAACGGAATATGATGATTTGGGCAGCGCGGTTCGCCCACACGAGCAAATAGCAAACGCAAATAGTCGTGAATTTCCGTGATCGTACCCACCGTAGAACGTGGATTGTGCGAGGTGGATTTTTGTTCAATGGAAATCGCAGGGGATAGCCCTTCAATATGATCCACATCTGGCTTTTCCATTAACGATAAAAACTGGCGCGCATACGCAGAAAGGGATTCCACATAACGGCGTTGCCCTTCGGCATAAAGGGTATCAAAGGCCAGTGAAGATTTCCCCGAGCCAGAAAGCCCTGTAATCACAATCAATTTATCACGCGGAATCGTCAGATTAATATTTTTTAAATTATGGGTTCTCGCCCCACGCACTTCTATTTTTTCCATAATCGTTTCGTCTGTTCAAGCAATTTAAGATAATTTTGCGATCATTATCGCATAATCTGAAATAACTGTGCAAATATCCAGTTTATTTGTCTGGAACTAATAGCTTTTTCTCTTTTTTTAGGGCAAAATAGCGAAAATTTTATCGTAATTAACATCAGACAGAGGAATTTATGGCTGGAGTAAACAAAGTTATTATCGTAGGAAACCTAGGAAACGATCCTGAAATTCGCACAATGCCAAATGGCGAAGCTGTGGCGAACATTAGCGTAGCAACCAGTGAAAGCTGGATGGATAAAAACACCGGTGAACGCCGTGAAATCACCGAATGGCATCGCATTGTGTTCTATCGCCGTCAAGCTGAAATTGTGGGTGAATATTTGCGCAAAGGTTCAAAAGTTTATGTTGAAGGGCGTTTAAGAACGCGCAAATGGCAAGATCAAAATGGCCAAGATCGCTACACCACGGAAATCCAAGGCGATGTGCTACAAATGTTAGACAGCCGCGCAGAACGTACTCAAGGCGGCTATGCACCGCAAGGCGGGGGATATGCCCAACAAGGTGGTGGCTATGCAGCTCAACAAGGGGGCAATCAATATGCTCAACCTACACAGCCCGCATATCAAGCACAAAGAGCCGCACCACAAGCAACACCTGCGCCACAGCCAGTGATTGATGACGTGCCATTAGATGATGATATTCCTTTCTAATTCACTCCAAACTGCTTGGTGAGCACCAAGCAGTTTTTGTTTTTCTTTGTAAAATCTCAATATCCCTTTTTACCTATTTTATTTCTCAATATAACATTGATGAAATAAATCCTTCTCTACACTTTCTACAATAAATTTATGTGATATAGATCACATAAAATTCCACCTCAATAAAATTATGTGATCTTCATCACATTTTACTTTTGTATACCCAAAAATATCTTGTGATCTAGTTCACATTTTTAAACTTAAAAATTTTGGCTTTGATTTTGCCTTTGCTATGCTTTCGTTCATTAAATGGACACAACTCACTTCACAATTAATGAGGTTAATTATGTTATCAGCAAATGCAAAACTGAAAGTCCAAAGTTTTGGACGCTTTTTGTCAAATATGGTGATGCCAAATATTGGGGCATTCATTGCTTGGGGATTTATCACCGCACTTTTTATTCCAACAGGTTGGTTTCCAAATGAAACCTTAGGTAAACTTGTTGGCCCGATGATCACCTATTTATTGCCATTATTAATTGGTTATACAGGGGGGAAATTAGTCGGTGGCGATCGTGGTGCGGTTGTAGGTGCGATCACAACAGCAGGGGTAATCATTGGGACAGATATTCCAATGTTCCTTGGTGCAATGATTGCAGGACCAACAGGTGGTTGGGCAATTAAACACTTCGACCGTTGGGCTGATGGTAAAATCAAGAGCGGTTTTGAAATGCTGGTGAATAACTTTTCATCAGGTATTATCGGAATGTTGCTTGCTATTTTATTCTTCTTAGTGGTAGGCCCTGCGGTGAAAGTGCTTTCCACAACCTTGGCGGCAGGGGTAGATGTATTAGTACAAGCACATTTGTTGCCACTCACTTCTATTTTTGTTGAACCTGCGAAAATCCTTTTCTTAAATAATGCGATTAACCACGGCATTTTCTCTCCGCTAGGTATTCAACAATCACAAGAACTTGGTCAATCTATTTTCTTCTTGATTGAAGCAAACCCAGGCCCAGGTTTAGGGGTATTATTAGCCTATATTTTATTTGGTAAAGGTTCAGCGAAACAAACCGCAGGTGGGGCGGCTGTGATCCACTTCTTCGGTGGGATTCACGAAATTTATTTCCCTTATGTATTAATGAATCCACGTTTATTAATCGCGGTTATTGCAGGGGGAATGACTGGCGTATTTACCTTGGTATTATTTAATGCAGGGCTTATTGCGCCAGCTTCACCGGGTTCAATTATTGCGGTATTAGCAATGACACCTTCACAATCTATCTTTGGCGTGCTTTGTTCAGTGGCATTAGCGACCGTTGTTTCTTTTGTTATCGCTGCATTCTTCTTAAAAATTCAAAAAGAAGATACTTCAGATAAATTAGAAGAAGCTCAAGCTGCATCAAAAGCAATGAAAGGCGATGTGGCAAAACCAGTAACCGATTACAAAGGCTTACAAAAAATCTTTGTATCTTGCGATGCTGGAATGGGATCAAGCGCAATGGGTGCAAGTATGCTGCGCAAAAAAGTGAAAGATGCAGGCTTGCCAATTGATGTGGCGAACTGTGCAATCAATGACTTACCAGATAATGCAAGATTAGTGATTACGCACCAAGACTTAACCTTACGCGCACAAAAACAAGTGCCAAATGCAATGCATCTTTCTTTAACCAATTTCTTAGATAATAAATTCTATGATAATTTGGTGAATGAATTAAAAGCACATTTCACAGAAGCAGCCGCAAAATCGGCAGACAGCGTAGAAGTGGCAGAAATGGACGGTGCAACCTTCAACCTTAGTGCGGATCAAATTTTCTTAGGATTAAAAGCGGAAAATAAACAAGATGCCATTCGTTTTGCTGGCGAACAATTAGTGAAAGCAGGTTTCGTGTTGCCAAGTTATGTGGACGCAATGTTTGAACGCGAAGAATTAGTTTCCACTTACTTAGGCGAAGGCTTAGCCGTGCCACACGGTACGATTGATGCAAAAGATGCCGTATTGAAAACAGGTATTGTAGTATGTCAATATCCTGAAGGCGTACGCTTTACTGAGGAAGAAGACGGCGTAGCCAAATTAGTGATTGGTATCGCCGCGCGCAATAATGAACATATTCAAGTGCTAACTGCTATCACTAACGCCTTAGACAGCGAAGAAGCGATTGCAACACTGACCACCACAAATAATGTGGAAGATGTGTTAGCCTTACTTAAATCTTAAAGTGCGGTCAAAAATGGCATCGTTTTTGCGATGCCATTTCTCATTATTGATGTTATTGGAGAAAAAAATGAAAGCATTACATTTTGGGGCAGGAAATATCGGACGAGGTTTCATCGGAAAATTGCTCGCAGACAGTGGTATTGAAGTGATTTTTGCCGATGTGAATGATGACGTTATTCGATTATTGCAAGAACAGAAAAGCTACAACGTAAAAGTGGTGGGCGAAAAAGTTAATCGAATTGAGCAAGTATCTAATGTAACTGGCGTTAATTCAAAAGATGAAAATGCTCTGATTGACTTATTTCAGCAAGTGGATTTAGTCACCACTGCCGTTGGGCCAAATGTACTAAAAATTATTGCTAGCACCATTGCCAAAGGCTTGGTGGCTCGTCTTGAAGCTGGGAATAAACAACCACTCAACATTATTGCGTGCGAAAATATGGTGCGTGGTACGAGTTTCTTGAAAGAGCAGGTTTTTCAATATTTAGATGAAAAACAGCAGCAACAAGTGGACGCATTGGTTGGCTTTGTGGATAGTGCGGTGGATCGCATTGTGCCGCCAGTGCAACTTGATCCGCAAGATCCGCTGTTGGTTACGGTGGAAGAATTTAGCGAATGGATTGTGGATAAAACCCAGTTCAAAGGGCCAATCCCCAAAATTGCGGGAATGGAACAAACGGATAATCTAATGGCGTTTGTAGAACGTAAATTGTTTACGCTAAATACGGGCCACGCGGTAACGGCATATTACGGCAAATTAAAAGGCTACCAATTTGTCAAAGAAAGCATTGAAGATCCGCAAGTGCGTGCTTTTGTTAAAGCGGTAATGGAAGAAAGTGGCGCAGTTCTGATTAAACGTTACGGATTTGATCCACAAGCACACGCCGCTTATATTGAAAAAATCTTGGCTCGATTTGCTAATCCTTATTTAGTCGATGATGTGGATCGTGTAGGACGTGAGCCTTTGCGTAAACTCAGTTATAATGATCGCCTAATCAAACCATTACGCGGAACGCTAGAATATCAACTGCCGCATCAACATTTAGAACAAGCTGTGGCAACCGCGCTGTGCTATCGCAATGAAAATGATCCACAGGCACAAGAGCTAGCGCAATCCTTAACGCAAAATGGTGTGATTAATACGCTAGAAAAATATACAGAATTGCAAGATAAGACAGTGATTGAGCAAATAGCTCAAGCCTATCAACAACTTGCAGCGTAAAAGTGAACAGCAGTATCTTTATTCACCCTATTTAGGAAGGCATCATTGGACGATCCTATTTACGAAAAACTCAGTGAAGCCACGTCTATTCGTGGCTTTATTACCGCCAGTGTCGCATTATTTGATGACGCTGTGGACAGCCTTATCAATCGTGTTTTCCGCAAAACGGATTTTGCGGTGAAATCCGTGGTGGACTCGTTATTTATGACGTCAGGCCCACTTTTTGATCTCGCCATTCGCCTGAAAGTGTTATTGGGGCTTGGTGTGATCGATCACCACGTTTTTGAAGATCTTAATGCCTTCATCAAATTCAAAGAAAAGCTCAATAATGATGAAAAAGAATACCGCTTTTTTGATCCGATAGTGATTGAATTTATGCAAGGTTTACATTTGCAGCAAGACAAAACTCTGCTGAACTTTCCCGAAGACAAAGAAGATCCCGATTCTCTTAGCTACCAAATTAAAATGCAACGCAAAGAAAAATTGGTACGCTCTTGTTTAATGCTCACCATCAATGAGATTTACGAACGGTTGCAGGTGGAAAGCCCATTGTAAAAACTTGACAAAAAAACACCGCACTTATTTATTTTTAAATTAGGGGTTGCACTAGGCACCAACCCAAACTCTCCCTAATTAATTATTTAAAAATGGAGATTTTAGCTAGTTATCGAGTACCATTTCTCAATTTTTTGAACTCGGGTTAACAAGTTGCTCAGCTAATTCTAGCGCATCAGCTGGCCAAAAACATTTAGGGCGTGGTCGTTTTATAGAAGGAAGATCTATAGAAGGGCGACAATTTAAAATCGCTGTTAGCCATTGTTCAGGAATGGCTTTAATGCCATAAACGGCTCCCAATAGTGCGCCACAAATGGCGGCGTTGGTATCCGTATCCCCACCACGCATTACGGTATCAATCACACCGCTTTCAAGACTTTCCGCGTGTTGCAACTGCCATAGCATATTGTGAAAGGCAATGATCACCCAACCCTGTTGAGTAATGTAATCTTTTGGCGGGGCGATCTCTGATTCTTCAATAGCTTGAAGTAATAAATCATCGACTGTCAATGTCTGCGCCCAGTGTTTGATTTTAACAAACAGAGTTTTAGCATCAATATTTTGATTAACCGCTTCGGCGATAGCCATAGCCATTAGTGCATTTGCTTGTAAGCAAACAGGGTTAGAATGAGTCAGTTGAGCATCTTGTATTGCCCAATTTGCCACGGTTGCCAGTGGATAATTTGCCCCAAAAATCCCTAAAGGACTAATGCGCATCAAAGCACCATTGGCTTGACTATTTGGATTTTTTCTCCCTAACAGCGCAGAAGCAATGGTCATTCCACAATCAAATGGCTGCGAATTAAGCCAAAACAGATAAGCATTTTGCATCTCTTTCGCATTATAAGTACCTGTTTTCACTAAGTAGCGCGCTAGCAATAAAGCCATTTCAGAATCATCTGTCGGTTGACCTGCAATGGTATCCCAAGTGCCGCCATCTTCTAATTTACGAACACCATTGGGGTATTTCTTGCGAATCATTTCTGGCGATAAAAACTCTACCAAACTCCCCAGTGCATCACCTGCCAGCTGCCCTAATAAACAACCTTGTGCGCGTTGGATTTTTCCTTGCATTGTCGCTTAATCTCTCAAACCCAAATTCAAGTGTTATTTTTTCATAATTAAAATCGGATACGGATTGCCCTGTTCGTCCAACTCGTGGCGTTCCACCGTCTGAAAGCCCATGTGCTGGTAAAAGCCCACTGCTTGTGGGTTTTGTTCATTGACAGTTAGGCTATTCACACCCAATTCCGCAATGCCGTGCTGTAATAAGGTTTTGCCGATGCCTTTGCCGCGCTGTTCTGGGGCGATGAAGAGCATTTCTAATTTTGTGCCGTTGATGCCCATAAAGCCCACGATTTCACTGTCTTTTTCCACCAGTAATTAAATGCTCCACGCCTTTGAGGGCTTCTGGCACATAAGGGCGAATGGCGGCGATTTCTTCTTTGGATAAGAAGTGATGAGTGGCTTCCACGCTGGCTTGCCAGAGATTAAGCAAGTGGTCTAAAGGCAAGGTTTCGCGGTCTGTTACGGTGATGATATTCATAGTTTGTGCTTCACTTTTCAGCGTTCAATCAATTAATTCGGGCGATTATAATGGGGCGCGTTGTGCATTGTCAGCTTATTCTTGCAAAATTTTTCAAAATCCCACCGCACTTTCCGCTATAATATCTCTCATTTTTCATCACAGTTATCGAGAATCTTATGGCTAAAATTGAAGAAAATCCGCTTGTGTTAGTGGACGGATCGTCTTATTTGTATCGTGCGTTCCACGCGTTTCCACCGCTCACCAATTCCCTTGGCGAGCCAACGGGGGCGATGTATGGCGTGTTGAATATGCTGAAAAGTTTGATTGCGCAGGTGCAGCCGAGCCATATTGCGGTGGTGTTTGATGCCAAAGGGAAAACTTTCCGTGATGAATTATTTGAGCAATATAAATCGCACCGTCCGCCGATGCCTGATGATTTGCGCAAGCAAATTCAGCCCTTGCACGCCATTATCAAAGCCCTTGGTATTCCGCTTTTATCCATTGAAGGGGTGGAAGCGGACGATGTTATCGGCACGCTTGCGGTGCAGGCTTCTCAGGCAGGCCAAAAAGTGTTGATTAGCACGGGCGATAAGGATATGGCGCAGTTGGTGGACGATAACATTATGCTTATCAACACAATGAATAACAGCCTGCTGGATCGCGAGGGCGTGATTGAAAAATATGGCATTCCGCCTGAGTTAATTATTGATTATTTAGCCTTAATGGGCGACAGCGCGGACAATATCCCCGGTGTGGCTGGCGTGGGCGAAAAAACCGCACTTGGGCTTTTGCAAGGCATTGGCAGTATGGCAGAGATTTATGCCAATTTGGAAAAAGTGGCGGAGCTGCCTATTCGCGGCGCGAAAAAATTAGGCGAAAAATTGCTTGCCGCCAAAGCTGATGCAGATTTGTCTTACATTCTTGCGACCATCAAAACTGATGTGCCGTTAGCGGTGAAGCCAGAAGAACTCACGCTTGGGCAAAATCAGCGTGATGAATTAGTGGAATATTTCGCGCGCTATGAGTTTAAGCGTTGGCTAAATGAAGTGATGGACGGCGAAAGCGGTTTGACCAAAGGGGATTTACAAAGCGCCAAATTTGCCACGCCGACAGCACAAAATGAAACGGTGACAAAAAGTGCGGTGAAAAATTCGGTAAAAATCGACCGCACTTTGTATGAAACCGTGGATAGCCAAGCCAAGCTCGATGAATGGCTGAATAAAATTCAGCACGTTAAACTCATTGCAGTGGATACGGAAACCGATAATTTAGATGTAATGCAAGCGAACTTGGTAGGCATTTCTTTTGCTTTAGAAAATGGCGAAGCCTGCTATATCCCCCTTGATCATTTGCACGAAGTGGCGCGTGAAAGCCAATCACAAGGGGATTTATTCGGCAGCGCAGACGCAACCGAAACCTATTTTGAACGTGTGCCGAGCCAGTTAGACAAACAGCAATGTTTAGCGGCGCTCAAGCCTTTATTGGAAAATCCGCAGATTGAAAAAGTGGGACAAAATATCAAATACGATCTCACCGTATTCGCCAATCACGGCATTGCGCTACAAGGCGTGCGTTTCGACACCATGTTGGAATCCTATGTGCTAAACAGCACAGGGCGACACAATATGGACGAGCTTGCCAAACGCCATTTGGACCATCAAACCATTGAATTTGAAGCCATTGCTGGCAAGGGCAAAAAACAGCTCACTTTTGATAAAATTGCTATCGAACAAGCCAGTGAATATGCCGCGGAAGATGCGGACATCACAATGAAATTACACCAAACCCTATGGCCAGAATTGGCGCAAACGGAAAGTTTGGTCAAGTTATTTGATGACATCGAAATGCCGTTGGTGGGCGTGTTATCACGCATTGAACGCAACGGCGTGTTGGTGGACAGCCAAACCTTACTCGCACAATCGCAAGAAATTAGCGAAAAATTGACCTCACTTGAAAGCCAAGTGCATCAGGCGGCAGGGGAAAATTTCAACCTTGCGTCCACCAAACAATTACAAGAAATCCTGTTTGAAAAGCTTGGTTTACCGATTATCGCCAAAACCCCAAAAGGCGCGCCTTCCACCAATGAAGAAGTGTTGGAAGAGTTGGCGCAACAAGGGCATATTGTGCCGAAATTGCTCATTGAACACCGTGGTTTAGCGAAATTAAAATCCACTTATACGGACAAACTTCCGCTGATGATCAATCCACGCACAGGGCGGATTCACACCTCTTATCATCAAGCGGTAACGGTAACGGGGCGGCTTTCTTCCAGCGATCCAAACTTGCAGAATATCCCTATTCGTAATGAAGAAGGACGCCGCATTCGCCAAGCCTTTATTGCGCGCGAAGGGTATAAAATCATCGCGGCGGATTATTCTCAAATCGAACTGCGCATAATGGCGCATTTATCGCAAGATCAAGGCTTGATTAGTGCATTCCAACAAGGCAAGGATATTCACCGTTCCACCGCTGCAGAGATTTTTGGCGTGCCACTTGATGAGGTTACCAGCGAACAACGTCGCAGTGCAAAAGCCATTAACTTTGGACTCATTTATGGAATGAGCGCGTTTGGGCTTTCTCGTCAGCTTGGCATTCCTCGTGGCGATGCGCAAAAATATATGGATTTGTATTTCCAACGCTATCCCGGTGTGCAAACCTTTATGACTGATATTCGCGAAAAAGCCAAACAGCAAGGCTATGTGGAAACCTTGTTCGGACGCCGTTTGTATCTGCCTGAGATTCAATCGAGCAACGCAATGCGCAGAAAAGGCGCAGAGCGTGTGGCGATCAACGCCCCAATGCAAGGCACGGCGGCGGATATTATTAAGCGTGCGATGATCGCCATTGACAGCGCCATTGCGCAAGATCCGAATATCGCAATGATTATGCAAGTCCACGATGAATTGGTGTTTGAAGTGAAAACCGACCGCGTAGATCACTACCGCTCGCAAATTCAATCTCTAATGCAAAATGCCGCCGAGCTTGTAGTGCCGCTGATTGTAGATGTGGGCGTTGGGGAAAACTGGGACGAAGCCCATTAATTCGCGTTGATAAGCGTGCAATTAGAAAAACAAAGTGCGGTGAAAAATTTCCATTTTTTCCACCGCACTTATTTTTATGCGCTTTTCGCCGTTTCTTCTTCCGCTACTAACGCTACAATACGGCAGTTAGTTGGGATCGTTTGTTCATCATTGATAATAGAAATAAAGCCTTTATCATCAATGGTATATAACGGCACAAATTGTTTGTTGGTGGTTTTGTAATCTTGATAAGTGTAGCTATCAGTAAGATTGGTTACCTTAACACGCGCATTTTTCGCCAGCATACTGGCTAATTTTGCGTAGGTTACATTTTTGCCGAAAAGCCAGTTGGAACGGTAGTTGTCTTGAATATCATAACGTTCCGTTGGATTGTTATCATCGCTGAAACGAATGCGGTAAATGTTTTCTTTATCAAATTCGTGGCGATAATGAATTTCCGACAAGGTATTGAGTTCTTTGTCCGTACTAATGGCGAACATATTGCCCAACCCGATAAGATCCAAATGCCCATCGGCGTGGGTAGAAACTGGGTTACCGTAGTAAGTACGCAGCCCCAACATTCTGGCTTTTGCTACTTCGTTATAATGGCGGCTTGCGACCAATACGTCCACATTTTGATCTTTTAAGGATTTCGCAATGGCTAGCGCCACAGGATTTGAACCAATAATCAACACGCCTTTGTACACCGATTCTTGCACATTCAACAATTTTGCAATGGTTTTTGCCCCTAAGCCTTGAATTAGCACCGTACCAATAATAATCGTGAACACTAACGGCACAAGCAATTCCACGCCTTGAATTTGGGTGTCTTGCAATTTAATCGCGAAGAGAGAAGAAATAGCTGCGGCGACAATCCCGCGCGGGCCAATCCAGCTAATCATCAACTTTTCATTTAAAGTTAAACTTGAGCCAATAGACGAAAACCAAATGGCAAGCGGACGAGCGATAAACATTGCTACGAATAACAGCAAAATGCCTGCCATTCCCACGCTTGTCAGATGTTCTAAATTCACCCGCGCAGCTAAAATGATAAACAGGGTGGAAATCAGCAAAACGGTCAGGGATTCTTTAAATTCTAAAATATGATCTTTTGGAAAGCCTTTCCAGTTTGCCAATGCCACGCCCAGCACGGTAACCGTTAATAGCCCTGATTCGTGGGCGAAATGGTTTGACGCAGTGAATAACAGCAAAATGTAAGCAAGCACGAACACGTTGCGCAAATATTCAGGGATCATATGGCGTTTAATCAGATTAGCCAGCAACCACGCACCAGCCATTCCAATCACGCCTGCTACGGCAATGATTTTGGCAAAGGTGCCGATTTCACTGGCTTCACCGCCAGAAATAATGTATTCATACACCAACACCACAGCGATCGCACCGATTGGGTCAATGATAATGCCTTCCCATTTGAGAATATTGGCGATGTTGCTATTTGGGCGAACGCTACGCAACAATGGCACAATCACCGTTGGCCCAGTTACGCACACCAATGTGCCGAACAGCAAGGCGATGCGCCAATCCACCTCAAAGAGAAAATAAGTGGCAACAGAAATCACGCTGACGGTAATCAGCATTCCGAGCGACACCAAAAGTTGCACCACTTTGCCGTGTTGTTTTATTTCGTCAAATTCGAGGGTTAACGCTCCCTCAAAGAGAATGACAGCAACGCCAAGGGAAATAAAAGGAAAGAGCAAATCGCCCAAAATAGCATCAGGGTTGAATAAATTCAACACGGGGCCGACTACAATGCCGATCAGCAATAAAAATAAAATTGAGGGCTGTTTTAAATACCAAGCCAGCCATTGTGCCACAATACCCAAGCCAACAATGGCAGATAAAATAAATGCGGTATCCATAAAGTTCTCCATAAACATCAAAAGCGAGAAAAGCTCGCGTAAAAAAGTGCGGTGCAAAATTCTATCATTTTTTTGACCGCACTTTGTTTTTATTCGTTGCTATCGCTTAAATTATTCCGCCAGCTCCGTTTGCTCGTGCGACATTAGCTCTTGCCCCACGTCTTCTAGCAAGCTGAGATAGCGTTCATATTGACGCAAAATATCGGCGATGAGTTCGTTACGTGTCATATATTGCACATCATAGCCCGTACGACCGTCAGCGAAGTAAGTCATCGGCTGGTAAGTGACGGAATGCTGAATATGCGGGAGGTTTTCATCATCAACCAACTGTGAGGCAATTTCGTGGCTTACGGATTTCACTCCATACATAAAATCACGCATTGATTCTTTTTTGATGATCAGTTCCACGCTTGGCTCTTCTGCCTCAAGCGATGGCACAACGTCCACATTCAGGCTGTAAACTTCCACTAACTCTTGGCGTAGCTCACGCATTGCAGGCAAGGCGGTGCGTTTTAAGAATTTCACAATATCCTTTTCCTGCGTTTGGTTGAGCATTTGTCCTAAGCGATCTTTCCATTTTTCCCCTGTCCATAACAAGCTGGTTGGGGTGACTTTGGCGGCGAAGTATTTTTGATCCGCATTCAAGCCTTTCCATAAGCTCACACACATTATTAACATCAACATTGCAAACGGTAGTGCCACCAATAAGGTCATTGTTTGTAGTGTGCCTAGTCCACCTTCACGCATTAACACAATAGCTAATACCATCATCACCGCGCCCCACATTATGGCTTGCCAACGCGGTGCGGAAAGGCTTTTATCCCGTGATGCCATATTATTCAGCACATAAATGCCTGAATCTGCCGAAGTAATGAAAAATAGGGAAATAATCACTAAGGCTAAGGTGCCTGTAAGTGCAGAGAACGGTAAATAATCTAAGAATTTAAACAATAATTTTTCTGGTGCGGAGGTGAACGCGTGTAATGCCCCCTCTGCCACGTTTAGCTCTAACCAAATCGCACTGTTGCCAAACACGGTGAACCACAAGACGCAGAATAAACTTGGCACGGCTAGCACGCCGAAAATAAATTCGCGAATGGTGCGTCCGCGGGAAATACGCGCGATAAACAAGCCCACAAATGGCGCCCACGAACACCACCACGCCCAATAAAGCACTGTCCAACCAGTGAACCACGCAGTGTTTTCTGTTTCGTACGCATAGGTTTTAAAACTTAGGCGTACTAAATTGCTCAAATAAATGCCAATGTTATCGCTAAATGTGGTGAGCAAATACAGGGTTGGGCCTGCGATTAAAATAAACAACATTAAAGCGAGGGCTAAGCCTAGATTGATTTCGCTGAGTAATTTCACCCCTTTGCCCACCCCTGAAATGGCGGAAAATACCGCAATGGACATCACCACAACGATAATCACCGTTTGCAAGCCGAAACTATTTTCAGCCACCACGCCAAGCTGAGTTAGCCCTGCACCGAGCTGTGCCGCACCAAATCCGAGGGTGGTGATAATCCCGAATAGGGTGGCGACTAACGCCATAATATCAATCACATCGCCGATCTTGCCGTTAATACGATCTTTCAATAAAGGATAAAAGCAAGAACGCAACGCCAGCGGCAATTTATAACGGAAACCAAAATAGGCGAGCGCTAAGGCGATCACGCCATACACTGCCCAAGCGTGAATTCCCCAGTGGAAAAAGGTATGCAATAAGGCTTCTTGTTGTTTATGTTCAGCAGATCCTGTGGTGATGGTGGAAAAATAATGGGTGAGCGGTTCAGCCACTCCAAAGAACATCAACCCAACCCCCATTCCAGCGGCAAATAACATCGCTAGCCAAGAAAGGAAAGAAAATTCAGGTTCTTCTTCATTGCTCCCCAGTTTGATATTGCCCAAACTACTGACCGACAACACGAATAAGAAACAAAGAAAAACGGAAAAGGCTAAAATATAAAACCAGCTAAAATTCGCAAACACGCCCGCTTTCGCCCAGTTTAAAAGTGCGGTGGTTTTTTCTGGCAAAATTAACGTTGCAACGAGCAACAAAATAACCAGTAATAAAGTTGCCCCTATAACAAAGGGGTTAAACGATGATCTTTTATGAATAAAAGCAGAAAAAGACACAACAATGATTCTCCTTTAAGTTAATGTTTTGTGCACATATCAATCTCAACAAATAAATTGAAATAGCCGCTAAATAGCTCGCTTAAATAAAGAATACAAAACAAATTGATGAATGAAATTGCTTCAAATTTGAGCTAAAAAAGACGTTCATTACACCTTTCTTAGCAATAAACGTTTATGCAACGCATTGAGTTGTACATCACAGTACAAAAAGACGAAAAAATCATACTTTCTTGATATGAAATTCTCAAAAACGGATAGATTATAGCATAAAATATCGAGGATTGACAGGCCTTATTATTTTCACTTATATATCAATAAGATAACTATAAATTTATCAAAGAAATGTATAAGAAGAAGTTTTGCTTTTTTTCTTGACCTTACCCTAAGGGTAAGGTTTATTATTTTGGCTCATTTAATCATACAAAAATAAGGTACTCACAATGAAAAAAGCACTATTGATTTTAATCGGTTTAGTTTCTAGCACTGCGATGGCTGAAATGCCACATCATCACACTGCACATCAACCTAATGCAATGCAAAGTGAATTAATGGCAAGTATGTCTGCAATGCACGCGGATATGGAAAAAGGAATGCAATATCAAGATGCTGATGTCGCGTTCGCGGCCAGTATGCTGCCACATCACGAAGGTGCAGTGAAAATGGCCGAGATAGAATTGAAATATGGCAAAGATCCTGAATTACGTCAGCTAGCAGAAAATATCATCAACGCACAACAAAGCGAAATCCAATTTATGCAACAGTGGTTGGAAAAACATCAGGCTAAACAATAATGCTGAAATAACGCCCTCAACCCAGGGCGTTATTACTTTTCTAATTCCCCAAATATGAATTAAATTCTCGATCACTGTCGCAAAACGCAAACAAAGTTTACTTTCCTTCTTCCCTTTCTTTTAAGCTACTCCTCTATTTTGCCAATTTCTAAAATATCAATGCTAAAAAACGAGATCTTACTCCGCTTATTACAAGTGCCAAAACTTGGCGCGAATACGATTCAAAAAATGCTGGCTGAAATTAGCCCTGAACAGCTTTTAGACTATGACAAGATTGCTTTCAAACAAATGGGGTGGACTGAGAGCCAAATTCAGCGCTGGTTTAATCCTGAGCGTAAATTTATCGAGCCGGCGTTAGATTGGGCGCAAAGTGCGGGCAATTTTTTGCTTAATTTTACTGAACAAGATTATCCTTATTTGTTAAAACAAATTCCGTCAGCGCCGCCGCTGTTATTTTTACAAGGAAATTTAACCGCACTTTCTCAGCCACAAATTGCTATTGTGGGCAGTCGTTATTGCTCTAATTATGGGGAATATTGGGCGAAGTTTTTCGCTCAAGAATTAAATCAGGCAGGTTTTGTCATTACCAGTGGCTTGGCGCTAGGTATTGACGGTTTTTGTCATCAAGCAGTGGTAACACAAAAAGGGCAGACTATTGCCGTATTAGGCAGTGGACTGAATGCGGTTTATCCTGCTAAACACCGTGGCTTAGCTCAACAAATTATTGAAAATAACGGGGCATTGATTTCTGAATTTTTGCCCAACCAACCGCCCGTGGCAGAAAATTTTCCACGTCGCAATCGTATTATCAGCGGGCTTTCTCTTGGTACATTGATCATCGAAGCCACAGAACGAAGTGGCTCATTGATCACCGCACGCTACGCCCTTGAGCAAAACCGAGAAATCTTTGCGCTTCCCGGTAATATCCAAAATGGCTTCAGCGAAGGCTGCCATAAATTGATTAAACAAGGGGCAACACTGGTGGAAAACGTGCAGGATATTGTGGATAATCTGCCGAATTATGGCTATTCCGCATCATTTTATGCACAGCCAAAACAGCAAGCTCTCCCATTTAATCAAACTAACAGTCAAACAAAAAGCGTTACCCCACAACAAGCTGAACCGCCAAGCCACCCCGAACTTTACGCCCAACTTAGCCACATTGCCATCAGCCTTGATGAGCTTTCCGCCCGCTTATCTTTGCCCATTGATGCACTACTTACACAATTATTAAGTTTGGAATTGCAAGGTTTGGTGGTGAGCGAAAATGGCTTATATCGAAGGAGTTAAAGAAGTATTATTCGCCCAGCAAATATTGATACAACCGATAACTCACTTGCCCAGTGGTTTTTTCTTTTAATATTTGCCAATTATCTGGCAGGCTTAGGGTTTTGTTTTTTTCCGTTTCCACATAAATTAGTGCATTGGGCTTAAGCCAATTAAATTTAATCAGCAAATCAACGGCTTGTTGTGCGAGATCAAAATGAAAAGGTGGATCGAGAAACACCAAGTCAAACACGGGTTTTGGCTCTGGTTGCTGTAAATAATGCAAGCTATCTTGGTTAATCACACGCCCTTGTTGCGGCGTACATTTTAGCTGTTGTAGATTTTGCGTGAGTTGCTTTGCCACCTGTTTATTGAGTTCCAAAAAGGTCACTTGCTTGGCTTGGCGTGAAAGGGCTTCTAACCCCAATGAACCGCTGCCAGCAAAACAATCTAAGCAAGTCGCGTCCACAATATAAGGCATCAACCAGTTAAATAGCGTTTCTTTCACCCGATCACCTGTTGGACGCAAGCCTTCCGCATTCAGCACAGGCAATTTCCGCCCACGCCAAAGCCCTGCAATAATACGGACTTCACCTTTTGCCAGATTAGTATGTTGCTTGCGTGTCGCAGGATTTTTTTTCATAGGGATTCGCCAAATTATGATAAACTATGCAAACTTTTCGCTGAACTTAATGCCCATTTTCAGCCGACTTTTGCATTCGGTAACAGAATAAAATTAGGTAGCATAGTTTAGTATAAAATTCAGAAAATCAGTAATTTTTTCATAATAGCGAGTAATTTATGGCAGAAAAAAATAAAAAAGGTGGTTTTTGGTCTTGGTTTGGATTAGGAAAAAAGAAAGAAGAAACATCGAACCAAGCGGAAGTGCAAGAAACAGAAACCGTAGAGCAAACGGAGCTTGCGCAAGAACAAAGTGCGGTGGAAAATCCAGAAGTTTTGGTGGAAGAAACAGAAACCGTAGAGCAAACAGAACTTTCGCAAGAACCAAGTGCGGTGGAAAATTCTGACGTTTTAGCGCAAGAAACTGAAATTACAGAGCCAACAGAACTTCCGCAAGAACCAAGTGCGGTGGAAACTTCTGAAGTTTTAGTACAAGAAACAGAAATCGTAGAGCAAACAGAGCTTCCGCAAGAACCAAGTGTGGTGCAAAATTCTGATGTTTTAGCGCAAGAAACAGAAATCGCAGAGCAAGCCGAACTTCCGCAAGAACCAAGAGCGGTAGAAAATCCTGACATTTTAGCGCAAGAAACAGAAATTACCGAGCAAGCAGAGCTTCCGCAAAAACCAAGTGCGGTGGAAAATCTTGACGTTTTAGCGCAAGAAACAGAGATCGCTGAGCAAACAGAACTTCCGCAAGAGCAAAGTGCGGTAGAAAATCCTGATGTTTTAGCGCAAGAAACAGAAATCGCCGATCAAACAGAACTTCCGCAAGAACCAAGAGCGGTGGAAAATCCAGAAATTTCAACGCAAGAAAAACCAAGCGAAGGGGGCTTTTTTAGCCGTTTGGTGAAAGGCTTAATTCGTACCAAACAAAATATCGGTTCGGGCTTCTTCGGGCTATTTTCAGGCAAAAAAATTGATGATGATCTGTTTGAAGAATTAGAAGAACAGTTGCTCATCGCTGATATTGGTATGCCAACAACCACTAAAATTATCAATAATTTAACGCAGCACGCCAGCCGCAAGCAGCTAAAAGATGCGGATTTACTGTATCAACAATTAAAATTAGAACTCGCAGAGATTATCAAGCCTGTGGCGCAGCCTTTAGAAATTGATACCAGCAAAAAGCCTTATGTGATTTTAATGGTGGGCGTCAATGGTGTAGGGAAAACCACGACCATTGGTAAACTTGCACGCCAATTCCAAATGCAAGGCAAATCCGTGATGTTGGCGGCAGGCGATACTTTTCGTGCTGCTGCGGTGGAGCAGCTTCAAGTGTGGGGAGAGCGTAATAATATTCCTGTGGTGGCACAAAGCACGGGAGCAGATTCCGCTTCGGTGATCTATGATGCAATGCAATCGGCGGCTGCGCGCAATATTGATATTTTGATTGCTGATACCGCAGGGCGTTTGCAAAATAAAAATAATTTAATGGACGAGCTGAAAAAAATCGTTCGCGTAATGAAAAAATACGATGAAACCGCGCCGCACGAAATTATGCTTACCCTTGATGCTGGCACAGGGCAAAACGCTATTAGCCAAGCCAAATTATTCAACGAAGCAGTAGGTTTAACAGGAATTAGCTTAACTAAATTAGACGGCACAGCCAAAGGCGGGGTGATTTTCGCCATCGCCGATCAATTCAAATTACCGATTCGTTATATTGGTATCGGCGAAAAAATTGAAGATCTGCGTCCATTCCAAGCAGAAGAATTTATTGAGGCGTTGTTTAATACTGAAACAGAACATCATTAACTAAAAAAAATCGGAAAGTTACCTTTCCGATTTTTTATTTAACGTTCACATAAGTGGTTCAAACTTACTTCCCTTTCCCCAAAAACTCCACCGCGGTATCCGGGAAATCGGTGAAAATACCTGTTGCGCCAGCTTGGTTTAACAAAGCATCGTACATTTGGTTTACGTTAGTAAAAAATGCAGGTAAGGCATCTTTTCGTACGGTGTAAGGGTGTAGTTCCATATTGTATTTTTTCAATTCTTGCACAAGTGGGGTGTAAACCACTTTGTCTTTAGTCGAATTGTTTTCATCAATCAACATATACCAACCCGGGCCTACGCCGTCTGCATATTTTGCTACTTCTGCCATTGCGCCATCTTTGAACATCCAGTCATAATCATAGTTTACCCATTCACCCTGCGGATTTTTTTCTTCCGTTTCGTGCCAATCGGTGTAGGCGATAAGCTGGACTAATTTAAGATCCATTCCTAGACTCGGCATTAGCTCCGTTTTGATGCGTTTAAGCTCATTAAAATCAAAGGTTTGCAAATAAACGCGATCAGATTTTTGCGTATAACCATATTTTTTCAGCACTTCCAAGGTCGCTTTGGCAATATCTTTCCCTTCTTTATGATGTAGCCAAGGGGCTTTGATTTCAGGGTAAATGCCGATTTTTTTGCCTGTGGATTTTTCTAGTCCTTGGATAAATTCGATTTCATCTTCAAAGGTGTGAATTTTGAAATGGGATTTCCACATTGGGAAGCGATCAGGGTAAACCTGTACCTGTTTACCCTCTACCACTTTGAAATTTTCGGTCATATTAAGCGATTGAATTTCCGCAAGCGTAAAATCCACCACATAATAACGCCCATCTGCGCGTTTACGATCAGGGAATTTTTTCGCCACGTCAGTCAGCCCGTCTAAAAAATGATCGTGGATCACGATTAAATGATCGTCTTTCGTCATCGCTAAATCTTGTTCTAAATAATCCGCTTTTTGTCCAAAGGCAAGGGCTTTACTTTCTAGTGTATGCTCAGGCAAATAGCCACTTGCTCCGCGGTGAGCGATAACAAGTTTTTCATTATTGTTCATTGTCGGCATTGCATTTGCCGATTGCACACAAGTAAATGCCAAGGTGGATAAGGCAACAACTTGGGCTAATTTTTTTAATTTGAATGTCATAAAAACTCCTTTTATTAAAGTGCGGTGATTTTTCACCGAATTTTTATCAATAAAAAAGGAAGAGCATTGCTGCGCTTCCTTTCTGATTATTCACTATTTACCGTAGTGATCGCCTAATGTGGCTTTATGTTTTGCTTCTTGAATAGTTACGATTAAGAGTAACAATACTGCCAAGATACCGCCGGTGATCATTACATAGAAACCGCCGTCCCAGCCGTAGTATTCCGCAGCCCAACCCACAACGGCTGAAGCAGAAACAGTACCACCGAGATAACCAAATAGGCCAGTGAACCCTGCTGCTGTACCTGCGGCTTTTTTCGGTGCAAGTTCAAGGGCGTGTAAACCAATTAACATTACTGGACCATAAATTAAGAAACCGATAGTGGTCATTAAGATAAAGTCAGTTAATTGATATGGGTTTTCATACCACGCTTTGCCTGCATATTGTGCAAGTTCAGATTCTGGTGTTGCTGGGTTTAACCATAATGCCACTACCGCAATGGTAGTTAAGATCATAAAGATAAAACCGGTTAAACCACGTTTACCTTTAAATAGGTGATCCGATACCCAACCACAGATAAGCGTTCCCGGAATCGCCGCTAATTCATAAATGGTGTATGCCCACGCCGTACCTTTGATATTGAAGTGTTTTACTTCACCCAAATACACTGGCGACCATTTTAATACGCCATAACGAATGAGATAAACAAACACGTTAGCAATGGCAATGTACCATAACAATTTGTTTTTTAAGACATAAGTAACGAAAATTTCTTTTGCTGTGAGATCGTTTTCGTAGGTTTTTTCGTTATAGTCATCTGGGTAATCATTACGCCATTTTTCAATAGCAGGTAAACCGCAAGATTGTGGTGTATCTTTCATTACAAAGAATACAGGGATCGCCGCAAGCATTGCCGCAATACCTGGATAGTAAAGCGCTTGTTGCCATACATCTTTTGCGGTGGCTTGCACGCCGTGTTCACTGAAATAAATCGCACTGGCTAATAACACCATTGCGCCCGGCACCATTCCCCCGAGATTGTGTGCGGTATTCCAGATAGACACGATTGTTCCGCGTTCATTTTTTGACCACCAGTGTACCATTGTACGTCCGCACGGTGGCCACCCCATACCTTGGAACCAACCATTAAGGAAAATCATCACAAACATCACTAAAATGCCTGATGTCGCCCAAGGCATTAAGCCCATTAGGGTCATACATAAACCTGAAAGCAACAAACCACAAGGCAAGAAAACTTTCGGATTTGAGCGGTCAGAAATACTCGCCATAAAGAATTTTGATAAGCCATAGGCTAAACCTGCACCAGTCCCGATAATACCCAGTTCAGCTTTGTTATAAAGCCCTGCTTCAATTAACCCTTTCTGTGCTAAATCAAAATTTGCGCGCACAAAATAATATGCCGCATAACCAAAGAAGATCCCTGCAAACACTTGCCAACGCAAGCGTCTATAAGTGGAATCTATCTTTTCTTTTGGCAGCTCCGCAATATGGGGAGCTGGTTTAAACGGTCCAAACATAGAAATTCTCCAAGTTGTTATTTTTTATAGATGAAAGACGTTCTTTTACGAACATTTCCAACATATCATAGCGAGAAAATAAAAAACGAAAAGCAGATAAAGTTTAAGATGTGATGTTTATCACAAAAAAATAACAAAAACTTTTCAATGACGGATAAATAGTGATCTACCTCACATAATTTAATACAAATTCGCTCATTTTATTTTCTAAAACGAACATTTATCGTATGATAGAGCTGTTAATCTTATCTTTTTATTTACAAATTTAATGTGGGGGAAAAGCGATGAAAAAATCACCGCACTTTTATCAAAATGCACAGGACTTTTCGCCTATCAATACGGACGTGATCATCATTGGCGGCGGCGCAACGGGTGCGGGGATTGCACGCGATTGTGCGTTGCGTGGCATTAATTGTGTGTTGTTGGAACGCCGTGATATTGCCACAGGAGCAACAGGGCGTAACCACGGGCTGTTGCACAGTGGCGCGCGTTATGCGGTGAATGATGAAGAATCCGCACGCGAATGTATTCAAGAAAATTTGATCCTGAAAAACATTGCTCGCCATTGTATTGAAGACACCAAAGGGCTATTTATCACGCTGCCTGAAGATGATTCGGCCTATCAAAAAACCTTTCTTACCGCTTGCGATAATGCTGGCATTGAAGCGGTGGCGATTGAGCCTGATTTAGCCAGACGCTTAGAGCCTTCGGTCAATCCGAATTTAGTGGGCGCGGTGGTGGTGCCTGATGGCTCAATCGATCCTTTCCGCCTCACTTCCGCCAATATGCTTGATGCCAGCGAGCGTGGCGCAAAAATTTTCACCTATTGCGAAGTAAAAGGGCTAATCCGCGAGGGTGATCGCGTGATTGGGACGAAAGTTTACGATCATAAAAATAAAGTAGAACGCTTATTTTTTGCCCCTGTTGTGGTGAATGCAGGTGGGATCTGGGGACAAGGCATTGCCGAATCTGCCGATCTGAAAATCCGAATGTTCCCAGCCAAAGGGGCGCTGTTAATTATGGGCCACCGCATTAATAATCTAGTGATTAACCGCTGCCGTAAGCCTGCCGATGCTGATATTCTCGTGCCGGGGGATACCATTTGCGTGATCGGTACGACCTCAAGCCGTATTCCTTATGATCAAATTGATAATATGGTGGTAACACCTGAAGAAGTGGATATTTTGTTCCGTGAAGGGGAAAAACTCGCCCCTTCCCTACGCCATACCCGTGTGCTGCGTGCTTATGCTGGCGTGCGCCCACTGGTTGCCACTGATGACGATCCTTCAGGACGCAACGTGAGCCGTGGCATTGTGTTGCTCGATCACGCAGAACGTGATGGGTTGGAGGGTTTTGTTACCATCACAGGTGGGAAATTAATGACCTATCGTTTAATGGCAGAATGGGCAACGGATTTGGTGTGCAAAAAACTCAATAAATCTGCCACTTGTACCACTGCTAGCCAACCTTTACCGGGTTCAGGCGCAACACAAGAAGAAACCTACAAACAAATTATTTCACTGCCAACACCAATTAAAATTTCTGCGGTATATCGCCACGGCCAGCGAGCCACCAAATTGCTCGATCAAGAACGCTTAGATCGTTCCTTGGTTTGTGAATGTGAAGCGGTGAGTGCAGGGGAAATTCGTTATGCCGTTGATGAACTCAAAGTGAATAACTTGGTGGATTTACGCCGCCGCACCCGTGTAGGAATGGGAACCTGCCAAGCGGAACTTTGCGCCTGTCGTGCTGCAGGCTTAATGGCGCGTTTTAATGTTGCCACACCACGCCAATCTACCACTCAACTGGCTTCTTTTATGGAAGAACGTTGGCGGGGAATTCAGCCTATTGCGTGGGGAGAAGCGGTGCGCGAAGCAGAATTTACCAGCTGGATTTATTACAGTTTACTCGGTTTGAATGATGTTAAACCACTTGATGAACAAGCCACACAGGGGACAGACAGCAATGAAATTTGATGTGATTATTATCGGTGGCGGATTGGCAGGGCTAACCTGCGGTATCGCCTTGCAACAACAAGGTAAACATTGTGCCATCGTAAACAACGGACAAGCGGCGATGGATTTTTCCTCTGGCTCGTTAGATTTACTCAGCCAGCTTCCAGATGGAAGTGCGGTGGAAAATTTTGCAGATTTTTACCCGCACTTTGCTGAGCAAGTGCCACATCACCCCTATACCTTATTGGGAAAAGATCAGGTGCTTGCTAAAGCAGAACACTTTGAACAATTAGCCCAATCGCTCAATTTGGATCTGCTTGGCTCACATAAAGAAAATCATCTCCGTGTTACTCCTTTGGGCGGTTTACGTCGAACTTGGCTTTCGGCAAACAGCGTGCCAACCTTGCCATTATCACAAGCTGAATTTCCCCATAAACGCATTGTAGTGCTAGGCATTGAGGGTTACCACGATTTCCAACCACAATTATTAGCGGATAACTTAAAACAAAATCCGCAATTTGCCCATTGTGATGTGAGTATTGGCTATTTGCACATTCCGCAATTAGACCAACTTCGCAACAACGCACGGGAATTTCGTAGCGTCAATATTTCCCAAGTACTGGAGCATAAACTGGCGTTCGGCGAGTTAGTGCGAGAAATCCAACAAGCCGCAGGAAACGCAAGTGCGGTGTTTTTACCCGCCTGTTTTGGAATGAGCGACAATCATTTCTTCAACAGCCTCAAACAGGCGACAGGGCTAAATTTATTTGAACTACCAACACTACCGCCTTCTTTACTGGGAATGCGTCAGCGAAAAGCCCTGCGAGATCATTTTGAAAAGTTGGGCGGTGTAATGCTCAATGGCGACAAAGCGTTGCGGGCGGATATTGAGGATCACCAAGTGAAAGCCCTTTACACGCAATTACATCAAGATGATGCACTTTATGCTGAGCATTTTGTGCTGGCTTCGGGGCATTATTTTAGCTCGGGGATTGTGGCGGAATTTGAACGGGTTCTTGAGCCTATTTTTGATCTCGATATTATCGGCAACGGCGATTTTGATAATGGCAACCGCCTTTCTTGGACAAGAGATCGCTTTTCCGCTCCGCAACCTTATCAAAGTGCGGGGGTGAAAATTAACGAAAAATGCCAAGTGCAAAAGTGCGGTGAGATTTTAGCGAATTTATACGCTATTGGCTCAGTGATTGGCGGTTACAATAATTTAGAACTCGGTTGTAGCTCGGGCGTGGCGGTGGTTACCGCGCTCACCGTGGCAGAACAGATTCTTGCAGGGGGCAAATAATGAACATTCAACAATTAATCGAAAATGCGAAACAAAATGCCGCCTTGCCACCCACACATCAATATATGGATAACAGTTTTGAGAGCTGCATAAAATGTACGGCTTGCACGGCGGTTTGCCCCGTGTCGAAGCAAAACCCGCTCTACCCTGGTCCGAAGCAAGCTGGTCCAGATGGGGAACGTTTTCGCCTAAAAAGTGCCGCATTCTATGATGAAGCACTGAAATATTGTACCAACTGCAAACGCTGTGAAGTGGCTTGCCCTTCTGATGTGAAAATTGGCGATTTAATCGTGCGGGCGAGAAATAACCATTTGAAAGAACAGAAAAAATCGCTCATTCATAAATTACGCGATGCGGTGCTAAGTAACACCGACATAATGGGCAAACTCAACACCCCTTTTGCCCCTGTGGTGAATACCATTACAGGCTTAAAAGCCACGAAATTCTTACTGGAAAAAACCTTAAAAGTTAGCCAACACCGCAGTTTGCCGAAATATTCTTTTGGCTCATTCCGTCAATGGTATAAAAATAATGCCCTTGAGCGTCAGCGTTATTACAAAGACAAGGTGGCATACTATCACGGCTGTTACGTGAACTATAATAATCCACAACTCGGTAAGGATTTAATCAAGGTTTTCAATGCCTTAGATATTGGCGTGCTGTTATTGGAAAAAGAAAAATGCTGTGGACTGCCACTGAGCGTAAATGGCTTTCCAAAACGTGCTAGACAACTTGCCGAATTTAACCTTGCTCAGCTAGAAAATACCATTATTAATCAAGAGCTTGATGTAGTTGGCACTTCATCTAGCTGTACGATGAATTTGCGTGATGAATATCATCATATTTTGGGAATGGATAACGCAAAAGTACGTCCACACATTAATATTGTAACGAAGTATTTGTATCAATTATTTCAACGTAAAAACGCACCGCAGTTTAAATCAATGCCGTTGAAAGTGGCATATCACACCGCTTGCCACGTGGATAAAGCAGGTTGGGCGCCTTATACGCTTGCGTTACTGAAACTGATTCCTGATTTAGAGGTGGTAATGCTACCAAGCCAATGTTGTGGTATTGCTGGCACTTACGGCTTTAAAGCAGAAAACTATGAAGTTTCCCAAGCCATTGGTAAAACCCTATTTGAGCATATTGAAGAAGGGAAATTCGATTTTGTGATTTCAGAGTGCGAAACCTGTAAATGGCAAATTGATATGTCCACCAGCCTAACCTGCCTGCACCCAATCACGTTGTTGGCGAAGGCGATTTAATCTTCACGCCAGTTATAAAAAAATTGGGCTAATTGCCCAATTTTTTATTCACAAATATGCACTAGCGTATTACTTGCTTCTAACAGCTGAATAATGCTCTCTGACGGTGGGGTATCGGTAAACAAATGGCTCAGCTCGGTGAGTGATCCCAAACATACCATTGCGCGGCGGTTAAACTTGGAATGATCCGTTGCTAAAATAGTGCTACGCGAGCTTTCCATAATCGCACGTTTTACCTGCACTTCGTGATAATCATAATCCAGCAATGTGCCATCACTATCAATGGCGCTAATGCCGAGAATACCAAAATCTAAGCGAAATTGTTTGATAAATGCCACGGTGGCTTCACCGATAATGCCACCGTCTTGGCGCAGCGATCCGCCCGCCATTGTGATGTCAAAACTTTTATTTTGCATCAGAATGTAAGCAGCGTTCAGGTTGTTGGTCACAATGCGTAAATTTTTGTGATTTAACAAGGCATTTGCCACCGCCTCAGGGGTTGTGCCGATATCCATAAATAACGATGAACCATTGGGAATAATTTTCGCCACTTCTTCGGCAATGCGTCTTTTTTCTGTTGAAAAGAAGTGCTTACGTTCCACATAATCAGAATTTTCTGATGTGGAAGGGGAGGCCGCGCCACCGTGATGACGGCTGATTAAATTATTTTCTGCCAGTTCATTCAAATCGCGGCGAATGGTCTGTGGGCTAACCCCAAGCAGGCTAACTAAATCTTCCGTGCTTAAATAACCATTTTGTTTCACCAGCGAAATGATCTTTTTATGACGAAGGGATTGTTTCATTGCTTCTTCCTGATGTTGTGTTTATTTTTAAATTGTTTTTTGTGGCTTGGCAAACAAGATTTTTACCCTGGCTAATACAGCGCCCGTTAATAAGCCCGTGATGTGCGCGGTGTTCCCCATAGAAACGCCAATCAAGGGGCTAACAAAACCAAAGGCGATACCAACAAGGAGCATTGTAAAAAAGCCTTGCGGTAAATGAAAGGGGTGCTGACGACTAAATTTATCCAATACCAGAACATAGCCTAGCACCGCATACACCACGCCAGATAAGCCGAAAAATGCAGGCCCTGATGCCATATTTTGCGCAAAACCACTAATAAACGCAGAAAGCAGATACAACAGCACCAGCGTTGCTGTGCCAAATTTCTGTTCAATTTTCCCAGCAAAAATCCACCACCACACCAAATTGAAGGTGATATGCCAAGGGGAAAGGTGAACAAGACTATGCGTGAAATAGCGCCAAAGTTCGGATTGTTCCGCATAGCTCTCTGGATAATGGGTGGCTAGCAAAATGTCTTGGTTAAAACCAAGTAGCTGAAAAAGATAAATAATCAGACAAAGTGCGGTTAAAAAAACAGTAAATTTTTGTTGTTTCCACTGGGAAAACCGAGGAAATTTCCACCGCACTTTATTTTCATCAGCTTGTTCAATTTTGCCCGTTTCCCAGCTGGCTTGTTGGTACATCGCATCAAAAGGACGGCGCAGAAATTCATCGCGCTCTTGCTCTATTTGGTTTAATAATGGGCAATCTTCTGCCACATACACCGCAAGCATAATGCCATATTTTGTTTGTTCCTCTCTCACTTCAAGCGGGACTTGATATTTCTGTGCAATATAATCACGAAAGTAAAAAGCAAAATTACTGATTTCACTACCAAATAGACGCTTCATTTGTTATATTCCCTTCTCCTGAAAAATTGAATAAATGATTGATATGAACAAACAAAAAATGCCCACTGGCTTTAGCCCTTTCATTTGGGCGCTCGCTATTTTTTGCCTGCCTATTTTGCTTTGGCCCCTGGCGCTACTTATCTCGCCAAATTTACTGAAAAACCCCAGTTTAACTGATTTGCAAACTATGTTGATGTCGATTTTTTTCTGGGTTTATCCTTTTATTTTAGGCATTAGTGCAAGAATACTTTACCTCATTCATCAACGCAATGCCCAACAAGGCAAAGCCTTGCTTATCCTAAGTGCGGTGATTTTTTACGGCATTTTAGGCTATGTGGCAACGGTGGGATTTCGGGTTGCATAGGCGTTAATTGTTTACGCATTTTTTGCCATTGCTTCATTTCTGCTTCGGAACAATTCTGCATGCTCTAAAATTCACACGCATTTTCCAGCGCACTTATTCTTAAATTAGTAAGAAAGGCGAACCTTGTTCGCCTACTCGTTATAAAATAATGTCTAGTTCGTTGTAAGCGCGTTGCACTTTTTGCAAGGCTTTTTCTACACTTTCATCGCGAGCTAGCACTACCCCCATTCGGCGATGGCCTTGCACTTCTCCCTTACCAAATAAACGAATATCCGTATTGGGTTCAGCCAACACGTTTTCTAAACCCGCAAATTGTACTTGGTTGGAATGTCCTTCCACCACAATGGCTTTAGATGCTGCTGGGCTAATAAGATTAATTTGCGCAATCGGCAAACCTAAAATCGCACGGGCGTGCAAGGCAAACTCAGACAGCTCTTGCGAGATAAGGGTAACCATTCCTGTATCGTGCGGACGCGGTGAAACTTCATTGAAAATCACATCGTCCCCGGCTACAAACATTTCCACGCCAAAAATCCCACGTCCGCCAAGTGCGGTAGTAATTTTCTCCGCAATTTGCTGCGCTTTGGCTAATGCCTCCGCTGACATTGCTTGTGGCTGCCAAGATTCACGATAATCGCCATTTTCTTGACGATGACCAATCGGCGCAAGGAATGAAGTGCCACCAATATGGCGAACCGTAAGCAAGGTGATTTCATAATCAAATTTAACAAAACCCTCCACAATCACACGCCCAGCTCCCGCGCGCCCACCTTGTTGGGCATAATCCCAAGCGGCTTGTAGCTGATCAAACGATTTCACGATACTTTGTCCGTGTCCTGAAGAAGACATAATCGGCTTCACCACACAAGGAACGCCAATTTTTTCCACCGCACTTTGAAAATCTGCAAAATTATCCACAAATTGATAAGGCGAAGTAGGCAGCCCTAATTCTTCTGCCGCCAAACGGCGAATACCTTCGCGATTCATTGTTAAGCGTGTGGCTTTCGCCGTAGGAACAACATTAAAGCCCGCTTGCTCTAATTCCACCAAAGTTTCTGTGGCAATCGCCTCTACTTCTGGCACGATATAATCAGGCTGTTCTTTTTCAACCAAGGATTTCAACGCCTCGCCATCAAGCATTGAAATGGTATAAGCACGGTGCGCCACTTGCTGCGCTGGCGCATTTTCATAACGATCCACCGCAATCACTTCCACACCTAAGCGTTGCAATTCAATTACCACTTCTTTACCCAGCTCACCAGAACCTAACATCATCACTTTGGTGGCTTTTGGTGTCAGTGCAGTCCCTAATGTTGTCATTGTGTTTTCCTTCTATCAGTGAGAATTTACTGTGCTAACAAACTTTCATCGAGTAGCAAATCTTCATTTTTGTTTACGCCTACGCCACGTTCAAGAATGTGTTGCGCGATTTGATGGGCTTCGGGCAAGGAATGTTCGGTGTAAGTACCGCATTGATATTCGTTTAATTCTGGAATCTCTTTTTGATCTTTCACCTGTAAAATATCTTTCATTGAGGCGAGCCACGCTTGCGCCACTTGCTGTTCGTTTGGTGTGCCAATGAGGGACATATAAAATCCAGTGCGGCAACCCATCGGCGAAATATCAATAATTTCTACATTTTCGCTGTTTAAGTGATCGCGCATAAAACCAGCGAAAAGGTGTTCCAAGGTGTGAATGCCCTTTGGTGGCAGAATTTCTTTGTTTGGGATACAAAAACGCAAATCGAAAATCGTAATATCATCGCCTTTTGGGGTACGCATTGTTTTGGCGACACGCACTGCTGGCGCATTCATTTTGGTGTGATCCACTTTAAAGCTATCGAGTAATGGCATAATTTTTCCTTTTCCTGAATAAAATGTAAATTTTTGTAAAAAAAATTCAACTTATCGTGAACTTTTCTGTTATTATTCGGTCTGACAGTATAGCAGCTTGCAGTTGTTTTAATAAATTTGATTCCTTAAGTTATTTTTGCCACTCTTTATGAGTGGCTTTTTCTTTCCTTGATCGGCTAAAACATCTTGTTTGACACCGATCTAGTATAAGCAAAGTGCAAAAAGCGAACAACCTGATTTATTTTTTGTAATTCTTTGTAAATTTTCTTAAAGTTATGTTAGTATAGCGTTCCACAACAAATAGCAACTTGCAGTTGTTTAATAAAAATTGGTTCCTTAGGTTATTCGCCACCTTTCGAGGTGGCATTTTTTTATTTAAATTTGGCTAATTAATAATAACAACGTATAACGAAACAATTTTCCAATCATTATTAATAATAATGATTTCAACCAGTTAAAACGCAACCAGCCTGCCATTGCGCAAAAGGCATCGCCCACAATGGGCAGCCAGCTTAATAATAATGTCCAAATGCCATAGCGCTGAATGTTGTTCAATGCCCAGCTGTGTTGCAGATTTTTTTGTTCTAATTTGGGAAACCAACGTCCAATCATATAAGTGGTCATTCCACCTAATGTATTACCAAGTACGGCAGCAACAAGCAATTCAAAAAGATCAATAGAGAAAACCGCGCCAATAAAAGGTGCGGTGAGAAAAAGGAAAATAATTTCCGAATTGCCGGGTAATACGGTGGCGCTAAGAAAGGCGCTGCTAAACATTATCCACAGGCTATTTGATCCCAATAGCCCATCGGTCAGCCAATCAAGCATAGTCTGCCATATATTTGTTAATATAATTTAGCCTATCTTGCTCGGTAATTTGACGAAGCACTTTGGCAGGATTACCCACCACAAGGCTATTGGCAGGAATATCTTTGCTCACCACTGCACCTGCACCAATCACCACGTTGTCGCCAATGGTTACGCCACCTAAGATAATGGCATTTCCCCCAATCCACACATTATTGCCAATGGTAATCGGCAGCGCTTGTTCCCAATCTTGGCTGCGTAATTCCGCATCAAGGGGGTGGCCTACGGTATAGAGGCTCACATTTGGCGCAAGCATCACATTATCGCCAATGGTGATGCCACCGTTATCCAATATTGTGCAGTTATAGTTGGCAAAAAAGTTTTCGCCCACTTCAATAAAACAGCCGTAATCGCAAAAAAACGGCGCGTTAATATGGGGTTCATTTTTGCATTTGCCTAAAATTTGCTGAATTAGCACCGCTCTTTTTTCTGTTTCAGAAGGGCAAATTTGCGTATTGTATTGAAAAAGGCGCTTTTTATTTTCAATGCGAAGTTGTGCTAATTCTGGATCATTAGGTTTATGCGCCAGCCCTGCGAGCATTTTCTGCTTATTTGATAACATAATTATTGTTTAATCAGTTGATTGATACGGACATCAAAGACGTCCATTCCAGCAGCAAGCCCTGCTTGCACGCCAAGATCGGCATCTTCAAACACCACGCAACGTTGTGGATTCACCTTGATTAATTCCGCGCAACGCAAAAATGTATCAGGTTCTGGCTTGTGCTTTGCCACATCTTCTGCGGTAACCACGGCATCAAAATAAGCGTGCAAATCAAATTTATCGAGCAATAAATTGGTCACATTGCGGTGCGAGCCTGTTCCCAGCGCCAAAGGTTTTTGTCCAGCAAATTTCTTTACCACCTGCGCCGCTGGCAACAAGGTGGAGTGTTGCATAATTAATTCAATTCCATATTGGCGTTTTAGCTGGATCACTTCATCAAACAACTCCATTGGCATTGCGGCTTTTTTCATCATTTGTTCAGCAATCACTTTCACTGGTGCGCCACCCAGTTGGTAAATCATCTCACCATTTAAAGGGTAACCTAAGGTTTCGCCCACTTTATCCCACGCTTTTTTATGGCTTGGCATTGTGTCGATTACCGTGCCGTCCATATCAAAAATTAAGCCGTCATAATCGGCAAAAAACTCCAAATCCGTCATTCATTACTACCTTTTTTAAAATTTTGTGTATTTTGCTACAAATTTGTGATCCCTGCACTGTTTTATTTGATGAGATTTCGGTAAAGTTAGGCTTAAATAAAATTTATCGCAAAAAATCACCGCACTTTCTAACCTGAAAATGATGTCGAGATGGCAATGAGGCTGCAGCAACAATTAACGTTTTTATTACAACGAAAATTGATCGATGAAGAAATCGTGCAATGGATGTTGCATATCCGAGATCATTTGCACACACAGTGGCACGCTGATGTGGAAAGCCCGCAAGTTTTTATGCTGTTTAATCATTTTGCAATGGCGTTAGGGCGAATTAAACGCGGTTATGCCGCCCACCCTTTAGCCCAAGAAATTTTGGCTGAAATGCAAAGTGCGGTGGTTTTTCCGCAAGTTTTTCAGCGTCATATCGAGCTAATGCAGCTTATTCCCCTTGCTATTCCTGATAGTGAACAAACGCATTTTATGGCGAATATTTATGCTCTATCATTAAGTCAGCCACAGATTCTAGATTAAAAAAACAATAGAAAATAAACAAAAGTAATAGAATTGTTTGAAGTAAGAGTGAAAAAATATAAAAGGAATTAAAGTAGAATGGCGCACCCGAAAGGATTCGAACCTTTGACCGCTCGGTTCGTAGCCGAGTACTCTATCCAGCTGAGCTACGGGTGCGTATTTGAATATTACTTACCAATCATTTAATCATTTTAATTTTGTTGTAGAGTTCAACAAAATGGCGCACCCGAGAGGATTCGAACCTCTGACCGCTCGGTTCGTAGCCGAGTACTCTATCCAGCTGAGCTACGGGTGCCCTGAGTAAATGGCGGTGAGAGAGGGATTCGAACCCTCGATAGAGTTTCCCCTATACACCCTTAGCAGGGGTGCGCCTTCAGCCTCTCGGCCATCTCACCGCAATCGGTTTGTGGGCGGTATAATACGGATTGCCCTCACATAAGTCAAACGATTTTTTGAAAATAATCGTTTGTTTGAATGATTTATCTACAACGAAGAATAAATATCAACTAGCCTTTCAAAATCGCTCGTAAATTAGCAAGATTTTTCTTTGTTTGGTTTTGCTTTTCTTCTGCGGTCATTGCAGGTTTGTCTTTTTCCCATTGCACATCATCTGGCGGTAATTCCTCTAAAAAGCGGCTTGGCGTTGGTTTAAAAATTTCGCCAAATTGTCGCCGCTCTTTACACAGGGAAAAGGTCAATGTTTGTTGCGCACGCGTAATGCCGACATAGGCTAAACGGCGCTCTTCCTCCACATTGTCTTCATCAATACTGGTTTGATGTGGCAGGATATTTTCTTCCATTCCCACTAAGAAAACGTGGGGAAATTCCAGCCCTTTTGACGCGTGCAAGGTCATCAATTGCACTTGATCGCTTTCATCATCTTCTTCACCACGTTCTAACATATCACGCAAAGTTAAGCGCGCGACTACTTGGTTGAGCGTCATTGCCTCATTAAACTCATCGCCTTTGAGCATTTCTGCCACCCATTGGAATAAGGTCGCCACATTTTTACTTTGCACTTCCGCCATTCTTGGTGAAGTCGCGGTTTCGTAAAGATATTCTTCGTAATGTAACTGGCTTAACATTCGGCGAATAGCGTCTTCAGGCTCAGCACGCAAAATTTCATCATTGAGTTCTACAATCCAGCGTGCAAAATGCTGTAAGGCGTTATAGGCTTTTGGGGTAACGCGTTGAATTAACTCAAAATCAAAAATCGCTTCAAATAAACTAATATGTTTTTCCGATGCCAATGATCCCAATTTTTCAAGAGTTGCCGTGCCGATTTCTCGCTTTGGTGTATTAATGATGCGTAACAGCGCGGCATCATCATCTTGATTCACCAACACGCGCAGATACGCCATCATATCTTTAATTTCTGCCCTTGAGAAAAAAGACGTGCCGCCCGAAATTTTATAAGGAATACGGTTTTGCATTAGCACTTTTTCAAACAAACGCGATTGGTGGTTGCCACGATACAAAATGGCATAATCGCGGTATTTGGTTTTACGCATAAAGCGATGGGCGATAAGTTCACCCACCACGCGCTCGGCTTCGTGTTCTTCATTTTTTGCTTCGATTACCTGCAATTTTTCCCCTTCGCCTAAGGTGGAAAATAATTTTTTGTCAAAAACGTGATCGTTATTGGCAATCAAAATATTGGCGCAATGCAAAATGCGTCCTGTGGAACGGTAATTCTGCTCAAGTTTGATCACTTCTAGTTGCGGAAAATCATTTTTCAGGCGGGCCATATTTTGTGGTTTTGCCCCACGCCAAGAATAGATAGACTGATCGTCATCTCCCACCACGGTAAATCGTGCGGCTTCGCCCACCAACAATTTGATTAATTCATATTGACTGGTGTTGGTATCTTGATATTCGTCCACCAGCAAATAGCGAATTTTTGCCTGCCATTTTGACCGCACTTCTGCATTTGCGCGTAACAACAAGGTTGGCTGCATAATTAAATCATCAAAATCTAGGGCATTATAAGCGCGCAACTGCGTGGCATAACGCTGATAGCATTGCGCAAAGGTCTGCTCTTGCGGATCTCGTGCGGTGGCAAGGGCTTGCGCAGGCAAAATAAGATCATTTTTCCAACGCGAAATCCGTGTCATCAAGGCTTTCAGCAGATCTTTATCTTCTTGTAACAAATCCTTAGTCAATTCTTTCAATAACGCCATTTGATCGGAATCATCAAACAACGTAATAGCCGATTTTAGCCCTAAATGCTTGTGTTCGCGCTTTACAATGTCGAAACCAAGGGTATGAAAAGTGGAGATCGTCAAGCCGCGGCTTTGATCTTTACCGATGGAATGTGCCACCCGCTCTTTCATTTCGCGTGCGGCTTTATTGGTAAAGGTTACCGCTGCAATATGCTTGGCGGAATAACCACAATTTGCGATCAAATGGGCAATTTTATTAATGATCACCCGAGTTTTGCCAGAGCCTGCGCCCGCCAAAACCAAGCAAGGCCCAGACACATAATGAACGGCTTGTTGTTGCTGTGCGTTTAATTTCATTTCGATTCTTCCGCCCACGCATAGGGCAATAATGCGGTGTCTAATAAAAAAGATAACGGCAAATCTAAAATTGGCAGCCCCCACTTTTGGGTCATTTCCCAATCGTATTTCGTGCCAGCATAACTTTCATAAGGTTCGGTAGGATCAACCAATTTCACCACCGTGCCGCAACCGCTTAATAATAAAAGTGCGGTGGAAATTATCGCTATTTTTTTCATAATCAATGAGGTAAAAAATTTCGCGCATTATAGGGAATAGAAAGTAAAAAATAAAATAGAAATGACCAAAATAGCTGTGCAATCTGTGGTTTTAATTGAGTTTGAACGCAATTAATATACCCAAACCTATCTCATCAGCCATCGATTAACAAGCTCTTGTGTGGTTTCTTTGTGCACCCACATACTTTCAAAGTTTGGCTCAGGATATTTGCTGTGGTTGTAGCCCACAAATTGGTGAAAATCGAACACGGCGTGCGGGTAACCATTAATCAGTAAAAAGGCTTGGTAACCATTTTCTGACCAACAAATTTGTAGATCTCGCGGCTCAGCTAAAGAATTTTTATCAATATCACTCACCGCATACACAAAAAGACTATCCACAACAGGCTGTGCTTTTTGGTGAAGATCAAGGGCATAAAAATAGCCTGTTTCGCCATCATCTTCAAAAATCACCAGTAAATGTTCGTGCTGTGGTGAATGTGCGCCACAACGGTATTTTTCACCAATTTTTAGTTTTTCATCAAGGACAGAATAAAGCATTGTATCTCCTATTTTTAGATAGTAAAAAGCCACCGAAAACTCGGTGGCTTAAGCGAATCACGCAATAAATTACGCTTGACCTTTAACCGCTTTTAATCCTAAGAATGGCGCTTTGTCGCCTAATGCTTCTTCGATACGGATTAATTGGTTGTATTTCGCAATACGGTCAGAACGGCTCATTGAACCTGTTTTGATTTGACCTGCTGCTGTACCTACCGCTAAATCTGCGATAGTTGCATCTTCAGTTTCACCAGAACGGTGAGAGATCACTGCAGTATAACCTGCATCTTTCGCCATTTTGATTGCCGCTAAAGTTTCAGTTAATGAACCGATTTGGTTGAATTTGATTAAGATTGAGTTTGCGATACCGCGTTCAATCCCTTCTTTTAAGATTTTGGTGTTAGTTACGAATAAATCATCACCCACTAATTGAACTTTGTCGCCTAACACTTTAGTTTGGTAAGCGAAACCTTCCCAGTCTGATTCATCTTGACCATCTTCGATAGAAACGATTGGGTATTCTTTGCAAAGCTCTTCAAGGTAGTGTGTGAATTCTTGAGAAGTGAATGATTTGCCTTCACCTTTCATTTCGTACATACCATTTTCTTTGTTGTAGAATTCAGATGATGCGCAGTCCATTGCAAGGGTAACGTCTTTACCTAATACATAGCCTGCTTTTTCTACTGCTTCTTTGATACAAGCAAGCGCTGCTGCATTTGATTCTAAGTTTGGTGCAAAACCACCTTCATCGCCCACTGCAGTGCTTAAACCTTTAGATTTTAATACTTTAGCAAGGTTGTGGAACACTTCAGCACCAATGCGTAGTGCTTCTTTTAACGTTTTTGCACCCACTGGTTGGATCATAAATTCTTGAATATCCACGTTGTTATCTGCGTGTTCACCACCGTTGATGATGTTCATCATTGGTAATGGCATTGAGTAAACACCTGGTGTGCCGTTAAGCTCAGCAATCCACGCATAAAGTGGTAAACCTTTAGATGCTGCCGCTGCTTTGGCGTTAGCAAGAGAAACCGCTAAAATTGCGTTTGCACCGAATTTAGATTTATTTTCAGTGCCGTCTAAGTCGATCATAATTTGGTCGATTTCAGCTTGATTAGTGGCATCTTTACCCACTAAAGCTTGTGCGATTGGACCATTTACAGCATCAACCGCTTTTAATACACCTTTACCTAAGAAACGAGATTTATCGCCATCGCGTAATTCTAACGCTTCGCGAGAACCTGTTGATGCACCAGATGGCGCAGCTGCAAGACCTACGAAACCACCTTCAAGGTGAACTTCTGCTTCCACAGTTGGGTTACCGCGAGAGTCGATGATTTCACGACCAATAATTTTAACGATTTTCGCCATTTTATTTTCCTCTTTTAAGTTCAAAATGAATTCTTGAAAAATCGGGCTTATAGTAAAGCGTTTTTCCGAATTTGTCTTGTTAAAAATAATGCTTATTTGATCCAAACACTACTTTTTAACTATTTTTCTGATGTTCTCTTGCCGCCTTCACAAAACCTTCAAACAATGGGTGACCATCGCGTGGGGTTGAAGTAAATTCAGGGTGGAACTGACAAGCTACAAACCAAGGGTGCTCAGGCACTTCAATAATTTCCACCAGTTTTTTATCCGCAGATAATCCGGTTACTTTTAAACCGGCTTTTTCAATTTGTGGCAACAGGGTATTGTTTACTTCGTAACGATGACGATGACGCTCTTCAATGGTTTCCGCACCATAGAGTTCACGCGCACGGCTACCTTCGGCGAGATGACATTGTTGCGCGCCTAAACGCATTGTGCCACCAAGATCAGATTGATCGTTACGAGTTTCAATATTTCCTTCTGCATCTTGCCATTCGGTAATCAAACCAACCACAGGCTGTTTGCAGTCTTTATCAAATTCAGTAGAGTTGGCTTCGGTTAATCCCGCTTTATGACGCGCGTATTCAATTAACGCCACTTGCATTCCTAAACAAATACCTAAGTAAGGAATGTTATTTTCACGCGCATATTGCGCGGTACGAATTTTGCCTTCTACGCCACGATAACCAAAGCCACCTGGTACTAAAATACCGTCTAAGCCTTTCAGTACATCGGTACCTTTGCTTTCGACATCTTCGGAATCAATGTATTTGATATTCACGTTCAAACGGTTTTTCAAACCACCGTGTTTGAGCGCTTCGTTCACCGATTTATAGGCATCAGGCAATTCGGTATATTTGCCCACCATACCAATGGTTACTTCGCCTGTTGGGTTGGCTTGCTGGTAAAGCACTTGTTCCCATTCGCTTAAATCCGCCTCTGGACAATCTAAATGGAAACGCTGACAAATAAATTCATCTAAGCCTTGCGATTTCAATAAAGCTGGAATTTGATAAATGGAGTTCACGTCTTTTAACGAAATCACCGCACGCTCTGGCACATTACAGAATAAGGCGATTTTGGCGCGCTCATTCGGTGGAACCATACGATCAGAACGGCAAATTAACACATCAGGCTGAATACCAATAGACAGTAATTCTTTCACCGAGTGTTGCGTTGGTTTGGTTTTCACTTCCCCTGCCGTTGGAATATAAGGCACAAGGGTTAAGTGCATAAAAATCGTACGCTCACGCCCCACTTGCACCGCAAGCTGACGCAAGGCTTCTAAGAAAGGTAAGGATTCAATATCCCCCACTGTGCCGCCCACTTCGACAATCGCGACATCGTGGCCAGCTGCACCGTCAATCACACGGGCTTTAATTTCGTTGGTGATATGTGGGATCACTTGAATGGTCGCACCAAGATAATCACCACGGCGTTCTTTGCGTAGCACTTCAGAATAAATTTTACCGGTGGTGAAATTGTTGCGTTTGGTCATTTTGGTGCGAATAAAACGCTCATAATGTCCTAAATCGAGATCGGTTTCTGCACCGTCTTGGGTAACAAACACTTCGCCGTGTTGCGTTGGACTCATTGTGCCGGGATCCACATTAATATAAGGATCCAGCTTCATAATGGTTACATTCAAACCACGGGCTTCTAAAATTGCTGCAAGAGATGCCGCAGCAATACCTTTACCTAGGGAAGAAACAACACCGCCCGTTACAAAAATATAATTGGTAGCCATAATCGAACCTAATTTGTTGAGATGAAAGTTGATAATCATTGTAATAAGACGGGACGTTAGTCTACAGCAAAGGGCAATTTAACTCAATCATTGGGGCAGATTTTTTATTTTTAAAGTGCGGTGGTTTTTTCTCGGATTTTTATAAATATTTCACAAAATCTCACCGCACTTGCTATTGTATTATGCCAATAAAAAAGCTACCCGAAGGTAGCTTTTAATTTTTAATGCTTAATTAATGCTGTGCATTATTTTCTAATGCGGGCTGATTTTCATCAAACTCTGGCAATGGTTTGTGTTCGCTTGCGATGTAAGTATAAATAACTGGCAAGATGAACAAGGTAAATAGCGTACCGATTGCTAGCCCTGCAACGATCACAATACCAATACTAAAGCGAGAAACCGCACCTGCGCCTGTGGCGTAGAGCAATGGGATTAAACCTGCGATCATTGCGGCTGTGGTCATCAAAATTGGACGTAAACGGACTGTGGCGGCGGCCATAATCGCTTCACGGCGGTTTTTGTGGTGATAAAGCTGCTCTTCTTTTGCTACTTCACACATTAAGATACCGTGCTTGGTGATTAAGCCCACAAGGGTAATTAATCCCACTTGCGAATAAATGTTCAAGGTTGCCCCTGCCACGCCAAGCAAGCTGAATAAATTCAAGGCGAATAATGCCCCACTCACCGCAAGCGGTACGGAAATCATAATCACTAATGGATCGCGGATAGATTCAAATTGAATCGCTAACACTAAGAAAATGATAATCACCGCAAGGGCAAAGGTTACCGCTAAAGCATTTCCTTCTTGTACTAACTGACGGGCTTCGCCTTTGAAGTCGTAGTTATAGCCTTGTGGTAAATCCTGATTCGCGGTGTCTTGTAACCATTTCACCACATCACCAATACTGGTGGTTGGTGACGGCACAGCGCCGATAATCGCCGAATTTAACTGGCTAAAGCGCGGTAATGAACTTGGTTGTGATTCAAGGGTTACAGTTAAGAAACTGCTTAACGGCACAGATTCACCATTGCTTGCTTTCACGAAGTAGTTATCCATACTTTCTGGCGCAAGGCGATCTTTACGTTTTACTTGCGAGATCACTTTATACGCACGGCCATCAATGTCCACACGAGTGATGGTTGCGGCAGAAAGATAGCTACCTAACGTCTGGCTAATTTGTTGCATTGATATGCCGTAAGTTCCCGCTTTCTCTTTATCAATGGTTACTTTCATTTGCGCAGTATCAAACTTCAACGCTAAAGTCGTGTACACAAACTGTCCAGAGTTTTTCATTTTATCAAGGAAAGCGCCTGCCACTTCAGCCAACTCTTTGTAATCTTTCGCCGTGCTAATCACAAAGCTCACTGGCGGGCCTTGTTCCCCAGTTTCAATTTCTGGGAAGGCAAAGCCACTCACTGAAATTTCTGGAATCGCTTGCGCTTTTTTGTTTAGCTCAGCTAATACTTCACTTTGTTTTCGGCTACGCTCTTTCCAATCTTTCAAGGTAACTACGTTAAGTGATTGGTTAGAGGCTGGCGCACCCGAAATAACCATAGAAAAGGCAACTTCATCAGTATTTTTTAAGATCTCTTCATAGCCTTTCATTGCCCCTTGTACATAATCCACATTGACATTTGCCGGCGCTGTACCCAAGGCAAGGAATGCACCTTTATCTTCCGCAGGGGTTAATTCACTGGAAAGGGAATTAAACAACATCGGCAAGGTGGCAAAAATCACTACGGCAAAGGCTAGCACGAATTTACGGCTATTCATCACGATACCAAGCACATATTCATAAGTGCGGGTCAATTTTCCTAAGGTATTTTCAATACGTTGCTCAAGTTTTGAGGGCTCGGTATGCGGTTTGAGTAATTTACTACTCATCATTGGCGAAAGGGTTAATGCCACAATCCCTGAAATAAATACCGCACCTGCAAGAGTGAGGGCGAATTCTTTAAACAATGAACCGGTAATCCCACTCATTAATGCCATTGGGGAATATACTGCAATCAAGGCGATAGTCATTGAAATAACTGGCGTTGCAATTTCTCTTGTACCGATGATCGCTGCACGGAACGGGGTTTCACCCAGTTTAATATGGCGATCCACATTTTCTAGCACCACAATGGCATCGTCCACCACCAAGCCGATAGCCAGAATTAAAGCCAGCAAGGTCATCAAGTTGATGGAGAAATCAAAGGCTTGCAGCATCATTATTACCCCGATCAAGGAAATCGGAATGGTAATAACGGGGATCAAAATAGCACGGAATGAACCGATAAATAACGTGATCACCACCAATACGATAATGGTTGCTTCTAAAATGGTTTTTACCACTTCGTCAATGGAGCTGTTAATTGCAATAGTGCGGTCGTAAAGAATATCCGTTTCAATACTATCAGGTAAATTACGTTTAATACTTTCATATAATGGACGAATATTTTCTGCCACCGTTAATGGGTTTGCCGTTGAGGCAGGATCAATGGCTAACACCACAGAATCTGAACCATTAGCCACCGCACGACTGTCATCGCTTTCTTTGTTTAATTCCACATCGGCAATATCACGCAAACGCACGAGGTTATCGCCTTTTGAATACACGATCAGATTTTGCAACTGCTCTACGGTTTTCGTGGTGGTTTCCACTTTGTTTTTATATACCGTGAAATAACCGTTATCATTCCCCGCGGCGGTTTGCACGTTATTTGCTGATAACGCCGCCATCACTTCTGGCGCAGAAAGATTTTGCGATGCCATTTTTTGCGGATCTAACCAAATACGCATTGCATATTGTGATGCCCCGAAAATTGACACTTTTGCCACCCCTTCTACGGTAAAGAACTGCGGTTTTACCACACGTTCAATATAGTCGGTAACTTGGCTTGCATCTAATTTGTTAGAACGGAAACTGATGTACATAATCCCCGATCCCCCAGTGGAAGACGTAATCGCAGGATCATCAATACCACTTGGTAAAGCAGAACGTACCGAGTTCACTTTCGCTAACACATCAGCCAGTGCAGCGTTTGGATCGGTGTTCAGTTTCATTTTTACCGTAATCGAAGACACATTTGGACGGCTTTCAGAGGACATATAATCAATATTATCTGCCTGCGCCACAGCTTCTTCTAATTTTGACGTAATAAAGGCTTGGATCAGATTGGCATCTGCCCCGGGGTAAGTGGTGGTAACATTAATTACCGTGGTGGTCATTTTAGGATATTCACGCACCGTCAATTTCGAAATGGCTTGCAGACCTAAAATCACAATCAGCAAGCTAATCGAAACCGCTAAAATGGGGCGACGAATAAATATATCTGTAAATTTCATTCGCTATTTCCTAATTAAAGATTGGTTTTCTTCACAGGTTCGCTTGTTCCCACGCCTGCTTTATCAGTAACAAACACTAAGCTGCCGTTACCGATGCGTTGCTGACCGCCTGTGATGATTAAATCACCCACTTTCACATCATCGCCTTTTAATTGGGCATAAATACCTTGGCGATCTTTGGTGAATACAGTGATTTGTTTGGCACGATAGACTTTATCAATATCATCTTTGTGCGGGAATTTATCGTTATCTAATAGCTTCTGTTTATCTTCATCAGAAAGTGCGGTTAAAACGTAGGCGATTTCTCCGTACATATTGTAGCTCACCGCCACTTGTGGCACGACAACTTGGTTGCGCTCTGTTGGCAAGGCAATGCGTAAACGGGTGAACATTCCTGACAATAATTTTTCGCCCTCAGGCTGATCAAAGGTCGCTTGCACATCAATTAAACCTGTTGAACCGTTAATTGCTGGCTCAATCGCGGTGATTTTTGCCCCAAAGGTTTCCCCTAAAAGGGCATCAGCCGTTGCGGTAACTTTTTGATCTAAGTGTAATTGCTCTAAGGAATTTTGTGCCACGGAGAAATCCACTTTCATTTGGCTACGATCTTCCACGCGTACAATTGGGCTGCCTAAAGTAACGTATTGTCCTACGTTCACTTTCACAATCCCCGCTACGCCATCAAAAGGCGCAACAATTTGGCGGCGTTCAATAGTAGCTTTTAACGCATCAATATTGGCCACTAAGGCATCGTAACTGGCTTTGGCATTATCCAATTCCTGCTGCGACACGCTTTTAGTTTTATAAAGATTGAGATAACGTTGATAGGTTTGTTTCACCGAAGAAAGCTGCGCTTGCGAAGCCGATAAATTTGCCTGTTCCACTGAGCTGTCTAACTGTACTAACACATCGCCTTTTTTCACGGCTTGGCCTGATTGCACCAACACGTTGGCAACTGTGCCTGCGGTTTGCGCACTTAGCATCGCCCCTTGATTTGGACGAACTAAGCCTGTGGTTTCAATCACTGGCGTCCATTCTCTCGCTTCTACTTTCATTGCGGTAACTGGGTTGGCGGTTTCTGGCATACTTGCCAAATATTGACCAATCATTTTTCCTTTAAAGATATTTGCCGCAATCATTGCAATAAAAATTAATGCCGCCACGATGAGGATCAACTTCACCCAAAAAACGTGCGAACGCTTTTGTGTTTTAGGTTGAACGGGTTGAGTATTAAGACTCATAAAAAAACTCCATAAAACAAAATCACTAAACTATTTTTGAATTGAGCGCCAAGTTCTTGCGATCACTTCTTCTAACATACCGTCTTTCATTTCAGTTTTGAAAAAGGCTTGATCTAAGGCCAGATTAATCGCACTTTCTAAACCTAATGAAAACAAAATCTTATGCGATAAATCGCATAGCACCCCAGCTTTCTTTGCCTTTTCACAAAAGGCATACCAAAGGCTTTCTGTTTCCAGCTCCGTACAGATTTCATAAAAATCAGGTAAGGACTGATATTGGCTTATATTCACCACAATCATTGGATTGTTTTGTAAATGATGCCAAATGTTCCACCACATTTGACGATATTGTTCAAAGTGCGGTTGGTTTTCATCGTAATTTTTTTCTAATTCCTTAGAAAAAAGGGTGAACACCCTGCGAGCAAATTCCTTTAGCAATTCTTCTTTACTTTTGAAGTAAATATAAATTGTTCCCGCAGAAATATTGGCTTCTTTGGCAATTTTGTGCATCGACAAATTGTGCAATCCACCTGCTGCCATCAGCCGTTCTGTGGCCAAAAAGATTTGCTCGGTCATCTCATTTTCAGATTGACGCATTAAAATAACCTTAAAAAAATTGAGAGAAAAAAGTACAAACAGTAAAAAGAATGGACTGAATGAACGTTCGTTCATTTTAATGATTTTTTATTTTAACGCAATAAATAAATCAAAAAATAAGCGAAAAAAAGCCACCTTTTGAAAGGTGGCTGATGAGATTTAGTATTTCAAATTTTACATTCCAATCAACACACAAGTGGTGATTGACTTCGCCTTTTCAAGCGTCTTTTGCGTTGTTGTGCGATCCCCCACCGGACCGATTACCACACGATTCCAATCTGCACTGCTATTTACACGCGCATTAAACCCAGCTAACACAAGTTTGGCTTGAATATTTTCTGCTTGATGACGATTTTTAAATGCGCCACATTGCAAGCCATATTTTTTCTCTCCGTTGGTATTTTTTGCGACTGCAGTTTCCACTTTCTTCGGCGCTTCTTCTTTTTTCACCGTTTCCGCTTTTTTACTTTCTTCTTTTACTTTCACGACAGGTTTTGTTTCTACCACCATAGGCTTGCTTTCCACCACGCTAGCTTTGGCTGGCTCTGGTTTTCTTGCGGCTTCTCTGGCTGCCTGTTCTTCGGCTTTCTTGCGTTCTTCAGCCTGTTTTAAGCGCGCGGCTTCGGCAGCCTTTTGCTCTTTTTCCATTTCGATTAGCACTTTTTTCTGCTCTTCTGTTAAACGCATATTTTTTTCCAAAGATTTTGGATTATCGTCCACAGGCACAGTGCGCGTTTCCAAGGCTTTAATATAGCTCCACACTTCTTCAGGGGGCGTTGGCAAGACGCTTTTTGGCGCTTTTTTCTCTGGCGTAGGCACAACAGGGGCAATTTCGTTAGATTTTTGCTTAAGAAAATATAATCCACCCGCAAATAGTGCGATCACTAATGCCACAATCGTTAAAACTACTGATTTATTTACTTTCTTTGCTTTCTTATTTGTTGCGCCAGATCGGCGAGAAACATAATCACGTTTAGCCACAATAACACCTTGTTTCCATTAAAAGTGCGGTCAAAATTTAGGATAAATTTACTCAATCAGTGGGAAATTTAACAATTATCCCCAACCATAATAAAAAATAACCGCAATTCTACTGAAAAATAGGGGTAATGGCTAGCAAGTTTTAACTTAAATCTAACGGATCCACATCTAAAATCCACCGCACTTGGTGAGCCTTTTGCGGAATATGCGGTTTAAATTGGCTTAACACTTGCTGTAGTTTTGCTTTGGAAGAATGTTGTAGCAATAACTGCCAACGGTAAAACCCTGCTTTTTTGCTAAATGGGGCTGGCAATGGGCCGTAAATTTGCAAGCCTGTAACATTTTGTTGTTGTAGCTGTTCGGCAATATGTTGTAAAAACTGCTCGGCTTCTTCGCTATGTCGGCTCTGCGCGCGAAATAAGGCCTGTGCGCTATAAGGCGGCAGCCCCATTTGTTGGCGTAAATGCAAGGCTTGCTGAGCAAATTCACCGTAGCCATCTTTTAACAAAGTGCGTAATAAGGGGTGATCGGGATAGTGCGTTTGCAGCACCACTTGCCCGTGTTTTTCACCGCGCCCCGCGCGCCCTGACACTTGCACATAAAGCTGAGCAAGCCGTTCTTCTGCACGAAAATCCAAAGAAAACAAGGCATTATCCACATTCATTAAGCCCACTAAGGTCACATTAGGAAAATGATGGCCTTTTGCGAGCATTTGCGTGCCGATTAAGATCTGGCTTTTGCCTTGCTGAATATCTTGCAAATGCTGTTCTAGCTTGCCTTTGCGCGCGGTACTATCGCGGTCAATACGCGTTACCACATAATCAGGGAAGCGTTGTTTTAGGGTTTCTTCCAGCTGTTCGGTGCCAAGTCCCGTGGTCATCAAATGGGTTGAACCACAATGCCCACATTGCATTGGAATGAGCTTTTGTGAGTTACAATGATGGCAGCGCAACACGCGTTGATGTTGATGATAAGTATAAGGCTTTTCGCAATGCTGACATTCGGCAATCCAACCGCATTCGTGGCAAAACAACACAGGCGCAAAACCACGGCGGTTTAAAAATAGCAACACTTGATTGCCTTGCTGTAAATGTTCCTGCATTTTGTTGGCAAGGGCATCTGACAAGCCATTTTGCATACGCTGATGTTTCAGGTCGATGACAAACTGTTGAAGTGCGGTGCTATTTCCTGCTCTTTTTTGCAAAATAATGTGCTGGTATTTGCCCAATTTCACGTTATTCAAGCTCTCAAGGCTTGGCGTTGCCGATCCTAATAAAATGGGAATATCCAACTGTTTGGCATACACCACGGCGAGATCCCGCGCGTGATAACGCCAACCCTCTTGCTGCTTGAAAGAACTGTCGTGTTCTTCATCAATCACGATCAAACCAAGATCGGCAAATTGGGTAAACAGTGCCGATCTCGTGCCAATAACCACCGCACTTTGTCCCGATTTTGCTCGTTGCCAAGCCTGCAAGCGTTGCGTATCGTTCAAATTAGAATGTAGCACATCAATTTCCACATTAAAACGTGCTTTAAAGCGTTGCACGGTTTGCGGGGTTAAGCCAATCTCAGGCACAAGCACCAACACTTGTCGCCCTTTTTTCAAGGTTTCTTCAATGCTTTGTAAATAGATTTCCGTTTTGCCCGAACCCGTTACGCCGTCAATCAACCACGCAGCAAAGCCTTGATGAAATAAAATTTGCCCTAGCGCCAACGCCTGTTCTTTATTTAAGCGATGTTTATTTTGCTCATTTACAATCGGCTGTTCAATATCTTGCCAAGGGCGAATTTCCGCTAGCTGTTCTTTTTCTACCACATAGCCTTTTTCTTTCAGGTTCTGCCAAATGCTCGCGGCAAAGGAATTCTGCCCTTTTTCCACAGGCTGTGCGGCCAATAATTGCAAGGCTTCTTGCTGTTTCTTCGCGCGTTTCAGCAAATTCTCACGCAAGGCTTGCTCGCCTAATTCTGTAATATGGAAAAAAACTTGCGAATTTTGCACCGCACTTTCGCCCTGCCGCAATTTCACTGGCAAGGCTTGGAATAAGGCTTCTCCCAAGGGCGCTTGATAATAATTCGCTGCCCAGTGAATGAGCTGCCACACAGGTTCGTTAAATAAATTTTGCTCATCTAGCACGCCCAAGATCCCTTTGAGCTGTTGTAGTTCAATCTCACTTTCCGTAGGAAAATCCACCACGATCCCCACTCGTTTTTGTGTTCCAAATGGCACAACCACGCGCCCGCCCACCACAGGGTTTAAACCTTCGGGCAGAAGATAATCAAAAAATTGGAACAACGGCACAGCCAGCGCCACTCGAACAAGTTTCATTATGCGAGCCTTAACAAACAAAAATTGCCCTTATTATAGCGGAATAATCTCGCCCCTTGAATATTCCTTTTTTTTCGGTATAATCTGCGGGCTTAAATGAAAGATCCTGCTTATGGCGATGTGTTATAAGCGTAATATTAACCACACTCGGTGCTAAATTCAGTTTTAGAGAGCGGAGTGGCTTCAAATTGAGGTTTTCTATGCAACAAGGTATTCACCCAGAATATAAAGAAATTACGGCAACTTGTTCTTGCGGTAATGTAATCAAAACGCGTTCAACTTTAGGTAAAGCTTTGAACTTAGATGTGTGCAGCAACTGCCACCCATTCTACACTGGTAAACAACGTGTTGTTGATACTGGTGGTCGTGTTGAACGCTTCAACAAACGCTTCAGCATTCCAAGCACAAAATAAGATTGTTGATGACAAAAAACCCTACGCAAGTAGGGTTTTTTTGTTGAGTAAAAATATGGATTGAGCAAACACAGGCAGCCTACCGATCACGTTCTTTTCAGCTCACTGCCTTATCTCACCTTAATCCTATATATCCTTTCTTAAAGACACCATCAGTTGGTCAATTTTAAAATTCTCGGTGTCGATAATTTCAAATTTATATTTGTCGTATAGCACAAAATCGGTTTTTTTCGGGATTTTGCGTAGCATATACATCATAAATCCGCCGATGGTTTCGTAGTTTTCCGCATCAGGGAAGGTTTCGATTTCTAAGGCTCGCATTACATCTTCCAAAGGGGTTGCGCCGTCAATCAGCCACGAACTTTCGTCACGGCGGACGATTTGCTCTTCTTCACTCGACACCAATTCGCCCATTACGATGCTCATCACATCATTTAAGGTAACAATACCCACCACTAAGGCATATTCATTGACGATTACGGCAAAATCTTCGCCCGCAGATTTAAACAATTCCAGCACTTCAAATAGGGATAAAGTATCAGGGATAAACAAGGGCTTACGCAGAATACGCTGATCTGTGAGAGAAACCTGCTGTTCTTGCAAATACAAGGTGAGCAAGCTGTGCGACTCAATGTAGCCTAAAATTTTATCTAGTCCATTATCACAAATCAGCAATTTAGAATGAGGGTTAGATTTAATGGTTGCTATCACTTTTTCGCGATCAAAAGTGCGGTCTAAAAAAACGATATTTTCACGCGTGGTCATTGTGGAAGTCACCGTGCGTTCTTGCATATCGAAAATATTTTCGATCAAATAATGTTCTTGCGCTTTTAGCACGCCCGCCTCAGCTCCTGCGTCCATCAGCGCCACAATATCTTCAGGGGTCAGGTTATCTTCTCGCACGGTAGAAATGCGAAATAAGCGAAATACACCGTTGGCAATAGCGTCAAACAGCCACACGATAGGCTTAAATAAGAAAATGCAGAATAGCATAATGCGTACGGTGCGCAATGCGACGGCTTCTGGATTGGTCATTGCAAGGCGTTTAGGAATCAGATCCGCCAGTAAAATAAACGCAATGGTTACAATGGCAAAAGACAACCAAGACGCGGCACTTTGCAACCATTCTGCGTGGCTATATTGGGCAAGTAATTTTTCCAGTACAGGACTAATGGCACTTTCGCCAATCACCCCACCTAAAATTGCCACCATATTCAAGCCAATTTGCACCACGGTGATAAATCGCCCCGGTTGCGCTTGCAGTTGTAGCACTAATCTTGCTCGCTCATCACCTTCATTTTCAAGACTTTGTAGCTTCAACTTTCTTGCCCCTGCGAGGGAAATTTCTGCGGAAGAAATCACCGCACTTATGCCAATTAAGGCAGCCAAACTTAATATTGCTTCAAATAATCCCATTTTTATTATCCTTAGACAAAAAATGGTGCATCACAAGATACACCACTTTCACCTTATTTTGATGCTTATCGTTCGCTATCAAACCACCCGCGCACGAATTGGATTGAGAAAAACAGCGTAATCAACAAGAAGAAGTAAAACACATAAGACAAAATCGGGTAAGATGCACCTTCATCTAAGGTCACTTCTTTGATTGATGTGGCATTACGGAACTCATCAAATAACACCAAACGCCAACCATAATATTTCACTTGCACCAATTTATGTTCCACCGCAAAACTTTGCGCTTTGGCTTGTAAATCTGCCGAACCAAATTTGAAATAGAACGGAAAGCCCCAGCGTGTATCTTCATTGCGATACACCATTACCTTATCTTCATTCGGTTTTTGTGTATAAATGTAATACACATCACGAGTTGGGCCGTCTGCTGGATTTGATTTCGTGATTGGGCCATCTTTGTCCACACGTTTTACTTCCACCCCAGTAACGCGCGTTACGTCATAATGTGGGGTAACGTAGTTCACTAGGGCAAACAAAAAACCGTGGAATAAAAAGATGATCAAAATAAAAAAATATTTAAAAAAGCGGCGCATTGTGTCTTCCTCCTGCTAAAGTAATTCTTTAGTGATGCTTTATTGTACCTGAATTTTGAACAAACGCTCAAAATTTTGTGTGGTGATTTGGGCAAATTCCTCGCTAGAAAGCCCTTTTAAGGTTGCCACATAATCGCATACTTCGCGGGTATAAGCTGGTTGATTTTGTTTGCCGCGATAAGGCACAGGCGCAAGATAAGGGCTGTCGGTTTCCACCAGCAGGCGATCTAACGGCACTTGACGCACCACTTCACGCAGTTCTTCCGCATTTCTAAAGGTAATAATGCCTGAAATGGAAATGTAAAACCCGAGATCAAGGGCTTGTTTTGCCATTTCCCAATTTTCCGTAAAACAATGCAAAACACCACCGCACTTTTGTGCATTATTTTCTTTCAACAATGCAATGGTATCTTCTCTTGCGGCGCGCGTATGCACAATAATCGGCTTGTTTAACGCATTCGCCACGCCAATTTGGGCGGCAAACACCGATTGCTGTTGAGCTTTATTTTCCACACTGTAATAATAATCCAAGCCCATTTCCCCAATAGCGATAACTTTATCGTCTTGCGCCAATTTTAACAGGCGCTCAGCGTCAAAGGGTTCATCATCTAAATCTAACGGGTGAACACCGCAAGCCAGCGAAATTTCAGAAAACGGCTTTAAGGTATCGTACATTTGCTCAAAACGTTTTAAGGTTACCCCCACCGCAAGCAAATGCTGCACGCCACGTTGCTTGGCTTTTTGCACCACATCGGCGACATTTTGGTGTAAGTTTTCATAATCTAATGCGTCTAAATGACAATGACTATCTACAATAAACATTTTACTTTCCTAATGATTTTGTTCGGGTTCAAAAACCTCTGTAATCAGGCGTGTTAAGCCATCAAGCAAGATAATTTCTTGATTCACGCCATTAATTTGTAATAAATCCGACCGCACTTGTTGCATAATTTGGCTGGCTTTTAGCAACCCTTGCGCGCTCTGCCTTTGATTAAAACGAGCAATGGCTTGCAGAAAATCTGCCTGCACCCACTGCTCAGGCACATTCAGCTTCATTTTCAACGCATCACGCAAAAAGGCACTGAGCCAATCTAACTGCTGAAATAAAATCTCTTTTTCAAAGTGCGGTAATAATTCCAGCGGTGAACGGCGCATATAAAACTGCCAAAATTGGCGTAACAACTGCTTGCGTTTTTCCAATAATCCTTGCTGTAACATATCCAACGCGGAAAGAGGGCGACCGTGCGAAACCTCAAGTGCGGTGCGAATTTCTTCGATTTTTCCTACATTCTGTGTCTCTAGCCAAGTCAAAGCTTCCACTTCAGGCGGATTTGGAATAAGCCAAGGTTGGCTACGGCTATAAATGGTCGCTAACAAACTGGCAGAAAGATCTGCTTGAAGCAGGAAATAAGTTTGCTCAGTGGGTTCTTCCAAGGTTTTCAGCAACGCATTCGCGGCAGATTCCGTCAGGCGATCCACTTGTCTAATCATGACAACTTTATTGCCACCCTGCTGTGAACGCTGCGCAACTTTTTCATTCACTTCTCGCACTTGGTCAATGCCAATATCCTTATTTTCAATCGGTTCAAGCAGATAAAAATCAGGGTGATTGCCTGCATTAAACAGCTGACAACTATGGCACGCGCCACAAGGTTGGTTGCCCTTTGGCGATTGACACATTAACCATTCCGCCACGCCACGCACCAGCTCATCGTCGCCAATGCCCTGCTCTGTTTTAAACAGCAAGGCGTGATGACCATAGCCCTGTTCAAAGGCGTTGATGATTTTGTCGTAATAAGGTTGCAACCAAGGATAACGTAACATAAGTTTTATTGATGATTTTTAACGAAATTTTGCACCGCACTTTGAATATCGGCACGCACTTGTTCAATGGGCTGTTCCGCATTGATGATAACTGCTTTCGGATCATCTTTCACCAATGCCAAATAACGCGCTCGCGTACGTTGGAAAAAGGCGATTTCCTGCTGCTCAATACGATCCAACTCGCCACGCCCTCTGGCACGCGCCAAACCGATTTCAGGATCGAGATCTAAGTATAACGTGAGATCAGGCGAGAAATCCCCTAACACCGTTTGCTTTAAGCTTTGCAACAGTTGTGCATCAATTTGTCGCCCGCCTCCTTGATAGGCTTGGGAAGATAAATCGTGGCGATCGGCCACCACCCATTTGCCTGCAGCAAGGGCGGGTTTAATCACATTTTCCACCAGCTGAATACGCGCAGCATAAAGCATTAACAGTTCCGCTTTATCGGTTACGGGTTCTTCCGTTTCATATTTGATCAAATGGCGTAATTTTTCCGCCAACGGCGTGCCACCGGGTTCACGGGTAAACACCACATCGTCAATGCCTTCGCGAGCTAGCACTTCCACAATAGCATCACGCGCGGTGGTTTTGCCTGCCCCTTCTAGCCCTTCGATCACAATAAATTTGCCAGTCATATTATTTCCCACTTTTTTGTTGGCGATACCAACGCAGATATTCTTGCACTGCTTGATTGTGTTGCTGTAAGTTTTTGCTGAATTTATGTCCGCCCGTGCCATCGGCCACGAAATATAAAAATTCCGTTTTCTCAGGGTGTGCCACGGCCTGCAAGGCGCTTTCTGTTGGCATTGCAATTGGCGTAGGCGGCAAGCCGTCAATCACATAGGTGTTGTATGGCGTGGCTTCTTCCAAATCCTTACGACGAATATTACCATTATAACGCTCACCCATTCCGTAAATCACGGTTGGGTCAGTTTGCAATTTCATCTTTTTATTCAAGCGGTTAATAAACACTGACGCCACTTTGCCGCGCTCATCATTCAATGCAGTTTCACGCTCAACAATAGAAGCTAAAATCAGCATTTCATAGGCATTTTTTAGCGGTAAATTGGCATCGCGCGCTGCCCACGTTTTTTCTAATAAGGCTTTCATACGCTCTGCCGCTCGTTTCAATAATGCCAGATCGCTCGATTTCGGTGTATAGCTATAAGTATCAGGATATAACCAGCCTTCAATTTTATGCGGTAAATCCGCCGGCAAATCCAATAATTGATAAATTTCTTCTTCCGTTTTATCCGCCAAAGTTTGTTGCAAATAAGGGGCTTTCGCCAGCGTTTTACGCCAGGTTTTGAAGGTATCCCCTTCTAAAAAACGCACATTCAGTTGCACTTCCTTACCGCTGTTTAAACGTTGCAACAAATCCGCCACCGTCTTCACACCCTCAAGGGAATAGGTCCCCGCCTTGATTTTATTTAACTCGGGCTTGAGCTTTAACAACCACGGCAAATAGGTGGCATCATCAACCAGCTTTTCTTGCTCCAACAGCTTCGCTAATTTCGCCCCCGTTGTGCCACGCTCCACCGTTAATAATTGCTCCGCCTGCACATTCACAGGGTGCTGCACCCATTGCGTTAAGTGCTGATAACCCCAAAGCGCCGCCCCACCAATCAAGAGCAACAAAAACAAAAGAAAAAGGAAAAATTTTTTCATCATCGATCCATCATCAAAAAATTGAGGGCAAGTGTATCACAGACAGGCAAATTTTCAGAATGTTATGAAAAAACAAGAATAGGGTAAAAACAAAGTGCGGTGGAAAAATTCATAAAATTTCCACCGCACTTTTCTTTTTTCGTTAAGCTTAAAATTCAAAGCCTAGCAAATGATTAATACAAAACCCTTGCACGAATTGTGCCGTTAATTTCGCGCAGTTGTTGTAAGAGTTGTGAGCAGTCATCGGTTTCTACGTCAATAACCACATAACCAATTTTCGGGTCGGTTTGTAGGTATTGGGCGGCGATGTTGATATTTGCACCGACAAAAATTTGGTTGATTTGGTTTAACACACCTGGGCGGTTTTCGTGAATGTGCAACAAGCGTTTTGTTCCGCTATGCCCAGGCAAGGACACTTCAGGGAAATTCACAGCAGAAAGTGTTGAGCCGTTGTCGGAATATTTCACAAATTTGCTTGCCACTTCCGTACCGATATTTTCTTGGGCTTCCACCGTTGAGCCACCAATATGTGGGGTGAGAATTACGTTATCTAAACCGCGTAACGGTGATACAAATTCTTCATTGATAGAAGCGGGTTCAACAGGGAACACATCTAACGCTGCCCCTCGCAATTTGCCCGCTTTTAGGGCTTGTGCTAGGGCATCAATATCCACCACCATACCACGGGCGGCGTTAATTAAAATGCTTCCCTCTTTAAGCTGGGCGATACGCTCGGCATTCATTAAATTTTTCGTAGAGGCATTTTCAGGCACGTGCAAAGAAATCACATCGCTATTGGCGAGCAATTCTTCCAAGGTACCCACTTGCTGCGCGTTACCCAATGGCAATTTGGTTTCAACATCATAAAAATAGACATTCATACCTAGTGATTCCGCAATGATACTGAGCTGTGAGCCAATATGTCCGTAGCCAACAATCCCTAATTTTTTCCCCCGCACTTCGTTAGAACCTGATGCAGATTTGTTCCATAAACCACGATGCACTTCGGCGTTAGCTTGCGGGACATTACGCATTAAGAGCAAAATTTCGCCTAATACCAGCTCTGCCACCGAGCGAGTATTAGAAAATGGGGCATTGAACACGGGGATACCACGCATTTTCGCCGCTTCAAGATCCACTTGGTTTGTGCCGATACAAAAACAGCCCACGGCGATGAGTTTGTTGGCACATTCCAATACATCAGCAGTTAAGTGCGTGCGTGAACGAATACCTAAGAAATGCGCATCTTTGATCACTTCTTTTAATTCTTCTGGCTCAAGGGCTTTTTTATGATATTCAATATTGGTATAGCCTGCGGCATTTAGCACATCAACGGCATTTTTATGTACGCCCTCAAGCAGTACAAATTTAATTTTAGACTTATCCAGTGAAACTTTGGTTGTCATTTTGCTCTCCATAATCAAAAATTATTCAATAATTTCTGTACCTTGTGGTGTGCCGACAATTACAATATCCGCACCACGCAAGGCAAAAATTCCGTTGGTAACCACACCTGCCACGTTATTTAAGGTTTTTTCCATTTCGATTGGATTTAAAATTGGGAAATTATAGACATCTAAAATCACGTTGCCGTTATCGGTTACCACACCTTCACGGTATTCTGGTGCGCCACCAAGGCTGACCAATTTACGCCCCACCTGCGAGCGCGCCATTGGGATCACTTCCACCGGCAAAGCAAAGGTTGAGCCTAGCACGTCCACTTGTTTGCTTTGATCCACAATGCAGATAAATTTTTTCGCCAGTGCCGCAACAATTTTTTCTCGCGTTAATGCTGCACCGCCCCCTTTGATCATCATTTTTTGTGGGTTGATTTCATCAGCGCCATCAACATAAATATCCAAACTTGACACTTCATTGGCACTAAATACTTCAATGCCTTGTTTTCTCAACAATTCTTCTGATGCTTTAGAGGCCGCCACAGCCCCTTTAATTTCATCTTTCATTGCACCAAGGGCTTCAATAAAACAATTTACCGTTGAGCCACTGCCCACGCCCACAATCGTATCTGGTTTAACATATTGCAATGCCGCTTGTGCAGCTTGCTTTTTCATTGCGAGTTGATCCATATTCTTTCCCTTCATTGATAAAATCAGTGTTCAAATTTGCTATAAGTAAACGTTTGCGAATAAGGCATCTACTTTAATCCCATTCACGGGCAGATACAAGCCCTATTCGGGTAAAAACTCTGTTAACAATTCGTTTAAAAACAACTTACCTTGCTCGGTGATTTGCCAAGTGCGGTGGTTTTCTTGAATATATTTTTGTGATTTAGCCCAATCAATTTGTTTTGCGATCACATCACAGGATAATCCCGTCAAATTCTCAAACTCAATTTTGGGCACAGGTTCAAGCAAGCGAAAACGGTTCATAAAGAATTCAAAAGGACGCTCATTAAGGGAGATTGGCTTTTCTTCATATAAATATTCCCCACGCATATAGCCTTTCGGGTGCTTAGTTTTAGAAAAACGCAAAATATCGCCATTCGGGAAAGTCAATTTTCCGTGCGCACCACAGCCTATTGCCAAATAATCGCCAAAGCGCCAATAATTCAGGTTATGGCGACACTGATCACCGGCTTTGGCATAGGCAGAGGTTTCATATTGCCCATAGCCTGCTTGGCTTAAAAGCTGATGACCTTGCTCGAAAATATCCCATAGCGCGTCATCATCAGGCAATGTAGGCGGACGATAGGCGAACATTGTATTTGGCTCAATGGTGAGCTGATACCAAGAAAGATGGCTCGGCTCAAGGGCAATAGCTTGACGCAAATCATCTAGCGCTTCCGTCAATGTTTGATTTGGTAAGCCATGCATTAAATCTAAATTAATGCGTTTAAAGCCCGCATCTTTTGCCATTTGCACCGCGCTTTTGGCTTCCTCAGAATTATGAATGCGCCCTAAGCGTTGCAATTTTTCATCATCAAAACTTTGTATGCCTAAAGAAAGGCGATTTACCCCAGCTTCCACATAGCCTGCAAAACGGCTCGCTTCTGCCGTGCCGGGGTTGGCTTCTAAGGTGATTTCAATATTTGGCGCAAAGGGAATTTGCTGTTCAATCCCTTGCAATAAGTGTGCAATGCCTTGTGCTGAAAATAAACTCGGCGTGCCACCGCCAATAAAAATGGAATGTAGCGTTCGCTCACCAATACTTGCTTGATAGCGCGCTAGATCTTGGCGTAAATCAGCCAACAAATGCGCGATATATTCCTGTTCGGGAATGCCGCCTTTTTGCGCGTGGGAATTGAAATCGCAATAAGGGCATTTTTGTACGCACCAAGGAATATGTACATAAAGGCTCAATGGCGGAAAAAGCGGCGGAAAAACTTGCATTATTTTGACCGCTCTTTGGCTTGCAAGCGTGCTTTTAACACGCCTAATGCACGTGCGCGATGTGAGATTTGTTTCTTCTCTGGCGTATCAAGCTCGGCAAAAGTGCGGTCTTTTTCAGGATAGAAAAATAGACTGTCATAACCAAAACCATTTTCACCTTTTTCTTCAAAAGTGATTTCACCTGCGCATTCCCCCTCCGCAATAATCGGTGAAGGATCGGTTTCGTGTTGCAATAATACAATGCAGCTAACAAACTTGGCTTGGCGTTCGCTGGCTGGCACATTAGCTAATTTTTGTAATAACTTTTTACGATTTTCAGCATCGGCTTGCTCGCCATCAACACTTGCGTAACGAGCGGAATATAGCCCTGGCTCACCATTGAGTGCATTCACCACTAATCCGCTATCATCAGCAATGGCGGGCAAACCTGACATTTTGGCTGCATAACGCGCTTTCAACAAGGCATTTTCCACAAAAGTTAAGCCTGTTTCTTCGGGGCTTTCAATGCCTAAATCCGTTTGTGCGATCACCTCAAAGCCAAAATCTGCTAGCACATCGGCCATTTCGCGCACTTTGCCTTGATTGCCCGTAGCAAGCACAATTTTTTGTTTCATTGTTGCTCCTTATAAAATAAAAAAGGGCGACCACTAAGTCGCCCTTGTAACACTCATTGAGTAGAAACCAGATTATGATCTCCATTCAGCGATAATATGTTTACGCCATATACTTAGTGTGATTAGTATAGTGCATTTTAATTGTGATCTCTATTTGCCATCTTCACTAAATGATAAAGGATCGATACGTTCTCTGTTTTTTTCTAATGTTGCTTTCCCAATGCCTTGAACCTCTAACAGCTGTTCTACTGCGGTAAATTTGCCGTGTTTTTCACGATAATCAACAATTGCTTCAGCTTTTTTCGCACCAATACCAACCAACGAACGTTGAATATCGCTCGCTGTAGCGGTATTGATATTCAATTTTTCCCCAATAAAAGATTCCTCTTTGATTGTATCCGTCAAAACTTGAGCGGTACTAGAACTGACTTTTTCATTTAGTTGAGGTTGACCCACAACAGAAAAGCTACTTAACAAGCCTATAGATAACAATAAAGAAGATAGAACTGTCTTAATTTTCATTACGGTTTTCCTTATTCATAGAAACAAAAAAGTATAAATACTGAATAAATCAGCAGTGATACTTTGCATCTCAATACAAAAACTCGCAAGAAAAGCACCGCTCTTTTACGATCACGATCGTAAAAATAAACGGAATAAATAAGGTAATTTGATATAAGAAGGTGCAAAAAATAAAAAAGTGAAATCTATTTTTGATAGCTTAACAAGTCATAATAAACACGTTCGGCTTAGATTGTTTAAAAAAGAAAAGGTAATGATATTTCTATCATTGCCTTTGCTTATTCTTGGGAGGAGAGGGCATTACTTATTTTATCTTCCAAAACCTTGCCCTCAATCTTGTACTCGTAAGCTCTCTGACATTGTGCTTTGCTTTTTTTTTACTCGTTCTCCCATTAATCTGATTTATTCATCAAGTTTTGCTATTGTAATCGCGCTTGACATTAACAATGTGCAAAATACTGCCCTTTAATAGATTTTTCATACTAAAAGCCAAAAAATATGGAAGCATAGGAATACAAAAACTCTGATAACCATCATTCTTTTCAAATTATGATAATTTCAGAAAAGCAAAAGAAAACTAAACTTAAAATATAATGAAAAAATTGGAGTAATAAGGAAATTTTATATCTGATGGCAGGGGCGGAGAGGCTCGAACTCCCAACACCCGGTTTTGGAGACCGGTGCTCTACCAATTGAACTACGCCCCTAAATGAAGTGGCGGAACGGACGGGACTCGAACCCGCGACCCCCTGCGTGACAGGCAGGTATTCTAACCAGCTGAACTACCGCTCCGCAAAACTGATAATTGGCAGTGACCTACTCTCACATGGGGATTCCCCACACTACCATCGGCGTTATAGCGTTTCACTTCTAAGTTCGGCATGGAATTAGGTGGATCCGCTACACTATAGCTGCCAAAAAATTTTATTTTGTTAATTTACTTAAATAAAAATAAATTAACAAAATAAAACCTGGCGGTGTCCTACTCTCACATGGGGATTCCCCACACTACCATCGGCGTTACAGCGTTTCACTTCTAAGTTCGGCATGGAATTAGGTGGGTCCACTGCACTAGCGCCGCCAAGATAATTCTTTGTATTCTTTATGTCTTTTCTCTTAGTCGATAACTTCGCTTATTTCTATGCCATTATCCGACTAAGTGTTTTTATTTTTATTCTCACTCTTCCTTCACAATCAAAAACAAGCCAAAACCCTTGAGCGTTGTATAGTTAAGCCTCTCGGGCAATTAGTACTGGTTAGCTCAACGGCTCACACCGCTTACACACCCAGCCTATCTACGTCTTAGTCTCAAACAACCCTTACAGTCTTATAGACTGGGAGAACTCATCTTAAGGCAAGTTTCGTGCTTAGATGCTTTCAGCACTTATCTCTTCCGCATTTAGCTACCCAGCAGTGCCTCTGGCGAGACAACTGGTACACCAGTGATGCGTCCACTCCGGTCCTCTCGTACTAGGAGCAGCCCCTCTCAATTCTCCAACGCCCACGGCAGATAGGGACCGAACTGTCTCACGACGTTCTAAACCCAGCTCGCGTACCACTTTAAATGGCGAACAGCCATACCCTTGGGACCTACTTCAGCCCCAGGATGTGATGAGCCGACATCGAGGTGCCAAACACCGCCGTCGATATGAACTCTTGGGCGGTATCAGCCTGTTATCCCCGGAGTACCTTTTATCCGTTGAGCGATGGCCCTTCCATTCAGAACCACCGGATCACTATGACCTGCTTTCGCACCTGCTCGACTTGTCTGTCTCGCAGTTAAGCTTGCTTATACCATTGCACTAACCTGACGATGTCCGACCGTCATTAGCAAACCTTCGTGCTCCTCCGTTACGCTTTGGGAGGAGACCGCCCCAGTCAAACTACCCACCAGACACTGTCCGAACACCCGTTTCAGGCGCTTCGTTAGAACATCAAACGTTAAAGGGTGGTATTTCAACAACGACTCCACGATAACTGGCGTTACCGCTTCATAGTCTCCCACCTATCCTACACATCAAAATTCAAGGTTCAGTGTCAAGCTATAGTAAAGGTTCACGGGGTCTTTCCGTCTAGCCGCGGGTACACCGCATCTTCACGGCGATTTCAATTTCACTGAGTCTCGGGTGGAGACAGCCTGGCCATCATTATGCCATTCGTGCAGGTCGGAACTTACCCGACAAGGAATTTCGCTACCTTAGGACCGTTATAGTTACGGCCGCCGTTTACTGGGGCTTCGATCAGGAGCTTCTCTTTCGATTACACCATCAATTAACCTTCCAGCACCGGGCAGGCATCACACCCTATACGTCCACTTTCGTGTTTGCAGAGTGCTGTGTTTTTAATAAACAGTTGCAGCCAGCTGGTATCTTCGACTGGTTCATGCTCCATCCGTATAGAACTTCACACTACGCCAGCGCACCTTCTCCCGAAGTTACGGTGCTATTTTGCCTAGTTCCTTCACCCGAGTTCTCTCAAGCGCCTGAGTATTCTCTACCTGACCACCTGTGTCGGTTTTCAGTACGGTTTAGTAAAGCCTTTCGCTTAGTGGCTTTTCCTGGAAGCGTGGTATTGGTTACTTCAGCTCCATAGAGCCTCGTCATCACTTCTCGGTGTTGAATAGAAGACCGGATTTGCCTAGTCTTCCCACCTACCAGCTTAAACACACATATCCAACAGTGTGATAACCTAACCTTCTCCGTCCCCACATCGCAGCTTTACCAAGTACGGGAATATTAACCCGTTTCCCATCGACTACGCTTTTCAGCCTCGCCTTAGGGGCCGACTCACCCTGCCCCGATTAACGTTGGACAGGAACCCTTGGTCTTCCGGCGAACGGGTTTTTCACCCGTTTTATCGTTACTTATGTCAGCATTCGCACTTGTGATACGTCCAGCAATCCTCTCAAATCACCTTCTTCCGCTTACACAACGCTCCCCTACCCAACAGGCGTATCACTAATATCCCTCTTCGATTTTTTGCCATTACACTCAACGTGTTTTTCGCTTTACCCACTTGCTTCGCAAGTGGTTAATCGTTAAGGCGTATTAGTGATACGCCTGATGCCGCAGCTTCGGTACTATATTTTAGCCCCGTTACATCTTCCGCGCAGGCCGACTCGACTAGTGAGCTATTACGCTTTCTTTAAATGGTGGCTGCTTCTAAGCCAACATCCTAGCTGTCTAAGCCTTCCCACTTCGTTTCCCACTTAATATAGATTTTGGGACCTTAGCTGGCGGTCTGGGTTGTTTCCCTCTCCACGACGGACGTTAGCACCCGCCGTGTGTCTCCTGAGTATCACTCTTCGGTATTCGGAGTTTGCATCGGTTTGGTAACCCGGGATGGGCCCCTAGCCGAAACAGTGCTCTACCCCCAAAGGTGTCCGCTCAAGGCTCTACCTAAATAGATTTCGGGGAGAACCAGCTATCTCCCGGTTTGATTGGCCTTTCACCCCCAGCCACAAGTCATCCGCTAATTTTTCAACATTAGTCGGTTCGGTCCTCCAGTTAGTGTTACCCAACCTTCAACCTGCCCATGGCTAGATCACCGGGTTTCGGGTCTATACCTTGCAACTCAACGCCCAGTTAAGACTCGGTTTCCCTTCGGCTCCCTTATTCAGTTAACCTCGCTACAAAATATAAGTCGCTGACCCATTATACAAAAGGTACGCAGTCACCCCATCATTAAGCCCCCTCTGTTTGATTTTTTCGGGTTGGACTTCACTGCGTGAAGTCAACCGCACTTCCAACAAAAGGTGCGCTACTCATCATCGTGCCTTTGGCTTAATGATGGGGCTCCCACTGCTTGTACGTACAGGGTTTCAGGTTCTATTTCACTCCCCTCACCGGGGTTCTTTTCGCCTTTCCTTCACAGTACTGGTTCACTATCGGTCAATCAGGAGTATTTAGCCTTGGAGGATGGTCCCCCCATCTTCAAACAGGATTCCTCGTGTCCCGCCCTACTTGTCGTAAGCTTAGTACCACACGCAATTTTTCAGATACGGGGCTATCACCCTGTGTCGCTTAGCTTCCCAGCTAATTCTCCTAAATCACATGCTATCACTCACTGGCTTCTCCGCTTTCGCTCGCCGCTACTCACAGAATCTCGGTTGATTTCTTTTCCTCGGGGTACTTAGATGTTTCAGTTCTCCCGGTTCGCCTTGTTTACCTATTTTATTCAGTAAACAATGATAGGTTCTTCACCTATCGGGTTTCCCCATTCGGACATCGTGGGTTAAACGCTTCTTATCAACTCACCCACGCTTTTCGCAGATTAGCACGTCCTTCATCGCCTCTGATTGCCAAGGCATCCGCCCTGTACGCTTTCTCACTTAACTATACAACCTCAAGGATTTTTCTCCCTGAAGTCTCTTCATTCTCGTTGAGAACGCTTACTTGCTTTTGTTCAAGTAAGTCTTTTTTACTCAGACTTCTTCAATTTAATAAGAAAATGGTTCTATCACTGTCACCACTTCCTCATTAGCTTGAAAGTCTCTTCAGTTTTCAGCTTGTTTTTACATTGTTAAAGAGCAAATCGCTAAAAAATTAGCTTTAAATGGCGTCCCCTAGGGGATTCGAACCCCTGTTACCGCCGTGAAAGGGCGATGTCCTAGGCCTCTAGACGAAGGGGACTACATATAAAGGTAATCTCACACGACATTGAGTTTCGCTCTCGCTTGTCTAACATCAACCATCACAATCTGTGTGAGCACTCATCTATTCTATTAGGTAAGGAGGTGATCCAACCGCAGGTTCCCCTACGGTTACCTTGTTACGACTTCACCCCAGTCATGAATCATACCGTGGTAAACGCCCCCCTTGCGGTTAAGCTATCTACTTCTGGTACAACCCACTCCCATGGTGTGACGGGCGGTGTGTACAAGGCCCGGGAACGTATTCACCGCGACATTCTGATTCGCGATTACTAGCGATTCCGACTTCATGGAGTCGAGTTGCAGACTCCAATCCGGACTTAGATGCACTTTCTGAGATTCGCTCACCCTCGCAGGCTCGCACCCCTCTGTATGCACCATTGTAGCACGTGTGTAGCCCTACTCGTAAGGGCCATGATGACTTGACGTCATCCCCACCTTCCTCCAGTTTATCACTGGCAGTCTCCTTTGAGTTCCCACCCGAAGTGCTGGCAACAAAGGATAAGGGTTGCGCTCGTTGCGGGACTTAACCCAACATTTCACAACACGAGCTGACGACAGCCATGCAGCACCTGTCTCTAAGCTCCCGAAGGCACTCCCATATCTCTACAGGATTCTTAGGATGTCAAGAGTAGGTAAGGTTCTTCGCGTTGCATCGAATTAAACCACATGCTCCACCGCTTGTGCGGGCCCCCGTCAATTCATTTGAGTTTTAACCTTGCGGCCGTACTCCCCAGGCGGTCGATTTATCACGTTAGCTACGGGCACCAAGCTCTAAGCCCAATCCCCAAATCGACAGCGTTTACAGCGTGGACTACCAGGGTATCTAATCCTGTTTGCTCCCCACGCTTTCGCACATGAGCGTCAGTATCTCCCCAAGGGGCTGCCTTCGCCTTCGGTATTCCTCCACATCTCTACGCATTTCACCGCTACACGTGGAATTCTACCCCTCCCTAGAGTACTCTAGTAACCCAGTCTGAAATGCTATTCCCAAGTTAAGCTCGGGGCTTTCACATCTCACTTAAGCCACCGCCTGCGTGCCCTTTACGCCCAGTTATTCCGATTAACGCTCGCACCCTCCGTATTACCGCGGCTGCTGGCACGGAGTTAGCCGGTGCTTCTTCTGTGGCTAACGTCAAACCGTAGTGCTATTAACACCACTGCCTTCCTCACCACCGAAAGAACTTTACAACCCGAAGGCCTTCTTCATTCACGCGGCATGGCTGCGTCAGGGTTCCCCCCATTGCGCAATATTCCCCACTGCTGCCTCCCGTAGGAGTCTGGGCCGTGTCTCAGTCCCAGTGTGGCTGGCCATCCTCTCAGACCAGCTAGAGATCGCAGGCTTGGTGAGCCTTTACCTCACCAACTACCTAATCCCACTTGGGCTCATCTTATGGCAGGTGGCTAAACGTCCCACCCTTTAATCTTTCGATACTATGCGGTATTAGCCATCGTTTCCAATGGTTATCCCCCTCCATAAGCCAGATTCCCAAGCATTACTCACCCGTCCGCCACTCGTCAGCATTGAAAGCAAGCTTTCAACCCGTTACCGTTCGACTTGCATGTGTTAAGCCTGCCGCCAGCGTTCAATCTGAGCCATGATCAAACTCTTCAGTTTAATCTTTCTCAATTCGTACACTAACAAAGCTCTGTGATTTCATTTAAAATCACTATGAATTTCAGTTAAGCACTAATTGTTCTAAATCTTTTAAATTTTTCCAGAATCAACAAGTGCCCACACAGATTGTCTGATTGATTGTTAAAGAGCAAAAAACAACGACGCGATGTGTATCTTTCAATTTCTACAACGTCGCGTCGTTGTGTGCGGCGTATTATAGGCATCTGAAAAATCTTTGCAACCCCTTTTTGCAAAAAAATGGCGAAAAATCATCTCAACTGATTATTTTAAAATCACACCGCTGAATTATCAAGCAAAGTGCGGTGGAAAATTAGCAAGTTTTCCGCCTATAAACTCTATAAATTTATAAGATACTATTTGGTATCCTTTCCAGATCTCAATTTAGATCCAGCCTTTTGTGCGAAATTCTTTCCATACCTGAATCAGATATGCCATTTCTTCTGGCGTTCCTAGCGTTAAACGGTTGTAATTCGTTAATGGTGGGAAAGCACGACCAACCACAATATTGTATGCTTTCATTCTCTTAGCGTATTCAACACTATCACCTTTGATGCGATGAAAAATGAAATTCGCACTACTTGCCACATAAGTAAGCCCTAATTCATCAAGCGCTTTCATCACCATACGGCGAGATTCATCTGTAACACTGCGGCTTTCTTGCAAAAAGGCGTTATCCGCTAAGGTTGCACGCGCCGCTACTGCCGCAGTTAAGTTGATATTATCAGCACTTAAAAATTGGCGTAAATAATCCATTTCTGATTTCGCTGCCACCATATAACCAATCCGCAAACCGGCTAAGGCATACAATTTAGAAAACGTTCTGGTTACAGCCAAACGTTCAGTGCCTTTACGCGCCCATTCTATCGCACTGGTAAATTGCGGATTGCCTTCTGCATATTCTGCATAAGCCTCATCAATCAACAAGCGATGATTTTCTGGGATATTATCTAACCAAGGAGCTAACTGGCTATTTGGTGTTAGCAATGCCGTTGGGTTATTCGGATTACAAAGATAAATAATGCTAATCCCATCAAATTGATCTGCCTTGGATCGAATTGCATCAAGATCAAATGAGAGATCTGCTTTTAGTGGAACTTTTACCACTGGTACATTGCGGGCTACAGCATAATCTTCATAAATACCAAATGTTGGATCGGGCGCAATCACTTGTACCGCTTGTTTTTTATCATTCGCTTGTTGAATCCAGCCTGAAATCACAGCCTCAATGGCTTCAGAAGAACCATTACCTAATCCTACATTTTCTGTATTAAGATTGAAACACTTAGCAATATCTTCAATCAAGCCTTCACGCTCACTGTCAGGATAGCGGTTGGATAAATTAAGATGATTAATTACAGCTTGACGCGCAGAGGCACTCATTCCCAATGAGTTTTCATTGAAGTTTAACAATAAAGGATGTTCAGCACTTGGTAGCGTGAACGTTGTCTGTGTGGTAATCGGTTGCGTTTCGGCAACCACTTTATGATTGAAAAAACCTGCGGTAACACCTGCTGCGGCAAGTTGTAACATACGACGACGATTGATTTGCATAATTATTCCTTATTTAGTTTTAGTCATTAAATTTCAAAACCACAAAACAAGCACTTTAAACACAATAAATATGCTTATTCTAAGTGAGTTAAATTTGTAACATTTCAGCTAACTTGTCAAGTAACAAAACACTAAATTTAACTTTATATGCACAAAAAATGAATTTTAATTCAACTTAAGAGGTTTTATAGTCGTATGAGAAATGTTTTCTTGTAGGAAAAAAGAAGGAAACTGAAAAAAACATTTTTTGAAACGCCAATATTACAACATAAAATACATTTGTCCCTTTATACAAAGTGCGGTGGAAATTTTTTAAATTTTTCCACCGCACTTTCTTTTAGCTAATTTAGCTGCTTTATCTGCTCTGCAAACACCGCCACTTTTTGCCAATCGGTATATTCAATTTCTTTGCTGGTGTCGGTTTCGCCGCCGGTGATTTTCATAATAAAACGAATCATCATTCGGTCAAACCAGCCATAGCGGGGATACAGCAATGCGCCAGCAAACACCGCTGCACAAGTGGGTTTCCAAGCAATGCGTTGTAGGAATTTCCGCACATAGACATTGGTTTCAGGCGTATTTTTGTCGGCTTTGCGTGCGGTGAGATTAACGCCGAAAAATGCCGTTTGCTTGTGATTTAAAAGTGCGGTGTTTTTTTCAATAAATTTATAGAGCAATTTATTGAAATGCCCGTAACGAATTGAAGCACCGATAATAATGCGATCAAATTCTGCTAAATCAGTAACATTATCGTTAATACTACGCACTTGCGCGCCCAATTTTTCGGCTAGGAATTGGGCGATTTTTTGCGTTTGCCCGTCATAGCTAGAATATAAAATCAAGGTTTTCATTAAGTTCTCCAAAATGCGGGGCTAAATAGGACAAGCAATGAAAAAACTTCTAAGCGCCCTGCTACCATAGCAAAAGAAAAAACATATTTCGCACTATCTGGCACGTTAGCAAAACTAGTGCTAATTATTCCTAAACCAGGGCCAGCATTAGTAATTGCGGCAAAAACAGCGCCGATGGAGTCGAATGCCCCCATTCCACATAAAATAGCAGCAAAGACACAAAGCCAAAATGTTAAGAAAAAAGCAATCAAAAATGCCCAAATGCGTTCAATCACTTGCATAGAAAGTAAATTATCCCCAAGTTTCACTGGTACGACTAAATTCGGGTGAACTAAGGATTTTAATTCTCGTTTAAATTGTAACCACACTACTAAAACACGGATCATTTTTAACCCACCAGAGGTTGAACCAGCACAGCCACCTAATAATCCCGCAAAGACTAACATCATTCCTAAAAATGGTGGTAGTTGATTGAAATCAAATAACGTGTAACCCGAAGTCATCGCCATTGAGGCCGATTGCGCGCTCCCCTGCGCGAAGGCATCAATTAAGGAAAGGTTATCGAAAGAAAGGTATAGCCCAAGGGATAGCACCAAAATAAAGAAGCCTTGCACTAAACAAAAGAAGCGAAATTCGGGATCGTGCCAGTAAGTTTTCCATAGGCTTTGGTGCTTCCAATGGGTTAGCGCGGTGATGTGCAGCCCAAAGTTACAGCCCGCAACAAGCATAAAAAAAGCAGCGAGAAAATAAATAGTTGCATTGTTAAAATAACCTAAATTCGCGTCGTGGGTGGACATTCCGCCATTAGACACGGTAGAGAAACTATGAGAAATCGCGTCAAATAGCGACATTCCCGCGCCCCAATAGGCAATAATACACACAGTGGTCAGCACGCAATATAAAATCCACAACAACTTTGCCACTTCTGCAATTCTGGGAAGATTTTTCTGATCTTTAAGCGGCCCTGAGGATTCAATACGATAAAGCTGACTACCACCAATGCCTAAAATTGGTACGACCGCCACCACTAAGACGATCAATCCCATTCCACCTAACCATTGCAAAAACTGACGATAAAATAAAATGGATTTAGGTAAATTATCTAGCCCCGACATCACCGTTGCGCCCGTGGTAGTGAGTGCTGAAAAGGCTTCAAAGGTGGCATCGGCAAAGCTCATTGTTAATTCATCAAATAATAAGAAAGGGATCACCGCCAATAAACTGAGCAATACCCAGAACGCCACCACAATAAGAAAGCCTTCTCTGGCACGCAATTCCTGTTTATGTTGATGACAGCTCCACCACAACAACGTACCAAAAGAAAAACTGGCAATAAAGGCTTGCATAAAGGCTTTTCCGCCACCATCGCCATAAATCAACTCCACAAAAGCTGGCACGAGCATTGTGGCTGAAAAGCACATCACCAAAATGCCGATAATTCGAAAAATAGATAATATATGCACAATGTTCTCTCTTATTTTATTGCGATGATAGCCAACTGCCCTGCCGAACGCTCGGTTAATTCTCGTTCAAACGCAGCGCGTTTATCAGGACGAATTGCCAACACAAAATGCACTTTTTCTTGGAAATCTTGCGATTCAATCAACACATCTTGCTGCTCGCATAAATGTTGCAGCCAGTTAATTTGGTCATAATCGCAAGTTAAACAAAAATGTTCTCGTTCCACTTTCATTGTGGTTTCGAGCAATTTCAACGCCTGTTGCACGCCATTGCCATAAGCGCGCACTAAACCGCCCGTGCCGAGCAAAATTCCGCCATAATAGCGCACCACCACAGCACTGATCTCACCAATCTGGCTACCCAACAAGGCATTCAGCATTGGTTTGCCCGCCGTGCCTGCAGGTTCGCCGTCATCAGAAAAGCCTAAAGATTGAGAATCCGAAGGCTTACCCGCCACCGCTGCCCAACAATGATGGCGCGCATTAGGGTGCTGGGTACGAATTTCCTGCCAAAAGGCTTTCGCTTGTTCTAAACCTTCCGTATGTTTGAGATAAGTGATAAAACGGCTTTTCTTAATTTCTTCTTCAAAAACCACCGCACTTTGCGGGATTAAATATTCCATAACCCAGACTAACTTTGACCGATATTTAATTGAACGGTATTATACGCACAAAATCACTTCAACGAAAAATAAACAATGAACGAAATTCACATTCACCAACAGTTAGACACCCAAGGACTACGCTGCCCTGAACCCGTAATGCTGGTGCGCAAACAAATTCGCCATATGCAAAAGGGTGAAGTGTTGCTCATTCTTGCCGATGATCCCGCCACCACAAGAGATATTCCGAGTTTTTGTCAATTTATGGATCATCGCTTACTTAAAAGCGAAACAGAAAGCACACCGTTTAAATATTGGGTGCAAAAGGGGCAGTAAAAAGCAAAATAAAAAGGTGCGTTAAACGCACCTTTGTTTTGTCAGAACAATTATAGATAGAATTTATCTACAAAGTTTAATTTGTCATCAAGTTTTAACACTAACGGCTGACCTGTTGGAATTTCAAAATCCATAATATCTTCATCAGAAATGCCGATAATGTGTTTTGCCAAGGCGCGCAATGAGTTACCGTGCGCAGTCACTAATACGCGTTTACCAGATAATAATGCTGGAGCGATTTGATCTTCCCAGAAAGGTAACACACGCTCTAAAGTAACTTTTAAATTTTCGCCATCTGGCACGACATCTTGTGGGAGAAGTGCATAACGACGATCATTATGCGCAGAATGCGGATCATTTGGATCAAGTAATGGTGGTAAAGTATCATAAGAACGGCGCCAAATATGCACTTGTTCTTCACCATATTTCTCTGCGGTAGCTTTTTTATCTAAACCTTGTAACGCACCATAATGACGCTCATTTAAACGCCAGCTTTTCACTTGTGGAATCCAAAGTTGGTTAGATTCTTCTAACACGATGTTACAGGTTTTAATTGCACGAGTTAATACAGAAGTAAAGGCAATATCAAATTCATAGCCCGCATCTAATAATTTTTTACCTGCGGCCTTAGCTTCTTCCACACCACGTTCGGTTAAGTTCACATCGCGCCAGCCAGTAAATAAATTTTTCGCATTCCACTCACTAAAACCGTGACGGATAAACACTAATTCCATAGAAAATCTCCTAATGTTAATGAAAAAATACTGGGCATTTTATAGCAAAAATTTCAATCTTTTAAAAGGAAAAAGCGTTACTTTCCTGATCTTTCGCAAGGATTTGCTAGGTTGTGATTTCTCCCTAAGCGAGGATTTTCAGATTTGTACAAAAATTTTCCGCTGAACATTTAGCGACTTGCGCAAATAATGGTATAGTTATGCACATTTTTAGCCGCCAGTTTTAGTTTCTAATTTTATTAATGAGAGAAAAAACGTTGAAAAAAATCACCGCACTTTTCTTGTTTGCCTGCGCACTGCCTTTCGCCGTGCAAGGCGCGGATCTGTCTGCGATTCAAAAACAGATCAAACAGCAAGAACAGAAAATTGCTGAACAAAAGCGTGAACAAAATAAATTGCAATCCACCCTAAAAAATCAAGAATTGCAAATTAACGGCGTGGTCGGCCAACTGCGCAAAACAGAATCTGACCTGAAAGCAATTCGCAAAATGATGGCGGATACAGATAAACAAATCAAGCACTTAGAAAGACAAGAAAAAAATCAGAAAGAAAAACTGGCTAAACAAATCGATGCAATGTACCGCTCGGGGATTAATCCTTCAATGTTGGAAAAACTGTTTTCCGAAGATGCCCAAAAAGCGGAACGAATGAAGGCTTATTATGATCATATGAACCAAGCTCGCCTTGCATTAATTGAAGATCTGAAACAAACGCAAGCACAGCTTAAGAAAGAAAAAGCCAATATTCAAGATCAGCAAAAAGAGCAACAAAATCAGCTCAATGAGCAAAAAAAGCAACAGCAAAGTTTGCAAAAAGTACAGCGCGAACGCCAATCCACGCTCAATCAGCTAAATAAAAGTTTAGCCAAAGATCAGAATAAATTGGACAGCTTAAAAGCGAACGAAAATGCCTTACGCCAACAAATCCAGCGTGCGGAACAGCAGGCTCGCGAGCAAGAAAAACGTGAACGTGAAGCCTTAGCACAGAAAAAACGCCAAGAGGAACAAAAAAGCCAAAAACCTTACACTCCAACGGCGCAAGAAAAACAGCTTATGGCAAGCAGTTCAGGGCTGGGCAAACCACAAAGACAATATCAATATCCTGTGTCAGGAAAAATTCTTAACCGTTTTGGTTCAACGCAAATGGGCGAGCTTAAATGGAAAGGGATCGTGATTGGCGCAAATGCAGGGGCGTCTGTACGTGCAATTGCCGATGGGCGTGTGATTTTGGCAAGCTGGCTACAAGGTTATGGGCTAATGGTGATCATCAAACACGGTGAAAATGATCTGAGCTTATACGGCTACAACCGCGCCGTATCAGTCAGAGAAGGGCAACTAGTGAAAGCTGGGCAGAAAATTGCCGAAGTGGGATCATCAGGCGGACAATCACGCTCAGGCTTGTATTTTGAAATTCGCCGCAAAGGCGTCGCGGTCAATCCAACAGGTTGGTTGCGATAATGAAAAACTCTAATCAACAACAACACGTGAAAAAACAATTCATAAAGAAACCAAGTGCGGTCAAAAATTTGTTTATTTTTTCCACCGCACTTTGCTTGAGCCTACTCCCCACAATTGCGTTCAGCCAATCGCGTCTTGCCATTGTGATTGATGATGTGGGCTATCGCCCGAAAGAAGATGCCGCCATTTATGCAATGCCGAAAGAAATATCGGTGGCAATTATTCCTTCAGCACCTTACGCCAAACAGCGCAATGATCAGGCAAAACAGCAAAATCGTGATGTTCTTATTCATCTGCCAATGCAGCCTATGGGAAGCCATAAAATTGAAGCTGGCGGGCTAAGCCTTGGAATGTCGCAACAAATTGTGCGAGAAAAAGTGCAAAATGCGAAGAAAACCGTTTCTGCCGCCATTGGCTTAAACAACCATATGGGCAGTGCGGCAACGGCGGATCAAGATTTAATGACAAAGTTAATGATCGCATTGCAAGAACAGCATTTGTTTTTCTTAGATAGCCGAACCATTGGTCGTTCAGTGGCAAGTAAAACCGCAAAGCAACAAGGCGTAAAAGCCCTAGATCGCCATATTTTCTTAGATGATAGCGATGCGTTCGCCGATGTTCAACGCCAATTTCAACAAGCCATTACCTATGCACGCAAACACGGCACTGCGATTGTGATTGGCCACCCACGCAAAAACACCGTTGCTGTGTTACAAAATGGTTTACGCAATCTGCCGAAAGACATTCAATTAGTTAATATGGGCAGCTTATGGCGTGGCGAAAAAGTGGTGCCAATCAAGCCGTTTATTATGCTATTTAACACTACCCCAGCGCCAACTTCCGTTGCACCTTTGCAAGATGTGCCATTATTGCGGGGAATTCCAAGATAAAGGAAATGAAAAGAAGTGGCGGAAGACAATGGGAGTCGAACCCACCCAAGATTGCTGGCAACCTTAACAGGATTTGAAGTCCTGCCGTTTCACCGGAAACGCCTATCTTCCGAAAGTGTGTTCACTTTAAAGGAAATCGGCTGATTATTCAAGGTGTTGCTGGGGAAATTTAATCAATACAACACACTTGATAAGTTAGGGCTGAATTTTCAACAAAAAAACAGTATGATTAAAGCTAATTTTCCTAAAATGGCATAAATGACAGATAGGACAGCACAATGAACAGCCTATTCCAACAACTTCCTTCCATTGATAAATTACTAAAGCAGCCTGAAATTGCGTCTTTGATCGCAGAATTTGGGCGTAGTGCGGTGGTGAAAATTTGCCGCAGTTTGCTTGAAAATGCACGCTCTGAAATAAAAAATACGCAAAAAATACCGCACTTTTTCCACGATAATGCCACCCTGATCGCAGAAATTCAACGACAATTACAAGCCCAGCAGCAAGTGAAAATTCAGCCTGTGCATAACTTAACAGGAACAGTGCTGCATACCAATTTAGGGCGCGCATTGTGGGCGAATGCTGCGCAGCAAGCGGCGTTATTGGCGATGCAAGAGAATGTGGCATTGGAATATGATTTGGCGGAAGGCAAGCGTAGCCATCGAGATAATTATATTAGCGAATTATTATGTGAACTCACGGGGGCGGAAGCCGCTTGCGTGGTGAACAACAATGCAGCGGCGGTATTGCTGATGTTGACCACCTTTGCAGTAGGCAAAGAAGTGGTGATTTCGCGTGGTGAACTCATTGAGATTGGCGGTTCATTCCGTATTCCAGATATTATGCAGCAAGCAGGTTGTAAACTGGCGGAGGTAGGAACAACAAATCGCACCCATTTGGCGGATTATCGCCGTGCGATCAACGAAAATACCGCCTTTTTAATGAAAGTTCATAGCAGCAATTATCAAATTTGTGGCTTTACACATTCTGTCAGCGAAGCGGAATTAGCACAACTTGGCAAGGAAATGAATGTACCTGTGATGACGGATTTAGGCAGCGGTGCGTTAGTCGATCTCAGCCAATATGGCTTACCCGCTGAGCCTACTGTACAGGAAAAATGGCAGCTGGGTGTGGATTTAATCTCATTTTCTGGGGATAAATTACTAGGTGGCCCACAGGCTGGTATTATTGTTGGGAAAAAATATTTTATTGATCAATTACAATCTCACCCGCTAAAGCGGGCATTACGTTGCGATAAAGTGATTTTAGCGGGCTTAGAGGCGACCTTGCGTTTATATCTTCAGCCTGAAAAATTAGCGGAAAAACTCACCAGTTTGCATTTGCTCACGCAGCCTGTGTCGGCATTACGCCAACAGGCGGAAATACTCAAAGCGCGGTTGGAAAATCAGTTAAATTTTGCCTACACAATCCGCGTGGAAGAAAGCCAAGCACAGATTGGCAGCGGCGCGCAGCCTTTAGCGAAAATTCCCTCTGTGGCGGTAACCCTTGAAGAAAAAAACTCGCAAAAATTGACCGCACTTATCCAGCGCTTCAAACAACTTCCCCAACCAATTATTGGTCGCGTGGAACAAAATAAACTTTGGCTCGATTTGCGTAGCCTTGCGAATTTTGAGCGCCTACTAAATAACTTGGAGCAACTATGATTATTGTTACCTCAGGCCACGTTGATCACGGTAAAACCGCGTTACTACGAGCTTTAACAGGCACGAATGCCGATCGCCTACCTGAAGAAAAAAAACGTGGAATGACCATTGATTTGGGTTATGCCTATTTGCCGTTGCAAGAGAAAACGCTCGGTTTTATTGATATCCCCGGCCACGAAAAATTTCTTTCTAATATGCTCGCCGGTTTAGGTGGCGTACATTACGCAATGTTGATTGTGGCGGCAGATGAAGGCATTCAGCCACAAACGGCGGAACATTTAGCCATTTTGCGTTTATTGCATTTTGAGAAAATCATTGTGGTGCTGACGAAAGCGGATAAAGCCAGTGAGTCGCAAATTAATGAAGTAAAACAATCGCTTATTCAGCAATATCCATTCTTGGCAGAAAGCCCATTTTTTATTACTTCCGCCCAAACAGGGCAAGGCATCGCAGAATTACAACATTATTTAGCCAATTTGCCTGAACTGGCGGACCGCAACAAACCTTTCCGCTATGCCATTGACCGAATTTTTACCATTAAAGGGGCTGGAACGGTGGTAACGGGTACGGCTTTCAGTGGACAGGTTGCAATCAATGATGAGCTTTATCTTTCCACTGGACAAAAAGTACGTGTGAAGAATATCCACAGCCAAGATAGCCAAGCTGAGCTTGGTGAAGCGGGACAGCGCTTGGCGTTAAATATTCAAACTGAGGTTTCACGAGAGGCGATTCAGCGTGGGGATTGGCTTTTTTCTCAACCGCCACTCTCGCCAACGGATCGGATTACCATTGAAGTCGAGGCTGCGCAAAACTTGCAAGAAAGCCAAGCAGTACATATTTATCACGCGGCATCTCGCACCACGGGAAAGCTCACATTATTACAAGCTAAGCAGCTTGCCCCGCAACAAAAAGCCTTGGCAGAGCTAATTTCGCAAGAACCGCTATTTTTAACCTATGGCGATAAATTAATTTTACGCACCGGCGATGCAAAATCCTTATTGGCTGGCGGTAAAGTGGTCGAAATCCATTCACCAAAACGTTATAAACGCACCGAAGTGCGGTTGAATTTTTTGCAAAATTTACTAGCATCACAGCATTTCGATCAGCGATTGAGCTATTATTTACAGCATCGTCCTATGCAGCTGTCTGAATTGGCTTGGCTGGAACAAATGGAAGAAACCCAGCTCAACGCCTTGATTGCAGATAATCAGGCGCTGGCTTGGCAAGGTTGGGCGTTTAGCCAAGACTATCAACAAAGGCAATCAGATAAACTCATTGAAACCTTGGCAAATTATCATCAACAACAGCCAGACCAACTGGGATTAAGCAAAGCGCGTTTATATCGCATTGCAGCCATTAATCAGCCAGAAACTTTAATCTATCATTTTATTGAAAATCTTCTGGAGCAAAATAAAATTCAGCAAACGCGCGGCTGGTTACATCTTCCTGAGCATAAAATTCGTTTTACCGCAGAAGAACAAGCCTTATGGCAAAAAGTGCTAGCCCACTTTGAGCAACAACAAGGACAAGCCCTTTGGGTACGCGATCTAGCTAATTTGCTCGATCTTGAAGAAAGCGAAATGCGCAACTTTCTCTACAAAGCAGGCAAATTGGGTTATCTCACCCCTATTGTGCGTGATCGTTTTATGCTCACCGAAACCCTTTATGCTTACGCTCGCTGGATTAAAGCATTTATTCTGCAAAATGAGGAGATTTCCGTTAATCAGCTGCGTGATGAATTGCAATGGGGAAGAAAAATGACGGTGCAATTAATGGAATATTTCGATCGATGCGGATTTCTGCGCCGTAAAGGCAATGTGCATTTATTGCGTGATAGGGATTTGTTTGATTTGTAATTCACGGAAAAAACAAGTGCGGTGGAAAATCTCTAAATTTTTCACTGCACTTTTGTTTGCTAAGAAATCAAAGATGGGCTTTAGTAAAATCGCGCGCTTCTGCGATTAATTCATCGCTTGGACGTTGCTGAGTGTAAAGCACAAATTGCTCCACAGCCTGCAAAGTAAGCACTTCTTCACCTGAAATAATTTGTTTGCCTTGCTCTCGTGCGTATTGAATTAATGGCGTTTCAGCAGGCATTGCCACCACATCAAAAATCACATTTGCTTGGGCGATCATCGGCTCAGGGAAAGCCAAATCAAATTCTTCTTTGCCACCTTGCATTCCGATTGGCGTAACATTAACTAAAATATCCGCTTGCTGATCGTTGAGATCGGCAAGGTATTGATAGCCATATAAATTGGCTAAATACCCCCCTGTTTCGGCATTACGCGCATAAATTTTAAGCTGCGTAAATCCAGCATTTTTGAACGCCGCCACCACTGCTTTTGCCATTCCGCCGCTGCCTTGTACGATCACACTGCTATGTTTATCTAATTGATATTTTTCGATTAATTTTGCAATGGCAATGTAATCAGTATTATACGCAACCAAATGTCCGCCATTATTAACTATGGTATTAACCGATTCAATGGCTTGCGCAGAAGGATCGATTTCGTCCACAAAAGGCATACAACTTTCTTTAAATGGCATTGAAACTGCGCACCCGCGAATGCCAAGAGCGCGAACACCTTTGACAGCATCGCCAATATTATTGGTGGTGAAGGCTTTATAAATGTAATTCAGCCCTAATTTTTGGTACAAATAATTATGAAAATAAGTGCCATTGTTACTCGGTCGCCCTGATAGAGAAATGCAGAGCGTGGTGTCTTTATTAATCATTTTAACCTCTTAAATATTCAAATTTGTATCTTTATCAATAAAGCATTGATTCATTTCAAAAGCTGGCTTAGCGGCTTTGTCTTTGCCGATCGCTTTTGATGGCACGCCTGCTACGGTGGTGTATTCTGGCACAGCTTGCAACACCACAGAATTTGCGCCGATTTTGGCGTAACGGCCAATTTCAATATTGCCGAGAATTTTCGCACCTGCGCCAATCATCACGCCCTCACGCACTTTCGGGTGGCGGTCGCCAGATTCTTTTCCTGTTCCGCCAAGAGTAACGCCTTGCAAAATGGATACATCATTTTCAATCACTGAGGTTTCGCCCACCACAATGCCTGTTGCGTGGTCGAACATAATGCCACAGCCAATTTTTGCCGCAGGGTGAATATCCACATCAAAGGCAACGGAAATTTCATTTTGCAAATAAATGGCCAGCGCCTTGCGGTTACGCTGCCATAAATAATGGGTTATGCGGTAGCTTTGTAAGGCGTGAAAGCCTTTTAAATAAAGCAACGGCGTTGTCCATAATTCCACCGCAGGATCTCGTTGGCGCACCGCACGAATATCGCAAGCGGCGCTGCCGATAATATCAGGCTCAACTTGATAGGCTTCTTCAATAATTTCACGCAGGGCAATGGCTGGCATAATGGGATTGGCTAATTTATTCGCCAAAATATAGCTCAATGCATTGCCAAGATTTTGATGTTTAAGAATGGTGGAATGAAAAAAGCTCGCGAGCATTGGCTCACATTCTGCTAATTCTTTCGCTTCTTGACGGAGTAATTTCCAAACTTCAGCAGGCATTTTATTCTCCTTTGCGCTCACGTCCAAGCAGGCTTAATGCCACATCTTGCGCATTTTTACCGCAGAATAACACTTGGTAAATTTGTTCGGTAATCGGCATTTCTATCTCGTGGCGCTGAGCAAGTAAATAGGCTTCTTTGGTGTTGTAGAACCCTTCCACCACTTGTCCAATTTCAGCCAAGGCTTCTTCGGCATTTTTGCCTTGCCCAAGCATTAAGCCAAAACGGCGGTTGCGCGATTGGTTGTCGGTACAGGTTAGCACCAGATCTCCCAAGCCAGACATTCCCATAAAGGTGTTTGGATTTGCCCCAAGGGCTTCACCTAATCGGCTGATTTCCGCCAAACCACGGGTAATCAAGGCAGTGCGTGCGTTGGCGCCAAAGCCCATACCATCAGACATTCCAGCTCCAATGGCGATCACGTTTTTAATCGCGCCACCAAGTTGAACGCCGATCATATCCTGATTAATATAAACACGGAAATGCTTGCTACAATGAATACGCGCCTGAAACTCTTCCGCGAAAGCCTGATCGTGCGAAGCCAGCGCTATCGCCGTAGGCAATCCTGCCGCCAACTCTTTCGCAAAGGTTGGGCCAGAAAGCACCGCAAGGGGATATTGCGTGCCAAGTTTTTCTTCCACCACTTGTTGCAATAAACGCCCCGTATCACGCTCTAAGCCTTTGGTTGCCCACACAATGCGGTGATGTGGTTGCAAGTGCGGTCGGATTTTTTGTAAAACTTCGCCAAAAACGTGGCTTGGTACAACGATCAATAAATCTCGCGATTTTTGCACCGCACTTGCAAGATCGCTTTCGATTTCAAGCGCACTTGGAAAAGGGATATTCGGTAAAAAGGCTTGGTTGCAACGTTCTTCATTCAAGCGTTGCATATGTGCGGGATCGTGTCCCCAGAGATAAGTCGGCGAACCATTGCGAGAAAAGCTGATGGCCAGTGCCGTGCCGTAAGATCCTGCGCCAATCACAGTAATGGGTGAATTTGAGATGTTGTTGTGCATTAATAATCCCCATAATTAAAATAAAGGTGAATCACACTCACTGTTAATGCTTTGAGTTTAACCTACTTGAATTAGACTGAAAATAGAATTTTTACAGAAGTGAGTTAGTGGCAGGGTGTTACATAAAGTAGTTGGATAGATTACCTTGTCAAATTGTATCCTATAGAATACAATTTAAAAAAGTAGCAACAAGGCTTAACTATAATGAATGAAATTATTCTCACAGATGAATTTAGATTATGGCTTACCAAGCTAAAGAATCCAATCGCCAAAGCGACAATAGCAAGACGAATTAAAAATGCGATTAAAGGAAATTTTGGCGATCATAAACCACTTGCTGGAGCAAATGGTATTTATGAAATGCGAATTGCAACAGGTGCAGGGTATCGAGTTTATTATGTACAGCAGGGCAAGGTCGTTTATGTATTGTTATGCGGTGGCGATAAATCAACACAAAAAAATGATATAGAAAGAGCTAAACAATTATTTAATGTATTACAGAGGGGGGAAAATGAAATCAACAAATATTAATGAAGCAGCAATAGATGCTCTTGGCTTGAAGCCTTTTGATGTGGCTGAATATTTGAATGATGAAGAAACTATTCAAGCATATTTAATGGAAGTGCTAAAAGAAGGTAATCAAGATGAATTTTTAGAAGCCTTAAGCGATGTCGCAAGAGCAAGAGGAATGACGGAGCTGGCTAAACAAACGGGTTTAGGGCGTGAAAGTTTGTATAAAACCCTATCCAAAGGCAGTAAACCGAGATTTGAAACCATACAAAAAATTCTCGCGGCGTTTAATTTGGAACTCGTGCCAACAATTAAAGTGCGGTGATTTTTTATCTGATTATTTTCACATAACCAATCGTACAATATAGCTAACAAATCTCCCCTACCCCCTCTTTACTAAAGAGGGGGATTTCTTGGGACATTATTTACATTTTTATGTGGATAGGTAGAGTGAGGATTCAGCCCATCAAATCAGGTCAGCAAAGGGAATAAATTACATTAAATGATGGGCTAAAGCCCATCCTACGTTTTGTTGTTGTGGGTATATCTTTCAGGCGGACACATCGGTCCGCCACTACATTTTTGCGATGATAAATTCGATGATGCAGAAAAGTGCGGTGGATTTTTCTGGATTTTTGGCTTTATTGTTTTTGCTTGAGATCTTAAATACGAGTTGAGCTGATCCCCCTCTTTAGTAAAGAGGGGTTAGGGGAGATTTGGAAAGCAGAGAAGATTTGGAAATTTATATAAAAAAGTGGGCAGTTCGCCCACTTTTCTGATTAATTCACGGTTTCTGGTTGCTCGCTTTGTGCTTGCTCCGCTTGTTGGCGCTCTAAATATTCCATAAAGAGTGCATCAAAGTTTACTGGAGAAAGATTTAATGGCGGGAATGTGCCGCGGTTTACAAGGCTGGCAATTAATTCACGCGCATAAGGGAAAAGCATATTTGGGCATTGTGAGGTTAAGCAATGAGCAAGTTGAACCCCTTCAAGACCACTCACGGTAAACACGCCTGCTTGTTTTACTTCACAAATAAATGCCACATCACCGCTTTCTTCAAGGGTGGTTTCGGTGGAAATGTTTAAACATACTTCATAAAGATCTTCACCTAATTCAACCACTTCTGTGTTTAAATCGAAAGAAAGTTGTGGCTTCCACTCTTGTTGGAAAATATGTGGAAGATTTGGTGCTTCAAAAGACACATCTTTAATATAGATGCGTTGAATTTGTAATACAGCTTCTGTTGCTTGTGCTTCCGTTGCAACTTCTTGATTTTGCTCAGTCATTTTCTATTCCTCTGTGAGTTATTTATCTTTTTTCACTAATGGCAAATTCGCTGAACGCCAACCTGCAATCCCTTCTTTTAATGCGTACACTTCGCTAAATCCTTGTTTAGCCAAAAGCTCTGCGGACGCGCCAGCTGCCATTCCTGTGGCACAAACCACCACAACAGGCTTGTCTTTATGCTGTTCAATTTTACCAATATTTTGATTTTTAATTTCGCTTGGTAATAAATGAATGCTGTGAATAATATGCCCACGTTCAAATTCATCAAGGGTGCGCACATCGATCACGGTGGCATCTTTATTATTCATTAAACTAACCAATTCCGCATTCTCAATGGTTTTCACTTTGGTGGTGAATGCTTTGAAATAGGTATAAATAACGAGAAAAAATACGGCTATCCAAGAAATAACCATTAATGTGTGATTTTTGGCAAAAGCGGTTGCCATCGGTAGAAATTCTTGCATTTTACTCTCTATGTTTCAGTTCAAAATAAAGGCTTAAGTATAACCGCACTTTATTGATCTTTCAAAGGAAGTCTGTGAAATTCCTGTGTCGTTATTCAATAATTTATTCTAAATCAAGAGATAAACAAAAATAGTTAGCGGAAATATAGCGATAACGACACTTTATTGCTATATTAGCGCCCGATTATAGGGATATCCCCTTTATGTGGACATTTTCTTTTGACTATTTTCAAAAAGAAAATCATTTTATCTTTTATCGTTTACAAGAGGTCTTACTATGTTTTTTCTCCAATTTGCCATCGTATTGGTGTGTATTTTGATTGGTGCACGCATTGGCGGTATCGGCTTGGGAGTAATGGGCGGCGCAGGGCTGGCTATTCTCTCTTTTGGCTTTGGTTTACAACCCGCGGGCTTACCCATTAACGTAATGTTAATGATTATGGCGGTGGTTTCCGCCGCGGCGGCAATGCAAGCGGCAGGCGGTTTAGATTATATGATCAAAATTGCCACCAACATTTTGCGTAAACACCCGAAATACATCACCTTTATTGCACCAACGGTAACTTGGACATTCACCGTATTAGCGGGAACAGGTCACGTTGCCTATTCTGTATTGCCTGTAATTGCTGAAGTCAGCCGCCACAACGGCATTCGCCCAGAGCGTCCACTTTCAATGGCGGTAATTGCATCACAATTTGCTATCGTTGCTAGCCCAATCGCTGCAGCAGTGGTGGCTGTGGTGGCTTATCTTGAACCACAAGGCATTCACCTTGGTGATGTATTAATGGTTACAATGCCATCAACTATTTTAGGTTTAGCGGTTGCTTGTATTTTCGTGAATAAAATGGGTAAAGAATTAAAAGACGACCCGAATTATCAACGTTTATTACAAGATCCAGACTATGTAAAAGAAAACCACACTGACGTAAATCCAGACAACATTCAATTAAAACCAACGGCAAAATTGTCTGTGGGATTATTCCTATTTGGTGCATTACTTGTGGTATTAATGGGGGCATTCCCAAGCCTACGCCCAGCCTTTGACGGCAAAGCAATGGGAATGGCACACACTATCGAAATCGTAATGCTTACCGTGGGTGCGTTAATCATCTTAACTTGTAAACCAAACGGAAACGCCATTACACAGGGTTCCGTATTCCACGCGGGTATGCGTGCGGTTATCGCTATTTTCGGTATTGCGTGGTTAGGTGATACCTTAATGCAAGCCCATATGACTGAAGTAAAAGAAAGCGTGAAAGTGTTGGTTGAAACCGCGCCTTGGACATTCGCCCTTGCGTTATTCGTGCTTTCTGTATTAGTAAACAGCCAAGGTGCAACGGTGGCAACCTTATTCCCAGTAGGTATCGCATTAGGCATTCCAGCGCCTGTATTAGTTGGGGTATTTGTGGCAGTAAATGGTTACTTCTTCATTCCAAACTACGGCCCAATCATTGCGTCCATTGACTTTGATACCACCGGCACAACACGCATTGGTAAATTTATCTTTAACCACAGCTTTATGTTGCCGGGCTTATTAAGTATGGCATTCAGCCTTGCTTTCGGCTTATTATTCGCCAATATTTTGCTGTAATTTTTACCGCACTTTATTTCTCAACTGGGGGCATTGCTCCCAGTTTTTTTATGCCCGCATCTTATACAAAAAGTTAGCTATGGCATTCCTAGCCAAACTTCCGCATAATATTGCCACTTGATATAGCAAAGGAAAATCACAATGACCATTTCAAAACAACAAATTCTTGATGCTTACCATTTCCGCCACGCGTGCAAACAATATGATCCAAGCAAAAAAATCAGCGATGAGGATTTCCGTTTTATTTTAGAAACCGCCCGTCTTTCGCCAAGTTCATTCGGCTTTGAGCCGTGGAAATTCTTAGTGATCGAAAATCAGCACATCAAAGAGCTGATCCGCGATAACGCGTGGGGGGCGAAAGATAAAGTGATGGATTGTAGCCATTTTGTGGTGATCCTTGTCCGCCAACCGCAAACTCTGCTCGCTGATGGCGATTATGTGCCACATATGATGCGTGATGTGCATCATATCCCTGAAGATGCACTCAAACTGCGTCAAGGCTTCTACCGTAACTTCACCGAAAAAGATTTTGCCCTAACCGAAAACCCCGTAGCGTTTTACAACTGGGCGTGCCGCCAAAGTTATATCGCGCTCGGCAATATGCTCACCAGCGCCGCAATGATCGGCATTGACAGCACCCCGATTGAAGGCTTCCCACTGGAAAAAATGAATGATTTATTGGTGGCAGAAGGCTTATACAAAGCTGATGAATACAAACTCAGTGTAATGGCGGCCTTTGGTTATCGCCTAAACGAACCAAGAGAAAAAACACGCCAAGCCTTTGATGAGGTGGTGGAGTGGGTGAAATAAAAATCCCCAAAAATCGCACCGCACTTCGCTTTTGCATTCTCACAAAGACAAAGTGCGGTGTAAATTTCTCAACTTTTCTTTTCTAAAAAATCTCGGAACAATTATGCTCATTTCATTTATTCTGATTGCTCTATGTGCTGGTGTTGCCCTTGCCACGCAAGCCGCCATTAACAGCCAACTGGCTGGTTCATTAATGGGGCAACCTGTTGTCGCCGCCTTAATTTCCTTCGCAACAGGCACATTGCTGCTCTTTTTCATCTGCTGGTGGAAAGCCGATCTCTTCACCGCCTTGCAACAAGTGCCAAAACAACCCTTGTGGAAATTGATCGGTGGCCCACTGGGGGCGCTCGTGGTTTTCACTACCATTTTCCTTGCGCCGAAAATGGGCGTAACCAATATGCTCTTTTTCATTATTGTCGGCCAACTCATCGCCGCCGCCATCATCGATCATTTCGGCTTAATCGGAATGACCGCCCGCCCAATCCAAATCTGGCAAATCATCGGCTTTGTGTTTATGGGATTAGGCCTCGTGCTGTTTTTCTTTGGGAAAAGATTGTTTGGGTAGGGTTTTCAAATCTACCCTATTTTTTAATCTCCGTTGTTTTTCAAATCTCCCTAGCCCCTCTTTACTAAAGAGGGGAATCAGATCAACGCATATTTAAGATCTCAAGTAAAAAAGAACAAAGCCAAAAATTCAGAAAAAAGCACCGCACTTTTCTGTGTTATCGAATTTTTCATCGTGAAAATGTAGTGGCGGACCGATGTGTCCGCCTGAAAGATATATCCACAACAACAAAACGTAGAATAGGCTTTAGCCCATCATTTAATATAATTTATCCCCTTTGATGGGATGAAGCCCATTCTACGGATCTTTTCTGATTTATTACAATGTAAGGCGAACTTATGTGTCCGCCCGCATCAAAATGTCCCCAATTTAGTAAAGGGGAAGATTTGCCACTAAGCTACATATTCGCCACAATTTCTTCAGCAAATTCGGACGTGGAGCATAATTTCGCGCCTTCTAACATTTCAGCAAAATCGAAGGTAACAGTTTTGTTTTCAATGGCTTTGGCGACGGCGTTTACCACTAAATCCGCGGCTTCTGTCCAGCCTAAATGGCGTAACATCATTTCACCGCTTAGAATTAATGAACCGGGGTTGCCTTTGTTTTGTCCTGCGATTTTTGGTGCTGTGCCGTGGGTGGCTTCAAAAATTGCCGCTTCCACACCGATATTTGCCCCTGGTGAGATACCAATTCCCCCCACTTGTGCGGCAAGGGCATCGGAAATGTAGTCACCGTTTAGGTTGAGTGTGGCGATGACATCGTAATCGGCTGGGTGGAGCAACACTTCTTGCAAGAACGCATCGGCAATGGAGTCTTTGATGATAATTTCACGCCCTGTTTTTGGATTGGTCAGTTTCATCCACGGGCCCTCATCAATAAGCGTTGCGCCAAATTCTTTCGCCACTTCATAACCCCATTCTTTAAACGCGCCCTCAGTGAATTTCATAATGTTACCTTTATGCACAAGGGTGAGGGATTTTCTATCATTATCAATCACATATTGCAAAGCTGCGCGCACTAAACGCTGGGTGCCTTGTTTTGAAACAGGCTTGATACCAATGCCACAATCTTGTGGGAAACGAATTTTGTTCACGCCCATTTCTTGTTGCAAAAATTGGATCACTTTGTCCGCTTCAGGCGAGCCAGCTTTCCATTCCACGCCAGCGTAAATATCTTCTGAATTTTCACGGAAAATCACCATATTTACTTTTTCAGGGTGTTTCACTGGGCTTGGCGTGCCGCTGTAATAACGAATTGGACGTAAGCAGTTGTAAAGATCCAAGCCTTGACGCATTGCCACGTTAAGTGAGCGAATGCCACCGCCCACTGGGGTCATCAACGGGCCTTTGATCGCAACGTGATATTCTTTAATAAAATCAAGGGTTTCAGCTGGAAGCCAAGTGTTTTCGCCATAAACTTCATTGGCTTTACCACCGGCATAAATTTCTAACCAAGAAATTTTGCGTTTGCCTTGATAGGCTTTTTCCACAGCCGCATCGATCACGCGTTGCATTGCAGGCGTTACATCTACGCCAATGCCATCGCCCTCAATAAATGGAATAATTGGATTATCTGGCACGATTAATGCGCCCTGTGCATCTAAACGAATTTTTTCACCTTGTGGGATAACAACGGCGGATTGGGTTTGACTCATTGGATTTCTCCTTTATGCTTGATGTTGTGTTATAGTGAATGAAATGTTTAACAAAAGCGGCATTAATGATTGTTAAAAATGTGTCTTTTGTTAAGTAACGAATCAACATTTCCATAACATATATGAAGGCAAAATTTCTTTCAAGCCGTAATCATCAAGAACGGCAAAATTTACGCAAAAAAACGGTTCAGCATTTTGCGCGTAAAAAAACAAGCACACCGAATTTCGTCCAAACCAAAGTGGTACTGTTTAACAAGCCCTTTGATGTGCTAAGTCAATTTAGCGATGAAAATGGGCGGCAAACGCTGAAAGATTTTATCCCCATTGCACAGATTTACCCCGCAGGGCGTTTGGATCGCGATAGTGAGGGCTTGTTAATTCTCACCAACAACGGCGAAATTCAGCACCGCTTGGCTGATCCTAAATATAAAACGGAGAAAACCTACTTCGTGCAGGTGGAGGGTGAGCCAACAGAGCGTGAGCTTGAACCGCTGCGTCAAGGCGTAATGTTAAAAGATGGCAAAACCTTGCCGGCGAAAGTGCGGTTGATTTCTGCGCCAAATTTTTTATGGCACAGAGAGCCGCCTATTCGTGAGCGAAAAAGCATTCCCACAAGCTGGCTAGAAATTAAAATTTGCGAAGGAAAAAACCGTCAAGTGCGCCGAATGACAGCACATATTGGCTTTCCCACCTTGCGTTTAATTCGTGCCAAAATGGCAGGATTTAATGTGGAAAATTTGCCTTTAGGGCAGTATTATCAATTGAATTCCCAAGAGCTAGCAGCACTTTATCAACGGTTAAAATTAAGGAAATCCAATGCATAGACCTTATATTACAATGGCGTGCGTAGTGCATTGCCAAGGCAAATTTTTATTTGTCAAAGAATTTGAATACGGCAAAATGACCTTAAACCAACCTGCGGGGCATTTAGAGCAAAACGAAACGATCCTTGCCGGTGCAATACGCGAATTACGTGAAGAAACAGGAATTGACGCAACGCCAATCAAGCTGATTAAAATTTACCAATGGCACGCCCCACGCAGCCAAAAAGATTATTTACGCTTTGTATTTGCAGTAGAGCTTGCAGAGCAGCTTCCTATTCACCCAAGGGATCCTGATATTGAAGGTGGTTTATGGCTCACCCCCGCAGAATTTCAGCATTATATCCAACAAGAAGGACAAGCAGAGCGCAACCCACTTGTCAGCCAAGCCCTACAAGATTATTTAAACGGTGAAAGCGTGAGTTTAGATGTGTTGAAGGTGTTTGAATAAAAATGGGGGAAATTTACACCGCACTTTATTTTTAGCAAAAATAAAGCCCGAATGGCTCGGGCTTTACTTGATTAACGATAAGGTTGATCTAATGGAACTTCAGGGTCTGGTTGGTGCGTGATGCGGTTACGTAAATCACGGCGCACAATCTCAATTGTCCAGAACCAGAAAACGTGGCCCACTAATTCAGAAACGTGTTCGTATAATGGCCAGTCTAATACTGGTGGTGTTAAACCTAAAGCAGGGAATGTGATGTAGTGTACACAAACATCAGCGATTAAACCTGCGCCCACACCTTGCCAGAATTTGATTTTAGGGAAACGCTCTGCAACCACACAGTAACCCACCGCAAATACGATTGAGAAGGTGATGTGGGTTACCCCAATCCAGTTAAAACCGTGATCAGCGAAAGTAAACACAGCTTCAGTTGGATCGATACCAAAATAATCACGCAAGAAAACGTGTGGTGGGTTCAAAAACGCACGAGAACACACTTCCAAAGCTTGTGATGGATCTTGACAAGCCGCAACGAATAAATCAAATGGGCTGCGTGGTGGGAAGGGGTGTTCTGCACCCCATTTTACGAAGGCAGAAAGTAAACCCGCAATAATACCGACAAAAGCTGCAATCCCATAACGGCGACGTGCAGGATCGGTTTGAGTGAAAATACCTGACATATAATGCTCCAAATAAAATAATGGTTGTTGATTTATTAAATTTTATTAAATAAATAAAATCGTGGGCAATTCTATGCCTAATTGGGAATTAGTCAAGGAATTTTCTACCTATAAAGAGATAATTCAAAAGAAGTAGAATTGAGTGAGTGAAAATTGAGCATGAATAAAATTAAAAAGAAAACGCAGAATTGACAATTCTCTTGCAAATTCTGCGTAATATATTGTTTTCAAAAGTATTATTCTTCACAGCTTTCAAACCAACTTTCTAAAATAATACAGGCAGAAATGCTGTCCACCTTGCCTTTTTCAAGTGCTTTAAAGCCACCACGTTGGAAAATCTCAGCGCGTGCTTCGGTGGTGGTTAGGCGTTCATCTTGTAAGGTAACGGTTACGCCAAATCGTCCGTGTAAGCGATTGGCGAATTTTTTGGCACGTTGGGTTAGGGGCTGTTCTGTACCGTCCATATTTAAGGGTAAACCGACTACAACAATGTTAGGCTTCCATTCGTTTAGACATTTTTCGATAGCTGCCCAATTGGGAATGCCATCTTGCGCTTTAAACGCAGGCAAAGGCTGGGCAGAGCCGGTGATGCTTTGCCCCACAGCGCAGCCGATACTTTTCGTACCAAAATCGAAAGCTATGGCGGTAATCCCCATTAGCAATGCCCCGCTTGATAAGCAAAATTATGTTGCTGAATACCTAATAGTTGATTTGCTGCTAACCAGCGCTCTAAATAAGGCACATCAAATAAAATATGTTCATTGGCTGGCACAACAAGCCAATCGTTATTCGCAATCTCTCTTTCTAATTGCTCAGGCGACCAACTGGCGCAACCTAAGGCCACTAAACATTTTTCAGGGGCTTGTGGTGTACCAAGCGTATCAATAACATCAGCAGAGGTGGTGAGCCATAAATTATTGGCAACTTTATGACTATTCATAAAGGGTTTTGCTGTTTCTGTGTGTAAAATAAAGCCCCGTTCAAGGTTGGTTGGACCGCCTGCCAAGACGAGATCGTCAGGGTATTTGCGGTCATCGGCCATCATAAAATTCATCTTAATACATAATTCTGCAATGCTCAGATCGGTGGGCTGAGTTAGCACCAATCCCATTGCACCTTGCTCATTATGCTCGCAAATATACACCACGGAACGATAAAAATGATCGTCTTCCAAATGGGGCATTGCGATTAAAAAATGGTTTTGTAATTGCATATTTTCTTTCCTAAATTCAATGGGTTAGGCTAAATCCCCAAAACAAACCTGTAACGCGGTGATTGCGCTTAACGCCGCGGTTTCTGTGCGTAACACACGCTTGCCAAGCAACACTTCGGTGAAGCCTTGTTGCTCCGTTTGCGCAATTTCTTGCGGCGACAGGCCACCTTCTGAACCAATGAGCAAGCGCACCCCTTCAGGTGGCATTGTGGGTAAGGTGCGAATGGAATATTTCGCGCGTGGGTGCAAATTCAGCTTTAACATACCGTCTTGCTCCGCACACCATTCTTCTAATTTCATCATTGGACGGATTTCAGGGATTACATTTCGCCCGCACTGCTCACAAGCGGAAATCGCAATTTTCTGCCATTGCTGAATTTTTTTCGCCATACGTTCCGCATCGAGCTTCACTCCACAGCGTTCCGACCACAACGGCGTGATCACCTTTACCCCAAGCTCAACGGATTTTTGAATAGTAAATTCCATTTTCTCACCACGGGACATCACCTGCCCAAGATGAATATGCAGCGGGCTTTCCCGATCATCAAACTGACGATCTAAAATTTCCACACCCACCGCTTTTTTGCTCACTTGCGTAATCACCGAAGGGTAAATATGGTTGCTACCATCAAATAATTCAAGGCGCTCCCCCACCTTCATTCGCAACACCCGCCCAACGTGATTCGCCGCTTCTTCCGTTAATTCACACTGAGTTTGCCCCAACAGAGAAACGGGGTGATAAATTCTTGGTACTCGCATTTTTTCTTACTGTTAATTAAGGTTTGTCTATTATATCAGAAATCCCAAAAACTGTGGGAAAAACCACCCGCACTTTTCCTTATTTAGGTAATCATAATGAATCATTTATTTTGCCAATTATCGCGAAAAGCCTTTGGCGTTTGCTGTTGCTCCTTTTTGAAGACGGAATAGAAATATTGCAGTGAAGGATAACCACAAACTTCGGCAATTTCAGGAATGGGAATATCGGAAAATCTGAGGAGATTAATGGCTCGTTCCATTTTCTGCTGATGAATCACTTGGTGGATCGTTTTGTTCATTTCCGCTTTAAAGCGTAGCTCTAAATTACTGCGTGAGGTTCTTAAATGGTCCAATACTTGTTCCACTTTTATTCCTTGACAAGCGCGTTGGCGGATATAGTGCATCGCTTGTATCACTAAGGGATCACGTAGAGAAAGGTAATCTGTGGAGCTGCGTTCTTCAACTTTTAATGGGGGAATGAGTAAGGGTTTATGACTAATTGTGATGCCATTTAAGCAACGGTGTAAAAGTTTCGCCGCTTGATAACCAATTTGCTTTGTCCCCTGTGAAACGGAAGAAAGGGAAATGCGAGAAAGGTATTGAATCAGCTCTTCATTATCAATGCCTATCACGCAATATTGTTCAGGAACGGCGATTTTAGCTGTTTCGCAAGCTTGTAGTAGATGTCTTGCTCTTGCATCTGTGACAGCGATAATTCCTGTCTGTTGCGGTAATGTGCGAATCCAATTAATGAGATTGGTTTGTGCTTGACGCCAATTTTGCGAATTGGTTTGTTCACCTTGGTAAATATGTATGGGGTAATCATATTTATTCATTAAATCAACAAAAGCATTTTGTCGTTCAATAGACCAGTGTTTTTGACGATTTTCTGTCGGTAAACCATAAAAAGCAAAATGATTTAGTCCTTTTTGTTTAAGATGCAAGAATGCGGTTTCAATTAAGGCATAATTATCTGTGGCAACATAGGGAAAACGTGGATAAAACTCGGGATTTTGGTATGAGCCACCAACGGCAATAATAGGGACATTAATATTCTCAAGTAAGTCGGCGGTTTCGGGATCATCAAAATCAGCGATAATACCGTCAATAGAAAGGCTTTGGATCGTTTCTTTATGGTAAACAAAATCATCTTCCATAAAGATATCCCAAGTACATTGTGAAGCTTGTAGATATTGCCCAACCCCTTCTACAACTTGGCGATCATAGACTTTATTTGCATTAAAAAGCAAAGCAATGCGGTAAAACTTTCCTATGTTTTGCATATTATTCGTTCCTGTCGATCAAACCACGTTAATAGCATAACGAAATTTAGAAAAATTTACACCTTTGTTTTTATTTAAAGTGCGGTGTAAATTTTTGAATTTTTATACCGCACTGAATATTTATCTAGTTAAAATCCTTTTAATCGCTGATAAAGTTGATGGTAGCGTTCTCGTTTTTGTTGGTATTGTTCGTAGACTTGAGCGTTTGGGGTATAAACTTCTTCCAATGGTAGATTACGACAATAGGTGGAAATCTCTTCTTTCGGGTTTAATGCAATTTGTGCTAATTTTGCCGCACCTAATGCAGGGCCAACATCACCACCTGTGCGGTATTCAAGTGTTCTGCCTGTAATATCTGCTAATAATTGTCGCCAGTAAGCACTTTTTGTGCCACCACCAATGAGGCTTATACTTTCAGCCGTTGCCCCTGTTTCGTGCAATACATCAATCCCGTCAGCAAGTGCAAAACTTACCCCTTCAAGTACCGCTCTAGCTAGCGTAATATTGCTGTCATTATGGCTTAGCCCCCAGAATACACCTGTGGCATAAGGATCATTATGTGGGGTTCGTTCACCGGAGAGATAAGGCAAAAATAGGGCTTGAGATGGTGTTGTACAATGTGCCATTTGTTGAAATAATTGGCTAATATCGTTATTTCCTATGATATTTTTTATCCAGTCTATTGCAGAGGCGGCGCTTAAAATAACGGACATTAAATGCCAGCGTTCAGGTAACGCGTGGCAGAAACTATGCACGGCCTTTTGTGGATTGGCAGTGAACCGATCGGTTACGACAAAATAGACGCCAGAAGTTCCCAAAGATAACATTGCTTGTCCTGCTTGATATAGACCAATACCAATAGCACCAGCAGCATTATCTCCGCCACCCGCGACAACAGGAACTGAATTCATTCCCCATTGTTGTGCAATTTCTTGACGTAAATATCCTGTGATTTGGTTACCTTCAAATAAATTCGGCATTTTATCTAGGTCTAAGCCTGTTGCCTCAAGTATTGTGTTATCCCATTGCCGTTTTTCCACATCAAGCCACATTGTGCCTGAAGCGTCTGACATATCAGAAGCGTATTCACCCGTCATTTTTAAACGTAAATAATCTTTAGGTAATAACACTTTATGAATTTGCTCGAAGAGATGAGGCTCATTTTTTTGTACCCATTTTAATTTTGGGGCAGTGAATCCGGGCATCATTAAATTGCCAGTAATTTGACGAGATTGCGGAACGAGTTCTTCTAATTCCGTACATTCAGCTGCACTACGTCCATCATTCCATAAAATTGCAGGGCGTAAGATGTGATCTGTTTTATCTAGCAAGGTTGCACCGTGCATTTGGCCAGTTAAGCCGATTGCTTTAACGGTTTTTAGGTTTTGCTGTTTTGCTAAGTTAAGCATTGCTTGATGTGTCGCATGCCACCAAGCTTCTGGATCTTGTTCAGACCATAGTGCGTATGGACGAGAAATAGATAATTCTTTATGGCTAGTGGCAAGGATATGTTGGTCTTCATCAAGCAATACCACTTTTACACCAGATGTGCCGAGATCAATACCAATATACATAATTTTGCTCCTTATTGTACGAGCAAAGGCTTGTAGATTACTCTCCAAGCCTTTTTGTTAGAAAAATTAACGGTAGATATAACGGTTAACGAGATTTTCTAAATATTCTTGCTGACCAGATACAGGCTGTGGATTCAGATTTTGTGTTTCTACTAATTGCGCCAAGTCTTCTAATGACGTATTGCCAGATAAAATCGCTTTTCCTAACTGACTGTCCCAACCTGCATAGCGTTGTTCGACAAGTTTTTGCAGTTGTTGATCTTGAATCATATCGGCCGCACGTCTTAATGATAGAGCGAGAACATCGATTGCCCCAATGTGTCCATAGAATAAGTCGTAAGGATCATTACTTTGACGGCGAATTTTTGCATCAAAATTAAATCCGCCGGTGGTAAATCCGCCATTTTTGAGAATTTCATACATCACGAGCGTATTTTCTTCCACACTGTTTGGGAATTGATCGGTATCCCAACCTAATTGTGGATCACCTCGGTTTGCATCAATTGAGCCAAAAATACCTAACGCATAAGCCGTCGCAATTTCGTGTTGGAACGTATGTCCAGCCAAGGTTGCGTGATTGGCTTCAATATTTACTTTAATTTCGTTTTCTAAACCAAATTGTTTTAAGAAGCCATAAACCGTTGCCACATCATAATCATATTGATGCTTAGTTGGCTCTTGTGGTTTAGGTTCAATAAGCAATGTCCCTTTGAAACCAATTTTATGTTTATGTTCAACCACCATTTGCATAAAACGACCGATTTGTTCACGTTCGCGTTTTAGATCGGTATTCAGTAAGGTTTCATATCCTTCGCGCCCACCCCATAACACATAGTTTTCACCACCTAATTTTTGTGTTGCATTCATTGCGTTAGTTACTTGTGCTGCTGCCCAAGCGAATACCTCTGGATTTGGGTTAGTTGATGCACCAGACATATAGCGCGGATTGGTAAAGCAATTTGCTGTTCCCCATAACAATTTAACGCCAGTTTCTGCTTGTTTTTGTGCTAAAACATCAACAAGTGTATGGAAATTATAGAGATATTCTTTAAAAGAATTTCCTTCAGGTGCAATATCTACATCGTGAAAACAATAATAAGGAACACCTAATTTAGTAAAAAATTCAAAAGCAATATCCGCTTTTTGTTTAGCGCCAGCGAGCGGGTCACTATTTTTTTGCCAATGGCGATCTAAAGATCCTACGCCAAACATATCATTACCATTCCAACAGAATGTGTGCCAATAACATACTGCCAAACGCAGGTGTTCTGCCATTGTCTTGCCTAAAATGACTTCATCGGCATTGTAATAACGAAAAGCAAATGGATTGGTGGAATTAACGCCTTCATAGCGAACTTTTGTGATTTTATCAAAATAGTTTGTCATCATCATTTCTCCTTATGGCATAAAATTTGTAGAAATCATTGACCAAAAAGAAGAGGGGATCAATTACGTTATTTTATTTATCAATTAAGATTATTGTTTATTGTGTGCTATATCACAAAAAAGAAAAAACATAATAGCAATATTAGATTTGGTAATAGTAAATCATTATTACCTGTTTTACATTTCGTACAACCCCAATTAGGGAGGAAAATATGGATAATTTAACATTTGATACAATCATTGATCGTTCTGCGACTTTTTCAGCAAAATGGCAAAACCAATCTGTGGAATATCCTGATTTTATTTCTATGTCAGTAGCTGATATGGATTTATCTGCGCCTAAAGAATTAGTTGAACAACTTGAATTGTTTAATCGAATAGGAATTTATGGCTATACGTTATTGCCAGCAAATTATTTTGATGTTGTTCGCCAGTATCTTGAACGGCATTATCATTATGTTGTCAGTAACGATGAAATTGTGTTTTGCCCAAGAATTATTCAGGCTGTTTCTATTTATATACGAGAATTTACACAAGTGGGCGAAAAAGTGTGTTTGTTTACGCCTTCCTATTCCCCTATTGCCAATACAGTTATATTAAATGATCGCCAAATTTTACGCTGCCCTCTGATATACAAAGACAATCAATATGCCATTGATTTTTCATTGTTGGAAACCTGTTTTAAGCAAGCAAAAACGTTTATTCTTATTTCTCCACATAATCCTACGGGGCGAGTTTGGACAACTGAAGAATTACAAAAAATTGCACAATTGGCCGAGAAATATGGGGTATTTATCATTTCTGATGATGTTCACGCAGATTTCACTTTTTCTGCCCCTTCTCATCAAATGATTGCCGCAATGAATGATTATGTAAAAGAACATTCAATGATTTGTACTTCGCCCGCTAAAACATTCAATATTCCCGGTTTAGAAATTTCCAATATATTGATTAGCAACGAAAAAATGAGAGAAAAATTCTACCGCACTTTGTTACAACTGGGTATTCATAATCCAAATTATTTTGCAGTGCCAGCCATAATGGCCGCTTATCAACATTGCGATATTTGGATTGAACAACTGAAAAATTACATTGCAGAAAATAAACAACAAGCAAAAGCGTTTTTTGCAACAGAAATTCCACAGCTAGATGTTACGACTTCAGAAGGGACATATTTATTGTGGATTAATTATCGAAAACTTGCGCTCACTGAAAAGCAGTTGAAAGAAAGATTAAGAAATGTTGCGCAAGTTGAAATGGCTTGGGGAACAGATTTTGGTATTGAAGGAACGGGCTTTTTTCGAATGAATGTCGCAATGCCAAGATCTTTATTACAGAAAGCATTAATTCAAGTCAAAAATGCATTAATGTAAAAACAAAAGGGGAATAACAATGAAAACAACAAGTTTACATAGAACGCCAACTTTAATAGAGGCACTTTCACCCATTCTTGTTATGCTGATTTTGTTAGGATTGGGATATGCCTTTTTTGATTTACCGCCAGAACCACTGATGGTTGTTTCCTGTGTATTTGCGGGCGGCTTAGTCAAATATCTTGGTTATAGCTATGAAGAAATGTTAGGGGCTATTTCAGGAAAGATTGCCAAAACAATGCCAGCGCTTCTGATTTTAATTACTGTGGGTTTATTAATTGGAACTTGGATTGCTGGCGGAACGATCCCAATGATGATTTATTATGGTTTGAAAGTGATCGATCCTAAATTTCTATACATTACCGCATTATTGCTGACTTCTATTGTTTCTGTATGTACTGGAACTTCTTGGGGATCAGCAGGAACCGTTGGTGTCGCTTTTATGGGCGTTGCAATAGGGTTAGATGCAAATCTTGCCGCAACAGCAGGTGCTGTGGTGGCTGGGGCTTATTTTGGAGATAAACTTTCACCGCTTTCTGATACCACAAATATTGCGTCAGCGGCGGCAGGTGTTGATTTGTATGAACATATCGCCCATTTACTTTATACGACCTTGCCTTCCTTCCTGCTTGCAGCTGTTGTGTATGTGGTTTATGGAATGTCAGGAAACTTACACGATGTAGCAACGCCAGAAAAAGTGGTAGAAATGATATCTGGATTGGAACAGGTTTATCATTTTAACGTAATTTTCTTACTCATTCCTGTTGCTATTATTCTTTGGGGATCAATCACTAAGAAACCGACAATTCCAGTGATGCTATTATCAGCATTTATTGCGATTTTAAATGCATTATTTATTCAAAAATTTGCATTAGCAGATGTAATCAATAGTGCGGTAAATGGCTTTAATGTTTCAATGATCCCGAATGACGTTCAGGTAAGCAGTGATTTAGCTCGTTTACTTAATCGTGGTGGAATGAATTCAATGATGGGGACATTATTAATCTGTTTCTGTGCGCTTTCTTTTGCGGGTATTTTATCGCTTAGTGGCGCATTGGAAGTGATCATAAACCACTTATTGAAATTAGTACGTTCCACCGCCTCACTAATTTTTACAACAATTCTTTGTGGACTGACAATGATCGGGGTAACTTGTAACGGACAAATTTCAATTCTTATTCCGGGTGAAATGTTACGAGATGCTTATATAGAACGTGGATTACATCCAAAAAATTTAAGTCGTACAGCAGAGGATTCAGCGACTATTATTGAGCCAATTTTACCTTGGACGGCAGCAGGCGCTTATATGGCGGGAACATTAGGTGTTGCAACGCTATCTTATTTACCTTGGGCAATTTTATGTTGGAGCGGTATTGTTTTCGCTATGTTGTGGGGCTTAACAGGATTTGGTATTGCAAAATTACCTAAACAATAAATTAAGAATTGTGAGAAAAAATCGCTAGCGGTTGATCCGATAGCGATTTTTTTATTATTGTGTACTTCATCACAAAAAAGAAAAAACATAATAGCATTAATAAATCTGATAATTGAATTATCCCATTAACCTAAGCAAACTAAGGATGAGTGAATAAGTTGTTACTCTTAAATATCATTAATTTAACCTAGTATGAGGTGCTATTATGAAAATTAAACATCTTTTTCTTTCTCTTGCGGCTTCTTTAACCTTATTAGCCAATCCTGTCCTCGCTAAAGATCTCACCATAGGAATGTCTATCGATGATTTACGTTTAGAACGTTGGCAAAAAGATCGTGATATTTTTGTGAAAAAAGCAGAAAGCTTAGGTGCAAAAGTATTTGTTCAATCTGCAAATGGAGATGCCACGGCACAAATTTCACAAATAGAAAATATGATTAATCGTAATGTGGATGTTTTGGTGATTATTCCATTTAATGGTGAAGTATTAGGCAATATTATTGGTGAAGCAAAACGTGAAGGGATCAAAGTATTAGCTTATGATCGATTAATTAATAATGCAGATTTAGATTTTTATGTTTCTTTTGATAATGAAAAAGTAGGAGAATTACAAGCACAAAGTATTGTTGATGTGAAGCCTGAAGGAAATTATTTTTTAATGGGAGGTTCTCCTGTTGATAATAATGCAAAATTATTCCGAAAAGGACAAATGAAAGTGCTTCAACCGTTAATTGATAGTGGAAAAATTAAAGTGGTTGGCGATCAATGGGTAGATTCTTGGTTAGCTGAGAAAGCCTTACAAATTATGGAAAATGCTTTAACCGCAAATAAAAACAATATTGATGCCGTTGTTGCATCTAATGACGCAACTGCGGGTGGTGCTATTCAAGCATTAAGCGCACAAGGGTTGTCTGGTAAGGTTGCCATTTCAGGGCAAGACGCCGATCTCGCCGCAATTAAGCGTATTATACAAGGCACACAAACGATGACGGTGTATAAGCCAATTACAAAATTAGCGGATAAGGCCGCTGAAATTGCAGTACAGCTTGGTAAAAATGAAAAGCCAGAATCTAATGCAGTATTAAATAACGGACTAAAAGATGTGCCTGCCTATTTATTACCACCAATTGCAGTGACGAAAGATAATATTGAAGAAACCATTATTAAAGATGGCTTCCATAGCAAAGAGCAAATTGAAAAATAATATTGCTAAACCTTTGTAGTTAAATATAAAAGTGCGGTTGAAAAATACCGCACTTTGATAGGGAGGTTTTATTATGCCAACATTATTATCAATGAAAAATATTACCAAGAAGTTTGGTGATGTTATCGCATTAAATAATATTTCCATTGAGTTAAATGAAGGAGAAATTCTATCACTTTGTGGTGAGAACGGCTCAGGAAAATCAACCTTAATGAAGGTGCTGTGTGGAATCTATCCTTATGGGGATTATTCAGGAGAAATTTATTTTTCAGGTGAGCCACTTATTGCAAAGAACATTAAAGACACAGAAGAAAAAGGAATTTCAATTATTCACCAAGAACTGACATTAGTTAAAAATATGACCATCTTGGAAAATATGTTTTTAGGTAATGAAATGTGTCGTAACGGAATTACAGATGACAATCAAATGTACTTACGCTGTAAAACCATTTTACAACAAGTTCAGTTAGACGTTGATCCTAATACAAAAGTTGGAGAATTGGGATTAGGTCAGCAGCAATTAGTGGAAATTGCTAAGGCTTTAAATAAGCAAGTCCGTTTATTAGTGCTTGATGAACCAACGGCCTCTTTAACAGAAAAAGAAACAGAAATTTTACTTAATCTTGTACTCGATCTGAAAGCCCATAATATCGCTTGTATTTATATTTCCCATAAACTCAATGAAGTAAAAGCGATTTCAGACAAAATTTGTATCATTCGTGATGGAGAGCATATTGGCACTCATCCTTGTGCAGAAATGAGCGAAGACGACATTATCACGATGATGGTAGGACGAGAAATTACCTCTCTTTATCCTTATGAACCCCATCCTATTGGTGAAGAAATTTTGCGTGTGGAAAAACTTTCTGCTTGGCATCCAATTAATCGGCATATTAAACGTGTTGATGAGGTTAGTTTTCGCCTACACAAAGGAGAGATTTTAGGCGTTGCAGGTTTAGTCGGCTCTGGACGAACCGAAATGGCGCAATGCCTATTTGGTTCTTACCAAGGAAAGCAACAAAGTGAAATTCTTTTACAAGGCAAGCCTATTAACATCAGAAATTGTGCTGATGCGATTGCACATCATATTGTTATGGTGCCAGAAGATCGTAAAAAACACGGCATTATTCCTATTATGGCGGTAGGCAAAAATATCACTTTATCTTCGCTAAATAAATATTGTGTGCTAGGCAATGTGATTAATGAGCCTTTGGAAGAAACGGTTATTCAGCAATCTATCGAAAAATTGACGGTGAAAACATCAAGTCCCAGTTTAGCGATTGGGCGTCTAAGTGGTGGTAATCAACAAAAAGCCATTTTAGCAAAATGCCTTTTACTTAACCCAACTATTCTTATTTTAGATGAACCGACTCGAGGTATTGATATTGGGGCGAAATATGAAATTTATAAATTGATTAGCCAACTCGCACACCAAGGGGTGTCAATTATCGTGATTTCTTCTGAGTTACCAGAGGTCTTGGGAATAAGTGATCGCGTATTAGTGATGCACCAAGGGAGAATTAAAGCCGATCTTATTAATGATAATTTAACGCAAGAACAAGTGATGGAAGCAGCACTGAAGGAGTAATTATGTCTAAGTTAAAATCCATTAATTTACAAGTTTATATTATGTTAATTGCCATTGTTGTCATTATGGTATTTTTCTCGTTTGCAACAGAAGGGGCTTATTTAAGTGCAAGAAATTTTTCTAATTTATTACGTCAAACATCCATAACAGGGATTCTTGCAATAGGAATGGTATTTGTGATTATTTCTGCTGAAATCGATCTTTCTGTTGGCTCATTAATGGGGCTATTAGGTGGTTTTGCAGCAATTACGAATGTATGGTGGGATTGGCCACTTTCATTAACCATTGTTGTCACTCTTGCGCTAGGGATCTTGCTTGGTGCGTGGAATGGTTGGTGGGTTGCTTATCGTAAAGTCCCTTCTTTCATCGTAACACTTGCAGGAATGTTGGCTTTCCGTGGTGTTTTAATTGGTTTAACAAATGGGACAACCGTTTCCCCCATTAGCACAGAAATGACAATGATCGGTCAGGGATACCTCTCTGATTTCACTGGAATGCTCATTGGTATGATTGCGATTGTTGGTTTTATTAGTTGGGGAACTTACCAACGGAAAGCCAGACGAAACTTAGCTCTTAGCGTTCCTTCCGGCTCACAGGAAACCTTAAAATATGGTCTATTTACATTAGGCATACTTGGCGCGATCTATTTATTAAATGATTATCGTGGTATTCCATTCCCAGTATTATTGCTCGCATTGCTTGCCGTGATTGGAATGTTTATCGCGAAAAAAACCGCTTTCGGACGCCATATTTATGCCATTGGTGGCAATATTGATGCAGCAAGATTATCTGGGATCAATGTTGAAAAAGTAAAATTAATCATTTTCTCAATGAATGGATTGATGGTAGCGATTGCTGGTTTAATTTTAAGCGCACGACTTGGCGCAGGTGCGCCTTCAGCAGGACAAAATGCAGAGCTTGATGCCATTGCTGCCTGCGTTATTGGTGGTGCTAGTTTAGCTGGGGGAATCGGTAGCGTTTACGGCGTTGTTATCGGCGCATTTATTATCGCCTTACTTGATAATGGAATGAGTATGTTAGATGTACCGACATTCTGGCAGTATATTGTAAAAGGTAGCATTCTGTTACTCGCTGTTTGGGTAGATACAATGAGCAAGAAGAAAATGTAATTGAAAACAAGTCCTATAAGGCCACCGTCCTTTTGATAATCATAAAGTGCGGTGGTTTTTTATGAAATTTTTATTTAAAAAAACACCAAAAAATCCCACCGCACTTTTCCCCCTAACTCTGCCAAAAATCTGTTAAAATATCCCCACTTCAACGAATGATTAGCTAAGGATACGGTTATCGAAAATTGGCAGCGGGGCTTTGTTTTGCATCGCAGGGCGTACAGCGAAACAAGCTTATTGGTGGATTTGTTTACGGAAGATACGGGGCGTTTGACGGCGATCGCGAAAGGGGCGAGAACAAAACGTTCTGCGTGGAAAAGCATTTTGCAGCCGTTTACGCCGTTGCTTCTGCGTTGGACTGGAAAAGGGGAACTGAAAACCCTGACCAAAGCCGAAGCTGCATCGCTCACTTTGCCAATGCAGCCTACGGCGCTTTATAGCGGTTTTTATGTGAATGAATTGCTGATGCGTTTGCTGGCTGTTGAGACCCCTTATCCTGAGATTTTCCAAGACTATCTAAAATGTATTACGGGCTTGGCGAGTGTGTCTGAGTCTGTCGAACCAAGTCTACGAACCTTTGAATTTCAATTACTTACAGCAATGGGCTATGGCATTGATTTTTGCCATTGTGCCGGTTCAGGTGAGCCTGTCGATGAAAATATGACCTATCGTTATCGCGAAGAAAAAGGCTTTATTGCTTCTTTAATTAAGGATAATCTCACTTTTTATGGCAGAGAACTGCTGGCGTTTGAGCGGCGAGAGTTTCACGATCAGGCGGTGTTGCAAGCGGCGAAACGCTTTATTCGCATTGCCTTGAAACCTTATTTAGGCAGTAAACCGTTGAAAAGTCGAGAATTATTCACCCAACATATTTTGTATCAGAAATAACCTATGGCATTACTTTACTCCCCGAAAAAAGTGGAAAAAAACCACCGCACTTTTACCGCGCAAGTACAAGATTTAGATTATCAAGGGCTAGGCGTGGCAAAAATTCAAGGTAAAACGTGGTTTATCGAAAATGCGCTGCCGGATGAAAAGGTGCAGGTCGATGTTTTGGAAGAAAAGCGTCAATATGGCAAAGGGGTTGCGAAAAAATGGTTGCAAACTAGCCCACAGCGTATGCAGCCTGCTTGTGCTCATTATGCAAAATGTGGTGGCTGCCAAACTCAGCATATTCCCTTGGCAATGCAGCGGGAAGCTAAAGAGCACGCATTATTTCAGCGTTTAACGAAATTGCAAGCTGAACCTATCACCTTAATGCCTCGAATTGTGGGTAGCCAATGGCATTATCGCCGCCGTTTACGTTTGAGTATTTATTGGGATAAAAAGCAGGGACTGCGCATTGGTTTTCGCCAAAAAAATTCGCAAAATATTGAGCCAGTGCAGTCTTGTCTTGTTATCGAAACACCACTCAATAATTTGTTGCCAAAAATCACCGCACTTTTGCAAAACTGGTCTAACCCGAAAAATTTAGGCCATATCGAACTGGTGCGCGCGGATAACGGTGTGGCATTATTGCTACGTCATCAAAAAAATTTGACAGAAAACGACCGCACTTTGTTACTTGAATTTGCTCGCCAAGAACACTTAATGCTGTTTGTGCAAGATGATGTGCAAATTCAGCAACTTTATGGCGAAAGCCCTTATTATGAATTGAACAATGGGCAACGGCTGCATTTTGATGTGCGGGATTTTATTCAGATTAATCCGCAACTCAATCAAGCAATGATTGACACCGCACTAGATTGGCTCAAGTTAAATGCACAAGATCAGGTGCTGGATTTATTCTGCGGAATGGGCAATTTCACCTTGCCTATAAGCCGTCAAGCCAAGCAAGTGGTGGGCGTAGAGGGCGTGGCGGAAATGGTGCAGAAAGCGACACAAAATGCGGAACGAAATGGCTGTAAAAATGTCCAATTTTATCAAGGCGATCTGGCACAATCTTTTGCTGCCCAACAGTGGGCAAGCCAAGCATTTAGTAAGATTTTGCTCGATCCCCCACGCACGGGCGCGGCATTTGCAATGCCATTTTTGTGTCAGTTACAGGCAGAAAAAGTGTTGTATGTGTCTTGCAATCCTGCGACATTAGTACGCGATGCACAAATGCTGTTGCAAGCAGGCTATCAATTAACTCAAGTGGCAATGATCGATATGTTCCCAAATACAGGGCATTTGGAGAGCATTACTCTCTTTGAACGGAAATAATAAATAGGAAGACGTTATGGTTGCTGTTCGAGGTTCACACCTACTTAACCCGAAAGATTTTGTGATTGAGCAATGGAGCGAAAGCTTGGGGCTTTCTTCTGAGCTGGCAGAGAAATTGGTGCTGGCTTGGCATTATTCGCAAGATAAAATCCAGCAGCACCAAAACACGGTGGAAAATCCGCAGATGCATTGTTCGCTATTTTCAGGGGTGGAAATGGTGGAAATTTTGCACAGCCTGAATATGGATAGTGAAAGCCTTATCACGGCAATGATTTATCCCGTGGTGAGCCATAATATTGTTGCGCTGGAGCAAATTAGCGAAGATTTTGGCACAGCGATTAGCAAGCTGGTGAAAGGTGTGCTGGAAATGGATAACATTCGCCAGTTAAACGCGAGCCATTCTGCCAATTCCCTGCAAGTGGATAATGTGCGCCGTATGCTGTTGGCGATGGTGGACGATTTTCGTTGCGTGATTATCAAACTGGCTGAACGTATTGCCTTTTTGCGTGATGCGGAAAATTGCTGTTCGGAAGAAGAGAAAGTGCTGGCAGCAAAAGAATGCGCCAATATTTATGCACCTCTTGCCAATCGTTTAGGAATTGGGCAGCTGAAATGGGAGTTGGAAGATTATTGCTTCCGCTATTTGCACCCTGAACAGTATCGAATGATCGCCAAGTTGCTGAAAGAACGCCGTTTAGATCGTGAGCAATATATTGCAGATTTTGTGGCAGATCTCACCCGCTATTTACAAGAAAATATCGATCAAGTGGAAGTGTATGGCCGCCCGAAACATATTTATAGCATTTGGCGGAAAATGCAGAAAAAACACTTAGAATTTAGTGATTTATATGATGTTCGCGCGGTGCGCGTGATCGTCCAAAAGCTGCAAGATTGTTATTCTGCCCTTGGCATTGTGCATACCCACTTTAAACATTTACCGAAAGAATTTGATGATTATGTGGCAAACCCGAAACCGAACGGCTATCAATCCATTCATACCGTAGTGTTGGGTAAAGGCGGCAAACCCGTGGAAGTTCAGATTCGCACTCAACAGATGCACGATGATGCCGAGCTTGGTGTGGCGGCACACTGGAAATATAAAGAGGGCGTAACGGGGCGCTCAGCCTATGAAGATAAAATTGCGTGGTTGCGTAAATTATTAGCGTGGCAAGATGATATTACCGATTCTGGCGAAGTGATTGCCGAGTTGCGCAGCCAAGTGTTTGATGATCGGGTTTATGTGTTTACCCCAAAAGGCGAAGTGATCGACCTGCCAACAGGCTCAACGCCGTTGGATTTTGCTTATGCCATTCATAGTGAAATCGGGCACCGTTGCATTGGTGCGAAAGTGGGCGGACGCATTGTGCCCTTTACTTATCAGCTGCAAATGGGCGATCAAATTGAGATCATCACGCAAAAAACACCAAACCCAAGCCGAGATTGGCTTAATCCGAATTTAGGTTTCACTAACACCAGCAAATCGCGCGCTAAAATTGCGGCGTGGTTTAAGAAATTAGATCGCGATAAAAATATTCCAGCAGGTAAAGAGCTGTTAGAAAATGAAATTGCACGTTTAGGCATTGCACTCAAGCAAGTGGAGCAGTATGCCTTGCCGCGTTACAATCTGAAAAATTTAGAAGATTTGTATGCAGGCATTGGCGGCGGCGATATTCGCCTTAATCAGCTGATTAACTTTTTGCAAAGCAAACTGATTAAAACCACGCCACAAGAAACAGACGAACAGATTTTACGCCACGTTGCACAGAAAAGTGCGGTGAATTCTGCGCAAAAAAATGAGTCAAAAGGCTATGTGATCGTAGAAGGTGTGGGCAATTTAATGCACCACATCGCACGTTGTTGCCAGCCAATTCCCGGTGATGACATTGTGGGCTACATCACAATGGGGCGTGGCATTTCTATTCACCGCAGTGATTGCGAACAGTTTTTAGAATTGCAAGCCAGCCACCCAGAACGCGTGGTGGAATCCATTTGGGGCGAGAACTATGCCAGCGGTTTCCGCATTAGTATTCGCATTATCGCCAGTGATCGCCATGGCTTGCTGCGTGATATTACCACCGTGTTGGCTAATGAAAAGATCAGCGTGCTAGGCGTGTCTAGCCGTACGGATACGAAAAAACAAATCGCTACGATGGATATGGAAATTGAGCTAAACAACGTGCAAATGCTGAGTAAAATCCTCGCCCGTTTAGCAAAATTAGATGATGTGATCGAAGCAAAACGTTTATAAGAAAAATGTTTTAAGAAAAAATAAGTGCGGTGGTTTTTCGTGTCATTTTGTTGCGATTAAAGTGAAAAAATCGCGTTGTCGCATTCAATGAGTTAAAAGGAAAGAAAATTGGAAAAAACAACGGGCTTGACCCATTTAATCAAATCCACAGGCTATTCAATGCAAGGCTTAAAAAGTGCTTTCAAAAATGAAACAGCCTTTCGTCACGAAGTGTTTTGTGCGTGCATTTTAATCCCTTTGGCGTTTTTCTTGGCTGATGACAAAATCGAATTAATCTTGATGATTGGTTCAGTGTTGTTAGTGTTAGCAGTAGAATTGCTCAATAGCGCGGTTGAAGCCGTGGTGGATCGCATTGGCACGGAACATCACGAACTTTCAGGACGGGCGAAAGATCAAGGCTCAGCCGCCGTGTTTGTCACATTGATCATCGTTGCGCTAACTTGGGGAGCTATCCTTTTTTTCTAATAAAAAAGTGCGGTGTAAAATTTGTATATTTTTGAAAGGCATTGGGGTAACCCAATGCTTTTTTCATTCTATCCTTGATGCCTTATGCTTATTAAGTGCCTGTTTCTATTCCACAGAAAAATTTGTGATTTTTCGACCGCACTTAAGGATAAGGGCTATGTGTAATCCTTCTTTCTTTTATAGAAAAGAAAAGTGCGGTGCAAAAATTTTGAGTTTTTCTGTTTCCTTTGAATAATGGTTTTTATTTCATCAAAATGATGATTTCTATTTTAGGACGCAGTTTTCTTGTTTAACATATCAATCATCTCTTTTCCATGATGCGCTATTGTTTCTTTATTCCATTCTTGTATATCCATCATTAGAGATAATTTTAAACTTAAATTTTGATTTTTACCAAAATTTTCAACCTTCGCTTTAGGCATATTATTAGAAAATTTAGCATTCATACTTGATGAAATCAAACATAAATTCCCAAAAGAATGCAAGGTGTCATCATCTAAAAACTCACCATTCACTGGCGTTTGCGGATAAAAATGTTCCACTGAACTGCGAAAAGTAAATGCAAAGTTTTGATATTTCCCCATTTTATTTTTCCACAATAAATAATCTAAGCGGTTAAAAATAAAATTCGGTACCCTTGTTCCTGAATTTAATATTTCCTCTTTTGCTGAATTGGCTGTAATATTGAGTGCTTTCTCATTTTGAGTGATTAAATCAAAGAAATCCGTATTTTCACCATAATAACCAAAATAATACTTGTCGCTTAAATTTTCTAAAAATGAAATATAGCCAACAGAGGTTTTATCCGTATTCTGATATAACCAACGTAACACTGCATACAGCCAGTTTTTATAATTTCGTGATGGGAGCGAAACATGGAACATTGATAGCAGCATAACTATCTTTTTCTGTTCTTCTGTATCACCAAAACTATTATTATATTGATAGCTACTTTTTTTATTTGTTTGTGGCTGGATTTTTAATAATGACCAATTATCATATTCTTTGCTATTATCTGATTTAATAACATAGCAATCAAATAGATAACGACATTTTAATAGTAGGTAAGCAAAGTTTTTAATTTTATCAAGATCAAAATCTTCAATTTTAAAACTGTCTAGCAAAGTTTTTTCATCTAATGCAATCTCCCGTGCCTGTTGTAAATCATTGTCCAGATAAATACGCAAAACGTGTAGCAAAAAATTAGGAAAATCAATCACTGGATTAAATCGTTCAGAAGTTTCTTCTTCCTTGGCAACCTCTCCGATTTTTACGTTATTATCAATAATATTTTTCATAGTAAATTTCTTATTACTATCTTCTATTCCAGAAGTTTCAGAGAACGTTTGTGTATTACTGGCTTCATTTTGCTCAAAAACGTTTGCAATTTCATCAAAATCTTTAAGCTGTATTTGTTGCCAATTATCGCCAAAAATTTGTTTTCTAATTTCAGGCTTAAATCCCATAACCACATAGCGATTCATGTCCGAACATGCATCCCAAATATTGGCAAGAGTTACCTGAAAAAATGCTGTATTTTTATGAGCAGTAGAGGAAGATAAATCAGCTAAGTGGCTCATAAAACGGGCTTTTAAAATTTCGTGTTTTTCTAATTGTTCACCTCGTGTATTCATTATCTCAAAATAATGATTCAAATCGGTTTTTGGCGGGACTTCTGTACGGATAATTTTCACATTATTTAAAATAAACAGAATAAAATCTTTTAAATTAATATTTTCAGCCTTAACCAAATTATTCCAATGTCGTTTAATAGATTGCATCGCGTCCTTAAAATTCCACGGTAGATTTTCAGGTTGCTGCAAACTATCCAATGCTTTATTGGATTCATCACGGTATTCAAATGAAAGATTGCGTCCAGCAAATAAGGTATCAGTCAGTTTGTTTTGCAATAAAAACGCTTTAATTAAGGTGAATGTGGTTAAACGCTGTTGTCCATCAATAACTTCAAATTTATTATCTTTTCGACAATAAACAACCAAACTGCCAACATAATAGTCTTGCACTTTTCGTTCATAGGCTTTAACTAAATCAGTCAATAACTCTTCAATTTCTTTGTCGCCCCAAGCGTAATTACGTTGATAAATGGGGATAATATAATTATCTTCACACAATAGGTTTGTAATAGTCAGTATTTTAATTTGTGTTTTTTCTTGGCTCATTTTGCTTACTCTTTATTCTCAATACCTAAAATTTCTTTAATTTTTTTATCAATATTTTCAAATTTAATATTTTGAATAGTCAGATTGTTAAATAGCATAACATTTTCTGGTGTGTAGCTATGTTCTAAATAAGTTAATAGGCTATTTCTCTCCGTTGCAGCATTATCAATTGTCGCAAAAGTAATGCGTTGCCATTCAATGCGTATTCGATATACCCAAATAAACGCTTTATTAACAAAGGCATTCAATCGTTCCTCACCAAATTTATCAAAATAAGCGAATACTAAGCACTCAAATAAACTGCGTAAATAGCGGTCTCCCGTACGATAAGCTCCTTGATGATTGTCTAAAAAATTGATTAAATTTGTACCTAAGTCAATACCATTCACTTCTCTGATTTCACACAATAGCCCCGTTTCTTTATTAAATAATTGATTGTATATTTTTCGATAATGTTCGATATATTGAAAAAAATATTCCCCATCAATAATGGTTTGCTTGGCTTGAAAGTTGGGTTGGGAAAATTGTGAGTGAAATAAAAAAGGGTTGACTGAGGTAAATTTTGCTAATGCTTGATAAGCTAAAGTAGTCTGTATATAAGGATAAGAGGAAGTTTCGGAAACACCTTTAAAAATAGTTAATTTATTGCTGGTAAAATGTTCGCCACTTTGCCCGATTTGCCATGCACGTAGCCTGAAAAGTATTTGATTGATAATTTTGTGTAAATTAGGCGTGTGTTCATCTGCAAGAGCGGCTTGTTCCCATCCTGAAACACAGTGATAAATGCGATCCTCTGGTTTCCCTCGCATAGCTCTCAGATGATAGGCTTTAAGTAAATCATAGGATTCTAGTGATTTACCGCGTGCATTTTGTGAATCAAAAAATTGAAAAGCTTCATCTAAATTATTTAATTCTACACAAACCATTTCGCAGATTGATAAAATGTATTTTTTAAAGCCTTCTTTATCAATATCCGTATTTTCTTTTAAAAAGTCTTTAATAAAATTATAATTTTGAATTAGATTTTTTTGGCTAATGGTATGTGGATATTCTTGATCTAATAACTGTAATTTTTGTTCAGCTTCTTTCAGTTTTAAACAATACAATAATAGAGTCAATGTAGTTAAACGCTGTTGCCCATCAACAATATCATTTCTGTTATCATATTGATGTAAGACTACTGTGCCAATCCGATAAGTCTGATTTTGTTCAAAATGCTTCAACAAATCATTTAACAATTGCTGCACATGATAAGTTTTCCATTTATAGGGACGTTGATAATTAGGTAGAGTCAGCTCTTTATTCAATAAATCTTCTATTTTAGAAATTATAACCTTAGGCTCTTTAGTATCTATCATTGATTGTCCTTGAATTTTGGTACAACTTAAAAATAAGTACTTTAAAGTGATCATGAATATCTTAGCTCATTTTTTGTAAAAAAATAACGCAATTTAAAATATTTCATATTGATTTCTTATTATTTTAGAGAATGCTATTCAGAATAGAGAGAACTTTTAGAGTGAATAGTTTATTACTTTTTGTGGTGATATTTTGTATAGTAATAAAGCCTGCATTATGCAGGCTTTTAGTACAAAGTGCAGTCTAAATTATTGCTGTTTTTTTATTATAAAACATCAACGCAATTCAAATCTTGGAAAGATTTTTCTAAGCGTTTAGACATTGATTCTTCAGATTTGCGTAACCAAACACGTGGATCGTAGTATTTTTTGTTTGGTGCATCTTCACCCTCTGGGTTGCCAAGCTGACCTTGAAGATAAGCTTCGTTGGCTTTGTAGAAGTTTAAAATACCTTCCCAAGCCGCCCATTGTGTATCTGTATCAATGTTCATTTTCACTGCGCCGTAGCTGATTGCTTCACGGATTTCTTCAGTTGATGAACCAGAACCGCCGTGGAAAACGAAATCTAATGATTTTGGTGGAAGACCACGTTCTTTAGAAACGAATTCTTGTGATGCACCTAAGATTGACGGTTTTAATTTTACGTTACCTGGTTTGTAAACGCCGTGTACGTTACCAAATGCTGCAGCAATGGTGAAACGTGGGCTTACTGGGTTTAATTGATCGTAAACGTAAAGTACGTCTTCAGGTTGAGTATATAAACGTGCTTCATCAACATCAGAGTTATCTACGCCGTCTTCTTCTCCACCTGTGATACCGATTTCAATTTCAAGAGTCATACCCATTTTGCTCATACGCGCAAGGTATTCACGGCAGATCGCCATATTTTCTTCCATTGGCTCTTCAGAAAGGTCGATCATATGTGATGAGAAAAGTGGTTTGCCTGTTTCAGCGAAATGTTTTTCACCCGCTTCTAATAGGCCGTCAATCCAAGGTAATAATTTTTTCGCTGCGTGGTCAGTGTGAAGAATTACTGGCACACCGTATTCAGCAGCTAATTCGTGAACGTGTTTTGCCCCTGCAATTGCACCCAATACATCAGGACGCGCGCCGCTTGCTGGTTTAATGCCTTTCCCAGCGTAGAATTGCGCACCGCCGTTAGAGAACTGGATAATTACAGGCGCTTTAACGCGTGCTGCGGTTTCTAATACGGCATTCACAGAGTCTGTACCCACGCAGTTTACTGCTGGGATTGCGAAATTGTGTTCTTTTGCATAGTTGAAAACTTTTTGTACATCATCGCCTGTTAATACACCCGGTTTTACGATGTCTAATAATTTTGCCATTTTTCTGTTTCCTATTGTTATATTAAGAGATTTCCGTATGAAAAGGGCGTACTGCACAAGCTACGCCCAATATCATTTAATTAGTTTTTCGCACGTTTTTCTAAGATTTCAACGGCTGGTAATACTTTGCCTTCTACGAATTCTAAGAACGCACCGCCACCAGTTGAAATGTAAGAAATTTTATCTTTGATGCCGAATAAATCAATCGCCGCAAGGGTATCACCGCCACCTGCGATAGAGAATGCACCGTTTTCTGTTGCTTCTACAATGGCATCTGCCACGACTTTTGTACCATTACGGAAGTTAGGGAATTCAAACACGCCCACTGGCCCATTCCAAAGAATGGTTTTTGCGCTTCTAATGATTTTCGCTAATTCTTCTGCGGATTTTTCGCCAATATCGAAGATAGATTCATCTGCTTTAATGTCATCAACAGATTTTTCAATCGCTGGCGCAGTTTCAGAGAACTCTAAGCCTACACGCACATCTGTTGGCACTGGGATTTGTGTTGCTTTTGCTAAGCGTTGTGCTTCAGGGATTAAATCTGCTTCGTATAAAGATTTACCCACATCTTTGCCTTCTGCTGCGATAAAGGTGTTGGCGATACCGCCACCTACGATCAGTTGATCTGCTACTTTAGAAAGGGAATCTAACACGGTTAATTTAGTTGATACTTTTGAGCCACCCACAATAGCTAACATTGGACGTTGTGGCTCTTTTAAGGCTTTACCTAAGGCATCTAATTCCACCGCTAATAATGGGCCTGCACAAGCGATCGGGGCAAATTCTGCTACACCATAAGTTGAAGCTTGCGCACGGTGTGCTGTACCAAAAGCGTCCATCACAAAGACATCGCAAAGTGCGGCGTATTTTTTACCTAATTCTGGATCGTTTTTCTTTTCACCTTTGTTGATACGCACGTTTTCAAGTACAACGATTTCACCGTCATTCACTTCTACGCCGTCTAAATAATCACGCGCTAAACGCACGTTAAAACCTGCGTCTTTTAAGTAATCAACCACAGGTTGGAGGGAATCTTCAGGTTTAAATTCGCCTTCGGTTGGGCGACCTAAGTGAGAAGTAACCATCACTTTCGCACCTTTTTCAAGGGCGAGTTTTAAGGTTGGAATGGTTGCTTGAATACGCGCATCAGACGTTACTTTGCCGTCTTTTACTGGCACATTCAGGTCGGCACGAATAAATACGCGTTTGCCTGTTAAATCTAGGTCGGTCATTTTAATTACTGACATAATTTACCCTCTTTATATAGTTTAAAAATAAATAGAACTGCTCGCATTATACCTAGTTCAAGCTAGATTGTAACTGCTTTAGATCAAATTATCCGCTGGATTTTTTTAATTCTCAGAAATAATAGATCTTTCAACACTTCAAATTGAGCCACATTTGCCTAGCGCGGACAATCCATCACTTGCCACTGTAAATCATAGCAAATAAATAATTCATTATGGCTTGCGCCCAAATATGCCCCTTTCAGCTGCGGGTTATGTTTTTTTAACCAAGCAAACAATTCTTTACGCGGTAAATTGCGATCAGGTAAATTCAAAGTGCGGTATAAATTTTGCTGTTTTTCAAAATAAGCATTGGCATTTTTGAAAGCGCAAGCGCCGTGCTTTTCCCATTCTCCTTGTAACAAATTGGCACTCGGGCTATCGGCTAAATATTTTTTGATAATTGCGGGATCAACCATCGGTAAATCGCCACGACAAAAACGCGGGTGGTCGCTCACCGAATGGGCATTAGCATTTTGCGGCCATAAGCCGTGGATCACCCAGCCATATTGCTGTGTACCACATTGGCTCATTAAAGATTGCGGCAAATTGCCGTTGTAACGCTCTTTTTGCGCTTGGCAAAATCCCGGCGACCAAGACAACGCCAGCATATAATAATCCACGGGTGCGCTTTTATTTTGCCCAATGGCGTCATCGCGCATAATGTAATCATAATTATTGCTAAGCGATGCTTGTGTATTTTGTTGCGTTGATGTCTTTGCTTGATTTTGCTGAGATTGCGCCGTAGCTTCAGGCTGATGTGTTTTTTCGCTAGGCTGAAAATAATTCCAAATCAATGCAATGCCTGCAATGATTAATGTGCCTACAAAAGAAAGTCCTTTACTGTTTTTCTTGCTCATTTTGTTTTGCCTATTTAATTTTCCTTGCCGATTCTTTATAATCTCGCCCTTTCAATGATTTTACGGGGAATTTATGGCACTTTTAATTACAGATAAATGCACAAATTGCGATATGTGCTTGCCAGAATGCCCCAATGATGCCATTTCCGTGGGCGATGACATTTATGTAATCGATCCCAACCTTTGCACCGAATGCGTGGGGCATTATGATACTCCAACTTGCCAAAAAGTTTGCCCGATCACCAACTGCATTAAGCCCGATCCCGAGCATCAAGAAAGCGAAGCCCAATTGTGGGAACGCTTTGTGTTAATTCATCATTCTGATCAGTTATAGCCATTTAAAGGGTTTTCTCCGCCCATTTCGCCAATAACACGCCTGCTGCCACCGCAACATTCAGGCCCGCTTTCAGCGGATTGGCAAGGGATAAATTGACTACTTCATCGTGATTTTTTGCCAAATTTTCGCCCGCACTTTCGCTTAAAACAAAGGCCACTTTATCGCTCAATTTCAGCTGAGCAAACGGTTTCGCTTGCTTGCTTTGGCTTAAATGCACGATTTGATAGCCTTTTTCACGCAATTTTTCTAACGCCTGTTCACTGCTATCGGCAAGTAAAGTATGCACATATTCTGCACCACCTTCTGCCACACGCATTGCCGCGGCAGAATTTAGCAAATCGGCTTCGCTTAACACTAAACCTTTCACGCCATAGACCGCACAAGTTCGCACGATCCCACCAATATTATGTGCGTTATGCACATTATCGAGTAAGATCAACGCATCTTTTTCACGTGGAATATCTAAATAACCGCTCAACGTAAAATGACGTGGCTTTTTCACCAACATACAAATGCCATTGTGGTGTTCCGTGCCGCTCACCAGCGCAAGCTCTTTGCTATCGACAACGTGATAGACTTTTTTATTCGCCGCCAAATAGCTAAATAACTCACCCACACGGTGCGCCATTTCCACGGTTGTCCACACGCGAACAATACTTTCAGGACGCTCTGCAAATAAGGCAAGACACGTATTTTCGCCATACACTTTCATTTCTTCTGCGCGATTTTTCTTAATCTTTTCTGGCGCGCGAGGGGAAAGTGGGCCAGTTTTTTTCTGTTTTTCTTTCACGCCAGTGCTTTTTATCACCACTTTCACATTGGCTGTACCGCGCGCATTTCCCATCGTCAATTCTGTGCGTTGTTGCACTTTTTCCGCGGATTTTGTCGGTGTTCTTTCACGCGAGAAAGTGCGTTTGTCGTCCTTTTTGCCACGCGAAGAATGAGGGGAAAAGTGCGGTGCTTTTTTATCTTGTTTTTCGCCAGAATAGCGTTCATTGAAGCGTTTGCTGGAATCTGCTTGCTGGAAAGTCGGTTTTTTTGCGTTCATTTTATGTTGCCAAATTGTGATAAAAATGGGAAAAGTGGGCGAATTTTCACCGCACTTTGTGAGAAATTGAATGCATTATAGCGAAAAAATATCTTTTTTCTACCAAGCCAAGAAGTAAATATTGTAAACTACAAGGCTGAAAAAATGGATTATCAAAATTAGAGTAAAAAATTATGTTGATAAATAAAACGAAAAGGGCAGAAGAAAATTTGCAAGCCTTGCCGAGTTTGGCACTACAACCCTCGCAAATTGATTTTCTTCATCACCCTGCGGAATTTAAGCAACAAATTATCCAGCTTATTCGTGAAGCAAAAACGCGTATTTATATCACCGCACTTTATTGGCAAAATGATGACGCAGGGCAAGAAATTTTAAATGAAGTGTTTGCCGCTAAAAGCCGTAATCCCGAGCTTGAAGTGAAAATTTTTGTCGATTGGCATCGCGCACAGCGTAATTTGCTTGGCGCAGAAAAATCTGCCACCAACGCAGATTGGTACTGCGAACAACGTGCCATTCATCAATATGGTGAACACGCCCATTTGTTTTTCGGCGTGCCAGTGAACACGCGCGAAGTGTTTGGCGTATTGCATATTAAAGGCTTTATTTTTGATGATACCTTGTTATATAGCGGGGCGAGCATTAATAATGTGTATTTGCAGCAAAATGAAAAATATCGCTACGACCGTTATCATAAAATCACCCATTCAGCCCTTGCGGATTCAATGGTGAATTTCCTGCAACAATATCTATTGAGTAATCAAGCGGTATTGTCGTTGGATAATGCTGAACGTCCAAAAACCAAAGAAATTCGCCAGCATATTCGTGCATTCCGTAAAGGCTTGGCAACGGATGGGCAATATAAGTTTACGAGCGAGGAAAATTCTGGCCTAAAAATCACCCCACTTTTTGGCTTAGGCGGTGGTGCAAACCTGCTTAACCGTACGATTGAAGATCTTTTCCAAATCGTGCAAGAAAAATTGGTGATCTGTACGCCATATTTTAATTTTCCACGTCCATTACAACAAAAAATCCGCCGTTTATTACAAAAAGGCAAGCACATTGAAATTATCGTGGGCGACAAAACCGCCAACGATTTTTACATTCCCCCTTCACAGCCGTTCAAAATGGCGGGCGCACTGCCTTATTTATATGAAAGCAATTTACGCCGTTTCAGCCAAAAATTTGAACAGCAAATTAACCAAGGCCAGCTTGTTATTCGCACTTGGAAAGACGGCGAGAACAGCTATCACCTAAAAGGCGTATGGGTGGACGATAGCCATATTTTATTAACTGGCAACAACCTAAATCCGCGCGCTTGGCGTTTAGATGCAGAAAATGGCTTGCTCATTCAAGACCCAGCCCAACAGCTGCAAGCCCAAGTGCAACAAGAGCTAGCCTGCATCCGCCAACACACCACCCAACTAAAACACTACACGGAACTGGACGAACTCTCACAATACCCAGCCCCCGTGCAAAAACTACTAAAAAAATTCGCCCGTATCAAAGCGGATAAATTGGTGAAGATGATTTTGTAAAGTGGCTAAATCTCCCCTCTTTGCTAAAGAGGGGGACTTTGATGAAGAAAAACTGATAGTCTGAAATGAAAATAACCACAAAAGCACAGTGGAAAATTTCCGATTTTTTTACCGCACTTTGTGATTTTAGGGTATGCTAGGCACTTTCCTTATGGCTGAAATAGTTAAAAGATAGATAAAATGAGCAACGAAATTAAACTGAATTATCACAAAACCCATTTTCTGACGAGTGCGCCGAATATTCGCGTGTTGCCTGAAGATAGCGGTATGGAAATTGCCTTTGCAGGGCGTTCTAACGCAGGAAAATCCACTGCGCTTAACGCCTTGACCAATCAGAAAAACCTTGCCCGTACCTCCAAAACCCCAGGGCGAACGCAATTAATCAATGTGTTTGAAGTGGAACCGTTCTACAAATTGGTGGATTTACCAGGCTATGGCTATGCTGCCGTGCCTGAGCAAATGAAAATCCAATGGCAGAAGGCTTTGGGTGAATATTTGCAAAAACGTGAATGTTTAGGCGGTGTGGTGATTTTAATGGATATTCGCCATCCTTTGAAAGATTTAGACCAACAGATGATTGAATGGGCGGTGTCTGCTGATTTGCCAGTGCTGTTATTGCTTACCAAAGCAGATAAACTAAGCCAAAGTGCCGTGAGCAAGCAAGTGAAAATGGTGCGTGAAGCCATTTTGCCATTCCAAGGCGATGTGCAAGTAGAAGCCTTTTCCTCTCTGAAAAAACAAGGCATTGATAAACTAGCAAGAAAATTGGATAGCTGGTTTAGTGCTGTGATTGTGGAAGATGAAGACGCGTAATCAATGAAAAAGTGCAGGAAATTCTGCACTTTTTAAAATCAGTAATAATTCTGTAAAAATACCCTACCTAAAAACTTTCTCACTACATCAATAGACTGCCCGATCAATTTTCTCGATCCCGATCGCAAAAAAGTGCGGTGGGAATTTTCTTTGTTTTTGGCTTTTTCTATATTAGGTCTTCAAATGAAATGAGATAAAGGATAATAAATGTCGTTAGCCATCGTTTATAGCCGTGCGTCAATGGGGGTGCAAGCGCCGCTGGTTACTATTGAAGTGCATTTAAGCAACGGGAAGCCGGGCTTTACCCTTGTGGGCTTGCCAGAAAAAACGGTGAAAGAGGCGCAAGATCGCGTGCGAAGTGCGTTGTTGAATGCCAATTTTAAATACCCTGCCAAGCGGATTACGGTGAACCTTGCGCCTGCGGATTTACCTAAAGACGGCGGGCGTTTTGATCTACCCATTGCCATTGGGATTTTAGCCGCTTCTGAACAAGTTAATCCTGAACGTTTAAAGCAATTTGAGCTACTGGGTGAACTGGCTTTAACAGGTCAATTGCGCGGAGTTCACGGCATTATTCCAGCGATTTTAGCGGCTAAAAAAGTACGTCGTTGCCCGATTATTGCCAGACAAAATGCCAATGAAGCGGCTTTAGTCGCTGATCAAAAAAGTTATTTCGCGCAGAATTTATTAGAGGTGGTGCAATTTATTAATGAACAAGAAAAACTACCCCTTGCCACGGATTTAACCACGCAAAGTGCGGCGGATTTTCCCTTTAAAAACCAAGCAGATTTAACGGATATTATTGGTCAGCAACACGCTAAACGAGCCTTAACCATCGCCGCCGCAGGACAACATAATTTATTGCTTTTAGGGCCACCTGGTACGGGAAAAACAATGCTGGCGAGCCGTTTAACGGGATTATTGCCAGAAATGACCGAGCAAGAAGCCATAGAAACCGCCTCTGTAACTAGCCTTGTACAAAATGAGCTAAATTTTCAAAACTGGAAACAACGCCCATTTCGTGCGCCCCACCACAGTGCGTCTTTGCCTGCTTTGGTGGGTGGGGGGACGATCCCAAGACCAGGGGAAATTTCTCTTTCGCATAATGGTGTATTGTTTTTAGATGAGCTACCAGAGTTTGATCGCAAGGTGCTAGATGCTTTGCGTCAGCCGTTAGAAAGTGGTGAAATCATTATTTCACGCGCCAATGCGAAAATCTGTTTTCCAGCAAAATTTCAACTGATTGCGGCAATGAACCCAAGCCCTACTGGGCATTACAGTGGTGTGCATAATCGCACTTCACCGCAACAAGTGATGCGCTATTTGAATCGTCTTTCAGGGCCATTTTTAGATCGCTTTGATTTATCCATTGAAGTTCCGCTTTTGCCTAAAGGTGCATTACAACACATTGAGAATAAAGGGGAAACCAGCGAGCAAGTGCGGTCAAAAATTATTAAAGTTCGTGAAATTCAATTTGCACGCGCTGGAAAAATCAACGCACATTTAAGTAGTAAAGAAATTGAGCGAGATTGCAAAATTAGCTCGGAAGATGGCATTTTTCTTGAAAATACACTCACTCAATTAGGGCTTTCTGTGCGTGCTTATCACCGTATTTTAAAAGTGGCTCGCACCATTGCAGATCTAAATAACGAAAAGCAAATCCAACGCCCTCATTTGGCCGAAGCACTTTCCTATCGGGCGATGGATCGGCTGTTGCAGAAACTTTCAAAGAATTTAGGATAGGCTGAAATTTTATAGAATTTCTAACCGCACTTTATATTTGGTCTGAAAAAGAAAACAAGAAAAATTATTTTCTATCATCAATATTTTTTAGTAAATAATTCCCTTGTTCATCGCATAGGCTGCGGAAGCCTACGTTGGTGATTTTGAGTTTGGGATCACGGTTAATCTGGGAATAATCAAAATTTTCGTGGTGGTGGCCGTGGAAAATGTGCGTTGCGCCCATTTTTTTCGCCAGTTTGTTGAACACGGCAAAGCCAAGAGGGTGGGGGCTTGGTGCTTCGTGGGAGATGAGAATATCCGCTTGCAGATTTTCTAGTTGTTCAAAGTCAGAAGGAAAAATCGAGGTTCGGTGGCGCAATGGCAAACCACCGTGCCAAATTTTCTCTTGTGGACAATATTGGCAATAATGAATAGGGTCGAAAAAAACAGGTTTATTGGGCGGCATCCAAATTTGTCCACGGAATACGCCGCCTAATCCGGCAATGCGTTTGCCTTGAATAGTTTGTACGCGTCCGTGTAGGTTTCGGCTTTTCCATTCTGTTCCCCAAATGGCTTCAAAGGCGGCAACGGTTTTGCTGTCGTGGTTGCCGTGAATAAACCAGAGGTCGCAATATTGCGCCAATTTATCCAATTCTTCGGTGGTGGTGAGTTGTAAATCCCCGAGTATGACAAGGGCGATACCCTCTTGCTCTTGCACAAAAGGGTAAAGATGCTCGTATCTTCCGTGTGGGTCGCCTGCAAATAAGATCATAGGGGCTGTTATTCCTCAAAAATGGATTTATCGTTGTTTAGTTCGGGAAGCTCTTCTTCATTGAGAATTTTTTCTACAATGGATTTCACCTTATTATAACGCTCTAAATAGCTTGGTGATTCAATTTCAATATAAGGTACGTTATATTTATCCAATAATTTTTTCAATAATTGTTGGAAGCGTTGGCGCTGTTTGTGACTACCAAGGCTGCGCAAGCCATCATCCACCCATTTAGTGTTGTTGTTCAATAAAATCGTAATATCGAAAGGATATTCTTTGATCATTGAATCCAAAAACGGGTGCGCTTTGCCTTCATATTGAATACAAAATGCTTGCGTGGTGATGAAGTCTGTATCCACAATCGCGACTTTATGGGCGTGGCGCACGGCGTAATCAATATAACGTTGATGACCCAGCGCCATTTGTGGGTAATCAGAATATTGCATCGCTTGCTCATCACCCCCTAATTTTTCAAACACAAACTCACGTCCATATTCCCAGGCTGACGTGGTGTTGAAGACGGTGGCAAGTTTATTGACTAACACGGTTTTTCCGCTGCTTTCGCCGCCTAAAATGGCAATAGTTTTGGCGAAAAACGGACGCACTTCTTTCGGGATAAATTTCCAATAATGGAAAGGCGTATTACGAATTTTAGTGGCGGAAACGTTAAAGAATTGACGCTGCGGATCAACCAATTCCACCTGTAAATTCAAATATTTTTCGTAAGGTGCTTTGTCTTGCGGTTCGCTACTAAATACCACGCTAGGATTCACCTGCTTTTCTTCAAAAAGCTGTTTAACCCGTTCTGCCCACGCAGGCCAGCCGTTTGGATAGCTCGGCAAGCCATCTTCCACTAAATGATGAATAAAAATTTGGTTTTTCTGATATTTAAAAATTTGTTGCATCCAACGCAGGCGATCTTGCACTGTTGGCATACGCTTCATTTTGCTATCATAAAATAATTTCAGATCGCGTTCTGTATCGCTACACACCACAACGTGTACTTCATCAACCTTACTGAACGCTTCATAAATCATATTGATATGCCCAGTATGCACAGGGTAAAACTTGCCAAAAATCACCCCTACTTTTTTATCTTGTAGGTCAGTGATTTGTAGCACTTTATGCAAGGCTGACAACTTAGTCGCGCTTGGGTTTTTGATTTTGCCACTCACCAGCTGATTAAAATAAGCGCGGGTAATGTTGGCTTGCTCACAAACCTCGTTTACTTTTAGATTTAACTGCTTGCGTTTTTGTTGTAGATAGGCGAAAGCGGACATCTTGAAATTCCTTATATTGCCAAATTTATTCAGAAAAAAGACCGCACTTTTCGTTTAATATCAAAGTGCGGTGAGATTTTAGCGCGTTTCTTGCCCTTGATTTTGCGCTTGCAACAGGGCATCAACACGCTTTTCTAACTCGTTCAATTTCTCACGAGTACGCATTAAAACTTGGGTTTGCACATCAAACTCTTCACGGGTTACAACATCTAATTTAGCTAGTTGAGCTTGCAAAACCTGCTTGAATTTTGCTTCTGCATCTTTGCCAAGCTCTTTCATTCCTTGCGGTAAAGAATTTTGCACTTGTTGTATAATTTGCTCTATTTTTTGTGGATTTAGCATAAAGACCTCACATTATTGCGTCAATGTGGCATATTGTATGCAATATCGGCGCAAAGAAAAACATTTTTTCTCTATTTAGATTGCGTTATACTATGCAAGCATTCTCAGGGCAGGGCGAAATTCCCTACCGGTGGTAAGTGCAGCGCGCATAAGCCCACGAGCGTTTACTTGCAAAAGTAAAGTCAGCAGATTTGGTGAAAATCCAAAGCCGACAGTTAAAGTCTGGATGAAAGAGAATAAACAGATTTACCTTAGGTTAAATCTGCCTTTGTTATTGGATTTTCTTATCTAATGAAAAGCCTTTCCTCATCAGCCCTGATTCAAGTATCCATTAATTTTTTAACAGGTTTTTTACTATGAATCAGTCAATTTTATCCACATTTGGCACGCCACAAGAGCGTGTTGAAAAAGCCATTGAAGCTTTCAAACAAGGCAATGGCGTACTTGTTTTAGACGATGAAGATCGCGAAAATGAAGGGGATTTAATTTTCCCAGCGCAAACTATTGAACCAACACAAATGGCAAAACTTATTCGTTACGGTAGCGGTATTGTTTGTTTATGTTTAAGCGATGAAATTTGCCAGCAACTTGATTTGCCGCCAATGGTACAAAATAACACGAGCGTTAATAAAACGGCATTTACCGTAACCATTGAAGCCGCAGAGGGCGTATCCACAGGCGTTTCCGCAGCAGATCGTGTAACCACCATTAGAGCAGCCGTCGCAGATAATGCAAAACCGCAAGATTTACACCGCCCAGGGCATATCTTCCCATTAAGAGCAGCAGAGGGTGGCGTATTAAAACGCCGTGGACACACCGAAGCCTCCGTCGATCTTGCCGTGCTTGCAGGCTACAAACCTGCGGCGGTAATCTGTGAAATCACCAACGATGACGGCACAATGGCACGCACCCCTGAAATCATTAAATTCGCGAAAGAATTTGATTATCCCGTGATGACGATTGAAGATTTAGTGCAGTATCGTTTAAAAGGTGAGTAAAGAAATAGTGAAATAGCAGGATTTTCCCTGCTATTTTTTTATCCATAGGCTTTAAATTGTTTTATGCCTAGGGCTTTCTGCATTAAATTAACCAGATAACTTTATTAAAAATGTAAAAGTCTTGATCTACAAGGTGGTATAAATTAACTTATCCGTAAGATTACTGATAATAAAAAAGCCTGCTATATGCAGGCTTTTCAATATCAAAATTATATTATTCAGCTGATGAAGCTTCTTCAGCAACAGCTGGACGATCTACTAGCTCAATGTATGCCATTGGAGCATTATCACCAGCACGGAAACCACATTTTAAGATACGAGTATAACCACCCGCACGTTGTGCAAAACGTGGACCTAATTCATTGAATAATTTAGCAACAGTTTCAATGTTGCGGGTACGAGCAAAAGCTAAACGACGGTTTGCAACACTATCTTCTTTTGCTAATGTAATTAACGGCTCAACTACACGACGTAATTCTTTTGCTTTTGGCAATGTTGTCTTGATGATTTCATGACTAACTAATGCACTTGCTAAATTACGGAACAGCGCTTTACGATGGCTGCTATTACGGTTTAGTTGACGACCACTCTTACGATGGCGCATGATCTTATCCTTCTCAGAAAAATCTTAACCTAATGACCACTAATCTTCAGCAATACTTGCTGGTGGCCAATTTTCAAGGCGCATACCAAGTGATAAGCCACGAGAAGCCAGCACATCCTTAATTTCAGTAAGTGATTTCTTACCAAGATTAGGTGTTTTTAATAACTCAACTTCTGTACGTTGTACTAAATCACCGATATAGTGAATTGTTTCTGCTTTCAAACAGTTAGCAGAACGAACTGTCAACTCTAAGTCATCAACAGGACGTAAAAGAATCGGATCAAATTCCGGTTTTTCTTCCTTGACTTCAGGCTGACGAACATCTCGCAAATCAACGAATGCATCAAGTTGCTCTGCTAAAATTGTTGCTGCACGGCGAATCGCTTCTTCTGGATCAATAGTGCCATTTGTTTCTAGCTCAATAACTAACTTATCTAAGTCAGTACGCTGTTCTACACGCGTTGCTTCAACATTGTAAGCGATACGTTGAACCGGGCTATAACAAGCATCTACTAATAAACGACCAATAGGACGTTCTTCATCTTGAGAATGAACTCGAGCAGAAGCAGGAACATATCCTCTACCACGCTGTACACGAATACGCATATTGATTGATGCATTTTCATCGGTAAGATGGCAAATAACATGTTCAGGATTCACAATTTCAACATCTCCATCATGGGTGATGTCTGCTGCAACAACAGGGCCAATTCCAGATTTGCTTAGTGTCAGAAATACATTGTCTTTATTCTGTACTTTAACCGCTAGGCCTTTTAAGTTTAGAAGCACTTCAAGAATATCTTCTTGAACACCTTCTTTGCTACTATACTCATGCAATACCCCATCAATTTCCACTTCAGTTACAGCACAACCTGGCATTGAAGATAGAAGAATTCGGCGTAATGCATTACCTAGAGTATGGCCGAAACCACGCTCTAACGGTTCTAAGATCACTTTAGCGTGAGTAGAGCTAATTTGCTCAATATCAACTAAATGTGGTTTTAAAAATTCTGTAACAGAACCCTGCATTTTATCCTCTCTTTGCTACGAAGCTTTAACTATTATTTAGAGTAAAGCTCTACGATCAGATGTTCGTTAATGTCTGCTGATAAATCAGAACGTTCAGGAACACGTTTGAACACACCTTCCATTTTAGCAGCATCAATTTCTAACCAAGTTGGTTTTTCTCTTTGCTCTGCTAATTCTAATGATGCTTTAATACGAGCTTGTTTCTTGGATTTTTCACGAATAGCTACAACATCATTTACTGACACTTGGAAAGATGGAATGTTAACCACACGACCATTAACAACAACTGCTTTATGGCTCACTAATTGGCGAGCTTCTGCACGAGTTGCAGCAAAGCCCATGCGATAAACAACGTTATCCAATCGACCTTCTAGTAATACTAATAAATTTTCACCAGTATTACCTTTTAGACGGTTTGCCTCTTTATAGTAGTTACGGAATTGACGCTCTAAAATACCATAGATACGACGAACTTTTTGTTTTTCACGTAACTGACTACCATAGTCTGACAAACGAGGTTTACGAGCACCATGTTGACCTGGCGCTGTATCAATTTTACATTTTGAATCAATCGCGCGTACTCCTGACTTAAGGAATAAGTCAGTACCTTCACGACGGCTTAGCTTGAGTTTTGGACCCAAATATCTTGCCATTTTCTTTCTCCAACTATCCTAATACGTCTTATACACGACGTTTTTTCGGTGGACGACAACCGTTATGTGGAATCGGGGTAACATCAGTGATGTTTGTGATGCGGAAACCCGCTGCATTTAATGCACGGATTGTCGATTCACGACCAGGACCCGGTCCTTTTACCATAACTTCCAAGTTCTTTAAGCCAAATTCTTTGACCATTTCCGCACAACGCTCTGCTGCAACCTGTGCAGCAAACGGTGTTGATTTACGAGAACCACGGAAACCTGAACCACCAGCAGTAGCCCATGCTAGAGCATTACCTTGACGGTCAGTAATAGTAACGATTGTATTATTGAAAGATGCGTGAATGTGAGCAACGCCATCTACTACTTGTTTTTTTACACGTTTACGTGCACGAACTGGTGTTTTTGCCATTTAATTTACCCCGACTTATTTCTTGATCGGCTTACGTGGACCCTTACGGGTACGCGCATTAGTTTTAGTACGTTGACCACGCACCGGTAAGCTACGACGATGACGTAAACCACGATAACAACCTAAATCTAATAGGCGTTTAATGTTAAGTGTTACTTCACGACGTAAGTCACCTTCAACGGTAAATTTACCAACTTCGTCACGCAGTTTATCAATCTGCTCTTCAGACAATTCTCTGATCTTAACGTCTTCAGCAATTCCTGTTGCAGCACAAATAGCTTTTGCTCTAGTTTTGCCGATACCGTAAATTGATGTTAATGCAATTACAGTATGTTTTTGATCAGGAATGTTAATGCCTGCAATACGGGCCACTATGCACTCCTATTATTTTAACTAATTTGACATACTGATCTTGAAAAGCCCGTTTTCAGGATACTCAAACAGTATGTCAAGGACATAAATGAGCTGAGCATTATATATGCCCAGCTGGTTCTTTGCAAGAAAAATATGAATTAACCTTGACGTTGTTTATGTTTAGGGTCGCTGCATAATACACGAACAACACCTTCACGTTTAACAATTTTACAGTTACGACATAATTTCTTTACGGAAGCACGAACTTTCATTGCTTATCCCTTTTACTATATGAGCATTACTGCCCAAAACCTTTAAGGTTTGCTTTTTTCAACGCAGATTCATATTTTGTTGACATTAAATGACTTTGAACCTGAACGATGAAATCCATAATTACCACTACAACAATCAGCAAAGATGTGCCACCGAAATCGAATTGAACATTCCAAGCTGACGTCATAATATAAGGAACCAAACACACGAACGTAATATATAGACCGCCAATTAAAGTCAAACGGGTCATAATCTTATCAATATAACGTGATGTTTGTTCACCTGGTCTAATTCCGGGAATAAATGCACCAGATTTCTTCAAGTTTTCTGCTGTATCACGCGGATTGTACTGCATCGCCGTATAGAAGAAACTAAAGAAGATAATAGCTACTGCATAAACGATCAAATATAAAGGCTGACCTGGATGCAATAGCATTGATAAGTCAGTTAACCAATCTAAACTTGCCCCTTGTCCAAACCAAGATGTAATAGTGGCCGGAAACAAAATAATACTTGAAGCAAAGATAGCAGGAATTACACCAGCCATATTTACTTTAAGAGGTAAGTGAGTGGTATGACCGCCAAGAATTTGACGACCTTGCTGACGTTTTGCATATTCAACTTTAATTCTACGTTGTCCTCTCTCGACGAAGACAACAAAATAAGTTACAGCAAAAACAATAGCTGCGATGAGCAACAGAACTAATAAGTGCATTTGCCCTTGACGCGCTTGCTCAATTGTTACGCCAATTGCTGATGGTAAACCAGCAACAATACCTGCAAAAATAATCAAAGAAATACCATTCCCAATGCCTCGCTCGGTGATCTGCTCACCTAGCCACATTAAGAACATTGTACCTGTAACTAAACTAATCACAGCAGTAAAGTAAAAACCAAATCCTAAATTAGGCACTAATCCTGGCAACATATTAGGTAATCCAGTAGAAATACCGATTGCCTGAATCGTTGCAAGAACTAGCGTCGAATAACGAGTATATTTACTAATTTTTCGACGACCGGCTTCACCTTCTTTCTTTAATTCTGCTAAAGCAGGATGAACCGTTGTCAGTAGCTGGATAATAATTGATGCAGAAATATACGGCATAATACCCAATGCAAATACTGACGCTCGGCTCAAAGCACCACCAGAGAACATATTAAACATATCAATAATGGTGCCTTTTTGCTGCTCAAGTAATTGAGCTAAAACAGCTGCATCAATACCAGGAACCGGAATGAAAGAACCAATACGGAAAACAATAAGTGCACCGAGCACAAATAATAATCGACTTTTTAGTTCACTTGTACCGCTTTGAGTACTTCTACTTTGATAACCTGGTTGTTTAGCCATTTATTAATTATTCCTCAACTGAACCGCCAGCCGCTTCAATTGCTGCTTTAGCGCCTTTAGTTACGCGTAAACCACGAACAGTTACAGCGCCTTTTACTTCGCCTGAAAGAATAACTTTTGCAAATTGAATATCTTTAGTTAATACATTAGCCGCTTTTAAGGTATCTAATGTTACAACATTACCTTCAACTTTTGCTAAATCATTCAAACGAACTTCCGCAGTTACCGCTGATTTCATTGAGGTAAAACCGAATTTAGGTAAACGACGATATAAAGGCATTTGACCACCTTCGAACCCGCGACGAACACCGCCACCAGTACGAGATTTTTGACCTTTATGACCACGGCCACCTGTTTTACCTAAGCCAGAACCAATACCACGACCTAAGCGTTTTGCACTATGTTTAGCACCTTCAGCCGGAGATAGAGTATTTAAACGCATTCTCTTATTCCTCCACTTTAACCATATATGAAACTTGGTTAATCATCCCACGTACTGCAGGAGTATCGATTAACTCAACAGTATGGTGCATACGGCGAAGACCTAATCCACGCAAGGTAGCTTTATGCTTCGGTAAACGAGCGATAGAACTACGAACTTGAGTTACTTTAATAGTTTTAGCCATTGTCCATTACCCCAAAATTTCATCAACGGTTTTGCCACGTTTAGCAGCAACCATTTCTGGTGATTTCATATTTGCTAGTGCATCAATTGTTGCACGAACAACGTTAATTGGGTTAGTTGAACCGTATGCTTTAGAAAGAACGTTACGAACACCAGCAACTTCTAATACTGCACGCATTGCACCGCCTGCAATAATACCAGTACCCTCACTCGCAGGTTGCATAAATACGCGAGAACCTGTGTGAATACCTTTAATTGGGTGTTGTAAAGTGCCTTCATTCAAAGCCACAGTAATCATATTGCGACGAGCTTTCTCCATCGCTTTTTGGATCGCTGCCGGAACTTCGCGCGCTTTACCATAACCAAAACCAATACGACCATTACCATCGCCAACTACTGTCAATGCAGTAAAGCTCATGATACGACCACCTTTAACTGTTTTTGATACACGGTTTACCGCGATTAGCTTCTCTTGCAGTTCACCAGCTTGTTTTTCGATGTTTGCCATCTAAAATTACCTCTATTAGAACTGTAGACCAGCTTCACGGGCAGCGTCCGCTAAAGATTGGACACGACCATGATATTTAAAACCGGAACGGTCAAAAGCAACGTCTTTAACGCCTTTTGCTAATGCTCTTTCAGCAATAATTTTACCAACTACTGCTGCAGCATCTTTATTACCGGTATATTTCACTTGCTCACTAATTGCTTTTTCAACTGTAGAAGCAGCAGCAAGCACTTCTGAACCGTTTGGTGCAATCACTTGTGCATAAATATGACGAGGAGTACGGTGAACAACCAAACGAGTTGCACCTTGTTCACGCATCATATGACGAGCACGAGCTGCACGACGGATACGAGCTGATTTCTTATCCATAGTGTTACCTTAATTATTTCTTCTTAGCCTCTTTTGTACGTACAACTTCATCAGCATAACGTACACCTTTACCTTTATAAGGTTCAGGACGGCGATAAGCACGAATATCTGCTGCAACTTGACCGATTAATTGTTTGTCAGCACTTTTCAGAACGATTTCTGTTTGTGATGGACATTCAGCAGTTACGCCTGCAGGTAATGTATGCTCAACAGGGTGTGAAAAACCTAAACTTAATGCAACTACGTTGCCTTTCATCTGTGCTCTATAACCAACACCCACCAATTGTAACTTCTTAGTGAAGCCTTCAGTAACACCGATAACCATTGCATTAACTAATGCACGCGCTGTACCCGCTTGTGCGTCAGCACCAACTACCCCTGCACGAGGAGCAAAAGTTAATTCATTATTATCTTGTTTAACTTCAACTGAGTTATGAATAGTGCGAGATAACTCGCCATTTTTACCTTTAACTGTTAGTAGCTGTCCGTCAAGTTTTACCTCAACGCCGGCAGGAATACTAACAGGTGCTTTTGCAACACGAGACATTTTCCTACCTCTCTATTAAGCTACATAACAAATAACTTCACCGCCCAAACCCGCTTGGCGAGCTGCACGATCAGTCATTACACCTTTAGATGTAGAAATTACAGCCACACCTAACCCCCCCATAACTTTTGGTAATTCGTCTTTACGTTTATAAATACGAAGACCAGGACGGCTTACGCGTTGAATACTTTCTACAACTGGTTTCCCTTGGAAATATTTTAAAGTAATTTCCAATTCAGGCTTAGCGCCTTCTAAAACTTTAACGTTCTCAATATAACCTTCCGCAGCTAATACATTGGCAATTGCCACTTTTAGCTTGGATGAAGGCATATTGATCACAATTTTATTCGCAGCTTGACCATTACGAATACGGGTCAACATATCTGCGATTGGATCTTGCATACTCATTGTGCTTTTACTCCGATTCCAAAATAAAGTAGTAAATTACCAACTAGCTTTTTTAAGGCCAGGAATTTCGCCACGCATTGCTGCTTCACGAACTTTAATACGGCTTAATCCAAACTTACGTAAGAAACCGTGTGGACGGCCAGTTTGGTTGCAACGGTTACGTTGGCGGCTAGGGCTTGAATCACGTGGTAAAGATTGTAGCTTTAACACGGCTGCCCAACGATCTTCGTCTGACGCATTTACATCAGAGATGATTTTTTTCAATTCCATACGTTTTGCATAGAATTTCTCAGCGAGTTTTACGCGTTTTACATCGCGTGCTTTCATTGATTGTTTAGCCATTTGTAACCTGCCTTATTTACGGAATGGGAAATTAAAGGCAGCCAATAGTGCTTGACCTTCTTCATCGCTGTTAGCAGTCGTTGTGATAGTGATATCTAGGCCACGAACGCGATCTACTTTATCGTAGTCGATTTCTGGGAAGATAATTTGCTCACGCACACCCATACTGTAGTTACCACGACCATCAAATGACTTCGCGCTTAAACCGCGGAAGTCACGAATACGTGGAACAGCAATTGTAATTAAACGTTCAAAGAACTCCCACATACGCTCACCGCGTAGTGTTACTTTACAACCGATTGGATATCCCTGACGGATTTTAAAGCCTGCAACAGATTTGCGTGCTTTAGTAATTAAAGGTTTTTGACCAGTAATCGCTGCTAAATCCGCAACTGCGTTATCTAGCAATTTCTTATCGGTCAATGCTTCACCCACACCCATATTCAGGGTAATCTTTTCGATTCGTGGGACTTGCATGACAGACGAGTAGTTGAATTTCTCTTTTAATTCATTAACTACTTGATCTCTGTAGTAATCATGCAGTTTCGCCATCGCATTACTCCAGTTTTTGATTAAATAATTTCATTGTTAGATTTAAAGAAACGTACTTTTTTACCGTCTTCAAATCTAAAACCTACACGGTCAGCTTTGTTTGTTTTCGGGTTAAAAATTGCAACATTTGATGCATCAATTGGTGCTTCTTTTTTCACTAAACCACCTTCTTTCCCTAATGCAGGAACTGGTTTTTCGTGTTTAGTGATAATGTTGATACCTTCAACAACAACTTTACCGTTTGGTAACACTTTAGTTACCTTACCACGCTTGCCTTTGCTTTTACCAGCAAGAACAATCACTTCATCATTTTGACGAATTTTTGCAGCCATTTCTTACTCCTTATAGTACTTCTGGTGCCAAAGAAATGATCTTCATAAACTTCTCAGAACGAAGTTCACGAGTCACAGGTCCAAAAATACGAGTACCGATTGGTTGCTCTGTGTTATTGTTTAAAATTACACAAGCATTACCATCGAAGCGAATGACTGATCCATCTGGGCGACGAACACCCTTCTTGGTGCGCACAACAACTGCTTTTAATACATCACCTTTTTTAACTTTACCGCGTGGAATTGCTTCTTTCACAGTAATTTTGATGATATCACCAATAGCAGCGTAACGACGGTGCGATCCACCTAGAACCTTGATACACATTACACTGCGAGCGCCTGAGTTATCAGCAACGTCCAGCATAGTCTGTTCTTGGATCATCTTAGTACTCCGCTAAAATTAATAACACCCTTTCGGGACGAATCTATCCTTATAGGATAGGGAACGGATTCTACTATAAAAAATGCTATGAATGCAAGATAAAACTGACCTTCAAGTCCTATTTTTTCTAAAAAAGCTATTAAACTTATCAAACTAAAGTGCGGTGTAATTTTGTCAGATTTTTCTTATATATTTCCTAGCTTGTTTAATTTACTTCAGCTAATAACATAAATAGCCAAATTCGCCTACATTCTCTTATATATCTATGCTTATAGATATGGATTAATGCACCAATAATATCCCATCTAAACAAGTCAGTCGTTCCAGGGAAAATTCAAGCGACGATAATGCGATATTCAGCAAGCCAAAAAGCAAAAAATATAAATTAAGACAGACAAGATTAAATTAAGCAAAAAAAGACACCCCAAAATAAAACCCAAAATAGGAGATATAAAATAAAACAAATAAAAAAACGCCACGGAGTTTCCTCAATGGCGTTCTTCTCTCATTCAAAACCTGGCGGTGTCCTACTCTCACATGGGGATTCCCCACACTACCATCGGCGTTACAGCGTTTCACTTCTAAGTTCGGCATGGATTTAGGTGGGTCCACTGCACTAGCGCCGCCAAGATAATTCTTTCTATTCTTTACTTTATTTATCTTAGTCGATAACTTCGCTTATTTCTATTCCATTATCCGACTAAGTGTCTTTATTCTTACTCTTTCTTTCCAATCAAAAACAAGCCAAAACCCTTGAGCGTTGTATAGTTAAGCCTCTCGGGCAATTAGTACTGGTTAGCTCAACAGCTCACACCGCTTACACACCCAGCCTATCTACGTCGTAGTCTCCAACAACCCTTACAGTCTTATAGACTGGGAGAACTCATCTTAAGGCAAGTTTCGTGCTTAGATGCTTTCAGCACTTATCTCTTCCGCATTTAGCTACCCAGCTGTGCCTCTGGCGAGACAACTGGTACACCAGTGATGCGTCCACTCCGGTCCTCTCGTACTAGGAGCAGCCCCTCTCAATTCTCCAACGCCCACGGCAGATAGGGACCGAACTGTCTCACGACGTTCTAAACCCAGCTCGCGTACCACTTTAAATGGCGAACAGCCATACCCTTGGGACCTACTTCAGCCCCAGGATGTGATGAGCCGACATCGAGGTGCCAAACACCGCCGTCGATATGAACTCTTGGGCGGTATCAGCCTGTTATCCCCGGAGTACCTTTTATCCGTTGAGCGATGGCCCTTCCATTCAGAACCACCGGATCACTATGACCTGCTTTCGCACCTGCTCGACTTGTCTGTCTCGCAGTTAAGCTTGCTTATACCATTGCACTAACCTGACGATGTCCGACCGTCATTAGCAAACCTTCGTGCTCCTCCGTTACACTTTGGGAGGAGACCGCCCCAGTCAAACTACCCACCAGACACTGTCCGAACACCCGTTTCAGGCGCTTCGTTAGAACATCAAACGTTAAAGGGTGGTATTTCAACATCGACTCCACGATAACTGGCGTTACCGCTTCATAGTCTCCCACCTATCCTACACATCAAAATTCAAGGTTCAGTGTCAAGCTATAGTAAAGGTTCACGGGGTCTTTCCGTCTAGCCGCGGGTACACCGCATCTTCACGGCGATTTCAATTTCACTGAGTCTCGGGTGGAGACAGCCTGGCCATCATTATGCCATTCGTGCAGGTCGGAACTTACCCGACAAGGAATTTCGCTACCTTAGGACCGTTATAGTTACGGCCGCCGTTTACTGGGGCTTCGATCAGGAGCTTCTCTTTCGATTACACCATCAATTAACCTTCCAGCACCGGGCAGGCATCACACCCTATACGTCCACTTTCGTGTTTGCAGAGTGCTGTGTTTTTAATAAACAGTTGCAGCCAGCTGGTATCTTCGACTGGTTCATGCTCCATCCGTATAGAACTTCACACTACGCCAGCGCACCTTCTCCCGAAGTTACGGTGCTATTTTGCCTAGTTCCTTCACCCGAGTTCTCTCAAGCGCCTGAGTATTCTCTACCTGACCACCTGTGTCGGTTTTCAGTACGGTTTAGTAAAGCCTGAAGCTTAGTGGCTTTTCCTGGAAGTGTGGTATCAGTTACTTCAGCACCTTAGTGCCTCGTCATCATCTCTCAGTGTTAACGGTGAGCCGGATTTGCCTAACTCACCCACCTACCAACTTAAACGACCATTTCCAACAGGTCGATAACCTAACCTTCTCCGTCCCCACATCGCAGCTTTACCAAGTACGGGAATATTAACCCGTTTCCCATCGACTACGCTTTTCAGCCTCGCCTTAGGGGCCGACTCACCCTGCCCCGATTAACGTTGGACAGGAACCCTTGGTCTTCCGGCGAACGGGTTTTTCACCCATTTTATCGTTACTTATGTCAGCATTCGCACTTGTGATACGTCCAGCAATCCTCTCAAATCACCTTCTTCCGCTTACACAACGCTCCCCTACCCAACAGACGTATCACTAATATCCCTCTTCGATTTTCTCTCTACACTCAACGTGTTTTTCGCTTTACCCACTTGCTTCGCAAGTGGGTAATCGTTAAGGCGTATTAGTGATACGCCTGATGCCGCAGCTTCGGTACTATATTTTAGCCCCGTTACATCTTCCGCGCAGGCCGACTCGACTAGTGAGCTATTACGCTTTCTTTAAATGGTGGCTGCTTCTAAGCCAACATCCTAGCTGTCTAAGCCTTCCCACTTCGTTTCCCACTTAATATAGATTTTGGGACCTTAGCTGGCGGTCTGGGTTGTTTCCCTCTCCACGACGGACGTTAGCACCCGCCGTGTGTCTCCTGAGTATCACTCTTCGGTATTCGGAGTTTGCATCGGTTTGGTAACCCGGGATGGGCCCCTAGCCGAAACAGTGCTCTACCCCCAAAGGTGTCCGCTCAAGGCTCTACCTAAATAGATTTCGGGGAGAACCAGCTATCTCCCGGTTTGATTGGCCTTTCACCCCCAGCCACAAGTCATCCGCTAATTTTTCAACATTAGTCGGTTCGGTCCTCCAGTTAGTGTTACCCAACCTTCAACCTGCCCATGGCTAGATCACCGGGTTTCGGGTCTATACCTTGCAACTCAACGCCCAGTTAAGACTCGGTTTCCCTTCGGCTCCCTTATTCAGTTAACCTCGCTACAAAATATAAGTCGCTGACCCATTATACAAAAGGTACGCAGTCACCCCATCACTCAATCACACTGCTATTTTTGGGTTTGACTCGCTTTGCTCGTCTTACCCTGCACTTTAAAGTGCGGTGTTATTTTTGGTGCTTTTTGCCTCTTCCACCACTCAATGTGTTTGAGTGATGGGGCTCCCACTGCTTGTACGTACAGGGTTTCAGGTTCTATTTCACTCCCCTCACCGGGGTTCTTTTCGCCTTTCCTTCACAGTACTGGTTCACTATCGGTCAATCAGGAGTATTTAGCCTTGGAGGATGGTCCCCCCATCTTCAAACAGGATTCCTCGTGTCCCGCCCTACTTCTCGTAAGCTTAGTACCACACGCAATTTTTTAGATACGGGGCTATCACCCTGTGTCGCTTAGCTTCCCAGCTAATTCTCCTAAATCACATGCTATTACTTACTGGCTCCTCCGCTTTCGCTCGCCGCTACTCACAGAATCTCGGTTGATTTCTTTTCCTCGGGGTACTTAGATGTTTCAGTTCTCCCGGTTCGCCTTGTTTACCTATTTTATTCAGTAAACAATGATAGGTTCTTCACCTATCGGGTTTCCCCATTCGGACATCGTGGGTTAAACGCTTCTTATCAACTCACCCACGCTTTTCGCAGATTAGCACGTCCTTCATCGCCTCTGATTGCCAAGGCATCCGCCCTGTACGCTTTCTCACTTAACTATACAACCTCAAGGATTTTTCTCCCTGAAGTCTCTTCATTCTCGTTGAGAACGCTTACTTGCTTTTGTTCAAGTAAGTCTTTTTTACTCAGACTTCTTCAATTTAATAAGAAAATGGTTCTATCACTGTCACCACTTCCTCATTAGCTTGAAAGTCTCTTCAGTTTTCAGCTTGTTTTTACATTGTTAAAGAGCAAATTAGATATGACGCTTACGTCTTATCATTACTAAATTCTTTCTACTTCCCTTTCACTCTATTCCCTAAACTAGCTTTAGATATTTAAGTGAATTAAGGTAATTAATTTAAAAGAACTTACTAATGATTTGGTGGAGATAAGCGGGATCGAACCGCTGACCTCCTGCGTGCAAGGCAGGCGCTCTCCCAGCTGAGCTATATCCCCAATCATTCTCCGCATCACTTGAGTGGTGGGTCTGAGTGGACTTGAACCACCGACCTCACCCTTATCAGGGGTGCGCTCTAACCACCTGAGCTACAGACCCTCAAGGATTCGGGTTATTCTTCATTTGCTATTTATTGTCTAACAACCATCACGACAATCTGTGTGAGCACTCATCTTTCCTGTCTTTGTAAGGAGGTGATCCAACCGCAGGTTCCCCTACGGTTACCTTGTTACGACTTCACCCCAGTCATGAATCATACCGTGGTAAACGCCCCCCTTGCGGTTAAGCTATCTACTTCTGGTACAACCCACTCCCATGGTGTGACGGGCGGTGTGTACAAGGCCCGGGAACGTATTCACCGCGACATTCTGATTCGCGATTACTAGCGATTCCGACTTCATGGAGTCGAGTTGCAGACTCCAATCCGGACTTAGATGCACTTTCTGAGATTCGCTCACCCTCGCAGGCTCGCACCCCTCTGTATGCACCATTGTAGCACGTGTGTAGCCCTACTCGTAAGGGCCATGATGACTTGACGTCATCCCCACCTTCCTCCAGTTTATCACTGGCAGTCTCCTTTGAGTTCCCACCCGAAGTGCTGGCAACAAAGGATAAGGGTTGCGCTCGTTGCGGGACTTAACCCAACATTTCACAACACGAGCTGACGACAGCCATGCAGCACCTGTCTCTAAGCTCCCGAAGGCACTCCCGTATCTCTACAGGATTCTTAGGATGTCAAGAGTAGGTAAGGTTCTTCGCGTTGCATCGAATTAAACCACATGCTCCACCGCTTGTGCGGGCCCCCGTCAATTCATTTGAGTTTTAACCTTGCGGCCGTACTCCCCAGGCGGTCGATTTATCACGTTAGCTACGGGCACCAAGCCTAAAGCCCAATCCCCAAATCGACAGCGTTTACAGCGTGGACTACCAGGGTATCTAATCCTGTTTGCTCCCCACGCTTTCGCACATGAGCGTCAGTATCTCCCCAAGGGGCTGCCTTCGCCTTCGGTATTCCTCCACATCTCTACGCATTTCACCGCTACACGTGGAATTCTACCCCTCCCTAGAGTACTCTAGTAAACCAGTCTGAAATGCAATTCCCAAGTTAAGCTCGGGGATTTCACATCTCACTTAATTTACCGCCTGCGTGCCCTTTACGCCCAGTTATTCCGATTAACGCTCGCACCCTCCGTATTACCGCGGCTGCTGGCACGGAGTTAGCCGGTGCTTCTTCTGTGGCTAACGTCAAACAATAGTGCTATTAACACTACCGCCTTCCTCACCACCGAAAGAACTTTACAACCCGAAGGCCTTCTTCATTCACGCGGCATGGCTGCGTCAGGGTTCCCCCCATTGCGCAATATTCCCCACTGCTGCCTCCCGTAGGAGTCTGGGCCGTGTCTCAGTCCCAGTGTGGCTGGCCATCCTCTCAGACCAGCTAGAGATCGCAGGCTTGGTAGGCCTTTACCCCACCAACTACCTAATCCCACTTGGGCTCATCTTATGGCAGGTGGCAAAATCGTCCCACCCTTTAATCTTTCGATTCTATGCGGTATTAGCCATCGTTTCCAATGGTTATCCCCCTCCATAAGCCAGATTCCCAAGCATTACTCACCCGTCCGCCACTCGTCAGCGTCGAAAGCAAGCTTTCAACCCGTTACCGTTCGACTTGCATGTGTTAAGCCTGCCGCCAGCGTTCAATCTGAGCCATGATCAAACTCTTCAGTTTAATCTTTCTCAATTCGTACACTAACAAAGCTTCATTTTTTTTTATGAATTTCAGTTAAGCACTAATTGTTCTAAATCTTTTAAATTTTTCCAGAATCAACAAGTGCCCACACAGATTGTCTGATTGATTGTTAAAGAGCAAAAAACAACGACGCGATGTGTATTCTTTTAATTTCTACAACGTCGCGTCGTTGCGTGCGGCGTATTATAGGCTTCTGAAAAATCTTTGCAACCCCTTTTTGCAAAAAAATGGCAAAAAATGCGAAAAATCATTGCAACTGATTATTTTGAAATCACACCGCTGAGTTATCAAACAAAGTGCGGTGGAAAATTAGCAAAATTTTTACCGCACTTTATTATTTATTTCTTAAGTTTTTTATTAACGCTGGCAAGTCCGCCACACTATTTATCACGATGTCTGCAGATTTTTCACTTTCTTCGGTTACTGCTTTTCCTGTTCGCACCAAAACACAGGTTTTTACGCCAGCTCCTTTGCCAGCCTGCATATCTTCTTTTTTATCCCCCACCATAAAAGACTGCGCGGGATCGATATGTAATTCTTTAATCGCTTGCAATAACATTCCTGATTTTGGCTTGCGACAATCGCAATCTTCTTTATATTCACCTTTACCCTCTGGGTGATGAGGACAATAATAGATGCCATCAAAATCCACACCACGATCCGCCAGCGACCAATCCATCCACTCCGTGAGTTGTAGGAATTGTTGTTCTGAAAAATAACCGCGTGCAATGCCTGATTGATTCGTCACTAGCACCAATAAATAGCCCATCGCTTTTAACTGCTGCAAGGCTTCAATACTTCCTTCGATAAATTGGAAATCATCAATTTGATGTACATAGCCGTGATCGATATTGATCGTGCCATCTCGATCTAGAAAAATTGCTTTATTCACATTTTGATCCTTGTTTATCTTTATCTTGCTATTTCGCTCAATTATGACTTAATTTTGTTCTAACTAATAGCTGAACATTCTAAAAATGTTGTGAATAAATATTGACATAGCAATCTAGACGTCTAAAATACGGAAAAACTTAAATTTAAGCATATTAGAAAGGGCTTATATGATTAAGCTAGAAAACCTTAGTAAAATTTTTGACATTGCGGATAAAAAAATCACCGCACTTGATAATGTCAATCTTCACGTTCCTAAAGGGCAAATTTGTGGCGTGATTGGCGCATCTGGCGCAGGGAAAAGCACGCTTATCCGTTGTGTGAACTTGTTGGAACGCCCAACTTCTGGTTCGGTGATGGTGAATGGTAAAGAATTAACCCATTTATCCGACAACCAACTCATTCAAGAACGCCGTAATATTGGAATGATTTTCCAGCATTTCAATTTGCTCAGTTCGCGCACCGTTTATGGCAATATCGCGTTACCGTTGGAATTAGCCGGTGAAAGTAAAGCCCACATCAAACAAAAAGTAGAACAACTGCTTTCCTTAGTGGGATTAAGTGAAAAGCGCGATGTTTACCCTGCCAACCTTTCAGGTGGGCAAAAGCAACGTGTTGCGATTGCGCGTGCATTAGCAAGTGATCCAAAGGTGCTACTGTGCGATGAAGCAACCAGTGCGTTAGATCCAGCTACCACGCAAGCAATTTTAAAATTATTAAAAGAAATCAACCGCACTTTAGGTATCACTATTTTGTTAATCACGCACGAAATGGACGTGGTAAAACGCATTTGCGATCAAGTGGCGGTAATTGATAAAGGGCGTTTAGTGGAACAAGGCTCGGTAAGTGAAATTTTCTCTAATCCTAAAACCGAGCTGGCGCAGCAATTTATTAGCTCAACATTCCACATTAACTTGCCTGAAGAATATTTGGAAAAATTATCGCCAACCCCAAAACACCCAAATGCTTGGCCGATCATTAAATTTGAGTTTACTGGCCGTTCAGTGGACGCCCCTTTACTTTCACAAGCCTCTAAACGTTTTGGGGTGGATTTAAGTATTTTAACCTCGCAAATTGATTATGCGGGTGGCGTGAAATTTGGTTTTACCATCGCAGAAGTGGAAGGCAACGAAGATGCCATTACACAAGCTAAGATTTATTTAATGGAAAATAATGTTCGTGTAGAGGTATTAGGTTATGTGGACTGAATTTAGTGCGGAATTTTCCCGTCAGCTTACCCCACAAGTGTGGCAACTTATCGCCAATAGCTCATTTGAGACCGTTTATATGAGCCTTGTAGCAACCTTTTTTGCCGTGCTATTTGGCTTGCCACTGGGCATTATCACCTTCTTAACCAAAGAAGGACAAACCCTAAATAATAAAAAATTGAACCGCACTTTAGAAGTGATTATTAACGTTGGGCGTTCTATTCCTTTCATTATTTTGCTCTTCGATTTAATGCCAGTAACGCGTTTCTTAGTCGGCACAACCTTAGGTACAACGGCGGCCATCATTCCGTTAAGTGTTGCCGCATTGCCATTTTACGCACGTTTAACGGTAAACGCCTTGGGCGATATTCCAACGGGTTTAACGGAAACCGCCAAAGCAATGGGAACAAACGTTTGGCAGTTGGTAACACGCTTTTATTTACCTGAAGCCTTGCCAATTCTGATTAAAGCAATGACGCTCACCTTAGTCACGCTGATTGGTTATTCCGCAATGGCAGGCGCGGTAGGCGGCGGCGGTTTAGGTAACACCGCAATTTCATTCGGCTTACACCGTAATATGCCTTATGTACTTTGGGTTTCCACCATTATCATCGTACTTATCGTGATGTTATGCGAAAAATACGGTAACAAATTAGCGGATCATTTCGATCATCGTTAATCTCAACATCAACTTAACTCAGTAAAAAGGAAAGTAAAATGAACTTTAAAAAATTATTCACTGTTGCAGCACTTTCATCAGTTTTAGCGCTAACGGCTTGTAAAGATGACAAAAAAACCGAAACTGCCGCAGCACAACCTGCTGCACAAAAAATTAAAGTAGGCGTAATGTCTGGCCCTGAGCATCAAGTGGCTGAAATTGCGGCGAAAGTAGCAAAAGAAAAATATGGCTTAGATGTGGAATTCGTTGAATTTAATGAATATTCATTACCAAACCCTGCGGTAAGTAACGGTGATTTAGATCTTAACGCAATGCAACACAAACCTTATCTTGATAAAGATTCACAAGAACACGGCTACAAAAATCTTGTGATTGTGGGCAACACTTTCGTGTATCCATTAGCGGGTTATTCGAAAAAAATTAAAAATGTAAGCGAGTTAAAAGATGGCGCGATCATCGCAGTGCCAAATGATCCAAGTAACCTTGCGCGCGCATTAATTTTATTAGAAAAGCAAGGCTTAATTAAATTAAAAGATAACACTAACCTATTCGCAACCTCTTTAGACATCGTAGAAAATCCGAAAAATCTCCAAATTAAAGAGGTGGATACGTCAGTGGCAGCACGTGCATTAGATGATGTAGATTTAGCCGTGGTGAACAACACTTATGCGGGTCAAGTAGGCTTAAATACTGAAGAAAACGGTGTGTTTGTGGAAGATAAGGATTCTCCTTATGTAAACATTATCGTTGCGCGTGAAGACAACAAAGACAGCGATGCCGTGAAAAACTTCGTGAAAGCTTACCAAACCGATGAAGTGTATCAAGAAGCGGTAAAACACTTCAAAGACGGCGTGGTTAAAGGCTGGTAATCGCTTCCTTCTTTTATGCAATTTTAAACCATCGCCCCTGAGGATTCAGGGGCGTTATTTTTTCTGCGGATTTGGTATTTTCTCAGTAAAAAACCACCGCACTTTTCTTGTTGATTTGCTCAATCAATCCTATAATAGCGTCCCTATTTTCACTATATTATTCTATCTATGGATCTCGCAATTTATATTCAATTTTTTGTCAGTCTTATTGCCTTGGTAAACCCAATTGGGGTTATTCCAATTTTTTATTCAATGACGACCGACCAAACACCCGCTCAACAAAATCGAACAGGGCTGATTACTTGTTTTTCTGTTTCTGTAATTTTGTTGGTTAGCTTCTTCTTTGGCAATCTGATTTTAGAAGCCTTTCATATTTCCATTAACTCTTTCCGCATTGCGGGAGGGATCTTGGTGGCAATGATCGCACTCACAATGATTAACGGTAAAATCGGTGATCATAAAATCAATAAAGAAGAAAAAGCGGAAAACTTTGACGATTACAACAACATCGCCGTTGTGCCATTGGCAATGCCAATTATGGCGGGCCCTGGCTCAATCAGCGCAACCATCGTGTTTGGCTCAAATCAAACTACTGTAATGGATTATGTTTATACATCACTCACCATCGCATTATTTGGCTTGTGTTGTTACATTTTATTGCGCTATTCTGAACCGCTAGTTAAGAAATTAGGCAAAACTGGCTCAAACGTTATCACCCGTATTATGGGTTTAATTTTGATGTCGCTAGGTGTTGAAATTATTGTAGAAGGAATTAAAAACCTTCATCTTTTCTAATTCATTTCTTAAAGTGCGGTGCTTTTTTTAGAAATTTTTCACAAATCACCGCGATTTTTTGATAATCATCAAATCTCGCATAAAAAATAATTTTTTTATAAAAAAATATTTGCAATATTCCCCCTTTTTGTTGCATAGTAATTCCCAAGCCAGTTTCTGAGGCTTATCTAAAGGCTGCAACGCCAGACTTTAGCCATTCTAATAATAAATTTATCAACATCATACACATATAAAGGAAGTAAACTATGTCACAAGTTAGCTCATTAGAAGAATTTTTAGCCAAAGTTGAACAACGTGATGGACACCAGCCAGAGTTTTTACAAGCGGTGCGTGAAGTATTCACTTCAATTTGGCCATTCTTAGAGAAAAATCCACAATATCGTTCGCAAGCGCTTTTGGAGCGTCTTGTTGAGCCAGAGCGTTTAATCCAATTCCGTGTAGCGTGGACTGATGACAAAGGACAAGTGCAAGTAAACCGTGCTTTCCGCGTACAATTCAACAGCGCGATCGGGCCATTTAAAGGCGGAATGCGTTTCCACCCATCGGTAAACCAATCTATCTTAAAATTCTTAGGGTTTGAACAAATCTTCAAAAACGCATTAACTACATTGCCAATGGGCGGCGGTAAAGGGGGTTCAGACTTTGATCCTAAAGGCAAATCTGACGGCGAAGTAATGCGTTTCTGCCAAGCATTAATTGCTGAACTTTATCGCCACATTGGCCCAGACACAGACGTGCCAGCAGGCGACATCGGTGTTGGTGGCCGTGAAGTGGGCTACCTTGCAGGTATGATGAAAAAATTATCAAACCAAGCAGGTTGCGTGTTCACAGGGCGTGGACTGTCATTCGGTGGTAGCTTAATTCGCCCAGAAGCAACAGGTTACGGCTTAGTTTATTTCGCACAAGCAATGCTTGAAGAAAAAAATCAATCATTCCAAGGCAAAACCGTTGTGGTTTCAGGTTCAGGTAACGTAGCGCAATATGCCATTGAAAAAGCCTTACAGCTTGGTGCGAAAGTGGTTACTTGTTCTGACAGCTCTGGTTATGTTTATGATGAAGCGGGCTTCACAGCAGAAAAATTAGCTGCGTTAATGGAAATCAAAAACGTACAACGTGGACGCGTGAAAGATTACGCAGAAAAATTCGGCTTACAATATGTTGCTGGCGAGCGTCCTTGGAGCGTGAAAGCAGACATCGCGCTACCTTGCGCAACGCAAAACGAGTTAGACCTTGCTGATGCACAAAAATTAATCGCCCACGGCGTACAACTTGTGGCAGAGGGCGCAAATATGCCAACCACTATCGAAGCAACAGATGCCCTACTTGAAGCTGGCGTATTATTCGGCCCAGGTAAAGCCGCAAACGCAGGTGGCGTGGCAACATCTGGTTTAGAAATGGCGCAAAGCTCACAACGTCTATACTGGACAGCGGAAGAAGTGGACGCAAAATTAAAACAAATTATGCTCGACATTCACGCAAACTGTAAAAAATACGGTACGGTGGAAGGCCAAGCGAACATCAATTATGTAACAGGTGCAAACATCGCAGGCTTCGTAAAAGTTGCAGATGCAATGTTAGCACAAGGCGTTTACTAATCCTTAAAGGGCAAAACACATTATGGACTAAGCAAGCAGAGCGAAAGGACATTAATGTGCTTATTCAAGCAAAGGGAGGTAAAACCTCCCTTTCTTTTTACTCGTAAAAAATTCATAAAAAAACCACCGCACTTTCGTTGCGGTGGTTTTTCTTTTTTGTGTTTTAACTTATCCCAAAAAATACTTATACGCTTGGCTGTTGGTAACGTCTTGATAAGTATAGGCTAATTCTTCCAAATGGGCGTTGAAGCGAATTTCATCGTTTTCATCTAATTGGAAGCCTGCAAGCACATTGCCGTAGTCTGCGCCGTGGGCGCGGTAGTGGAACAGTGAGATGTTCCAGTGCGTGCCGAGCATTTCAAGGAATTTAAGTAACGCACCTTTTTGTTCTGGAAACTCAAAGCTGTATAAGCGTTCTTTCGCCTTGCTTGATGAGCGTCCGCCAATCATATAACGAATGTGCGTTTTCGCCACATCATCATCAGACAGATCCATCACGGAATAGCCGTGCTGTTGCAACTGCGCGATGATTTCATTTTTTTCATCTTCACCACGAATTCTCACCCCGACAAAAATACAGGCTTGGGCTTGATCCGCATAGCGGTAGTTAAATTCCGTAACGGCACGATCGCCAAGCAAATGGCAAAAACGCAAGAAGCTGCCTTTTTCTTCAGGAATGGTTACCGCAAGCATTGCTTCGTGTTTTTCACCAATTTCGCAACGCTCAGACACATAACGTAGCGTATGGAAATTCAGGTTGGCGCCCGATAAAATATTCACCAAGGTTTCCCCTTGAATATTATTTTCTTTGACGTATTTTTTTAGCCCTGCCAGCGATACCGCCCCTGACGGCTCTGCAATTGCGCGTACGTTTTCAAAAATATCTTTCATTGCGGCACAAATTTCATCGCCGTCCACCAGCACCACATCATCAAGGTATTGCTGGCATAAACGGAAGGTTTCATCGCCAATGCGTTTTACTGCCACGCCATCGGCAAATAAACCCACTCGCTCTAAATCCACAGGTTGCCCCGCTTTTAAGGCGTGATACAGGCAAGCTGAATCTTTGCTTTCCACGCCGATTACTTTAATTTCTGGCATTAATTGTTTGATTAGCACGGCTACCCCTGCGGCTAAGCCTCCCCCGCCCACTGGCACAAAAACGCGGTCGATATTGGACGATTGTTGTAACAATTCGAGCGCCAATGTCCCTTGCCCTGCGATCACTAAAGGGTGATCGAAAGGGGGAATAAACGTCATATTTTTACTTTTAGAAAGTTCAATCGCCTTGCCTTTGGCTTCATCAAAGTTTGCACCGTAAAGTAGCACTTCGCCCCCGAAACGGCGCACCGCATCTACTTTAATGCTCGGTGTATTCTGTGGCATCACAATTAATGCTTTTAAGCCCAGTAATTTCGCGGATAGCGCCACGCCCTGCGCGTGGTTGCCCGCTGAGGCCGCAATCACGCCAGCTTGACGTTGTTCATCATTTAAGGCCGCGATCATTGCATAAGCACCACGCAATTTAAAGCTATGCACAGGTTGGCGATCTTCACGCTTAATTAAAACCTGATTGTGCAGCCGCGTGGAAAGTTTATCCATCGGTTGCAAAGGGGTTGTTTGCGCGGCTTGATACACCACAGATCCCAGTTTCAAAATGGTTTTTAAATAATCGTCCCCGCTTGGGGTTGGATTGTTAAATGCAAGGGTTGTCATTTTATTATCCTTAGATAAAACCAGAAATAATGTTAATTAATAAGGAAAGCACGGTTACGTTGAAAATAAAGGCGACAATGCTGTGAATTCCGCCCAAAATTCGTCCCGCTCTGGAAGAAAACATCACATCGGCCGTTTGTGCTGAGGTACCGATAATCAAGGCGGTGTAGATAAAATCATAGTAATTTGGCTCGGTTTGATAGCCATTTTGCCCGTTGCTCTGCGGAATTTGCAGTGGCATTGGTTCGCCGCTGACTTTCGCGTGATAGAACAAATGGGCATAGCGAATAGCAAACAGAATATGGATCACCAGCCAAGAAAGGAAAATGGAAATAATCGCTAAAGTGATATGCCACGCTTTTTCCATTGGTGGAAGATTTTGCGCAATGCTCACTAAGCGAACTAATGCCACAATACAAGCACCGATAATCACACTTACGATCACGAATATTGTCTTCGTACCCGCTTGACGTTCTTGCAGAACAGCGGTCATCTGTTCACGATGACGATGTTGCTGACGAATTGCCCAAAATGTCCAAAACAGATACAAGCTCATTCCTATATCCCAAGAATAAATCAGATCAATGCTAATATTCCGTTGGGAAAGTAGGCGAAAGCCCCAAAAAGCCAACACAACCAGAACTAGACTGGTGAAAAACTTAGCGTGTTGCCTTAACATTTTTAGCATTTTTACTTCCCTTGTTTGCCTAAATTGAGGCAAAAATTATAAAAATTCGTGAAAAAATGACCGCACTTTATTAGTGCAGTTATTTTTATCAATCAGCTAATTTGGAACGATCTCGCACCGCACCTTTATCTGCGGAAGTGGCGAAATAGCCGTACATTTTGAGTGCGAAAGACACTTCACGCTGACGATTTGCTGGCTTCCAGCCTTTCGCGTCTTGTTTTGCGCGGCGTGCGCTCAATTCTTGTTCCGATACCATTAATTGGATTGAGCGATTTGGAATATCGATCTCAATGGTATCGCCGTCTTTCACCAAGCCGATTGTCCCGCCCGCTGCGGCTTCTGGCGAGCAGTGTCCGATAGATAAGCCTGATGTACCGCCAGAAAAACGACCGTCAGTTAATAATGCACAGGCTTTGCCTAAGCCCATTGATTTTAAATAGCTAGTTGGATAAAGCATTTCTTGCATACCCGGCCCACCTTTTGGCCCTTCGTAGCGGATAACCACCACGTGTCCCGCTTGCACTTTGCCGCCTAAAATGCCGTTTACCGCATCTTCTTGGCTTTCAAAGACAATGGCTTTGCCAGTGAATTTCAAAATAGATTCGTCCACCCCTGCGGTTTTAACGATACAGCCGTCTAAGGCGATATTGCCCGATAACATCGCTAAGCCACCATCTTGGCTATAAGCAAAGGCTTTACTGCGGATACAGCCGTTCTCGCGATCGTCATCAAGGCTGTCCCAGCGACAATCTTGTGAGAAGGCTTGTGTGGTGCGAATGCCCGCAGGCCCTGCACGATAGAATTCACGAATGGCTTCATCTTGAGTGAGCATAATGTCGTATTTGGCAATTTGCTCAGCTAGGCTTAAACCTAATACGGTGCGAGTTTGGTTATCAAGCAATCCTGCACGATCTAACTCGCCTAAAATTGCCATAATTCCACCCGCTCTATGCACATCTTCCATATGATATTTGGCAGTGTTCGGCGCCACTTTACTTAAACAAGGCACGCGGCGAGAAAGTCTGTCAATGTCTGCCATAGTGAAATCCACTTCCGCTTCTTGCGCCGCTGCCAATAAATGCAATACGGTATTGGTTGAGCCGCCCATTGCAATATCTAAGCTCATTGCATTTTCAAACGCTGGCTTAGTGGCTATCGAACGTGGCAATACGGATTCATCATCTTGCTGATAATATTTTTGGCAAAGTTCAACAATTTGTTTGCCTGCATCTAAGAATAATTGTTTACGATCTTTATGGGTTGCCAAGCAAGAACCGTTACCCGGCAGGCTTAAGCCTAAGGCTTCGGTTAAACAGTTCATTGAGTTTGCGGTGAACATTCCTGAACAAGAACCACAAGTTGGGCAGGCTGAACGCTCAATGGCTTCTACATCAGAATCTGACACATTTTTATCCGCACTTTGCACCATAGCGTCCACCAAATCTAACTTGATGATTTGATCAGAAAGTTTGGTTTTTCCCGCTTCCATCGGGCCGCCAGAAACGAAAATTGTTGGAATGTTCAGGCGCAGCGCAGCCATCAACATTCCTGGGGTAATTTTATCGCAGTTAGAAATACATACCATGGCGTCTGCACAATGAGCATTCACCATATATTCCACACTGTCGGCGATTAAATCACGAGAAGGCAAGGAATACAGCATTCCGCCGTGCCCCATTGCGATGCCATCATCAACGGCAATGGTGTTAAATTCTTTCGCTACACCGCCTGCTTGCTCAATTTGCTGTGCCACTAATTGTCCAATATCTTTTAAGTGAACGTGGCCCGGTACAAATTGGGTGAAAGAATTGACTACGGCGATAATCGGCTTACCAAAATCATTTTCTTTCATTCCTGTGGCGCGCCATAACGCACGCGCCCCTGCCATATTGCGACCTTGTGTGCTGGTCGCGGAACGTAATTTAGGCATAATCTCTCCAACTTTTATTCATTTAAACTTCTCATTCGCAGCGAATGTTTACTTTAATTCCAACACGTCTGGCAATTTAACTAATTGATTTACCAATAATTCCACCGCTCTTTCGCTTTGCACTACAACGTGCAAGGTGATTTCTTGTTGTTGGCTTTCGGTTTGTAATTTAATCACTTCAAAACCGCGATGACGCATTACGCGTAATAAACGCTCTAAGGTTTCTGGGCGTCTGTTGGCGCGGATTGATAATTCATACTGTTGCATAATGTTCCCCACAATTCCTTTTCTATTATTCTTCAAGCATATCCACGTTACAGGCATTTGGTGGCACAAGTGGCCACACGTTTTCTTCTGCTGGAATACAAATATGTAATAAATAAGCGCCTTCCGCTTGGAATAAGCGATCTAATGCCGCTTGCACTTCTTCGCCAGATTCAATGCGCTCGCCTTTAATATCAAAGGCAGAAGCAAGGGTCACGAAATCAGGGTTATCATCTAAAATCGTATTACTATGGCGCGCTTGGAAGAATAGGGTTTGCCATTGACGCACCATTCCTAAGCGTTGGTTGTCTAATAAAATGATTTTTACCGGCGTTTTGCCACGTTTAATTGTGCCAAGCTCCTGCACGTTCATCATTAATGAACCATCACCGGTGATTAAAATCACATCATCATTTGGTCGTGCTTTCTGCGCGCCAATCGCAGCTGGTAAGCCAAAGCCCATTGAACCAAATCCAGCTGAAGTGATGAAATTTTCAGGTGCATAATGTTTCATATGCTGTGCTGACCACATTTGATGTTGCCCCACATCGGTAACCACAATGGCGTTTTTCGCTTTTTGATTAGAAACGGTGTTAAGCAACCACCAAGGGTTAATGGGTTGTTTGCCTTGATTTTCAGCATAACGGAAATCAAAATCTTGTTTTAACTTATTGATTTCTTTATGCCAATCTGCCAAATCTAATTTCATTGTTAAGGCACGGAAAACTTCGCTTAAATCACCACGCAACGCCACATCTGGACGGCGTAATTTGCCTAATTCTGCCACATCAATATCACAATGAATCACTTTAGCGTGCGGTGCAAAGGTGTCTAATTTGCCCGTTACACGATCGTCAAAACGCGCGCCAAACACTAGCAATAAATCCGATTCTTGCGTGGCTAAATTGGCGGCTTTGGTGCCGTGCATACCAATCATTCCCATATAATAAGGAGTTTCAGGTAAAATTGCGCCCAAGCCTTTTAAGGTGGAAATACTTGGAATTTCTGTGGTGGCTAAAAACTCGCGCAAGGCTGGCACGGCGTTCGCCATTCCCACGCCACCGCCAACATACACCACAGGGCGTTTGGCATTTTTCAATAATTCTACCGCTTTTTCCAATTCTGCAGGATCAAGTGCGGTCGGTTTTTCCACAGGAAGTGTGAAAGGTTGCAAATCGGTTTCGGCAAATTGCACATCTTTTGGAATATCAATAAGTACAGGGCCAGGGCGACCACTTTGTGCGATTTGGAATGCTTTGGCGATAATTTCTGGCAATTCATTAATACTTTGCACAATAAAGCTATGCTTCGTACAAGCAAGGGATAAGCCCAGAACATCGGCCTCTTGGAAAGCATCTGTACCAATCAATGGCGAAGCAACTTGGCCCGTGATAGCCACCACTGGAATGGAATCCATTAAGGCATCGCCTAATCCTGTGATTAAATTGGTTGCCCCAGGGCCTGATGTGGCGATACACACCCCGGTTTTCCCGCTGGCTCTGGCATAGCCAATAGCCGCCATTGCTGCGCCTTGCTCATTGCGACAGAGCAAATGCTCCAAACCCGAATCATAAATGGCATCATAAACTGGCATTATCGCCCCACCTGGATAGCCAAATACAATATCCACATTGTGTGCTTTCAAGCACTCCGTTACTAATCTTGCACCGTTCATATTCCACCTTTCTGGTTATTAATCGCTATAAAAAAAGCCTCTCGAAGATCTCTGCGAGGGGCTTTCTATATACAAATTGAGTTATAAATTTATTCTATTTGTTAGCAAGCCAAAACCCCGCAGTGTTCACCACCACGAGGTTAATAATAATGCCAATAAGAGAATAAAATTTTGTCATTGCCTGAATCCGATTTAAGCATTCCGCTTTTAATGCTGTTATTGATACCACATTCAAAATAGAAATCAAGGAATTTTTTACATTTCGCAATCGTTTTCCTGAGAAAATAAAAAGTGCGGTCATTTTTTCGCATAATTTGCTATCATACTCCCGTTTTGTTGAAGGAGTTTGACTATGCAAAATCGACCATTTCGTGCTGTGGTTTCAGATTTAGACGGCACATTGCTCAATGGGGATCACGTTATCGGTGATTTTACTATTGAAACCCTTGAAAAATTAGCGCAAGAAAAGATTGATATTATTCTCGCCACGGGGCGAAAGTATGAAGATGTGGCGCATATTGTCGGCAAGGTAAAGCTAGATAATGCGGTACTTATCACGTCAAATGGTGCAAGGGCGCATAATCTTCAAGGCAAGTTGCTGCTTAGCAACAGTTTGCCTGATGAAATGGCAATGGAAATAATGCAAACCCCTTATGATGAAAAAAATGTGTTCGCCAATAGTTATCAAGATGATGGCTGGTTTATCAGCATTGATATGCCAGAATTAGCCAAATATCATCAAGATTCAGGCTTTATGTATCAAGTGGTGGATTTCAAACATCACCACGGACGTGGCACGGAAAAAGTGTTTTTTATTGGCCGTACGCCCGCTGATCTCGCCCCGATTGAAGCGCATTTGAAAGCGCGTTTTGGCGATGCGATTTATATCACCTATTCCACGCCGCAGTGTTTAGAGATTATGAATAAAAATGTGTCAAAAGCCACCGCACTTGCCCAAGTGGTACAAGGGCGTGAATATGGTTTGAGTGCATGCATTGCCTTTGGTGATGGTATGAATGATATAGAAATGCTCAGCGAAGTGGACAAAGGTTGCATTATGGGCAATGCCGATCCACGCTTGGTGCAGGCTTGTCCGCAGTTAGAGCAAATTGGCTTGAACCGCCACGAAGCAGTAGCGAGCTATTTGCGTGCTACCTTTGGTGTGTATTAAATCAGAAAGCAGGTAAAAATGGCGATTTGGCAATCTTTACTGATCATAAGCAGCGGTGCTGCAATCGGCGCTTGCACTCGTTGGGGCTTGAGCGAATTGCTAAATCCTCTGTTTTCTTTTCTTGCCTTTGGCACGCTAATCGCCAATTATCTCGGCTGTTTTTTAATCGGCATTTTGATCGCCTTACTTTGGCAATATCCGCAAGTTTCTAGCGAGTGGCGATTATTTTTGATTACTGGATTTTTAGGCAGCCTCACTACTTTTTCTTCCTTTTCTGCTGAGGTGGTGAATGATTTTTTAACGGAAAAATGGCTATCTGCGCTGGCAGTTATTACTTTGCATCTTGGCGGCAGTCTGCTGTTTACGCTGTTTGGCGTGCTGTTGTACCGTTATTGGAAATAAAGGCTTGCACCGCGCTTAAGGCTTCGGCGCGAATTTTATCCCGTTCAAACAAAATCTCGTGTTTGGCATTTTCCACCGTGATGAGTTGCCCCTTTGGCAAGCAGGCAACCAATTTTTCCAACTGTGCATTTTCTACGATCTTTTCTTTGCCAGCTTGCAAAACCAAAACAGGAATTTCAATGCGCGACAAAATTTTTTCTAGCCCTTTAATTGCAGTTAAACACAAATGCACCCAGCGGAACGTTGGCCCACCAAGGCTTAATTCAGGAAAATAACGATTAATACGGTTCATCCATTTCATTCTGGTTTTGCAAAAACTGAGTTCATTTTGATCGAGATTGGCGGGTTTATAGGCACTCTTGCCAAACACATAGCGCTGCCCTTGCCCGAATAATATCATCAAATTAATAATCAGCTCATCGCGCAATAAATGCTTGGTTGGCAAGCCAAAAAATGGTGAAGAAAGCACCGCACTTTGAATATGATGATCATAGTTCGCTAAATAATAAGCCGAGATCAGCGAGCCTAAAGAATGAGCAAGCAGATATTGTTGCGAATAATCAGAATGCTGAGTGATTTGCTTGATGACCGCGTCCATATCCTCGCAGTAAAAGCGAAATTCATCAATATAGCCTTTGTCTTTATCCGCTAATAAACGCTGCGAATAGCCCTGCCCACGGTGATCGAAAAGCAGCACATCATAACCCCATTGATAAAAATCATAAGCTAACTCCGACCATTTCAGCATATTCTCCGCTCGTCCATTGACTAAAATCATCAATTTTCGCGCCGCACTTGGCGAGGTTTCCGCGTGCAAAAAATGGCGATAGGCAATTTGGCAACCCTGTTTACCCGTTAAATATTGGATAGGAAATTGATCCACAAAGGGCATTAATTGCTGCAATGCAAAGCGGCAAAAATGGGGTTCTCGGTGTAGGCAATTTGACATCAGCTTACCATCAATAAAACAAAGATGTCCTGATCATAAAGGAAAGCGTGCAAGAAAGATAGCACATTAATGCCACATCAGACTTCCTTGCTTGTTGATAAAATCTCACATTTTTAAAGTGCGGTGGTTTTTTCGTTATTTTTATCCAGCCACCAGATCAACATTCAAAAGGAAATAAAACAGGTTACCCATTCAATCCTCCTTAAAAAATTCACAAAAAAAGCACCGCACTTTATTTTCAGCCGTGCGGTACTTCTCTATTGGTTTTGTTACTTAAAAATTAAGCCACTAACTGTTTTAAAATACGGCGAACAGGTTCTGCTGCGCCCCATAATAATTGGTCACCAACAGTGAAAGCAGCAAGATATTCAGGCCCCATTGCCAATTTGCGTAAACGTCCCACTGGTACGCTTAATGTGCCGGTTACTTTAGCAGGCGTTAATTCACGCAAGGTGGTTTCTTTGTCATTTGGAATCACTTTCACCCATTCGTTGTGAGAAGCCAAAATTTGCTCGATTTCGTCTAATGGTAAATCTTTTTTCAACTTAATAGTGAATGCTTGGCTGTGGCAGCGTAATGCGCCGATACGCACGCATAAACCGTCCACTGGAATTGGATTGTCGCTTAAACCTAAAATTTTGTTGGTTTCTGCGTAGCCTTTCCATTCTTCTTTAGTTTGCCCTGTTTCTGGCAATAATTTGTCGATCCAAGGAATTAAGCTGCCAGCAAGCGGTGCGCCGAAGTTATCAATCGGGAATGAAGCATCACGCATTTTTGCGGTTACTTTGCGTTCAATGTCTAAAATTGATGAAGCGGGATCGGCTAATTCTGCTTTAACAGAATCTTCTAACTCACCCATTTGCACCAATAATTCACGCATATTTTTCGCACCTGCACCAGATGCGGCTTGGTAAGTGGCAACGGATACCCATTCCACTAAATCACGTTCAAATAAACCGCCTAGCGCCATTAACATTAAACTTACTGTACAGTTTCCGCCAACAAAGGTTTTCACGCCATTTTTTAGCCCTTCGCTGATTACGTTTTGGTTTACTGGATCAAGCACGATGATTGCATCTTTGTCCATACGCAATGCAGAAGCGGCGTCAATCCAATAGCCGTTCCAGCCGGTTGCTTTTAATTTTGGATACACTTCGTTGGTGTAATCGCCACCTTGACAGGTAACGATAATATCTAATTTTTGTAATTCAGCGATGTCAAAGGCATCTTTTAACACGCCTGCATCTTTACCTGCAAATACAGGCGCTTTTTGACCTGCTTGTGAAGTGGTGAAAAAGATAGGATTGATGTTCGCGAAATCATTTTCTTGTTGCATACGATCCATTAGTACCGAGCCAACCATTCCACGCCAACCGATAAAACCAACGTTTTGCATAAAATTTTCCTTATAAGTAATGTTGTGTTGAAAATAAAATCTGAGTGAATTATGCACAGAAAAAGGGTTAAAAGAAATAACCATTCAGCTTTAATTCACAGGAAATTAATTACGTTAAACCGTGCAAAAAAACGTACAAGATAGCGTAAACAAAAGCAAGCGTTTTTCTAAAAAAAGTTGCGAATAATTGATCTTTCAACAAAGAATTTTTAATTTCACTGACCGCTCATTGAAAAAATCGGAAAGAAACTAGAAAGGAAAAGAAAAATCCCCTTTGTCATAGAGCAAAGGGGATTAAAAGAAAGCGTAAAGAAAAGGTAAAGATTAGCTGTATTTTTTCGCCGATAGCCAAGCTGCGGTGTAGCCCACTAGCGCGCACATTGCGAGCAGAAAGAGCAACTCACCGATCATTATGCCGTGTAGTTCAAAGTTTACGGCGAAAATTTCCGTTACATATTTCACCGCACTGGTGAAATAACCAATCACAATGGCACTGAAAATACAGGCAAATAATCCGCCCAGCACGGCATAAATGATTCCTGTATAAAGGAAAGGGCGTAGGATAAATTGATCCGTTGCACCAAGCAATTTCATTACTTCAATATTGGCTTTATTGCTGTACACATCAGAACGAATACTGTTGCCAATCACAAGGAAAACAGAAATGGTCATCAAAATGGTGCAAACCACTGCGATATGAGCAATCAGCCACGAAAGTGCGGTGAGTTTTTCCATTAAATTATTGTCTAAACGCACTTCTTGCACGCCTTTAATTTTGGCGAGATTTTCCCGCAGTTCATTGCGTTTTTGACTTTCGTTGTAGTCTTTGGCGGGTTTAATAATCACCACGGCAGGCAGTGGATTATCATCTAAAACATCCAAGCCCTCAGTGAAGCCAGACCAATTTTTGAATTCATTAAGGCTCTCTTGGCGAGAAACATAATTCAGGCTTTCCACCCCAGCTTGTTGGCGAATTTTTTCCACCACTAAATTGGCATCGGCTTCCGTAAGATTTTTATGCAAATAAACCGTTAGTTCACTTTCAGGATAAAACTGCGTGGTGGCCTGATGAATATTTTTCCACAATAAATAGCTCACCGTTGGCACAGTCAGCGAAACGGCAATAACAAGAATGGTTAATAAGGTCGCATATTTTTTCTTAATTAGATCTGCCAGCACGGCTCTTAGCACATAATGGGTTTGTACCCACCAAGAAGCATTGATTGGACGAGAACTCATTGGGCTTTCCTTGGGGTTCGTTAATAATTCATTGTACATTTGAGCTGATGGCTATTTTTTGTGAGAACAAGGCGAACGCACGGACGTTTAGTTAGGCTAAACGAACCACATTCAACATTGCTATCACGAAAAATAGCCTCAGCCCTTCGGGTTAGGTTTAAAATTAGCGCACTCTTTGTTACCGTTCTCACTAAGAGAACCATTCTTAGTTTTGAACGGCGCCGCGATTGCGCTAATTTTAAACGATAACTCAAATGCACAATAAATTATCAACAAGCCCTAACGTAAATGGCCTTGTTCTAAAATTAAACAAGGTTTTGGTTTTTGCTGAACAATATTAATATCGTGCGTGGCAATTAACACGGTCATTCCAAGACGATTAAACTCTTCAAATAAATTAAAAATATCCAGCGAAAGGGCGTTATCTAAATTGCCTGTTGGCTCATCAGCGAGCAATAATTGTGGTTTATGCACAATGGCGCGGGCAATATCTACACGTTGTTGTTCACCGCCAGATAAATGGATTGGCAAGTGATTAGCACGATCACGCAAGCCAACGCGATCTAACGCTGCTAAGGCACGGCTTTGTGCTTCTTTTGGGTGAATCCCCGCGATGATAAGCGGCAACGCCACATTATCCACAATACAACGATCGGCAAGCAGGCGATAATCTTGATGCACCATACCAATTTGGCGGCGTAAGAAGGGCAATTCGTGTTTAGACAGGCGTGTAATATCGTGCCCGTTAAACCAAATTTGCCCGCCATTGGCACGTTCCATACCCATAATAAGTTTCAATAGGGTACTTTTCCCCGCGCCAGAATGCCCGAGAACATAGCTCATACTCCCAACTGGAAGATGAAAGTTTAATCCCTGCAAGGCTGGCTTGCCACCTAAATAAGCCTTGCTGACGTTTTCAAAGCGTATCATCGTTGTTATCTCTTTTCTTTTTACGTTAAGCGAATGATTATAACGGATATTCTTATTTTTTGAGCAGAAATTTATCGGTTAAATGTAAGGAATTGTCAATCCAGAAGAAAAATGATGAGCATAACCACACAACTCATCATTTTTGCCGATTAATCCAAAGCTTTGCCTTTCAATTCAGGAATTAAGAAAATGGTGGCGATCATATCGATCACATAAATCAGCGCAAGAAACGCAATCGCGGTGGAAAACGAATAACTTGCCACCACGGCACCGACGACCACAGGGCCGAAACCACCAACCGCGCGCCCGATATTAAATAATACATTTTGTGCCGTTGCACGGGCTTGAGTTGGGTAGGCTTCCGCCATTAATGCACCGTAGCCGCCCATCATTCCATTTACGAACATTCCGAGAAAGGCTCCTGCAATCAGCATTGCATTTGGATCAGTCAGTTGTGAGTAGGTAACCACACTGATTACGGCGCCAAGTTGGAAAAGCAGAAAACTTGGTTTGCGCCCGATTTTGTCCGCAAGGCGCCCAAAAATCCAGATACCGCTCATCATTCCGCATACGGTTACCGCCGTCCAAACGCCAGATTTGGTTAAGCTAAAGCCAAGCTGTTTAGATAGGAAATTAGGTAACCAGATCATTATGCCGTAATAACCAAAATTCTGTACGGAGGTCAGAACCACTACTCCTAGGCTGACTTTAGCGGTTTGTTTATCTTTTACTAATAATTGGAAAGATTGACGGAATGCCTGCCATTTCGATTGTGCCGTAGCGGAAAGTGCTGTCTGTTTTTCGGTAAAAACGTCAGGTTCGTGTAATTTCGCTCGTAAATACCACGCCACGAAAGCAGGGAAAATACCCACAATAAACATTCCGCGCCAGCCGATGATTGGCAATAATAATGGTGTAAGTAACACTGCAGCTAGCACGCCCACTTGCCAGCCTAATGCCACATAAGAAGCCGCTTTTGCACGATGGCGAGCAGGCCAAGCCTCCGCTGCTAATGCCATTCCAATACCAAACTCACCGCCTAAACCAATGCCTGCAATGGTGCGGTAAATTAATAAATCCCAATAACCTTGTGCGAGCGCACATAAGCCAGTAAACACGGCAAATAGCACGATTGTCCAAGTTAATACTCGCACGCGGCCATAACGATCGCTTAATGCGCCGAAAATAATACCACCCGCCACTGCGCCGATTAATGTCCAAGTAACCAAAGAGCCAGCTTGGGCGCTTGAGAGTGCTAAATCCGCAGAAATTGCGCTGAGCATAAAGCCGAGAATGAGTAAGTCGAAGCCGTCCATTGCATAGCCCACGGCAGAGCCGATCAAGGCTTTCCAGCCATAATCATTTACTTTGTTGTTCATAGATGTCCTTTTGCTACTCACGGGTAGCCTTTAAAGTGTTAAGAAAGGAAGTTTGCTAAAAGCGTGCCTTACAAAAGCACGCCTTAAAAAGCGCACATAGTGTAGTTAATTTGGCAGTCGTAAGCAAATAAAAAACAGCCTTGCAAATCATTACAAGGCTGTTTGAAAAATTATTCCACCGTTACCGCTTTCGCAAGGTTACGCGGTTGATCCACGTCTGTTCCTTTGATTAAGGCGATATGGTAAGAAAGCAGTTGTAACGGCACAGTGTAGAAAATTGGTGCGGTTACTTCGTCCACTTTCGGTAGCACGATGGTTTTAAAGCCTTCACCATCACTAAAACCTGCATCGTGATCAGCAAAGATATAAAGCTGACCGCCACGGGCGCGCACTTCTTCAATATTTGATTTCACTTTTTCAAGTAAATCATTTTCTGGTGCAACCACAATCACCGGCATATCGCTATCAATTAAAGCCAGTGGGCCGTGTTTTAATTCCCCAGCTGCATAGGCTTCTGCGTGAATGTAGGAAATTTCTTTCAATTTCAATGCAGATTCCATTGCGATTGGGTAAAACTCGCCACGTCCTAAGAATAAAGTGTGGTGTTTATCAGCAAAATCTTCAGATAATTTTTCAATTTGTTTATCGTAAACTAATGCACTTTCAATTTGCGCAGGCAAACGTTGTAAAGCCTGTACAATGTGATGTTCTTGTTCTTCGCTCAGCGTGCCTTTTAGGCGTCCGATTGCCGCATTTAATAACAATAAACAGGTTAATTGGGTGGTGAAGGCTTTGGTTGATGCCACACCAATTTCCACGCCCGCACGGGTCATAAAGGCGAAATCTGACTCACGCACTAAAGAAGAACTTGCTACGTTACAGATTGTCATCGCCGTCATATAACCTGATTCTTTAGCTAAGCGTAATGCCGCCAAGGTATCTGCGGTTTCGCCCGATTGAGAAAGGGTGATAAGCAGGCTATTTGGGCGAGTAACAAATTTGCGATAGCGGAATTCTGACGCAATTTCCACATCACAGCTTACGCCAGCAATGGATTCAAACCAATAGCGCGCCACCATTCCCGCGTTGTATGACGTTCCGCACGCCACAATTTGAACGTGTTCCACTTTTTTCAAGATTTCTGCTGCATTAGGGCCAATGGCATCAATGTTTACCTTACCATTAACAATACGGCCATCTAAGGTGTTCATAATCGCAACAGGCTGTTCAAAAATTTCTTTTTGCATATAGTGGCGATATTGCCCTTTGTCTGCCGCATCGGCTTCAAAATGCCCTTCGTGCATTTCACGCTCAACAGCATTACCTTGCGCATCAAAAATTTGTACATCACGGCGAGAAATTTCCGCCACATCGCCTTCTTCTAAATAAATGAAACGGCGTGTTACGCTTAATAACGCTAAAGGATCGGAAGCAAGGAAGTTTTCCCCCACGCCTAAACCGATAACCAATGGGCTGCCAGAACGCGCAACCACTAAATGTTCAGGTTCGTCTTGGTGCATTACCACCGTACCGTAAGCGCCACGCAATTGTGCCACGGTTTTTTGCACCGCTTCTAATAATGAGCTAGCACTGCGGTATTCCCATTCCACTAAATGGGCGATCACTTCGGTGTCGGTTTGCGAAAGGAATTCATAACCACGTTTTTGTAATTCTTCACGCAATTCTTCATAGTTTTCGATAATTCCATTGTGTACCACCGCAATTTTGCCAGAACGATGTGGGTGAGCGTTGGCTTCTGAAGGTTCACCGTGCGTTGCCCAACGAGTGTGTGCAATCCCTGTGCCACCTAAAATTGGGTGTGCTTCAAGGGCTTCATCTAAGGCTTTTACTTTGCCTACACGGCGTACGATTTGCATATTATGATTTGCATCTAGCACCGCAATACCCGCTGAATCATAACCACGGTATTCCAAACGATGTAAGCCATCGACTAAAATTTCTGCTACATCACGTTGTGCTACTGCACCCACAATTCCACACATAAAATGTCCTCTCTGGTTAGAAAATAAAAAAGTTGAAAAATTTACACCGCACTTGCGCAGATGACTTCCACGCCTTGCGCTTCAATTTGTTGTTTAATTTCAGCGGCGAGCAAATCGTCCGTGACTAACACATCAATTTGCTGCCAAGTTAATTCGATATTTGGCATTTTTCTGCCGATTTTTTGTGATTCCACCATCACAATAACTTCACGGGAAACTTCCGCCATCACACGGCTTAAATCCACTAATTCATTAAAGGTGGTCGTGCCACGCTCTAAATCAATACCGTCCGCGCCAATAAAGAGCTGATCAAAATTGTATGAACGCAACACTTGCGCTGCTACTTGCCCTTGAAAAGATTCAGAACGGGTGTCCCAAGTCCCCCCTGTCATCAACAGCGTTGGCTCATTTTCTAAAGCGCGCAATTGGGTGGCAACGGAAAGGGAGTTCGTCATCACCACCAAGCCTTGCTTTTTATTGAGCTGATTGATCAGCGCCGCAGTGGTGCTACCGCTATCAATAATAATGCGATTATGATCGGCAATGCGTTCCGCCGCTTTTTTCGCAATAGCTAACTTTCGTTTTGAAAGATGTTCATCTTGACTTTCATCAAGCAACTCTTGCGGCATTAAAATCGCCCCACCATAGCGGCGTACCAACACACCATTTGCTTCAAGTGCGGTCAAATCTTTGCGGATTGTTACCTCTGAAGTTTCAAATAACTGTACAAGCTGTTCCACACTCACTTCGCCTTGGCTTTGTAATAATTGCACAATGCGATGACGGCGTTGTTGCGTATTTCTGGGCTGGATATTTCGTTTCATAATCTTAAATCAGATCTAAATTTCGGTTCGGAATATTATAGAAATAAATCAGGAATGTAAAGGCAATAAAAACAAGAAGCAAAAATTTTCTTTTGTACTTTTCACATTGGAGCGGTGATTTTACTGTTCTAGCAAATATAGTGATTCAGCTATGCTGCGATTTTTTACTAACTTAGAATGCTTAATTGCTCATTTAGCGTACATTGAATGCTTATCAAGTAAATTTGTGTCGATTTACATACAAAGAAAATAGGTTATTTCCGCAGATAAAAACTACACTTGATGTTATTGTGCTAAGCTAATCTTGTTTTTTCTGTTATTACAAGCTTTTTGCAACTATTTACTTTTTATTTAAAAATGTGAACTGTATCACAGGTCATTAATGATCGTTATCATAAAAGCTCAAGATACATAGTGCTAAATTTAAACAAAATCCTATCAATATTTATTGGAGGCGGTATGTTCGCATTAATCACGTGTTTAGCATTTATGTTTTTTGTGGCTTGGTTTTCGTGGCAAAAAACAAAAGGGACAGTATCTACATCAAGCGGGTACTTTCTGGCTGGCAATAAATTAGGTGCTTTATTTATTGCAGGTTCATTACTATTAACCAATATCTCCACAGAACAACTGGTGGGGCAAAGTGGAGTCGCTTATGCGGGAAATATGACCGCTCTGGCGTGGGAAATTTGGGCAATTCGAGGCATTATTTTACTTGCTATTCTTTTCTTGCCAATGTATCTCGGCGGGGCATTTTCCACAATGCCTGAGTTTTTAAGCTCACATTACGGCGAAGGAACGCGTAAGCTAATCGTCTATTTATTTATGTTTGGCTATATTTTTGTATGGTCTCCGACCGTGTTATATGGTGGCGCACTCGCCTTAATGAAAATACTTGGCATAGAGAGCTGGCTCGGTCTGTCTAAAATGGAAGCATTATGGCTTTGTACCATTATCATTGGCATTATTGGTGCAATTTATGCCATTGCAGGTGGTTTAAAAGCGGTGGCAGTTTCCGACACCTTAAATGGCATTGGGCTGCTGCTCATCGGCTGCTTGATCCCAATTTTTGGTTTAATGGCATTAGGTGAGAAAATTCAAGGCAATTTACTTGAGACCTTGCATTATCTGGCAACCACCAATACAGAAAAATTAAATGCTATTGGTACAGGATCTCAATTAGATGCCATTCCTATTGCTGCGGTATTCACGGGGCTAATGGTAACGGCAACTTTTTATTGGGGAACCAATCAATTTATTATTCAACGTGCATTAGGTGCCGAAAGCCTAAAATCAGGGCAAAAAGGCTTATTATTGGCAGGTTTCTTTAAAATGATCGTGCCATTTATTGCCTTATTCCCCGGTTTGCTTGCTTTCCATTTATATGGGGCAGACTTTGAGAGCAAAGATTTAGCCTATCCTCATTTAGTCGCTAATGTCTTACCTGCTCCATTACTCGGTTTATTTGTTGCTGTGCTGTTAGGAGCGGTGTTCTCAACCTATAACTCTTTAATTAATTCGGCATCAACCCTCTTTGCCGTGGATATTTATAAACCTTTAATTAATCAAAATGCCGATGATCAAAAGGTCATTAAGGTTTCCCAGCAATTCGGTATTCTATGCTCTATCATCACCATCGTTATTGCACCAAACTTGTTTTATGCACCGCAGGGGCTATTTATTTTCTTACAACAATTCACCGGGTTCATTGCTATCCCTATTGTTAGCTTAGTCTTAATTGGCTTATTTGGCAAAAAACTACGAGTAGCAGAAAACGCAGCAAAACTAATGATTATTTTGCATATTGTCGTGTATTACCTGCTTGTTTTCGGTTTAAAAAAATACATCACCATACACTGGATGCACGTTTACGGCTTACTCTTTATCCTTGAAATCTGTTTACTAATTGCTTGGGCAATGTATAAACCCGCGTCAACTAAGCGAACCCTCGCCGTACGGAACGCTAAAATTCCAATGACAGTATGGCGATATTCATTACTCACAAGTGGAGCATTACTGTCTTGTGCCAGTTTAATTTATGTCATCTTTTCTGATGTCGGATTAGCCTATCCTAATGGCGTGGTTTCCCCTAATTTTGGGGCTTATTTCCTAACAACGTTGCTCATCTGCGTTGTATTTTGTTTATGGTTACATCTGAAAATCCAACCACTTTATGCGAATTACATTCAAAAACGCTACGAAAATACGGTGAAAAAATAAACATTTTTAAGGAGAAATTATGAAGACGCAAAAACCCAATATTCTATTCATTTTATTAGATGATTATGGCTGGAGTGATACAGGTTGTTATGGCAGTACATTTTATGAAACCCCTCGCCTTGATCAATTTGCTCAAGAGAGTGCAAGATTTACCGATGCTTACGCAGCCTGTCCTGTATGTTCCCCAACTCGGGCCAGTATCTTAACAGGCAAATATCCTGCAAGATTAGGAATGACCCAATGGCTCGGCGGACATTCTGAAGGTAAATTAGCTGATGTACCCTATATCGATCATCTAACAACGGATGAATTTTCTCTCGCCAAAGCCCTCAAACAAGGTGGGTATAAGACTTGGCATATCGGTAAATGGCATTTAAGCAAGCACAATGAAAAACGCGTTGAAACTTATCCGGATAAACACGGTTTTGATGTTAATATTGGTGGCTGCGACTGGGGACACCCTTTTAATGGGTATTTTTCCCCTTATGGCATTGAAACACTGCCAGACGGACCAGAAGGAGAATACTTAACCGATCGCCTAACCGATGAGGCGATTAAGCTTATCAATGAACATCAATCAAGCGACCAGCCTTGGTTTATGCATTTATCCCATTATGCAGTTCATACCCCAATAGAATGCCATTCTCACCTCGTAGAAAAATATCGACAAAAAGCACGAATGCTCGGTTTAGATCAAATAGACCCTTTTGAACGAGGTGAACATTTCCCTTGTGAACATAAAAAAGAAGACTATATCATCCGCCGAAAAATCCAAAGCGACCCCGTTTATGCCGCAATGGTCGAGAACCTTGATTGGAATATTGGTCGCGTACTTGATTGCTTAAAAGAAAACAATCTGGAAGAAAACACGATCGTGATTTTTTATAGTGATAATGGCGGCTTAGCCACTGCCGAAGGGTCTCCTACTACCAACGCCCCACTATGTGAAGGCAAAGGCTGGATGTATGAAGGTGGAACACGCGAACCTTTAATTATCCGCTGGAAAGGCAAAATTGCCCCAAATCTCTTACTAGAAACCCCTGTTACCTCAACAGATTTTTATCCAACCCTACTGCAAGCCGCAGAATTGCCCCTCATTCCTCAACAACATTGTGATGGCGTCAGTATCCTGCCGATTTTATTGCAAAAACAGACCGCACTTGACCGAGAACTTTACTGGCATTACCCTCACTATAGCAATCAAGGCTGTACCCCCGGTTGTGCAATCCGTGATGGTGAATGGAAATTGCTAGAGTTTTTTGAAGATGGAAAACTTGAACTTTATAATGTATATCGTGATGTCGGAGAAAAGCACGATCTGAGTAAACAATATCCCGATATTGTGAAAGCATTAAAACAAAAACTTGACAAGTGGAAAATAGACGTAAACGCAAAAATCCCTCAACCTAACCCCAATTATCCATCATAATAAATTATGACTGTGGCGTGGTTTGTCACGCCACAGTAGTACATTGGTTTTACGTAGAATAAAGCCCTATTCATCACCTAGAGAATTTTACGGTTCGCCTTTCTCCTCCCCAAAAACGCTAAAACATATCATCAAATAAAGCAAACTGTTCACGCCTTCTTTAAAAAATAGGAACGTTGGATTAACCGCAGTTGACAAAATGATCCAATAACAATCCGCACGTAAAACGTGCGGTTTTTAGGCTACCCTATAAGGGCCTAGGACTTCACATGCCCCTCAAAGGGCATGTGAAAAACTGACAACCGCACAATAACTCTATGGATTACCCCTTAAAGGGGTCTACATATTCTTTCTTCGATAAACTATCTGAAATCATATCTTCCTTCTCTTGATTCCTGATATATTCTTCTACTACCTTCGTATTTAGACCCACTGTACTTACATAATACCCTTTCGCCCAAAAATTCCGACTTCCATACTTATATTTTAAATTCGCATGTCTTTCGAATATCATTAGCGATGACTTCCCTTTCAGATAACCCATAAAACTCGATACTGCCAATTTCGGGGGGATCTTGACTAACATATGAATATGATCTTTCATCGCATGTGCTTCTAGGATTTCTACATTTTTGTAAGTACATAACTGCCTTAAAATACCGCCTATATCTACTCGTAATTTTCCATAAATTGCCTTTCTTCTATACTTCGGAATAAAGACAATATGATACTTACAGTTCCATCTTGTATGTGATAGACTTGAATCGTCATTGGATTTACTTGCCATGACTTATCCTCCTATATTCTGAATTTTGGTTGTCAGCCTTATTCATTATAGGAGGACTTTTTTATTCTGTTCACCGCTTAAGCTCTTTGATTCCATACGCATAGCGTATGGTTTTTATAGCTAGACTTTGTCTAGCTATAATAAAAAACCCTGCATTAGGCAGGGTTAGAAAAATAAGGGCAATTAATTATTTGATCGCGTCTTTTAATGCTTTACCAGCAACGAATGCAGGCACTTTAGACGCTGCAATTTGGATTTCTGCACCAGTTTGTGGATTACGACCTGTGCGCGCTTTACGCTCGTTCACTTTGAATGTACCAAAGCCGATTAATTGAACTGGCTGACCTGCTTTTAAGCTACCTGCGATAGCATCTAAAGTTGCTTCTAATGCAGCTTTAGCTTGTTTTTTGTTTAACTCTGCTGCACTTGCAATTGCATCAATTAAATCCGTTTTGTTCATAAATTGTACCTTCTCTATTTTTTGATTAAATTAACAGTGTTAGGATACGCCTAACGCCTAACTCAATAATAAATACTGTATGCACAGTGTGGTAAAGAATAAATCAACTTCTATATAAAGCAAAGCAATAAATAGCAAAAATGTAATCTAAATCACATTATTGACTAATTTCTATACCAATATTTGAGATTCCTTCTGCGCGAATTTCATTTTTAAGGGCTAAAATCAAGGAAACATCGCGTTCTTCGCACTCTCGCAGCGCACGGTAGATCTGCCATTGCACATCTAATTCTTGTTCAATTTCTTCACTTGCTTTGAGTTCTTGCTCGGATAATTCGCGGTCTAAATTGGTTTCCAATAATCCGATAACAGTTTGTAAAGAAATCAAACTCACTTGTACGGCGTGTTCTAAGGTTTCACCTGCAATTAGGCTATGCAATAATTCAGAAAGTGCTTCGCACGCTTCAATCGCAGGTACAACGCCGTAAAAATCATAATTATTCACATCAGGGATAATCGCCTCAAATTTTTCGAGTTGATTATCAAAATTGATGTGGGCATCTTTCACGGTTAAATATTCCCAGGTTAAATTTAGAATATTTTGATAAATTCGGCTTTGCGCGGGCTGTTCCGTAACTTGGCAAAAAAGCTGAAAATTCGGCAACATTCGCTCACACAGGCACGCCATAAAAGTGAGATGTTGCCAGCTGGCTAAATTTTCTAAACGTTTATGAATAGGATTTCGCATTGTTTATCCTTATTTGTGGTAAGGCTGAGAATATTGATGGATTGCGTCCACAAAAATTTTCGGGCTGATTTCTGGCACATCTTGATGAATACCGTGTCCGAGATTGAAAACGTGGCCGCTGCCTTCGCCAAAATCCGCTAAAATCGACCGCACTTCTTGTTCAATGCGCTCTGGTGAAGCATAAAGCACGGAAGGATCCATATTGCCTTGTAGCGCCACTTTATGCCCGATACGTTTTTTGGCGTCTGCAAGATCCACAGTCCAATCCAAGCCCACTGCATCACAACCAGTATTGGCGATATGTTCTAACCATAAGCCGCCACCTTTGGTAAAGAGGGTAACTGGCACTTTGCGTCCTTCATTATGACGAATAAGATTTTCCACAATTTTCTGCATATATTGCAGCGAAAACTCAAGGTATTCACGATGAGCTAGCACGCCGCCCCAAGTATCAAAAATCATCACCGATTGCGCACCCGCTTTGATTTGTGCATTGAGATAAAGGGCAACGGAATCTGCTAATTTGTCGAGTAACAAATGCAAGGTTTGTGGTTCGGTATAAAGCATTTTTTTGATTTTTGTGAAAGCCTTGCTACTGCCCCCTTCCACCATATAGGTGGCAAGCGTCCAAGGGCTGCCAGAAAAACCAATCAACGGCACTTCACCTTTGAGTTCACGGCGAATGGTGCGCACCGCATTCATCACATATTGCAATTCTTGTTCCGGATCAGGAATTGGCAAATTTTCCACCGCACTTTTATTTTCGATAGGACGCGCAAATTTAGGCCCCTCGCCTGCGCCAAAGCTCAAGCCTAGCCCCATTGCATCAGGAATGGTGAGAATATCAGAAAACAAAATGGCAGCATCTAAATCGTAACGGCGTAAAGGTTGTAGCGTCACTTCGCAAGCCAATTCTGCATTGCGACAAAGGGACATAAAATCCCCTGCTTGCGCACGCGTGGCTTTGTATTCTGGCAAATAACGCCCAGCTTGACGCATCATCCAAACGGGGGTCATATCCACAGGTTCGCGCAAAAGCGCACGCAAATAACGATCATTTTTTAATTCAAACATCTTAAATTCCTTTATTTTTCTACCGCACTTTTATCATCATCGGCACAAAGTGCCAGTGTGGCATTAATTAATTTCAACGCAATAGTGCCTTGTGGCGGCAAATTTGGCAAGGGTTTATCATAATCAAACCATTGGGCATCTTGCAGTTCTGCTTCTTGTAAGCGAATTTCCCCCGCAGCATAATCGGCTAAAAATCCCACCATTTGAGAATTGGGGAACGCCCAAGGCTGGCTGCCAAAATAGCGAATATTTTTCACCTGAATCCCTGTTTCTTCAAACACTTCCCGTTGCACGGTTTGCTCAAAACTTTCTCCCACTTCTACAAAACCCGCCAACGTGGTGTACATTTTTTCCTGTTGATGACGCTGATGATTGGCGAGCAAAATCTGCTTACCACGGCGAACCGCCACAATAATCGAAGGACAAATCACGGGATAAGTGCGGTATCCGCAGGCGGAATTTTCACATTGCACGGCCAATTCTTCTTTTGTCATTGCCATTTTTGAACCGCACTTCCCACAAAAGCGATGGGTTTTCAGAAAATGATTAATCTCCACGCCACGATTGAGCAAATTAAATTGCACTTCTGGCAAATGAAGTTGGCTACGCAATGAAGTATATTCTCGACCATCTTCCTGCTCGGCAACAAGCCAAAGCGGCGCGCCATTCCAACACCCGATTTCCATCACCAAACGCCCCGTTAATTGGAAATCTTCCGCCTTTCCTTCGGGCAATTTTCCCTCGATAAGAAAAATATTCGATCCTTGGGTTAAAAGCCAAGCACCTTGTCTTGCTGACTCAACAGGTCTCATTGAAAAACTCATAAAAATTTCACCGCACTTTGGTTTTGGTTGTTTAAGATTTGGGGCTATTTTACAGGGTTACGCTCATTTTGCTATGAAAAATACATTTGCTTACGCTGTTAATAAGCACCTGTTTTTTCAAATACAACTCTTGCTGTTTTAAATAAAATTGTTATGTCATTCCAAATTGACCAATTTCTTACATACCAAGCATCGTAATAAACCCTTGTGGAATAATCGATATTATTTCTTCCACTAATTTGCCATAGTCCCGTCATTCCAGGACGAGTCATCAAATAATAATCTAATTCATCTCTATATCTTATTAATTCTTGGCGAACAATTGGACGAGGGCCAACTAAACTCATATCACCTTTAAGCACATTAAATAACTGTGGCAGCTCATCTAAACTTGTCTTACGCAGGAAATGGCCTATTTTGGTGATCCTAGGATCATTTTTTAATTTAAAATCTTTTTCCCACTCAGCCCGTGCTTCAGGATTGTTTTTTAATAAATTACGCAAGACTTCATCAGAATTAAGCACCATTGTTCTAAATTTTAAACAACCAAAAACTTTTTTATTCATTCCAACACGCTTATGCGCATAGATTGCTTTTCCACCATCTTTTGCCACAAGATAATATAACCATAATAAAAAAGGTGAAAGTACAATAATTAAAGATAAGGAAATAAAAATATCCACTGCTCTTTTTAAGATTCTAGAGCTACGTTTAGCTAACCTGTTCTGTACACGCAATAACATAACTTCGTGACTAAAAATAAAGGAAATATCCGTGTTACACAACGGCAATCCCTTTAAACTCGGCACAATGGAAATGGCTCGGCAATGATGCTTTGCTAGCAGCCGAACCCAATAATCCAGTTCATTAGCTTGATTTTCTTCCAATGCCAAAATAAATTGGGTAGTATTCTTATCTACCAAAGAAAATAAATTATGTGTATCAGGATATAAAATAGGAATATTTAAATGCTTTAAATACTTATTAAAACAAGGGGCTGTAGTAGATTAGCCCTAAATTTCACACCATTTTCGCAATATTTTTAACTGCTCTTTTGGTGTCCCAAAGTTAAACCGAAATTCACATTCCTTCAAGAATAAAGGAAAGTTTTTTCGGCTAATTCCATTATATTTTCGCAGTATCCGCTTCGCCTGATTCCAAAAATTTTCAATGCCATTAATATGATTTTGTTTCACCGCAAATAGCTCGGAATGATTGATTCGTTCGTGGTGAAATTCACTCACATCAAGAGCATCATAACTGCGATAAGTGTCCGTATAAACCCAGCTATCAGGCTTTATTTTTCTTTTAATAACAGGGAGTAATGTTTCACTCTTGGTGTTTTCAACCACAACAGTAAATACCTTTCCTTGTCGTTTTAGTAACCCAAAAACAGCAACTTTTCCAGCCGCTCCTCGTCCTCGTTTTCCCTTTCGATGACCACCAAAATAGCTTTCGTCTAGTTCAATTTCCCCCTCAAAAATCTCGTTAACTTCAAGGGATAAATGATAGCCAATCACAAGCCTGATTTTATGGTAGAACAAAGCGGCTGTATTCGGTTGAATATCTAGCAAATTTGCTGCCGTTCTTGCAGTAACTTCTGCGACAAAAAACTCAAGCAGTTTTTTCTGTATAGATTTCTTTAATTTACAATATGTTATCTTCATTTTTGTAGTATAGCATTGTTGCTAATCTACTACAGCCCCTAAAACAATCTTCAGAGGAAGTATTCACATCAACAAAATACTTCACATCAAACCCTAAGAAAAACTCACTCTTAATAGCTTGATAAGCCTCCATCGCATTTTCTTGCGTACCAATAATAACTGTTTCTTTTCTATACCTCCCATTTTTTATTAAAATATATTTTACTATAAAACGAACTAGGGGAAATAATAAAAATATACTCCCCCACATTAGCATAAAGAAAGTACGAGAAAAGGTAAGTTTTAAGAATGCAATCAAAGATAATTCAATAATACAAAACAAAAATAATGTATATATTACTTCTCTTAACTCAACCCAGAACGTTTTTCTATAAGTATAATGTCTTAACCTTAGCCAAAACCATAAAATACAGAAAAAAGTAATAAAAAAATGTAAAAATGATTGCTTATAAATAGAATAATCTGGAATTAATGAAGTTACATTAGGATAAAAAATGTTTACCAAACATAATACGAGAAAAAAAGGAACAAAAACCGAACAAAAATCAAGCAGCATAAAGGTTGCTTTATAGTAAAAATCTTTTTTTTGCATAATTGTCTCCTGCCTGAATAGGATTATAACTCTCTAAATATGCTAAAACAAAATCTTTTTATGTAGTTTTGTTGCTATAGCCAATGAATGTAGATAAAATAGCTAACTAAATTCAATATTTGTCATTCTCTCAATAGGTTTATATGAAAATTTTGATTACTGGAGGCGCTGGTTTTATCGGCTCAGCACTCGTTCGTCATGTCATAAAAAACACTTCACATAGCGTTATTAATGTGGATAAACTCACTTATGCTGGGAACCTTGAGTCACTTGATGAGATTTCAGATAATGCTCGCTATGCTTTTGAACAAGTAGATATCTGTGATCTTATCTCATTACAAAAGGTTTTACAAAAGCACCAACCTGATGCAGTAATGCATTTAGCAGCAGAAAGCCATGTTGATCGTTCTATTGACGGTCCAGCCGCCTTTATTGAGACAAATATTGTTGGCACTTACACGCTGTTGGAGGCAGTAAGGCAATACTGGTCAGCAATGCCCGAAAACCAAAAGCAAGATTTTCGTTTTCATCACATTTCTACAGATGAAGTCTATGGAGATTTGCATAATACAGATGAATTATTCACAGAAGCTACACCTTATGCACCAAGTAGCCCATATTCAGCATCAAAAGCATCAAGTGATCATTTAGTGCGAGCTTGGCATCGCACATTTGGATTGCCTACAATTATAACCAATTGTTCAAATAATTATGGTCCCTACCATTTCCCAGAAAAACTGATTCCTTTGATGATTCTGAATGCCCTAGATGGCAAACCATTACCGGTTTATGGTGATGGTCAGCAAATCCGGGATTGGCTGTTTGTTGAAGATCACGCTCGTGCACTCTACAAAGTAGTGACAGAAGGCCAAATTGGAGAAACTTATAATATTGGTGGACATAATGAAAAAACCAATTTAGAGGTTGTTAAAACTATCTGCGAATTATTAGAGGAGCTTGCACCGAATAAACCTGAAGGTGTAACTCATTATTCTGATTTAATTACCTTTGTGACAGATCGACCAGGACATGACTTACGTTATGCTATTGATGCTAGCAAAATAGGAAAAGAACTAGGTTGGTATCCTGAAGAAACTTTCGATACGGGCTTGCGTAAAACTGTAGAATGGTATCTCAATAATTCTAAATGGTGGAAAAGAGTCTTAGATGGTTCCTATAATTTAGAACGTTTAGGTTCCAAAAGTTTATAAGGGTAAAAAATAGATGAAAGGAATTATTTTAGCTGGGGGCTCAGGTACGCGTCTTTACCCTATCACTCGTGGTGTATCAAAGCAGTTATTACCTGTTTATGATAAACCAATGATTTATTATCCTCTTTCTGTACTAATGCTAGCAGGAATTAGAGATATTCTAATCATCACTACACCTGAAGATAACGAAAGCTTTAAACGACTTTTAGGTGACGGGAGTGATTTTGGGATAAAACTTAAATATGCAGTACAACCTAGCCCAGATGGATTGGCACAAGCCTTTCTCATTGGAGAAGAATTTATAGGTAATGATCGCTGTTGCTTAGTTTTGGGTGATAATATCTTCTATGGTCAACATTTCAGTCAACTCCTTTCTCAGGCAAGAGAACAGCAATCTGGGGCAACGGTATTCGGCTATCAAGTCAAGGACCCCGAGCGTTTTGGGGTTGTGGAATTTGATGAAAATTTCAAAGCCTTATCAATAGAAGAAAAACCAGAACATCCAAAATCCAATTGGGCCGTGACTGGACTTTATTTTTATGATAATCGTGTTGTGGATTTTGCAAAACAAATTAAGCCTTCTGCGAGAGGGGAATTAGAAATTACTACCTTAAATCAAATGTACTTGGAAGATGGTTCATTAACAGTGCAACTATTAGGTCGTGGATTCGCTTGGCTAGATACGGGTACATATGAGAGCCTACATGAGGCGTCCTCCTTCGTCCGTACAATTGAGAATATTCAAGCTCTACAAGTTGCTTGCTTAGAAGAAATCGCTTGGCGCAATGGTTGGCTGACAACAGAGCAATTAATTCAACTTGCCACTCCGATGAAAAAGAATCGTTATGGTCAATATTTGTTACATTTAGTTGGAGAGCAATAATCATGCCTCGGATTCTAGTTACTGGAAGCAATGGACAAGTAGGTCAATGCTTAGTTGAACGATTGAAAGATAAAGTAGATTTACTTGCCCTTGATCGTGATCAACTAGATATAACCGATATAAAAGCGGTAAATCATACAATTAAACAATTTAGACCGGATGTTGTGATTAATGCAGCTGCATATACTGCAGTAGATAAAGCAGAATCTGATCAAGAGACAGCTAAATTGATTAATGTTGATGGAGTAAAAAATCTAGCTATTGCTTGCGAAGAAATATCTGCAGCTTTATTACACATTTCTACAGATTATGTTTTTGATGGAAATAAAAACCTTGCGAATCTATATACTGAAGAAGATCTGGTGAATCCCCAAAGTGTCTATGGTGAAACAAAATTACAAGGCGAGATAGTCGCCCAAAAACATTGCCAAAAAACAATTATTTTACGAACCGCATGGGTTTTTTGCGAATACGGTAATAACTTTGTAAAAACAATGTTGCGCTTAGCAAAGACGCATAATGAGTTAGGTATTGTATCCGATCAATTTGGCTCACCAACATATGCTGGAGATATCGCTAATGCACTGATCAAAATTTCGGATACTATTATTGCCGAAAAAAGCATTTCTTACGGTATTTACCATTTCTCAGGTTATCCCTATGTGAATTGGTTTGAATTTGCTCAAGCTATCTTTAATAATGCAAATCAAGACGGTCTATTAAATGTTATGCCTAATCTTAAAGCTATTGATACACTAAGTTACCCAACTGCAGCAAAACGTCCAGCAAATTCGAAACTAAGCCATACAAAAATAAGAAATGCATTTAATATATCCCCAAGTAATTGGCAAGATGCGTTAAAAAATATAAGAGCATATATTTAATTGAAAACAGGACATCATAATGAAAATTATTGACACAACTATTCCTGATGTAAAAATTCTAGAACCCCAAGTTTTTGGTGACGAACGTGGTTTCTTTATGGAGACCTTTCGCGACCAATGGTTTAAAGAAAATGTGTGCAATCGAACTTTTGTACAAGAAAACCATTCAAAATCTACTAAAGGTGTATTAAGAGGACTACATTATCAAACAGAAAACACTCAAGGAAAGCTAGTAAGGGTAATTTCAGGAGCTGTTTTTGATGTTGCAGTGGATCTCCGTAAAAATTCACCAACTTTTGGTAAATGGGTAGGGGAAATTTTATCAGCTGAAAATAAAAGACAATTATGGGTGCCCGAAGGATTTGCCCATGGTTTTTATGTTTTAAGTGATGAAGCCGAATTTGTGTATAAGTGTACTGACTATTATAATCCTAATGCCGAACACTCCTTGATTTGGAATGACCCTACTGTAGGTATTGAATGGCCCATAATTGGAGAGCCTAATTTATCAAATAAAGATTTATTAGGTAGCTCTCTTCATAAAGCAGTTCTATTTGAGTAAAAAGTATTTTAAATATGATAAAAAAAGAGATTTCAGAAATCTATCGTTATAGAGAATTATTAAAACAGCTAATCATAAAAGATATAAAACTAAAGTATAGACATAGTTATCTTGGCTATATTTGGAGTATCTTAAATCCACTAATGATGATGCTCGTTTTAGTAGTTGTCTTTTCTAGTCTATTTAGATTTGATGTACCAAATTATCCAGTGTACTTACTTACTGGACAAGTGCTGTTCAACTTTGTTGCTGAGGCGACAAATATGTCCGTATCTTCAATCACTGGAAATGGAGCATTACTCAAAAAAACCTATGTACCTAAGGCAATATTCCCTATATCAAGAGTAACAAGCTCATTAGTGAATCTGTTATTTTCGCTGGTGGCATTAGCGCTAGTAATGCTTATTACTTCTACACCTATCTCATGGTATATACTCTTAATCCCTATAGTATTTATGGAAGTTTATCTATTTACTTTAGGTCTTAGTTTACTACTAGCAAGTAGTACCGTATTTTTTAGAGATATACAGTATCTATGGGGCGTCTTAATTTCTATCTGGTTATATGTAACCCCAATCTTTTATCCCGTCTCAATTATTTCCGATGAGTACCAGGTAATTTACCAAAACCTAAATCCTATGTATGGCTATTTATTACAATTTAGAGATCTTGTTCTCTATGCCAAACCGCTACCAATGGATTGGTTATATCAAGGTTCTATTACTGCTATTGTAATGTTAGCAATCGGACTATGGGTCTTTAACCGTAAACAAAATCAATTTATTTTATATATATAACTATGAATGATATTATTATAGATATACAAGATGCATCTGTTAGATTTAACAAAGCGACTGAAAATATAACTGGCCTAAAAGAATACGTTATAAAACTTCTTAAAGGTCAGCTAATGTTTGAAGAGTTTTTTGCTCTAAAAGACATTAATCTACAGATTAGAAGGGGAGAATCATGGGGACTTATTGGAAATAATGGTTCTGGTAAATCAACCCTGCTTAAATTGATTTGCGGTATTCTTCAACCTTATACAGGAACAGTATCAGTATCAGGAACAATAGCTCCTTTAATTGAACTTGGTGCTGGCTTTGATTACGAACTTACTGCAAGGGAGAATATCTTTTTAAACGGTGCATTACTTGGCCATAATAAAAAATTTATGCAATCAAAATTTGATGAGATTATTGAGTTTTCCGAATTATCAGATTTTGTTGATGTTCCTATAAAAAACTATTCTTCTGGAATGTCTGCAAGACTTGGCTTTGCAATTGCTACAATGGTAAAAGCAGATATTTTGGTTATAGATGAAATTTTATCCGTGGGAGATCAGGCTTTCCAAGAAAAATGTAAAGTAAGAATGGCAGAATTATTAAAAGGGGGTACCACACTATTATTTGTTTCTCATTCTATGGTACAGGTAAAAGAAGTATGTAGCAATATAGCTTTTATAGAAAAAGGAACTGTAAAAATGACGGGGAAAATTTCTGACGTACTAGATTAGGACTATTCAAAAGTCAATTTAAACTTATATTATATAAAGTAATTAAATTATTATATATCCATTTAATCATAATATAAAAGGATTCCTTATAAATGAAAAAAATATTCAAAGTATATTTGATAATTAAAAGTATCATAAAGGCTATAAATAATAACCCCGATCTAGTTAAAAGGGTTATCTATGAAGTAAGATACAGCGGACTTAGAATTACCATAGATAAGATAAGAAAAAAATTTAATAGTGCAATCCCTCATAATAGCACTAAAGAAAATATAGAACTAAATGATATCAGAAAATACTTCTTATTAGATGAAGAAAAAATACCAAAATTAACAACTGAAAAGCCCATTGACATTATTATTCCTGTATATAATGGATTCGATTATTTATTACCATTATTCAATAGCATTAAAAATAATACAAGTATTCCTTATAGATTATTAGTTTGCAATGATAAAAGTACAGATAAGAGAGTCAGTCCTTTTTTAAAAAGTATAAAAGAAAGCTACGGTATAAATTTTTTACTAATTGAAAATAATGAGAACCTTGGATTTATAAAAACAGTAAACAAATTGGTAGAATTAACAGATAATCATTTTGTTTTACTCAATACAGATGTAGAAGTTCCTCCTTATTGGTTAGAACGTTTGATGTATCCTATCTTCACCATGGAAAATATTGCTAGTACAACGCCATTCACAAATGCTGGAACTATCTGCAGTTTTCCTAAATACCTAAAAGATAATAAAATGCTTTTAGACCTTGATGTCAATCAAATAGATTCATATTTCAGAACAGTAAACTTTGAGAATACATATATAGAAATTCCCACAGCTGTAGGTTTTTGTATGGGAGTAAATAAGAAACTAGTAAAGAAAATTGGTATGTTTGATGAAATATATGGAAAAGGCTACTGCGAAGAGAATGACTGGTCACAAAGAGCAATAGTTGCAGGATATAAAAATATCCATGTAACTAACTTATTTGTTTTTCACAAACACGGAGGCTCTTTTCCATCCTTAGAAAAACAGAAGTTGCAAGAGAGAAATTACAATATTCTTATAGAAAGATATATAAACTATCCTAATGATGTGAATTTACTTATTGAAAGAAATGAGTTATCCAATCTCCGCAAAATGCTCGAAGCCAGAATTACTTTATCAAAAGATAAAGAAAATTTTCTAAACGGATATTACCGTCATATAAACATCTACTATATCGGCTATTTAAGCTCTACTATTGGAGTTGGAAGAGCATCTAGAGGATACATACATTTATTGGAAGAAATGGGATTTAATGTAATTAAATTTGATTTAAATGATCATTCTTGGAAAAACCAGGTTATAAATAATTTACTTTCTAATCCTCCACTATTTATTATCAATCACTATAATGCTCCTGAGACTCTTTTTATAGAAAAAGAATTCTTTGAAATATGTAAATATTTTAGCTGCGTAATTGGGATCTGGGCTTGGGAATCTGATAATCCTATTTTAGCTTTCAGGAAAGCATCAAAAAACTTGCATTCAGTGTGGGGTATCAGTAACTATATGATGAAAGCATTAAAAGATGTGCAATGCCACAAAGGAGTTCTTCAACATATTGTGGATGAAACTGAAGTGGAATCAAAAACCATACAAAGAGACTTAAAAAAAATAAGAGAAGAATATGAATTTATTGCTGGATATATTTTTGATCTAAATAGTTATTATTTCCGAAAAAATCCTGAAGGTGTTATAAAGTGTTTTAAAGAGGCCTTTAAAGATAAAGATGATGCATGCCTAATATTAAAAATATCTGGTATAAATAACAATATAAAAGATTATAATAAGATTTTGGATATTATTGGCAACGACTCTAGGATAAAAGTTTTTACTTCATTTTGGGAAAATGCTGAAATAAACTATTTCTATGAAATAATTGATGTATACTTAGCTCTATTCCGTTCAGAAGGATTTGGATTAACTATCGCCGAAGCCATGGTTAGCCATACCCCAGTAATCTGCACTAACTATTCTGGAGTTCAAGATTATATAGGAAACTCAATATTAAAAGTAGATTTTTCAATGATACAAATTCCAGATAATTGGGGACCATATGAAAAAGGATGGCTGTGGGCCGACCCTAATATCTCAGAGGCTACGAATTATTTATTAAAACTTTATTATGATACTAATCTCAGGAAGAAATATGGAAGAGAGGGATACCTGACCGTTAAAAATGTTTTATCATATAAAAACACTGAGAAAAAATTACTATCTTTATTGAAAGAGTCACTAAACTCCACTCAACCTAATTAACCAATAAGGAAATGAAATAATATGCTTGAATATAATAATATGGAAAATGAAGATTTTTCTGTTCCAATATACCCAGTGATATTAGCAGGAGGGACGGGGTCTAGACTATGGCCGCTGTCTAGGGAGTCATATCCGAAACAATTCTTAAAATTTGGAAATAACGAACTATCCATGCTACAAACAACGATAAAAAGATTAGAAAAAATAAAAAATTGCCAACCTCCTTTAGTAATCTGTAATGATGCTCATCGCTTTATTGTTAAAGAGCAGCTTAGAGAAATAGGTGAAACAGAGTCTAGTATAATATTAGAACCATTTGGAAAAAATACGGCTCCAGCAGCCGCCCTCGCTTCGTTTTATTTAACCAGCAAGAATAAATCAGCAATAATTTTAATATTAGCAGCTGATCATTTTATCCAAGATATGGATACTTTCTGCGATACTATTAACACATATAAAAACTATACAGAAAAAAATATCTTGCTAACTTTTGGAATTAAACCTAATAAGCCTGAAACTGGATATGGATATATTAAGAAAGGAGATTATTTTTATAAAAATAGTTTTTTAGTGGAGAAGTTTGTTGAAAAACCTAATTATCAAATAGCACAAGAATATATAAATAGTGGTCGATATTTATGGAACAGTGGAATTTTTATGTTTACAGCTCAGACTTATCTTGATGAATTAAAAAAATATAGACCTGATATTTATGATGTTTGTAAACTTTCTATTAATGACGCAATACAGGATGATAAATTTATACGAATAAAAGATAGTTCATATGAAAACTGTCCTCAGGACTCTATCGATTATGCTGTAATGGAAAGAACAAAAAAATCAATTGTGATACCAATAGATATTGGATGGAATGATGTAGGGTCATGGAGTTCATTATGGGATATTTCTGAAAAAAATAATGATGGTAATGTTTTACAAGGAGATATAATCACATTAGAAAGCAATAATAATTATATATTTTCAGAACATGGAGTAATTTCAACGATAGGTATTAAAGATCTAATCATCATACAAACGAAAGATGTTTTACTAATTGCAGAAAAAGATAGTACTCAAAAAATAAAACAAGTAGTAGAACGCTTGGATAGTCTAGGAAAATGCAAATATAAATGACATGGATTGCTATGAAAATAGCTCTATTTGTTCCCACTTATAATGCTGGTGAACTGTGGAAATCTTGGATTCAAACTTATCAGCAGCAGAAATTAAAAGCAGATAAAGTTATTATTATCGACTCATCTTCTCGCGATAAAACAGTTGAATTATCTGAGCAGGCTAATTTTGAGGTAACTGTTATTCCTACTCGTGAGTTTAATCATGGTGGTACGAGAAATTTATCAGCCTCCTTGTCCAAAGATGCTGATATTTTCGTTTTTCTGACACAAGATGCACTGCTCTCATCTCCCTTTAGCCTGCAAAAAATTATTGAACCATTTTCAGATTCTCAAGTAGGTGCGGTGTATGGACGTCAACTTCCACATAAAGATGCAAATCCATTAGCTACACACGCTCGCTTATTCAACTACCCAGACAAGACAATAATAAAAAGCCAAGAAGATATTGCTAGGCTAGGGATAAAAACAGTATTTATCTCTAATTCTTTTGCTGCATATCGAGCTTCTTTATTTAGAGAACTAGGAGGATTTCCCGATAATGTAATTATGGCAGAAGATATGCATTTAGCCGCAAGAATTATTGGAGCTGGATATAAGATTGCTTATTCTACTGAAGCCACAGTACATCACTCCCATAACTACACTCCTTGGCAGGAATTTAAACGTTATTTTGATACGGGAGTCTTTCAAAAACAAGAAAATTGGATACAAGAAAAATTTGGCAAGCCAACAGGTGAAGGGCGGCGATTTGTACTATCTGAAATGAAATATCTAACAAAAAATGCTCCTTTTTGGATTCCTAGAGCAATATTCACAACCTTATTCAAATTTATTGGATATAAATTGGGTACTTATTACGGTATATTACCGAAAACGTTTATTCGACTCTTCAGTATGCATAAGCAATACTGGAATAAATAATGCAAATAAACATTATTTATTCCATACAATAAACTAAATCGGTAAAACCTCTCTACCGAAATTTTCGTTAATCATTTCTGCTGCAGCGAGGTAGAAAGCGCTGAGTGCGGTGATTAGGCCTAGGCAGCCGCCGATTTGTACTAAGCCGTGATAGCCAAAACCATCACCGATTGCTAGTGCGTAGAAGGTTAATACTAAGAAAAAGAACACTACACGCAATGCTTTTGGCTTGCTGAAAGAGGCGATGAACATCATTAAGGTGAATGTTCCCCACGCGGCTAAATAGCAGCCTAAAAATGCAGGGCTGGCTGTTGGCATAAATTGTACCAACAATGCCCAAGACCACCAAAATGATCCGTAGCTGATAAAGGCAGTGAAACCAAAGGTGTTGCCTTTGCGGTATTCCATAATGCCTGCGATTAATTGTGCCGTTCCGCCAAAAGCGAATGCCATGGCAAGCACAATAGAAATGCCATCTTGTTTATCAAAAATGCCGGCGTTAATTAAACTTAATAGCCAAGTAGTTAAAGCAAAACCGCATAACCCTAATGGGCCCGGGTTTGCCAATTTTTCTGTTGTTTGAGTTGTCATTTGTTTTCCTAGTTTGTTAATAAAATCAAAGGGCGGATTATGCTTGATATTGCTTTGAAAATAAAGCAATTTTATAGAAATCAAGTGGAAAACTTTGGATAAGGTGATTTTTAAGTACGGTAGAAAATTTACAAATTTTTCACCGCACTTATTTATTCGCACAAATAAAAAAGCCCGACACGATGTTCGGGCTTTTGGTTGCTTTTAGCGATTATTCTGCATCTTCTGCCATATTTAACATTTCAGCAAGACTTGCGGTTGCATCGTCTGCGGTGAAGGTAAATTCTGATGCAATTTCTTCATCAGAAATGGTTGATGCTTTGGTTGGCTGTTCAGGTTCAATGATACCTGCAGCACGGTTTTTCTGGCGTTGTTGGTGATACGCAAAACCTGTACCTGCTGGAATCAAACGACCAACGATAACGTTCTCTTTCAAGCCACGCAATTCATCGCGTTTACCTGCCACTGCGGCTTCTGTAAGCACGCGGGTGGTTTCTTGGAATGAGGCCGCTGAGATAAAGGATTCTGTCGCCAATGAGGCTTTGGTGATACCCAATAATTCACGCTCAAATTCCACTAATGGTTTTCCTTCCGCTTCGCGTTTTTGGTTAACCATTTTCACGCGTGCCACTTCCACTTGCTCACCCTCTAAGAACTCAGAGTCATAAGCCTTAGTGATGATGGCTTTACGCAACATTTGGCGAACGATCACTTCGATATGTTTATCGTTAATTTTTACCCCTTGTAAGCGGTAAACTTCTTGCACTTCGTTTACGATGTAATCAGTTACTGCGTGTACACCGCGCAAGCGTAGAATATCGTGTGGCGTTTCTGCACCATCAGAAATGAGATCCCCACGTTCTACCATTTCACCTTCAAATACGTTGAGCTGACGCCATTTTGGAATCATTTCTTCGTACACTTCGCCCTCAGTTGGCGTGATGAGTAAGCGGCGTTTACCTTTGGTTTCTTTACCGAAAGAAACAATACCCGAAATTTCTGCTAGAATTGCTGGCTCTTTCGGTTTACGTGCTTCAAAGAGATCCGCTACGCGTGGAAGACCACCGGTAATATCTTTTGTTCCCGCTGATTCTTGTGGAATACGCGCAAGAGAATCCCCCACGTGAACTTCCGCACCATCTTCAAGGGTTACAATCGCTTTACCTGGCAAGGTGTACTGTGCTGGTATATCTGAACCTGCAACAAGAATGTCGTTGCCTTGCGCATCAACAAGTTTAATGGTTGGACGTAAATCCTTACCTGCTGTTGCACGTTCACCCACATCTTGTACTACGATTGAAGATAAACCAGTTAATTCATCAGTTTGACGAGTTACAGTTACACCGTCAGTAATATCTACGAATTTCACGAAACCTGATACTTCAGAAACCACTGGCATTGTATGTGGATCCCAGTTCGCTACGATTTCGCCTGCGTTCACTTCATCGCCATCTGCTTTGTTTAACACTGCACCGTAAGGCACTTTATAATGCTCTTTGGTACGACCAAATGCGTCAATAATGGTTAATTCCGTGTTACGCGAAGTTAAGACCAATTTGCCTTCTTTATTCGTCACGAATTTCACGTTGGCTAAACGTAAAGTACCGTTATTCTTAACTTGAATGCTTGATTCTTTCGCTGCCGCAGATGCCGCACCACCGATATGGAACGTACGCATCGTTAGCTGTGTACCCGGCTCACCGATTGATTGCGCAGCGATAACCCCCACGGCTTCACCTTGGTTGATAAGGTGTCCGCGTGCAAGATCGCGTCCGTAACATTTCGCACACACACCAAAGTTGGTGTCACAGGTTACAACAGAGCGTACTTTAATGCTATCTACGGAATTTTCATCAATCAGATCACAAAGTTTTTCATCTAATAAAGTATTACGCGGAATTAAAACTTCGTCTGTACCCGGTTTTAAGATGTCTTCTGCCGCCACACGACCTAACACACGATCACGCAGAGGTTCTTTTACATCTCCCCCCTCGATTAATGGGGTCATTACGATACCTTCGTAAGTGCCACAGTCATCTTCGATGATTACTAAATCTTGTGCCACATCTACTAAACGGCGGGTTAAGTAACCAGAGTTCGCAGTTTTTAATGCGGTATCCGCCAAACCTTTACGCGCACCGTGGGTTGAAATAAAGTACTGAAGTACGTTCAAACCTTCACGGAAGTTCGCGGTAATTGGCGTTTCGATGATTGAGCCGTCTGGACGCGCCATCAAACCACGCATACCTGCAAGCTGACGAATCTGAGCCGCAGAACCACGCGCCCCTGAGTCAGCCATCATAAAGATGCTGTTAAATGAAGCTTGTTTTTCTAACTCCCCTTCACGGTTCATTACTTCTTCTTGAGAAAGGTTTTCCATCATCGCTTTGGCAACACGTTCATTCGCTGCTGCCCAAATATCGATTACTTTGTTATAACGCTCACCTGCTGTTACCAAACCTGATTGGAATTGCTCTTGGATTTCTGCAACTTCTTGTTCTGCGGCTGAAATAATTTCATATTTCTTCGCTGGGATCACCATATCGTCAATACCTACTGATGAACCTGAACGTGCAGCGTAAGCGAAACCAGTGTACATAATTTGGTCAGCAAACAATACGCTCGCTTTCAACCCTAAACGGCGATAGCTTTCGTTAATTAATTTTGAAATCGCTTTTTTGCCTAAGGTTTGGTTGAACAAGCTAAATGGCATACCTTTTGGTGCGATCATCCATAAAATGGCACGACCAATTGTGGTATCCACAAGGCTGGTTTGCGGCACAAATTCGTTAGAGGCATCTTTCACATATTCTGTGATACGCACTTTCACACGAGAATGTAATTCCGCTTGACCTGTACGGTAAGCTTTCTCCGCTTCGCGTGGATCTTGCAATAACATTCCTTCGCCTTTACCGTTCACTTTATCACGAGTCATATAGTAAAGACCTAATACAACGTCCTGTGATGGTACGATAATCGGCTCACCATTTGCTGGTGAAAGAATGTTGTTGGTTGACATCATCAAGGCACGTGCTTCAAGCTGTGCTTCAAGGGTTAATGGCACGTGAACCGCCATTTGGTCACCATCGAAGTCCGCGTTGAACGCCGCACACACTAAAGGGTGCAATTGAATCGCTTTACCTTCAATTAAAATCGGCTCAAAGGCTTGAATACCCAAACGGTGCAAGGTCGGCGCACGGTTCAATAGGATTGGGTGTTCACGAATTACTTCTGCCAAAATATCCCATACGATTGCGTCTTCACGCTCAACCATTTTCTTCGCTGCTTTGATTGTAGTTGCAAAGCCACGGCTTTCTAATTTGGCATAAATAAATGGACGGAATAATTCCAACGCCATTTTTTTCGGTAAACCACATTGATGTAGATGTAAGTATGGCCCTACGGTGATTACAGAACGGCCTGAGTAATCTACACGTTTACCCAATAAGTTTTGACGGAAACGACCTTGTTTACCTTTGATCATATCCGCAAGTGATTTCAATGGACGGCGGTTAGAACCGGTAATTGCACGGCCACGGCGACCATTATCCAATAATGCATCAACAGATTCTTGTAACATACGTTTTTCGTTACGCACGATAATATCTGGCGCAATCAAGTCTAATAAGCGTTTTAAACGGTTATTACGGTTGATCACACGGCGATATAAATCGTTCAAATCTGAAGTGGCAAAACGTCCGCCATCAAGTGGAACTAATGGACGTAAATCTGGTGGTAACACTGGCAATACGGTCATCACCATCCATTCAGGTTTATTACCTGATTGAATGAAAGATTCTAATAATTTTAAGCGCTTAGTGATTTTTTTGCGTTTGGTTTCTGAATTGGTTTCTTGCAACTCTTCACGCAAGGTTTCACATTCCACTTCTAGATCCATATCACGCAATAACGCTTGGATCGCTTCTGCACCCATTTTAGCTTCAAATTCATCGCCCCAACGGTCTTCTGCGTCTATATATTGTTCTTCCGTTAATAATTGACCTTTTTCAAGATCAGTCATTCCTGGCTCAGTAACAATGTAAGATTCAAAATAAAGTACACGTTCAATATCACGCAACGGCATATCTAATAATAAGCCGATACGGGACGGTAAAGATTTTAAGAACCAGATATGAGCAACAGGTGAAGCAAGCTCAATATGACCCATACGTTCACGGCGAACTTTTGCTTGTGTCACTTCTACGCCACATTTTTCACAAATTACCCCACGGTGTTTTAAGCGTTTATATTTTCCGCATAAACATTCGTAGTCTTTTACTGGCCCGAAAATACGCGCACAGAAAAGTCCGTCACGCTCTGGTTTAAACGTACGGTAGTTGATGGTTTCAGGTTTCTTAACTTCACCAAATGACCAAGAACGGATCATATCCGGTGAGGCTAAACCAATTTTGATCACATCAAAATCTTCGCTGGATTTAGATTGTGCTTTTAAAAACTTAACTAAGTCTTTCACAGATTTTGCTCCTGTCGGAGTTAAACTTATCCAAGTGCGGTGTAAAATTTTGAATTTTTTCACCGCACTTGAGCGTACTTTAGCTTTCGCTTATCAGATTATTCTTCGTCTAAGTCGATATTGATACCGAGTGAACGAATTTCTTTCATAATTACGTTGAAAGATTCTGGTGTACCCGGATCCATTTGTTGGTTACCGCTCACGATGTTTTTGTACATCTTCGTACGGCCGTTCACATCATCGGATTTAACGGTAAGCATTTCTTGTAAGGTGTAAGCGGCACCATAAGCTTCAAGCGCCCAAACCTCCATCTCACCGAAACGCTGACCACCGAACTGTGCTTTACCACCCAATGGTTGCTGCGTAACAAGACTATAAGAACCTGTTGAACGCGCGTGCATTTTGTCATCAACTAAGTGGTTCAATTTGAGCATATACATATAACCTACGGTTACTGGACGTTCAAATTTCTCACCTGTGCGACCATCGTATAAGGTGATTTGACCTGAAGTTGGCAATCCACCTAGCTCTAATAAGCCTTTAATTTCTTCTTCGTGCGCACCATCAAATACTGGCGTTGCCAATGGTAAACCTTTGCGTAAGTTTTGCGCTAAACGCATCACTTCTTCATCGGTAAAGGTTGAAAGATCCACTTTTTGTGAACCACCACCTAAGTCATAGGCTTTTTGGATATAACCACGCAATTTCTCAACATCTTGTTTTTGTTTAATCATTGCATTGATTTGATCACCAATTCCTTTCGCCGCTAAACCTAAGTGCGTTTCAAGGATCTGACCGATGTTCATACGCGAAGGTACGCCCAGTGGGTTCAATACGATATCTACTGGCTGACCATTTTCGTCATACGGCATATCTTCAACTGGGTTGATTTTTGAGATAACCCCTTTGTTACCGTGGCGACCTGCCATTTTATCACCCGGTTGGATTTGGCGTTTCACCGCGAGGTACACTTTCACCACTTTCAACACGCCCGGTGCAAGATCATCACCTTGAATGATTTTGCCACGTTTCACTTCGAGTTTATGCTCAAAGTCTTTACGAAGCTCTTCATATTGCTCCGCAAGTTGCTCTAACTGGCTTTGTTTTTCTTCGTCTGAAAGGGTTTGTTCTAACCATTTGGTGCGTTCTAATTGATCTAATTGCGCAGCGTCAATTCCGCCTGAAATCAATAAGTTGCGAACACGAGCAAACAAGCCTGCTTCTAAGATCTCTAATTCTTCCACAAGATCTTTCTTCGCTTGTTTTAACTGCATTTCTTCGATTTCTAAGGCGCGTTTATCTTTTTCTACGCCGTCACGAGTGAACACTTGAACGTCAATAACTGTACCAGATACGCTGTTTGGTACACGTAATGAAGAATCTTTTACATCAGACGCTTTTTCACCAAAGATTGCGCGTAATAATTTTTCTTCTGGGGTTAATTGCGTTTCACCTTTTGGTGTCACTTTACCCACAAGAATATCGCCGCCTTTTACTTCCGCACCGATATACACAATCCCTGATTCATCAAGTTTGCTTAATGCCGCTTCACCTACGTTTGGAATATCTGCAGTGATTTCTTCAGAACCTAATTTAGTATCGCGTGCCACACAAGAAAGCTCTTGAATGTGAATGGTAGTGAAACGATCTTCTTGCACCACACGCTCAGACACTAACATTGAGTCTTCAAAGTTATAACCATTCCAAGGCATAAATGCCACACGCATATTTTGACCGAGGGCAAGTTCACCAAGATCCGTTGATGGCCCGTCCGCAAGGATTTCACCACGTTCAATTGGCTCACCTAATTTCACGCAAGGAATTTGGTTAATACAGGTGTTTTGGTTAGAGCGGGTATATTTCACAAGATTGTAAATATCAATACCTGCTTCACCTGCTACGGTTTCATCTTCATTAACTTTCACCACGATACGTGAAGCATCAACGTATTGGATTGTTCCACCACGTTTTGCTACAACCGCAACACCAGAGTCTAACGCCACCGGTTTTTCCATACCTGTACCGACTAATGGTTTATCCGCACGCAAGGTTGGTACCGCTTGGCGTTGCATGTTCGCCCCCATCAAGGCACGGTTCGCATCATCGTGTTCAAGGAACGGGATAAGTGCGGCTGCCACAGAAACGATTTGTTGGGTCGATACGTCCATATAGTGAATTTCTTCTGGACGGTATAAACCAGACTCACCGTGTTCACCACGACAGGTTACGAAAGTATCGGTAAAACGTAACTCATCATCTAAGTTTGAGTTCGCCTGCGCGATAATATATTTGCCTTCTTCAATGGCCGATAAATATTCAATTTCTTCAGTAACTTGGCCATTTACCACTTTACGATATGGTGTTTCTAAGAAACCATAATCGTTAGTACGCGCATACACCGCTAAAGAGTTGATCAAACCGATGTTTGGACCTTCAGGGGTTTCGATTGGACACACGCGACCATAGTGAGTTGCTTGAACATCTCGCACCTCAAAGCCTGCACGTTCACGGGTTAAACCACCTGGCCCTAAGGCTGAAATACGGCGTTTATGGGTTACTTCTGAAAGCGGGTTATTTTGATCCATAAACTGGGAAAGTTGTGATGAACCAAAGAATTCTTTCACCGCTGCCGAAATTGGTTTGGCATTGATTAAATCTTGTGGTGTAACTGCTTCAAGATCGCCTAAAGAAAGACGCTCTTTCACCGCACGCTCAACACGCACTAAACCAATACGGAATTGGTTTTCTGCCATTTCACCTACTGAACGAATACGGCGGTTACCTAAGTGGTCAATATCATCTACTTCGCCACGACCGTTACGGATATCGATTAATTTACGCATTACATTAACGATATCTTCTTTGCTTAAAATGCCGCTGCCAGTGGTTTCTTCAATGCCTAAAGAGCGGTTGAATTTCATACGACCTACCGCAGATAAATCATAGCGATCTGGTGAGAAGAACAGGTTATCAAATAAACCTTCTGCCGCTTCTTTTGTTGGCGGCTCACCTGGACGCATCATACGATAGATTTCAACCAATGCACTTAAGCGATCAGTAGTTGGATCAACGCGTAAGGTATCTGAAATATATGGGCCGTAGTCTAAATCGTTAGTAAATAGGGTTTCGATCGTTTTGTAACCTGCTTGAGCGAGTTTCGCTAAAATCTCTAGCGTAATTTCGCCATTGGCAGGGCAAATCACTTCGCCAGTTTCAAGATCAACATAATCTTTCGCTGCCACTTTACCCACAATGTATTCTGTTGGCACTTCAACCTGAGTCACATTGTCTTTTTCAAGGGCGCGGATATGACGAGCTGTAATACGGCGACCGACTTCAACATAAGTTTTTCCATTTGCCACAATATCGAAAGTTGCCGTTTCACCACGCAATCTTTCTGGCACTAAGGTCATTAATAATTTGTTATCTTCAATTTGGAAAACGACTTTATCGAAGAATAAGTCTAAAATTTCTTCTGTTGTATAGTTTAATGCACGCAAAATAATGGTTGCCGGCAATTTACGGCGGCGGTCAATACGCGCATATAAGTTATCTTTTGGATCAAACTCAAAATCTAACCAAGAACCACGGTAAGGAATAATACGTGCGTTATAAAGCACTTTTCCTGATGAGTGCGTTTTACCTTTGTCGCTATCAAAGAATACGCCTGGGCTACGGTGTAATTGCGAAACGATTACACGCTCAGTACCATTAATCACAAATGTTCCGTTATCTGTCATTAATGGGATTTCACCCATATAAACTTCTTGTTCTTTAATATCTTTAATTGTGCCTGGCGCGGCATCTTTGTCATAGCTAACAAGACGTAATTTCACACGCAATGGCGCAGCATAAGTGGTGCCGCGAATTTGACATTCACGCACATCAAATACTGGCTCGCCTAAGCGATAGCTCACATATTGTAATTCCGTATTGCCATTGTTGCTGACAATTGGAAATACAGAACGGAATGCGGCTTCTAAGCCTTGCTGACCATCTGGATCTCTTTGGATAAATTTATCGAAAGAATCAAGTTGAATAGTTAATAAATAAGGTACATTTAAAACTTGCGGACGTTTGCCGAAGTCTTTACGAATACGTTTTTTCTCAGTATAGGAGTAACCCATTGGTTTTCCTCAGTAAATTTTAGTGAGACCGAGTTGATATAAAAGAAAAGTGCGGTGATTTTTTCACGCATTTTTATCATATCAATGATGAATCCGTTTTCAGATACCGCACTCTGAACCTTACTTCTGATGAGCGGGTTGCCATCAAACTACCAGAAAACTAGCCTGATTCACGCAACAAAACGGTGATTATTCAGTATATTTTTAATCCAAAAAGGTTTGTGAATTAAAAATGGCTGGATATTATATAAGAATAAATAAATAAAAGTCAAGCAACTAAAAATCATATAAACAAAAACCCCGATATTCCTATCGGGGTTTTTAGAACCAGAATTGGTCGCGGAAAAATCAAAATTATTTGATTTCTACTTGTGCGCCAGCTTCTTCTAATTCTTTCTTAAGTGCTTCAGCTTCAGCTTTCGCTACACCTTCTTTTAAGGTTGCTGGAGCAGATTCAACTAAGTCTTTAGCTTCTTTTAAGCCTAAGCCAGTTGCACCACGTACTGCTTTGATAACTGCTACTTTGTTAGCACCTGCTGCTGCAAGAACTACATCGAATTCAGTTTTTTCTTCTGCTGCACCAGCGTCGCCGCCAGCTGCTACTGCTACTGCAGCCGCTGCTGCTGAAACACCGAATTTTTCTTCCATCGCAGAGATTAATTCTACGATTTCAGTTACTGATTTAGAAGCGATCGCTTCAATAATTTGTTCGTTAGTTAATGACATAACAATCAATTCCTAAAGTAAATAAGTTAAACCTGGTAAGAAACGCTTGGATTAAGCTGCTTCTTGTAATTTGTCGCGTAATGCTGCAAGAGTGCGAACAAGTTTGCCTGCCGCAGCTTCTTTCATTGTACCCATTAAACGTGCAATTGCTTCTTCGTAAGTCGGTAATGTTGCTAAGAATTCAACATCTTGGATCTTACCTTCAAAGGCTGCACCTTTAATTTCAAACTTATCATTTGCTTTTGCAAAATCTTTGAACAAACGTGCTGCTGCACCTGGGTGTTCAGTAGAGAATGCGATAAGTGTTGGACCTACAAACGCATCTTTCAAGCATTCGTAATCAGTGCCTTCAACTGCACGGCGTAATAAAGTGTTACGCACAACACGCATTGAAACACCAGCTTCACGAGCTGCTTTACGTAATTCAGTCATTTTATCAACGGTTACACCACGAGAATCTGCGATAACTGCTGATAGGGCACCTTTGGCTGCTTCATTTACTTCAGCAACAATTGCTTGTTTGTCTTGAAGATTTAATGCCATTGGCTGTTAGCTCCTGATACACTCCGCCTAAGCGGAACTTCTAAAAAATCTCAAAAAATCCACCGCGCTTTTACTGCAAGGCAATTTCTTTTTTGAGGCTAAGGTGTCCAGAAGCAGAAAATTCTGTCTGTCCACCATCTACGCAGGCGTTAAAATTAAGAAATGATTCGCATCATTTCGCCTACGGTCTTGGATGGGGCTTGATAGTAAGCACCATCAAAAATCTACCTAAGCAGATTTAGGTCGGGCATTATAGATATATTTATAATCAATGTAAACAAAAAGTTCTAACCATTAATTTTTATATCTAAATGCCAATCATAAAAAACGGCTTATTCCATTTGATAAGCCGTTTTCAAAACTCAAATTATAGGCTGCTTTGATCTACTGCAACGCCTGCACCTTGAGTGGTAGAAAGACTTACTTTCTTAATAAATACACCTTTCGCAGAAGCAGGTTTTGCTTTTGTTAAGGCGGCTAGTAATGCTTGTAAGTTTTCTTTTAATTGCTCAGGGGTGAAGTCTGCTTTACCGATTGTGGTGTGAATGATACCGTTTTTATCATTGCGGTAACGAACCTGACCAGATTTTGCATTTTTCACTGCTTCAGCAACGTTTGGAGTTACAGTACCCACTTTCGGGTTTGGCATTAAGCCACGTGGCCCTAAGATTTGACCTAACTGACCTACAACACGCATTGCATCAGGAGAAGCGATAACAACATCAAAGTCCATTTCGCCTTTCTTGATTTGCTCTGCTAAATCTTCCATACCCACTAAATCTGCACCCGCTTCTTTCGCAGCTTCTGCGTTAGCACCTTGAGTGAACACAGCAACGCGAACGTTACGACCTGTACCGTTTGGTAACACAGTCGCACCACGAACGTTTTGGTCAGATTTACGTGCATCAATACCTAAATTTACTGCCACATCAACGCTTTCTACGAATTTAGGGCTAGTAAATTGTTTTAATACTGCGATCGCATCATTGATTTCATAAGCTTTGGTTGAATCAACACCCGCTTTGATTGCTTTCATACGTTTGGTTAGTTTAGCCATTGATTAGTCCTCCACTACCAAACCCATTGAACGCGCAGTACCTTCAATAGATTTCATCTTAGTTTCGATTGTTGCACCAGTCATATCCGCTGCTTTAGTTTCTGCGATTTCACGGATTTGTGCTTGAGTTACTTTACCTACTTTATCTTTGTTCGGTTTACCAGAACCAGATTTAATGCCAGCTGCTTTTTTCAATAATACCGCTGCTGGTGGAGTTTTAGTAACAAAAGTGAATGAACGGTCTGCATATACAGTGATCACTACTGGAATCGGTAAACCTTTTTCTAAGCTCTCAGTACGTGCGTTGAATGCTTTACAGAATTCCATAATGTTCACACCTTGTTGACCTAATGCTGGACCAACTGGTGGTGAAGGGTTAGCCATACCTGCTGCAACTTGCAACTTAATATAGGCTTGAACTTTCTTTGCCATTTTAATTTCCTCGTTATGGGTGATAACGCTTTTCAGCTCCCCGTTAATTGAAACACATCAAAGATGCTTTACAAAAAACCACGAGCAAGATGACTTGCTCGTGATAGACTGCGAATTATACAATAACTTTAAGCAGAGTTACAACAAAAATATTAGAAATAACCTTTGCTATTATACATTCCAGCACTAATTCCATTTAACCCAATTTGAATCACCCCATGCTTATATAATACTCTCTCAAAATCAAATAATAATGCACTTGCAAATTTAGACTCAAGATAATCGCCTTTAATTACCATATTAAAATTCATTGCATTTAATATACTACCATTAACTGAGAATTGCATAATTATCTCTGGATCTTTTTTCAATAAATTCAAAAGCTGGTAATTAGGATAAATCCTAAACTTACCATCCTCTTTCATAATTCTAACTCTGTGCCCTTCACCTCTACAATCTGTGGCTTCAAGATAAGTGGCTGTGTCAGTCCATTTATTAGTTATCGTAGAAAAAATTGTCCCTAAAAATCCCATAATGACCTCTATGTAATACATGATTAATGAGATTATATGATATACTCTTATAACCATAGACAACACCAACTCAAAGTATTAAATTTGACCGTATTAGTAAGAAAAATTCAACTTAAGAGAGATAAATATGAAAATCCACGAAACAGTAAGGACAATGCGAGAAATCAACCAATTCACCCAAGAAGAAATGGCTGAGAAGTTGGGAATTTCACTGAATGGATATTCGAAACTGGAACGCGGCATTTCAAAATTAAGCCTAGAAAAATTAGAAAAGATTGCTGAAATTTTTCACATTAACGTTTCTGAATTATACTCTGCAACAGAAAAAGGATTTTTTTGTTTATTCAGCGAAAATAGCCAAAATAATTCTGTATATTATGCAAACAGCGATGCCGTTGCACAAGAAAATGAAAAACTCAAGCTTATCATCACACACAAGGAAGAACTGCTAAAACAAAAAGAGAAAGAGATTAAACAATTAGAAGAAATTATCCTATTATTGAAAAAAGAATAAAACAATACCTTTATTTCTTTAAAATACGGTCATTTTTTCTTTAAAAAACATTCCCAAGAGACTAGATTTCTTTATTACTTTTAGAGGTGGTACTCTTTTGCTAAGCTCATAATCACCACCTGAACAGTTTTCTGCTTCAAACAAAACATAACAATATTGTCTTTTAGAGATTATAAATCTTCCTCCTCACACTATTCCATTTTTCAGAATGTCATCTTTTATCAAGAAAGAAGAAGGACAGCTTCCACAAAAAATAGTTTCAAATATTTTTATTCTGTTCAAAATGATAAAAACCAAATAAAAAAGGTAAGCATTGCTTACCTTTTTGTACACTAATTATTTTTCTCTACTTGTCCAAACTCTAACTCAACAGGTGTTGCACGACCAAAGATTGAAACAGAAACTTTTAGGCGACCTTTATCGTAATCGACCTCTTCCACTATTCCGTTAAAGTCAGCAAATGGACCTTCTTTAACGCGTACATCTTCACCCGGTTGGAATACGGTTCTTGGTTTCGGCTTATCAGAATTTTGCTCAAGGCGATTTAAGATAATATCTGCTTCGCGATTGCTGATCGGAGCAGGTTTATCTGGCGTACCGCCGATAAAGCCCATTACACGTGGCACACTGCGCACCAACTGCCAAGTGTAATCATTCATTTCCATTTGTACTAATACATAGCCTGGGAAATATTTACGTTCACTTTTACGGCGTTTACCACCAACATTCTCAACCACTTCTTCTGTCGGCACAAGCACTTCACCAAATTGCTCTTCCATTTGGTGCAATTTAATATATTCGCGTAATGTTGCTGCTACACGGCCTTCAAAGCCAGAAAATGCTTGTAACACATACCAGCGTTTTTTTGGAGTATTCTCTGTCATCTTAGAACCTCAAATTTGTTAAGAAATTAATTACAGAAACAATAATAGAATCAAGCCCCCACAAAATTAGGGAAACAATCATTGTAACAGCCATTACAATCAAGGTTGTTTGCATCGCCTCAGAACGTGTTGGCCATACAATTTTTCTTAATTCTGTTCTAGAGTCTTTTAAAAAGGCTCGTGCTTTTGTTCCTTGGTTAGTAATTGCTAAAATTCCCAAAGCAACAAGTAATAAGATCACTACCGCAACCACACGGATTGGAGTAGAAAATTGATCTGCAAAATAAATATTTCCCACTGCTGCAACGGCAATAATAACAATGCCGAGTAGCCATAAAAAGGTATTTAGTCCTTTCGATTTTTGAAGATGTTCCGCTTGTTCAGCGTGTTTCTTTTTATCAATATTTGACGCCATAATTGTATCCATTATTCAATTAAAATCGGGATGCTGTTTTGAACGGGGAATTGTAGCATTTTCTTATTTTGTTGCCTATTAAAAATAAGAGAAATTTTCGTGATTTCATACAATAAGGACAGAAATCTACACGAAGAAAAAATCCCTAAAATTTATACCGCACTTTATTTATTCTTTTATAACAAAAGTGCGGGCATTTTTTCCAGATTTTTCATTCAAAAATCCAAGTAAAACAAAAGGGCATCTTTCGATGCCCTCTCTTAGCTTTTAGCTTTCTAGTGTTACCTAGCAATCATCATTATTTGATGATTTTCGCTACAACACCCGCACCTACTGTACGTCCACCTTCACGAATCGCAAAGCGTAAACCTTGGTCCATCGCGATTGGGTGAATTAAGCTTACGGTCATTTTGATGTTATCGCCTGGCATTACCATTTCCACGCCTTCTGGTAACTCGATTGTACCTGTTACGTCAGTTGTACGGAAATAGAATTGTGGACGGTAACCTTTGAAGAATGGAGTGTGACGACCACCTTCTTCTTTTGATAATACGTAAACTTCTGATTCGAAGTCTGTGTGTGGTGTGATTGAACCTGGTTTCGCTAATACTTGACCACGTTCGATTTCTTCACGTTTTGTACCACGTAATAATGCACCGATGTTTTCACCTGCACGACCTTCGTCAAGTAATTTACGGAACATTTCAACACCTGTTACGGTAGTTTTCGCAGTTTCTTTGATACCTACGATTTCTACTTCATCACCAGTGCGGATAATACCACGCTCTACACGGCCTGTTACTACTGTACCACGACCTGAGATTGAGAATACGTCTTCGATTGGTAATAAGAATGGTTGGTCAATCGCACGCTCTGGCTCTGGAATGTATGTGTCTAAGTGGTTTGCTAACTCAAGGATTTTTTCTTCCCATTGCGCATCGCCTTCTAACGCTTTTAACGCTGAACCACGTACGATTGGTGTATCATCACCTGGGAAATCATATTGAGAAAGAAGTTCACGCACTTCCATTTCTACTAATTCTAATAACTCTTCGTCATCTACCATATCGCATTTGTTTAAGAATACGATGATGTATGGTACACCTACTTGGCGACCTAATAAGATGTGCTCACGAGTTTGTGGCATTGGGCCGTCTGTCGCTGCTACTACTAAGATTGCACCGTCCATTTGCGCCGCACCAGTAATCATGTTTTTAACATAGTCCGCGTGTCCCGGGCAGTCAACGTGTGCGTAGTGACGTGTTGGAGTATCATATTCAACGTGTGAGGTGTTGATGGTGATACCACGCGCTTTTTCTTCTGGCGCGTTATCGATTTGGTCAAATGCGCGTGCCGCACCACCGTAGTGTTTCGCTAATACTGTGGTGATTGCTGCTGTTAAAGTTGTTTTACCATGGTCAACGTGGCCGATTGTACCCACGTTTACATGCGGTTTTGTACGTTCAAATTTTTCTTTAGACATTGCTAATGTTTCCTTTATGTGAAATTTCGTAGCACCTTGAGATGCTACGAAGTTTTATTGAATCAAAAATTATTTTTTACGTGCTTCAATTACTGCAGCTGCAACACTTGAAGGTGCTTCAGCATATTTCAATGGTTCCATTGAGTATGATGCACGACCTTGAGTTTGTGAACGAAGATCTGTTGCATAACCAAACATTTCAGAAAGTGGAACTTCTGCATTGATTTTAACAACAAATTCGCTTGCTTCTTGGCCATTTACCATAGCACGACGACGGCTTAAATCACCAATTACATCACCCACATACTCTGGTGGAGTTTCAACTTCCACTTTCATAATTGGCTCAAGTAATACTGGGTTTGCTTTGCTAAACGCTGCTTTAAATGCTAATGATGCAGCAAGTTTAAATGCTAACTCAGATGAGTCCACATCGTGGTATGAACCGAAGTGTAAACGAACACCGATATCAACCACTGGGTAACCCGCTAATGGACCAGATTTAAGTTGTTCTTGGATACCTTTATCAACCGCAGGGATATATTCACCAGGAATTACACCACCTTTGATTTCGTTGATAAATTCGTAACCTGGACCTTCTGGATCTAATGGGTACAAGTCGATAACAACGTGACCATATTGACCGCGACCACCAGATTGTTTTGCGTGTTTACCTTCAACATCGTTCACACGAGTACGGATAGTTTCACGGTAAGACACTTGTGGTTTACCGATATTCGCTTCCACTTTAAACTCACGTTTCATACGGTCAACGATAATGTCTAAGTGTAACTCACCCATACCTGAAATAATGGTTTCACCTGATTCTTCATCAGTGTGAACACGGAATGAAGGGTCTTCTTGTGCAAGACGACCTAATGCCAAGCCCATTTTCTCTTGGTCTGCTTTGGTTTTTGGTTCTACCGCAACAGAGATTACTGGCTCAGGGAATTCCATACGCTCAAGGATAATTGGCGCATCGATAGCACATAATGTATCACCTGTACCAACATCTTTTAAGCCGATTGCTGCTGCGATGTCTCCCGCACGAACTTCTTTGATCTCTTCACGTTTGTTTGCATGCATTTGAACGATACGACCAAAACGCTCACGTTTATCTTTTACCGAGTTCAATACTGTCGCACCAGACTCAACCACACCAGAATATACACGGAAGAAGGTTAAGTTACCTACAAATGGGTCAGTTGCAATTTTGAATGCAAGTGCTGCAAATGGTTCATTATCATCTGCGTGACGCTCACCTTCAGTTTCATCAGGGTTGATCCCTTTGATTGAAGCGATGTCTGTTGGTGCTGGTAAGTAATCAATTACCGCATCAAGCATTGCTTGAACACCTTTATTTTTGAACGCTGAGCCACAAGTTACAAGAATGATCTCAGTATCTAACGCACGTTGACGTAACGCACCTTTGATTTCTTCTTCAGTTAAATCTTCACCACCAAGGTATTTTTCCATTAACTCTTCTGAAGCTTCTGCAGCTGCTTCAACAAGGTTTTGGTGCCATTCTTCACATAATTCAACCATATCTGCAGGAATATCGTCATAGGTAAATGTCATACCTTGATCCGCTTCATTCCAGTTGATTGCTTTCATTTTGATTAAGTCAACAACACCTTTGAAGTTTTCTTCTGCGCCGATTGGAAGTTGTAAAGGAACAGCATTACCACCTAAACGAGTTTTTATTTGCTCAACAACGCGTAGGAAGTTTGCACCAGTACGGTCCATTTTATTTACGAACGCGATACGAGGTACTTTATATTTATTTGCTTGACGCCATACAGTTTCAGACTGAGGTTGAACCCCACCTACTGCACAGTAAACCATTACCGCACCATCAAGAACACGCATTGAACGTTCTACTTCGATAGTAAAGTCAACGTGTCCCGGAGTATCGATAACGTTGATACGGTGTTGTGGATATTGCTGAGACATACCAGACCAGAAAGCCGTTGTTGCCGCAGAAGTAATGGTAATACCACGCTCTTGTTCTTGTTCCATCCAGTCCATGGTAGCTGCACCATCATGCACCTCACCAATTTTGTGACTAACACCTGTATAGAATAGAATACGCTCTGTGGTTGTTGTTTTACCAGCATCAATGTGAGCACTAATACCGATATTACGATAGCGCTCAATAGGAGTTACACGAGCCATTATTATTTCCTTGTTTGGAATTCAATAAATTAAAATTTTAAATATGGATAAGGCTTCACCGCATAGCAAAATGTGATGAAGCCTAAAAATCGTTTGATTAACTGATTACCAACGGTAATGAGCAAACGCTTTGTTAGCTTCAGCCATACGGTGAACGTCTTCACGTTTTTTCACTGCTGCACCTTTGTTTTCTGATGCATCAGATAATTCGTTTGCTAAACGTAAAGCCATTGATTTATCACCACGTTTACGTGCTGCTTCAACGATCCAACGCATACCTAATGCGTTACGACGAGCTGGGCGCACTTCAACTGGCACTTGATAAGTAGAACCACCAACACGGCGAGATTTAACCTCAACGGTTGGACGTACGTTTTCTAGTGCGATTTCAAATGCTTCTAAAGCTTCTTTACCTGTACGTTGAGCTAAGGTATCTAACGCACCATAAACGATTGATTCTGCGATAGATTTTTTACCATCTACCATTAATACATTAATAAATTTCGCAAGTAATTCTGATCCGAACTTTGGATCTGGAAGAATTTTGCGTGGTTCAATACGACGACGACGTGGCATTGCAATTTCTCCGTTTTTTAATCTTCAGGATTATCCAAAACTCTTTGTGTAAGAGATCTTACGTTTACTGGAGTTTATGATAATTATTTAATTTAATTAGCGTTTGGCCTTACTTAACGGAGAACCATTAAGCTTTAGGACGTTTAACGCCGTATTTAGAACGACCTTGTTTACGATCTTTAACGCCGGCACAGTCTAATGCACCACGCACAGTGTGATAACGCACACCTGGTAAATCTTTAACACGACCGCCACGGATAAGCACAACGCTGTGCTCTTGAAGGTTATGACCTTCACCGCCGATATAAGAAGTTACTTCGTAACCATTTGTTAAACGAATACGGCACACTTTACGTAATGCTGAGTTCGGTTTTTTAGGTGTAGTTGTGTACACACGAGTACACACGCCACGTTTCTGCGGGCAAGCCTCTAATGCAGGAACGTTGCTTTTTACAACCTTTTTCACACGCGGTTTGCGTACTAATTGGTTGATAGTTGCCATTAAAAAAGCTCCAGTTTAATAGTTGTTATTCATAAAAGAATGTTTACTTTTTGTTCTACCTTAGAATAGATAGACGCCGAATTTTAATCTTGGGCACTAAGAATGTCAAGTCATAGAACAGGCAAAGGACAAAGTCTTTGTCTGATTATTAATTTGCTTACAACCCCACCTGCGGGAAATACCGCTCGGTCAACACCACAAAATCTTGCAGAGAAATCAACCGCACTTTGCTTTTATTATTTTCATCGCAATTAACAAAGTGCGGTGCAATTTCTTGTAGATTTCTGGCGTAGATGTCGTTTTCTAGCGCATAGCAAGGCACGGCGAGTTGGGTGAAAAGTTCTTGGTGTTTGAAGGGAAGTAGCACGCCGTCTTGCCATAGCACAAGGCAATCTTGTTCAGTAAAATTCTCAAAATAGCGAGCGAGGGTTTGGCTGTCGTAATCGGCTTTGGCAAAGGTATAAAGCATCATCATTTCCTGCAAAAAGAATGAAAAAGTGCGCTAAAAAGTCAGCACTTTTTCTGCTTGTTGTAATTTTTCCATTAACGCCGCGCGGGGCAATATTTCGCAATCCAATAGCCAATTTGCTTTTTCAAGGTGTAAGGCTTGTACGGATTGTTGGCACAGGTAACGCTGTTCGATGTCGTATAATTCCAGTAATTTGAAAGGCTGGCTAACATTTTTCTGTAAGATTTTTTCGCTTTGTTGACTGGCGATGAGATTGAAAACCCCGTCATCAAGAAAAAAGACCGCAATTTCGCTTTCATCACAAAAGGCGGTGGCAGCAAGGAGTGCATCTAAGCCCTCACGGCTAGCGGCCGTGCCATAAGGCGGTTGGGTAAACACAAAAGCCAGTTTAATCATAGGGTTATCACTCGATCTGCTTGCAACACGGCTTGGCTAAATTCGCCCAATCCTGCTAACACAAAGCCTTTTGCCAGATTATTTTGCTGTTTATCTTTGCTCGTTAAAGCGTCCACCACGCCACGGCGTTGCGAAGCTGCGATGCAAAGATGCAAAGGGATATGGTGCTGCTCACTCAAGGCTTGCCAATGTTGTTGCAAATTAAACTCGTCATTAGCAGGACACACAAAACCGTTGCCGTTACTTACGCCATTTTGCATAAAAAAAACTTGGCTAATTTGATGCCCCTTTTCAAGCAAGGCGTGGGCAAGTTGATAGGCTAAAAATGCCCCTTGCGAGCCATAAACAGGCTGTTTTACTGTAATCACATAGCGCATTATTTCATCTCGTCTTGCTTGATTTGGCGAATATACAAATACACCGTATGGCGTGAAATATCCAGCCGCTCAGCCACTAGGTTGATGGCATCTTTGATGTCAAAAATGCCTTTTTCATAGAGCGAAAGCACAATTTGGCGATTTTTATTATTGTTTGCCACCAAGCGATCGGCGGTGATCTCTTGCACCGTTTGTTCGATGGTTTGGCTAACCAGTTCTTCCACCGAGCTGGCAAAATTCACTTCAGAAGCAGATTGTTGCTCCGCAGGCGGCATAAGGGCTTGGATAAATTGGGTTACCGGCACATCTAAATTAATATTAATGCACAGCAAACCAATAATGCGTTTTTCTTGATTGCGAATGGCGATGGTGACGGATTTCATCAACGCCGTGCCTTTTGCGCGGGTAAAATAAGGCTTGGAAACATTCTCCGTTTGCATTGTTTTGAGCGATTTCAAGGCAAAATCGGTGATTGGCGATCCCACTTTGCGGTGGGTGTTATGCCCGTTGGCAATGCAAATGGCAGAATGTTCAAAATCTTCGAGAGAATGCAGTACGATTTCGCAATGACTGCCGATTAAGGCACTCACGCCGTCCACCACCGCCACATAGGAATTTAAAATCGCACGATCTTCATCAGTAAAAGGGCGTCTATCCGTTAGCATTGGGTTTATCTCAAAATGATGGAAAAATCCACCGCACTTTTCTTTCAATGGATATAAAGTGCGGTGGTTTTTTCTTATTTTTTCTCAGGGGTAACGTCTAATACTTCCACATCAAAATAAAGGGTTGAGTTAGGTGGAATTGGGCCTGCGCCTTGTTTTCCATAGGCTAAATCTGCTGGGATAAGCAGGGCAATTTTGCCGCCTTTTTTGACTAACTGAAGCCCTTCTGTCCAGCCCTTAATCACTTGATTTAATTTGAATTCTGCTGGCTGACCACGTTCTACGGAGCTGTCAAACACCGTGCCATCGGCTAATTTTCCTGTGTAATGCACTTTGACCATATCATCAGGTTTGATTGCCGCACCTTCACCTGCTTTTTCAATGCGGTACATTAAGCCAGACGCAGTTTTTTTCGCACCGTCTTTTTTCATAAAGTCCGCAGTGAATTTTTCGTTTTCAGCTTGTACTTTCGCTTGGCGCGCTTCATACACTTTGTCGCCAATGGCTTTTAATTTTTCTTGGATTTGTTGATCCGTTAAATCGCCTTTGCCCTCTAAGGCATCGTTCACGCCTTGTAATACGCGAGCTTTGTCGTAACTGATCACATCTTTTTGATCGTTGATTAAGGTTTCAAGGAATTGTTTTCCTGTGGCATACCCCACCACATAAGAGGCTTCATCATTGAATTTTTTGTCCGCTGCTTGATCAGCAAAAACTGAGCCAGAAACCACCGCACTTAATGCGAGTGTGATAAGAGAGAATTTTTGAATTTTTAACATTGTTTATCATCCTTTATAATGAGTCGGAATGTTTGATAGGTTAAATTGTATTGAGCAATTTAACAACCATTATTTAGGGTCTATTGATAATTCATTATACATTTTAAACATAACGCTAAGGATTATTTATGCAAATTCAACTTGAGCAAGCAAAACAAATTGCCGAATTAGAAACAAAAGTGGCGTTTCAGGAACACGCCATTGAAGAATTAAACCAAGCCTTGGTGGAACAACAATTTATGCTAGAGAAAATGCAGTTGCAACTGCGTCATTTAGCGGCGAAGTTAAAAGATTTACAACCCTCTAATATTGCAAGCCAAGCAGAAGAAACCCCGCCACCGCATTATTAACGGCATAAAAAAGGCTAATCACAAGGATTAGCCAAAGGTTTTTATAGGAAGTTCTAATTATGCTATGGAGTTAGTTTTGGTTCGCGAAGTATTTTTCTAAATCTTCGCTTCCACCGATGTACTCCCCACCGATGAATACTTGTGGCACGCTGGTTTTACCTGTGATCGCACGCACAGAGATGGTGCTTGCATCGCGGCCTAATACGATTTCTTCAAAGGTGTAACCTTTCACTTTTAACAAACCTTTTGCTTTTGCACAGAATGGGCAGCCTGGTTTAGTGAAGATAGACACTGAAGGTTTTGCTTGCCAATCAGGTTTTAAGTATTTGATCATTGTATCTGCATCAGACACTTTGAACGGATCGCCCGGCTCGTTTGGCTCGATGAACATTTTTTCCACCACGCCATTGCGCACAAGCATTGAATAACGCCAAGAACGTTTACCAAAGCCAAGGTCATCTTTATCCACAAGCATACCCATACCTTCAGTAAATTCACCGTTACCATCTGGGATTACGGTAATGTTTTCTGCTTCTTGATCCGCTTTCCACGCGTTCATTACGAAAGTGTCGTTTACAGATAAACAGATAATATCGTCCACACCTAAGGCTTTGAATTCGCACGCTAATTCGTTATAACGTGGTAAGTGTGTTGATGAACAAGTTGGGGTAAATGCACCTGGTAATGAAAATAACACGACGGTTTTGTTATCAAATAATTCTGAAGTGGTTACATCAACCCATTGATCACCTTGACGAGTATGGAATGTTACTTGAGGAACTTTTTTTCCTTCCATTGTTGCTGTCATAATCTTTCTCCTATTGCGATTAAAATAATGATTTCTTATTGACGGGGTGAATTATAGTGAAAATCGTGATATAGTTACAAACGATTAATACCTATCCTTTTAATTGTTCCTTTCTATGATGGAGGAAGCAGAGAAAATATGAATATCCGTGATTTAGAATACTTAGTGGCGCTCGCCGAACACAAACATTTTCGCCGAGCCGCAGATGCCTGCCACGTTAGCCAACCAACCTTAAGCGGACAAATCCGCAAATTGGAAGACGAACTGGGCATTATTTTACTAGAGCGCACCAGCCGTAAAGTGCTATTTACCCAATCGGGCTTGCTCCTTGTGGAACAAGCTCGCACCGTGTTGCGCGAAGTCAAAGTGCTGAAAGAAATGGCAAGCAATCAAGGCAAAGAAATGACTGGGCCATTGCATATAGGAATGATCCCAACCCTTGGGCCTTATCTGCTGCCTTATATTATGCCTGCACTGAAACAAGCCTTTCCTGATTTAGAGCTATTTTTATATGAAGCGCAAACTCACCAGTTGTTAGAACAACTGGAAAGTGGACGTTTAGACTGTGCCATTCTTGCCACCGTGCCAGAAACCGAAGCCTTTATTGAAGTGCCATTATTTAAAGAAAAAATGTTGCTTGCGATTTCCCAAGAGCATCCTTGGGCAAAAGAGAAGAGTATCCCAATGGACAAACTCAAAGGCTGTGAAATGCTAATGCTTGATGACGGCCATTGCTTGCGAGATCAAGCTCTGGGCTATTGTTTCACCGCTGGGGCAAAGGAAAATCCCCATTTCCAAGCCACCAGTCTTGAAACCTTACGCAATATGGTTTCCGCCAACGCAGGAATAACCTTAATGCCAGAGCTTGCGGTGTTAAACGAAGGCAATCGCACAGGAGTAAAATATCTCCCTTGTGTGCCAGAACCCTCACGTACCGTAGCATTAATTTATCGCCCCGGTTCACCACTAAGAATGCGTTATGAACGGGTGGCAAATACCATTAGCAATATCATCACCCCGATCCTTCAACAAAAATAAGAGGGCAAAATGGCAGGCGTTCGTGCAATTCAAAAAGAAAAAACTAGACGCGCGTTGATCAGCGCCGCGTTTAATCAGCTCAGTGCAGAGAAAAGTTTTTCTAATCTCAGTCTGCGTGAAGTGGCAAGAGAAGCAGGCATTGCGCCTACCTCTTTTTATCGCCATTTTCGTGATATGGACGAACTCGGCTTAGAAATGGTGGACGAAGCAGGCCTAATGCTGCGCCAATTAATGCGCCAAGCACGAAAACGGTTGGAAAATGGCGGTAGCGTTATCGTGATTTCGGTGAATACGTTTTTTGAATTTATCACCCACAGCACCAATGTTTTCCGCTTATTGCTGCGTGAAAGTTCAGGCACATCGCACGCGTTCCGCACCGCCGCAGCACGGGAAATTAAGCATTTTATTGACGAACTGGCAGAATATATTGCCGAACGCAATGGCTATTCGCGCCACATTGCTTATATTCAAGCAGAGGGCATCGTTACACTGGTGTTCACCGCTGGTGCGAATGCCTTGGATATGAATAAGGAAGAACGTGAGTTGCTCAAAGAACGGGTGATTTTACAACTGCGTATGCTCGCCAAAGGGGCTGCCTACGCCGCCCAAAAGGAAAAGCCCCTAAAATAAAGTGCGGTGCTTTTTTCGTAAATTTTTCTCATAAAAAACCTGCTTAAACGCAGGTTTTCTTTCTAATGGTAAAAATTAGGCTTTTTGTAGCTGTTTTTTCAGCTTAGTGAGTTTGTCTTTCATCCGCTGACGCTTAAGCGGAGAAAGATAATCCGCAAAAACAATACCATTTAAATGATCAATTTCGTGCTGGATACAGATCGCCAATAAACCATCAGCATTCAGTAAAAAATCTTTACCATTTTTGTCCAAGGCACGCACAGTCAGCTTTTCTTTACGCGGTACAAAGCCATTCATTCCCGGCAAAGACAAACAGCCTTCTTCAATGCCCGTTTCGCCAGAACTTTCGATAATTTCAGGGTTAATTAACACAATTTGATTTTCTTTCGTGCCTTCAATGTCGATCACAATCAAACGGCGATGCACATCAACTTGGGTTGCCGCCAAGCCAATACCCTGCTCGTGATACATTGTTTCAAACATATTATCAATCAAAGTGTGTAATTCTTCATCAAATTTTTCCACCGGCTGCGCCACCGTTTTAAGGCGCTCATCGGGGTAAATCAACACATCAAGTAATGCCATAAATTCATTATTCCTTTTTTAATCTCTAAAATTATTAAACTGGAATGGCTGTCCTAATTCCGCATTTTTCACCAGTTGGATCACCGCTTGCAAGTCATCACGGGATTTCCCTGTTACGCGCACTTGCTCCCCTTGAATTTGAGTTTGCACTTTGAGCTTGGATTCTTTGATAAGCTTAGTGAGTTTTTTCGCCATATCCGTTTCGATACCTTGTTTCAGCTTAATTTCTTTGCTAAAGGTTTTACCGCTGTGTTCATATTCTGTTGGAATATCCAATGACGCAGAATCAATGCCACGCTTAATGCAGGCATTACGCAAAATATCCACCAGCTGCTCCACTTGGAAATCGGACTCACTGGCCACTTTAATGGTTTCGTTTTTTTCGTTTAACTCGATAGAAGAAGGCACGTTGCGGAAATCCCAACGGTTAGCTAAATCACGGTTGGCATTTTCCACCGCATTACGCACTTCGTGCGCGTCTAATTCAGAAACAATATCAAATGAAGGCATAATTACTCCTCGTTTTTCATTATTCGGTCATTTGCACCTAAAATACATAATAGTGCAGTTAAGTCGGCAAAGTTTACCACAATTTGCGCCTCTTGTTGCACTTTCGGCTTGGCGTGGAATGCCACACCGAGATTGGCGACTTTCATCATTGGCAAATCATTCGCACCATCACCAATGGCAACGGTGTTTTCCATTGGAATATGATATTGTTCGCTCAATTGACGCAAGGTATCCGCTTTATATTGCGCGTCCACCACCGCACCTTGCACTTCGCCAGTCAAAATGCCGTCCACAATCTCGAATTGATTGGAAACCGCCGCATCAAGCCCTAATTCTGCTTTTAAATAATCCGCAAAATAAGTAAACCCACCTGACGCAATGGCAGTTCGCCAACCGTATTTCTGCAAGCCTTGAATGGTTTCCACTAATCCTGAAGTTAGCGGCAATTTTTCTCGCACTTGTTGTAAAATGTTTTCAGGTGCGCCTTTTAGGGTTGCCACGCGGCGGCGCAGGCTTTGCTCAAAATCTAACTCTCCGCGCATGGCTTGCTCGGTGATTTCAGATACCAACTCACCTGTGCCAGCCAATTTCGCAATTTCATCAATACACTCAATTTGAATGGCGGTAGAATCCATATCCATCACTAACAAGCCTTTTTTCTGCAAACGAGCGGAAAAATTGAGCCGCGCAATATCCACTTCTAATTGATGAGCATATTCTTGCCACTGCGCTTGCCAATTGCCTTGCAACAGCACCGCAAGGTTATGCGCTTCAATCCAATAGTCAAAAAGCGTGAAATTTTCACCGCACTTTTGCTGAAATTTCTGCAATTTAGCCAAATCTAAGGTTTCGCCATAAAGCAAAAAATAATTCTGTCCTGCGGCAAGGGATTGCGTCTGTTGCACTGGGCAAGGCAGATTTGGATACTGGTGTTGTAATTGGTTGAGATTTTGTGTTTGCATAGAAAATCCTGTAAATTATCGGCATTTTTACGATTTATTGTGCCGTGAACACATAAATAGACTAAAATAACGCCTTATTCTAGCCTATTTTGCGAAATCTTGGGGAAAATAACGTGCAACTCATCAAAGAAAAAGCACTGAAAATCACGATGATTGTTATCATAATCTTATTTTGCCTTGGCATAATGGGCGTGATTTTATTCGGTGTGCAACAATTTAAACTGGGATCACAATTAGCTAGTGTCAATCAAGTAACGAATCTTTCCCATTTATTAGTGCGTCAGCAAGCCAATTTATTTTCAATGTTATTGATTAATAATACAAAATCAGAACAGCTGACAGAAAACTTAGATAATTTTGTGAAAGAGGATTTTATCCTTGATGCTTCAATTTATTCTAATCGGGGTGAGCTGTTAGCGCAGAGTTCCAATGCTTCATTATTACGTCTGCAATTAGGGCTTGATCAGCCCGTGGCAAAAGAAATCATCAATCAACAAATTGTTGAACCAATTTATTCTTCTGACGGCGTGGAAGGTTTTTTGCGCGTAACCTTTAATAATAAGTATGGACAAACCACGCAAAGCAAAATCAATCTGATTTTTAACCGTCTTTACGGTGAGATCATTATCGTGTTTCTTACGGGAATATTATTTGCCAGCTCCATTCATTATTTTTTAAGCCGTTATCGCCGAGTGAAACGCAAACAACTTGAGCTTTCCCAGCCTGCTAAAAAGAAACAACCTCAAACAGCCAGTCGTTTCACCTATCACAGCAGACGCAGACGATTAAAAAATAAATCATAAAAAAACCGCACTTTTAAAGTGCGGTTTTATTTTTCTGAATTTTTTAATCTGAAATTACGCTAATTTTTTGATTTGAGCAGATAATTTAGATTTGTGGTTCGCTGCTTTGTTTTTGTGGATTAAGCCTTTAGATGCCATACGATCCACAACTTTTTGCATTTCTACGAAAGCGGCTTCAGCCACAGCTTTTTCACCTGCTGCTACAGCGGCGTAAACTTTTTTAATGTAAGTACGCATCATAGAGCGTTGGCTTGCATTGTGTTGGCGGCGTTTTTCTGATTGAACCGCGCGTTTTTTAGCTGACTTGATATTAGCCAAGGTCAAACTCCTAAAAATTTCTGTTAGTTTATGAGATAAATAAAGGCGTAAACTATGCCTTTCCGTTCCATAATTGTCAATAAACAATTAGCAAAATTTAGCTTGATTACTCGGTGAGACACAACCGAAAGTCTGCATCGTTCGCTGAAAATGCGGCTTTCAATGTAGCCCACCCAAACGATGTGGGCGAATTTTATCAGTTTTTTTGCCTAGAATATAGCTTAAAAACAAAATTTCTATACAATTAAGCCAAATTTTTCTTGATGAGAAAGCTATTTTGAGTAAACGATTATTAAAATCTGGCATTATTGTCAGTGCAATGACTTTATTATCGCGCGTGCTTGGACTGGTGCGTGATGTGATTATCGCACAAATCATCGGTGCGGGGTTAAGTGCTGATGTGTTCTTGTTTGCCAACCGTATTCCTAATTTTTTACGCCGTTTATTTGCTGAAGGGGCATTTTCTCAAGCCTTTGTGCCTGTGTTGGCGGAATACCAAAAAGCCGGCGATCTCAGCAAAACTCAGCAATTTATCAGCAAAGTGTCTGGCACTTTGGGGGGATTGGTTACCCTTGTTACCCTTTTTGCGATGGTCGGCTCGCCCGTGGTCGCCGCCATTTTTGGTACAGGCTGGTTTATTGATTGGCTCAATGATGGGGTAAACGGCGTGAAGTTTGAACAAGCCTCGCTGTTACTCAAAATCACCTTTCCCTATTTATGGTTTATTACCTTTGTTGCGTTATCAGGGGCAATTTTAAACACGCTCGGCAAATTTGGCGTGATGGCATTTTCGCCCGTGTTACTCAATATTGCGATGATTTGCACCGCACTTTTCCTTGCGCCCTACACATCGAGCCCTGATCTTGCCCTTGCTATTGGGATCTTTATTGGCGGTTTGTTGCAATTTTTATTTCAGTTGCCTTTCTTAAAGCAAGCAGGCTTATTAGTGAAACCAAAATGGGCGTGGAATGATGCAGGGGTAAAAAAAATCCGCACGCTGATGATCCCTGCCTTATTCGGGGTTTCCGTGAGCCAAATCAATTTACTGCTGGATACCTTTATTGCCAGTTTCTTGATGACAGGCTCGATCAGCTGGCTTTATTATTCTGACCGTTTGCTCGAATTTCCTCTTGGGCTTTTTGGTATCGCCATTTCCACTGTGATCTTGCCAACCCTCGCCCGCCACCACGTTAATCGTTCGGATAATGCCGAACAAAGTGCGGTGGATTTTCGCAACACAATGGATTGGGGCGTGCGAATGATTTTGTTGCTTGGCGTGCCTGCGATGATCGGCATTGGCGTGTTGGCACAGCCGATGTTGCTAGTGCTATTTATGCGGGGTCAATTCCTCTTTTCTGATGTGCAAGCTGCTTCCTATTCCCTGCTTGCCTTTAATGCGGGGCTGTTGAGCTTTATGCTGATTAAAATTCTCGCCAATGGTTACTATGCCCGCCAAGACACCAAAACTCCCGTGAAAATCGGCATTATCGCAATGGTGAGCAATATGGCATTTAACCTGCTTGCCATTCCGTTTAGCTATGTGGGGCTTGCCATTGCTTCGGCGATGTCTGCCACCTTAAACGCCTATTTGCTCTATCGTGGCTTGGCTCGGGCAAATATTTATCATTTTAGTAAACAAAGTGCGGTGTTTTTTACCAAAGTTTTACTTGCAGGGCTGGCAATGGGCAGCGTAATTTGGCACTATTGTCCAACATTAGAAAGCTGGCAACAAATGACATTTATCACTCGCATTCACTGGCTGGCTTGGCTTATTGCCCTTGCAGCATTGATTTATGGCGGCACATTATTGCTTTTAGGCATTCGCAAACGCCATTTATTACATTCATAAAAATAACGAAAAAAGCACCGCACTTTATTTGAACCAAGGTTCAGCGAAATGGGAACAGTATGAAATTATTGCAACAAAAAAAACGCCATTTATGGCTTTATGCAAGCCTACTTACCGCTTGGAGTTTAAGCAGTATCAATAGTTATGCCGAACATACCGTGGATCTCAAAGTCATTGGGGTAAAAGGGGTAAAAGCCATTGAAAACGTGGATATTTACACCAAGATGATCGATCCTGAAGAAGCGGACGGCTCAGATCGCTATCAATATATTGTGAGTGAAGCCATCAAAAAAGCCTTGCGCGTTTATGGCTACTACAACATTAAAATTGATTTTCGCCTGCAACCTGCCAAAGGAGGCAAACGCCCTGTACTCATCGCTGATGTAAATGCTGGCAAACCTGTTTTGCTCACCGGAATGGATATTCAAATTTTGGGCCAAGCAAAAGACGATGAAGCCTTCAAAGCGCTAGATAAAAAACTGCCTAAACTTGGCGAATTGCTTTATCACTCCAAATACGAAGATTACAAAAGCGATCTGCAATCCCTTGCTCTGGCACGCGGTTATTTTGATGCCGATTTTGATGTTTCCCAATTATTAGTGCGCCCTTCCACTTATCAAGGCTGGTGGAAAATCACCTTTGATAGCGGCGAACGCTATCGCTTCGGCAAATTCACCTTTCAACGCTCGCAAATTCGTGAAGATTATTTGCGTAATATGATGGAAATTGAAAAAGGGCAACCTTATCTCATCAATGACCTTTCCAGTTTTACCAACGATTACACCTCCACCAACTGGTTTAGCTCGGTGTTAGTGCAGCCTAACCTTGATGAAGAAAATAAAATTGTTAATGTTGATGTGCTACTCACGCCGCGTAAAAAAAATGCCATGGACGTGGGGATAGGTTATTCCACTGATGTCGGCCCGCGCTTTCAATGGGGCTGGACAAAGCCTTGGATCAACAGCCGTGGGCATAGTTTCCGTTTTAATCTTTATGCTTCTGCGCCAAAACAAACGGTGGAAGCGGTGTATAAAATGCCATTGTTGAAAAATCCGCTGCGTTATTATTATGAATTTTCCACTGGTTACGAACGGGAAAAAACTAACGACACAGAAACCTCATCAGGCACCTTTGCGGCGTTGCGTTATTGGAATCGCATATCAGGCTGGCAGCACGCCCTTGGGTTGCGTGTGCGTTATGATTCTTTCACCCAAGCCAATCATTCTGATCGCACTTGGTTGGTTTACCCCACTGCGTCCATTAGCCGTACCCGCTTAAGGGGCGGTTTATTCCCAACTTGGGGCGATGCACAGCGTTTAACCGTGGATTTTGGGCATAAAATCTGGCTTTCTGATGCGAATTTCTTCAAAGTACAAGCGTCCAGTGCGTGGATTCGCACCTTTGCCGATAATCACCGTTTCTTAGTGCGTGGTGAGATCGGTTGGTTACAGACCAAAAATTTAGAGAAAATTCCGCCCGCACTTCGTTTCTTTGCTGGGGGCGATCGTAGCGTGCGCGGTTACGGCTATAAAAAAATCTCACCAAAAAATGCCGATGGCAAATTGGTGGGGGCAACCCGTCTTGCCACGGGAACATTGGAATATCAATACCAAGTTTATGAAAACTGGTGGCTCGCCACCTTTGCCGACACAGGGCTTGCGGCGAACAGTTTCGATTTAGAAGAACTGCGCTATGGCGCGGGAATGGGCGTGCGCTGGGCATCACCTATCGGCGCAGTAAAACTGGATATTGCCACCCCAATTCGTGACAAAGACAACAGCAAAAACGTGCAATTTTACATTGGTTTAGGTTCGGAATTATAGGCAACAAAAATGACAAAAGAAGCGCAATCCACCCCAAATACTGAAAAGCAAAATATGGCAAACGAAAGCACTGAAAACCAAGGTACAGAAAATCAGGCGGAACACTCCCCTGCCGTGAAGAAAAAACGTCCATTATGGAAAAAACTGCTGTGCATAAGTGCGGTGATTTTTTTGCCGATTTTTGCCTTGCTCGCCACCCTTGCCACCAATCAAGGGCAGCGTGGTTTGATTCAGCTGGTGGATAAGCTAATGGATAGCCTTTCTATTGAGCAGGTGGAAGGCGGCTTGCAAAATGGGCTAACCCTGCATAATGTCAAATTTCAGTCAGAGGGTGTGGATACGCAAATTCAGCAGGCCCATTTGCAACTGGATTTGTCTTGCTTGCTGAAAGCCAAAGTTTGCCTGCAAGATCTCAGCATTCAACAACCACAAATTCATATTGACACGACAAAGCTGCCGCCGTCCGAAGAAAAGGACAAAGATCCTAGCCCAATGAAAAAAATTCATCTGCCTGTAGCAGTGCTAGCAGACAATGTACAAGTGCAGGATTTAGCTTTAACTATCGATCAAACGCAGATTAATTTGGCCCACTTTTCCACCGCACTTAGCCTAAACAATGAAAGCGGTTTTACCCTTGCGCCAACGCAGATTAATGATTTGTTAATACAAACTTACAGCTCTCCAGAAGAAGAAAAAACCGCACAAAAAACGGAAAGCAAAGCCACTCAACCAACAGAGCAAGCCATTGATTGGCAACAGTTAGAACAACGTCTTACCCCAGCTTTGCTCGGCAATTTAAATAAAATCGAGCTGCCTTTTGATCTCCATATTACCGATATTCAAGGTAAAAATTGGCAATATCAACAGCATTTCGACAGCGCAAATAAGGCGCAAGATAATGCACAAAATAAGGCACCAAAAACTGAAACCGAGCCTGCCCCTGCACAGCAAATTGAGGTGTCCTCTTTGCAAATCAATGCTGATGCCACAGGCAATCAAGTGCAACTGCACAACCTGAATATCGCCAGTTCAGTGGGAACGCTGGCAGGGCAAGGCACAATGCAGCTGGACGAAGATTTCCCCCTTGATTTTCAGCTTAACAGCCAACTGAAAGGCTATGCGCCATTGAATATCCCACAGGGCGATCTCAGCCTACAACTTTCAGGCCAACTGCGTGGGCAAACGCAGCTTCATTTGCAAAGCAAAGGGGATATTAATGCGGAGCTGGTGGGCAATGTGGCGCTTAACCAAGAAAAAACGCCTTTTGATCTCAAGCTAACCAGTAAAAGCTTGCAATATCCTTTTGATAAAAAAGAAAAAGATCCGCTAAAAGTACAAAATTTAACGCTCAATCTAACTGGCGATTTGCTGGCTTACCAAGCGCAACTGAATGCCGATGTTTCTGGAATGAGTACGCCAAAAACACAAATTACCAGCCAAATTAACGGTAAACTTTGGCAGGCCAACATTGCACAATTTGCGCTTAACACCTTACAAGGCAAGGCGAATTTAAGCGGTGAAGTAAACTGGCAAAAAGGCGTACAATGGCAAAGTGCGGTGGATTTTTCACAATTAAATATCACTCAATATTTGCCGTCAATGCCTGCGGTGCTGTCTGGTCATTTCAGCTCGCAAGGGCAAGTTGATGGGCAAAATTGGACAATTAACGTCCCCGATTTAGACATTAACGGTACGCTTTCTCGCCAGCCATTAAGCCTCAAAGGCAAGCTCAGCGCAGATAACAACAAATGGCTGCAAGTGCCAAATCTGTTGCTCAATTACGGTGAAAACCGCATTGCAATGCAAGGGGAAATCAGCCAGCAATCCGATTTATCTCTTGATATTCACGCGCCCAATTTACGTGGTTTGCTGCCTGAACTTTCCGCCACCCTGTTTGGCTATGCAAAATTGAAAGGGGACATTCGCGAGCCAAATTTAAACGTGGATTTAACAGGTAACAATATTCGCTTCCAACAATTACAGCTGAATAAATTCGCCGTTAAAGGGGATATCCGTTCGCAGAACGTGATTAGCGGTGATTTAAATGCCAATGTAACGGGCTTGAAATATGCTGATGTAGAAATTAACCAAGCGACCCTTGCGTTATCGGGTGATGAAAAAAATCACCAATTACAGCTGCAATCACAGGGTAAACCTGTGGCGGCTAATTTAAAAATTGCAGGAAATTTCGACCGCACTTCGCAAATCTGGAAAGGGCAAATTAGCGGTGTGGATATTCAATCTCCAGTGGGAAAATGGCAAACCAATCAAGGCGTTGCAGTAACTTATAATCAAAACAAAATCGAAGCCGCCATTTCCTCACATTGTTGGTTAAACAGCGATATTGAGCTATGTTTCCCCAAAAATTTCACCGCAGGGAAAAACGGCGAAGTACCATTCCAAGTGCGTAAATTGGATTTAGCCTTAATCAACAAACTATTGGATAAAGAACAAAACCAAACGCAAATCAAAGGGCAATTACAAAGTCAGGGAACGGTGGCGTGGTTTAGCGATAAACCGCTGAAACTCAATGTGCAAGTGGCGGGCAATCATTTATCAGTGGCGCAGAAAATTGATTATCGCACCTTCAACCTGGCTATTCCGAAAGTGGACATTAAAGCCCAAATGGAAAACAACAATCTGAATTTGGATTCCGCCATTGATTTAATGGAAAATGGCCGAATTACCACCGCACTTAAATTGCAAGACTTGGCAAAATCTCGCACCTTAGGGGGCAACATTAGCATTCAGCGCTTAAATCTCAATTTAGCCAAACAACTGCTTTCAAGTGGCGAAAAAATTAATGGCGAAATTGCTGCCAACCTCACCTTAGGCGGCAATCTCAATGCACCGCTTATTCACGGTAATTTTGATGTCAATCGTTTAAGTGCCACAATGAAATCCCTGCCATTCACCATTAAAGACGGCAATTTATCGATGCGTTTTGCCGGCAATCGTTCCACCTTGCAAGGCTATGTGCAAAGCCCTGAAAGCCGTTTAGATATTACTGGCGAAGCGGATTGGAAAGATGTGGAACACTGGAACACGCGTGTGCAAGCCAAAGCAGATCGCTTTAATGTGAATATTCCGTCAATGGCAAAATTAAAAATTAGCCCAAATGTGGAACTCACGGCCAATCCAAAACTGCTTGATATTTCTGGTACAGTAGATATTCCTTGGGCAAGAATTGCCATTGAAGAATTGCCAGACAGCGCCGTTGCCGTAAGCGGTGATGAAGTGATTTTAGACGGCCCAGACAAAACCAAAGTGGGGTTAAAAAACGGTGAAATTAAAGCGCGTACGAAAAGCGGTATGGAAATTCGCTCCGATCTGAAAATTAATATCGGTGATGATGTTACCCTCAACGCTTACGGCTTAAACACCAGCTTAAACGGCTTGCTTTCAGTCAAACAAGACAAAGGCAAACTGGGTTTATTTGGGCAAATTTACTTGAAAAATGGGCGCTATGCCGCTTATGGGCAAGACTTACTAATTCGCAAAGGGCAAATCAGTTTTTCTGGCTTGCCATCTCAACCAATGCTAAATATTGAAGCCATTCGCAACCCAACGGCAATGGAAAACAGCAATATTACCGCTGGGGTAAAAGTAATCGGCATTGCCACAGCCCCGCAAGTTACGGTGTTCTCCGATCCTGCTAGCTCGCAAGATGAAGCCCTCTCCTACTTGCTAACAGGGCGTTCGCTGGAAAATAGCGGTGAAGCAGGATCAGGCGGTTCAATCGGGGCGGCACTGCTTGGAATGGGCTTAGCCAAGAGTGGAAAATTAGTTGGAGGCATTGGTGAGGCCTTTGGTGTGCAAGATCTCAGTCTAGGCACGCAAGGGGTGGGCGACAGTTCCAAAGTTACGGTGAGCGGCAACATTACACCACGCTTACAGCTCAAATATGGAGTCGGTTTATTTGATGGATTGGCAGAATTTACCGTCCGCTATAAATTATTGCCACAGCTTTATTTACAATCCGTTTCGGGGGTAAACCAAGCCGTGGATCTGCTTTATCACTTTGACTTTTAGGGAACATTATGAATAACGAAAATCTGTTGGCTAAAGCCTCTGCTTATCTCCATCACCGTGGCGAAGTGCGAGAAATTGCCGCCATTGATTTAGGCTCAAACAGCTTTCATATGATCATCGCCCGTATTATCAATGGCTCAATCCAAGTACTGTCGCGCTTAAAACAGAAAGTACAGCTTGCCGAAGGGCTAGATGAAAATAATGTATTAAGCCAAGAAGCCATTCAACGAGGGGTAAATTGTTTAGCCTTATTTGCGGAACGGCTACAAGGATTTCCTGCCCAAAATGTCAATGTGGTAGGAACATTTACCCTACGCACCGCGGTAAACAATGAAGCATTTTTACGCCAAGCGGAACAGGTTTTCCCTTACCCGATTAACATTATCAGCGGGCAAATGGAAGCCAAAACCATTTACGCTGGCGTTTCTCACACTCAGCCTGAAACAGGACGAAAATTTGTGGTGGACATTGGTGGTGGCTCAACAGAAATGATCATCGGCGAAGATTTCCACCCACTGATTGCTGAAAGTCGCCATATGGGCTGCGTAAGCTTTGCAAAGAAATTTTTTCCCAATGGGGAAATTTCCGCCGAAAATTTTCAGCGCACGGAACAAAGTGCGGTGAATAAAATTGAAGATTTAGCCTTTGAATATCGAAAATTGGGCTGGCAATCGGTACTCGGCTCATCAGGTACGATTAAAACCGTTTATCAAGTGATTGCCGCCAATCTTGATCCCAACGGCATTATCACACCACAACGCTTAGCCCAGCTACGCGAAAAAGTGCTACAAGCCACGCATTTTGACCAACTTCAGCTAGAAGGATTAAATGAAGACAGAGCTGATGTTTTCGTGCCGGGGCTTGCTATTTTAAGTGCCGTGTTTGAGGTTTTCGGCATTGAGGAAATGCGATATTCTGATGGGGCATTACGTGAAGGGGTGATGTACAGCCTAGAAAAAAACTTCCAAGTGAGCAATATCCGCCAACGCACCGCCCTTGCCCTTGCCGAACAATTTAACCTTGATATGGCACAATCTGAGCGAGTCTATCAAAGCGCTCAACGCCTTGCTGCGCAATACAGCGCTTGGCAAAACAGCCAACTACAAGATGAAATGGTGGACATTCTCCTTTGGGCGGCACGGCTGCACGAAGTGGGCATTGTGATCAATCATAAAGGCTTGCAAAAGCACTCCGCCTACATTCTGCAAAATATGGAGCTACCGGGCTTTGATAAAGAGCAACAACGCCTGCTCACCACCTTGGTACGTTACCAAATCAACAATATTAAACAGACTGATTTTACGAAGTTTTCTCGTTATGCCGAGCAAGATATTCTCGCCCTTGTGCGTTGTGCGTTTGCTGCGCTTAGCCATTTTGCTGAATAAATCGCGCCAAGCCACCGTATGGAGTGAAAAAATTTCATTAAAAATCGACCGCACTTTAGCGCAATGGACAATTCAATTTGAGCCAAGTTATTTAGCGCAGAATCCCTTAGTGCGAAATGATCTCATCGCAGAAAACAAATTATTAAAAGAATTAGATTTAGGACTAAACTTTTCATAAATAAGGAAAAATAATGACAAGGATTAATGTTGTCCCGCCACAAGAACTTTGCGATCAACACCTGCTCGCCGAACATCGCGAACTCACTCGCATTCCCAACGCGGTTGCGAAAGGAAAATACAATCTTACTGGGCAGCCTGCGGATTACAAATTAGGCGAAGGACACGTCCGATTCTTTTTCAACAAACTGCAATTTCTCAAAAACCGCTACGATCTCCTCCACCAAGAATGCAAAGCGCGCGGCTTTAAGGTGCAATATTTCTGGCCAGAAGATTTACCACAAAATCCTAGCCTATGGCAAGATTACCAGCCCACAAAAAACGCCTTAACACTCAACCGCGAACGTATTCAATTAAGAATGCCTAAATTGGCGAGATTTACGCTGGCAAAAAATGTGGAATGCTAATGTAGAATATCAACGAAATAAAAAACGTATTTGAGCAAACCCCAAATACGTTTTTTCTTTATGTACGGAATATAAGGAAATTACTTCTGCCCCACTTTTAATTCAGCATTTTCAGGCAAATGAATATCCATTTGTGGGAATGGGATTTCGATGCCGGCTTGGTCAAAGGCGAGTTTGACTTTTTCCGTGACATCAAAATGCACTGCCCAATAATCCGCGGTGTTTACCCAAGGGCGAACCACTAGCTGTACGCTGTTTGCGGCAAGTGCGCCCACTGCAATGGTGGGTTCTGGGTCTTTCAATACGCGTGGATCTTGCGCCAAGATGTCGGCTACAATGGCTTTCGCTTGTTCAATGTTAGATTTGTAGGCGATATCGAAAATAAAGTCGATTCGGCGTGTGGCGTTGCTGGAATAGTTGGTAATGCTGTCGCCAAACACTTTGCCGTTTGGGATTAAGATGGTTTTGTTATCACCAGTGCGTAATTCCAAAAATAATATCCCGATTTTCTCTACTTTTCCCACTATTCCGCTAGATTCAATTACATCATCTTTACGGAAAGGTTTAAAAATCAAAATCATCACCCCCCCAGCAAAATTTTGTAATGAATTTTGTAATGCCAAGCCGATCGCTAAACCCGCCGCACCGATTAGGGCGACCAGTGAAGAAGTATTAATGCCAAGTTGGGACAGCGAGGCAATAATCACCATTAAGAGAAATAAAAAATAGCTGATCGAGGAAACGAAACTTTGTAGCATTTCATCTTTGCTGGAATGCAACACGGCTTTGCCAAGCAGGCGACTAAGCAAGCGCGCAATACTTTTACCAATCACATAAATGGCAATCGCAAGCAGAATTTTTGTGCCATAAGGGATCACATAATCATTCAAGAGCGTGTTCATATCCATTGAGTGAACTTTCTCAATCAACGCTGAAGTTTGCGCTTGAATATCCACTGTATTTTCAGCGGCTTGAGCATTTTCAGTTGTCATAAACTTTCCTTTAGATCATTAAAAATAAAAAACTGCGACAAAATGCACCGCACTTTATCGCAGGGCATCATTGCTTATTATTGATGCACATTGAATAACGGCATCGCTACTTAGTCAAAAAGATTGGCAAGATGTTCCGTTCATCTTCACTTTTGGCTAAAAAATCATCACAGCCAGCAATGATAGTAACCATGTTATTTTTTCTCGAGTTTTTCTGGGCGTTTCCAGCCTTGGATATTACGTTGTGGAACGCGTGAGATCACTAGTTCGTTTTCTGCAATATCTTTGGTAACGGTTGTGCCAGCGCCGATGGTTGCGCCTTTGGCGATGGTTACTGGGGCTACCAGTTGGCTGTCTGAACCCACGAACACATCATCACCAATCACGGTTTTGAATTTGTTTACGCCGTCATAGTTACAAGTGATAGTACCTGCGCCGATATTACAATTTGCGCCAATTTCGCTATCGCCCACATAGCTGAGGTGGTTCACTTTCGAGCCTTTGCCGATGTGTGATTTCTTCACTTCAACGAAGTTGCCGATATGGGTTTGTGCGGCAAGTTCTGTACCTGGGCGAAGGCGTGAGAAAGGCCCGATTTGAGCTTGTTCGCCAATCACGGCATCTTCAAACACGGAATAAGGTTTGATTTCCACATCATCGCCAATCACGCAATCTTTGATAATGCAACCTGCACCAATTTTAACTCGATCGCCCAGCTTCACGTTGCCTTCAATAATCACATTCACATCAATTTCCACATCTTTACCGTGAAGGATTTCGCCACGCAGATCGAAGCGGCTGGGATCACGCAAACTCACGCCCGCTAGCAATAATTTTTCCGCTTGTTTACGTTGATAATAACGCTCAAGCTCAGCCAGTTGTAAGCGGTTATTTGCGCCTTCCACTTCCATTAAATCTTGCGCTTGCACAGCAGCCACTTTGCAGCCGTCTTGGTTGGCAAATTTAATCACATCGGTCATATAATATTCGCCTTGCGCATTGTTGTTATCCAATTTTGCTAGCCATTTTCTAAAACTCGCACCACTGGAAACCATTACGCCTGTATTCACTTCTTGAATGGCTAATTGTTCTGGCGTGGCATCTTTTTGCTCGACAATGGCAACCACATTGCCATCTTGACGAATAATCCGTCCGTAGCCTGTTGGATCGTCCAAATGCGCAGTCAATAAGGCAATACCGTTTTCTGGTTTAGCATCAATCAGTTTTTGCAAGGTTTGCGCGGTGATAAGTGGAGCATCACCATAAAGCATTACGATATTTTCATCATCAGCGAAAAATGGCGCGGCCTGTTGCATTGCGTGTCCTGTACCAAGTTGCACAGGTTGTAGCACCCAGTTTACATTTTCATCGGCAAGGTGTTGTTGTAATAATTCTGCGCCGTGGCCATAAATTAAATGAATATTATCGGCATTGAGCTGTTTTGCTGTATCAATAACGTGCTTCACCATTGGCTTGCCTGCAACTTTATGTAACACTTTTGGCAAATCGGAATACATTCTTGTGCCTTTGCCTGCAGCCAAAATCACTACGCTTAAATTTTTCATAAAAATCCTTGTTCTGTCGGTTTAAGATAAAAATCTGCGCTATTTTATAATAGAATATCGCCAATTCAAATTTTCTATGGAAATGTTTATGCAATCCCATTATTACCTTGGCGTGATGTCTGGCACGAGCCTTGACGGCGTGGATCTCGCGCTAATGGATTTTTCCACTCAGCCTGCGCAAGTGGTCGCCACGGATTTTGTGCCAATGCCACAAAATTTGCGCCAAAATATCACCGCACTTTGCCAGCAAGGGCAAGGCTCGTTACAGCAAATTGGCGAACTAGATCATCAACTTGGCGTACTTTATACAGAAAGCATCAACCAATTTTTGGCGAAACATTCTCTTAAAACGGAACAAATTCAGGCAGTAGGCTGCCACGGACAAACCATTTGGCACGCACCGCAAGGGCAATCGCCCTTTACTTGGCAATTAGGCGATGCCAATATTATTGCTGCCCGCACAGGTATTACTACCGTGGCTGATTTTCGCCGTAAAGATATGGCTTATGGCGGACAGGGCGCGCCACTCGTGCCTGCATTCCACCACAATGTGTTTGCTGATCCTACGCGAAATACCGTGGTGCTGAATATTGGTGGGATTAGCAATATTTCTGTGCTGATCCCAAACCAGCCCGTGCTAGGTTACGACACCGGCGTGGGCAATGCGTTGCTAGATAGTTGGATCGCCAAACATCAAGGGAAAAGCTATGATAAAAATGGCAAATGGGCAGCGTCTGGGCGAAGTAATCCTGCGTTGTTGCAAGATTTGCTGGCAGATCCTTATTTTTCCTTGCCTGCCCCGAAAAGCACTGGGCGAGAATTATTTAACTTGGCGTGGCTAGAAAAAATTCTGCAAAAACACACCGCACTTTCCCCTCAAGATGTGCAAGCAACGCTAGCAGAATTTACCGCACAATGCACTGCGCAAGATCTGCAACATTTAAGCCAACACAACACGCTTCCTTGTTTATTATTAGTCTGCGGCGGCGGCGCGAAAAACCCTGTTATTATGGCTCACTTGCAACGTTTACTGCCCGATTGGCAAATCGCCACCACCACAGATTACGGCTTAGACACAGATTATTTAGAAGCCGCCGCCTTCGCGTGGTTAGCTTACCGCCGAATGGAAAATTTACCCTCCAACGAACCTAGCGTTACCGGCGCAACAAAGGCGGTGAGTTTAGGGGTGATTTATCCTAAGGATTGTTGAATAATAAATAGGGTTAGAACCCAAAAATAACTGTAACATATTATTTTATAAAGAATAATTTTCTTAGGGGCGAACCTATGTGTTCGCCCAAAATGGACAGAATTAATCGCAGGAAAAACTGGCAAAATTTCACCGCACTTTTATTTTTAATAAAATAAACCGCGATTTTAAATGGGCGGACACATCAGTCCGCCCCTACGAGATAATACGCCAATACAGTATAGGGTGGGCTTTAGCCCACCGTTTAATGTGATTTTCCCATTGGTGGGCTAAAGCCCACCCTACGCAAATCCTCTCAAAAAACCAAAGAGACAAAAAATGAAAAACAACCCATTACTCAATCAACTTTCGCAACTTAGCACGGAACAACGTAATCCGAACTCAATGAATTTGGACGAGCTTTCGGCGTTGGAAATCGTGCAATTAATGAATGCGGAAGATAAAAACGTGCCGTTGGCTATCGAAAAATGCTTGCCAAAAATTGCCGCTGCGGTGGAAAAAATCGTGCAGGCGTTTCAGCAAGGGGGGCGTTTGGTTTATATCGGGGCTGGCACAAGTGGGCGCTTGGGCGTGCTTGATGCGTCAGAATGTCCGCCAACATTTGGGGTTTCCAGTGAAATGGTAAAAGGCATTATCGCTGGGGGCGAACGTGCTTTGCGTCACCCCATTGAAGGGGCGGAAGACAATCCACAAAGTGCGGTGAAAAATTTGCAAGAAATTGATTTTAATGAGAAAGATATTTTGGTCGGGATTGCTGCCAGCGGGCGCACACCTTATGTGCTAGGCGGCTTGGATTATGCAAAATCCTTAGGTGCGACCACGGTGGCCATTGCTAGCAACGCCAATTCACCGATGGCACAGGTGGCGGAAATTGCCATTATCACTGCGGTAGGTGCGGAAGTGCTAACTGGCTCAAGCCGTTTGAAATCTGGCACGGCACAAAAACTGGTGCTGAATATGCTCACCACCGCCAGTATGGTGCTAATGGGGAAATGCTACCAAAATTTAATGGTGGACGTGCAAGTCAGCAATCAAAAATTAGTGGCGCGTGCTGTGCGTATCGTAATGCAAGCGACAGATTGCACCGCTGAACAAGCAGAACAAACCCTTAACGCTGCGCACAACAATGCAAAAGTGGCCATCTTAATGTTGCTAGCGGATTTGGATTATCCAAGTGCGGTGCAATTATTGCGTGAAAATCAAGGACGCTTGCAAGGGGCATTAAAATCAAATTAAAGCAAAGGGCGTAAGCGCTGCAATACGACTTCGGCAGAAATTTGTGCCATTGTGGGCGCTTGTAAGTGATATTGATTTTTGCCGTAAGTACCGATTAAATCTGGGTTAGTTGCACCATAAAGGGTGATGTTCGGTTTATCCAAGGCGGCAGTGAGATGCGCCAACCCCGTATCTACGGAAACTACCGCTTGGGCATTGGCGATATGCTGGGCTAAGGCGGTGAGATCCATTTTCGGCAGAACAATAGAATTTTCAATGCCTTGCGCGATCCATTCTGCAGCCTGTTTTTCTTTCTCATTTCCCCAAGGCAAATGCACGGCAAGCCCAAGTGCGGTGAGATTTTGCGCTAATTTTTTCCATTCTTGATTACACCAATGTTTATCCGCGCGCGTGGTAGCGTGAATCAACAACACATAAGGCGGCAGGCTTTGTTGCACGGGGAAATGCTGTGCAATGCCATAATCCCCTTGTTGGCTCGGAAGCGCATAACCCAAGGCTTGCGCAAATAACTGGCGAATGCGTTCTACGGCGTGTTGCTGGTAATCAATGGCGTAGCGCTCATCATAAAATAAGGCAGCCAAAGGCTCGCGTGCGGAATGTTTATCATAGCCGTGCTTTGCCCCTTGCGCTAGACGCACGGCGAACAATGCGCTTTTCACTAAGCCTTGCGCATCAATCACGGCATCATATTGATTTTGTTGTAATAATTGACGATAATCTTGCCATTGTTGCCAAGTTTTGCGTTGTAAAAGCTGTTTGCGCCAACGGCGAATGGCAACGGGGATAACTTGTTTGACCGCCGAATGCCAAGTAGGAATTTCGGCGAAATTTTCTTCCACCACCCAATCCACTTGTAAATGAGGCAAAGCTTTTTGCGCATCGGTCAATGCGGGCAAGGTGTGGATCACATCGCCCATTGAAGAGGTTTTTACTAAGCAAATTCGCATCGTGCTGCCTTATTTATGCCAGATCAAAGTGCGGTAAAATTTCGCTTAATTTTTCCATTACCATCGCAGGCGTGATGTCGATAAGACTTTGATGATAGCCTTCGGCGCTGTCTTTGCCATGACGAATTTTTTCTAATCCGCCTTTTTGTAGGCGAATAATCACCGCGTGATGGGATAATGGTGGCGTGTATTGCGGGCTAGTTGGGCCATAAAGCGCTACAAGCGGACGCTGCACCGCCGCCGCAACGTGCATTAATCCGCTATCGTTGGTAACCACGCCTTGGCAATCTGCGATTAAATCTACCGCTTGATTAAGGCTGGTTTGCCCCGCTAAATTTAAGCAGTACGGCTGTAAATTTTCTGGCAGACTGGCACGAATTTCATCACCCACTTGTTCATCTTTTGCTGAACCAAACAGGCGAATGCTGTAACCTTTTTCAATCAGCATTTGAGCAAGCGCAGCATAATGATAATGCGGCCAGCGCTTGGCAGGGCCAAACTCCGCGCCCGGACAAAAACCAATCGCAGAGCGATTTTCTGCCTGTGCAAGTTGTGCGTGGAAATGGTTTTTGGTTTGCTCGATTTGTTGGCTACTCACCTGTAAATAAGGGTAAGGAAAGGTCATTTGTGCTGCCGTTGGCACAGCGTTTTTTTCATAAGCCAATGCCACATAGCGCTGCACCATCATTGGGTAATCATTTTTATTGGTGCGTAAATCATTCAAAAAGAAATAACGGCTTTCCCCTTTCCAACCACGGCGGCGGGCAATTTTGGCAAACACAGGAATAAACGCAGATTTGAGCGAGTTTGGCAATACAATCGCCATATCATATTGATGTCTTAGGCTTTTCCCAATTTCATAGCGCTGTTTCAAGCCAAAGGTGCCGTGTCCGATGGGCATTGTGAGCGCCCCTCTAACTTCCGGCATTCTTTCCAACAAGGGTTTACACCAATTTGGCGCAAGCACATCAATTTGGCAATCAGGATATTGCTGTTTTAAGCATTGATATAAACTGTGCGACATCATCATATCGCCAACCCAAGATGGGCCAATTACTAAGATGTTCATTCTGCGGTTCTCATTAATGTGTGAATTATATCAATTGTCGGGGGAACGCTATGTTCGCTCACTCACTCAAAAATCGCCAATTTCCAACCGCACTTATATTTAGCTAAAAAGAAAAGTACGGTGAAGTTTTTGCTAATTTTTACGACTAATCCTGTTATTTCGGGCGAACACATAGGTTCGCCCCTACAATTTGCTATGTTTATCTGCAAAAATGGTCAAAATTATTTGTTTAATCACGAAATAATTTCATATCGTAGGGGCGGACCTATGTGTCCGCCCAATCAAAAATTACGCTTTTCCCCACACTTATTTGGCTAAAAATAAAAGTGCGGTGGAAATTTTGCTAATTTTTTACGACTAATCCTGTTATTTTGGGCAAACACGCAGGTTCGCCCCTACAATTTGCTATATTTATCTACAAAAATAGTCAAAATTATTTGTTTAATCACGAAATAATTTCATATCGTAGGGGCGGACCTATGTGTCCGCCCAATCAAAATCATGCTTTTCCCACCACACTTATTTGGCTAAAAATAAAAGTGCGGTGAAAATTTTGCTAATTTTTACGACTAATCCTGTTATTTTGGGCGAACACATAGGTTCGCCCCTACATCTGATTTAATTGCGTAGTTATGTTATTTATTCAACCACGCCATATATTCGCTGACACCTTCGGCAACGCTTTTAAATGGCTTGTCATAGCCCGTGGCGCGCAGTTTGGTTAAATCCGCTTGGGTGTATTCTTGGTAACGGCTTTTTAAATGTTCTGGGAAGGGGATCGTTTCAATTTGCCCTTTGCCGTGGAATTTTAGGACAGCTTGAGCCACGGCTTCAAAACTTTCCGCTTTGCCCGTTCCGCAGTTGTAAATGCCCGAAATGCCCTGTTGCCAGCACCAGATATTTACCGCTGCCACATCGCCGACATAAACGAAATCACGCAAGAAATGCTCGCTACCTGCGAACAGTTTTGGGTTTTCCCCTTTCAAAATTTGATTGTTGAGGTGGAATGCCACGCTCGCCATACTACCTTTGTGCTGCTCTCTTGGCCCATACACATTGAAATATTTGAAACCGCAGACGGGCGATTGTGCCTCAGGTAAAATTTTACGCACATATTCATCGAACAAGAATTTTGAGTAGCCATACACGTTCAACGGTTTTTCAAACTCACGCGCTTCTACAAAGGTATCGCTGTCGCCGTAGGTGGCAGCGCTGGAGGCGTAATAGAAAGGAATTTGGCGATCTAAACAATAATGTAATAACTCTTTGGAATATTCATAATTGTTTTCCATTACAAATTTACCGTCCCATTCCGTGGTGGCGGAACACGCCCCCTCGTGGAAGATCACATCAATCTCGCCTAAATCATCGCCTGCCATAATGGAGGCAATAAAGTCGTCTTTATCGCAATAATCCGCAATATCCAAATCCACTAAATTGACGAATTTTGTGCCGTCTTTTAAATCGTCCACCACTAAAATATCTGTGCGTCCAATCTCGTTTAACGCTTTTACGATGTTACTGCCAATAAAGCCTGCGCCGCCAGTTACAATAATCATTTTTCAATCCTCATTTGATTTCAATATTGCTGTTTATTCTAAAGGATTTTACGCATAAGGGCTAAAGAAATTTCGCGCTCACCACCGCTTTTAGGTTATGATATAGCACAAATCCAGACAAGATTAAGGACAAACAATGCAACCACAAGATATTGCCAAATACATTGACCACACCGCCCTTGGCGCAGATAAAACCCCACAAGATATTCTTAACTTATGCCAAGAAGCGATTGAACACCAATTTTGTTCCGTGTGCATAAACTCCGCCTATATTCCACTGGCTAAGCAGGCACTCACACAAAATGGCAAAGAGAAAAGTGCGGTGAAAATTTGCACCGTTGTTGGCTTTCCCTTAGGGGCAAATTTAAGCCAAGTGAAAGCCTTTGAAGCGGAGCAAGCCATTAATGCGGGGGCTGATGAAATTGATATGGTGATCAACATTGGCCTTGCCAAAGCCCATCAATGGCAAGCGGTGGAACAAGATATTGCCACCGTGCTTGCGGCTTGCCAAGGCAAAACCTTAAAAGTGATTTTAGAAACCTGCCTACTAACCAAAGAAGAAATCGTCAAGGCTTGCGAAATCTGCAAAGCGCTCAAGGTGGCATTTGTTAAAACTTCCACAGGTTTTAGCACCGGCGGCGCAACGGTTGAAGACGTTGCATTGATGAAGCAAACCGTCGGCGACAAGGTGGAAGTAAAAGCCTCAGGCGGCATCCGCGACACCGCCACCGCACTAGCAATGCTCAATGCTGGCGCAACCCGTCTAGGCGTAAGCGCTGGCGTTGCTATTGTGAAAGGAACGAATGCGCAGGGGAATGGGTATTAATTTATAATGCCCGAATGACTGTTTTGACCGTTTGGAGGAATAATGCCAACAAGAACGTCGCAAATTTTACAGCTTGTCAATTCAGTAGGGAAAGTGAATGTTAATGAGCTTGCTCAGCAGTTTGGTGTGTCGGTGGAAACCATTCGCCGAGATTTGCGAGCATTAAATCAAAAAGGCTTATTACATCGAGTACACGGAGGTGCAATGAGTAGCCAATCAAAGGATATTGGCCGCTCATTTCAAGCAAGACAACGTTTAAATTCTGAAGCGAAAAAGTATATAGCGCAGCAGGTGGTGGATTATGTGTTTGAGGGTGCGGTAATCGGCTTAGATGCGAGTTCCAGTAGCTGGCACTTTGCGCAGCTGATTCCTGATATTCCTTGCACCGTTGTTACCAATTCTATGCATAATATCAATGCGTTAGTTAATAAACCTAATGTTACAACCATTGCCACAGGCGGTGTTTATTCAGCAAAATATGCCGCTTTTTATGGCCCACTTTCGGAGCAGCTTTTGCTTCGTTTGCATATTGATTTATGTGTTTTTTCTTGTACTGGGGTGGACAGCAGTGGGGCAATTTGGGAGTCTAATGAACTAAATGCGTCCATCAAACGCAAATTAATTGATGCGTCTGCGCAGAAATTCTTATTATTGGATAGCTCTAAATTTGAGCGTAAAAATCTTATAAAATTAGGTGAGCTTTCTCAGTTAGACATTTTATTCACCGATCAAGCACCGAATGAAAGTTTACAAAATTATTGTAAAGAACAAGAAATTCATCTCGCTTTTTGACCGCTCTTTAAAGTAAAAAATGCCCGATTTAATAATCAAATGTTAAATCGGGCATTTTATTTTGCTATAAACGGTCATTTTTTGTGATCTATTCCGCAAAAATCACACAAACTTGCTAAAAAACTATTCTCTTTTTCTGATTTATTGAACAATAAAGTTGATGCAGCACATTGCATAACGATATTGCTCCACCGTTCCATTCTTGCCGTATGCGCGATGAAAGCAATTCATTTTTACCCAAGTCGTACTTTTTCAATAAATCTTGCTGACTTTATTCAACACAATACCCATAGCGGAATAAAGCTCGGCTTAGTATAGAGGGAAAACACAATGACAGTATTAAAATCAGCCCCAATTAGAATTGGTATTCGTCCAACCATTGATGGCCGCCGTATGGGCGTGCGTGAATCGCTCGAAGATCAAACGATGAATATGGCAAAATCCGTTGCCAATTTATTAGAAAGCCATATTCGCCATACGGACGGTTCATTTGTGGAATGTGTTATCGCAGATACTTGTATTGGTGGCGTGGCCGAAGCCGCTGCTTGTGCAGAAAAATTTAAACTTGCCAATGTAGGCGCAGTGATTACCGTCACCCCTTGCTGGTGCTATGGTTCAGAAACCATTGATATGGATCCGCATATGCCCAAAGCCATTTGGGGATTCAATGGTACAGAACGCCCCGGTGCTGTTTATTTAGCTGCCGCATTAGCCGGCCATTCACAAATGGGCTTACCTGCCTTTTCTATTTATGGCACAGAAGTGCAAGAAGCCTCTGATACCAGTATTCCGGAAGACGTTAAAGAAAAACTCCTACGCTTTGCTCGCGCTGCACTGACTGTGGCAACCATTCGCGGCAAATCCTATCTTTCTATCGGTTCTGTTTCTATGGGAATTGCGGGCTCTATCGTGGATCAAAAATTCTTCCAAGAATATTTAGGAATGCGCAATGAATATGTGGATATGAGCGAAATTAAACGCCGTCTTGACCGCAAAATTTATGATGAGGAAGAAGTGGAACTGGCACTTCAATGGGTGAAAACCTATTGCAAAGAAGGTGTTGATGTCAATCACCCAGATCATCAAGATAGCCCAGAACAAAAAGCGAAGCTTTGGGAAAACGTGGTGAAAATGGCAATCATCACACGTGATCTGATGGCGGGCAATGAAAAATTAGCGCAGCTCAATTATGGCGAAGAAGCTCTTGGACATAACGCGATTGCGGCAGGTTTCCAAGGACAACGTCATTGGACAGACCATATGCCAAATGGTGATTTTATGGAAGCTATTCTTAACTCCACCTACGACTGGAACGGTGTTCGCCCACCTTACATTCTTGCTACGGAAAATGACTCCCTCAATGGCGTATGTATGCTGTTTGGTAATCAGCTTACTGGGCAAGCACAAATCTTTGCCGATGTACGCACCTATTGGAGTCCTGATGCGGTGGAACGTGCCACTGGCTTCCGCCCAGAAAGTGGTTTTATCCATTTGATTAACTCCGGTTCTGCCGCCTTAGACGGCACAGGTCAGCATACAGATGACAAAGGCAATCCTGTCATTAAGCCAGCTTGGGAAGTAACGGAAGAAGATGGCAAACGCTGTGTGGAAAACACCCGTTGGTGTCCTGCGGTGTATGAATATTTCCGTGGCGGCGGTTACTCATCACAATATCTCACTAAAGGCGGAATGCCATTTACGATGCACCGTTTAAATATTATTCGAGGCATTGGCCCTGTACTACAAATTGCGGAAGGTTGGTCAATTGATTTACCTGCTGAGGTTCACGACACCCTAATGAAACGCACCAACGAAACTTGGCCTTGCACTTGGTTCGTACCGCGCTTAACAGGCACAGGTGCATTCACTGATGTGTATTCTGTTATGGCGAACTGGGGCGCAAATCACTGCGTTGCCACTTATGGCCATATTGGTGCGGATCTTATTACCCTTGCATCAATGTTGCGCATTCCTGTATGTATGCACAATGTGGCTGAACAAGATATTTTCCGCCCAAGTGCGTGGAATGGCTTTGGTCAAGACAAAGAAGGGCAAGATTACCGTGCTTGCGCAAACTTTGGGCCACTTTATAAATAATCGCTAAAGGAAAAGTGCGGTGTTTTTTGACCGCACTTTTAAAGTAGAACTCTCGGAGGTTTTATGGCAATCGCACTGATTTTTGATTGTGGCGCAACCAATTTACGCACTATTGCTATTGATCAAAAGGGCAAGATTTTGGCTTCTCATCATCAGCCAAATCGTGCTCAACCTGATCCGCAGTATCCGCATTTTTATATTTGGGATATTGAAGAAATCTGGCAGAAGTTGTTAATTTGTGCCGAAAAAACCTTAACTCAGCTCAAACAATCCCATTCTTTGCAAGATATTGTGGGGATTGGCGTCACCACCTTTGGGGTAGATGGCGCACCTTTCGATAAGGCTGGAAATCAGCTTTACCCGATTATTTCTTGGCAATGTCCACGCACTATTTCCATTATGGAAAATCTTGCACAATACCTTGATGTGAACGCACTTTATCAACGGAACGGGATTGGGCAATACAGTTTTAACACCCTATTTAAACTGTTATGGCTAAAAGAAAATGAACCTGAAATTTTGCAAAAAATGGATAAATTTGTGTTCATTTCATCAATGCTTAACCAACGTTTAACAGGTGTTTTTAGCACCGATCGCACAATGGCTGGTACCTCAATGATGACCGATTTGCAAAGCCAAACTTGGGATACGGCGGTGCTAAATGTATTAGGGCTACAAGAAACGCATTTTCCACCAATGGTGAATGCAGGTGAAAAAATTGGCGTGTTATCTACCGCACTTTGTCAGCAGCTAGGGTTAAATCCTATTCCGGTTATTTCTTGCGGACACGATACCCAATTTGCGGTTTTTGGCTCAGGCGCAGGGCTAAATCAACCGGTGCTAAGTTCAGGCACTTGGGAGATTTTAATGGCGCGCACCGAAAAAGCCGAGCCACACATTGAATTTGTACCACAAGGCTTAACCACGGAATTTGACGCACTATCTCGTTGCTTTAATCCTGCAGTGCAATGGATTGGATCTGGCGTGATGGAATGGGTGGGCAAAACTTTCTTTGCCGATGTAAAAGGTACTGAGGAATATTACCCAACAATGATCGCAGAGGGTGCAGCAGCAACCGTGGGATCACAGGGCATTCGCTTTAGTGGCAAGTTTAATCCTGCGGATAACGGACAAGGTTTCGGGCAAATTGTCGGGCTTTCAATGCACAGCTCGCGTGGGCAAATTTATCGTGCGGCGTTGGAATATATGGCTTATCAACTTAAAGCAGGCTTAGATATTCTGCAGCAAGTTAGCCATTTCAAAGCAGAGAGCTTAATTTGCGTGGGCGGAGGTTCTAAAAATCGTTTATGGAATCAAATTCGTGCTGATGTGCTGAATTTACCTATTGATATTGTGGACGTGGCAGAAAGCACAGTGTTAGGTGCGGCAATGTTTACCCTAGCGGGTGTTGGTGTGTATGACAATGTACAACAAGCGCAAGGCGAAATGAAGCCAAACAAACAACGTATTTTCCCTTCAAATCACACCGCACTTTATCAACAACTGATGGAGAACAAATCATGTTAAAAGGTATTCACCCAGCCCTTTCCCCTGAATTATTGAAGGTGCTTGCTGAAATGGGACACGGAGATGAAATTGTGCTTGCTGATGCGCATTTCCCCGCACACCAAGTCCACCATCGTATTTTGCGTGCTGATGGCCTTGGCATTGATACGTTATTAACGGGGATCACGCCGTTATTTGAATTTGACAGCTATGTAGATGCGCCACTGATTATGATGCAAGCCGTGCAAGGGGATAGCCTTGACCCTAGCGTGGAAGCCCGTTATCTCAACGCGATTGAAACGGCATTACAGAAATCTGCACAAACTCAAAGTGCGGTGCAAAATTTGCCGAAATTAGCCCGTATTGACCGTTTTGATTTTTACGATCGGGCCAAACAAGCCTATGCCGTGGTGGTTACAGGCGAATGTGCAAAATACGGCAATATTATTTTGAAAAAAGGGGTAACCCCAGTATTTCCCTAAAAAATTGTAGTAAGGAGAAGAATAAAATGAACAGACAACAACTTTCCCGCAAGATTATTGATACTTGCCTTGAAATGACAAGATTAGGTTTAAATCAAGGCACTGCGGGCAATATCAGTGTGCGTTACCAAGATGGAATGTTGATTACCCCAACAGGAATGCCTTATGAGCAAATGACAGAACAAGATATTGTGTTTGTCAGCAATCAAGGGCAGCACGAAGAAGGTAAATTGCCTTCGAGCGAGTGGCATTTCCATTTAGCCGTTTATCAAGCACGCCCTGATGTGAATGCGGTGGTGCATAACCACGCGACTTATTGCGCCGCAGTGTCAATCTTGGAAAAACCCATTCCACCCATTCACTATATGATTGCGGTAGGTGGCACGGATCATATTCCTTGTGTCCCTTATGCCACCTTCGGCACAGCAAAATTAGCCCAATATGTGGGGGAAGGCATTAAGCAAAGCAAGGCGATTTTACTTGCTCACCACGGTTTAATCGCGGCTGAAGAAAATTTAGATAAAGCCTTATGGTTAGCACAGGAAGTGGAGGTGTTAGCGAAATGGTATATCCAATTACTCTCAACCCAACAACCTATCCCATTGTTATCAGAACAAGATATGGCAGTGGTGTTAGAAAAATTCAAATCCTATGGATTACGCATTGAGGAGTAGCGAGTTTATCGCGCAGTTGCTTCACAAAAAGTTGATGATTAAGCAAACTCATTTCATAACCGCAAAGAGAAGTCGCGGTGAGTTTGCTCTCAAACAAGGAGAAACATTATGAGTGCAAAAATTCTTGAAAAGCAATTTGTTGTTCCATTTATCCTCATTACCACGCTATTTGCGCTATGGGGATTTGCCAATGATATTACCAATCCAATGGTTGCGGTATTCCAAACTGTAATGGAAATTCCCGCCTCAGAAGCTGCATTAGTGCAATTTGCTTTCTATGGTGGTTACGGCACAATGGCCATTCCTGCCGCATTATTTGTTAGCCGTTATAACTATAAATCGGGGGTATTACTGGGTTTAGCTCTTTATGCTGTGGGCGCATTTTTGTTCTATCCTGCGGCACGCTATGAACAATTTACCTTCTTTTTATTCTCGCTTTACATTTTAACTTTTGGCTTAGCATTTTTGGAAACCACAGCGAATCCTTATATCCTTTCAATGGGTGATCCACAAACTGCAACTCGCCGTTTGAATTTAGCGCAATCTTTTAATCCGCTTGGTTCAATTACAGGGATGTTTGTTGCCTCACAAATCGTGTTAGTGAATTTGGAATCTGACAAACGTGATGCTGCAGGCAATCTGATTTTCAACACCTTATCCACAGCAGAAAAAGCCGCCGTGCGTACTCACGATTTAGAAATTATCCGCAATCCTTATTTAGTAGTGGGACTTGTGGTGGTCGTGATTATGTTAGTGATTGGTTTATACAAAATGCCTGCAACTAAAATTGAACAAGGCACAAAACTGTCTTTCCGTGAAGCCTTTAACCGCTTAATTGCAAAAGCAAAATATCGCGAAGGGGTGATTGCGCAAGTGTTCTATGTTGGTGTGCAAATTATGTGTTGGACTTTCATTATTCAATATGCAGAACGTTTGGGCTTCACCAAAGCAGAAGCACAAAACTATAACATTATCGCAATGGGTATTTTTATCGTAAGTCGCTTTATTAGCACCAGCATTATGAAATATCTCAAAGCAGAACTAATGCTATACCTTTTCGCATTAGGCGGCTTCTTCAGTATCCTTGGTGTTATCTTTATTGACGGCGTGGGCGGTTTATATTGCTTAATTCTCACTTCAGCCTTTATGTCTCTAATGTTCCCAACCATTTACGGCATCGCACTTTATGGCTTAAAAGAAGAAGCTACCTTGGGGGCAGCTGGTTTAGTAATGGCAATTGTCGGCGGCGCGTTAATGCCACCATTGCAAGGTATTCTTATTGACCAAGGCGAAATTTTTGGAATGCCAGCAGTCAATGTTTCTTTCGTACTACCACTTATCTGCTTTGTCGCTATTGCAATTTACGGCTATCGTGCTTGGAAAGTGTTGAAATAATATAAACACAAAAAAAGCAAGATTGTTGGGCAATCTTGCTTTGATATTTAGTGTTATCTATTCTTCACTCAAAAAACCACCGCTTTGGTGGTGCCAGAGTTTGGCGTAAAGTCCATTTTGGGCAAGCAATTCGTTGTGCGTGCCTTGTTCTACGATATGGCCTTTATCTAGCACAATTAAGCGATCCATTGCGGCAATGGTAGAAAGGCGGTGGGCAATCGCAATCACGGTTTTGCCTTCCATCATTTTATCGAGGCTTTCTTGAATCGCCACTTCCACTTCGGAATCTAACGCACTAGTGGCTTCATCTAACAACAGAATTGGTGCATCTTTTAGCATTACGCGGGCAATGGCGATACGCTGGCGTTGTCCTCCAGAAAGTTTCACACCGCGCTCACCAACGTGAGCATCATAGCCTGTTCGGCCTTCTGAATCACTCAAATAAGGAATAAATTCTGATGCTTCAGCACGCTGTGCGGCGGAGATCATTTCTTCATCACTGGCAGTTGGGCGACCATAAATGATGTTTTCACGCACAGAACGGTGTAGCAATGAGGTATCTTGTGTCACTAAGCCAATTTGGCTGCGTAAACTTTCTTGCGTAACATCACACACATTTTGCCCATCAATAGTGATCTCACCCTGATTGGCTTCATAAAAACGCAAGAGCAAATTTACAATGGTGGATTTCCCCGCCCCTGAACGACCGATCAAGCCCACTTTTTCCCCCGGTTTAATGGTGAGATTAAAGTGGTTTAGCAATGGTTTTTGTGGATCGTAAGAGAAACTGACATCATTGAAGCGAATTTCCCCTTTGCTCACTTTTAATGGCAAGGCTTGCGGTTTATCCACAATAGTATGGGGTTTAGTAAGCGTGTTCATTCCGTCATTTACCGTACCGATGTTTTCAAATAAACGTGCGGATTCCCACATAATCCAACGGGAAATAAAATTCACCCGTAATGCCATTGCAATGGCGGTAGCAATTGCCCCCACTCCAACGCTGCCTTGCTTCCATAGCACAATGCCAAGGATTGCCGTGCTGAGTGTTAAGGTGATGTTAGTGGCGTAAGTGATGGTATCTAGAGAGGTCGCCAAACGCATTTGCGCGTGTACGGTAACCATAAATTCTTCCATTGAACGCTTGGCGTAACTGGCTTCTCTTGAACCGTGGGAAAATAATTTCACGGTGGCGATATTGGCGTAAGAATCGGTAATTCGCCCCGTCATTAAAGAACGCGCATCTGCTTGGCGTTCTGCCGTTTTAGCTAATTTAGGAATGATAATGCGTAAAATCGTGATAAATGCCACAATCCACAAGGCAAAAGGTAGCAAGAACCACGCATCTAACGCAGCAAGCACAATGCCTGAGGTGATGAAATACACCACGACATAGACCATAATATCCGCAATGGTCAGCACGGTATCACGCACCGCAAGGGCAGTTTGCATAACTTTCGCCGACACGCGTCCAGCAAATTCATCTTGATAGAAACTCAGGCTTTGTCCCAGCATTAAACGATGGAAATTCCAACGCAAGCGCATTGGAAATACACCTTGCAAGGTTTGCAAACGCACCGCAGACGCCGTGAATGACCAAAATATGCTAAACACCAGCAAAGCTGCCATCGCCAAAAGCCAATGGCCTTTTTCTTGCCATAAGGTGGCTGGCGTGTACTTACCAAGCCAATCCACCACGATCCCCATAAACTGGAACAACACGGCCTCCATCACCCCCGTTCCCACGGTGAGCAACGCAAGTAGCAAAATCCAGCCACGCATTCCTTCCATATTCGACCAAATAAAGCGGATTAAACCTTTTTCGGGCGTTTTCGGTGATTGCTCTGGATAGGCGTTTAGGCGGCTTTCAAACCATTCAAAAATTTTGTTAAACATTGTTTTTCCTAGAAATAAAAAGAAAGGTTCGCAAGGTAAAATAAAAGGATAAGTGCGGTGAAAAATTACAGAATTTTCCACCGCACTTTATTTTTGTCGATTCGCGAACACAAAAATCGGCGTATTATAGCGAATGCTTGGCTATTTTTTAACAGTTTTATTGAATAAAGCCCATCTGGCGCATTTTCTCTGATACGTCTGCCACAGAAATTTGTACCATTAAATCTTTGCCTTTCAATTTGGTTGCCCAAGGTAATTGGCTAGAAGGCTTGCCAAATTCTTGCAGGGCATTTTGTTCATACACGGAAACCACTTCGGGCAAATTGTTATAAGGGCCTGTGCGTAGCGGATTATGATAGGCATACAAACCGAGCACAGGTGTGCCTTGAGCGGTGGCAATATGCGCAGGGCCGCTGTCGGGAGCGAGCAGTAAATCCGCCATTCCGATTAAAGCACTTAATTCCAATAATGAGGTTTTGCCGCTCGCATTCACAGGCTGAAAATCACACAATGCGATGATTTTTTCGATCATTGCTTGCTCTCTTGGCGCAGGCGAGCCACATAAAATCACATTAATATTTTGACGATGGGCGATATTGGCAATTTCTGCATAGCGTTCAGCCAACCAATCTTTTTCTGATTTGCTTGAACAAGGGGAAATGAGCAGATTTTTTCTTGTCGGATCAATAAATTGCCGAACGGCGGAAATTTCTTTTTCACCAATGGCTAAATCCCATTTTGGGGCTTCCACGGGCAAGCCTAAACATTCCACGAATGCCCAAAATCCCGCTAAAACGTGCGGATTAGTTGATTCATTAATTTTACGATTGGTAAATAACCATTGCCCTTCTCGCGCACGGTTTTTGCTAAAACCCACTTTATAAGTGGCTTTGATGCCTAAGGAAATCATTGAGGCACGCAAAGCCGTTTGCATATTTAATAGCACATCAAAATGCTCGCCACGCAAGGTTTTCCACAAAGCTAAAATGCCTTTCCAGCCGGTTTTTTTGTCATACGGAATAAAGCGAATCCCTTTCACATTTTGCAATAACTGCATTTCGGTTTTGCCCACAATCCAAGTGATTTGAGTATCTTTCCAATAACGCTGAATTTGTTGTACCGCTGACAGCGCATTACACACATCACCAATCGCGGAAAGGCGTAAAATACAAATAGATTTAGGGGGCGTGGAAAAAAGTGCCATAGATTTACCTTACTTTTTCTGCTTAATGTAGCATTCTTTTTTATTTTCAGTAGAATATTTTCATTGATCTATTCTATAAGAAATCTGCCCAATATGCTTGAACTGCAACAGCAAAACCAATATTTTATTTTTAATCTGGAAACACAACCTGTTGATCCCAGCGCTTATTTTGATCCGCAATTTTGGCAGCAACAGCAGCGTATTCTTGGTTCAGCCAAAGGGCGGGGGACAACTTGGTTTGTGCAAAGTGCGGATCTTTTTGGTGTAAATTGTGCCTTGCGCCATTATTATCGCGGTGGTTTATTTGGTAAGTTGAATAAAGATCGTTATTGGTTCCACGATCTTCAGCACACGCGCAGTTTCGCCGAATTTCATTTGTTAAATAAATTACATCAAGACGGACTCCCCGTGCCAAAACCCATTGGAGCAAGAGTGATTAAAGGTAAAGCGGGCATTTGCTATCAAGCAGATTTACTGAGTGAAAAAATCGAAAATGCGCAAGATCTCACCGCACTTTTACAACACCATTCTTTATCCGCTGAAAATTGGCAGCAAATCGGCCGCTTAATCCGCCAATTACATGACCGACAAATCTGCCACACCGACCTTAACGCCCATAATATTTTAGTCCAACATTTCGCCACACCAGAACAAAAATACTGGCTGATTGATTTTGACAAATGCACCGAAAAATCAGGCAATAACTGGAAAGCCCAAAATCTCGCCAGATTACACCGCTCTTTTAGTAAAGAAGTAAATAAGCTAGCAATAAAATTTACAGAACAGGATTGGAATGAGGTTTTGAATGGGTATAAGGGATAATGTAATCGTTATATCAATCTATAAAGACACGACTGCTAAAAAATAACGAAATCGCTCTGATAAAATCTTTTTCTTCTTATTAAGAAAAATAGAGATTTTACTTTAACTTTTCAAAAATTAATTTCAAGCCAGCCAGTTATCAGCTTGTACTGGAAAAACATAAAACCAAAGTGCGGTGTAATTAAAACCCAAAATAGGAGATATAAAATAAAACAAATAAAAAAACGCCACGGAGTTTCCTCAATGGCGTTCTTCTCTCATTCAAAACCTGGCGGTGTCCTACTCTCACATGGGGATTCCCCACACTACCATCGGCGTTACAGCGTTTCACTTCTAAGTTCGGCATGGATTTAGGTGGGTCCACTGCACTAGCGCCGCCAAGATAATTCTTTAGATTCTTTACTTTATTTCTCTTAGTCGATAACTTCTCTTATTTCTATGCCATTATCCGACTAAGTGTCTTTATTCTTACTCTTTCTTTCCAATCAAAAACAAGCCAAAACCCTTGAGCGTTGTATAGTTAAGCCTCTCGGGCAATTAGTACTGGTTAGCTCAACAGCTCACACCGCTTACACACCCAGCCTATCTACGTCGTAGTCTCCAACAACCCTTACAGTCTTATAGACTGGGAGAACTCATCTTAAGGCAAGTTTCGTGCTTAGATGCTTTCAGCACTTATCTCTTCCGCATTTAGCTACCCAGCTGTGCCTCTGGCGAGACAACTGGTACACCAGTGATGCGTCCACTCCGGTCCTCTCGTACTAGGAGCAGCCCCTCTCAATTCTCCAACGCCCACGGCAGATAGGGACCGAACTGTCTCACGACGTTCTAAACCCAGCTCGCGTACCACTTTAAATGGCGAACAGCCATACCCTTGGGACCTACTTCAGCCCCAGGATGTGATGAGCCGACATCGAGGTGCCAAACACCGCCGTCGATATGAACTCTTGGGCGGTATCAGCCTGTTATCCCCGGAGTACCTTTTATCCGTTGAGCGATGGCCCTTCCATTCAGAACCACCGGATCACTATGACCTGCTTTCGCACCTGCTCGAC